>NZ_JBLVOY010000004.1:0-534969 GCF_059162405.1 Natrinema sp. CRL1 | reverse complement strand
ACCGCAGGGGTGGAATCCTCATCTCGTGCGGATGTATTCGTAGGCCGTCTGGGGTACATAACCCCTTCGGACCGGAACCATCCGGGATGACGGGACGAGTTGAACGTCCCGTCGATCACATCTTCTTCGTATTCACATCCGAATGCCCTCGTACATATAAGGGCGTCGGATCGCCGCCCCGCCGGAAACCGCATCCGGCGAAGGCGTGTGCGATCACAACTGAACGCCCACGCACATATAAGGGCTCCGGACTGTCGCAACCGGGAACACCGGTCGCGAATACAGCCACAGTGGAACCCTCGTGTACGGATAAGGCCGTCGGATCGAACCGACAGAGTATCCGAGGGTGGATGTAAGACATCCTCCGCGCCGGGTTGCGGCCGGAGGGAACATGACGGAGTGCGCCACGTCGTTCGCATTACAATCGAATGCCGGGTACACATATAAGGCCGTCGGACGAGACTAGTATCGGAACCCGCTACCATGGCACGGTTTTCCACGAGACAGTCGGATCGCTAACACTAATAAATGCATTCGCTCTTCGAGCGAGCCGACTCAGGACCGGAAAGGGTGTCACGCGGGCGGAGGTCGGCCGGTCATCCCGCCCTTGTAGGGAGTCGGACCGAATGATACCCGCGTAGGTCGCACTCGAGCGCGCACGCGCAAGAAGGTTTCCTCGTGTCCTCGTGTCGGCGGCGCAGGGAGAAGCGCTGAGAAACGCATCGATGCCGATAAACCACGTGCGTTGCAAGGGGGAGACGAATGGTCCGGGACCCGTTCGCTTCGGAATCGACGCCGGCCGCGGAGGAGATCTGCTCTGCGCTGGACGACCCCGACTGCCGTGAGATCATCCGAAACCTCGAGGAACCCATGACCGCATCGGAGCTATCGAAGCGGTGTGAGATTCCACAGTCGACGCTGTACCGGAAACTCGAGCTATTGACCGAGGCGACGCTGCTCGAGGAATCGACCGAGATTCGACAGGACGGACATCATGCGAGCAAGTACTCGGTCGCGTTCGACGAGATCACGCTCGGATTGGACGAGGATCGGTCGCTGACGGTCCAGATCGATCGGCCGGCGCGGACGGCGGACGAACGGCTCGCGGACCTGTGGTCGGAGGTGCGAAAGGAAACATGAATCCATTTCCCGCCGGCTCGGCCGAGATCATGCTCGCGCTGGCCGTCGTCAAGACGCTCGTGCTCGTGGTCGGGGGCATTATTACGTACTTCGCGTTCAAGGCGTATCGCCGGACCCGACAGCGGGCGTTGGGCTATCTCGCGGGCGGGTTCGGCCTCGTCACGCTCGGCTTTGTACTCGCCGGCATGTTGTACGAGCTACTCGGTGTCGAGTTCGTAACGGGGATCTTGCTCGAGAGCCTGCTCGTGTTGGCCGGGTTCGTGGTGATCGCGTACTCGCTGTACGTGCAGTGAAAGACAGACGCTGCTCTTTCGTGGCTGATCACAAGTGCGTCGGCTCCGGTGGTGATCGTCACGGTCGTCTCGCAGTTCGTCGCGCGGTCACGGCTCCCCGCGATCGTATTTTCGGGCCGCCGACAGTCGCGCTTGCTCTGTGCCCTGTAGTCCACTGCGCCAGAGAAGGCACCGGCCCTCGAGAGAGACGGAGTCGAACGGATCGGTGAAAAACGAGCCGTGGATACGGACTGCGGTGATCGCCGTCAGCGGTTCAGCGTGTGGATCGCGTGTCCGAGCGCATTTTCGGCGGCTTCCATCACCGCTTCTGAGAGCGTCGGGTGGGTGTGGACCGTCGACGCGACGTCCTCGAGGGTCGCGCCGAGTTCAATCGCGAGGGCGAGTTCGGCGATCAATTCCGAGGCTTCGGGACCGACGATCGAGGCCCCGAGGACGTAGCCGTCTTCGTCGTCGGTGACGATTTTGACGAATCCGTCGGCGTCACCGGTCGTGAGCGCGCGGCCGCTCGCGCGGAACGGGAACTGACCGGTCACGGGTTCGAAACCGGCTTCGGCGGCCTCGGATTCGGTCATACCCACGGTTCCGATTTCGGGATCGGTAAAGACGGCGGCCGGCATGGCTTGGTGGTCGAGGGCGGCGGGTTCGCCGGCGATTACTTCGGCGGCGACTTTCCCCTCCGCGCTGCCCTTGTGTGCGAGCATCGGTTCGCCGGCGACATCTCCCGCGGCGAAGATGTGATCGACGTTCGTGCGTGCGCGCGAATCGGTTTCGATGAACCCGCGGTCATTCGTCTCGAGACCGGCTTCCGCGAGGTCGAGGGTGTCAGAGACCGGCTGGCGGCCGACGGCTACGAGTACTTTTTCGGCGTCGAGTTCGAGGCGCTCGTTTTCGACGGCCTCGGCACTTCCTCCGTCGGCGGCGGCCTGCTCGGCCGGTTCGGCGACGACGCGGATGCCGTCTGCGCCGTCGCGGTCGTGCCACTCCGAGGCGGTGTAGCCGAACTCGAAGTCGATCCCGAGGTCGTTCGCGCGTTGCTTGACCGGACGTTTGAGGTCGTCGTCGTACCCCGGGAGGATCGAGTCGAGCATCTCGAGGACGGTCACGTCGGTCCCGAGCTTGGCGAAGACGCTCGCGAGTTCCATCCCGATGTAGCCGGCCCCGACAACGACCAGCGAGTCGGGGACGGACTCGAGTGCGAGGGCCTGTTTCGAGTCGAGGACCGGTTCGTCTCCGTACTCGAAGTTCGGAATCTCGATGGGCCGCGAGCCGGTCGCGATGACGGCGTGTTCGAACTCGAGGGTCTCGGAGCCCTGCCCCTCACCGCTGTGGGAGACGCGGACGGTGTTCTCGTCGGCGAAGCGGGCGGTTCCCTCGAGCAAGTTGACCTGATTGGCCTTGCAGAGCTTCTCGACGCCGCTCGTGAGTTGGTCGACGACGCCGTCTTTCCAGTCCATCATCCCGGCGAGGTCGATCGCGGGGTCGGCGTGGATGCCCATCTCCTCGGCGGTGGCGGCCTCGTGGGCGACGTCGGTCGCGGTAATCAGCGCTTTCGAGGGGATACAGCCGTAGTTCAGACAGGTCCCCCCGTAGGCGTCTCGCTCGACGAGCGTGACATCGAGGTCGAGTTGGCCGGCGCGGATCGCGGCCACGTAGCCGGCAGGGCCCGCGCCGATGACCAGGACATCGGTTCCGGTGGTGACGTCTCCGACAACCATCAGTTATCGTCCTCCGTCGCGTGTGTCGTGCGTGAAATATGTGCGTTCATGGTCGGTAACGGTGACTTCGATCACTCGAGCAATAGTAGGCTGGGGTTCTCGAGGTACTCCGTGACGGTGTTCGTAAACTGCGCGCCTACCGCGCCGTCGATCAGCCGGTGGTCGAACGACAGCGACAGGGTCAGCACCGAGCGGGGTTCGATCGATTCCTCGCCGGTCTCCTCGTCGACCACGACTCGGGGCTTGCGCTTGATCGCGCCGATCGCGAGGATGCCCGCCTCGGGGTAGTTGATGATCGGCGTCGCGTACTCGCCGCCGATCGCCCCGACGTTGGTGATCGTAAACGTCGAGCCGCGCAGTTCGTCGGGGCTGATCGTCCGATCGCGGGCCTTCTGGACGACCTCGTTCATCTCCGAGGAGAGTTGGAGCAGCCCCTTCCGGTCGGCGTCCTCGACGACCGGCACCATCAGGCCGACGTCGGTCGCGGTCGCGACCCCGATGTTGTAGTAGTCGCGGTAGACGATCTCGTCGGCTTCCTCGTCGATGACCGCGTTCATCTCGGGGTGTTCGTTTAGCGCCGCGACGACGGCCTTCATGATGAACGGCATGTAAGTCAGCCGGATCCCGCGCTCCTCGGCGCGAGGTTTGAGTCGCTCGCGTGCCTCGACGAGTTCGGTCACGTCGACCTCGTCGTGGTGGGTGACGTGGGGCGCGCTGTACGCGGACTCGACCATCGCCTCGGCGATGCGCTTTCGGACACCCCGAAATGGCTCGCGACGTTCGCGCTCGTCCTCGGCGAACTCGGTTCCCTTCGTTCCCACCTGCTCGCCGGCTTCGACCGCGTCCCGGTCCGCCTCCTGTGCTCGCCGCTGGGCCTCGGCGTACTCCTGTAGCGCTTCGGGGGTAACGAACGCCTCGCCGTCGCGCTCCTCGCTCGTCGGAACGGAATCGATGTCGATCCCTTCCTCGTCGGCGATCCGCCGAGTCGCCGGCGCGGCCAGCGTCGTCTCGCGATCGGCGGATTCGACCCCCGTCGGTGTCTCGGTTCGCTGAGTGCTCGAGGCCTCGGTCCCCGCCGTAGCAGCCGATTCCTCGCCGGCTCCAGCACCGGCACTCGCGCCGCTTGAGTCGCTTGTCTCCGTTCCAGCGCCGACCGTATCGGTTGTGGATTCGGATTCGGCGGTCGCCGATTGTGCCTTTGCCGCTCCGTCGCCGGTCCCGCCGCCGGTGGCGGCCTGCACGTCGGCCGCGGTGATCCGACCGCCCGGACCACTCCCGTCGAGACTCGAGAGGTCGATTCCCTGTTCGCGGACCAAGCGGCGCACGCGCGGGGGCGCAAAGACGCGATCGTCGGGCGGGGCAACCGCTTCGGTATCCGCCCCGGTCGCACCGGGGTCGCCGGCGACCTCACTGGATGTATCCTGCGGCTGGTCCGGTTCGTCGACGCCGGCGGGTTCGCTCGTCCGTTCTCGCTCCGATTCCGTCGCCGTCTCGGTCGCACCGTCGGTTTCGCCCGCCACATCGAAGGAAATGATCACCGTCCCGACGGGGACGACCTCGCCTGCCTCGACGTGTAACTCGCGGACGGTTCCGTCGACCGGCGCGGGGACCTCCACGAGCGCTTTGTCCGTCTCGACCTCCGCGACCGGTTGGTCCTCGGAGACCTCGTCGCCCGCCTCGACCAGCCACGAGACCAGTTCGCCCTCCGCGACTCCCTCGCCGACGTCCGGTAGCTCGAATTCTCTGACCATGATCAGAACTCCACGGCGTCTCGAATGCCGTCCTCGATGCGCGCCGGTTCGGGCAGGTAGTAGTCCTCGAGCGCGTACAGCGGGAACGGCGTGTCGAAACCCGTGATACGCTCCACCGGCGCTTCCTGATACAGTAGTGCTTCCTCCTGCAGGGTCGCGGTGATCTCGGCTCCCAACCCGCCAGTCTTGGGTGCCTCGTGGACGACTGCGGCGCGGCCGGTCTTCGTGAACGAATCGACGATGGTCTCCTCGTCTAACGGCGAGAGCGTTCGTAGGTCGACGACCTCGGCATCGATCCCCTCGTCTTCGAGGTTCTCGGCGGCCTCGAGCGTTGGTCGGGTCATCGCACCCCACGTGTAGACCGAGATATCGCTGCCCTCGCGGCGGACGGCCGCCTCGCCGATCGGCACCTCGTAAGATTCCGCGGGGACTTCTTCGCGGAACGCCCGATAGATCAGTTTTGGCTCGAGGAAGACCACCGGATCAGAACTCCGGATCGCGCTGGTCAGCAGCCCCTTCGTGTCGTAGGGAGTCGACGGAACGACAACCTTGAGCCCGGGCTGGTGGACGAACATCGCCTCGGTCGATTCGGAGTGGTGTTCGGGCGCGCGGATACCGCCGCCGTAGGGGGCGCGGATGACCAGCGGACACGTGTATCGGCCGCGCGAGCGCGTCCGCAGGCGCGCGGCATGAGAGACGATCTGGTCGAACGCGGGGTAGATGAAGCCCATGAACTGAATTTCGGGAACCGGCCGCATTCCGTAGGCGGCCATCCCGATCGCCGTGCCGACGATGCCCGACTCCGCGAGCGGCGTGTCGACGACCCGGTTCTCACCGAACTCGTCGTAGAGGCCTTCGGTCGCGCGGAAGACGCCGCCGTTCTTGCCGACATCTTCGCCCATGACGATGACGTCGTCGTCGCGGGCCATCTCGGTGTGCAATCCGTCCCGTACCGCCTGTACTAGCGTGAGGTTTGCTGCGTCTGATTCTACAGCCATGGTATCACTCCAAGAGCGCGTCGTCGCCGTGGTCCTCGCGGATCGATTCGAAGTACTCGAGTTGTTTTCGTAGTCGTCGGGGCATCCCCTCGTAGACGTGAGCGAAGATTTCCTCGGGGTCGGGTCGTTCGACCGACTCGGCCGACTCGATGGCGTCGGCTACGGTCTCCTCGATCCGCGCCTCGATCGTCTCGACTCGCTCCGCATCGAGGAGTCCGTTCGATCGCAAGTACGTCTCGAGGCGCGGGATCGGGTCCTTCTGCTTCCAGCGTTCGACCTCGTCGTCGGCCCGGTAGACGGATGGATCGTCCGCCGTCGTGTGGGCTCCAAACCGGTACTGAACGGCCTCGATGAGCGTCGGCCGCAGCTCGTCCTCGTCGGGGTCCTTGGCTTTCTCGAGGGCCTCCGTGGTGACCTTGTAGACCGCGAGCGGGTCCATGCCGTCGACCTGCACCCCCTCGAAGCCGTACGCGGTGGCCTTCTGGGCCAGCGTCGCGCTTGCGGTCTGGCGCTCTCGCGGGACCGAGATGGCCCACTGGTTGTTGTTACAGAAGAAGACGGTCGGCGTGTCGAAGACGCCGGCGAAGTTCAGCCCCTCGTGGAAGTCGCCTTCGGAGGTTGCGCCGTCGCCGAAGTAGCAGATGAAGGCCTTGTCTTCGTCGCGCAGTTTCGAGGCCCACGCCGCGCCGGTCGCGTGGGGAATCTGGGTCGCGATGGGGACCGCGACCGAGAAGATGTTGACGTCCTCGGGCATGTAGTTGCCGCGCTCGTGGCCCATCCAGTAGAGCAGGGTTCGCTCGAGGGAGAGCCCCCGGACCAGCCCGACGCCGTGTTCGCGGTAACTGGGGAAGACCCAGTCGTCTTCGGCTAACGCGTGGGCGCTGCCGACCTGTGCGCCCTCCTGTCCGGACAGCGGCGGATAGGTGCCCATCCGCCCCTGCCGCTGGAGGCTAACGGCCCGCTCGTCGAACCGGCGCACGAGCCGCATCTGCTCGTACATCTCGACGAGTTGGTCCTCGGTGAGGTCCGGTACCTCGGCACCCTCCCGGACCCGACCCGCCTCGTCGAGTATCTGTACTCGCTCGCGGGGATCGCGCTGTAACGTACTCACGGGGCAACCCACCTGTACATATCCTAACGAACTATCGCTCAGGATAAAGGAGTTTCCCAAAAGTAGGTTACTGTTCGGAGGATTTTTGCCGGACGGCTGGACGACTCCGAGACAGATCCCGACAACAGCGAACAGAAGTGCGCAAAGCCGACCGATTTCTGCCGGTTGTGGAACTGAAACGAGACTCTCGAGCGCGAGCGGCCGTCGGCGCGGGCGCTCTCAGGACTCGGTCTGCTGTGGCCGTGTCGGTCGCGCGTCGGCCCTCGCTTCCTCGACGCTTTTGCCCTCGCGCAAGACGGCGTCGACGAACAGTTCGCCGGCCTTGTACGACGAGCGCACCATCGGCCCGCTGGCACAATAGAGGAAGCCTAATTCCGCCTCGGCGATGCGTCGCCACGTCTCGTACTTGTGGGGATGGTCGTAGCGTTGGACCTCGAGGTGATCCCGCGAGGGCTGGAGATACTGCCCCAGCGTGACGATATCGACGCCGCGTTCGCGCAGGTCCGCGAGCGTCTGGTAGACTTCGTGGTCGTACTCGCCGTGGCCGAGCATGACCGAGGTTTTGGTGTAAATGTCGCTTTCCCGATCGACCTGCTCTAAGACCGACAGGCTCTGCTCGTAGCCGGCGCGGCGGTCTCGAACGGGGTACTGCAGTCGGTCGACGGTCTCGACGTTGTGGGCGATCACGTCGGGTTCGGCGTCGATGATCTTCCTGACGAGGCGCTCCTCGCCTTGGAAGTCGGGAATCAGCACCTCGACGAGGATGCCGGGGTGGCGGGCCTTGATCTCGCGGATCGTCTCGGCGAAGTGGCTCGCGCCCTGATCGGGGAGGTCGTCCCGGTCGACGCTGGTGAGGACGACGTAGTCCAGCCCGATTTCGGCGATTGCCTCGGCCACGTTTTCGGGTTCGTCGGGGTCGAGGGGCTCCATCCCGCCGGTCCGGACATCACAGAAGTTACAGCCTCGAGAGCAGCGATCGCCCATCAGCATGAACGTCGCCGTTCCGCCGCCCGATTCGCCGCCGTCGGAACCGCCCCTACCGGACCAGCACTCGCCCAGATTCGGGCAGTTGGCCTCCTCGCAGACGGTGTGCAGATCGTGTTCCCGCAGCGTCTCTCGAATGCCGGCGAACTCCCGTCCCGACGGCGGGCGACTCTTCAGCCAGTCGGGCTTGCGCGCGCGGCTCATATCACCACATGGGTCCGCGTAGTCAAAAACCGTGGTGGTCCCGCGATTCGTCTCGAGTCGAGCAACCGTCGGTATGGAGGGGCAACTCGACCGATGCTCGACAACGTCGCGGGTAACCGGTCCGTTCCCCCGATAGCTTTACGGACGGGTACGGAATAGGCGCGGCCGATGGCCTTCGGCTCGACACCCGACTGGTTTCATATCAGCGACGACGAGAGCATCGTCTGGGAGAGCCGCCCCCATCCGATCGCGATGGGGACCGAGCTCCCGGTCGGGATCGGGCTCGCGCTCGCGGGCATCCTGCTCGCCGGGTGGAGCGGGACTGACGGCGTCGGTCTCCTGACACTACTCGGCGTCCTCGTTACGGTGGCCGGCGTGAGTATCGCGCTCGCCCGGTATCTCATCTGGACGAACACGCGCTATGTCATCACCTCCACGGAACTCTACAAGAAACGGGGCGTGATCTCCAGGGACGTGACGCAGTTCCGCCTCGATCGGGTGCAAAACACCAGCCTGCGCCAATCTGGCGTCGGCCGCCTGCTGGGCTACGGCGATTTGACCGTCTACACCGCCGGCTCCGGCGAGCCGGAACTGGTCTTCGAGGGCGTCCCCCAACCCGAGCGGGCCAGCAGCCGGCTCAGCGACCGACTCGAGCGCGTCGCGGCCGACGAATCGGCCGTCTGAGGGTGGTCCGAGACGTGGCGATACCGCAGAATAGTCGACTGTATCGGGGCGGGTATGACACCGGAAGCCGATGAAAGGAGAAAACACAAAGCTCATTATATTACCCGAATTCTGCCAGTGACACAATGTCTTCACAGCTGGCAACCGCCGAAGAGAGCACGGTATCGCGCGGCTCGAGCATCGCGGCGAGTGCGGGACTCGGCGTCTTCGCGGCCGCGATCGGCTACCTCCTGACGTACCTGCTGGTCGGGAGTGACGTCCGCGAGACCTTCGGTGACGATGTCGCCCAGTGGAAGGGCGTCGCGTGGTACTTCTACGAGGCCCACATGGTCGACATTGAGGCCAGCGGGCAGGTCGGCTCGTTTGGCGGCACGGAAATCCTCGATCTCATCGCCGAATCGGGTGCCGACCTGCTCTACGTGATCCCACCATTCGTGTTGTTCGCAGTCGGCGCGTTCCTTGCCCTGCGATGGGGCGTGACCAATCTCGGCGACGCCGTCATCGCCGGTGCGCCGGTGACGATCGGCTACGCCGCGGTTATCAGTCTCGGAGCGATCGTCGCCGAATCAACCACGGAAGCGTCCGCCTTCGGTATCGAGGCCACCAGCTCGATCGCGCCAGTGCTCGTGCCCGCGATCGTCCTCGGCGGCGTGATGTATCCGCTCGTCTTCGCCACCGCCGGCGCAGCGATCGCCGCCGCCGTCAACACACGGTAGCACGGGCGGACGACTCGAGGGAAACGCCTTTGACCCGGCACTTCCCGTTTCCGTGTGATGGAGGTCGCCGAGGTTCTCCCCGAATTCGCGGACGCTTTTGCCTTCGAGGAGTTCAACCGGATGCAACGCGAGGCACTGCCCGCACTGCTCGAGTCCGAGGACAACGTGGTCGCGAGCGCGCCCACCGCCTCGGGGAAGACGGCGCTTGCGGAACTCGCGATCTGTAAGGCGCTCGCTGAGGGAGGCACCGCGCTCTTTATCGCCCCGATGCGAGCGCTGACGAACGAGAAAGAAGACGACTGGGACCGGTTCGAGGAACTGGATTACTCGGTCTACGTCGTTACCGGCGAGCGCGACCTGAACCCGCGGCGCGCGCGCCGGGCGGACATCCTCGTGATGACCCCGGAGAAGCTCGACTCGGCGACCCGCAAATACGACTCGCGACGGTACGACTTCGTCACGGACATCGACGTCTGCGTCATCGACGAGGTCCACCTGCTCGACGCCGACCGCCGAGGGTCGGTGCTCGAGGTGACGATCTCTCGGCTGCGCCGGCTCTGTGACCCCCGAGTCGTCGCGCTCTCGGCGACGATGCCGAACATCGGGGACGTGGCGGCGTGGCTCGACGCTCCCGAGGAGACGACCTTCGAGTTCGGGGAGGAGTACCGGCCCGTGGAACTCAACGCGGGGGTCAAGACGTACACCCACGGGGACAACTCCTTTGCGGACAAGTACCGCCGGCTCTACCGGGCGCTGGATCTGGCCGAACCCCACCTCCGCGAGGACGGCCAGTCGCTCGTCTTCGTCTCCTCCCGACAGGACACCGTGCAGGCGGCCAAGAAGGCCAGAGACGAGATCGCGGAACGAGACATTCCGATGGGCGCTCGCGGCGACTACGACTTCCACACCGAGTCGAAGGAACTCGACGACTCGACCCTCCGGAAGTCGGTGCTCGACGGCGTGGCCTTCCACCACGCCGGGCTCTCGAAGAACGACCGCGACCTCGTCGAAGAGTGGTTCAAGGAGGGCCACGTCGAACTCCTCTTTTCGACCTCGACGCTGGCGTGGGGGGTCAACCTGCCCGCCCGCTGCGTCGTGATTCGGGACACGAAACACCACGACCCGCTCGAGGGGGAAGTCGACATGAGCCCCCTCGACGTGCTCCAGATGCTCGGCCGCGCCGGCCGCCCGGGCTACGACGACGTGGGCTACGGCTGGGTCGTCTGCGATTCGGCGGAAGACGACAAGTACCGCCGGCTGCTCCGCGACGGCAAAGAGATCGAGTCCCGCCTCGCGGAGAGCCTCGAAACCCACCTCAACGCCGAGATCGCGATGGGGACGATCACCGATCTCGAGGACGTGATGGACTGGCTCGAGACGACCTTCTACTACGTGCGCGGCCAGTCCAAGCCCGACGAGTACGACTTTCCGAACCTCCGCCAGCGGGTCCGGGACTGTCTCGAGGGGCTGGTCGATCGCGGCTTCGTCGAGACCGGCGCGGACCTCTCGATCGAGGCGACGCCGCGGGGCGTCCTCACTTCGAAGTACTATCTCAGGCTCGACACCGCGGCCCGATTCGCGGCCCTGTGTGACCGCGTCGGTGGCGAAGACGACGGAAACGGCAGCGGCGACGAACTGACGACCGGCGCAATTCTCGAGGCGGTCGCGACCGCCGCGGAGTTCGACTCCGTTTCGTCGCGGCAGGACGAACGCGACGCGATCAGCGCGGTCCTGGTCGGCGAAGATACCGACGACCTCGAGGCGGGCGAGCGGAAGGTGCTCGCGATCCTCCGCAGTGCGGCCAGCGGGACGACTCCCTCCGAACTCCGGAGCGACGCGTGGGTCATCCGCCAGAACGCCACACGGCTCCTCTCGGCGCTGGGGGCCTTCCTCGATCGGTTCGTCGGCCCCCACGCGGCGAACCTCGCGCGACGGGTCGAGGCCCGCATCGAGAACGGCGTCGCCGAGGACGCGGTCGGGCTGACCGCCATCGACGGCGTCGGGTCGGGTCGGGCGAGCAAGCTCGCGAAAGAGGGGCTCTCGACCCCCGGCGACGTGGTCGACGCCGGCGTCGCGGGCCTCGTCGACGCCGGGCTCACGGAAGGCGTCGCCGAAGGCGTCTACGAGGGCGCACAGTCCCTGCCCGCGGTCGAGATCGAGTGGGGGCAGTTCCCCGAGACCGTCGCGACGGGCGAGAACGAGGTCTGTGAGGTTACGGTCCGAAACGTCGGCGAGCCCGCTCGAGCGGGCATCCGCGTGACCGTCAATACTGTGGAGATGACGAGCACGAACACCTACCTGCGCGACGACGAGACCCTGCCGGTCGGCGTCTTCGGTGCCGACGCGGACGAACTCGAGTTTACCGTCAGCGTCGCCTTCCCGGAGGAGCCGCTGGTCCCGATTACTGATACGCGGGTCGTTCGCGTCGAGTAACCGCCGGAGGCGTGGCGGCGATCACCCGACAGGCGTTCGGTGCCCCTTCGATACTCACCCGAGAGCCCTCAGCAAGTCGTTCGATAGCCGATACTTCTTTGCAGTTCTACCCGCGACAATCTCGACATGCAGACCGACTTTGGGGTGGGTGGAGCGACAGCCGCGGTGCGGTCGGGGGGTGGGGCCATCGAAACGTGGATCGGCGCGACGGGGTGGACCGGGCGATCCGGCGCAGTGTTGTCGCTGGCGGACGATCCGACCGCGCTCGCGCTTATTGCGGCGGTGCTTGCGGTCGTCAGTGCCGCAGTCGTCGTCCGTGTTCGGTCCAGAACGACGACCGACGGTTCCGAGGCCGCCGGCTGCTCGAGCGGCGGCCCGGCCGGGAGCGGCATCGAGACCGAGCACAGCCGTGAGACGGTCGCGGATCGGATCGGGGAGTCGACCCTCGAGCGACTCGAGCCGATCGTTCCCGACGCGGTCGACCGCGTTCACGAGGTCGCGTCCGATGACCGCAATGCGGACCCGGCGGCGATCGATCGCGCCGAACGCGACCTCCGCCGCGCGCTCGAGGATTCGCTCACCGACGGCCGATTCGACGCGGGTCTGACCGCACCGGACGGCGAGCGATACGAGATCGTGAACCTCCCGAGCCGGTACCGCGAACTCGCGGTGGCACCGTCGGGGGAGACGGTCCATATCGGGTCGACCGAAGCGGCCGTCCGCGACCGGCTCGAGGACGGCACACTGCGGGAGGCGGCCGCGGCCGCCGCGGCGGTTGACGACCACCGCGAGGAGATCCGCCAGTACGTTCGTCGCCGCGAGAGAGAGATCGTCGACCTGCGGGACGAAATCGAAGCGACGCTAGACGATGTCCATGAACTGATCGACCGACTCGAGGGCTCGCTGGCCGATCGCGTCGAGGATTTCGTGCTGTCGGGGCGACACGACGAGGTCGAGGGCGTCGCCGAGATCGAACGCGATGTCTCCGACGCGACGCGGTCGCTGCACCGCTGTTCGTTCGACGACGCGAAACGGGAACTTCGGGACGCCCGCGAGGCCGCCGACGAACTGCTCGTCACCGTCGACCTCCTTGGTGGGCTGGCCGGGACGATCGAACACGGCAGCGGTACAGTCCAATTGCCGACCGCCGTCTCGACGGCGCTTATGTCCGATCTCGTGCCGATCATCGAACGACAGTACGACGTGGACGCGTCGGTCGAGGGAGACACGGTCGTCATTGCCGAACGGAACGCGCGCGGCGGTGAGAGCGACGCGACAGGAGTCGCGGGCGAGACAGCGAGAGGCGGCGACGGGCCGTCGGCGCGAGAAGGGGCGCCGACCGGCGGATCGACGGCCTCGACGGGGGCCAGAGACCGCGTCACGACCGAGTCGGTCGCCGACGAGATCCTGTTTGTCCTCCGGGAACTCGACGGCGACACCGGCGGCGACACCGTTCAGTGTCAGACCGACGGGCTCCCGACGGGCGTCGCGCAACCGGCCGTACTCGAGGAACTGGCCGCGTTCTGCCGGCGACAGACGGATATCGTCGCCGCAGTCGATCTCCAAGAAGGGGCACCGCCAGGCTTTCTCGAGATCGAGTTCACCGATCGAACGACGCCGGCCGGCGGCCTCGAGACGCTACGGGAGCGGTTCGCGGAGCGCCACGGCGGCTGAGCCGGCCGATGTGAGACATACTGCGACGGACACCGGCCGCTGTAAGAGGGATCGTTATGCGCGCCACCGTCGGCGAGTGCTCGAGAACTTTCGTTATCGATGAAATATCACTGAATTTTCCACAGCGTCGGTCGGTAGATCGTGAACGCTATATCTGGCGGCATACGGCACGCGAACGTCGCCGGGACACACGTAATCCTTTAGATAGTTCCGACGTACGGGTAGGGTAGCACCGAGAATGACGAATCTCTGTAAAATCTGTATGGCGCGGGAGGGGGAGTGGGAGCGGGCGACCCTCGTCGAGCACATTCGGGTCGCACACGGCGACGAACCGGCCTCGGTCGAACAGGTGTATCCGGAGTTACGCGAGGAGGTCTTCGCCCCGGAGTCCGAGTCGGAACCGACCGAGCCCGGCCCCGATCCGGGGACGATGCCGACAGAGACGCCGAGCGAGGAGTTGCTCGATAGCTCGTACGGCAAGAAGTGGTTCCTTATCGGCGTCGGCGGCGCGGGGAACAACCTCCTCGACGCGATCCTGCTTCGCCGCGAGACGCTGTCGGAGAACAACGAGCGCCGCGCGCGGATCTGGGAGGGCGGCCTCGCCGGCTACGGGGCGCTGAACACGAACGTCAGCGAACTCGAGCAGACCTACTACGCACAGGAGGAAAACGACTACAGCCGCAACGACCTGCTGCCGAACTGTATCATCGGCTCGGGACGGCACGATTACGCGGGGGCCGGCTACCGGTGGGACATCGGCAAACAGCTCATGGAGGCCGATTTCGAAGGGGACGCCGACCCGTTCCGGGAGCGCTGGGACATGCGGACCGATCACATCAAAGACTCCCAAGCGGTGATGTTCGTCCACAGCGTGACGAAAGGCACCGGCTGCGGCGCGACGCCGGTGCTCGCCGAGAAGCTCAGATCGGAGGTCCTCGCAGACGAGACGATCGTCCCGAAACCGCTCTTTAGCAGCGTCGTCATTCCATCGGAGGGGACCGAGTACTCGGAGTTCGGCGGCCGCGCGAAGGTAAACGGCGTCGTCGGGCTCGCACGCACTTCGCGAGCGGTCGACGCGATCATCCCCTTCGACAACAACCGTCTCGAGAACGTCCAGGCGGACATCCGCCCGCGGATCGACCGCCTCGAGGAGTACAACCCGCCACAGTACACGGAGATCAATCGGCCGCTCGTGGCGTTTCTCGAGGCGTTTACGATGTCGTCGGTGCCGCAGTTTCTCGACCGGGACGCGACGATGTCGATCATGGGCGACGTGTTCGATCCGGCCGACAGCTTCCGGCCGGTCGAAGACAAATACCAGCTGAACCCCGACGTGTCGTTTACGCCGGCCGTGATCCTCGCGCCGGTACTCGGGCGCTCGCGGGCGAACTCGATCGACCGATCGAAGCTCGAGATTCTCGTCCGGAACGCGCTGTTCCAGAACAAGTTAGCCGAGTTCGACCCGACGACCGCGTGGGGCGGAACGTTCCTGGCGTACGGGCCGCCCGAAAAGATGGACGACGTCTCGGAGTTCGTCGCCGACGGCACGCTAACCGAGATCATTTCCGGCGAGGAGTTCCTCGACGCGGGCGACGTTTCGGGGATCGAAACCATCGACGTCCACGTCAAACAGCTCGTTACGCCCGATCTCGACGATGTCCACCTCTGGGGGACGCTGTGGAACCCGGAGATGCCGTCGCTGTCGGACATGTACGATCAGGCCCAGCGACTGAAACAGGAAGGCAGCACCGAACAGGCCGAGAACGTCCGCGAGGAGTGGGATGCGGTCGAGGCGCTGTTTTCCTCTCTCGGCCGGGAGAACATGGGGTAGTTCCGGAGCGACCGCACGGATCTCCGACCTCACCGGTACTCGCTCCCGGCCGCGGACATTCATCGTATGTATAATTATATGAAAGTATATGTGAACTATTACAGTCCTTTGCTCGACACGTGCCACCAATGGAGAACGACAGGTGTGGGAGACTATTTTCGGCGGTGATGGGTACCGCCCAGCGAGCGAACGGGATGGGGAACCGGGGGTTGAATCGAACGGCGGCACACGTGGCGATAGATGAGTGAGGACACCGGCCATCAGGCGAGTACCGCCGGAATCAACCCGCTCGATGGGGAGATCGTCCTCGAGAACGTCCATCCCTCGTGGATCAATTGGAAGTGGCGACTGTTCGGTTCGGTGCTGTTTCTCGTCGTCGGCCTCGGGGTCGACGGCGGCGGGAGGGGCGTGGTGATGGGGCTCGGGGTGTTGTTGTTCCTGAACGTGTATTTCGCACGGAAGCGGAGTCGGTACGTCGTTACGAATCAGCGGATCAAGGGGAAAACGGGCTTGGTCGGCTCCTCGACGTTCGAGACCCGACTGGGGAACATCAACGGAATTTCGACCAACTCCGGTATCATCGAGGGACTGTTCGGCAAGGGAACGGTCCAGGTTACCGACGCGGCCGGCGAGCGGTTGCCTATGAGCGGTATCGGTAACTACGAAGAACTCGCGCGGTCGCTTCGCGAGCAGCACCAACAGTCCATGCAGCCGGGACGCGGTAGCCACGGGGCAACTGCCCGGCCCGGCCCGGCGGCAGGCCAACAGCGCGGGGGGCAAAGAACACAACAGCAGGAGCAGCAAGCTCCCGGAAACGGGGGAACCGAACCCCAATCCGACGACCGATCGGCAACCGACCAGCCCGAGACGGATACCGTGGAAAAAGACCGCTGTCTCGAATGTGGAACCCGCGTCAACGCCGAGGTAAGCTTCTGTCCGGAGTGCGGCGCGGACGATCCGTTCACGCCGTCGAAAACCGACGAGACGGCGGCTTCGACCCGCAGCGAATCCGCGGCCGATCCGGAACCGGAACCCGAACTGCGAGACCATCCAGTCACGACGATCGCCGACTCGATCGCAAACCGACACCGCCCGGACTCGAGCGCGGCGGCCGAACTCTGTCAGGCGTTAGCGGACGACGACGCCGACGAACGACGGCTCGAGGATGCACTCGAGGCCGCCGTCGAAACCCTCGAGACGACCGCAGCGGTGACCGATGCCGTCGAGGGAGTCGACGACCCGTCCGAACGACGCCAACTCGAGTCCGCACAGCGAGCCCTCGCCAGTGAGCGCGGGCGGCTTCCCGACGCGCTCGAGCCGATCGTCGATCGGACGCTCGCGGTCGGCGACGAACGCGACGCTTGCGAGCGCGACCGCGATCAGATACAGAAGGCGGCCGACGCAGCCTGTCAAGCGGCGAGCCAGAACGCGGACGTTCGATTGCGGGGCGACGACGTCGCCGACCGGACGACACAGCTCGCCGAGATAATCGAACGCGGCGAACTGGGCGACGACACGCCCGAGTCGACCGTGCCGTCGGTCGCCAGTGACCTCGAGCGCTCGGCCCGTCCGCAGTCGCCACAGTCCCGGGAGTTGCTCGAGACGCTGGGCGAACCGGCGTCGGACGACACCGCGTCGGTCCTGCAGTCGACGGTCGACTCGCTCGATGCGTACGCGGACTTGCAAGCCTCCGTCGCGGACATCGGCGAGCGCGACGTTCGGCGGCGACTCGACGCCCTCGACGAGGAACTCCAGCAGGCGGACGGCGACGTCTACCGGCACCTCGCGGACAGAGTTCGGGAACTCGAGGCGATGCTCGAGCGAGATGGCGTGACCGACGTGCAACTGTACGCGATCTATCAGGAGTGTACGTTCTACGATCGGACGCTGCTGCCGCGGTTGTCGCGGTCGCTCGACGGGGACAGTGTGGCCGACACGGGACAGTTAATCGCTGATCTCGAGGCACGGATCGACGAGATCGAGCGCGAGTACATCGACGTGCGGGCCGATCACAATCACACGATTCCGCGTCACTTCCTCTCGCTGGCCGACGACCTCCGGGCCGAGGCCCAGCGCATCGACGGGGAGAGCCCGATGCGGGCGGTCGGTCTCTGTTTGGCGGCCGACGAGGTGCTCGGCCACGTCGAGGCGCTCTACGAACGAAACGAGTACAGCGTCATGCTCCGGCGGCTCCGCGGCTAGACGCGTTTCGGATCGCGACTGCCCGTCGCTGACCCGAATCGCACGCGAGAGCTAATTGGTCTTCTATCCGACACAGCCTAACAATATATTCTATCAATATCGTGTGAAATATCGCGCTTTCCTAGGATCGACTCGAAATGGTTACTATCGGCCATTCCATCCGGAAACACGGTCGTCCGCGGGGCCAGTAGCTTTATTGTATGATGCTCGAGTGGTCTGATTGACAAGACATGTACGATCCGTTAACTACATTTAGAGCTGAACGAAACGGTTTTCGATAGTTAGATGACGTACCTGTTCGTTGGGGCCGGACAAGCGGGGGGTGCTATCGTTGACTCGGTGTTCGATTACACCGACGATTCGCTGCTGGGGTTGTTCGATTCGGCCGACATTTCGACGCTGGGTCGGCCGCTGGTGTTCAACTCGACGATGCGGGACCTCCAGAACCTCTCGAACGTGCCGCCCGAAGATCAGTACGGAGTCGCAGAGCAACACGGGCTCGTCCAGGGGACCGAGCCCGGATTCGAGGAGATGGTGACCGGCGGGTTCGGTCGAAACCCGGTCGACGCCGACGAGGTGATGGCCGAGCACGCGCCGCAGATCCAGACGATCCTCGGCGAGAAATTCGACCCCTCGTTCGCGAACGACGCCGACGGTGCGGCGTTCGACGACGCGCCCGAAGACGAGGACGGTGACCCGGTCGACGGCGACTCGCTCGAGGACGACGAGCCGGCCGAGACCGGACCCGAGCCGGCGGTCGAGCCGACGGGATCGGGCGTGCAGTTTGCGTTCCTGTTCCTCGGACTCGGGGGCGGAACCGGCTGCGGGATCGGCCCGCACCTCGCCCGCGAGATCAAGGCGTTTACCGACGGTCGGACCAAGGTGGTCGCGGTTGCGGTGCTGCCGAACACGCAGAACGCGGACGCGGTCGGTGAGTCCGACGACGACGACGACGCTAGTGCCGGCCGACAGGCGTGGAACGCCCGGTACGGCCTCGATCGCCTCGAGGAGGAAGTAGATGGGATCGTGCTGGTCGACAACCAGCGGATCTCGTATCTCGACTCGGCCGGCGGCGAGTTCGGCGAGTACAACGAGTACGTCGCCGCGTCGATCTACGATCTCGTCGCCGGACCGGTGTTGAGCGGGATCGACCCGAGCGCGGTCGACGGCATCGACACGCCGGATATCGACGTTCGGGACATCGTTACCTCGCTGTCGTTCGGCGTCGCCGGCGAGGAGTCGGAGCCGGGCTACGCCGCGATCGGTCGCTCGGTGACGATGACCCAGTCGCTGTCGGGCTATCTCCTGCCGTTCGTCGGCAAACGCGACATCGACAGCGCGGCGCTCTCGCGGCTGTCGGCGGCAAAGCAGACGCTCGCGAAGGCCGACGTCGAAGACGCCCAGAAGGCGATTTCGCTGATCAGGGCACCGAAGTCGAACCTCGGATCCGGCGGCCACAGCGTCGAGATCGGGACGGTCAAGCGATACCTCGAGGGGAGCAGTAACCTGAGCGAGGTCAACCTCGGCGTCGCGATGAGCGATCGGAACCTCGCGTCGGTGACGACGCTGCTGACCTACCGCCGCGAGGACCTCGACCGGCTCGCGGATATCGAAGCGGCCGCCGAGGCCTACGAAGCGGAAACGGAGGAGTTGCTTACATGACGCCGCGGCGGGTCACGCTGTGCGTGCTCGTCCTCGTCGTCGTCCTCTGTGGATTCACGGCGACGGTCGCGGCGGACGAATCCGCCGTGGAAACGGCCATCGAGGAGACGAACGGAGCCGATACCGCGACATCGCTCGCGGAGCAAACGCTACCGCTTGCGGCCGGCGGTGCGCTGCTCGGGCTCGGCCTCGGGGCCGCGGTCGCGAGCGGGATCACGTACTGGTACAAGAACCGGGAAATCGGGGGGCGGCTGCAATGACGCCGACTCGAGTGCGACGAATGCTGCTTTTCGCGGTCGTTGCGTGTGCGATACTCGCCGTCGGAACGGGAACTGCCGGCGCGACCGCGACCGACGTCGACTGTCCCGGAACCGAATCGACCGTCGTCGGCGACATCGACGGCGAGTGGACCGATGGCGACGAACAGTTGTACGAGGGCTCGACGTTCGACGTCGCCTACTGTAACGACGGCTCGAAATACGAGGGCGACTGGCTGACCGACGACGGGGCCGACGGCTTCGAAATCCGCGACGAGCCGGGTTCGACGACCGAGGGCGTCTACACCGTCGCGATCACCGGCGAGGCCGGAACGACGGTCGAGTTCGACGACTACGTCACGCTCAACGATGTGGACTCCGGGCTCACCGTGACCGTTCCGGGCGAACCAACTGGCGAGGCGGCCCTCGCCGACCTCGAGGACGAGCGCGCTGCGGAGTATCTCGAGGCGCGGCGCTCGCTCGCGAACGCGACGGCGGCGCTGAACGAGACGACTACGGCACTCGAGGAGGGCGACGCGGATTTCGCGGCTGCCGAAGCGGATTTAGATGAACTCAATGATACTTACGGGAACATGAACGGTCGAGCGGACGCGCTGAATAGCTACCTGCTGGCGGAGGCGGAAGCCGGAAACGAAAGCGGTGCGGTCGGCGCGCTCGCGGCGGTACAGGCGGATGCAAGCGAACAACGCGAGGAGACGGACAAGGCGATCAAGCAGTACCAAACCGCCGTCGAAACGGAACGAAGTAAGGCCCAATCGACGGTCCGAATGACGACGCTGGGATCGCTCGCCGCCGGTCTCGTCGTCGGGGTGGCGGCGGGGGCGGCGGTCCCGCTGGTCGCGGCGCGGCGCGTCGAGGAGACGATGAAGCTGAGCCGAAACGTATCCTACGACCGGAAGACGGCACTGGTGCCGATTCTGGTCGGACTCGTCCTGGCCGTTGCCGGCGGTGCGTTGCTCGTCACCCTCGGCGGGACCGATCTACTGGAGGTGATCCGATGAAATCGAACGCAAAGAGCGCGCTCGGGATCGGTGGGCTGGTCGTGCTGGCGGCTGCGATCGGTGCGGGCGTCTTCGTCTTGAACGGGTCCGAAATCGCGGTCTGGTTCGTCATCGGCGGCATCCCGCTGATCATCGTCGGCGGGATCGCGCTGTACGTCCGCGGCGTCGTCTCCCGCAGCGGCACGAGCGAACAGCAGTACGTCGAAAAACGGGCGCGGGCCGTCGCACAGGACTTTCAGAAAACGGTCCGGGAGCGAAACGACCTCCACACCGCCTACCCCGGGTGGGAGTTCACCGCGGACGCACAGTTCGAATCGATCGCGGGCGATCTCCGGGCGGAGGGCGTCGCGTTCGACCTCGAGTCGGGCGCGTTCGACCTGACGAAATCCGTCAAGAACGCGGACGTACAGTCTTTCGAGGGGATCGCGGCCGAGATCGACCGCGTCGAAGAGGACGTCGAGACGGAGTTCCGGTCGTTCGCGATCGCCGAACTGTCCCGGATCGACGGGGCCCTCGACCGGCTCGAGGAGGTCGACCTCGTCACCCGCGACGCGGCGATCGAGGAGCCAGACCCAGACGCGGCCGTGCCGGCCTGTCGCGATTCGGTCGACGCCGCCAGAGCGACCGCGACAGAGACGATCGAGACGGCGATCGAAACCGTCCGCGAGATGGGGCGGGGCGACCAGCGACCGGCCGACAGTGATGCGATCGAACGGGATCTGGAGGCGGCCGCCGACGCCGTCGACCGCAACGAGTTCGGCGGGGCCGTCGAGTCGGTTCTCGAGGCGCGAGACCGGCTTCGCGATCAGTTCTCCGGCTCGTTCGACGCCGAGCGGGACGCGGTGTTGACGCTGGTCGATGCCGTCGAGGACGCCGGCGTGGCCACACACGTCGACGCCGAGTACATCGACGCGATCGACGAGGTCGAATCCGCCGTCACCGGCATGGACTCGGCGCTCGATCTGTCGGAGGTCAGCCGGCGTCGCGCCGACCTCCGCCGGACCTGCGTCGACGTGGTCGCGGCGCTCGAGCGCACCCTCGCCGAGGAGGTCGAGCCGCTCCGCGACGCGGACCTGCCGCCGGGCTACTACGCGGAGCCGGCGATCGCCGGCGAGACGTTCGTCGACGAACTCGAGGGGATCGACGACTTCGAGCGGTTCACCGAGCGGTGGCGGGAGGTCGCGGAGTCTCTCGCCGACGCCGTCGGCACCGCGAGCACAAAGGCCGCCGTCGTGGGGGCCTACGACGACGTCGCCGAGACCATCGAAGCCGAACTCGAGTCGTCGGGCGAGGTCACCGACGACGACCTGCCGGTGCGAAACGCCGACGAGTTCCTCGGCCTCTACTACCGGCGCAACGAGGCGGTCGAACTCGATCCCGAGGTCCCGGTGCTCCGACCGGGCGATGTCGAAACCCACGATCTCGGCGTCGACATCGCCTACGAGCGAGGCGGCACGAAGCGGACGGCGACGCTGTCGCTGTCGGGGTCGGGGTACGACGAGACAGCGACCGTCGAGACGCGAGTCGCCGGAACGACGACGTTCGCGGACGTGCCGGCCGGCAGCTACGCGCTCGAAGCCGAGCCCGGCGACGACGCGTTCGCGCCGATCGAACGGGAGGTTCGGGTCGACGGCGAGACGACGATCGAGGTCGAATTTACCGAACAGAGCCTCCGCGAGCGGGTCTGTTCCGACGCCGACGCGGACATGAGCGAGCACCTGTCGGAGCTCCGTCCGCGCCTCGAGGAGCTGTTCGCGGACGAGGGACACGTGTCGACGGCGATGGAGCTGCCGGTGCGGTCCGCACACGCCCCCTGCCTGCTCGCCGTTTGGGCCGAGACGGACGGCTACGACGCGACGGAGACCGGCGACGGCGATATCGTCGTCTTCGAGCGCGATCAGCTCGAGCGTGAACTGACCAACGTAGTCAGGTACAACCTCGAGCCGGGCGAGCGGCTCTCTTTCGGGGACCTCGAGCGGAACTTCCTGACGGCACCGGTCCCGCGATCGGTCATTCGGGACGTGATCGCGGACCTGAGCGAGGAGCACAGCGTGACGACCAGCGGCGACGCGATCGAACTGAAGTAATCAATGGGACAGACAGACACGTTTACGAGATGGAGCGTCATCGCCTCGGGAGAGGGTGGCGGACGCATCGCATCGCAGTTTTTCGACCGCACCGAGAACCCGGGCATCGACGACCGGATTCTGGTGATGAACACGAACAGAGCGGACCTGCGAAACACGATCGACCGGCTCCGATCGAAACTGGGGGCCAGCGAAGAGGAGGACGTGATCGAATCCCACGCCCTCGAGTTTGGGTCCCAGCAGGGGGCGGGAAACTTTTTCCCGAACGGCGAGGCCTGTGCGCGAGAGGATCTCGATCGGATCGTCAACCGGATCACGGAGTTCGGGACGACCGACGCGTTCATGCACGTCGCGACGCTCGGCGGGGGGACCGGTAACGGCTCGATCCCCTACGTCGTCGACCAGTTCAAAGACGGGCTGCGCGACCTGAACGACGACAACGCCTCCGAAGAGTGGATGGACAGCGTGATCCACGCCGCTGTCGGCGTCTGGCCCTACTACTACGAGCAGCCCCAGCGACACTTCAACGCGATCTGCGGGCTCTCGCGGCTACTGCGGACCGACGACGACGAGCAAAACGCCGACATGGTGTTGCTCGCGTCGAACTCCCACCTCGACGACGACGAGACCGCCGCCGGCGACCAGTACGATTCGATCAACGACGCGATCATCACCGCCGTCGACCTGATGATCGGGGCCGGCCGGGAGACTCACAGCGTCATCGACATCAAAGACTACGTGACGATTCCGTCCCAGATGGACGCCTATCACTTCACGCCCGCCGTCGCGACGGACCTCAACGGCTCCGTCTACGAACTCGAGTACATGCTCGATCAGGCGGCCGAGGGGGCGTTCGTGCCGATGGACGTGGAGACGACGACGGCCGCCTACGCCATCGTTCGCGCGCCCGAGCAGATGATTGACGACGGGGAGATCACCGAACCGGACGTCTACGAGGCGTTCCGCGAGTGGACCGGAAAGAACAACATCAACGTCGCCGGGCAGGCGAGTCTCACGCCGAAACGCGGGCGCGGCAGCGACGTGGACGTGCTCCTGTTGCTCGGCGGCTTCGACCTGAACCCGCTGCTCGATCACTCGTGGGACGACTTCGAGATGCTCGGCGACAGCCTCGCCGGCCAGTCCCGCGGCGGCGGCTCCGATCTGACGACCGCCCAACTCGACCGAATCGTCGATAACCTCGAGAGCTACGTCGAACGGAACGCGGAGTGAGCATGACGGGACTGACACTCGATCCCGACGCTCGTTCGACCGCCACCCGCGCGCTCGTCGCCTTCGTCCTCGCGCTCGCAGTCATCGGTGCGACGGTCGCGCCGGCGACGGCGATGGCGGCATCGACGGCCCAAGACGGAGACGGGGAGATCGGTCTCGAGCGGAGCGGCGACTACCTCGAGGTCTCCCTCTCTGGGTTCGGTGACGACCAGCCTGACGAGGTGACCCTCGAGGTCACCGTGGGCAACGAGACCGACTCGACGACCGGGAACAGCAGCGACGGCTTGGCCGAGGTACCGATCGCCGAACTGGCCGACGATATCGGCCACGAGTCGCTGCGCGAGGCAGAGGTGACGGTCACGGCCGGCGACCGGACGGCGAACGAGACCCTCGACCTGCGCACGATCGAATTCGCGACCGACGGCGTTCCGGTTCGGATCGACGACGGCGACGAGCCACAGGTCGTGCTCCCGCTCGAGCAGCGCAACACGGTCGGGATCACGGAAAGCGACGCGGTCACGGTCTCCGCCAGCGGCGACGAGACCGAGGCCGATATCCGAGCGAACGGCACGCAACTCGCGATCGACCAATCGTGGCTCGTCAGCGCGGTCGAGCCTGGCGACGAGATCGACCTCGAGGCGTCCGTCGGCGACTGGCAACCGACGGAGCGAACCCTCGAGGCGGAACTGCGAGATATCGACGACGACCTCGTGCTCTGGCATCCGCTGGTCGAGACCGGTAGTCAGTACGACCTCGCGGCCGAGGACGGCGACGGAAACCGATATGTGAACAACAGCGTCGCTCCCGCTCGCCCCGGCGAGATCGACCTGCCGTCGCTCTCGAGCGCGACCGACGTGAGCGTCAGCCTGTCGACCGCGGACGGAAGCGATGCACTCCTCGAGGACGAATCCCTCTCGCTTGCGGCACCGGCTCCGCTCTCCGCAACGGTCGTCGACGACGGCTCGACGATAACGTTCGAGCAGAACGTCGACGGACTCGCGGTCACGGCCGTCGTCGTCAACGCGAGCGATGGGTCCCTCGAGCGGTTCGCGCTCGAGAACGAGACGGCGATCGCGAACGGTGCACTCGACCTCGAGGGGACGACGGTGACGGCAGAGGACGAACTCCTGCTGGCGACCGACGCGGGGCTCGCGAGCGTGACGCTCAGCGCCGCCGAATCCGGATCGGGAGGCGATTCCGCGGGCGCAAGCGGGCTGCTCCCGCTACTGATCGATATCGGCAAGCTACTCACGCCGCTGATCGTTCCGGGTCTCGTCGGGCTCGCCGTCGGGTACGGTGCCTACCGGTTCCGCGACGAATGGAGCCGAGAACGGCTCGGTATCAGTAGCCTCATCGCCGCCGGACCGGCGCTGACGATCGCGATCATACTCGTTGTCGTCTTCACCGGGGAGCTGACGTCCCCGGCGTTGTCGTCCTTCGATAAGAGCATCGGTTTGATACCCGTCGAAATCGCGCCGTGGCCGCACGTTATCTCCGGGTTCGGCGTCCTCTTCGGCGCGGCGCTGGCACCGGGGACCTACTACGTCCTCGGCGTTCCGGCCGGTGCCGACCGCCCGACCGGATTCACCGTCGACGTCTCCGTGACCGACGGGGATCGGTCGCTGAGCGGCCGAACGGAGATCTATTATCGGCGGGCAAACGTCGACGATCCGGAGACCGAGAGCACGATGATCTCGAGCGGCGAGGGACGGGTCACGGTGCCGGATCGCGGCCCGTGGGAGGTCGTCGCGAAACACGACTCACACAGCTCCGACGTGGCCGAAGTGAGCAAGCGGAGTTCGAGCGCCGCGCTCACGGTTTCGTTCCCGGCGACGGTCACGCTCGTCGACCGCGACGACGGCGAGCCGATCCCCGGCGCGACGATCACGCGCGACGACGACGGGGCCACCGACACGACGAACGCGTCCGGCCGCGTCTCGCTCGAGCCCGGCGACGACGGCTCGAGCGTCGAGGTGGAGATCACTCACGAGAAGTACGAGAACCGGACGGAGACGGTCTCGTTCACCCAGAATGGGGACCGAACGGTCAAACTCGCGCCCCGGACCGGGCGCGTGCGGCTGGTCTCCCGCGTCGACGGCGTTCAAACACCATCGATGGCACTTCAACTGAGTCCGCGGGAGAAGGTGCTCGACGATCGGTACGGGACGGTCAACATGACGACCGACCGTGAGGGGGTCGCCACCCGCGACGGGCTCCTGATCGGACAGTACCGGGCCGCGATCGGCGCACCGGCCGGTCGGGAAAAACTGTTCGACGGCGGGAAAACCGTCCTGACGGTGCGCGAAGACCGGTCGACGAAAGTCGAGGTCGACGCCCGCTTTACGTGGTCGCTGTCCTCGAGTCACCGGGATCGGATCGATCAGCTCCGACGCGAGGTCCGGTCGCTGTCCGACCACAGCGGGCGGGACACGACCATCCCGCGGTACTACGGCTCGGTCGTGACGGCGATCCTCGAGACGGTCGAATCTCTCCCCGACGCGGGCCATCACTTCGCCCACAGCGAGGCGAAACCCGACGCCGTCGCGGACGCGCTGCTCACCGCCGCCGAGGCGGCGATCGACGCGATCAACGACGCGATGACGACCAAGCGAAACGTCGACCTCTTTGCCGCCTGCGCGGACATGCCCGATCCCGGCGTCGGCTGGGACGGCGACTGCGACCTCGAGACGGTCCTCGAGTGGCTCGAGTCCGACGCGATGACCCGACGAAATACGCTCAAGGACCGGTACGAGAACGTCACGGCACAGGTCGAGACCGAGCGCGAATCGGTCTCGGAGGCCGCGCCCGCCGAGGAGATGCTGCGCCGCGCCTGGGAACTGGGCAGCGACGCCGGTCGCGGTGACGAGGCGATCGTCACCATCTACACCGCCCTGCTGTTGCTCGACGCGGTCGAGGCCGTGTTCGAGCGCGATCCCCTCCGCGATAGACTCTCACGGACGGTGTTCTAAGCCATGCCCACACGATCTACCCGACGGTCGATGCTACTCGCGGCGATACTCGTCGTCGCGACGGTGGCGACGGTGCCCCTCTTCGGGGGGACCGTCGCCGCACAGGAGGAGGAGAGCGCGAACGACTACTTCGAGACGTTCCGCGGGATGGAGGGGACCGAAGCCTACCAGGAATACGACGAACTCGAGACGGTCCGGACCTTCGCCGTGTCACAGACGCAGGTGACCGGCGATCTCTCCGCCGACGAGCGCGCGGAGTTCGCGGCCGTCGCCGGCACCCTGCGGGCGTTCGACCGCGCCTACGTCCGCGCCGAAGACGGCGAGTACGAGGCGAGTCTCGCCGCCGCCGAGAACGTCAGCGCACATATCGATGACCTCGAGCAGTACGACCAGACGCAGGCGACGCTCGCCAGCCTCGCGCTGACGCGGTTCTACGAGCGACTCGGCGACGGTCTCTACGAGGAGGCCGACGCCGTGAACCGAACGCCCGACCGGATCGAGCGCCTCGAGATGACCGCGACCGCCTACGAGCGGGCGGACATGCCCGAGGAAGCGGCCCAGTTCCGGGTGCAGGCCGAGCAGTTGACCGCCGAGTACGAGCGCGACCGCGAGACCATCGCGACCGCGCGCAACGCGACGGCGACTTTCGTCGAAGACTGCACCGATTGCACGAACGCACAGGCGGCCATCAGCGCCAACGGCCTCGAGACGTTCGCGGCCTACGAGGAGGCACGAGCGACCGAGAGCCGGATTCGGGACGCCAGGGATCGCGCGGCGACTCACGGACTCGCAGATCGCGAGGAAGAACTGACCGCGATGGCCGACGACGTGACCGAGACCCGAACAACGCTCGCGATCGCCTCGAGCGCGGTGCTGGTGGGCTACGGGCTCGCCATCGGACTGTTGGGAACGATCATCGTCGGACGGCTCTTCCTCTGGCGACGGACCTACGAGGCGTCTCGAGTCGGATCGGTCGTCGCAGTGGGTGATAGCGATGTCTGAGCGCAACCGAGTGCTGTTCGTTACGCTCGTTCTCGCGATCGGCCTAACGATGGCGGCCGTCCCGGGGGCGACGGCACAGAGCAGTGTCACCGTCGACGCGGAGAGCGGCCCGGTCAATCTGGGAACCGAGACGGAGACGCACTCTGTCACGGTCACGAACAACGGAAACGACTCCGTCTCGCTCGATATCTCGTCGCCGTCGGGCATCGATGTCGACCCGGATCAGCGAAGCGTTCCGGGGCAGTCGAGCCGAACGATCGACCTTGATATCAGCGGCGATAACGACGCGAGCGGCGGGACGGTCACCGTCAGCGCCGGCGGCGACTCGGACAGCTTTCAGGTCGACCGCCTCCCGATCGCCGGCCTCGAGGACGAACCCCTCGACACTGGTGACGTACTCGTCGGCGAGAGCGCGTCCGGCGAGGTCGACATCGAGGAACTCACCGGCGAAGGAGGACTGAGTTACGCCAGTGCAACCGTCGTCAGCACCGATCCGGACGCCGATCTGGGCGTCAGCACGAGCGGCGGCACGCTGAACTGGAACGTCTACGCCGACAGCGGCGTCGACCAGCACGAGGATCTCGAGTGGGAGGTAGAGCTCAGGGCGAACGACGACTCCAGAACGACCCGAACCGTCGACGTCGAGGGCCGCGTGATCTACCCCGCCGAGTTCGGCGAGGTCACCCTCGACGACGAGATGACGTTCGATGAACCCCGCGGCTCGTCCTCGACGATCACGAAGACGGTCGATCTCGACGTCGAGAACACCGGTGACCTCGAGTTGGATCTCGACGGCGTGACGGCCTACGCATCGAACGGCGGGCTCGACGTCTCGGTCGCGGACAGCCCGGACACGATCGACGGACAGTCCACCGAGACGGTCGAGTTGGCGGTGACGGCGGATACCACGCTCTCGGAAGGAACCTACGACGTGACGGGCTCGGTCAGCGCGGCGGAATACAGCGTCAGCGACGCGAGCTACGACGGCACCGTCGACATCGAGCACGGAACCGAACTCGACGTTCCGAGCCGGATCGACCTCGGGGACGTGCCGATCGGGGAACCCGAGCGGCGGTCGACGACCGTCGGTGAATCGCTCGGCTATAACAACGTCGACGACCTCGAGGTCTCGCTCGAGGACGGGCCGGACAGGTGGCTGACAGTTGAGGAATCCCCGTCGCGGCTCGCCGCCGGCGACGACCAACCGGTCGTCTTCGGGATGGCCTTCGAACCCGACGCCGAGGTGGGGACCAGCTACGAGTGGACGTACGTCGTCGACGGCGACGGCGTGGACGAAGAGACCGTGACGGTCACGGCCTCGCCGGTCCCGCTCGATCTCGGGCCGATCCGGTCCGAGGTGTCGTCCTACGACGGGACCGTCGCCGATCGCACCGTCGCGATGATCAACACGATGGACGAGCGGTCACGATCCGGCGACGTGTCGGGCGACGACATCACCCGGGTCCTCTCCTACGGGAGCGCCGTCTCGCTCTACCTCGAGTCGATGGAGACCGCACGCGAGCGACAGGCCGCCGGCGAGTACGAGTCCGCCCAGCGGGAGGTCGTCCAGGCCGCGGCCGCCTACAACACGATGACCCTCTATGCGAACGAACTCGAGGGCGACGCCTTCCGAGATGACAGTTCAGCAGTGGTTTCCACCGCTGAGAGCGACCTCGATACGGCGATCGCCGAACAGGAGGCCTACTACGAGGAGCGCCTCGAGTCCGAGAACGTCTCGCTGATCGAGGAGGCAACGATCCAGCGACAGCTCGCTCGAGTCGCGCTATTGCAGGGCGACGACGAGCGGGCGGCGACCCTCGAGTCGGACGCCGACTCGGCCTTCCAGAGCTACACCGAGTCGGTCTCCGAGGGCGAGCGGGCTCGCCAGCGGGCCGACGAGACGTGGGCCGCGATGGAGACGGAGCAGTTCGTCACGGTCGCCGGACAGCCCCTGTTCCTGAACCCGGCCGAATACGACGCCTACGCCGAGCGCGTCGACGAGATGAACACCGCCTACGAGAACGCGACGGCGACGTTCGAGGACGCCGGCGAGACGAGCCGAGCCGAGGCGGTGACGGCGGAGTACGACCAGCGAACCACCGCGTTACAGGTGACCCGTTGGTCGCTGTTCGGCGCGGTCGCGGTGTACGCGGCGCTCGTCATCGGGATCGTCTTCCGGACCGCACGCGGAATGTACTGGTATCTCCGTGACGCGCGGGAGTCGGTCAGCGGCGACTTCCTCGTGTGAAATCCCGTCTCCGGCCTGCCGGCCGGTGACGGTAATTTCGTCCCGACGACCGAACCGACGTTACTCGAGTTGGAACGGCGTCGACAGCGACGATGGGACGCTCCGATTCGACGACTCGTTTTCGATGCGGTCGATCGACCAGCGCTCGCGGTGTGTGTCGGTCCAGTCCGCCTCGTCCGCGACCGACGGCCCGGCCGCGCGAACCGCGTGTTCGTGCTCGGTGTCGTCGGCCGCGAACCGTACCGTCGCGTCGAACGCCGGGTCCGAGACGCCGGGTTCGATGTCGACGAAGTGTTCGATCCGATCGCCGGGCTCGAGGCGCTCGCGGCGCGCTTCCGAGTAGAACAGTTCGTTGATCGGCTCGCCGCTCGCCGACACCGCGACGTCCGACAGCGGCCGATCGCCCTCGTTCTCGAAGACGAGCACGACGGTCCCGTACTCGCCGGCGACCTGCGTCTCCGGGCCGATCGCGATCCGGAACCGATCGTCGTCAGCGGCGGTGTCGGCCCCGACGGACGAGACCGTCGCGACGATATCGATCCGGCGGTCAGTGCCGTCCTCGTCGGTGACTTCCAGCACTCCCAAAATAGCGTCCGCGTCCCCGTTGACGCCGCTCGCGTCCCAGCGTTCGGGGCTGTCGGTCGCGGTCGTCGACTCGCCGGCGGCGAGACGCGCCTCGAGCGGGACCGCGCAGCCGGCGATCTCGAGCCCGCGAATCCGACGGGGCCGGTCATCGCGGTTCTCGAGGTCGGCGACGACGGTGCCGTCGGTCGGATCGACGGTGGCCCGAACGGCGACGCCGTCATCGCCGGCAGCGATCGTGCGTTCGGAAAGGCGCTCGCGAACGTCTCCGTCGACGCTGATCGATGCCGACGGCAGGGTGGCGCTCTCGCCCGAGAGGACCGCCACCGAGCGCTCGAGGGTCGTCCGTTCGCCGCCCGCGAGCCGGCCGATATCGACGGTCGAATCGCCGATATCGACGGCAACGGTCGCCGCCGAGTCGCCCTCGTTCTCGAGTTCGATCCGGTCGCGGACCGCGTGCCCGACCGGTGCCCGCTCGTCGTCCGGCCGCCGCGTCGCGACGATTCGGGGGTCGCCGGCGGTCTCGTCGGCGGTCGCGGAGTCGGCGGAATTGTGGCTCGAAATCCGCTCGTCGTCGGCGGCTGCGGATCCACCAGCGGCCGTCTCGGCACGTGTCTCGATATCGGCCGCCGGCTCCGGCTCGTCCCCACCCGTCGACTCGGTTCCGACTGTCGATCCGTCCGAAGCGTCCGCGGACGCGGCCGACCCGACTGTCGACTCGGACCGGGCGGACCGAGCAGATCGGGACGATCGGGACTCGCTCGCGCCGCCGAGTCCCGACGAACCGGAGAGCGTCCCCGGACCCGCGCCCGAGAGCCGGACCCGCTCGTCGACATCGAGCGACTCGAGGCCGATCCGGGCGGTGCCGTCCTCGAACCGGGGCACGACGAGCAGCAGGTCGTCGCCCTCGACGGTTACCTCGGTCCGGACGCGACCCGCCCCCGGAAGTTCGATCACGAGCCGGTCGACGACGGGCACCGAGCCGTCGATCTCGAGGGTCGCACGGACCGCGTCCTCGTCGGGTTCGACGTCGATCGTCGGGATCGGCGGCAGCGTACAGGTCGGGGCGTACTCCCGGCGGCGCTCGCCGCGGGCGACCTCGAGACCGACCGACACCCGCCGGTCGGGTTCGTAGGGCCGCGTGACGGTCCCCGTCCACGTCTCGCCGGGCTCGAGGGCGTCCGTGCCCGCGTCCGTCTCGCGGAGCCGAACGTCCTCGAGTGCCACGCCGCCGACGTTCTCCACGGTGACCGCGAGTTCGGCGACGCCGTGGTCGATCGCCGTCGACTCGAGATCGGTCTCGACGGCGATCCCGCCGCTTGCGGCGTCATCGAGTTCGATTTCCGCCTGCTCGACGACCGAGCCATCGACGGCGAGTTCGACCGCCGTCTCGCCTTCGGTCCTGACCGATTCGACCGGGAAGTCCACGAGCGTCGTCTCGCCGGCCTCGATCGCCGTCGTCCGCTGGCTGGGCGAGAGCGTCGCCCCGTCGACGGCGGCAACCAGCGAGACGCGGTGCTCTCGGTCGGTGGCATTTGTCACCTCGACGTCGATCGTGCCGCCGACGCCGACGCTGTCGGTCGCGACGGCGAGCCGGAACCGGTCGCGGCTGTGCGTGTGGATCGACACCGTCCCGTCCCGGATCGCACAGACGAGCGCCCCGTCGGCCGTCGCATAGCCGTCGCCACTCGAGAGGCCCGAAACCGAGGCCGTCGCGCCCTCCGGGTCGACCGCGCGGATGCCGTCCGCCGTGGTCACCAGCACCGACGAATCGCCGACCGGCGCGACGTGTTCCGCCGCGAGTTCCGTCTGCCAGCGCGACTGGCCGGTCTCGAGGTCGGCCGAGACGAGCCGATCGTTCTGCAGGGCAGCGACGACCGCGTCGTCACACCGCCCGAGACTCCGCACGACAGCCTCGAGGTTCCGGTCGAAGGCGACCTCCCCATCGGGGTCGATCCGAGTCAGGAACGACCACGTCGCGATCACGAAGCCGGAGGGCGTGCCGAGCAAGCCGTCGTCGGCCGGTCCGCCCGGCCGCGTGCGCTCGACGTCGAACTGCTCGCGACCGGTCGCGATATCGACGGCCCGGAGCCGATCCGGCCCGAGCACGCCGACGAGTCCCGTCTCGGGGACGGCAGCGATCGCGTGGGCGTCCCCAACCGGCTGCTGTCGGATCCGATCGCCGTCTCGCGAGTAGGTCGTCAGCGCCTCCCCCGAGAGGACGAGCACGCGGTCGGCCAGCGCGAGGTCGACCACCCGTTCGCCGTGGTCGATCTCGAGGCTGTCCCCGCCCGTGGCCACGACGACGCGGTCGTCGGCACCGAGCGCGATCGCCCCGTCGCCGACGCCGACGGCGTCGACGCGGCCGCTCTCGAAGGAGCCGACCTGCCGATAGCCGTCACTCATCGTCCTCACCTCCGCTCGAGCCGGCGTCTTCGTCCGCCTCGTCGGGCTCCGAGATGTCGATCTCCGCCATGTCCGAACTCGAGTCGTCCGTCGTCGCCGACCCCGAGGGCGGTTCGTTCGACGGTATCGCGGTTCCGTCCGTCGGAGCCCCCTCCGCCGACGTCGCGGCCCCGTCAGTCGGGGCCGGGTCGCCGCCACCGAGCAACTGGCCGAGCGACGACGGCTCCGAGCCGAGGCGCATTCCCAGCCGGTCGGCCTGCTCCTCGACGTAGCGTTTGAGTTCGGGGTAGCCCTCGAGGTCGTCGATCTGGGTCCGCACGCTCGCGACGTACTGGCGGATCGTTTTCGGCTCGGTCGCCTCGAGGCGCTCGAGGAAGTAGTCGGTATCCGGTTCGATCGGCTCCCGGTCGGGGAGGTGGACGCTCTCGACGAGTTCACGCTGGAGGTCGCTCCCGAGGACGCGGTCGGCGATCTCGGCCGGCGTGTACCCCTTCGATTCCGCCCCGATGCGCTCGTAGTCGACCCCCGTCGCGCCGGCCATCGACGAGAGGTGTTTGCGCCAGACCTCGGCCATGACCGTCTCGTCGGGCTGGGGAATGAACTGCTGGATCGGGAACCGGCGGGTCGCCGCCGGGTCGATGGTAAACGGCATGTTGGTCGCGCCGATCACGAGCAGGTTGTCCTCTATTTCGTTCATCTCCTGGAGGAAGGCGTTGGTCAGCGACCGCTCGTGGCGCTGTAAGGAGTCGTCGCCACGGTCCGGAATGAGGGTGTCGACCTCGTCGAAAAAGAGGACCGCGAAGCCGTCCTGTGCGATCCCGTGGGCCTTCTCGAAGATCGCCTCGACGCGTTTCTCGGACTCCCCCGAATACTTCGAGAGCACGTCGCTGCCCTTGATCTCGAGGAATTTGACCTCGCCGTAGCTCTCCTCGATGCGGGAGTTGAACTTCGCCTCGTAGGCGATCGCCTCCGAGATGAGCGTCTTCCCACAACCCGGCGGCCCGTACAGCAGCATGCTGTTGCCCCGCGAGGCGAACTCGTCGCCGTAGCGGTCGATAACCTCGTCGCGAACGTCGGGATCGAACAGCGCGAGCAGGTTCTCCGCGGTCCGCTTGACCTCCGGCAGCCCGGCGACATCCTCCTCGAAGCTGACGGTCGGCTTCTTCGGCTCGAGTGACACCTGAACCTCCTCGTCGCCAGCTCCCTCCTCGCCGGCCCCACCGGGACCGGGACCGCCGCGATTCGCCGTGTTTCTGGTCGCGCGAAGCTCCCGGAGTTCCCCGGCGTCGATGAACTCGAGGTCGGTGTTGGGCGTGACCCGGAGCGTGGCGTAGTCGGTCGGCTCCATCGCCGCGACCTCGAAGGTCGCCAACTCGTCGCCTTTCGGGACGACTTCTTCCATCGGGTGGAGCAGGTAGTCGTTCTCCCGAAGGAACGGCTCGAGGTCCTCGGGGACGATCTCGCTGGTGTGGATCTTCGCCGACGAACACTCGACGACATCGCGTTTCGACGCGTCAGCATCGACGAGGAAGTCCTTGCCCCGGTCGATGCCGCCGAACACGGTTTCGACGTTCTGGTGCATCCGAACCTTATTCCCGATCCCGTCGATGATCGAGTCGTCGACCGGTTCGACGTAGAAGAACGCCCGCCTGTCGTTGTGGCGAATCTCGACAGTGTCGGTGTTGGGTCCGACCTTCTTCGCTCCGATTTTGATCCGGGACGTCGGCTGATCTCGCTTCAGTATTGGCGTCAGGTTATGCATTGTCGTCACTCCGTAGCTGCGTCGTCGCGTCCTCAATCGTCGATAACAGTTCGTCCTGCCGGTGGTCCGACCGATCGCGGACGTACCGGGTGTCGGCGTCGGCCCGACGAACGACCAGCGAGAGCGTCTCGAGCATCTGGGCGATCGCCTCGCAGCCGGTCGCGAGCGGCCCGTCGGCGTCGCCGGCCCGCACCCGGCGAACGATCCGCTCGAAGTCCGCCCGGACGCCCTCGAGTCGCGCGAGCAGGGTCTCGATGAGCGGTTTCCAGTTGCGCGCGTACGGCGCGGTCGCAGACAGCGGCACGATCACCCGCGAGTCGACGGTCTCGAGGTAATCCGCGGCCGCGACGCGGTCGGCGACCGCCGGCTCGAGGGCCTCGACCGGCGTCGATCCGCGCTCGTAGCCGGTCTCGAGGATCAGTCGGGCGAGGTCGTCCCGATCTTCCGAACCGTCCTCCAACCCCGTTGCCGTTCGACCGGAGCCGCCGTCAGGCAGGCACTCACGGTCCGCTCGGTCACCGCCCTCGGCTTCGGCCTCAGTCTCGAGTCGCGGCGGGAACGGTGCCCCGGCGCGAAGTAGTTCGGCGAGGTCGACGAGTGCGGCCATCGCGATGTCGACCCACAGCGCGGGTTCCGACCCCGAGAAGGTCCGCACGGCGAGGAGTTGCTCCCCCTGTTCGTCGACCCGACGAACCCCCTGCAGCAACGAGTCTGCGCGCATCCTACGACATCCCGAGTTCGCTGGCCTCGGTTTCGGGGTCGGTCTCCTCGACCTCCTCGCCGGCCGTCTGCTGTGCGGTTTCGCCGAGCGAGCCGATATCGCTGAGGATGTCGTCGGCCATCGAATCCAGTTCGTGGTCCGCCGTGTTCTCTAGCTCCTCCTCGAAACCGCCCACGCCGGCGAGTTGGGTCGTCAGCTCCCCCATGTTGTCGACGATGTTCATCGCCTCGTCGGGGAACGTCTGTTTCTTGAGCGCTTGCGTTCGGACCTGCTCGCGCTTGTTCCCGAGCGTCGTCTTGGCCGACTCCAGCATCTCAATGTTGTCGGCGAGTCTGTCGGCACCGCTCTCGACCTTCTCGGCCAAGTTCTCCTGATCGGCCTCCTTCATCTTCTTGTGGTAGATCAGCTTCCGCTTGAGCTGCGTGAACCGCTCTCGCTCCTCTTCCGGGAGCGTCGACGGGTCCTTCGGGACGCCCGCGCCGGTGCCGAGGCTCTTCAGTTCCTGTGCGGTTTCCTCAAGGTGTTCGTCGATCTTCCCCGAACTCTGATCGATGTCGGCCATCCGGTTCTCGAGTTTCTCCTTTGCGCTGTCGACCCGGTCGATCGTCTCGGAGATCTTCTCGACGCAGGCGTCGATGGCGGCCGCCCAGTTCAGGATCATTCGGCCGTTTATCTCTTCGGGGTTGTCGCTGGGGTTGCGGAGCATCACGACCTGTCCGCCCTGCAGGTCAAGGATGTCCTCGTCGGCGAGGAACTCGAGCAGCGCCTCGGCTTGCTGTTCGCTCGTGACGATGTCCCCGTCCTCGTCGCTTGCCGAAGCGAGCGTCTCGATCGCTCGCCGGCGGTCGATCCGTCCGTTCCCTTCCTTGAGTTCCATCGAACCCAGCAGATCGGTCTTGATGATCGCTCGGATGGCCCGTTCCCATTCCCCTTCGATGTCGTCACCCTCGATCCAGCGGGCGTCGAGGCGAACCGGGTCGTCGGTCTGGTTGACTGGGTCGGCGATCACGAACTCCCGTCCGTCGCTTTCGATGCGTTCGAATTCGTACTTTTGTGGCATTGTGTCTCTGTTGTGGTCGCGTCGGTCGTTCAGGATGACTGTGTATCGCGGTCGAATATCCGTTCGGCCCCGTTAGGCGGCCATACCGCCGAATTCCTCCTCGTTGACGAGGCCCCGGTAGCGGTCCCGAACCGCGTCGCGGACGTACTCGTTGACTGCCGTCGCGTTGCTCACCTGCAGTTCCTCGAAGTGTTCCTCGGCCAGTTCGACCCACTCCGGCAGCGTGCCGGGCAACTGGTCCTGCTCGGCTTTCAGGTCGGTCCGAATCCGTCTGGCGTGGTCCTCGACCACGTCCTCGAAGGGGCCGACTGCCTCGACCATCTCCCGGCCGCGATCGAGCCCGAGCCGATCGATCACCGAGTCGCGGGTGCTCCCGAGGATTTCGCTGCGGACGCTCCGAGCCGTCGAGAGAACGTCGAACCGGCTGTCGATCTCGTTTTCGACGACCTGCTCGAACTCGGCGGTCCGGAGCACGTAACTCGAGTCCTCGAACTCGGCCTCGACGTCGTCTTCGATTTCTTCGGCCAGATACCGGGCGTACTCGTCGATCGCCTCCTCGACCAGATACTCCCCGTCGAGGTCGACGATATATCCCTCGCGGTCGAGATACCGGATCACGTCGGATGTCGCATCGACATCGATGACGCTCTCGAGGTCGCTGTGGGCGATCTTCCCGTTCGAGGCCTCCCGCTCGAGCCGCGAGTCCAGGCCGACGTCGTCGGCGTGTTCTTTGAGCTGGGGGCCGATCGTGTAGTAGTCGCGTTTACCGGCGGTGATCCGGCGGACGTAGTTCCGGTCGGCGAGTTCGTCGGCGAAGAACTCCATGTCGTCGATCGCGAGCGAGAACCGCGAGCGCAGGGTCTCACCGGTGACCACCAGCCGCTGGCCGAACAGGTTGGTCAGTTCCCGGGTGATGTTCATGTTCCCTTTGACGCCGAACGGATCCACGTAGAAGACGCCGTCACGGAGTTGCTCGAGGTCGACGAACTCGTCGGCCGTCATCTCGGTCAGCGCCTTGCGCATGTCGCTCGAGGAGAGCGACCGCGCGTTGACGAGACCGATATCGGCGCTCTCGTAGGCGGACTTGATCTCGCTCTTCTGATCGGAGACATAGATAAATCCGTAGTTGTCCTGGGCGATGTCGCGACAGACGTCTTCCAGAACGTCGGTATCGACCGGTAAGAGCGTCATTGTTGAGTGAGTTATATGCTCGCATACTAAACCTTGCGACCGTTGTCTTCGTTTCCCGACGACGGGAGATATTTCAACAGTTCGAACGGAAAGACCGAAAAATGGCTGCCGGAAAACCGGCGGAGACGGGGATCGAGAAACCGAGCGGTGCGGGTCCCCGGCGATCGCGAGCGGGTTTACATTACGGTACTCTCGCGCACGCGCTCTCGAATTTCGGCCGGCGAGTCCACGATCTCGTCCGCCGGCGAGCGGTCGATATCACCATGGGCGTCGATCCGGTAGGCGACGACAACCGTCCCGGCTCGAGCGGCCGCCTCGATGCCGTTCGCCGAGTCCTCGACGACGACGCAGTCCGCGGCGGGAACGCCGATTTCCTCGGCCGCGTACTCGAAGACGTCGGGGGCCGGTTTGCTCGCGGCGTCGATGTCGTCGGCGCTGATGACGCGGTCGAACTCGCCCTCGAGGTCGAAGCGCTCCGTGACCATTCCGATCCAGTCGTGGGGCGAGGAGGAGACGAGCGCGGTCGGAACGCCGCGATCGTCCAGTTCGGCGAGAAGGTCGTGGAGCCCGTCCAGTAGCTCGACGCGGTCGGTGTAGATCTCCTCGGCGGCCGCAGTAAAGCGTTGGACGAATTCTTCGCGGGAGATTGCGGTGCCGTACTCCGCCTCGAGGTAGTCGTAGATCTCGCGGAAGTTCATTCCGCTCGTCTCGGCGACGGCGACGTCCTCGTCGGGGACGGCCGCCGGGAGGATTTCCTCGCGCTGGAAATCGACCCAGTAGTCTTCGCTGTTGACGAGCACGCCGTCCATATCGAACAACACAGCAGGCATGTACGGCGGGGTATTCGATCGCCGCCTATAGCCGTTTGGCCCGATGGGCACTCAGGCGAAAACGCTCCCGCGCCGTTCGTGTTCCATCTCGGTCTCGACCGCTTCGGCGATGTCCGCGCCGAACTCCCGCTCGAGCAGCCACAGCGCCAGATCGATCCCCGCGGTGACCCCGCCGGCGGTGAGCACGTCACCGTCGTCGACGACGCGCTCGTCGATCACGGTTCCGGCGGCGGCCTCGAGATCGTCGATGGCGACCTGATGGGAGGTCGCGGGTCGCCCCTCGAGCAGGCCGGCCTCGGCCAACACCATCGCGCCGGTACAGACCGACGCGACCGTCGCGCCATCGGCGTGGCGCGCGGCGACGGCCGCCGGCAGACGCCCGTCCTCGACGACGGCCCGCACGCCGCCCGCGGTGGTCCATCCGCCGCCGGGGACGACGAGCAGATCCGGCTCGCCGAGCACTCCGTCGGGCTCGACTCGGAGCCCGTGACTCGCCGTCACGAGCGAGGTCTCCGCGAGGGTCACCAGCCGCGTCTCGATCGCCGCGCCGGCGTCGGCCCCGTTCTCGAGGACCTCGTAGGGGCCGATGGCGTCGAGTTCGTCGAAGCCGTCGAACAGCATGATTTCGGCGGTCGTCTCGTCCATACGTGATCGTCGCGAGCGAGGGTGAAATCCGTTGTGTAGGCACTGCCTCTCACCCGGCGTCGGTCAGCGTCGGCCGGTCGCTCGCCGTCGGGCCTACGGCCGCTCGAGTCGTTCGGTTCCCCTCACTCCGCTTGCGCGCCGACCACCGTCGCAACCCCGATCGGATGGCGTTAAACCGAGTTCAAACCGACGAAAAAGACATTCAAACGGCGTCAAACCCTCGAAATCCGCGTTCACGGCATCCACCCTTCAAGTCGATACGGCCACCGAGAGTCGGATGCGAGCTATGAACCGAACAACGCTCATCGCAGTTGCCTGTGCCGCACTGATCATGGCGACCGGGTTCGCCGCCGCAGCCCCCGGAAACGCACCCGTATCCGTTGACACGGGCGCGGATAGTACCGACGAACAACACGCGAACGAACACGCCGACGACCGAGCCGGGAACGGAACCGCTGCCGACAGTGCAGCCGGCGACAACGAGAGACAGGGACCGAACGTCGACCTCCCTGAACAGGTCCCCGACCACGTCTCCAGTATCCACGACCGCGTGTCGACGTTCCTGAACGGCGGCCTCGACGGGTCGCTCGGCGACGCTGTTAGCGAGGTGACACCGGGTGATGGCGACGAAGCAACCGACGATACCGAGGCCGATGACAGCGACGAACCCGCTGCCAACGGTGATGAAGCCGATGACAGCGACGACGAGTCACAGGAAAACGACGAAGAGAACGACGACAGCAACGAGTCGGCCGATAGCGACGAATAACTCGCCGCCTCACTGCTCCCCATGCCTCCACTCACTCAGCCGGTGCCGATCGGTCTCGAGGACCGACTGCTGGCGTTCGCCGTGAGCCTGCTGGTCGGCGGTGCCGCTCTCCACGCCGGCACCCACGTCGTCGCCGACGCCCGTGACTACGCCCACGCCGTGCTGACCGCACTGCTCGGCGCGCTGGCGTGGGCCGTCCTCGAGCCAGTGCCGCTGGTCGGCGGACTACTGGCGCTCACGGCGTGGATCGCGGTCGTCAAGTGGCGCTACCGACTCGGCTGGCTGCGCTCGCTCGGCGTCGGCGCGGCCGCGTGGGCCGCCGCAGTGGTCGTCCTCGCGGCGCTCGAACTGGTCGGCATCGGCTCGATCTCGGCGCTCGGCGTGCCGGGTACCTGAATCGCGTTCCCGCTGGCGCTTTCCTCCACCGCCGTTCGTGTGATCGTGTCTCCGCTGCCGTTCGAGCGTCGCACGTAGTATTCTGGGTGGGCCGACTCGGGTCCCGCAACCGGCGACTCGAGTCGGTTCGATCTCCCGGCCGATCACGAGGTTACCATGGAGTATACTTATCCGGGCATCGAAGCGGTTGACATGGTTGCACTCATCGGATCGCTCGTCGCCTTCGTCGTCGCCCTCCTCGTCGGCGGGCTGGCGATCTTCGCCAGCGCGCGGTTCATCGTCGATGTCGAGGACTACTCGTACGCGACCGTTACCGCGCTCCTCGGTGCGATCGCGTGGGCACTGACCTCGTGGATTCCGCTGTTCGGCCCGATACTCGCGCTGATCGCGTGGATCTGGGTGATCAACTGGCGATACCCCGGCGGCTGGGGGACGGCCGCAGCGATCGGGTTCATCGCGTGGCTCGCCGCGCTCGCGATCCTCTTCGTGCTCAATACCGTTCTGAGACTCGGCGTCGGCGCGTTCGGCGTCCCCGGTGCGTAGGTCTGTACTGGCGACGACGATCGATACTCGGCGTAAATCGGCGCAAATCGGGGCCACGGAGTACCCGGTTGAAGGGCTCGAGTGATCACACTCCGATCGTGATGCAGAGACAAACGCTACTCACGATCGCGATTTCGGTAATGCTTCTCGTCGGTGCGACAGGTGCTGTGACGGCACAGCCAGCCGACGGGCCCCCAGACGAGCTTCCGGAACCAGTCCCGGAGTTCGTCTCCGATATCTTGGGGGCCATAACCGACTTCGTCGGCGGTGCACTCGAGACCCTTGGTGAGGTCGTTCGCGGACTCACTCCCGGCGGTGATGCCGGCGCTCCAAATGGTGAAAATAACTGATCTTTCAGCGACATATTTCAATGGAGATCAGCCGTATCAAACGGATAGGCGACCTGAGTCCGCCATCTCCGGGTTCCGCATGCTTTAACCGATGTGGCAAGAACCACCTCGTATGAACGTTCGCGCCGGCGTGACGGTCGTGATCGTCGCGGTGCTTTTGGCCGGGACGGGACCGATCGCAGCCGCGGCCGGAGCGACTCAAAGCGGACAGTCCCAGTCGGAGCCGTTCGCGCTCCAGCAAGACGGGATCGACGCAGACGAGGTCCGAATGGACGTTGCGGTCCAGCCCAACGGAACCGCCGAATGGACCCTCGAGTTCTGGGTGCGTCTCGACGACAACGAGAGCGAGACGGCGTTCGAATCGCTGCGGGCGGACATTCGAGACGACCCCGAAAACCACACGCAGTCCTTCGCCGATCGGATGAACGAGACGGTCGGCGCGGCGAGCAACGCCACGGGACGCGAGATGGCCGCCGATGGGTTCAGTGTGAGCACCGACCGCCAGTCGTTCGCGCGCGAATACGGCGTCGTCAGGTACACCTTCGACTGGCACGGGTTCGCCGCGAGCGACGGCGACGAACTCCGTGCGGGTGACGCCCTCGAGGGGCTCTACCTCGACGACGGCACTCGGCTGTTGATCGAGTGGCCGGCCGACTACGAACTGACCTCCGCGGCCCCCTCCCCGGACGACGAACGCGAGCAGGCGGTGATCTGGCGGGGCGGGGACACCGACTTCGTCTCCGGCGAGCCGCGGGTCGTCGTTACCGCGGACACGGGACCAAACGCGGCGCTGCTCGCGGCCGCCGCAGTCGTCGTGGCCGGCCTCGGCGCGGCCGGCGCGTGGTGGTACCGCAATCGCAGTTCGGCGGGTCGAGCCGCCGACGGGGACGGGGAGTCGCGCCGTCCGGGTACCGCGTCGGACTCGGCGGCTGCTACGACTGCGGCGACGACCGCCGAAGCGGCCGACTCGAGCGCGAGCGAGTCTGCGGATGCGGAACTCCTCACCAACGAAGAACAAGTCCTCCGACTCGTCAGAGAGCGCGGCGGCCGCATGAAACAGCAGGCGGTCGTCGAGGAACTCGAGTGGACCGACGCGAAGACCAGCAAGGTAGTCAGCGGACTGCGCGAAGACGGCGACCTCGAGTCGTTCCGGCTCGGTCGCGAAAACGTGCTGTCGCTCCCCGATGAAGGCGAGACGATGACGGAAGCAACCGGCGGCGAGAATGACGGATCCTCGTGACGGCCAACTGCGGCTGTCGCCGCTCCGAGCGGGCGGCGAGCCCAAATCGAGAAATTCGCCGAAATCGGCAGAGGGCAACGGATCGAAAACGGCGTTAAACCGCGTTGACCGTCGGTGAGCCCAAGTCGCTATCCCGACTGGCTAGCAGCAAGCGGAGACAACAGATACCAATGAACCGAACCACGTCGATCACGCTGGCAGCGATCCTCGTCGCCGCGACAGTCGCGGTGCCCCTCGCCGCGGCGAGCGTCGCTTCGAGCGGCAGCGTCCAAGACGAGACCGATACGAACGAAGCGAACGAATCGATCAAACCCGGCGAGCGGTTCGCCGCTGCGGTCGGCGTCCAGAACGCCGAACTCGAGGGGAACGTCTCGGAGCGAGCCTTCGGCGTCAGAATCGCGAACGCGGCGTCGAACGACACGAAAGCGGCGATCGTCGCCGAGCACCACGAGACCGCCGACGCGCGTCTCGAAGAACTCGAGGACAGACTCGAGACGCTGAACGAGTCCCGCGAGGCCGGGAATCTCAGCGAGGGTCGCTATCGCGCGGAAGTCGCGACAACCGTCGCAGAGATGCGGTCGATCGAGCGACAGGCTACAACGGCCGAAGCGACGGCGGCGGAGTTGCCGCCAGACGCACTCGCCGCCAACGGGATCGACCTCGAGTCGATCCGAACACTGCGAGAGCGCGCCGGCGAACTCGGCGGACCGGACACCGCGGCGATCGCTCGCTCGATCGCCGGCGACGATGTCGGCCGCTCGAGCGGGAACGGACCCGGCGTCGGCGGCCCGAGCGACGACCCGGTCGACGATCGGCCTGGTGGTCAAGCGGGCGACGGAAACAGTACCGTTACAGGACCGAACGGGGAGTAAGCCCTCCGTTCTCGGATTGATTCTCGAGCGAGGCGTTCGACCGCCAGCATCGATTTTGTTCGAAATCGAAATCCACCGAGATTGTCCGCGGGTTTAAGTACGAACCCGCGGCCAGACCGCCCATGATCGACGACGCGATCCGCGTGCTCGCGGGCGACTGCACCGTTATCGCCGAGGACGCCGACCGCGAGGAGTACCGCGGCCGGGTAACGACGATCGTCAAACCCGACAACACCGTCCTCGTCCACGACAGCGACGGCTACCAGCCCGTCGCGTGGCTCACTCGCGCCGACAGCGTCTCGAGCGAGCGCCACGATGGCTTCACCCTCGTCGCGAAGAAAGACACCCAGACGCTGCGGATCGCCGCCCACGAACAGGAGGGCTTTGCCCACTACCCGTCTTCGGCGGCCGGCACGCCAGTCGGGGAGTGTCCCGACTGTGGCGGCGCGCTCGTCCGCTCGAGCGGCGTCCACTGTGTCGGCTGTGGGAATCGCTACGGCGTTCCGGCGGACGCGACGATCCGCAACGAGCGCTGTGATTGTGACTGCGGGCTCCCGAAGATGCGCGTCGAGCGCGGCCTCGCGTTCAACGTCTGTCTCGATCGGGGCTGTGAGTCCCTCGACGCCGCGGTCAAGGCCGAATTCGACCGCGAGTGGACGTGTCCGGAGGCAGGCTGTGACGGTGACCTCAGAATCCTCCGGCGTGGCGGTCTCATCGCCGGCTGCGAGCACTACCCCGACTGCGACACCGGTTTCGCCGTCCCCGCCGGCGTCGTCGACGGCGAGTGTGGCTGTGGCCTCCCGACCTTCGAAACCGCCAGCGGCGTTCGGTGTCTGGACGCGACCTGCGATCGGGCTTTGGAGGGGCCGCTCGAGAACGACGCCGCGGCCGACGACTGACCGGTTCGTCCCGGCTGCAGATGCTCGAGTTCCTATCCGCTACAGCACCCTGGCGAGCTGCCGCTGCGGTGGGTGGGACTGAAAGGGGCTGGCGCGCCGGGCGAACCCCGACGACGCAAGGACCACAGTGACGAGCGAAGCGAGTGAACGAGGACCGCAGCGAGTCGTGGGAGTCCGGCGCGTCAGGGGCTTTCACGGTGTTTGCAGCGACACGTCACCAACGCCGATCGGCAGTGTGAGTCGAGACGAAGGATCGATCCGCAGCCACTTAATCCCGGCCGGCCAACAGCCGGCTATGGCACTCGAGGGGCGGTTCGAGGACGGCGTCGTTCGCGTGGGCAGCGATGCGCGCCAGCGGTATCACGACTCGCGAGGCTACGGCTATCCGCTCGAGGGCAACGAGATCGCCCTCGCACCCGTCGAGGCGGCACACCTGCTCTACCGGGGCGACCTCGAGGCGGTCGTCGACGCCGAGAGCGGCGAGCGGCTCGGATTCCGGGAGTTCATCGCCCGCGAACCGGGCGAGGATTTCGGCGTTCGATTCCTCGTCTACGCGGATCTGCGATCCCGCGGGTTCTACCTCTCACCGGCCGCGGAGCCGTGGGTGGCCGAGCCGCCGAGTGGCGAGGCCGACTTTGCGGTCTTCCCGCGCGGAAAGGGGCCCGGCGACGGCGAGATTGCCTACGCCCTGCGGATCATCGGCGAACGGACGGATATTCCGGCCAGCGAACTCCGGGAAGGGGTGCTGGCGGTCGTCGACGAGGAGAGCGAGATTACCTACTTCGAGGTCGGCCGCCGGGATCCGACCGGGACCTCGACTCCCGACGCGTCACTGCCCGATGGCTGTGCCGCGGACCTGCTCGCCGACCGGGTCGTCGTCTGGGAGCCCCCACTGGACCTCTACGAGCGAACCTTCTACGGGCAGCCGCTGGAGGGGCGAGAGTACGACGAGCCGACGCTGCAGTGTTCCCTGCTCGAGGCGGCCTACCTCGCCGAACAGGGAGCGATCGCCCTCGAGCCAGAGACGGTCCGCGAGCGGGGCCGCGAGGTCGAAGGCGAGCGGTTCGACCGTCGGCTGCTCGTCTATACGGCCCTGCGGGAGCGCAACGTAGTCCCCAAGACGGGGTACAAGTTCGGGGCGGACTTCCGAACCTACGCCGACGTAGAGTCCGTCGAGGAGCTTGGCCACTCCGAACTGCTCGTCCGGGTCCATTCCGCCGACTACGTCTTCGAACCGCGCGATCTGGCGCTCGACGTTCGGCTCGCTCACGGCGTCCGGAAGACGATGGTGTTCGCGCTCGTCGACGACGGCGCGGAGGGGGGCGAGGGAATCGACTGGTGGTCGCTCGAGCGGCTGACGCCCTGAGCCGATTCGGCGACAGTCCGAGCGAGCGGAATCCTGAAACCCCCGACGGACGAGGAACGCACCATGCAACTCGAGGTAATCGGCGTCGGCGGCGCGGGCTGTCGGATCGCCGACGCGATCCGGGCCGCGGAACCGACCGACCACTCGTTTCTCACCGATGTCTTCGCGTTCGATACCGACGCGAGCGACCTGAAGAGGACCGTCATCCCCGAATCGAACCGGTTCCGGTACGGCCCCGACGGGGCCGAAGGCGGCCTCGAGGGCGACCTCGAGCGGGGTCGGTCCCTCGGCCGGGATCACGTCGACGACCGCCTCGAGAGCGCGGAGCGAACGACACCGGGAGCGGCCGACGGAGTTCTCGTCGCGGTCGGCCTCGGCGGGGCGACCGGCGGCGGCGCGGCCCCGGCGCTCGTATCAGCGCTCCAGCAACGGTCCGACGCGCCGGTCTACGTTCTGGCGACGCTGCCGGCCGACCGCGAGTTCGACGCCGCCACAGCGCCGTCGGGAACCGGCCCGCACTCGAGCGAGCCGAACGCTGCCGCCGATTCGCCGCCGCGACCGACCGCAGCGGCGAACGCCGTCGCCACACTCGAGCGACTCGACGGGATCGCGAGCGCGATCATCACGTTCGACAACGAGAACTGGCTCCGACCCGGTGAGACGCTCGCAGACGGTCGCGACCGCTGTAACCACGAGCTGGCGACGCGAGTCGCAGCCGTCTTCGCCGGCGGCGGCGATTCGGCGGACTCGGTCGCCCAGACCGTCATCGATGCGAGCGATATCCGCCGGATTCTCGGCGACCAGTCAGCCGTCGTTTCGCTCGGCTACGGCGACCAGACGGTCGAGACGAACGGCTCTCGGTTCGGTCTCGGGCTCCTGTCGGCGGAGCCGGACGTCGAGACGAGCGAGGCGGTCAGCGCCGTCGAAACCGTGGTCCGAAAGGGGATCCGCGGAAAGCTCACCCTCGAGTGTGACCCCGAAACGGCCGACCGCGGACTGCTGATCGTCGGCGGACCGCCGGCGTGGCTCAACCGACGGGCGATCGCCGAGGGCCGAGGGACCCTCGAGTCGGCTATCGGCGGCTCCGGGATCCTCGGCGGCGACGCGCCGCGACCCGACGGCGACCGCGTCTTCGCGACGGTCGTCCTCGCCGGCATCCGATCGGATCGGCTCGCGGAGTTACGGTCAGCGGCCGACCGAACCAGTCGTGTCGACTAACTATAGTAGCCACTGATGGACGATCGCGAAATCGTCTCGCAGGTCCGGTGGCCGAGCTACGCGAACCGCTCGAGGAATCGCTTGCCGAGGACGGCCTCCGTTCCAGCCAGTCCGACCGAGCAAAACAGCGTGATATCGTCCTCGTGCTGCCGGCCGAGTTCCGGGTCCTCGAGCACGTCGGCGAGTTCGACCATCCGCTCGCGGTCCGCGCCCGAAGCGATGTAGGGGCGGTCGTAGGCGTCGACCTGCGGGAGCGAGTCGGTCGCGATCGCGTCGGCGCGGGAGACGACCTCGAGGGGCAGTTCGTGGACATCTTCGAACCGCGGACCGATCGTCGTGACGTGGGTGCCGGACTCGAGCCAGTCGGGATCGAACACGGGGTCCTCGCTGTTCGTCGCACAGACGAGCGCGTCGGCATCGCTGACGACCGGTTCGGGATCGTCGACGGCTCGAACCGGTGGCTCGACCTCAGTATCGATCGTTTCGGCGAATGACTCGCGGTTCTCGAGGGTCGGGCTGTAGACCAGTACCTCCTCGACGTCGCGGGACGCACACGCCGCGCCGACCTGTGCCCGCGCTTGAAAGCCCGTGCCCAGAACCCCGAGCGTGTCGGCGTCGGAACGGGCGAGCGCGTCGATCGCAACCCCACCGATGCCGCCGGTCCGGAGGCCGCCGACGGCGTGGCCCGCAATGAGCCCCTCGAACGCGCCGGTCGCGGCGTCGAAGACCGCCACCAGTTCCGTGTGGTCGTCGCCGGTGCCGTGGGTCTCGTAGACCCGGAAGCCAGCGGCGTTCGTCGGCCCGGTCGCGGCTCCCGCGGTAAAGACGAGGTCGCCCTCGCCGGCCGGGACCGTCCAGCGCGGCGGCGCCTCGAGCGTGCCCGCGGCTCGTTCGGCGAACGCATCGCGCATGGCGTCAACGACCTGTTCGTAGTCGAACTGCGAGTACACGTCGCCGTCCGTCAGGATCGGAAACTCGGTCATGACCGACGTATCAGTCGGAGCGACCATAACAGGTGCGGCGCGGGACCCGACCGGGAGCCGAACCGTTACGAGTCGCCCGGAATCGCGGCCCCCTCGTGCTCGAGCAGCCGCCGTTTCAACGCCAGTCCGCCCGCGTACCCGGTGAGCGAGTCCGCGCCGACGATCCGGTGGCAGGGGACGATCACGGGAGTCGGATTGCGGCCACAGGCCTGCCCGACCGCGATCGGTGCCGTCTCGAGGGCTGTGGCGACCTCCCCGTACGTTCGAGTTTCGCCGGGCGGAATCTCGGTCATCGCTCGCATCACGTCGCCCGTGAAGCCGTCGGGAAACTCGATCTCGAGGTCGAACGCCGTCCGTTCGCCGGCCTCGTACTCCCGCACCTGCTCTCGGATCGCCGTCGGCTCCTCATCGATCGCCGAGGCGTCGATCTCCTGCTCGCGCCCGAAGAGGTGAATCTGCATCGGTGATCGGGGTTCGGTTCGCACCGACATTATGCTCGGTGGCCGAATATTTCGGCGACGGCGAAGCCGAAGGCTTTTGCGCGCTGCCGCGCCAAAACGCACGTAATGACCGGAGACGACCCACTCGAGGAGTCCGAGTCAGGGGAACCGAGACCCGACGGAGGGACAGCAGGTGCAGACGATGTCGCCCTCGACCCCTGGGGATCCTCGAGCGTCTCCGACTACCGGAACCTCTTCGAGGAGTTCGGCATCGAGGAGTTCGACGAGGTGCTCGAGGAGGTGCCAAATCCCCACTACCTGATGCGCCGCGGCGTGATCTTCGGCCACCGGGATTACCGCCCGGTCGCCGAGGCCTTGCGGAACGACGAGCCCGCGGCCGTCCTCTCGGGCTTTATGCCGACCGGCGACCCACATATCGGGCACAAGCTGGTTTTCGACGAGATCATCTGGCATCAACAGCAGGGGGCCGACGCCTACGCCCTGATCGCCGACCTCGAGGCCAATTCGGCCCGCGGCATGAGCTGGGACGAGATCGACGAGCACGCCCGCGATTACCTGCTCTCACTGCTCGCGCTCGGCTTCGACCTCGAGGAGGGGACCCTCTACCGGCAGTCGACCAACCGCGAGCTACAGGATTTGGCCTTCGAACTCGGCGCTGACGCCAACTTCTCGGAGTTTCAGTCGATCTACGGCTTCGACGGCGAGACCGACGTCTCGCACATGCAGTCGGTCGTCACCCAGATGGCCGACATCCTCTACCCGCAACTCGAGGAGCCCAAACCGACCGTGATCCCCGTCGGCCCCGATCAAGATCCCCACGTTCGACTGGCGCGGGATCTCGCCGAGCGGATGCGCTTTTTCAAAGTCTCGGAGGCGTACGCCAGCTTCGAACTCGAGCCCGAGGAACGCGCTCTCGTCGCCGAGTTCTACGAACGGCTCGAGCCCGCCGACTTCGACGACGACGATCTCCGCTGTGTCCACATCGCCGAAGCGCTCGAGGAGACGCCGCTATCGGAGCTCGTGGTCAGCGCCGACACGCTGAGTTCGGTCCTGACGAAGTTAAACGAGGCGGGAATGGAGCCGGTCCGGCCGCGGACGCGCTTTTTCGACCGGCGAGCCACCGACGACGCGTTCGACGCGCTTATCGACGCCATCGAGGGCGAGAAGCGCGTCTACGAGAGCCATATCGACGCCTTCGAACTGGATCTCGCCGCGGCCGAGGAACTCGCCCGCGAGGTCGAAGTCGACAACGGCGGCTACGGCTTCCAGCCGCCGTCGTCGATCTACCACCGCTTCATGACCGGACTAACCGGCGGCAAGATGTCCTCCTCGATCCCGGCGAGTCACATCTCGCTGCTCGACGACCCCGAGGAGGGCTACGACAAGGTCAAAGCGGCGACCACCGGCGGCCGCGAGACCGCCGAGGAACAGCGCGAGAAAGGCGGGAGAGCCGACGAGTGTCCCGTCTACGAACTCTACGCCTACCTGCTGGCCGGCGACGACGACGAGTTCGCAAAGCGCGTCTACGACGAGTGCGTCGGCGGCGAACGGCTCTGTGGCGACTGCAAGGAACAGGCCGCCCAGCTCATGCAGGAGTTCCTCGAGGAGCACCAGGAGAAACGCGAGGAGGTCGAAGACCTGCTCGAGGCGGCCGACATCGAACTCGAGTCGCCGCGCCGTCGCTGAGTCGGACCGACTTGAGCCGACACCGCCGAACACCGGCGCGGACACGACAGTGACAGTTCTTTCGACACCGACTCGAGATACGTTTTGATGTCTGACGTAGATATATAGGGCCGGTTGTGGAACCGTGAGCTATCGATGACTCGGCCCTCCCGTGACGCGGACCGCGACCTGCTGGTCTCCGCCGACGTCCTCGGTGCAGTCGGCGTCACGGCGGCGGACATTCGACGGACTGCGGCCGAGAGCGACAGCCTCGAGGCGGCGCTGGCCGACGCGCTCGCGACGCCGGTCGATCGGACGACGGTACTCCGGCGAACGATCTGCCGGAGCGACCGCGGGATCGACTGTGCAGCCCGCTACTCGCAGGCGACCCTCGAGCGCGAACTCACCGCCGTCTTCGAGGCGATCGGCTGGTCGCTCTCGGTCGCGGGGACGCGGGACGGACTCTCACTGACCGCGACCGATCCGCACGGCCGAGGCCGCGAGACCGCGGTTTCGTACCCCGAAACGCCGCTCGCGGGGGATAACTTCCCCGCCGTCCTGTGGACGATCAACGAAACCGTCCTCGCGGCGACCGACGCACGGTTCGTCCTCCTCTCGTCGGGCGTCGACCGCTGGCGGGCCGCGCTGGTCGAAACGAGCGAACTCGAGCGACTGCGGGATCGCTACGGGCCGCACATCGGCGCGTTCGACCGGCCGTTGCTGCCGGAGTACGGGCTCGAGGCGTACGTTCCCGACGCCGATGCCGCCGACGGCGGGACTGCATCCCCGCTCGGAGCCACCGCCGACGACGGCGACCCGTGGCCCTCGTGGGCGCTCGAGGGCGGCGCTCGTCGACCGACGGGGCCCGCTTCTCCCGTCGACTCGCTCATCGACGAGGCGGAGCCGAGATTGAACCCGGACACGGAGCCGGCCGCCGATCCGGACTCGGAATCGGGGCCTGACTCGCAGTCGACGGCGACCGGCGATTCCAGCGACGAGGCGGCTGTGTCACCGTCGGACCCGTCAACGCGAACGGCGGCTCCCTCGAGCGAGATCGACGGCTTCGAACTCCGGGGGACGCCCTCGGTTACGCGGAGTCGAGGGTCCGATTCCGACTCGTCTCAGAAACAGGACGCCACACCGGCCGAATCCACGGGTTCGAGTCGGGTCGCCGACTCGAGTCGAAGCGACGGGGCAGAAACTGACGAGTTCGGAACGCTTTCGGGGACCAGTACGACCGCCCGCGTCGGCAACGACTCGTTCGGGACGGATCTCGACAGTCAGTGCGAGGACGACCGCTACCGCGCGCTCGGGGCGGCACTCGACGCGGGTGGAAACGTCTCCGTCCGCGGGCTACTCGAGGACGAGGAGTTCCTGCCCGAACTGCCGGCGACCGGGCCCGCCGAGACTCGTATCGAGTTTCCCGACCGGTGTGGCCCTGTGACGGTTCCCGAAACGACCGCCGCTGCCGAGCAGTCCGGGTTCGAGTGGGTCGAAACCGGATCGCTCGAGACGACGCGGGTCTCGGATCGGTAGCGCGGCGAGCGTTAGGTCGCGGTTTCGGCTGACTCGTCTCGAGGGCGGTCGGATCGAGAGAGGATCGGCACCTCGACGGTGACGACCGACCCGGTCGGCTCGTTCGACCCGAACGTCACGGTCCCGCCAGCGATTTCGGTCCCCCACTTGACCAGCCAGAGCCCGAGTCCGCTCCCGTGCTCGAGGGGGGTCTCGGTCCCGCGCTCGAGGGTCGTCCGTTCATCGGCATCGATTCCGGGGCCATGATCCACGACACGGACCCGCACCCAGTCGCTGTCCGTCTCGATTTCGAGGCGGACGAACGGGTTCGGATCGGGGTTGTGCTCGACGCCGTTCTCGACGAGGTTTTCGAACACGGGATCGAGGACACTGGCGACGGAGACGTCCGCCGGAACCGGTTCACAATCGATACGAGCGGCCGGATACTCGTCGCGAACCGACTCGATCACATCCTCGAGCAGCAACTCGAGCGAGACGGGGTCGATCGACTGCCGCCCTTGCTCGAAGATGCCGATGATCTCGCGGGCTTGGCTCGCCAGTTCCTCGATGCGTTCGGCGCTGCCCGTGATCTCGTCGGCGGCGTCCCGGCTTTCCTCGCCGGCGAGGAGTTCGGCGTAGCTGCTGATGACGTTCGTTTCGGTCCGGATGTTGTGTCGGAAGACTCGATTCAAGACCTCGTGGCGCTGTTGCTGGCGCACGTGCTCGCTGATATCGTGGAACGTGACGACGTGGCCGATGGTCCGGTCGCGGACGTCGGTGATGGGCGTCACCGTCACGTCGTACAGCCGGTCGCTGTGTGCGCTCCGGAAGGGGCGCTGTGCCGGCACCGAGTCCTCCGTCAGCGCGAGCGAGTCGTCGGGAACGACCGCTCGGAGCGGGGTCCCGAGGGCGTCCTCGGCGCTCGTTCCCAGAATGTCCGTCGCGGTGTCGTTGATATCGACGACGTTGCCGTGCCCGTCGGTGACGACGGCACCGTCGGGCATCCGCTCGAAGAGCAGTCGGCGCGCACGCGGGTTCGGCGACGGGCTCGTCCCGAAGAGCTGAAAACGCGTGAGGGCACCGAGACACGCGAGCCCGGAAATCGAAAACGCGATCGGGGTCGGATCGAGTCCCGAAACGGGGATGAGCCCCGCCAGAAAGAGGGCGTTGCTCACCCACGGGGCGAAAATACCCACGAGGAGGGCAGCGCTTTGCCCCCTGAACGGCAGCGAGTTAGTCCTGATCAGTTCGAGCAGTGGGATGGAGCCGAGCACGCCCAGCAGGTACGTGTAGACGGTGATGACCCAGAACCACGGCCCGGGCGTCCGACTGAGCAGGGGGACGCCGTGGTCGTAGACCAGCCGCGAGTCGGCATAGAGCAAGGGGCTGTCGACGAGCGCGAGCGCGACAGTCACCAGCGGAACGAGCGAGAGGAGCACAACATATTGTGGCTGTACGTACCGGTCACGCCCGGTGTACTCGAGCGAGAAGAGCACCCAAGCGACCGGGATAACGACGACACCGATCCATCTGACGTTCGCCCACAGCACTTTCGCGGCGAGGCTCGAGGTCTCGAGGTCGAAGACGAGAAAGATCGACCACCAGCACTGACCGACGAGTAACGCGACGAGCGGCACCGCTCCGGGTTCGGGCCGCTCGCGCCACGCGACGATCGCCGCCGCTGCGCCGATCGCGATGGTCGCAAGTAATAGCCCGGACAAGACAGTGAAAGTGAGCACCGATACGTGGATCTGATTCCCGTCAGTATTAATCCTGTGGGAAAACGGAAATGACGCTGTTACGTCATTTTGCCGCTTCTGTCAGGCAATCAGCACCGCACAGAGAAGCACGACGAAGGCGACGAGATACTCGCACTCGGCGGCTTTGGCCAGCAGTCGGTCGTTTTCGACGCGACCAAGGAGCGATGTGATACCGAGCGAATAGCCGACGCCGGCGAGGAGCGCGAGCCCCGCGAGAGGTGTCAGATAGTCGACCCGGACTGCCAGCACGACGAGGCCGGCCGTACAGCAATCGATTCCGAGGAGGATCCGACGCGTGCGGTCTACCCCGAAGACGACCGGGATCGTCAGCACGCCGATCGCTCGGTCGCCCTCGACGTCGCGGACGTTCGGAATCTCGGTGTTCGTAAACACCCGGAGGAAGAAGTACGCGAAGACGACCGCTGTCGACGGGGTGAGGGCACCGTCGGCGAAGGCGAGCGGTAGGAACGTCAACGTCACGGCCCACGCGAGCGCGACCACCATCGTGTTGACGAGAAAGAGGTCCTTCAGCCGGTGGACGTACGCGCCGTCGCCCGGCACCCAGTCCGTGGCATAGCAGATCCAGAGCGCGCCCGGAAGCAGGGTGATCGCGAGGGCGACCGGACCGCCGAGAACCGAGAGCGCGACGGCGAGTCCGTACGCGCTCGCTGCCAACACGTAGAGGACACCGCGGTGTCGTTTGACGAACGCCGCCTGGCCGGGGTTCGAGACCGCGTCGGTTTCGGCGTCCGCGATGCGGTCGTTCGCGTAAACAGCGAAGACGACCAATCCGACGACGATCGCCGCCGGCGTCAGCGGCAGGGAGAGCAGCGCCGAGACGATGAGTACCTCGGCCATCGCGATCAGTGAGAGATACGCCGAACTGTACACCAATGCGTTCCGTGCCCGTTCCGTAGTCGCGGACACCCGGTCGAGTAGCGATCGGCAAGCCGATGCCGTCGACCGAATTTCAACAGTAAGTGGATTCGTCTTTCGTGTCATAAGGAGTGCAACTGACGGCCAGTCGCCGGCCGCGTTGCACGGGATGTGTCGCCGGTAGTGAACGATGTAAGTAGGGGTCATGACTGTCGGACATACGGAGAATTGAGCCGTCGCGAAAATCGACGAGACGGCGGCTCGTACCGGCGCGGGAAACGGGGGCTGAGCGGAATATTTTTGATCGATCGGCGAGAGCGCCATCGTATGGCACCCGAATCCCGGACACGTGCCGGAGTCAGTGGACAGCCAACGCGTCAGCGGTCGGGATTCGATTTCGTTTTCGCCCGGTAACACCGGGCCGGTGGAGCCGGCGACGGCCATATCGGCCGCCGCCGGCGAAACCGTCCGCACACTGTCGTCGCCTCGAGCGACGGCAGCGACCCGAGTCGGAACCGCTAACTGACCGACCCACAGCAATGCAGGTAAGCGAATGCAACTGCCAGCACAACAGGTCGCGGTCCTAGAGGCCGCGACTGCGGACGAGGCAACGTCCGTCGACGCCCTCGCCGCGGCGACCGAGCTCCCCCCCGAAACCGTCACCGGGGCCGTCTTCGAACTCGAGGACGAGGGGCTACTCGCCGTCAGCGAACGCGTCGACGAAACGGTCGCGCTCACCGAGGAGGGGCGCGAGTACGTCACCGACCGACTTCCCGAGATTCGGCTCTACGAGGCCGCACTCGAGGCCGGGGCCGACGCCGACCCCGTCTCGATGGGGCAGGTCATCGGCGCGTCGGGGCTCGAGGGCGGTGCGGTCGACATCGCGCTCTCGAACTACGCGCGCAAGGGCTACGGCGCGATCGACAGCGGCGAGATCACCGCCGATCCCGACGCCGATCCGGATGCGGACGCCGAGGCGGCCGCGCTCGAGGAATTGGCCGACGTCGAGGACGCCCCGATCGACAGCGTCGACGTCGATTCGGAAACGCTCGAGTCGCTCGAGCGCCGCGGCCTGCTCGACCGCCGCGAGTCGACGGTCCGCGAGGCGACCCTGACCGAGCGCGCCGTCACGGAACTGATGGCTGGGATCGAGACCGCCGAGACGGTCGGCCAGGTCACCCCCGAGTTACTGACGAGCGGCGAATGGGAAGACGTCGAGTTCAGCGAGTACAACGTCGAGGCCGACGCCGAGCAGTTCGAGGGCGGTAAGGTCCACATCCTGCGCCAGACCTCCGAGCGCGTCAAGGACGTCCTCGTCGGCATGGGCTTTCAGGAGATGGAAGGCCCCCACGTCGACGCGGACTTCTGGATCAACGACTGTCTGTTCATGCCCCAAGACCATCCCGCGCGCACGCACTGGGATCGGTTCGCCCTGGAGCAGCCGACCCACATCGACGAGCTTCCGGATGACCTCGTCGAGCGCGTCGAGCGCGCCCACAGGGAGGGCGTCGGCGAGGACGGCGAGGGCTATCACTCGCCGTGGGACGAGGACTTCGCGCGGGCGCTCGCACTGCGCGGGCACACCACTTCGCTGTCGACACGGTACCTTTCGGGCGAGGAAATCGGCGACCTCGAGCCCCCACAGCGCTATTTCAGCGTCGAGAAGGTGTATCGAAACGACACGCTCGACCCGACGCACTTACTCGAGTTCTTCCAGATCGAGGGCTGGGTGATGGCCGAGGACCTCTCGGTGCGCGATCTGATGGGCACCTTCGAGGAGTTCTACGCCCAGTTCGGGATCACGGACATCAAGTTCAAACCCCACTACAACCCCTACACGGAGCCGAGCTTCGAGCTGTTCGGCACCCACCCCACCACCGGGGAACTCGTCGAGATCGGCAACTCGGGCATCTTCCGCGAGGAGATGCTCGAGCCCCTCGGTGTGGAGTGCGACGTGATGGCGTGGGGGCTCGCCCTCGAGCGACTGCTCATGCTGATGTACGGCTTCGAGGACATTCGAGACATCCACGGGACGCTGTGTGACCTCGAACTGCTGCGCGAGACGGAGGTGACCTACTGATGCCCACGGTCGATATCGACCCCGACGAACTGCGAGACTTGACCGGCCACGACGAGAAAAGCGACGAAGAGCTACAGGAGGACCTGTTCGGGCTCGGCCTCGAGTTCGAGGGCCGCACCGAGGAAGGGGCGTTCGAACTCGAGTTCGCGCCCGACCGCCTCGACCGGCTCTCCGTCGAGGGCGTCGCCCGCTCGATGCGCTACCAGTACGGCGACGCGCGAGGGACCCACGTGCCCTCGCCGAACTCGCCGGAGTGGACCATCGAAGTCGCGGAGTCGGTCCCCGACGAACGACCCTACGTCACGGGCGCAGTCATCCGCGACGTCGATCTGGACGAGGAGAGTCTCGAGTCGCTCATCCAACTCCAAGAGAAGCTCCACGCGACGATGGGACGCAAGCGCGCGAAGGGCGCGATCGGGATTCACGACTTGACGATGCTCAAAGGCACGGCTGCGACGGAGGGGAACCCGACGATTCAGTACGTCGGCGTCGAACCCGACGAAGACCGGTTCGTCCCCCTCGATTCCGACGAAGAGATGACGCCGGCCGACGTGCTCGAGCGCCACCAGACCGGCCAGACCTACGCGGATCTGGTCAGCGAGTACGAGCGGTATCCGGCGATCTACGACAGCCTCGGGCTGTTCTCGTTCCCGCCGGTGATCAACGGCCGTCGCACCGAAGTGTCGACGGACTCCCGAGACCTGTTCGTCGAGATGACGGGCACCGACCAGTGGACGATCGACAAGATGCTGAACATCGTCTGCTACGCGCTGTCGGCCCGCGGGGCTACCATCGAGGAGTTGACAGTCGAGTATCCGGACTACGAACTCGTCCGGCCCGATCTCTCGATGAAGACGAAGACGGTCGCCCACGACCGCATCGAGACCATCCTCGGCATCGGGCTCGATCCCGACGAGGTGATCGACCTCGCCGAGCGCTCCGGTCTCGAGGCAGAGAAGAAAGAAAGCGACGCGGGCGACCTCGTCTACGAGGTCACGATCCCGCCCTACCGCGTCGACGTGCTCCACCCGCTGGACGTCATCGACGACCTCGGGCGGGCCTACGGCTTCAACGACCTCGAGCCACGCTATCCCGACATCGGGACCGTCGGCGGCCGCCACGAGCGTTCCCGACTCGAGCGCTCGGTCCGCGAGCAACTCGTCGGCCTCGGCTTCGAAGACATGCTGAACTTCCACATGATCAGCGAGGGCGAGAACTACGACCGACTCGATATCGCGCCCGGCGACGACGCCTACGGAGCCGGCGAGCCAGCGACCATCAAAGAGCCCTACAGCGAGGACTTCACCATGCTTCGAACGTGGGTTATGCCCTCGCTGCTGATGGTCCTCGAGCGAAACACCCACCGCTCGTACCCGCAGAATCTCGCCGAGATCGGCTTCGCGGCCGAGGTCGACGAGCGCGAAAACACCGGCGTCGCAGAGGGTCGTCGCGTCGGTGCCGTCCTCGCCCACCACGAGGCCGGCTACGAGGACGCCAAGGCGCGCCTGCAGGCGCTCGCTCGCAACTTCGACGTCGACCTCGAGACGCCGCCGACCGACCATCCGACCTTCATTTCGGGTCGAACCGCGGCGGTCGTCATCGACGGCCAGGAAGTCGGCGTGATCGGCGAAGTCCACCCGAAGGTACTCGTCGAACACGACCTCGAGGTACCGGTCTCAGCCTTCGAGTTCGATCTCGAGGCGCTGCGCTGAAGAGAGAGCGGTTTTCTCGAGTTCAGCGGTGTTCTGCGGTAACGGTCCAGTGATCGACCGCGAGCGACCGCAGGGAGCGAGCGGGCCGACGACTGACTCGGAGCGAACGAAGTGAGCGGAGAGGAAGGAGGAGTGCTTTTGATCGACCTTTTACCGAGGGATGGTTCGCTGAGCGGCAGCTACGCTGCCGCCAGCGAAACAGACCGCAGAGTAAAAGGTCGGTCTTTAGAACTCGTGTTCGACGTCGTCGTCGTCGGCTTTCTGGATGATTATTTTGCCGTCCCGGACTCGGACGAAGACCTCGTCGCCGATATCCATACCCGCGACCTCGAGTTCGTCCTCGTGGAGGTTGAGGTGGACGTTGTGGTAGTTACCGTCGTCGTCTTTCGCACCGCTTGGACTCAGCTTCTTTTTCCGTACCATCGCGGGATTCTATCCCGAACTTCGCCGCAGGATATACTTAAGTGTTTTCGACGCCTCAACGAATGACCGCGAGACGAAACCGAACGACGGAGAACGAGGGGACGACGATCTCCTCAGGAGACAGTTACTGCGGGGAGGATGGTCACGCTATTCACTTAAAGATACCGCCGCAGTCGGTCGATTTGCGGGGATATCTTTATGTCGGATCGTGTGCTGAATTGACACGGAGGCGAAAATCATGGTACGCGAAGACGGTAAACGGAACTTTGCACTGCGCGAATCGGGCGGTGACGAGTCGAGCGTCTTCTCGGGCAACACGCCCCGACAGGCAGCGCTCAAAGCGGCCCGCCGGCTCGAGCCGGGCTCGAGCGAGGAGGATGCAGAACGCGTCGAGTTACAGCTCCGAGAGAAAGGGACCGACAAGGTCCACATCTACGACGGCTGGGCGTGGGAGGAGACGGCGCCCGACGACAAGCCGGACTGGATGCCAAACGAGATTACGGAGGCCAACGTCGCGAAAAAAGGGATCGAACACCTCGAGGAGTGAGTCGGCCGATCGGTAGTTTTCTCCGGTAGTAATTCGACCGCAAGCGACGCGTCCGGATCATCTCGGTGAGGGTGTCGATTTTGCGATCCAGCTAATATTGCTGGGAATAGGACGTACGGTCGGAATATAATCGAGATAGTACTAGCTGGTTTTGTGCTACCTATCCCCCAGAGTTGGATGGAATCTAATAATCAGGTATATACGATAGTCGCCGGACCACTCGAGTAACGCATGTCGAGGAAGATCGAAGAGAAGAGCCCATTGATGGCTGTATCGAGGCCAGTAGTTGAGAGATTCCAAACTATTATGCCACATTTGCTCGGATCGTGGGCGAGGGCGGACCGGAGAGTTACCGGCAGCGTTGGGGGTGAGCGTTCGTGATCAAGATGACCAAGTGGCGGACGCTGGTGCTGGCGACAGTCGGGTTCAACTTCTCGTTCCTGATCTGGTTTTCCTTCGCTCCGTTTACGGGCCCGATGGCCGAGGAGTTCGGCCTCTCGGTGGCCGAGATCGGGATTCTGGCCAGCGCGGCCATCTGGCTCGCGCCGTTCGGACGCATTCTGACCGGCTGGCTCTCCGATCGCTGGGGCGCGCCGACGGTGTTCGCCATCGTGTTGGCGTACGTCGGCGTGTTCTCGATGGCGTCCGCGTTCGCGGAGTCCTACAGCGTGTTCTTCGTCACGCGACTGATCGTCGCGACGGCGGGGATCACCTTCGTCATCGGGATTCAGCACGTCTCCGAGTGGTTCGAGGAAGGAGAGCTGGGTACCGCCGAGGGGATCTACGCCGGGGTCGGCAACGCTGGTGCCGCCGGCGGAGCGCTGATCCTCCCGCGGGTGTTCACGGAGGGCTGGAGCGGCCCCCTCTTCGAGAGCAACTGGCGGGCCGCCTTCTTTTACACCGGGATCGTCTCGATCCTGCTGGCGATCGCCTACTTCGTGCTCGGTGAGGCCGCAAAGAGCGAGGAGAAACGACAGGCGACCAAAGATAGCGCGAACTTCAAAGATTGGATCTACACCGCGACCCGCTACGGCACCGTCGTGCTCGCGCTGGCGTACGTGATGAGCTTCGGCCTCGAGCTCTCGATGAACGGCTGGCTCGCGACCTACTACCGCGAAGGGTTCAATACGAACAACCTCGTGCTCGCGAGCACGTTCGCCGCGACGTTCTCCGTCGCGGCCGGCCTGTTGCGACCGATCGGCGGCTACGTCAGCGACTTGCTGGCCCGCAAAGAAAAGAACATCTTGCCGATCTTCACCGGCCGGTACCGCGAGCAGTGGACCTTCGTTTCACTGTGTTTCATCGTCCTCGCGATGGTCGGCATGACGCTGGCCGGGTTGTCCGGGCAGGTCATGCTCGCGGTCGCCGCCGGCTTCGTCGTCGGGATGGGCTGTGCGTTCGCCGAGGGGGCGATCTTCGCGCAGGTGCCGGCGATGTTCCCCAACAGTTCCGGGAGCGTCGCCGGCGTCGTCGGCGGCGTCGGTACCGTCGGTGGGATCGTCTACCCACTCGTCTACGCCGCGCCGATGATGCCGAGTCTCCACACCGGCTACTCCGTGGTCGCGGCGACGATGCTCCCCATCGTCCTGCTGTGTGCGTGGGTCTTCCAGCCCCACGTCGCCAAGCGGGCGACCACGGGTGGCTGGATCGTCTCGAGCGAGAGCCCATCCGGTGGGCCGACCGACGACTGATACGGACCGCTGTACGTCATTTCCGGAGCAACCGCGGGACGGTTCGCGGTTGCTCCAGTAAATCGGTACAACGGACCGTGTGACGATTGCGACCGCGTCGACCGCCGGTCGATCCGCGTCGGAAAACCCGACGGTCTTTTGACCCGTTCCCTGCTATCGTGGGGTAATGACTGCAGTTACGCTCGGGCCCGAAGGAACGTACTCCCACAGAGCGGCAAGCGCGATCGCCGACGCCGACGAGATCGACTTCCGACAATCGGTCACGGCGATCGTTGACGCCGTCGCAAGCGGCGAGTACGACCGCGGCGTCATCCCGATCGAGAACAGTATCGAGGGCAGCGTCACCGAGAGCCTCGACGCGGTCGCCGACTACGAGGTCGCCGTCGTCCGCGAAATCGTCACCCCGATCAGACACGCCCTGCTCGCACAGGGACCGGAGTTCGACACCGTCGCCAGCCACTCGCAGGCGCTGGCCCAGTGTCGGTCCTACCTCGATCGCGAACACCCCGGCGCGACCTTGGAGGCCGTCGCGAGCACGGCACAGGGCGTCGAGTTCGCCCGCGACGACCCCTCGGTCGCGGGGATCGGTCACCCGGCGAACGCCGAAGACGGCGTCGACCTCGAGGTACTGGCCGAGGACATTCAGGACCAGGACTCGAACGCGACGCGCTTCTTTGCGATCGCGCCCGCCGCGGAGCGCTCGACCGGCGGCGGGAAAACCTCGCTCGTGGTCTACCCGAACGCGAACTACCCCGGGCTGTTGCTCGAGTTGCTCGAGCCCTTCGCGGACCGGGACATCAACCTGACCCGCGTCGAGTCGCGGCCGAGCGGCCAGCGGCTGGGCGATTACGTCTTCCACATCGACTTCGAGGCCGGCCTCTACGAGTCACGGACCGCCGACGCGATCGCGGACCTCGAGGAGCTCGCGGAGAACGGCTGGGTCCGGCGGCTCGGCTCGTACGATACCGAACACGTTGTCGAGTAAGCGCGAGCGCTCGAAACGAAGCGGCGATCAGTCGGCCGTCGCGGCGTTCTCGCGGCCGATCCACGTGCGGATGCGGTCGGCGTACGTGGCTGCTCCGAGCCCCGCGACGAACGAGAGGAAACTCGGAACGAGGATCCAGAGAAGGTCGGGGTGTGCCGAACCGGTGTGAAGGACAGTATCGATCATAGTGCAGACGACTGCCACGAGGAGTATAAGCAAACCGGATTTGGCAGCGCTATCCGTTACCGACTCGAGCCGGTGCGGCGACGGGATATCCGTGTGACGGCGTCGAAGTCCGGGTGCGAGAATCGAACCACGCCGAGACGTGCTCGCTTCGCTGCGCGCGGCTCGTCTGATTCGATCTCGCCATCCGGTTTTTCCGTTCCTTGTTTTACTCGTCGCGAAAAAGTCCGGGTGCGAGAATCGAACTACGCGTCTCAGCCGCACAGGCTGAAGGATAGGCCACTACCCCAACCCGGACACGAGCACGCTGTACTCATGGCTACGACGACCGATGTATAATAAGCTCGGAGACTCCTCACACGCTGTAAATCACGAAGAAGTACTTGGGGCACGACCGGGAGCGGACCACGGCGATCGGTGGCCAGGGGAGAACCGAGGCGACCGACCACAACTTGTTTTTCCCCGTCTCCCGGTACCACGAGTATGGTACTCACTGCGGGCAACGACGCGCCGACCGTGACCGCGCCGAATCAGGACGGTGAGACTGTCAGCCCCGCCTTCGATGAGCCGACGGTCCTCTACTTCTATCCGAGAGACGATACGCCCGGCTGTACGATCGAGGCGAACCAGTTCCAGCGCGAGTACGAGACGTATCTGGACGCCGGCGTCGACGTCTACGGCGTCTCGACGGACGATGTCGACTCCCACCGGTCCTTCTGTGACTCGGAGGGCCTCGAGTTCGACCTGCTCGCGGACCCCGACGGGGAGGTCGCCGAGGCCTTCGACGTCGACCTGCGAGACGGCGCGACCGCGCGAACGACGTTCCTGCTGGCCGACGGCGAGGTGAAGGCCGTCTACGAGGGCGTCGATCCGGACGGTCACGCACGCGAAGTCCTGCTCGACGCGCTCGAGGACGACCTCGTAACCCTCCTCGAGTAGTCGCCTTCTGTCGCCGCGGTGCGGGCAGAATTTATCCCCGTCGGGCACCTACGACCGAGTATGCGACGCAATCCGTTCGACAATATCGAAGAAATGCTCGACCGCGTTAGCCGTCAGGTCGAGGAGGGAATGACCGCCGGCGGCCTGCAGGTCCCCGGGTCGGTCCCGGTCGACGTCGCCGACACGGACGAGGAGTACGTCGTCACAGCCGACCTGCCCGGCTACGAGACCGACGACATCGAACTGACGCTGTCGAACGGCACGCTTCGCCTCGAGGCCGATCGGACCGACGTGGACGACTACGCCGAGGGGCGCTATATTCGGCGCGAGCGGACCGAGACCTCGGTGAGTCGGCGGATCCGCCTGCCGGAGCCGGTCGACGAGGAGGGAGTGGCCGCCGGCTTCGAGAACGGCGTGCTGACGGTGCGGCTACCGAAGGTGTCGAGCGGCGAGGATTCGCGACAGATCGACATCGAATAACCGGGATCGCCGCGTCTCGAGGCCCCGCGCTTCTTTACGAAAAGTAAGACGCTGCCCGCATGGGCTCGCCGTGAGACTGTTTCCTCCGGGTTCGACGATCATAGTGAGCGAACGGTTCCGGACAATTATTATGTTTCGGTGACAACTCATCGGGCATGGTTCAATTGATCGCAGTCGCCGTTGCGGGAATCTTTCTCCTGTTCGGGGGAATCGTCCTGTCTCAAGCCGGCGAACTCGGCGACCGCCGGGAAACGATCGACGAACTCGCGTCGGCGGCCGACGAACGGGTCGAGCCGGGCGGCGAGGTGACCCTCAGCGGCCCGGTACACGTCCGGGAACCGGCATCTCCGAGACGGACCGGTCCCGAGCCGAGCGAGGGCGGTTCGCCCGCCGTCTGGGCGTGGCGGATCCGTCAGAAGGAGAACGCGGCCAACGGTACTCGGTGGAACACTACCGACGCCGAACTCGCGACCGGCGAGTTCGACATCGATCACGGCTGGGACCGCGTCCGCGTGGACGCGACGACGCTCGCACTCGAGGCGGGCGACGACCCGTTCGACTCGCCGGGGCTGTTCTTGGGCGAACCGGAGACCGAATCCTATCTCGGCGACCTCGACCCGATCAATCGCTTCTTCGAGCGGACGGGATTGGCCGGCGAGGATGGCGTCGTCAGCGATCTCGAGTTCAACGTAAGCGTCGGCGGGAAGACCACCATGCCGGACAAGTATCAGGCCACCGTCGTCCGCGAGGGCGACGAACTGGTCGTTCGGGGCGAACTGACCGAGGGGGCTGACGGCCCCGTCCTCCGGGGGACCGACGAGACCCCACTCGCGATCGCGGCCGGTTCGCTCGAGGACCAGCGAGAACAGGTCCGCTCGTCGGTCCGGCTCCAGAAGGCGGCGGGCGGGCTCCTCGTCTCCCTCGGGCTGATCGTCGCGGTTCTCGGCGTCCTCTGATACGGTCTACTGGAAGTCATCGCCGTGGGACCGTGACCGCCCTGCGGCCCCACCGGTAAATCGGTACAGTAGACCGTATGAGTCGTCTCGATTCTGCTCTGTCTCAGTACCACGCACCGCCCGAAGAGACGTTGATGTCCTGTCCCGTGACGTGTCGCGACTCCGCACTCGCGAGGTGGACGGCCAACTCGGCCACCTCCTCGGGTGGGACGAGGTCGTCGATCATGAGACTCTCGAGAACGTCGCCTTCGACGGCCTCGACGGGGACGCCGGCTTCCTCGGCTTGTCGCTCGAAGACGCCCCGGATCCGATCGCCTTCGACCGGGCCGGGACAGATCGCGTTGACGGGCACGTCGTCGTCGCCGAACTCGGCGGCCAGCGCCCGGGTCAGTCCGATCACGCCCATCTTCGAGGCGGCGTAGGGCGTCCGATTCGCGTACGGCCGCTTGCCGCCGATCGAGGAGATGTTGATGATACTGCCCCGCTCCGACTCGCGCAGGTGCGGTGCCGCCGCCCGCGTGACACGGGCGATACCGATGACGTTGACATCCAGCGTCTCGAGCCATTCGCCGTCGGTCGTTTCCTCGATCGGCGCGGTCGGGCCGGCGATCCCCGCGTTGTTCACCAGACAGTCAAGTCCGCCGAAAGTCTCGACGGTTTCGTCGATGGCGTCGACGACCGATTCATGATCGGTCACGTCGGTCTCGACGGCCAACGTGCGGTCGGGTGCGTCGATCGCGTCCGCAGTTTCGTAAATGCCGTCGCTCCGGGCCGCGAGGACGACGTTCGCGCCCGCATCGGCGAACGCGACGGCGATTTCGCGGCCGAGGCCCTGACTCGCTCCCGTGACGAAGACCGTGGAATCTGATACCATGCCTCGAGCATTACCGAGACGAGAATAAAACGTTCCGCCCACGGACCGCGGAGGTTGCCGTCGGCGTTACGACTCGAGGCGTGTATCGATCGATTCGACGGCTGTATCGACAGCATCCGAGAGGTCGTCAGGACGGTCGCCGCCCCGTTTCGGCGGCTCGAGGGGCAGTTCGACGGGATGGTACGCGAACCGCTCGACGGCCCGGGCGGCAACCTGACCGACGAACTCGGCGTTTGCCCGCTTCGAAGAAACGCCGCCCGAGGCGAGGTCGTAGTACTCGGTAAAGCAGTGACAGACGGTGATCGAGTCGTACTCATCGAGCAGGCCCGCCTCGAGGTGGCGAAAGAGCTTCGCCGCGTTGTCGGCGGGGTCGGCCCGCCGCCACTCGAGTTCGATGAGTACAAGCCTGGAGTCGCCGCTCCCCGCGACATCGACCGGCGTCCCGGCGAGCCGGTGTTCGACGCGCCACTCGAGGCCGGGGCGGCGCTCGGCGAGCACGTCGCGGAGGCGTTCCTGTGTCTCGCGTGCGAGTTCGCCCACGAGCTCGAGCTGGGCGGCGGCCACCGTAAGCGTTGTTCTCGAGAGACCGGCGCTGGAGCCGTCGACGGCCCGGTGGGTCGCGGTATGGAAAGGTATAGGGCGGGACGTCGCCCTAGAGGTATATAAGCAAATGAGCGACGCGGGATACGACCACGCGACGGTCGAACGGCGCTGGCAAGAGGCGTGGGACGAGGCGGACGTCTATCGGACGCCCGACGACGTCGAGGATCCGACGTACGTCCTCGGGATGTACCCGTACCCCTCGGGCAAACTCCACATGGGCCACGTCCGTAACTACACCATTACGGACGCGTACGCCCGCTACCGCCGGATGCGCGGCGACGACGTCCTCCACCCGATGGGGTGGGACGCGTTCGGCCTCCCCGCAGAAAACGCGGCCAAAGAGCGCGATACGAATCCGCGCGACTGGACCATCGACTGCATCGAGACCATGACCGACCAGATGGAGTCGATGGGCTTTGGCTACGACTGGGACCGAGAGATCACCACCTGCACGCCCGACTACTACCAGTGGAACCAGTGGCTCTTCTCCCGGTTCCACGAGGAGGGGCTGGTCGAGCGCCGCGACGCCGAAGTCAACTGGTGTCCCCACTGCGAGACCGTCCTCGCCGACGAGCAGGTCGAGGGCGAGGCCGAACTCTGCTGGCGCTGTGACACCCCCGTCGAACAGCGCGAACTCGAGCAGTGGTTCCTGAAAATCACCGAGTACGCAGACGAGTTGCTCGAGGACATCGACGACCTGGAGGGGTGGCCCAACTCGGTGCGCCAGATGCAGCGCAACTGGATCGGCCGACAGGAGGGGACGGAACTCGAGTTCGCCATCGATGGCTACGGGGACGTTGAGGCCTTCACCACCCGCGTCGACACCATCCACGGCGCGACCTTCTTCGCGCTCGCGCCCGACCACCCGATCAGCGAGGAGTTAGCGGAAGACGACGCCGATATCCGGCGCTTCATCGAGGAGGAAGCCGACCCCGACGGCGACGAGCCAAACGGCGTCGAGACGGGCCTGACCGCGACGAACCCCGTCACCGGCGACGAGATTCCGGTCTACGTCGCGGACTTCGTCCTCTCGGACGTCGGGACCGGCGCGCTGATGGCCGTTCCCGGCCACGACGAGCGCGACCACGCCTTCGCCGAGAAACACGGCATCGACATCGTCCCCGTCATCGCCCCCGAACTCGACGGCGACGAGGAGCCGACCGCACCCGACGTCGCGGAGGGTGCCTACACCGAGGACGGCGTCCTGATCAACTCCGGCGAGTACGACGGCCTCGAGAGCGAACGTGCCCGCGAACGGCTGACCGAGGACATCGACAGCGCCGAGTGGACCGAGCAGTACCAACTCCGCGACTGGGGAATCTCCCGCCAGCGCTACTGGGGAACGCCGATTCCGGTGATCCACTGCGACGACTGCGGGCCCGTGATGGTGCCGGACGAGGATCTGCCGGTCGAACTGCCGGCGTTCATCAACACCACCGGGAACCCGCTGGACGCTGCCGAAGAATGGAAACAGACGACCTGTCCCGACTGCGGCGGCGATGCGACCCGCGAGACGGACACGATGGACACCTTCGTCGACTCCTCGTGGTACTTCCTGCGGTACGTCTCGCCCGGACTGGACGAGGCACCGTTTGACCTCGAGCAGGCCAACGACTGGATGCCGGTCGACCAGTACGTCGGCGGCATCGAACACGCCGTGATGCACCTGCTGTACTCCCGCTTTTTCACGAAGGTCCTGGCGGACCACGAGGGACTGGAGCACCGCGAGCCGTTCACGAACCTGCTCGCACAGGGAATGGTCCAACTCGAGGGCGAGAAGATGTCGAAGTCGAAGGGCAACGTCGTCTCGCCCCAGCGGATCGTCGAGGAGTACGGGGCCGACACCGCGCGGCTGTTCATGATGCAGGCCGCCCAGCCCGAGCGGGACTTCGACTGGAGCGAGGAGGGGGTCAAGTCGACCTACGCCTTCCTCGACCGGCTGAAGGGGATGGTCGAGACGTACGTCGCCGACGAGCCCGACGGCGACGACGATGCGATCGCGAGCTACGTCGACGCGGAGATCGACGCGACGATCGCCATCGCCAGCGACGAGTACGATGACCTGACGTTCAACAAGGCGCTGCGGGAGACACAAGACCTCGTCCGAACGCTCCGCCAGTACGCGGAGTACACCGAGCCCCACGCCGAGACCTACGAGCGCGGGCTGTCGGCCGTCGTTCGACTGCTCTCGCCGGTCGCACCGCACCTCACCGAAGAACTCTACGAAACGCTCGGCAACGACGAGTTCGTCGCCGAGGCCGCGTGGCCGACCGCCGAGATCGACCGCGACTACGTCGCCAAGCGCCGCCGCCTGGTCGAGAACACCCGCGAAGACATCCGCGATATCGTCGAGGTCGCCGGCATCGAGGATCCGAACGCGATCGACGTCGTCATCGCCCCCGACTGGAAGTACGACGCCCTCGAGATCGCGATCGAGAGCGACGCCGACAACCTGATCGGCGAACTCATGCAGCACGCGGAGATCCGCGAACAGGGCGACGCGGCCGCCGACTACGGACAGGACCTGCAGGCCGAACGAGAGGCGCTCTCGATGAGCCTCGAGCCCGAGGCCGAACACGCGGCCCTCGAGTCCGCCGCGTGGTTGATCGAACGCGAGTTCGACGCGCCGGTTCGCGTCGTGCGAGCCGACAAGGCGGCCGACGACGTGCTCGCAAACGCCGAGCCCGGCCGGCCGGCGATCGAGATCGACGACTGAGGGCGCATCCTCGAGCGAGCGACGAATCCGCGGTCCACGGCCGAGCCCGCCGACTCGAGCCCCGACCGAACCGCCATCGGATCTGACAGCAGGCTATCTATTTTATACGCCGGCTCGTCGTAGGGTCGCTGGCAACTGTTGGTCGAGGATGAACGCACAACGCACGGATCCCTTTCGATGGTCGTTCGCAGACGGGTCGTCGCCGAAAGCACCGCATGTCGCCTCGATGACGTGGCGAGACGGACTGTTCGTCCACTGGCCAGTCGATCCCGACGCGCTCCGGCCCCATATCCCCGGCGAGTTGACACTCGAGACGCGAGACGGGCACGCGTGGCTGAGCGTGCTCCCGTTCGTGCTCACGAACGTCGGATTCCGAGGGACGCCGTCGATCACCCGGCTTGCCTTCTCCGAACTCAACGTTCGAACCTACGTGCGGTATCGCGGCGATCCCGGCCTGTTTTTCTTCAGTATCGACATCGGGAACTCGTTCGTCGCGGGGACCCTGGGTCGAACGACCCGACTGCCGATCTACCGCGCGAAGATGCGCGTCGGGGCCACCGAGGAGAACCACGTCGCCTTCGAAAGCGAGCGGCGAGCGAACGAGTCAGCGAGCGATACCGCCGCCCGATTCGCCGCGACTTATCGTCCGGACGGCCCGGTCTTTACTGCCGAACCGGACACGCTCGTACACTGGCTCACGGCGCGTCGCCGGTTCTATGCACCGGAGGCGAACGGAATCCTCACCGGCGAGATCGCCCACGACCCGTGGCCGCTCCAGCCGGCCACAGTGGCGATCCACGAGAACACGATGTTCGAAGCCAACCGCCTGCCGACGCCGACCGGCGATCCGGTCGCCCACTACGCCGACGAGCTATCGATGACGGGCTCGATTCCGCGTCGGATCGGAACGTGATCGAGCCCGGCGACGATAGCTGAGTCGCCTCGAGAGCGGGTATTTCGGCCGGATATTGGGTCGCTGCCGACGGGTTCCCGTCGGGAACAGAGTCGTCGTCCGTTCGGACACGCACATCGTTACATTTGTTAACTACAATATGAGACAATAATTTACGTAGAGTAGCAATGTCCATGACACATTCAGGAGCGACCGGGAACGAACGGAATCCGTTCGTCTACGTCGTCGCGGCGTTAGCCGCGCTCAACGGGTTGCTGTTCGGATTCGACACCGGCGTCATCTCCGGTGCGATGTTGTACATCCGAAACGCGTTCGAACTGACGACGGTGTTCGGCGTGTCGATGAATGCCTCGTTCGTCGAGGGGATCGTCGTCAGCGGCGCGATGATCGGTGCGATCATCGGCGCTGCGCTCGGCGGTCGGCTGGCCGATCGGCTCGGTCGGCGACGGCTCATCCTCGTCGGTGCCGTCATCTTCTTCGTCGGGTCGTTCATCATGGCGATCGCCCCGACCGTCGAGATTTTGATCGTCGGTCGGATCGTCGACGGGATCGGCGTGGGCTTTGCGTCGGTCGTCGGGCCGCTGTACATCTCCGAGATCTCGCCGCCCGAGATCCGCGGCTCACTAGTCTCGCTGAACCAACTGACGATCACTAGCGGCATCCTCATCGCGTATCTCGTGAACTACGCGTTCTCCAGCGCTAGCCTCTGGCGCTGGCTCGGCCTCGGAACGGTCCCCAGTGAGGTGTTTGCAAGCGGCGGCGGGTGGCGCTGGATGCTCGGCCTCGGCATGGTCCCCGCGGCGGTCTTGTTCCTCGGAATGCTGTTCATGCCGGAGAGTCCCCGCTGGCTCTACGAACACGGACGCGAATCGGACGCCCGCGAGGTGCTGACGACCACCCGCGTCGAGAGCCACGTCGAGGACGAACTCAACGAAATCAAGCGGACGATCCGCACCGAGTCCGGGTCGCTGCAGGACCTGTTCGAGCCGTGGGTCCGGCCGATGTTGATCGTCGGCGTCGGGTTAGCGGCGTTCCAGCAAGTCACCGGCATCAACACGGTCATGTACTACGCGCCGACGATCCTCGAGTCGACCGGCTTCGCCGACACCGCCTCGATCCTCGCGACCGTCGGGATCGGCGCTGTTAACGTCGTCATGACCGTCGTCGCAGTGGTGCTGATGGACCGCTCCGGCCGCCGGCCGCTGTTGCTCACTGGACTGGCCGGGATGACCCTCATGCTCGCCGTCCTCGGGGTCGTGTTTTACCTGCCCGGTCTCTCGGGTGCGATCGGCTGGGTCGCGACCGGGAGCCTGATGCTGTACGTCGCCTTCTTCGCGATCGGGCTCGGCCCGGTCTTCTGGCTGATGATCTCCGAGATCTACCCGATGGAGGTCCGCGGGACGGCGATGGGCGTCGTCACCGTCGTCAACTGGGCCGGGAACCTGATCGTCTCGCTGACCTTCCTCCGGCTGATCGACGGCATCGGGCAGACGGGCACGTTCTGGCTCTACGGCGTGCTCTCGCTTCTCGCGCTCGTCTTCTGTTACCGGCTCGTCCCCGAAACCAAAGGCCGGTCGCTCGAGGAAATCGAAGCCGACCTCCGCGAGACGGCGTTCGGCAGCGACACCGCCGATCGGTCTCGTGCCGTCGAAACGGACGACTAACGATCGAAAAACACCGATTTTCGCGTTTTTGAGATCCGACACTCGAGAGTCGTTGCCGGTCACAGACCGGGATCGAAACCCTACTGATCGGTATCGATCATCCCGAAGTCGTAGCCGGAATCGGTCTCGCGAGCGTTTTCGTAGACGACGCGAGCGGCTGCGACGTCCTGAATGGCGAGTCCCGTCGAGTCGAAGACAGTGACGCCCGTCTCCGCGGTTCGGCCCGCTTTCGCACCGACGACGAGTTCGCCGATCTCACCGTGGATGTCCGCGTCGGTCAGGACACCCTCACCGTAGGGGACGTTGATCTCGCCGGAGTGGGTACACTGCTCGTGATCGTCGATGACGATCCGGGCCGCTTGCAGGAGGCCGTCGCTCAGTTCGTGTTTCCCCTCGGCGTCGGCCCCGATCGCGTTGACGTGGGTCTGCTCGCCGACGTCCTCGAGACCCACGATCGGGTCCTCGACCGGCGTCACGGTCGAGAGTACGTCACAGTGTCCGGCTTCGGAAATCGTGCCGCCGCGAACGTCGAAGCGGTCCTCGTAGGTCTCGACGAACCGCTCGACCCGCTCGTCGTCCGGGTCCGAGACGACGACCTCCTCGATCGGTCGTACCTCGCTGATCGCCTCGAGTTGGGTGTAGGACTGAACCCCGGCCCCGACGAGGCCCAGACTCGAGGCGTCCTCGACGGCCAGATAGTCGGTGGCGACGGCCGCCGCGGCACCGGTCCGTTTCATCGTGAGCGTCGTCCCGTCCATAATCGCGAGCGGGAACGCGGTCTCGGGATCGGAGTAGATCATCGTCCCCAGCACGGTCGGCAGCCCGTGGTCCGCGGGGTTGTCGGGGTGGACGTTGACCCACTTGATCCCGGCGGCGTCCCACTCGCCCGTATCGAGATACGCCGGCATCGACCGGAAATCGCCGTTGTACTGCGGCAGATCGATGTACGATTTCGCGGGCATCTGCGTGGCCCCGCGCTCGAAGGCTCCGAAGGCCTGCTCGACTGCATCGATAACGGCCGCGAGTGCAGCGTGCTCGTCGACGTCGTCGCTGTCCAGTAGAAGCGTGTTCATACCCGCGAATATTGCGGGCTCGCACTTAGTTCGTCGTGAATCGACGGCAGCGTGGGATTCGGGAACGCCCGGTACATGCGACGCTATCACTGCTCACGGGAACGCGAGAATAATCAGCGGGCTCGAGCCAGTCTCGGAAACAGATGCTTGTCTCTCATCCAAGGAGAATCGAAGCGGCGACGAAACGGCAAACAAAGATGGGCCGACTCGAAACGGCGGAGGCGGTAGTTTGAGCGGTGATGTACGACGACTCCCACCGCGAGGGCCGCAGGCCCGAGCGGGCCGACGACCGATGTGGAGGCCCCGAAGGGGCCGAAACGGAGGAAGGAGTGCTTTTAATCGAATTTTTGCCGAGGGCCAGCTTGCTGGCCCGCAGAGCAAAACTTCGTTTTACATCATGCCGCCCATGCCGCCGCCCATACCGCCCATGCCGCCGCCCATGCCACCGCCGCCCGGTGGCATCTCTTCGTCATCGTCGTCGTGGGAGACCGCGAGGTCGCCCGCGGCGATGACGTCGTCGATGCGAAGCAGCATCACGGCCGCCTCGGTGGCGGACTCGATGGCTTGGGTCTTCACGCGGAGCGGCTCGTAGACGCCCTCGGCGTCCATGTCGATGGTGTCGCCGGTGTAGGCGTCGAGGCCGGCACCCGTGTCGCCGCCGTCGTGGGCGCTGCGGAGTTCGACCAGCGAGTCGATGGGATCGAGACCCGCGTTCTCGGCCAGCGTGCGCGGGATGACCTCGAGCGCGTCGGCGAAGGCTTCGACGGCGAGTTGCTCGCGGCCACCGACGGAGTCGGCGTAGTCACGCAGCGCGAGCGAGAGGTCGATCTCGGGTGCGCCGCCGCCGGCGAGGACTTTGCCGTCCTCGATGGTCGTGCGGACGACGCCGAGGGAGTCCTCGACGGCGCGGTCGATCTCGTCGATGACGTGCTCGGTGCCACCGCGGAGGATCAGGGTGACGGCCTGCGCGTCGTCGACGTCCTCGACGAAGATGCGCTGGTCGCCAGCGATCTCCTTCTGGGCGACGCTGCCGGCGACGCCGAGGTCCTCGGCGGTCAGGTCGTCGACGCTCGAGACCGGCGTTGCGCCGGTTGCGCGTGCGAGCTGGCCCTGGTCGCTGGACTTGACGCGGCGGACGGCGATGATGCCCTCCTGTGCGAGGTAGTGCTGGGCCATGTCGTCGATGCCGCCGTCGACGAAGACGACGTCAGCGCCGGCGTCGGCGATCTGCTCGGCCATCTCTCGCAGCTGGGCCTCTTCCTGCTCGAGGAACTGCTCGAGCTGGTCGGGGTCGGTGACGTTGACCTCGGCGTCGATCTCGGTCTCTTTGATCTCGAGGTCGCCGCCGATGATCGCGACGTTGGCGTCCTCGGCGAAGTAGGGCATGTTCTCGGAGACGCGCTCCTTGTCGACGATGACGCCCTCGACGAGCTCGGAGTTCTCGATGGAGCCGCCGACGACCTTCTCGACTTTGATGTTGTCCGTGTCGACGCCGTCCTCGTCGGAGACCGCGCGAACGGCCTCGACGATGAGCTCCGAAAGGAGGTCCTTGGCGTTTTCCGCGCCCTTGCCGGTCATCGCCGTCGCGGCGATCTGCTCGAGGATTTCGGTGTCGTCCTCGTCGACGTCGATGGCGATCTCCTCTAAGGCCTCGGTGGCCTCTTCGGCGGCCTCTCGGTATCCCTGCGCGAGGGTGGTCGCGTGAATGTCCTGGTCCAGCAGGTTCTCGGCCTGGCTGAGGAGTTCGCCGGCGATGACGACGGCACTGGTAGTACCGTCACCGACTTCCTCTTCCTGGGTCTCGGCGACTTCGACGATCATGTCGGCCGCGGGATGGTCGATCTCCATCTCCGAGAGCAGGGTGACACCGTCGTTGGTGACGATGACGTTGCCCGACGAGTCGACGAGCATCTTGTCCATCCCCTTCGGGCCGAGGGTCGTCCGAACCGATTCGGCGACCGCCTTCCCGGCCTGCACGTTCATCGACTGCGCGTCCTCCCCGGAGGTGCGCTGGCTGTCCTCCGAGAGTACGATAAGGGGCTGGTTGCCCATCTGCTGTTGAGCCATAGTCACTCGAGGGATTGTTTGCTATTCTATATAAGCCTTACCCTATCGAATAGGTAGGGGCGCTAGAGGTGGCCCCTGTCGTGCGTTTTCGAACCGATGGCTGTTCGGGTATTTATACTTGCACTGCGTGAGAACCACCGCGCGGATGACGTGTCCGTCGGGATTCGAGGGGGTTCAGCTATCGGTCGAAAAGCGGTTCACACAGCGGCTCGTCCGAGCGCGGGAGTCAGCGGTCGACAGAGCGACGAAATCGAGACGAACGGACGGGTCAGGACTGGCCGCCGGGGAACCGGTGGTACTCCATTCCCTTGTGTTTCATCTCGTTGTGCTTCTCCTCGAGGAAGGAGTAGACCGCGCCGTGGGGCGCGCCGTCGAGCAACATTTCGGCGGCGCTGCGAACGACGTCGACCTCCTGTGGTGCGCCGATGACGCCCAGCGTCGAGCCGTAGATGACGACGTCGGCACCGGTCAGTTCCTCCATCAGTTCCCGGGTCCGGCCGCCCTCGCCGATGAGCCGGCCCTTCTTGCGTTTCATGTCGGTCTTGTTGCGCGAGGCGGCGTCGATGTCGACCACGTCGAACAACATCATGTCGTCCTCGAGCAGTCGCAGGGCGTCTTCCGGTGCGAAGCCGCGGCCGATCGCGCGGACGATCTCGGGGCCTTTGAGGCCAAGCACGGGATCGCCGACGGTTTCGACGGCGACGGAGCCGTTCTCCGAGTCGATGTCGAGTCGCACTTCGGCTTCCGCCTCGATCTCGCGCATCGTCTCGCCACCTTCACCGATGAGAACGCCGATGCGGTCCTGCGGAATCTTCACGTGCTGCATACAGTCCGCTACTGGCTGGGTGAGGTTAAGCGCTTGGTCCGCGAGCACCGGGTGGGTCGTGGCACCCACGCACGCGGTCGGCGCTGGGCCTGCTCTCGTTATAAGTTGCGCTCGACCGTATCGCGCAGTATGCCATCCGAGCCAGCGTACGACGTATCCGTCTCGACCGACGAACCGATCGAAGGAACGTTGCTCGTCGGACTCGCGAACGTCGGACTGGCGGGACTCACCGCCGTCGACTACCTCGTTACCCACCGCGAGTTCGAGCGGGTCGGGTACGTGCGGTCCCGCGGGCTGCCGGATATCACCCCAGTCGAAAACGGCCAACCGCGGCACCCGATGCGCGTCTACGCGTCGCCGCAGGTCGACTGCTGCGTGTTGCTCAGCGAGCTGTTCGTTCCGGTGTGGGCGGCCGACGCGTTCGCAGACGGCGTTCTGGAGTGGATCGATACGACCGGCATCGACGAGATAGCCGTCCTCCACGGGGTCCCGTATCCACACGGTCCGGACGAACACGACGTCTTCTCCGTCGCCACCCCGGAGTATAGGAATCAACACCTCACTGACTCGCCCGTCTCGCCGGTCAACGGCGGCGTACTCGACGGCGTCGCGGGCGCACTGACGACCCGCAGTCTGGAGGGGGAAGCCCCGCCACTGGGCGCGTTCGTCACCCCGACGCATCCACCCGGACCGGACCTCGAGGCGTCGCTCCGGTATCTGGAGCTGCTCGAAACCGTCTACGGGCTCGAGATCGACGACGAACAGCTCCGCGAGCGAGCCGCGGAGCTCCAGCGGTACTACGGGGAACTCGCGGACCGCATGGAAGCGCTCACTGATCAGGAACCCCTCGAGAATCGGAGCTTCCCGGAAGATCGAATGTTCATGTGAGCCGGGGAACGGCTGCCGCCGACACCGACCCAGCGAAATCGGGAACGGTTACTCGAGCACCGATCGGAACCGCACCGACTCCGAGCGGGTGTCGACGACGGCGACCGTGCGGTCTTCCTCGGCCGCCACCACGTGCGCACCGGGGTTGAGTACCGTCGTTCGGCCCTCCTCCGACAGTTCGCGCTCGTGGTGGTGGCCGTAGCAGACGAAATCGTAGGTCTCGCCGGCCGCGATCGCCTCGACCTCGTCGCGATGCTCCCCGTGGAGCACTGCAAACGAGAGGCCGTCGAACTCGAGGCTGGCGAATCGGCCGTGGAGTTCGCTCTCACCGCCGAGCGAGTCGAACGCGCGCTGGAGATTCCGGACATCGCCGTCGTTGTTCCCGAGGACGCCGTGGACCTCGAATTCCTCGAAGAAGTCGATCATCAGCGGCGCGATGAAGTCGCCACAGTGGACGACGGTCTCGACGCCTTCCTCGAGAAAGATTTCGGTCGCGCGCTCGATCGCGTCCACGTTGTCGTGGGTGTCCGAGACGATGCCGATGTTCATACGTGTTCGCGCGGGAGCGAGCCACTAAGGCGTTCGGGGACCGCAGACTCCGTCGGTACCATCAGTCTCGAGACGGGTCCGGCTCCGGACTCGTGACGAACTCGAGCAGGTCGTCTTCGGCGACCTCGAGCCCTTGCCGAGAGAAGAAACTCGCGACGTTTCGGCAGTCTCGCTCGAGGAACTCGCGGCTGTTGGGGTGGTGGACCGTGACGGCCTGCCCGAGGTCGATGACGACGAGTTGACCCTCGTCTTCGTCGAAGACGACGTTGTACTCGCTCAGGTCGCCGTGGATCAGGCCCGCCGAGTAGAGCCGGCGCATGTACTCGCGCATGACCTCGTAGGCGGTCTGGGGGTTCTCGATATGGACCTCGCCGAGCCGTTTGGCGCGGCCGTCTTCGGTCCCGATGTACTCCATGACCAGAACGTTGCGCTCGGTCGCGATCGGTTCCGGCACCCGCACGCCGGCCGCCTGCGCCCGTCGGAGGTTCGCCAGTTCCTTTTTCGTCCACGCGAGGACGACGTCTTTCTTCTTGCCGCCCAGCCCCTCGAATCGGGGGTCACCCTCGAGGTAGTCGCGCATCTGTCGGAAATTCGAGGCGTTGATCCGGTAGATCTTGACCGCGACCTCGCGGTCGTCGCCCTGTGCGAGGTAGACGTTCGCCTCCTTACCCGTCGAGAGCGGGCCGCCAAACGCATCGACGTAGCCGTCCTGGACGAGTTTGTACAGTGCCGCCAGGGTCGCGTCGTCGAACACCGACTGCTCGACCTTGAACTGCTCGGCGTCTTTGATTCGCTCCTCGAACTGCTCGAACTTTCGGTCGCGCTTGCGGGCGATGCGATCGGCGTCGGTCTCCGAGACGTCGATCTCCTCCCACTCGTCGCCCGGGGTATCGGCTTCCTCGAGGTCGACCAGTCCGAACTCCGTTCCCTGTCCCATCTACTCGGTCGTAGGCTCCCCGACGGGTAAAGTACTGGGTCTGGCCGCCGGCTCGGTCCGGTCGCTACGAGGCCGGGAGTCGACCGGCGAATGACGATTTATTTATGGCCGCTGTCGCAAACTCGGACCGACTCGAACATGGGACTGGGTTTCACACCGAAGACCTACGACGAAATCCCCGAGGACAAGCAGCCGTCGTTGGGGGAAGCGCTCGTGCCGATCGCGGCGATGCTCCTGTTCCTCTCCGCCGGAATGATCTGGTTCGATATGGACCCGCAGATGCCCTTGCTGTGGGGAATCGCCTTCGCGGGACTGTTCGGCCGGTACTACTTCGGCTACTCGTGGAGCGATCTCTACGACGGCATCGGGCGCAGTATTCTGACCGGCCTCCAGGCGATCCTCATCCTGTTTGTCATCTATATGCTCATCTCGTCGTGGATCGATTCCGGGACGATCCCGACGCTCATGTACTACGGACTCGAGTTCCTGTCGCCACGAATATTCCTTCCCTTTACCGTCGTCCTCTCGGCGGTCGTCGCCTTCGCGATCGGCTCGTCGTGGACGACCGCCGGGACGCTCGGCGTCGCGATGATCGGGATCGGGTCCGGGCTCGGGATCCCGGAGGCAATGACCGCCGGTGCCGTCCTCTCGGGGGCCTACACCGGCGACAAGAACTCGCCGCTCTCGGATACCACGAACCTTGCCGCCGCGGTGACGAACACGGAACTGATGGATCACATCCGAGCGATGCGTCCCGGCACCGCGATCTCGTTTGCGATCTCGCTGGTCCTGTTTGTCGTCTTGGGCCTGAGTGCAAGCGGGACGATCCCCGTCGGCCGCATCGCCGAGATTCAGGGCGGGCTCTCGAGTAGCTACGTGATCTCGCCGGTGACGTTCGTCCCGCTGGTCATCACGTTCGCGCTCGCGCTCTACGGCTTCCCGGCGTTGCCGTCGCTCGGGGCTGGTATCTTCGCCGGCGTCGGGGTCACCATCGCCGTGCAGGGAGCGAGTTTCGCCGCCGCGTGGGAAACCGTCCACAACGGAACGGGACCGGAGACCGGCGTCGACCTGACGAACGAGTTGCTCGCCAGCGGCGGACTGTCCGGTTCGGTGTGGGTGGTTTCGATCGTCATCGCCGCACTGGCGCTTGGCGGTATCCTACAGGAAACCGGCGTGCTGGCGGCGATCGCGTACCACATCGGACGGGCCGTCAGCAGCGTCGCGGGCCTGACCGCCGGCACGGCCGTGGGAACCGTCGCGATGAACTTCCTCGCCGCGGAACAGTACATGGCGATCGTCGTGCCCGGCATGACCCTACAGAACCTGTACGACGAGTACGACCTCGAGAGTCGGAACCTCTCGCGAGCGGTCGAAGCCTCGGGAACGACGACATCGGCGTTCGTGCCGTGGGGGTCGGGCGGCGTCTTCATGGCCTCGGCGCTCGGCGTCCCGGTGATCGAGTACGCCCCGTACTACTTCTTCGGCATCCTCTCGCCGCTAGTCCTGATCCTGATGGGGGCGACCGGCTGGGGGATCGTCTACACGGACGACGCCGACCGGGATGAAGCCGAGAAAACGGCCGAACCGACGCCTACTATGGACTAATCTCGTTTCGCTTCTGATCCTGGCTCGCGCGCACGGACTTTTGTCGTCGCGGGTCCTAAGTGCTCGCATGATCGACCGACCCGAACGACGAGCGCGGCCGACGGAGGGAAGATGACTGACTACGACGTGACCCTCGAGTGGGCCGACGGCCGGACCGAGTCGATCGTCGTCGCCGACGACGAGACGGTCCTCGAGGCGGCCCAACGGGCCCGTATCCGGCTCCCCTACGACTGTCGGGCCGGGACCTGTATCACCTGCGTCGGCCGGTTGATCGGGCTCGCGGACGGAGACGGCGGCCGCGACGAGAACGAGCCGATCGACGCCGCGGAGGGCTTTACGTACCGACGGCAACCGCAGGCCCTGACCGAGCAGGAAGGGGCGGACGGCTACGTCCTGTTGTGTATCGCCTCGCCGCGAGCCGACTGCCGTCTCAAAGTTGGGCCGCGAGTCCGCGCCGAGGTCGGCGACAGTCCGTGGGCGTAGGGCCTCCCGCTCTCGTCACGACCCCCACCCCAACCCCCCGGTCAGACTTATCTATGTGTTCGTGGTCGGGAGAACCATGAGTGATACTAGCACAAGTGGCGATGTCGAACCGGGCCACGACCACGACCACGAGCACGACCACGAAGGACCCGGCTACGCGACGCCACAAGCGGCTATCGAGGAAGGGGAACGTGAGAAACTGGCCTACGTGATGAGCCTCTACGTCGGCACCGACGTCGACGCGTCGGACTTCGTGGCGGTCGTCGACCTCGATCCCGACTCCGAGACCTACTGCGAGATCGTCGACCGCATCGAACTGCCCAACCGCGGCGACGAACTCCACCATTTCGGGTGGAACGCCTGCTCGTCGTCGTGTCACATGGAGGGCCTCGAGCGGCGACACCTGATCGTTCCCGGCCAACGCTCCTCGCGGATCCACGTGATCGACGCTCAAGACCGACGGAATCCCGAACTCGAGACGGTCATCGAACCCGAGGAGGTCTACGAGTACGACCTCTCGGCACCACATACCGTCCACTGCATCCCGGACGGTGAGATCCTGATCAGCATGCTCGGCGACGCCGACGGCGACCTGCCGGGCGGCTTCCTCGAGCTAAACGACGACTTCGAGATCGAGGGGCGCTGGGAGCCGCCGGGCGAGATCGAGATGAACTACGACTACTGGTACCAGCCCCGCCAGAACGTGATGGTCTCGAGCGAGTGGGCCGCCCCCAAAACGTACTACCCCGGCTTCGACCTCGAGGACGTCGAAGAGGGCAACTACGGCCACCAGCTCCACTTCTGGGACTGGGAGGCCGGCACCGTCGAGCAGACCATCGACCTCGGGGAGGAGGGGCAGATCCCGCTCGAGGTGCGCTTTCTCCACACGCCCGAATCGACCCACGGGTTCGTCGGGGCCGCGCTCTCGTCGAACATCTTTCACTTCTGGCGAGATCAAACGGGCGAGTACCGCGCCGAGAAGGCCATCGACTTCGAGAGCCGAGACCACGAGGACTGGGACATGCCCGTTCCCGGGCTGACCACCGACATCCTGATCTCGATGGACGACCGGTACCTGTTCGGCTCGAACTGGCTCCACGGCGAGGTTTGGATGTACGACATCTCCGACCCCGCGAATCCGCGGCGGGCCGACTCGCTGTCGGTCGGCGGCACGTTCGGCGAGGTACAGGAAGTTCAGGGCCGCGAACTATCCGCAGGGCCGCAGATGATCCAACTCTCGCTGGACGGCGAACGGCTCTACTGGACCACCTCGCTGTTCTCCTCGTGGGACGAGCAATTCTACCCCGAAGAGGGCGAGTGGGGCTCAGTGATGCTGAAAGCCGACGTCGATCCCCGACGAGGGACGATGGAACTCGACGAGGACTTCCTCGTCGACTGGGGCGAGTGCCCGGCGGGACCGGCCCGCGCCCACGAGATCCGCTGGCCCGACGGGGACTGCACGAGCGACGTCTGGCAGTGATCGGATGGCGACCCAGCGACACGACGTGACCCTCGAGTGGCCCGACGCCGACCGCGGGACGCGGACGATCGCGGTCGGCGAGGACGAGACGGTCCTCGAAGCCGCGGAACGGGCCGATATCGTCCTCCCGTTTGGCTGTCGGACCGGCGCGTGCGGGACCTGTGCGGGGCGGCTGCTCGAAGACGTCGACGACGATGTCCTCACACACCGCCGACAGCCTCGAGCGCTGAAGGAACGACACCTATCGGACGGCTACGTCCTGCTGTGTATCGCCACCCCGCGGACCGACTGTCGGGTCGCGGTCGGCTCGAGCATCCACGCCGAACTGGTCGACAACCCGTGGAAGTGACTCTCGGAGCCCCGCTCCGCGGTCAATACCATTAACGGGGGTGAACGGCTACCCTCGAGCAATGCCAGTCGCCGACGAGAACGCGGACGCGGAGAATCCCTATCTTCGAGCGCCGCCGACCGATTTCGCCCCGCTCGAGGAACTCTCGGAAGACGAGGCCCGCGAGCAGGTCGAACTGCTCCGAGAGGCGATCCGGGAGCACGACCGCCGGTACTACGTCGAGAGCGAGCCGCTGATCGCCGACCGCACGTACGACGCGCTCTTTGCCCGGTTGCGCGACCTCGAGGACGCCTTCGATCTCACTCATCCCGATAGTCCCACGCGGAGCGTCGGCGGCGAGCCGCTCGAGGCGTTCGAGACGGTCGAACACGTTGAACCGATGCTCTCGATCGACCAGAGCGGCGAGGCCGAGGACGTACGGGACTTCGGCAATCGCGTACAGCGGGAGGTCGGCGACGTCGACTACGTCTGCGAGCCCAAGTTCGACGGCGTCTCGATGGAGTTCGTCTACGAGGACGGCAGCTTAGAGCGAGCAGTCACCCGCGGCGACGGCCGCGAAGGTGACGACGTGACCCGCAACGCCCGCACCATCGGCTCCGTCCCGCAGCGACTCCACGGCGACTACCCCGACTTCCTCGCCGTGCGGGGCGAGGTCTACATGCCGAAAGACGCCTTCCAGGCACACAACCGCGAGCGCATCGAGCGCGGCGAGGAACCCTTCGCCAACCCACGCAATGCCACCGCGGGGACGATCCGCCAGCTGGATCCCTCGACCGTCGCCGAACGCCCCCTCGAGGTGTTCTTCTTCGATGTCCTCGCGGCCAGCGACCTCGAGGACTCCCACAGCGCCGAACTCGAGCGGTTCGCCGAGTGGGGGCTGCGGGTCACCGACCACGTCGAATTGGCAGCCGACATCGACGGCGCGATCGACTACCGCGACCGGATGCTCGAGGCCCGCGACGACCTCAACTACGAGATCGACGGCACCGTCATCAAGGTCGACGACCGCGAGGCCCGCGAGGAGTTAGGTCGGACGGCCCGTCACGATCGCTACGCCTTCGCCTACAAGTTTCCCGCCCGCGCAGAGGTCACCCCGATCGCCGACGTCGCGGTCCAGGTCGGCCGGACCGGGCGGCTGACGCCCGTCGCCCTGCTCGAGCCGGTCGACGTCGGCGGCGTCACCGTCTCGCGGGCGAGCCTGCACAACCCCGAGGAAATCGCCGAGAAGAACGTCAACGTCGGCGACACCGTCCGCGTCCAGCGCGCGGGCGACGTGATCCCCTACGTCGAGGAGGTCGTCGAGAAGGGCAGCGAGGGCCACTACGAACTGCCCGACCGCTGTCCCGTCTGCGACAGTCCCGTCGAGCGCGACGGCCCGATGGCCTTCTGTACCGGCGGGCTAGGCTGTGATGCCCAACTCCGGCGCTCGATCGAGTACTACGCGGGCGACGACGGCCTCGATCTCGAGGGGCTGGGCGAGAAGAGCGTCCGCCAACTGGTCGACGCCGGCCTGCTCGAGACCGTCGCAGATCTCTACGAACTCGAGCGCGAGGCCCTCACCGACCTCGAGGGCTGGGGCGAGCAAAGCGCCGAGAACCTGCTCGCGGAGATCGACGCCAGCCGCGAGCCGCCCCTGCTTGACTTTCTCTCCGCGCTGGGCATCCCCCACGTCGGCCCGACGACGGCCCGCGAACTCGCCCGCGAGTTCGGCACCTTCGAGGCCGTCCGCGAGGCCGCCGAAAGCGAGCCCGAACGACTCGAGGGCGTCGACGACGTCGGCGAGACCGTCGCCGAGACGATCCACGAGTTCTTCGCGAGCGAGGCAAACGCCGCCGTGGTCGACGACGTGCTCGAGCACGTCTCTCCGCAGGAAGTCGATGTCGACACTGACACCGGCGGTGAACTCGAGGGACTCACGTTCGTCTTCACCGGCTCGCTTGCCGAGATGACCAGAGGCGAGGCCCAAGAGCTCGTCGAAACCCGCGGTGCGAACGCGACCGGCAGCGTCTCGGGGAACACGGATTACCTCGTCACCGGTGAGAATCCCGGGGCGACGAAACAACAGGACGCAGAAGACAACGACGTACCGATCCTCGAGGAGAGCGAGTTCCGGGCACTGCTCGAGGACGAGGGGATCGCCCTCGAGTAGCGAGTAGTCGGCCGAATCGAAACAACCAGAGACAGTTCGACAGCGCAGAAGGCAGTTCAGCGGCCCGGATTACAACTCGAGCGTGTAGACCGCTTCAGGGTAGTACTCGCCGTCGATTTCGACCTCACCCTCGTCGGTCTGTTCGAAGCCAAGGCCCTCGTAGAAGGTGCGGCTGGCATCGTTGAACGCGAAGTCGATCGATCGAATCCGGTCGACGTCGTAGGACTCGATTTCGGCGATCAGTCGCTCGTGGAGTTGCGAGCCGATCCCTTCGCCCTGCCGGTCCGGGTGGACGTACATCCGGAGAATGTCGGCTTTATCGCCCTGTGCGACCGCGTGGGTGAAACCGACGATCTCGCTATCGTTCTCCGCGGCTGCGCCGCTTTGCTCCGAGGCGCGTTGGGCCTCGCTCTCCTCCGCGACGAGGACGATCGTTCCCGGGGCCTCGAGCGGCATCGAGTCGTCGGTGTACCAGTCGTCTACCGTCCGGTCGATAGTCTCGGCTGCGAGTTCGTCGTAGGTGTCGTGCCACGTGGCGCGAGCGACGGCCGTGATCGCCTCGAACTCGTCGGTCGTGGCGGGTCGAACGTGCATACGTCATTATCGAACGTGGAACATAAATAGCCCGTTGCCCCGAGGGCGATTATTCGAGGGTGAGAGGGCCTCGACCGGCGACAAACGGGACGGGCCCGTCCTGATTCACTCGCGAACGTCGAATCCTCGATCCCGGAGCAGGTCCGGAACGCGGTCGCGGTGGTCGCCCTGCAGTTCGATCCGGCCGTCGTCGACCGTGCCGCCCGTCCCGAGCGAACTCTTGAGGTCCGAGGCGGTCGATTCGACCTCCGATTGCGTGAGGTCGAACCCCTCGATGATCGTCACCGGTTTGTCGTACCGGCGGCTCTCGGTCCGGATCGACAACACCTGCTGGGAGGTCTCGAGGTCGCCCTGACTGTCGAGTTCGTCGAGCAAATCGTCGAGGTCGTCTTCCTCTGCCATAGTTACACATGGATCAGGGCGGGGGATAGCCCTGTCCTTGCCTTCGCAACGGTCGCGGTACACGCCGGCTTCGGTGACGCCTCGAGAACACGCCGCTCGAGGACTGGACGGTGACCCGTCTTCGCGAGTAGCACGGGCGAAGGACTCGGAAGACGCGGCGCGTCTTCCGGTGGATGAGTGAGCGATCGAAGGGAGCGAGCGAATCGGGCGGGAGGACGTGGCGATTCCCGTTGCCGCGATAGCAGGACACGTCGTTCCGTCTCGGCATCACGCTCGCTGCTTTTGCGGTCAGAGTCGCGATTTGATCGTCTCGGCCGTCTTCTCACCGACCCCCTCGACGCTCCGGAGGTCGTCCAGAGTCGCCTCCCGAACGTTCTCGACGCTGCCGAAGCGCCCGAGCAGTCGCTTTCGGGTCTCGGGACCGACTCCCTGGACGTCGTCGAGCACCGTCTTAACCTCGTCCCGGACCGTCTGGTGGTACTGCACGGCAAAGCGGTGAGACTCGTCGCGAACGCGTTGGAGGAGATGCAGGTGCGGCGCGTCGCTCGGCCACGAGAACGTCCGGTGGGGCGTGACCACGCGCTCCTCGGCCTTCGCCAGTGCGACCGCCGGCACGTCCCAGCCGACCGCCGAGAGCGCGTCTCGAGCCGCCTCGAGTTGGCCCTCCCCGCCGTCGATCAGGAGCAGATCGGGGTCCGGCCGGTCGTCCCGGTCCTCGACGGCGCGGCGGGCGCGCCACTCGAGTAAGGCGTGCATATTGTCGTAATCGTCGTTCTGGTCGGTCAGTTTCTTCCGACGGTAATCGGCTTTCTCGGCGCTGCCGTCGACGAACGTGACGTTGCTCCCGACCGCGGCCTTTCCCTGTGCGTGGCTCACGTCGAAGCCCTCGATCCGCCGGGCCGACTCGATCTCGAGGGCGTCGGCGAGCATGCCACACTCGTCGCGCCGACCTACGTTGCGCCGGGCGTTTTTCAGCGCGAGTTCGACGAGTTTGGCCTCCCGGCCCGCGCCCGGTACGCGGACGGAGACGCCCTCGGCTTCGAGCCACGCGGCGACCTCCTCGTCGCCGTGGCGCTCGGGCAAGAGCAGGGCGTCGGGGAGGTTGCGTTCGGCGTAGTACTGGACGATGAAGGCCGCGAGGACGGCGGGGACGCCGTCCGCTTCGCTGCCCACACCCCCGCCGGAGCCGGGGGCCTCGAGCGTGTGCCGGTCCCGGTCGACCAGTTTACCGTCTTCGGCGCGCAGCCGGGCGACGGTCGCGTCCTCGCCCTCGATCGCGACGCCGAGGACGTCGACGGCCTGCTCGTCGCCGACGGATTGGACCGCCTCGCCGCCCTCGCCGTGGAACGCCGCGACGGTCTCGAGGCGGTCCCGCAGGTTCGCCGCGCGCTCGAAGTTCTGCTCCTCGGCGGCGGCCTCCATCTCCCGGCGCAGCGGATCGGCGAGGACCCCGGTCTCGCCCTCGAGGAAGCGCTCGACGGCGGTGACGTCCTCGCCGTAGCTCTCGAGGTCGATCTCGCGAGTACAGGGGGCGGTACAGAGCCCCATCTCGTAATCCAGACACGGCCGGTCCCGGCCGGCGTACTTGTGGTCCGAACACCCGCGGACGCCGTAGGTCTCTCGCAACGCTTTGACGACCGTCTCGACCTGTTTTTTGCTGGTATAGGGACCGAAGACGGTCGCCGACTCGTCGGGATCGCGAGTGACCTCGATCCGCGGCGCGTCGTGGTTGGTCAACTGCACCATCGGATACGATTTGTCGTCCTTGAGCCGGACGTTGTACCGGGGCTGGTGGCGCTTGATCAGGTTCGCCTCGAGCAGCAACGCTTGGGTCTCGGTGTCGGTGACGGCGATCTCGATGTCGTCGGCGCGGTCGACCATCCGCCGGATCCGCGCGCTGCGGGGGTCGGCGTAGGACCGCACCCGATCGCGGAGATCGACCGCCTTCCCGACGTAGAGCGTGGTGTCTCCCTCGCGGAACTGGTAGACGCCGGGCTCTCGCGGCAACGACCCGGTCCGCTCGCGAACCCCGTCGGCGTTCATCGGCGGCCCTACGGAGTCAGGAGGTTTCAGCCTGACTCCTCGGCACCGCCGAACACCGAGTGGTCGGCACTCGTCGCCGCGCCGACGCCGACCGCTCAATCACTCGCCGTCGGATCGTCGCCCACCGCCCGGTCGGATCCGTCGTCGGTACTCCTGCTTTCCCTCCGGCCGCCGCGTTCGTCGCTGTCGACTTCCTCGAGCGCCGACCCCTTTCCCGGTCGAATCGCACGCTCGAGGTCGGCGACGGCACCGGCCTCGAGATCCGCGTCGTCGACAGCGAACTCGAGATCCGGCCCGCCGTGGACCCTGCAGACGAGCCGACGCGAACGCGATCGCACGTACCGGACGACGAAAGCGAGCGCGACGACGAACGCGGCAATGCCGCTCAGGAGCACGCCCCACTCCACTACCATGAGTGCTGTCTCGAGGAACTCGAGGGCGGATTCGACGGCGTTCGCGAGCTGCGTTGCGCCCGGTGCTGCTCCGCGCCAGTCGAAGTCGACGCCCGGAATCAGCGACGCGAAGCTGACGCCCGTCGTCAGTTGAACCAGTCCGATGCCGATGAATGCGGCGACGAATCCGAGACAGAGGTCGCGCAGTCGGTGGTCGGTCTCTACGGTGATGGTCCCGACGTTCGGCCGGTCGACGTGGCGAACGGTCGGCCCGCTCGAGCCGGACGGAAACGCGAACACGCGCTGGTTCGTGACGACGACCGTCGCGCCCGCGAGGTCGGCCCGGTGTTCGATCGTCTCTCCGTCGTGGCACAGTTCGTCGACGTGCTCGCGCCACTGGGATCGGCGTTCGCTCCGGGAGTCGGCCATGAGTACTCGTTGTCCCCGCTCCGACGCCGACCACCAAGTACGTCGGGGCTCGTTCTACCGAGTAGGCCGCGCCTTCCGGTCGCGCTGACTCGGTACATTCTCGGTGGTCGACACCGAACCCGTCGGTATGAGTGACTCGACGGTGCAGTGCTGGCTCGTCGAACGGACGGTCGGGGATCGGGACTTCGTCACCCTCGTCTACGCGACGCCGGACGGCTCGCGCTATCAGCAACACGAGCGGTCGTCGACGGCGTTACGGACCGGACCGACCGTCACCGCGGCAACCGAGATTCCCGAGGACGACCTCGAGCCGGTGCCCGACGACGAGACCCGAAAGCGGTACGCCGAGGAGGTCGACCGAACGGCGGAGCGGTACGATCCGGACGATCCGATCTAACCGGGAGACGCCGCCTCGATCACTCGGGGCTCGGAACCGTGAGCCCCGATCGACGGGGCACCAACCGGGAGACAACTGATGCTTTCAGCTGCAGTATTGATGTCAAAAACCTTATCGGGCAACGCTACGACGACACGTACATGCCCGCTATTACAGTCGACAACCTGACCAAGTCGTTCGGTCAGACCCTCGCGCTCGAGGAGCTCTCCTTCCGCGTCGAGGAAGGCGAGGTGTTCGGCTTCCTCGGCCCCAACGGTGCTGGCAAGTCGACGACGATCAACATCATCCTCGATTTCGCCCGTCCGACCGCGGGCGAGGTCAGCGTCCTCGGCATGGACGCCCAACAGTACAGCCGGGATATCCGACAACGGACCGGCGTCCTCCCCGAGGGCGTCAAGACCTACGACCGGCTGACCGCCCGCCAACACCTCCAGTTCGCGATCGAGTCGAAAAACGCCGACTCAGAGCCCGAAGCGCTGCTCGAGCGCGTCGGCTTAGTCGACGCGATCGACAAGAAAGCCGGCGGCTACTCAAAGGGGATGTCCCAGCGACTCATGCTCGCGATGGCGCTGGTCGGCGAGCCCGACCTGCTCATCCTCGACGAGCCCTCCACCGGTCTCGACCCGAACGGGGCCCGCGAGATGCGCGAAATCGTCCGCGAGGAGAACGAACGGGGCGCGACCGTCTTCTTCTCGAGTCACATCATGGAGCAAGTCGAGGCGGTCTGTGACCGCGTCGGCATCCTCCGGGACGGCGAGATGGTCGCCGTCGACTCCGTCGAAGGGCTGCGCGACTCCGTCGAGGGCGGTACGACGCTGCGGGTCACCGTCGACCGGATCGACGACGACGCCCTGCAGGCAGTCCGCTCGCTGCCCGACGTGACCAACGCCACCGTCGAGGGGCAAGACCCGCCGACGATCGTCGTCGGCGTCGAGGGCTCGAAGACCGCCGTGCTCTCCACGCTCGAGGACCACGGCATCGAGGTCCGGGACTTCGAGACGACCGAGGCGTCGCTCGACGACGTCTTCCAGTCGTACACCACCGATACGGAGGTGCATGCACGATGAGCACCGAAACCGGTACCGCGTCCGATTCGACGGGCGGCTCGGCTTCGAGTTCGATCAACCTCGAGAGCGTGCGCGCGGTCGCGAAGAAGGACTTTCAGGACGCGGTCCGTTCGTGGCTGTTCTGGGGCCTGAGCGTGTTCTTTTTCACGCTCATGGCCGCCTTGGCCGGCTTCCTCTCGTGGGCGAATCCGGACAATCTCACGACGATCGGTTTCATCTCGCTGGTCAGTCAGGTGTGTAAGCTCGTCATCCCGCTGATCGCGCTCATGCTCGGCTGGAAGGCCATCGCCGGCGAGCGTGAAACGGGCAGCATCAAGGTCTTGCTGTCGCTTCCCCACTCGCGGCGAGACGTTCTCATCGGCAAGCTGCTGGGTCGGACGGCCGTGCTTACCCTGTCGCTGATCATCGGCTTTCTCATCGGCATGGTCGCCGTCGCGGTCGCCGTCTCGGAGTTCTCCTTCCCGGCGTACATCGCCTTCCTGGCGATGACGATCGTCTACGGGCTCGCGTACATGAGCATCGCCGTCTCGCTCTCGTCGATGACCCGGTCGACGACGATAGCCGGCGCGGCGATGTTCGGCGTCTTCGTCCTGTTCTACATCGTCTGGAACTCGATCCAGAGCGCGCTGGGGCTCCTGATGAACCGCGGGTACATCGACGGGGTCAGCTACACGGCGACGAACTTCGCCGGACAGCAAGTCGAGCGAACCCGATTGCCCGACTGGGCGCAGTTCATCAACATGGTCGACCCCGGAAACGCCTACCAGAACACGATCACGCTATTTAGCTCCCTCTCGAGTGACTCGATCGGGACGACGTTCAACGAGGCCGCGTACCCGAACGGCCTCCCGTTCTTCCTGCAGGACTGGTTCTCCGGTATTATCCTGCTGTTCTGGATCGTGGTGCCCCTTGCCATCGCGGTCTACCAGTTCGACCGCGTCGACATCTGATCGGCACCGGCGATCACAAACCGGCGGCTCGTTTTCCGGCGCGGCATTCGTTTACCGTGATGGCCGTGGGACGTGGCCTATGACCGACTGCATCTTCTACGGCGGCAAGGGCGGCGTCGGCAAGACGACCTGTGCCGCGGCGACCGGCCTCTCGCTGGCTGCCGCCGGGCGAGAGACGTTGGTCGTTTCCACCGACCCGGCCCACTCGCTCGCGGACTCGTTCGAGGCCGAAATCGGCCCGAAGCCGACCGAACTGGCGGGCCCGCTCGAAGCGGTCGACGGGGGCGACTCGAGGAGTTCGGGCGGCCTCTGGGCCGTCGAAATCGATCCCGAGACCCAACGAGAGCGCTACGAGAAACTGGCGCGGGCGCTGGCCGCGGACCTCCGCAGCGCCGGGATCAGCCTCTCTGACGCGGAGGTCGAACGGCTCTTCGCGACGGGCGCGCCGGCCGGCAGCGACGAGATCGCGGCGCTCGATCTGCTGGTCGAGTACGTCGATGCTGGCGAGTGGGACACCGTCATCTTCGACACCGCGCCGACGGGCCACACCCTGCGGCTGTTCGAGATGCCCGAGGTGATGGGACTGGCACTCGAGACGGCACACTCGCTTCGCGGGCAGGCAAAGCGGATCGGCAACGCGGCCCGAACGGCAGTCCTCGGACCGATGTCGATGATGACCGGCGACAGCGACGACGAAGACGAGAGCCTCGTGGCGTTTCGGGACCGCCTCGAGCGCGCCCGAGAGTTACTCGTCGATCCCGAGCGAACCGAGTTTCGCGTCGTGCTCGTCCCGGAATCGATGGCCATCGCGGAGACCGAACGCCTCGTTGAGCGACTGCGTGAGGGCGGCGTGTCGGTCGAGCGACTGGTGGTCAACCGCGTGCTCGAGGACCCCCACGACGGCTGTCCGCGCTGTCGATCGCGGCGGGACCGCCACGAGGAGCGGCTAGCGGAGATCCGAACGACGTTTCCGGACCTCGACGTCGCGACGCTACCGGACCTCGAGGGAGAGGTACAGGGACGCGAGTCGCTCGGGGTTATCGCCCGGCGGTTGCCGGACTGAACGGTCCCAGCAGGCGTGCCCCAGAATTATTGCGGAAGCCGTGCTATGTGTTACTATGGCGCGCTCGCTCGGACGGACCTCGTCCCCGCTCGTCACGGCGATCGGCCTCGCCGTCGCGCTCGTCGCGATTGTCGGCACGCAGGTCCTCGGCTGGGAGTGGGGCTCCGGACAGCTCCTCCCGACGATTATCGGCGTCGCAGCCGCCGTAATCGCTGTCTTCGTCTTCCTCAATCGCAACTGAAGCGAGCGAGGGGAGAGACTCGAGTCCGGTTCCCGGTTCGGCCCGCGGTTCCGCAGTGACACCTAACTGAGACGGTGTAACCACTTTGTCATTCGCTGCCGTAGTGCATGGTATGCATATCAGACCGGCGATTCTCGACGATCGCGACCGGATCAGGGCCGTCGCCCGCGAGACGTGGCACGAGACCTACGACGAACTCGACGCCGAGACGATCGACGACACCATCGACGAGTGGTACGGCGACGAGGCGCTCGAGACGGCGCTGTCGAAACCGGGGACGGCTTTCCTCGTCGCGGAGGAGAGCGAGGCCCAACGCGCCTCGGAACGGAGTAGCGCGGAACGACGTTCCGCGGACCGTTCGAGCGGGCAACGCCCGCGAGAAGACGGCGCAGCCGCGGAGACGGACGGTGAGATCGTCGGCTTCACCCACGGCGTCGTCTCCGAGGAGGAAGGAGACGTACTCCGCATGTCCGTCCACCCCGACCATCAGGGAGAAGGAATCGGAACGGCGCTATACGAGCGCCTGCGCGAGGACCTCCAGGACTTCAACATGGAGCGGATGCGCGCGATCGACCTCGCCTCGAACGACGGCGGCCGAGAGTTCTACGAGGAACACGGGTTCGAACTGACCGACGAGGACGAGGTCGAGATCGGCGGCGAGCGCCGACGGGAAGTGGTCTACACGCTCGAGTTGTAAGCCGGCTTAGCCTCGAGTGCGAGTCGGCGTCGGCGGTCGGCCGACCGCTCGACGTGACCTTGCAAATGCATCGCAGGGTGGCAAGTGAGGCCCCGGTGAGTTCCACTGTAGCACGATGGGGACGAAAACGCCCAGCGAGGCCGACATCTTGCGGCCGATCGGACAGGTATCGAGAACGTATTTCATACTGGTCGCGGTCGCAGGGCTGGCCTTCGCCGCCTTCCTGATCGGCTGGGCCTTCCAATTACAGCGGGGGCTGGCCGTCACTGGACTCGGCGATTGGGGCAGCGGCGGCGGCGCGACATGGGGGGTCTACATCGGCGCGTTCATCTGGTGGGTCGGGATCGCCCACGGCGGGATCATCCTCTCCGCCGCGGTCCGCCTGCTGGGGATGGACCGCTACATGCCCATCGCTCGACTCGCCGAGTTGCTGACGATCGCCGGGCTCTCCGCGGCCGGCTTCTACATCATTGTCCACCTCGGCCGGCCGGATCGGATGGTCACGAGCGTCGTCGGCCACTACCACATTACGGTCCACGGCTCGCCGCTGGTGTGGGACGTGACCGTCATCACGGCCTACTTCGTCCTGACGGCAACCTATCTCGGCCTGACGCTGCGGTACGACATCAGCCGGCTGCGCGATCAGCTTCCGGATCGACTCGATCCGGTCTACAGCCTCATGACGATCGGCTACACCGAGACTGAAGACGCGGTGGTCGAACGAATGGTGTGGTGGCTCGCGCTCGCGATCATCATCATGGCCCCGCTGTTGCTCCACGGCGGCGTGATTCCGTGGCTGTTCGCCGTGATTCCGACGATGCCGACGTGGTTCGGCGGCGTCCAGGGGCCGCAGTTTCTCACCATCGCACTGACCTCGGCGATCAGCGGCGTGATCCTCCTCTCCTTTGCGTTCCGCCGGGCCTACAGCTGGGAACACATCATTACCGACGACATCTTCCGCGGATTGCTCCTGTGGCTCGGCTTCTTCTGTCTGCTCTTCCTGTGGCTCCAGCTCCAGCAGAACGTCACCGGGCTGTTCACGGCACCCGTCGACCTCACGAAGGCCGCTTTCGCCAGAGCCACCACCCCACTCTACATCTTCGCGATGAGTCTGGTCTTCGTCGTGCTCGCCTACATCTTCGCCCAATCGATCCGTCCGGAACTGTTCACCAAACGACGAGCCGCGATCTCCGGTATCGCAGTGTTGACCGCGACGATCATCGAGAAGGTCCTGTTCGTCGTTGAGGGCTTCCTGCACCCGACGTTCGACATCTACGCTGCGACCCCCGGGGTCTATATCCCGAGCCTGATCGAACTCGCCTCTATCACCGGGACAATCGGAATGGTCGGGCTCTTCTTCCTCACCGTCGCCAAGGTGTTCCCAGTCGTCGAACTCCACGCGATCGAACACCTCCGGGACGATCACGAATAGCGACCGGACACTTGCCGTCGTGCATTTTCTCCCGTTCCAGCCCGTTGGCGAGCCACTCCATCCGTCTCGCTCGCCGCAAGCACACGGCTGACGCCGTGTAAGCGCCCCATCGACGGTTCCCCCGAAAGACCGCCGCCACCAGCAACTATTTATTCCATGGTGCTAAATCTCTTTTTAGAGATGTCTAATCTTCGGGCCACGAACTCGCATCCTGCGAGTGAGCGGCTATGAACGAGCTTCTAACGGTTCTCCTCGAGTCGCTGCGAGACGGTTACGTACAGGTGAGCGCGTTCGTCGCCGTGACGGTGCTCGCGTTCGGGCTACTCCAGTACTGGACCGACGGGGCCGTCATCAGTGCGATCGAGGACAATGAACGACTACAAGTGCTGTTCGGCGGCCTACTCGGGCTCACGCCCGGCTGTGGCGGCGCGATCGTCGTCATGCCGCTGTACCTGCGCGGGACGGTCAGCTTCGGCACCGTCGTCGCGACACTCGGTGCGACCGCGGGCGACTCGGCCTTCGTCATCCTCGCGCTCGCGCCCGAAGCGGCGCTGTACGCCTACGCTATCGCCTTCGTCGCCTCGGTCGCGACCGGCTACCTCGTCGACTCGGTCGGGCTGGGCGTCTCCCGAGTCGACGCCGCCGTCGCACAGCTCTCGCCCGCCGCGACGCCGGACGGCGGCACCGTCGTCAACAGCGGCGTCGGACCCAATCCCACCCACGACTACGGCGGCCCGGCCCCCACCCACGCCCACGAGACGGGCCCGGATCGCCACTCTCGAGTGCTCACTCCCCTCTCACACGGCGCACACGTCGCGTGGTGGGTGACCGCCATCGCGGGACTGGTTCTCGGAACGCTCTACCTGTTCCGCGGCGGCCCCGAAGTCGCGCTCGTCGCCGATCTCGGCTTCGACGGGCTGTTCACGATCACCGGCATCGTCGGCGCAGTACTCTCGCTGTACCTCTACGCGGTCGGCCGCCACTACGTCGGCGAGGGGGAGATCGCCCGCGCTCGAGACTCCTTTGGCTCCGTCTACGACACGCTCACGCACGCGGCGATGGAGACGAGTTTCGTCACCGTCTGGGTGCTCGCGGCCTTCCTCATCTACGAGTACGGCGTTCTCCTAACCGGGGTGAACATCGCGACCCTCGCCGCGGCGGCTGGCGTGCTGGCACCGATCGGCGGCGCGGTCGTCGGGCTGATCCCCGGCTGTGGTCCCCAGATCCTGCTCGCGAGCGTCTACGCCGAGGGCGGGCTCCCCTTCTCCGCGCTCTCCGCCAACGCAATCGCTCAGGACGGCGACGCGCTGTTTCCGCTGCTGGCCGTCGACGCCAAAGCCGCCATCGTCGCCACGATCTACAACTTCCTGCCCGCCGTCGTCGTCGGCGTCGCGCTCCACTTCCTGTGGGGGCCGGTCTTCGGCATGGCGGAGTACGGATTTGGCGTGCTCTGACCGACCAGAAGGAGACTATTGATCAGAGAACGAGCGTATCTCACAGACGGTACTACCGTTAATCGCTTCGCTTCCGTTCCTCCTCTCAGGCTTTCTATTTGATCAGCCATTCACCGCGAGATTCCAACTGCTCTAAATAGCCGGGAAGTCGCTCGCGCTTGTATTCGACCCATTCTGAGAATAGGGGTCCGTCCCAGGGTTGCTGTTCGGGAGCATCCTGTGGAATGTCGTGGCCTAATCCCTGTCTGATGGCTCTGAAGAACGCTGCCAGCCGCATGTGTTCTTTTTCACCGAAGGTGAATTTTTCGTCACCTGCCGACCTGTAGATCGAAACCGCGTCATCGTATGCGTTTTCGGCATCGTCACGTTGAGCGATCGTCCGCAAATCACCGATATATTCAGACCAAGCGCCACGACGAAACTCAGCAAACGAATTCCCGTCTGTGTCCATATTTTCAATGTCCTCAATATAATCTTCTGCCAGTAGTATCCCCAGTTCACACCGGTTTTGAGTTCGGAATGTATCGCCAGCGATCCAGCCGATCACGTTGTCGCAGTCTTCGTAATAGCTGGCTGCCATATCATACGCATCCATCCAGTCCTGACGATCTGCAATCACTCGGAAATCACCAATATATTCCCACATGACCCCCTGCTGAGGTTCGTACGCCGCAGTGTAGTCGCGAATTTCTTCTGCAAGGAGGATACCCTGCGAACACCGCATACGGCACCGTTTGATCGTCTCTGCAAGCCGATAACATAGTACCGCAGCAAGCATCGATCGCAGTCCGCGTGCAGTATTTACCTGTCCGTGATCTAGCGACTCGCTCGCATAATTTGCGTGCCGGAGGGCCTCGTGAGCAGCAGCATATAAAAGTGTCCGGCCTGGGCGAACGCTCCATTCGCTCGACGGTCATTTGCTTGTTCTCTGTACGTCCTGTAACTCTCAATCGACATTATATAATCAGTTCGCTCCTATATGAGATCAACCATCGACTAGTGACTCATGTAGCGTGAAAATATCATATTCCATACCATACTTTCGAAGTTTTGTAGAGACGTGTTCTAATTGATCGTCGCGCCTTGCAGGATCTTTATCATTCTTCGACTGAAATATATCTGAGAGTAAATCTTCGAAAGAGTTTCTCAATTCGCATGTACCTACTTGCGTACTGTGCGCGTTGAAGCTAAGGCAACAGGTATCGTCATTGAAGGTGAATTCCAACGTGGACGTGTACACAGGGGCAACTCCATCTTTTTCGTGATATAGATATCCATACGCTCGCAGCAGTTCCTCAAGCGACGCATTGAGCGTGACGGATGTTGTCGATATCTGCACGACGAATTGCAGACTATCGGGGAGACCGGTCATTTTCCAGCCACCATATTCATTTTCTAATGTAAACTCGATCATGGGATTGACCCCTTGAGAATGGTCGAAGACTGAAATACTATTCTGCGGTGATCCAGATTGATTAATTTTCTATAGGCAGTCAAAACCGGTCCGAATTCCAATTCCCTGCCTCGATTACCTGGTCGAGAATCGCTTCGAAGTGATCGCGTTTGTATTGGATTCTGTCGACGAGTGACTGATAGCGTAGATCTCTTTTTTCCGAATCTGATATCCTGTAGTCAATGCTGTCCACAAGTTCGAGAAACACGATCATCTGGATTTCGAACTCGGGTTCAACTGACCACTGATGTGGGTTGTCAACTGTTTCGTAGTACTGCTCCGCTCGATCGTAGGCATTCTCGTATGATCCGATCTCACCAACCAACTGAAAGTCTCCGATAAGTTCGTAGCAAAGCCCTGTCCGTGGCTCGTGCGTTGGTTTTTGAAATGCCTGTTCGTGTTCCCTAATATCCTTGGTGACAAGAATACCAATTTCGCAATTGGTCCGGCAGCGATGTCGCTCGCCGGTGATCCGATAACAGAGGGAACCGAGTAACATATATATTGCAAAATGACCGAATTTATACGGAGATATTTCACCATGGTCTTCAGAGTCGACATTTTTGAACTTCATCAGATACCCGTGAGCAGCTGATGTGTAGTAACTAGCTGCAGTTTCGAGTTTTCCGTCACGTCGCAGGTGACGAGCAGTCTCAGAGTAGTCTTGTTCAGTCATGGATACTGTTATTAGAAATTATAACCTTTCACCATATACTCGTTCTGTCAGGTCCCTATCCTGAATATATTCCTTCACATCAGATATACTTTCCATGTATACACCAGTACTGAATGTCCATTTCGCTCCATCCCAGTACGTACGTACGATCACCCATTTATCTCCTATCTGGGCAATAAAGTGTCTTTCTACTCCATGAGGAACGTTATTTTCCCATATCTGAGTTGGGTTCCTGATAGCTTGTTCAACCTCATCATATGTTGGATGACCCTCTTGATCGTATATATGATCATCATTGCGGTCGGTTTCGACTTTGTGACCAGTTGGGTCCTCAATTAACTGACCTGCCGAAACGATCAGCCCCTCGGCCACGCGCAGAATAATCTGCCCGTCTCCACCTGGATTATCACCGATAATCAGATCGTAGCGACCGTCTTCCTCGATTGCGTTCGGTGCACGAACGATGTCACCGATATCCTCGTGTTGATTGATTGCCGGGAGTTCTTTGATCTGCTCCCACCCGTACTTGCGCTCGTGCCCGTCGTGGATCTCGTGTTCGTAGACGGCCCCACTGGGTAGCGTAATCTCGAGGCCATCCGGCGTCTCCCACGCATTCTCAGTCTCGGCACCGATGCTAACGCTCGAGCTGAACGTCTCTGTAGTCACCTTGCTACCGTCATTGAGAACTGTCTCTTGGGCAATTCCGTAGACTGCTGCGCCGCCGAGGGCTGTAGTGATCACGACCGCACCGGTACCGCTCGAAACGGGTTCCGGGGTAACGACCAACCCAGCACCTACGGCGGCCGACGCCTCTATGATTTGGGGTTCGTTCCCCGAAACGTCGATCACGTATTCTGCCTCCGCACCGGCCTGATCGCTGACAGTTATCTCGATCTTGTCGGGCTGTTCATTGGCCAGGCCGTACCCACGGGCCTCTACGATCGCGTCGTCGTCGCTTTGGATCGGATAATGTGATGTGAATATATCGTATTGGGTATCGGTGAGTTTCTCGCGGAGGTTGTCCTCGAGTATCCAAGCTTTCGCTCCATCAGACTCCCAGGTCGGATCGTCGAACGGACTAGCGGGATCGTAATGAGCGCGCGCCTCAATCGATGCGAGTTCGTCGTCGTTCTTCACCTCGATCACTTGATAGTCCTGCCAGTCGTCTGAGCGGCCTGCTATAACTGGGGGAACGTCATCGGTTGTCGGGTTCGGATCGAGATAATCAGCCAACCCGTCATCATCGGTGTCTTTCTCCTGCGGGTCCGAGTCCCACACGCGGCGTTCGGCGTAATCACGTACTAGATCATCGTCGGAATCGGCATCGGTCGGATCCGACTTCATTTTATAGTAGGAGACGTTGGTCGCATGTCCATATCCACGACCTGGGCCATTTATCTCGGTGTATTCACCGATCTCCTCACCGTCCATGAGTCCGTCACCGTCGGTATCCGGATCAAAGGGATCAGTCGTGATAGTGTCACTAGAGTAGAGACTAGTATGGATACCGTCTTTTTCTAAGCCGTCTGGTAACCCGTCGTTATCACTATCCTTTGGTGCAGTCGCGATCCGCTCGAACGTGTCCGGAAGATCAGCAGCCTCTTCCACGTGGAAGAACCCACCGTCGGTGGTGTTGGCGATCGTTCGGAGTTCGTCTTCGTCGATGCCGTTTCCTAGTCCGACAGTATTGATTTCGACGCCCTGTGCAGTGGCGTTTTCTGCCACAACCACCGGGTCATCGCCTTCGTTCGTCTGTCCGTCCGAGAGCAAAATCAACTCTACAGATCGGTTGTCCGAGGCGTTTCGCTCGAGTTCGTCGAGTCCTTCACGCATTCCAGCAGCCGTATTCGTCCCACCGCCAGCAGTGAGGGTTTCGAGGCTCTCGTTCAATCGTTGCTGATCGGTGGTGAGCGGTTGGATCAGCCTCGATGAACTGTCGAAACTGGCGACACCGGCCCGTTCGTCGTCATCGAGAGCGGCTGTGAATCGGGTTACAGCGTCTTTTGTGTAGTTGATCTGTGTCTCACTCATGCTGCCGCTCTCGTCGATGACGAACATGACTTCGGTCGGCTCCGATTCAGAACCGTACGCTTCGGGTGGTTTTGCTCCCCAATCCGACGACCAGTCTTCGGTGTTGAATACGGCAAACGTAGAGAAGTGAGGGGTCTCAGCCTTCACAGTACCGTTTTGTTTGTCCACCGTCGAGTTCAGCGGCGTGTACATCTGCGCTGACTCGTTGTAGGTGACCATCACGAGAGACTCGTTCTCCCCCACTGCCGTTTCGTCGTACTCGATCGCCACTTCGGCCGTTTCGAACTCTCGTTCCGATTCCAAATGGACGATCTCGGAGACACTGACGTTGGTAACTCGTTCGTCAGTAATCATATCATTCTGTTCCGCTTCGATCGTCGTGCCGGCCGCGATGTTCCCCTGACCAGATAGATTGAGTTCGACGCCGACGGACTCGTTGCTGGTACTCGTCGTGTAGGTCTCGTTCCCGTCGACGACTCCGTTCGCGTTCGTGTCCGGATCGAGCGGATCGGTCTCGAGGTCGAACTCCTCACTGTCTAGGAGGCCATCATCGTCCGTATCCGCCGAACGCGGGTCGGTATCGTATTCGTGGACTTCTTCGAGATCAGTAAGACCGTCACCATCGCTATCGGAGTATCTCGGGTTAGTTCCGAGAGAGATTTCCTCTTCGTTCGAGAGGCCATCGCCGTCACGGTCCGCAGCGGGGTCAGAGACACCGTTTCCACTCGAGTCAGTTACGAACGGATTCAAGAAACCGTACTGCGCTTCGATGCTGTCGTTGAGCCCATCACCGTCCGTATCCGAAACGCCGGGATTCCCAGCCGCGAGTGAGGGTCGCATCTGGTCGTCCAGGGCCGAACCGTTGGCCGGGAAGAAACGGATTTCACGGCCGTCCGTCAGACCATCACCGTCTGTATCGACAGTTTCAGGGTCGAGAGAGACGGAAGCGGCCGCCGCAAACGGCAGCTTGAACTGTTGTTCCTCGAGGTAGTCGGGCAATCCGTCTCCGTCGTCGTCCGTGAGTACGCGGACGTCACGGATTTCGGCGGATGCATCTCCAGTGCTCCGCCCGGTAACGGTGATCTCGTCGCCGGCAAACTCAGTCACCGGTACTCGTACCGTCGTCCACATGTCTCGGTCGGTCGATGTTGTACGCGTACTTCCGTTCGACGCGCGAGCGACCAGGGTCGTGTTCTCGTCGGTACTATTCGATCGGATGGCCGCCTCGATGTACGTGGAATTACTCTCCGGGACCGACACCGACCATACTGGCGTTGTGACGCCGTGGAGCGTTCTGTCGGGGCTGATCCCCGATTGAGCGGTGATGTCGGTTACATCCGTCTCGGTCGGTTGTTGCCAGTCGACCGAACCGTTCGGGGAAAGTGCAGTAACCGTACCAGTTCCGGCCGCGTTATCGGTCTCGTTGCGAACGAGAATAGTACCTGTTGCCGTCCGAACCGTCCCGTTACCGAATTCGTCGACGAGAGTCAGTTCGATCGTGTACTCGCCGGGTTCTTCGTAGACGTGTTCGACCTGCCCCGTCGAGGATGTCGTTGTCCCATCACCGAAGTTCCAGTCAGCTTCGACGATCGTGTCGTTCTGGCCGACTTCGTTTACGAAGGGTGTGAAAGATATCGGTTCACCCGCTACCGGCTCGGAAAGTTTGATTCCAGCCTGAAGCGATTCAACAGTGGTCGATCCGGTAGTTGCCCGAATATCACTGTCCACAGCGTCAACAGTGACGGTATACTCGCCTGCAGGTACGTCGTTCAGTCTGAACGTCGTCGGTCCATCCGACAATGAGAGCGACGTTTCATAGATGGTCTGTCCAGCCGTGGAATCGACGGTAAGCGTGACGTTCCGTGATTGATCCGGATCTATCTGGACTGCCAGCGGTTCGTCCGTCGTGAACTCGTTCGGCCGAGCCGTTACTGCGAACTCGGGATCCGACACCGATCCGTTATCATCACTCCCGGATTCCTCGACGACCACGGTATCCGTGGAGTCCTCGAGATCACTCCCGGAAGCAATTTTCACTACGTACTCCCCAGCGGATAACTCAGGAACAGATAGCTGCTGAGATTGCTGGTGTGCCGTCACGGGCGTTTCGAGTAGCGTCTGTCCACCGGTTGACTCCACAGTAAGCGTCGCGTTCCGCGTTTCGTCGGCGCGGTACTCGACAACTAAATTCTCAGCGGTAGTAATATTAGTATCGAGGGCGTGGATCGAGAGTGGCATACCGCTGTTATCATCAGGACTGGCGACTGTAACTGGCTCCGTCGTGTCCGTTAGTCCGCCCGACTCCGACTCGATAGTAGCGAGGTACTCACCTGTCTGGGGAAGCGACAGCAGTAACGTCTTTTCAGTAGCAGTCGCTTCGACCGCTGTACTGTATACTTCTTGTCCATCGGTCGTTTCGAGCGTGAGTGTCGCGTTTACCTGCTGATCCGCACGGAAGGTGAGTGATACGTCGTCGTCAGTAGTGAGATCAGTGCTAGATGCCTCTATTGATATTTCGGACGGGTCACTGTCACCGTCCGACTGGGTGACCGTGAACGGTTCGGTTGAATCTGTCGTCGAATCGGATGTCGATTCGAGGACTGCAACGTATTCACCGGCTTGGGGAATCGACAGTTGGAATTGTTTCGAAGCGTCAGTCGCCTCAACCTCCGTACTATAGACCGTTTGTCCTGCCGTCGTCTCGAGTCGAAGTGTGGCCGTACGACTCGGATTAGCGCGGAACGTCAACGTAAGGTCATCATCAGTGGTGATAGTGTCATCCTGGGTAGAAATCGAGAATAGCCTGGATTCAGCAGTTGACATCGCCGAATTCATCCATCTATCACCCGACATTCCTGTCCTGAGAAATCCTAAGTGATCAGATTTGGTTATTGCCCCATCTCTGAGAAGGTTAGAAGACTCAGTCTCGTCAGTAACTCTATCCGTAGTGCTATCTGTGCTGGAACTGGTGGTTTTGAAATTAGCGTTTGCCGTATCGCCGCCGTCCTGATCGGCGGCCACGACTCTGGCACCGGTGGTTTCGATGGACGACTCATCTCCACGAATGATTCTGTTTTCATCCCCATTCGCCCCAATATAAATACTCCCATCGATAGCTGCCTCAAGGCCCACGGCGACAGATTCATCGTCAACTGGGAGAGCCGTCGAACGGACGATCGTTCCGTTCGAGGATTCTACTGTGAGAAGCGTCGGCGCTGTCACGTCATCACCCTGCTTAATCACGTATAACCGACCATCGCCAGTGACTGCAAGTTCAGACGCTCCGCCGGGTATCGATGTGGACCACAGTCCGCTCCCATCAGTCGGATTGACGCCGCGTATACCGGTCGACGTAGCGACGAACACGGTACCGTTGGAACCCTGTTTCAGATGGGTAATGTAATTGGGGGCAATATCGGTCCCCCACGCGGTGTCGACTGAATTAGTTCCGTTGTTGATACGTACGAGGCGCGTTCCGGACTCGCGTCCTTCAAAATAGAGACCGGCATACACCGAGCCGTCAGTTCCGTGCGTAATATCGTCGAGGCGGTACTCTGACCCTTGCTCGCTGAAAAAGGTCATCGTCCACGGGCGGTATCCATATTCCGTATCGATCGCCGTGACGTTACCGCCCCTCGAAACGTTCGCTGCACCGATCACTGTGTTTTCTCGGGTCGTCGAGAGTTCGAAAACACCGGGATCGAAGGGAATCTGTGTCGTCGTCGATCCGTTGAACCAGTCGAGTTGAGAAACAGTGCCGTGTTCTTCGACTGACCCATAAATAGCCCCGTTTGGACCCGATGCGACGATCGTGTCACCGGGTTCGGAGAACTGTTTCTGCCAAACCGTCGTTCCTGAATCGGCATCGACCTTGCTGACCGATCCGTTTGTGTCACCGATGTAGACCGCGTTTGTTGCCTCAGCTTCGAGCGGTTCGGGTCGCTGGATCCGCGTCGAATTGTTCCATGCGGTCCGGTTAAGAACCGTGAAGTAGCCGAGTGAGGAGACTGTTGCATTCGCTCGTTGTCTTTCGGTGTCGAAGTCAGTCGGCACGGGTTTCCAGCCACCGACGCCGGTTCCAGTCCAATGGTAAATTGCCAGCGACTCTGTATCATCGGACGAGACCGACTCAGTCAGTGGTATCGAAACAGTCGCCTGTTTAGGCCCGTCTGTTTTGTCAGTTCTATCAGAGGCGATATAAACAGTTGGTCCTACATTCGGGAGTTTATTACCATTATCACCAGTATATGGCGTTATTGATACGTTTTCTGGACGGGCATTCGCTTGAGTGAGCGAAACTATCACATCTGACTGCGTGTCCTGTATCGTTCTGGTCAGACTTGGTTGGTGCGTATCCAGAATAGAAGGATTTCTCTCGCTAAAAGAGTCGAGATCGTGTTCTTCATTCGGATTTGTGCGGTCTCCGATATCGAAATTGGATCCCGCTACAACAGCAGGCATCGTAGCTGTTGATAAAACTATAACTATAGTTAGCAACACTGTGCTCCATTTCCGTTTACTAATAGCCATAAGTAGATATTATAATCACCTCTAAAGAATATTTTCCAGGACTAGAATATACAGTAATGAATTTACCTCCTATTAGTTATAATATGATTGGTCCGACCCCACCCCGGAACCATCGGAAATGGTGAATACAGTGTTTATACCTGTTAGAACGGAATTTTCAATCGATATTTACGGCCATTTGAGGCAGTCATAATCAGTATAACGACTGTAAAAGCGGACTTCGTGGACCGAGGTCAGAAAGAGACCAGTTCAGAACTCCTCGCTCGGCGGTGCAATCCCCTCGTCGCTACCCTCGAGTTCGAACTCTTCCCGAACTTCACGAATCCGGTCACGAATATCGGCCGCCAGCTCGAACTCGAGGTTGCCCGCGGCTTCCTCCATCCGCCCCTCGAGTTCGTCGATGTAGCGGGCGGCGTCGTCCTCGTCCTCGAGTTCCCGCCCCGAAACCTCGGTGGTGTCGGTCTTGCTGCCGGGCAGGTTGGTCTCGCCGACTTCCTTCTCGATCGTGGTCGGTTCGTGGCCGTGGTCCTCGTTGAACGCCTGCTGGATCTCGCGGCGGCGCTGGGTCTCCTCGATCGCGGACTCCATGGCGCTCGAGGGCTCGTCGGCGTAGAGGACGACCTCGCCGTTGACGTTCCGGGCCGCTCGGCCCATGGTCTGGACGAGCGTCGTCTCCGAGCGGAGGAACCCCTCCTGATCGGCGTCGAGAATCGCGACCAGCGAGACCTCGGGGATGTCCAGCCCCTCCCGCAGGAGGTTGATTCCGACGAGCACGTCGATCTCGCCCAATCGCAGTGAGCGGATGATCTCGTGGCGCTCCAAGGTGTCCGTTTCGTCGTGCATGTAGGCCACGTCGACGCCGGCTTCCTCGAGGTACTCGGTCAGGTCCTCCGCCATCCGCTTGGTGAGGGTCGTGACGAGGGTGCGCTCGTCGCGGTCGATGCGCTCGTCGATGCGGTCCATCAGGTCGTCGACCTGTCCCGTCGCGTCGGAGACTTCGATCTTCGGGTCGACGAGGTGGGTCGGTCGAACGATCTGCTCGACGATCTGCTCGCTTTCCTCGCGCTCGTAGTCGCTCGGCGTCGCGCTGACGTACAGCGTCTGGTCGGTCTTTTCCTCGAACTCCTCGAAGGTGAGCGGCCGGTTGTCGTAGGCAGTTGGCAGCCGAAAGCCGTTCTCGACCAGCGAGTCCTTTCGGGACTTGTCGCCGGCGTACTGGCCCCGGATCTGGGGCAGGGTCACGTGGGACTCGTCGACTACGGTCAGGAAGTCATCGGGGAAGTAGTCCATGAGGGTGTAGGGAGCCTCGCCCGACTCCCGATCCGAGAGGTACAGCGAGTAGTTCTCGATCCCCGAACAGTAGCCCGTTTCCTGCATCATCTCGAGGTCGAAGGTGGTCCGCTCCTCGATGCGCTGGGCGGCGATCATGTCGCCTTTCCGCTCGAAGTAGGAGATCCGGGAATCCAGATCGTCGCGGATCTCGTCCATCGCCTGCTCGAGTTTCGTCTCCGGAATCGAGTAGTGCTCCGCGGGGTGGATCAACACCGCCTGCTGGTCGCCCTGTGTCTTGCCCTCGAGCGGGTCGACCTTGACCATGCGATCGATCTCGTCGCCCCAGAGTTCGACCCGAACGGCGTAGCGGCCGTACATCGGGTAGATTTCGATGGTGTCGCCCCGCACCCGAAACGTGCCCTGCGTGAAATCAACGTCGTTGCGCTCGTAGTTCAGGTCGACCAGTTGGGCGAGTAACTCGTCGCGGCCGATTTCCTCGCCGACCTCGAGGCGCAGGGACATATCGATGTAGTTGCGCGGGTCGCCGAGGCCGTAGATCGCGGAGACCGAGGCGACGACGATGACGTCCTCGCGGGTCAGCAGCGACCGCGTGGCGGAGTGGCGCAGGCGGTCGATCTCGTCGTTGATCGAGGCGTCCTTGTCGATGTAGGTGTCGCTCTGCTCGACGTAGGCCTCGGGCTGGTAGTAGTCGTAGTAGGAGACGAAATATTCGACGGCGTTGTCCGGAAACAGATTTCGGAACTCCTCGTAGAGCTGGGCCGCCAGCGTCTTGTTGTGGGCGATGACTAGCGTCGGTTTCTGGATCTCCTCGACGGTCCACGAGACGGTGTTGGTCTTGCCCGAGCCGGTCACCCCGAGCAGGGTCTGTCTGTCCATTCCGGACCGAAACCCGTCGACTAACTGCTCGATCGCTTCGGGCTGGTCACCCGCGGGCTCGAAAGGAGCGTCGACAGAGAACGGGTGGTCGACGTTCGGACGGTCCGGTTGGAGGGGTCCTTGTGCGTCGCTCATTATCGGAATCAGGGGCTCGAGCCACTTTACGCGCTCGCATGCCCCGCCGAATCCCGATGAGAGAGCGGCGCGATCCGTCGGTCCCCGTCTCGAGCCGTCGGTCCGGCCGTCCGGCCGGCCGCGACCGGGTAGCCGGCGGACCGTCAGCTTGCCTCGCTACTCGTGGTGGGTATCGGTCATCTCGTCGTCCGCGGCCGAATCGGCGTCGGCCATCGGCCCGTCGACGGTTAGTTCGACGCTGAACGCGGGCTCTGTCTCGCCCATCGGCTCGAGGTAGCCGGTCGCGTACGCGGTGTAGGCCATCCCACGGTCGAGGGTCACGTCGAAGGAGGCCACGGCCGCATCGCCGCCAGCCGGCCGGACCGAGACGGTGCGTGCGCCGGCCGGCACCGCGACGTAGTCGGTCGCGTCGGTAAACGCCACGTCCTCGAAGACCGGCTCACCGTCGGCGTAGACGTCGACCGCCGGCGCGTCCGGCGACGCGTGAACGAGCCGAACGAGCGCCGAGCCGGCGTCGACCAAGACCGCCGGCTGGAACGTATCGGCCTCGAGTTCGCCGATCGCGGCGACGGTGTAAAACGCCGCCCCGAAGGTTACGTCGCCCTCAAACGCGACCGTCTCCGGATCGCCCGCGGCCGTGATCGTCACCGTGTAGGTACCCGGCTCGATCTCGAGATACGGCGAGACATCGCCGTAAGCGACGTCCGCGAGGACACGGTTACCGGCCACGTAGACGTCGACGTTCGGTGCGTCCGGCGAGAAGTGGGCCACTCGAACTGCTGTGCCCCCCATGTCTCCCGATTCGCCGCCGGCCGTCTCGTCGTGAGCCGACCGCTCGTCGTCTTCGTACTCGCCGACAGCGAACGCGGTGCCACTCGCCGCGGTCAGTCCGCCTGCAATGCCCATCGTTTTCAGGGCCGTTCGTCGTGATACTGGCATGATGCGACCGAACCAGAGGACTAACTCGGAAAAAACCCGTCAGTTAGTATCCCGAATAGTCCCGACGTTTCCGCGAGGAGGGCTTCCGTACCCCTCCCCTGCCGTCGGAAGGGACGCCATATTCCGCGAGCGAGCGATCGTATCGACGGCCTACAGCCGCTACAGCACCGGTATCGGGACGACCGCCGCGTCTCGACCCGCCGGAAGGCCTCGCTGCACGCCCATAGGGCGGACGTGGCGATTGCTCGCCCAACTGTTATGACTCGAGTCCCCGTCGATCCGCCCATGACCGAGCAACTCCAGCAGGCCCGCGACGATCTCGAGGAGGCAGCGAAATCGGCCCACAGCGACGACGTCCGCGAGGACATTCGCGAGACCACCGATGCGTTCGCCGACTACGTGACGGGCGAGACGACGCCCGATCACGCGATCCTCGACGAGCGGCTCAACACGCTCCGGCAGGTCCGCGAGCGGGCGGACGGCAACACTAAAGACAAAGTCGAATCGGCGATCGACTCCGTCGAGGACTACCGCGAAACGGTCGATCAGGCCTGATACGGATTGCTGTACCGATTGACCGGCGCAAGCGCCGCCCGGGCCGCGGTTGCGCCGAAAATGACGTACAGTAAACCGTATGAGAACGCGCAAGCGCCGGCTGATGAATCGGGGGCGGACCGTGCTACAGCTCACTCGACGATGTCCTCGAGTCGGCCGCCGAACTCGGCGAGGTCGTCGTTGATATCGTCGCCGGAGCTCTCGCCGGGCAGAATGTCACCGAGTGCCGCGCCGAAGGAGGCGACGGTCCAGACGACGCTAATGCGGGCGATCGCGACGACGGGGTCGTGCCAGTTGCCGACCCGGCCCCACATCGTCATCAGCGCCGCGGCGGTCAGAAACGAGACGAGCGAGATCCCGACCATGCGGCGCGGAACGAACCCGAATATCGGGCGCGACATCTGGACGTCCTGTGGTCCCGCCCAGTAGACGAGCATCGTCACCATCAGCAGGACGAACCCGGTGTTCACGAGGAAGAAGACGGGGAACCCGCCGACCCGAAAGGAGAGGAAGTACTCGGCGACGTCGAAGACGCCGTCCTCGACCAGAAACGGCACGGCGAAGAAGATGCTCCCGACGAACGCCTCCGCGATATCGCGGCTGGTGTACTTCCGGATTCGGTCGCCGAACGCGTCGTCGAGGGTCGCGTGTCTCGTTCGCTCCCTGAGACGCCGCATTTCGCGGCGATCCTCGTGATCGTCGGCGCGGGACTCGAGGCTATCGAACTGCTCGAGGATCGCGTCGACGAGTTCGACATCGGTCAGCCGATGGCTCGAGTTTGCGATCGGGGTCGTGGTCGAAGCGGACTGCTTCCCATCGCGGGCGTCGTCTGCGACGGCTCCCGAACTGGTCGGACCGACCGTGGCCGCCGGCGCGGACTCTTGGACCGAGAGGATATCACCGAGCGCGGCACCGAGCGAGCCGACGGTCCAGAGCACGTTGATGCGGGCGAGGGCTTCGGTCGGCGGCTGCCAGTTCCCGACCCGGCCCCAGACGGTCATCAGGACGGCCGCGGTGAGAAAGGAGACGACGAGGATCATGATCACCCGCGTCGGGATACGCCCGAAGAGGAGTTGCGTCTCCGTTTTGTCCCGGCCCGTCCACTCGACGAGCGCGTAGGTCATCGTCACGACAAATAGCGTGTTCGCGATCAGGAAGATCGGAATCGAATGGACCGTCACGCCGAAGAGATAATCGGCGATGTCGAAGACCCCGTCCTCGACGAGCAGCGGGGACGTGAAGATCACGCTCCCGACGAACGCTTCGATCGCGTCGCTGACCCGGAGCCCGCGGATCCGCGAATCGATCAAGCCTCGCTCGTGGGCCGCCGACAAGAGCCCCTCGAGTTCGCGAATCTCCGCGTGAGCGTCGCTCGATTCCGTGTCGGCCGCGAAGTCCGTGAGCCTGTCGAAGAGGTCCTCGACGTGAGCGGGCGTCGACTGCGGCTCGGGACGGCCCGCGTCCTCGAGACGATCGACCGAGGGATCAGTGTCCATTCTGGGTAGATCCCAGGGTACGAACGGGGACGGGTATAGCGTTGTGGTCGATCGCGACGACGGCGAGACGCGACGCTCACTCGAGGCGGTCCAATACCGCCTCTTTCTCGTAGGACAGCGAGAGCGACCGCGAGCGACCGCGGCCGTCGACATCGGCGTAGTCGGCGTCGATCAGCCCGAGCTGGTCGAGTTTGTTGACGATCTCGGAGTAGCGGGTGTAGCCCAAGTCGGTCCGGTCGTGGAAGACCTCGTAGACCTCGCCGGCCTGCTCGCCGTCGCGGTCGGCGATCACTTCGAGCAGCGCCTGTTCGGTGTCGGTCAGTCCCGAGAGGCTCCGCGAGAGGTTGATGTACTTGGACTTCTCGTAGGCCGTCTCGACGTCTTCCCGTTCGACGGTGCGGCTGGCTCGCATCTCGGCGTTGAGCCCCGCACGGCGCAGCAGGTCGATCCCGACCCGCAGGTCGCCGCTCTCGGCGGTCAGCTCCGCGACGTACTCGAGGGTTTCCCGGCCGATGACGCCCTCGTGGAAGCCGCGTGTCACTCGCTCCTCGAGGATGTCGACGATCTCGGGCTGGTCGTAGACGGGGAAGTAGACGTCCTCGGGGCGGAAGACGCTCTGGACACGGGAGTCGAGTTCGTCGATGACGTCGAGTGCGGGATCGGAAGAGACGACGACGACGCCGATCTTCGCGCCGGGGTGCTCCTCGTGGGCGCGCAACAGTGAGTACAGCGTATCGGAGGCCTCGTTCTCGTAGAAGAGGTAGTTGATGTCGTCCAAGGCGACGACCAGTACTTTGTCCTCCTCGACGAGTTTCTCGGCGATCTGGCCGAACAACTTCTTGAAGGAAATCCCCGACGAGGGCGGCTCGTAGTCGAAGGTGCCCTCGAACAGCCGCGAGAACACGGAGTAGCGGGTCGCGTTGACCTGACAATTGACTCTGATCGTCCGGACCTCGCTCGTCTGGGCCCCCACCTCGTCGAACAGTTTCTGGATCGCCGTCGTCTTGCCGGTCCCGGGCGGCCCCCGAACCACGACGTTTAACGGTCGCGACCCCCGCACCGCCGGGCGCAGGGCGTAGGTCAGGCCCTGGGTCTGGCCCTCGCGGTGCTTGAACGTCTCGGGGACGTAGTCGATTTCGAAGACGTGCTCGTCTCTGAACACGGATTCGTCCCACGACAACATCCCCTCCTCGGGGTCGTCTGCCATCACTTTCACCCTGCTTCCGCAGCGTCTTAATGCTTCGGTGGGTCGATCCCGCGCCCGGCCCGAACGTCACAAGTTAGTGTTCCACACAGTCACAAACATTAATATTCATTATATCCATTTAGCGCCTAGCGATGACGCCACCGGAGCCAGCAGACGCGATTCCCGACTTCCTGCTCGAGCAGTTCGACGAGCTCTCCCCGGAGACACTGCAGGGGATTGCCGACTACGCTCGGGAGGAGACGTACGTCAAACCCGACGAGATGCCGGACTCGATGTCGACGGCCTTGGCGTTACAGGACGACGAGACGGTCGCGGCGATCGCCGACTACGCCGACGCGCTCGCCGAGTTCCTCGCGGAACGAGATGCCGACTCGCTCCGCGATATCACCGGCGACCCGGACGACGAGGAAGAGAAGTGGGGCCACAAGCGGATACTCGAGTGGCACGGCGGATAACTCGACCGGAGAGTCAGAAAACGCGACGGATCAGGCGGCCTCGATCCGCTCGAGCCACCGGTCGAGATCCGCCGGTGCGATTCGAGAGCGGTGTGCGACGCGGGCGTGGGCCCTCGCGAGCCGCGCCGCCTCGTGATCGACGTCACAGCGCAACTCGAAGGAACAGCGGTCCCTGGGACACTCGAACTGGTATGGCATGAGATAGCACATGGTCCGCGCAGTCGTAGCCGTTCTACTTGCATACCCCAGTCCCGGATGGCGACTCCCGCGACGAAAAACGGAGCCGAGCCTCGGCGCTACTCGAATTTCTCGAGCAGCCGATCGTAGAAGACCGGTTCCGGCTCGCCGCCGTCCGGCGCGCCGCCGTTTGCCGCCACCCGGTCGTCTCGAGCCTCGTCGGCCAACTTCTCGACGATCAGCTCCGGCGTCGACCGCGCGAGGTGATCCTTGACCGGCGAGCGGTTCACCTCGAGTTCCCCGTCGACCAGCCCGACGGCTTCGATCCCGTCGACGGTCACGTCGAACCCGGCCATTTCGCGGATCTCGTCGGCCAAGTGAGAGACGAACACAGCCGTCGCGCCGTTCTCCGAAAGTGCTTCCAAGATTCCGGCGATGATCTTCGCCGACGCGCCGGGTTCGGTGATGCTCTCGAGTTCGTCGACCAACACGAGCGAGCCCTCGCCGCCCTCGGCGAGGTCCGCGAACTCCCGGACGGTGGATTCGAAAGCCCCCGCGTCGAGGGTCCCCTGCGTCTTCGCGTGGTAGTGCAGATCGTCGAACCGCCGCAGCCGAACGCCCTCGGCGGGCACCGGCAGCCCCATGTGCGCCAAAATCACCACGCTCGCGACCAGATCCAGCGTGGAGGTCTTCCCGCCGCTGTTGACCCCCGACAGCAAGGCGACGCCGGAAACCTCGTAGTCGACGGGGTCGATTCGCTGGAGCGGTTCGTCGAGCAGCGGCGATCGGCCGCCCTCGATCGCGAAGCCGACGGCGTCACCGGCGTTCCTTTCCTCGTCCGGCGTGACGAACTCGGGCATCGTACAGTCGTACTCCCGGGCGAACCGGGCGATCGCGAGTTCGACGTCCAATTCGAGGGCGTCGCGGACGAGCTGGCGGGCCCCCTCGCGTTGGTCGGCGAGGTCGGCCGCGAGTTCGCGCTTGAGCCGGCCAGCACGGCGCTCCTTGGCCGCCGTCAGTTCGTCCCGCAGGCGGCCGACGACGTCCTCGTCGCGCTCGACCGGAAACGTCGGCTCGTCGCTGAACGCGCGGCGGGCGATTTCGGCCTCGCCCTGCTCGAGGGCGAGCGCCTCGACGAGGTGATCGCGGGCGGCCTCGACGGCCGCGGCGTACTCGTCCGCGAGTTCGCGGGACAGCAGGGAGTCGACGCCGGCCCCGCGCTCGACCAGCGAGAGCAGGTCCGAGCCCTCGATCGTCACGTCCTGTTCGCGGATCGCCTCCCGCAGGTGATCGTTGGCGACGCTCTCGGCCGCGCCCGCCGCTGCGTCGAGGTCGTCGACGGCCGTCGACAGCCGGTCGAGTTCGTCGTCGCCCGCGACGGTGCCGTCCTCGTCGAGCCGCGAGAGCCCGTCCTCGAGCGCGGCGAGATCACAGGGCGCGTCGAGACCCGCTTCCCGGTGGACCTCGATGGCCGCCTGCAAGCGGTCCCGATTCCGCGCGAAGAAGGCGAGCGGGCGTTCCGGAACGACCTCGGCCGGCGTCTCGAGCGCGTCGGGCCGGACCTGGACGTCGCCCTCGAGAGTGACGCCGGCGAAGGACTCATCGAGGGCAATCACGGTCGCGTAGCCCCGCGCGAGTTCGGCCAGCCCCTGCGCGTCCTCGACGATCTCGACGGAAAGTTCCGGAACCGCCTCCCGGGCCTCGGAGTAGCGCTCGGCGTCGGTCGTCGCCAGACAGCGCTCGCGGACTCGCACGTCGCCCGGCTCCCGCAGGGGTTCGACCCCCTCGAGTGCCGCGAGCACGGCCGGCTCCGGCTCGCGCTCGAGAGCGTCGGCGGCGAACGCTTGCACTTCCTCGATGCGCGAGCGCCGGGGGCTCGGATAGATCGTCTCGAGTCGCTGGGCCGCGTAGTCGGTCACGGTCCGCTCCTCGAGCCGTCCGAGGAGTTCGCGGTAGACCTCGCGGGCGCGGTCGGTCGCGAGGAAGCCGCCGGGATCGTCGTGCTCGAGCCGGATCGCACCGCGTGCGATGCGGGCCGCCCGCCCCTGCGAAATGCCCGGCGCGGCCGCGATCGCTTCCACGTCGCCCGCCCGGAGCGCGCGCTCGGGATCGTCGAGTGCGGACAGCGCTCGGGCCGTCTTTTCGCCGACGCCCGGAATCGACTCGAGGTCCATGTTCTCGACCGGCGTATCAAACCGGAGCGAGAAAAAGTTCCCGCCCAACGCGCTCGTCCATGGTATCACGGCACACGGGCCTCGGGACGTTCGATGGAGGACCGAAACCGTCGCGTAAGCGGTGAATCGCTGTCGAAATAGAAGGGCAAGGACCGACGGAACGGCCGCCGTCAGGACGGAATGCCGTAGGTGTCGTCGTCGAGATCGATCATGTAGACGTTGTCCATCCGGCCGATGTCGTCGATGCGGGCGATGTCATCGGCGTCAAGGTCCCACCCGAAGAGGTCGATGTTCTGTTCGAGATGCGATGCCGACGTCGACTTCGGCAACACGACGACGCCCTTCTGGACCGCCCACTTCAGGGCGACCTGTGCCGGCGTCTTCTCGTAACTCTCGGCGATGTCGTTTAACACCGGATCGTCGAAGAGTTCGGTTCGGGCCAGCGGCGCGGCAGCCTCGACGACGATGTCGTGTTCGTTGCAGTACTCGAGTAACTCCTCGCGGTAGTACCACGGGTGGAGCTCGATCTGGTTGACCGCGATGGGTACGTCGGCCACCTTCCGGGCGAACATGAGCTGATACTCGCTGAAGTTGCTGACGCCGACGTTTCGGATCAGCCCCTCCTCGTAGGCACGCTCGAGGGCATGGAACGTCTCCCGCAGCGAGATGGCGGGGTTCGGCCAGTGGATGAGATACAGGTCCAGATAGTCGGTGCCGAGCTTCTCGAGTGACGCCTCCAAAGACTCGAGGACATCGTCGTAATGCAGGTTCGACGGGAGCACTTTCGACGTGAGAAAGAGGTCCTCGCGGTCGTGCTCGGCGAGGACCTCGCCGATTTCGGCCTCGTTCTTGTACCCTTCCGCCGTATCGACGTGGGTGTAGCCGAGGTCGAGCGCGGTTCGGACCGACTCTTTGACGGCGTCGCCGCCAACGTCCCACGTGCCGGCACCGACGACCGGAATCTCGTCACCGCTCGGGAGCGATCGAGTTGGTACTGTGTCCATAGAAACCAGCTACACGTTTCCTATCGGCGTGCAAAACAGTTCCGCCCCCGGGGAATATCGGGGCTTTACCGCCTGTAGGACTACTGCGAAGAACGGTGCGTCGCCGTCACCCTCGTTTCGCGACAGCACCGGCTGAATCGGGCCGGTACCGACGTTTACGGGCGGCGACGGCACGCGCTGACGCGGTTGTCGCACTTTTATACGGCCACACGTCGCCCCATCGAGCATGCAGCCGACACGGCGGCCCGACCGCTCGGACTCGAGACGGCGGATCCGAACGCAAGCGAGCCGACAGTCGAGGCGGAACCCGCGGGCACTGACACATGGCGCATGAGCGAACCGACATCGTCGCCGACCGCGTCGAACTGCTCCGGGCCTACGGCTACGGGCTCTGTATGGGCGCAGCGGACGCGCTGCCCGGCGTCTCCGGCGGGACCGTCGCGCTCCTGCTCGGCTTCTACGGGCGGCTGATCGCCGCCGTCACCGCGCTCACGCCCCGTCGGGGGATTGCTGTTCTCCGGGGGTATCACCCCGATCGGCGGTCACGAGCCCGGGAAGCACTGCTCGAGATGGATCTGCAGTTTCTGGTACCGCTGGGGGTCGGGATGGTCACTGCGGTCGTCCTCATTGCCGACATCGTCTCGTCGCTCGCCGAGTCCCATCCGGTCGCGATATTCGGCTTCTTCACCGGGCTGATCGCCGCCTCGGCGATCGCGCTCGGGCGGAGCCTCGAGGTCTCCTCGCCGGCGCACCTCGGCGCTGGAGCCGCGGGCGCGACGCTCGCGTTGCTGGTCGCCGCCGACATCGTCCAACTGCCCGGCGGCGGGCCGGTCGTGATCGTCGCCGCCGGCGCGATCGCGATTAGCGCGATGATCCTGCCGGGCATCTCCGGCTCCCTGATCCTGATCTTGCTCGGCCAGTACGTCTTCCTCTCGAGCGAGCTGAGCGCGTTCGTCCGCGCCGGGGCGGACCTGCTCGGCGGCGGCTCGCTCGCGGCGGTCACCGACCCGGGAACGACCGTGGCGCTGTTCGTCGCCGGCGGCGTCGTCGGCCTCGTCACCATCGCCCGCGTCGTGCGCGCCGCGCTGGCCCGCCACCGCGGCGTGACCCTCGTCTTTCTGGTGAGTCTGATCGCCGGCTCCGTTCCCGCGCCGTTGCACAACATCGGCGAGACCCACGCGTGGACGACGGAAACGATGGCGCTGACGGCCGCGTGGGCCGCGGTCGGGGCGATCGTCCTGTTCGCGCTCGAGTACCTCGTCGGCGGGTTCGATCCGGAGTAACCGGGCCGGGATCACGGCTCCCTCGGATAGACTCGCGCTTGCGACCGCCGGGACCAGCGCTATTTCGTCATATCACGTAGCACGAATATGCCAGTCACAGCTCTCCTCGGGAGGAAACCGACCCGATCACCGCCAATCTGTGCGGTCGTGGTTGCGGCAAAACGGGAGTTCGACCGCGGCAACTGGGGTCGGGCGCTCGTTGTGCTCGGCCTCGTCGTCCTCGCGCGGATGGCGCCGATCATCGATCCGACGGCACGACGAGTCGCCGCTGCAACGCGGTGACCCACTGTCGATCGAACGGTCGCCGCAGACGCAAGCGATGCAACGACCGAAAATCGGCGTGTTCATCGGGTACGCACGGCCTCGAGCCGTCTCGACCGACCGACGCAGCGGCTGTCACGGGGGTTGCGAACGGCGCTACCAGCGATGGTGGACGTGGTCGAACACGTGCTCTTCGTAGACGTCTCGGACCGCGCCGTGGACCTGATTCGAGAGCGGATCTAGATCGGAAACGGCGGCGTTGCTCCGGACGTGGTCTGGCGAGGTCGTGCCCGGAATCACGGTCGAGACCGCCTCGTGGTCGAGGATCCACCGGAGGGTGAGTTCGGCCAGCGAGAGGTCCTCGGGGACGTGGGGCTCGAGCGCGTCGACGGCGTCGTGGCCCGTCTCGTAGGGGACGCCCGCGAAGGTTTCGCCGACGTCGAAGGCCTCGCCCTCGCGGTTGAAGTTGCGGTGGTCGTCCTCGGCGAACTCCTGGTCGCGCTCGAGTGCGCCGGTCAGCAGCCCCGAGGCGTACGGCACCCGGACGATCACGCCGATGTCGTTCCGTTTCGCCTGCTCGAAGAACAACTCGTTCGGGCGCTGGCGGAACGGGTTGAAGATGATCTGGACGGTCTCGACGACGTCGTACTCGATGGCCTTCAGGGCCTCCTCGACCGTTTCGACGCTCACGCCGGCGTGGGCGATCTTTTCCTCGGCTTTCAGTCGCTCGAGGGCCTCGAACGTCGACGGCTGGTAGTACGCGTCAGTGGGCGGACAGTGCAACTGGAGGAGATCGAGCGTCTCCTCGCCGAGAGTGTCGCGGCTCCGGTCGACGAACGAGGAGAGGTGATCGTAGTCATAGCGGTCGGCCTCGTGTGGATCGAGCCGGCGGCCGGCCTTCGTCGCGACGAACACGTCGTCGTGGGCCTCGCGCTCGTCGAGGACGTGGCCGATGTGGCGCTCGCTGCGGCCGTCGCCGTAGACGTCCGCAGTGTCGATGAAATCGATATCCGTGTCGATCGCCGCGCGGACGACATCGCGGCCGGTTTCGTCGTCAACGTCGCCCCAGTCGCCGCCGATGTTCCACGTCCCGAGGCCGACCTCTGAGACATCGCTACCGATCGAACCGAGTTGTCGAGAGTTCACGTGCGATCGTTCGTCCGGATCGGCCTATGGCTTGGCCTGTCGGCAACCCGTTCGACGCCCTCGCACGAGGGAGACGATGCGTCCTCAACGCCTCGCGGCACGCGACGAACCCGACAGAGCGATCACACCGCGCTGTCGTCGCCTGCAGGCTGTGGTACTTTCCCGCCTATCGAGATAGGAGCACCCGATGAGCAACATCGACGAGACCGCGGACGAAGGCCGATCGCTCGAGATCGGCGCGATCGGCGAATTGTTCGGCAACGTGACGTTCCCGACGACCACCGACGAGGTGCTCGCGGAGTTCGACGACGTCGAGATCACGTACCCGCGCCGGTCGGATTCCCTCGAGACGATCCTCGAAACCTCGGGTCACGAGACCTACGAGACGCGGGACGAACTCGAGTTGGCGATCCGAAACGGCGTCGGGCGGGACGCCGTGGGGCGGCCGCGGTACAGCGACCGCGGCGATAGCCCGCACAACGCCGACGAGCACGTGCGCAACCAGCAGTCGTTCTGAGCGGCCGATTTGCGACCGAGAGACACGACATGAGCACGACATCGACCACACCGCACGACGCGCTTGGCGAGGAGCCAGAGACGCGGCTCCCCCCGAGTTCAACGGCCTGATCGCCGACAAAGACGTTCAACAACCTCGTCCTGAACGACGAACTCCGGCCGCTGTACTACCGCGAGACCGCACTGAAACTCGAGGGCCTCGAGACGGAGCTATCGATCGTCAATTTACTGGAAACCGGCCAGACGGACCTGTAACGAGGAGCATAGGTCGGTGTGCGGAAAGTTCCCACAAAACGGGTCGGCCGCTCACTCTTCTGTCGGCTGGTGAGTTCCGAACACACACTCCAAGCCGAACATGACGAGAGCCATCGTGAGCGCCTGGACGAGGAGGAGTTCGCCCATCACGAACCCGATCGCAAGAACGCCGAGACCTGTTGTCGCGCCCAAAAAGACCGCATACGACCGCCGAGGGAGTCCCCGCAACCACGTATCGCTGCGGTCGTAGAGACGTTTCACGGAACCCATTTTCTCTCGATACGGATCGTTCCGATAAATTTGTTACGAGATGAACACGTCCCGCTGGATCGAACGGGTCCGTCTCAGGACTGGAGAGCGCACGCTCCCGTGGCCCGTTCACGCGCCGTTGGGACCGCAACGCGAGAAATACGGCAGGCGGCTGCAGGCACGGCCGCTTCGGGAAAACGCGTCCACCGTCGAGACAGCGAGACACGGAACTCGAGCAGACCGACCAACTCGAATCGCGTCTTCTGTGGAAGCGAGATCGACTGCCTGCATCGCCCGATTGGTCGCCCGACGGAAATCGTCCGACAATGAAAACGAGCATCGAAGTCGAGTACTGGGTCATCGATAGCGACGGCAACCTCGCCGAACCGGGGCCGCTCGCAGACGGGTCGGAACGACCCGAGCGGGACCGTGCCGAGCCACTGATAGCGGTGCAGACGCCGCCCTGCGAGTCGGCACCGGTGCTCCGAACCGCGCTCACCGACGAACTCGAGGCCGTTCTCTCGCAGGCGGCGGATCTGGACAAACGCCTCGTCCCACTGGCCACGCCGATCAACGACGGTGAGATCGCCCGCCATCCCGACGAACAGGACGGTATCCGGCGGCACCTCGACAGGAGCGCCGACCGCACGAGGAACTGTGCCGGCACGCGGATCCGCCTCGAGCGGCGGAACGTGGTCGACCAGCTCAACGCGCTCATTGCGCTCGAGCCGGCGCTGGCGCTCGTCACCTCCTCGCCGTACGACGGTGGCGAGCGAATCGCCAACGGAGCCCGCGCCTACCGTTGCCGGGAGCGGAGCGACGAGTCCGGCCCGAAACGCGGCCGACTCTGGCGCTACGTCGAGACCATCGAGGAGTGGGACCGCCGGCTCGAGCATCGCTCCGAGGCGTGCAGGGACGCGGTCTGGACGCCCGTGCGGCTGCGCGAGTCGACGCCGGCCGTCGAGTGGCGCTCGCCCGACGCCGCCCTGCCGAGCCAGCTCCTCCGACTGGCCGCCGACCTCGAGACAGTCATGGAACGGCTCGACCACGCCACCGTTCGGATCGACGGCGTGCTCACCGGGCTCAAGAACGAGCCGACCGCCCACCCCGGCCACGTCACGGACGAGGAAATCGCCTTCCCCGCGTTCGAAACCGTCTGTGACCTCACCGAGTCGGCGATCCGCGACGGCCTCGAGTCGGCGGCCGTCGCGGGCTACCTCGAGCGGATGGGCTTTCCCGTGGGCAACTACCACCCGATCGCGACGCGGATCGACGGGCGACAGTACGTGACGAACGCCGACGCCCGCGAGTTGCGACTCGAGTACGCGAGCCGGCTCGAGGCAGATATCGCGGAACTGAGCGAGGACGGTTAGTTGCCGTCGTCGTACTCGTACTCCCGTTCGGGATCCTCGACGCCCTCGGTCCGGGAGCCGATCCACGCGCCGAGCGAGAGCCCGTAGACGAGGTGACCGGCGTGAAAGAGCGCGAGTTCGTCCGCCTCGAGGCGGATGTCGAGCAGTTCGTGCAGCATGAACTGCGCGCCGAAAGCCGATAGGACCATTCCGTAGACCGAGCCCCAGACGAGCCCGCGCTGTTCGGGTTCGATCGATCGCCCGGCGTCGTACAGGGAGAACAGCGCTCCGAAGATCACGCCCGAACTGATCCCGTAGACGAGGTGCAAGGCGAGGCCGGCGACGGGGTGGTCGTCGGGGTCGCCGCCGGCGACGTACTGCGACCAGAAGTTCGCCGACGGCGGCAACGATCTGAGGATCGGCAGGCGAAAGGCGGTCATGATGAGCGTCGCGACGAAGCCGGCCTGCACCCCGCGGGCCACGGCGTCGGCAACGTGTTCTTCGCGCTGGTGGTCGTCGGCTTCGCTCGGCTGTCCCTCGGTGTCGGCGACCGAGCGCAGTCGTTGTAGGTGGTCTGATACAGCCATAGTAGTCGGGATGGCAGACGTACCACGGACGGCTCCTTAACCGTCCGGCGCGCTGTTTACTGCTCCCAGCCTCGCGGCCGACGGGTCGACTGGCGGAAACCGTCGCCGGTCGTGGGCGACTGCCTGAATATTTATACGAGTTCGCGAAACACGCTGGTATGGATTTCGGCATTCTCAGCGCGGCAGGCATCGCACAGAAGGCGTTCCTCCCGGGAATCGCGGCCAGCGACCACGACGTAACGGCCATCGCATCCCGTGACGAGGCCGACGCACGCACCGTCGCGGCGGAGTACGGGATCGAGGAAACCTACGGCGACTACCGCGACCTCATCGCGAACGCCGATATCGACGCGCTCTACGTCCCGCTGCCGAACTCGCTCCACGCGGAGTGGACGAAACGCGGGGCCGACGCCGGACTCGACATTCTCTGTGAGAAGCCGCTCGCGGTCGACGCCGCGGAAGCGCGCGACGTCGTCGACTACTGCGCGGAGCAGGGCGTGACCCTGATGGAGGCGTTCATGTACCAGTATCACCCCCGGACCGAACGCGCGTTCGCGCTGGCCCGCGACGAACTCGAGGACGTGCGCTCGGTGACGGCGACGTTCAAGTACCGGCTCGACCGCCCCGGGGACATCCGCCTCTCGCCCGACCTCGCCGGTGGGAGCCTGATGGACGTGGGCTGTTATGCGGTCTCGGTGGTTCGCCAGGTCCTCGGCGAGCCGGAGCAGGCGTACGCGACCGCGGCCGACACTCGGGACGCCGGCGTCGACACGGAACTGACCGGCGTCCTCGAGTACGCCGACGGCGTGACCGGCCGGATCTCGTCGGGCTTCGACACCGAAGGCGTCCAGCGCTATCGCATCGAGGCGACCAACGGCTGGATCGAGGTCCAGGATGCGTTCGACATCCCCGATGGTGAGTTGTCCCTCGAGTACCGGATCGACGGCCGCCACGGCGTCGAGACGTTTGCGCCGGTCGACCAGTTCCGCCTCGAGATCGAGCACTTCGCCGACTGCGTCGCCGCCGGCCGACCGCCGCGGACGGACGGCGACGAAGCGATCGCGAACATGCGAGTCATCGACGCGCTGTCGGAGAGCGCCGCGGAGGGGCAAGTCGTCGACATCAACGGTTGAAATCGCCACACGAGTCGTTGAAACACCGGCCCGACCGACGCAACGTCCTTTTGCCCGTTCGGTTCGAACGACGTGCCATGACAACGGTCGAGGCGAAACTCGAGGCCGCCCGCGAGGACCTCGCGGCTCGCGACGGGGTCGTCGTCGCCTTCTCCGGCGGGGTCGACTCGAGCGCCGTGGCCGCACTCGCCTACGACGCGCTCGGCGAGGACGCGGTCGCCTGTACTGCAAAGAGCGAGACCCTGCCCGCGGCCGAACTCGAGGACGCCCGCCGAGTCGCCGACGAGATCGGCATCCGCCACGAGATCGTCTCCTTCTCGGAACTCGAGAGCGACGACTTCGTCGCAAACGACGACGATCGCTGCTATCACTGCCGGACGATGCGACTCGGCGAGATGCTCGAGACCGCCCGGGACCTCGGTGTCGGAACCGTCTGCGACGGGACGAACGCCGACGATCCGGGCGCGGGTCACCGGCCCGGGCTACAGGCGGTCGAGGAACTCGACGTTCACTCGCCGCTGCTGGCCCACGACATCACGAAGGCGGAGGTTCGGGAGATCGCCGATCACTACGACCTTTCGGTCGCCGAGAAACCCTCGATGGCCTGTCTCTCCTCGCGGATCCCGACCGGGCTCGAGGTCACCAAAGAACGCCTAACTCGGGTCGAACAGGCAGAAGCGCTGCTGCGCCAGTGGGGGTTCGAGCAGTTCCGAGTTCGCGACCACGACGGTCTCGCCCGCATCGAGGTCGCGCCCGACGAACTCGAGCGAGCGCTGGAACTCGAGTTCGTCGAAACGGTCCGCGCCGAACTCTCGAACCTGGGCTTCGATCACGTCACGCTGGATCTCCACGGCTACCGAACGGGCAGCGTTAGCCCCGAGGCCGAAGACGAGGAGCCGGTCGTCGAAGACGTCTTCGCGACGGAATCCTCAAGTGACGACTGAGCCGCGGCCGACGAGGCGGCGTTCGGGCTCGAACCCGGGCAGGAACAGACCGCCACGACGAGGTCGAATTCGACGTTTATCCGAATAAAAACCCTTCCAGAACACATATATCCAGAATATAACCACTATTTGAGCAGAGAACCCCCCAATGTCGAAGTATCTGGACTATCGGTCGATAATATTGCTCGTTGCGATACGAACGTAGCACTCGGGTTGGTATCAGTGATTGATGGAAGCCGACGTGCCGCTCGAGTGGAACACGGAAGAGTGTCGGACCTACACCCCGGCCGACACCGACCGGGAAATGCAGTATCGGACGTACCTCCACGAATCAGGTGATCTGCGGCTGAAGGTCGCACCCGCCTCCCTCGACGACGAGGACCACCCCGGCTACGCGCTGACGGCGACGAGCTATCCGGGACTCGACCTCTCGGAAACGATTCGGGTCAGAACCGTCCTCACGTTCGAACGGTGCGAGCGGACCGCCCGCGAGTTTATGGATCTGTTCTCGGCCAGCTACGACGGCCCCGGCTCGCTCGAGGACGCGCTGGACTACGCCTACGATCGGACGCGCGAGCACCGCTAGCGGCGTCCGAAACCGGTCGCGGGCCGAGTAGACGCCTCGCGACGACGGCTCGACAGCGCTCACTCGATTTCTAACGCACCATCGCTCTCCCCGCCCTCGTCGGTTTCGTCCCATTCGAGTTCGAACTCGACGCTCAGTTCGCCGGGACCCTCGGCCGGTCCCTCGCGTTCGGCTTTAACCTCGAAGGTCGGCCGAGCCGGCGGCTCGAGGGTCACGGACTCGGAGCCGGCCGTAAGCGTGATCGCCTCGCCGGCCTCTAAGTTGTCCGCGACGCGGCGAAGCAACGATGCGATCTCCGCTCGGTCCCGGTCGCTCTCGGATTTGAAGAGTACGTCTTCGGGCATGCGAGATCGTACGGTCTACGTGTTGATAAATACGCGCCCGATAACTCGAGGCATCCCGCCTCCCGACGGACCGAAACCACGTCAGTCGTCGGAGGGTGCCACGGACTCCTCGCCGGTGGCGGCCGCCGCGGACTCGCTCTCCGCGAAGGGATACCACGACTGCTTGGCGTCGGCCATGTACGGCGCTTCGAAGTCGGTTTCCTCGGGTTCACAGAACTCGACGAGCTGTTCCTCGGCCGTCGCCTCGACCCACTGGCGGAACGTCTGTCCCTCCGACCGGTGGGCCGCGTAGGCCTCGAGCAGGTTCCGGATCGCGCCGGGAGCCTCGTCGGCGGGGACCCGTTGCTGGACCCAGTCGATGAAGGAGGGGTCCTCGCCGACGCCGCCGCCGACGCCGATGTCGAAGGCCTCGACCATCTCGTCGTTCTTGCGGGCGCGCATGCCCTGCAGGCCGATATCGGCGGTCATCGACTGTCCGCAGTCGGCCGTACAGCCGGAGTAGTGCATCTTGATCTTGCCGACATCGTCGGGCAGTTCGACGTTCGCGTTGAACCAGCGCAGCATGCGGGCCATCCGGCCTTTCGTCTCGGTCAGCGCGATCGAGCAGAATTCCGTTCCCGTACAGGCCATCGCGCCGCGTTCGAACGGGCTCGGTTCGGCAGGGTACTCGGAGAGCAGCGGTTCGGCGAGCAGATCGTCCAGATCGTCGTCGGCGACGTCGACGATGACGGGATTCTGGCGGCGAGTCAGGCGGACCTCGCCGGAACCGTACTCGTCGGCGTAGTCGGCGAGTTCGATGGCGTCTTCGGCCGGCAGGCGGCCGACGGGCACGCTCAGGCCGACGTAGTTTTGGCCGTCTTTCTGGTCGCCGACGCCGACGTGGTCGTGCTGGCCCGCTTCGACGGGACGACCGGCGTTGTAGGTGTACTCCTCGCGGAAGTCCTCGCCTTCGGTATGCATCTCGAAGTCGACGTATTCCTCTTGGAGCGTCTCGCGGATCTTTTCCATGCCCCAGTCCTCGGCGAAGAACCGGGCGCGGTTCTTCGAGCGGTTCTGGCGATTGCCGTAGTCGTGGTAGAGTTCGACGAACCCGCGGCCGACCTCGTAGGCGTTCTCGGGACGGACGAAGACGTCGAGCGGCGTCGCGGCGCGGGGCTGGCGACCACCCAATCCGCCGCCGATGCAGACGTTGAATCCACGGACTTCCTCGCCGTCGATTTCCTTGGTGGCCGGCTCGAACCCGATGTCGTTGAGCGAGTCCTGTGCACAACCGACCGTACAGCCCGACGCGCTGATGTTGAACTTCCGGGGCATGTTCGCGAGCGCGTCGTCCTTACGCAGGTCCTCCTCGAAGCGCTCGAGCAGCGGGCCGGCTTCGACGAACTCCTCGGCCTTGCCGTGGAGCGGACAGCCCGAGATATTGCGCATCGTGTCACCGCCCGCGGAGCGGGAGTGGACGCCGGCGGCCTCGAGTTTCTCCCAGATTTCAGGGACGTCCTCGAGTTTGAGCCAGTGGAGCTGGACCGACTGACGGGTCGTCAGGTCGATCCAGCCGTTGCCGAATTCGGGGTTTTCGACGGGACCCTTGGCGTAGTCGCGGGCGACCTCGCCGATCGTCCGCAGCTGGTCGGGCTCTAAGATGCCGCTGGCGTTGGTCAGCCGCATCATGAAATAGGATTCCTGTCCGGAACGCTGGTGGAACAGCCCCCAGAACTTGAACCGGGTGAACCACTTCTCGTGTTCGTCCTCGGGAATCGCCTCGTAGCCGCCGTTGTCCGCGAACTCGAAGATGTGTTCGCGGACCTCGTCGCCGTAACAGCCCTCCTTGAGCTCCTCTTTTTTATGCGCCATCGACACTCACCCCACCGACCGAACGATTGGCCTCGAATACGCAGATTCCCTCGCCAAACATGTCGTAATTCACGTTTCAGTAGCATGATCCCAGAACACATAACAGTAATCGTTTACAAAACTGCTTTTTTGACCCGATTCCGAGGCCGGGCGTGGTATCTCCAATGATATATTGACTGTATTAGGACGTATATCACGGCTAGGCGGGGAGTAGAATCGGAGATTACACACACGACTTGCGCGGCTAACCCCGGTTGGGGGTGAAATCGGATACCGATCTCGCTTCCAGCGCGTACATCGGTCCGCGGACGGTGCGAGAGTGCCGGTGTGACGGGTCACGCCGGCTCGCGACCGATCGAGAATTCGACGAACGGGCAAGAGACGCGTCGAAAAACAAACGGATTCAATCGTCGGTCGGGACCGCCGTGTCCGGGGTCGGCTCCACTCGAGTCCGATACAGCCCGCCGGAGAGGCCGATCGAGACGACCGCGAGGACGAGGAACACGACGTAGCCGTTGGCGTAGCCGGCGGGTCCCTGCAGGTCGACGAAGAGGCCGAGCACCGGCGGGATGACGAAGCCGCCAAACGCGCCGAGGCCGCCGACCAACCCGGACGCGCCGCCGACGGCCTCCGGGACGTACGTCGGAACGAGTCCGAACACCGCCGCGTTGGCGACGCCGATGCCGATTCCGAGCAGGACCGTCCCAGCGATCGCGAGCGGGACGGTTCGCGCTGTAATCAGCACGGCCGCGGCGACGCCGACGACGACGAAGCTCGCGATCGCGGTCCGCTCGCCGCCGAGCCGGTCGCTGACGACGCCGCCCGGAATGCGAACGAGCGCTGCGAGCAGGGTGAACGCGATCGCCGTGAGAGCCCCGGCACGTTGGACCGACAGGTCGTGAACGGCCGCCCAGTAGGACGGGAACCACGTCGTCAGCGCGAGAAAGCCGCCGAAGGAGGTGAAAAACAGCGCGACGAGGACCCACGTCCGCCAGATGCTGGCCGCCTCGCGGATCGAAGTCATCGCGTCGCCGCTGGGGAACAGTTCCTGGCCCCGCGTTTCGGCCCGCTGTTTCGCGGTGTCGGCTGCAAGGCCCTGTTTCCGGAGTTGGAAAAACGGCGCATCGACGGCGACGACCGCGTAGACGAGCGTTCCGCAGACGAGGAAGCCAAACCACGCCAGATACGCCCCGGTCAGGCCGAGTGCGGCAAGCGCGATAGGGACGACGAGCGTGAAAATTCCCGGCGAGCTGTTGCCCAGCCCCGCGTACACCGCGAGCATCGTCCCCTGTCGGTCCTCCGGGGACCAGTACGACGTCTGGGCGGCCCCGACCGAAAACGTCGCGATTCCACAGCCCGACAGCGAGCCGAACAGGAACACGAGCGGGTAGTGAGCCATGGTCAACCCATCGGTTCCGAGTGTGACGAGAATCGTCGATAAACCGGCCATTCCCACGACCGCACAGCCGAGCAAGACGAGAAACGGCTTCGCCGCGCCGACGTCTTCGACCCACGCGCCGAAGGGAATCCGGAGCAACGAACCGGTGAGTTGAGGCGCGGCGACCAGCAGTCCGAGCGCGAGGCCGGACAGTCCCATCGCTCCCTCGAGTTCGGTCGCGACGGGGCCATAGAGGACGACGCCGGCGAAGCCGACGAAGAATCCGAGCGTCGCGGAGGCGACGCCCTGCCGGGCGGTTCCCCGAATCTCGACCGAGGTGGTGCTCGGTGACTCGGAATCCGATCTCGCGGTCATGAGCTGTTAGGCGCTCGCTTCGGCGACCGATCTACCGTCCCGCTCCCGGAGCGACTCGAGGCGAACCGCACACTGCTTGAAGTTGGGCTCGTTCGAGCGCGGGTCGACATCGGGCAGCGTGAGATCGTTCACGTCGGGGTGGTGGATCGGCAGCCAGACGACGCCGTCGGGAATCGCCTCGTCGGTCTCGACGGCAACCGTGACCGACGCCCGACGGGAGACGACGCGAGCGAACCGCTCGTCGTCGCCGTCGTCGCGTTCGTCCGGCGGGACCTCGAGTTCGTCCGCGAAGGCGGCGGCCGTCGCCGGGCTGACCCGGGCCGTCGGCGGCTCGTCCTCGCGGGTCCGGACCCCGGTGTTGTAGGCGTCCGGGCGGCGCGCGGTCGTCAGCGTGAACGGGTAGGACTCGTCGGTCGGCTCGGGAAGCGGGCGGGCCTCGCCGGTCGAGAACCGCGCGCGACCCGACTGGGTCGGGAACGACCACGAGTCCTCCGTGGCGTCGCTCTCGCCGCCCTCGTAGTAGCGGTAGCCCGCCGACACGTCCGGCTCCGGTGCCGGCCAGCGGACTGCGCGCTCGGCCTCGAGGCGGTCGTAGCTGACTCCCGAGCAGTCGGCCGGCGTGCCGGCGGTCAGCCCGGCGAACTCGTCGAAGACCGCTTCGGGCTCCGGCCGGTCGTCGAACAGGTCGGGAACGAGACGATCGGCGAGTTGGCCGATCAGAGTGAGATCGGTTCGAACGCCGCCGGGTGTCTCCGTCGCGGCTCGAACCCGAGAGATCGTTCGTTCCATGTTGGTCGTCGTTCCCTCGGACTCGCCCCACGTTGCCGCGGGCAGGACGACATCGGCGTACTCGACCGTCTCGCTGCGGAACGCGTCCTGCACGACGAGAAACGAGTCCTCGAGTTTCTCACGGACGCGGGTCGCGTCGGGCATGCCCGCGACGGGGTTGGTCGCGACCGCGTAGACCGCGTCGACGTCGTCGCCGATCGCGTCGACGATGCCGACCGGTCCCGGTCCCGGATCGTCGGGGAACCGCGAGACCGGCACGTCCCACGTCTCGGCGACCTCGCGGCGGTGGTCCGGGTCGGCGAACGGGCGCTGGCCGGGCCAGGACCCCTTCGAGGAGCAGACGCGGGTCCCCATCGAGTTCGCCTGTCCGGTCAGCGAGAACGGCCCCGAACCGGGCCGGAGGTTGCCGGTCGCGAGACAGAGATCGATCAGCGCGCCCGCGGCCGCGGTCCCGTTGACGCTCTGGTTGATCCCCATCCCCCAGTAACAGAGGGTGCGGTCCGCGAGCGCGTCGGCGAGGCGGTCGACATCGTCCATCGAAACGCCCGCCATCTCGGCGGCTTCGGCCGCGTCGGGGAGTTCCGCGCGGAGGTCCTCGAAACCGACCGTCGCCTCGGCGACGAATTCCTCGTCGACGCGATCCGTCTCGACGACGCGGGCGAGGACGGCTCGAGCGAGCGCCAGATCGCCCCCCGGCTCGAGCGGGACGTGATGGTCGGCGACCTCAGCGGTCTCGCTGCGGACGGGATCGACGACGATGAGTTCGGAGTCGTCCGCGTCGGCGGACTGGCGGATCCAACGGAACATGACCGGGTGGGCGGCCGCCGGGTTCGCACCCCAGACGACGTGGCTCTCGGCCTCGGGGATGTCGTCGTAGGTCGGCGGCGGCGCGTCGCTGCCGAAGGCGTCGTAGTAGGCGGTGACGGCCGAAGCCATACACAGCGTCGTGTTGGCGTCGTAGTATCTGGTTCCGAACCCGCCGCGGGCGAGTTTCCCGAGCGCGTAGGCTGCTTCGTTCGTCTGCTGGCCGCTCCCCAGGACGGCCACGCTGTCGCCGCCCGACTCGAGTGCGTTCCCGAGTCCGCCCGCCGCACGCTGCAGGGCCGACTCCCACGTTGTCGGGACCAGTTCGCCGTCTTTCCGCTCGAGTGGCCGGGTCAGCCACTCGCCGCCCGGATCGGCGGTCTCGCTGACGCCGCGCTGGCACGCCAGTCCCTGATTGACCGGATGCGCGGCATCACCGCGGACGGTCTCGAGGCCGTATCCCCGTTCGGGGGCCTGCTGGACATGACCGCAGCCGACCGCACACCGCATACACGTGGTCGGGACGAGTTCGGTCACGGCTTCCACCCCGCCGTGTCGGCGCGAATGGAGATGTGTGATTTACAATCACGCCCATCGAAGCGATATTGGCTCAATACCATCCAAATGTTCACAGATTAGGAGAACATATGCACCTACTAAACGGTGATCGTTTACGAACTCTGTATCTTCACTCGAGGACAGACCGGAGTCCACAATATGCGAACGGATACATACAATATAAGGCCATCATATGACGGGTCAGTCGGGAGTCTGTCGAACGAATGTCCACGAATACGCGATCCCACACTAACGGATGGATACCAAGAGCATCGTATAGGAAAACGGACCGGACTCGAGTCGACTTACTCCCGCCCGACCCACTTGAGGACGAGCAGCGTCCCTTCGAACAGCAGGATCATCGTGACGGCGACGAGGATGGGGGCCATCATCGTCGGGTCGATGGTGAACATAAAGGACAGTCCCGCGAAGGCCGCCCAGAAGTAGAGCCGCTTCTGGGCCAGCCAGCGGCGGGTGGTCACGCCCATCATGATCGCCAACATCATGAACAGCGGAATCTGGAAGACGACCGCAAGAAAGCCCGTCAGCGTGATGATCAGGTTGAACGTCTCGCCGAGCGCGTACGCGATTTCCGCGCTCCCCTCGGCGTAGTACGTGAAGTACTCGAAGAGGATCGGGAGGACGAGGATGTAGGAAAATAGCATCCCGCCCGCCGCTAACACGACGCTCGTCGGGACGGCTGCGAGGTAGTACTTGCGCTCGTTCGGATACAGTCCCGGCCGCATGAACAGGTAACACTCGTAGACTAACACCGGCAGTGCGAACATGATCCCGAGTAGCGACGAGATCTTGATCCGTGTGAGCCACAGCTCGAGCGGGTGGTAAACGTGCGGCGGCGGGACCTCGCTGACGTCGTAGGGGAAGACGTTGAACCAGACGAATTCGATGGCCTGTGAGGCCCACAGGAGCCCGATCGCCGTCCCGCCGGCTCCGAACAGGAGGACAACCGCGAGCCGGAGGACCATCTCCTCGATGTGGTCGGCAAGCGGCATCTCCTCGTCGTCCGGCGGCGTCGAGATGCCGCCGATATCGTCGTCGCGCTCGGGGTAGGTCGGCTCGGGGTTGTGCCGGTCGCCGACGACGCCCTCGCCGTCCGTCTCGAGGCTGGGTTCGTCCGACTCGTCGTGATCGGCTGATCCGGCGTCCGCGGCGGGCTCGGCGTTGGAATCGGCATCGGCACCGGTACCGGACGTATCGGCGGCTGGCCGTCGCTCGTCAGGACTCCCCCCCGACTCTCGAGTGCCCTCCACGTCGCGGTCGTCCACCGGCTCGTCCGACATCTACGAGATAGTGATAGGGCACCGGTTATAGGCCTTTTTCTTACGAACACCCCTCGAGAGTGAGAAGGCCGCTCGATCGGTCCTCGAACCGCATACCCACTCGAAAGGTTGATAACTGGATGTCAGTTACCGTCTACCCAATGAGTTCTGCCGTCGACGAGGACACTGCCAAGGCAATCAACACCGGACGGGAGACGCTCGGCGCACTGCTTTCAGGTGCCCAGCAACACCTCCAGAAGGTGTTTATCGTCTTCCTGCTGGGCTTCGTCGGCTCTTTCTATGCGCTGCGCGTGGTGATCTGGGATTTCCTCGAGGCGACCGCGAAGGGCCAGATGAACGAGGAGATCGCCGGCTCGACTGACATCATTACCCGGACGCCGTTCGAGGTGATCCTGCTGCAGGCCAAGATCGGCATGATAGCGGGGATCATCGTTGCGATTCCGGCCTTGCTCTTTTTCTCTCGAAAAGCGCTTCGCCGCCGCGGTTACACCAGTGCGATCCCGATTTCGAAGGGCTACATCGCCGGGTTCGTCGTAATGGCAATCTCGCTGTTCATGGCGGGTGTCATCTACGCCTACAGTATCTTCTTCCCGTACGCTTTCGGGTTCCTCGCGGGCAACGCCGTCAGTGCCGGCGTCAAACCCAGTTACGGGATCACCGAGTTCACCGAATTCATGGCGCTGCTGACGCTGTCGTTCGGACTCGCCGCCCAACTGCCGCTGTTGATGGGCGTGCTGTCCTACACCGAGATCATCCCCTACGAGACGTTCCGAGACAAGTGGCGACACGCCGTCGTCGGCATCGTCATCTTCGGGGCCCTGTTCTCGCCGCCGGACCCGTTCACACAGGTCATGTGGGCGATGCCGATGGTCGTCCTCTATGTCTTCAGCCTGGGACTGGCCAAGGTGGTCACGAACATCCGCCGGCGCGGCGCGGCGAACTCCGCCGGAACGGGGACCGCCCACGTCAAACGACGCGTCCTCCAGTTCGGCGGCGCGCTCGCCGTCGTTGCCGCCGCGATTACCGTCGCCGTCAATCAGGGCGGCTTCGGCTACCTCCGCGAATCGGTCTACCCCACGTTCCCGTCGTGGCTGCGACCCAGCGGGACGGGCGGACTCGAGACCGTGGCGATCGAACACGGCCTCCTCGGTGAGATCGCGGTCGGCCTGGCCATCGCTGCCGCCGTCGGCTTCGTCGTTTTACTCGGCTACACGATCCACGTGCTCCAACAGCCCGTCTATCCGCGAGAGGACGACATTCGACGGGCGGACTCCCACGAAGACATCGACTTCGAGACGCTCGCGGTCGAGGACATCGAGGACGTGTCGACGCAGGTCTTCCGGACGATGAGCGAGGAACAGGCCCTCGAGTACTCCCGGCAGGCCATGTACGACGACGACCGGGCGAAAGCCGAGGCCATCCTCGATCGCTTCGATACGATCCAGGAGGCGGGCGGCGAGAGCGAGTCGGCCGGCTCGGGGGACGCGGCCGCGACGGGCGGAGCCGGTGCGGACGGAGACGACGAGAGTCTCGTCGCGAGCACCGCGGCCGGCATGCTCGACCCGTTCACTGAAGAGGAGACTGACGAGGACGACATCGGCGGCTACGCCTACGACATCGCCTTCATCTTCAACAGTCTCACCTCGAAGGTGTTCCGGATCGTCGGGCTCTTCATGCTCGTCATGGGCGGCAGCTTCTTCTGGCTCTACTCGGGCGGGCTCGGCAACGTCCTCAGGCTCTTTCTCGATCGGGTTCCCCGAGACGTGCTCGAGGAGGTCGTCGCGGAGGGCGTCGATCCGTCGACGTTGAGTCTCGCCGAACTCGTCGAAGCGATGGACATCGTCGTCGCCTTGCACCCGGTCGAGGTACTCATCTTCGAGGCGAAGATAAGCGCCTTGGCCGGGCTCGTCGCTACGTTGCCCGTGATCCTGTTCTACGCCTGGCCACCCGCCAAGGAGCGCGGACTGGTCTACGGCGACCGTCGCACGTTCGTCGTCTGGGGCGGCGGCCTCCTTGCCGGCTTCGCCGTCGGGACCTACCTCGGGTTCTTCTGGGTCGCACCGACGATCATCTCGTATCTGGTCTCGGACGCGCTCAGCAACGGGATGGTCATCTCCTACCGGATCAAGAGCTTCTTCTGGCTCGTGATCTTCACGACCGTCGGCATCGGCTTCCTGCTGAACATCATCGTCACCATGGCGTTGTTCCACGCCGGCGGCATCATCAGCTACCGCTCGATGCTCGAGCGCTGGCGGCCGCTGGTCGTCGGCATCTTCGTCGTCGCCGCCTTCTTCAGCCCGAAGGGGATCCTCATGATGCTCATGTTCGCGATCCCGATTTCGGTCACGTACCTGCTCGGCCTCGCGGTCCTCTACGTCCTGACTGCCGGCGGCAGGCTGTTCGGTGGCGGCGGGGGCGGCTCGGCCGCCGACGCCGACCCGGACAGCGACACCGGTGGGACCGTCGTGGAATAACGATGCGGTGCCGCGAGCCGACGGCTTAAGTCGGGGGCTTGCGAACGGCTACCCAGACTGATGCCAAAGATCAGCGTCGAAATCCCACAGGAACTCCTCGACGACTTAGACGATCACGTCGGCGACGACGGCAAATTCGTCAACCGCAGCGACGCGATCCGTTCTTCGATCCGCAAGAACCTGGATATCCTAGACGAGATCGACAAACGCCACGATCGCCTCGAGGATCAAGAATAGCAAGCCGGCCGGTCGTAACGCGGTCAGTCTCGGTCGATCCGCTGTGCGAACCCGAAGTTCGGCTTGACGTCTTCGACGCGGACGGTGACGGTCTCGCCTTCTACGGTGTCGGGGACGAACAGCCGGTAGCCGTCGACGCTCGCCATTCCGTCGCCTTCGTTACCGACGGCCTCGATTTCGACCTCGAGTTCGTCGCCCGGCCGCACCGAGGCCGTGAGCCGACCCTTGCCGATGAAGTAGACCTCGGAGGACTCGTCGCGGCTGGCCTTCGGCGAGGTCGCACGAACGTACTGGAATTCCTCCTCGACGTCCGCTCGGAAGTCGTCAACATCGGGCCCCTCGAAGACCTTCACGACGAAGTCCCCGCCGTTGTCGAGGAGTTCGATCGCGGTCTCGAAGGCCTGTCGCGCGAGGTGCAGCGAGCGGGCCTGATCGAGCGAGTACTCGCCGGACATGTTAGGTGCCATGTCCGAAATCACGACGTCGACCGGGCCGCCGGCGGCATCGATGACTCGATCGCGCGTTTTCTCCTCGGTCATGTCCCCGCGGAGCGTCTCGACGTTGTCGTGGTCGTCGAACTCCTTGATCCGCTGGAAGTCGACCCCGATGACGTTCCCCTCCGGGCCGACCTCCTCGGCGGCGACCTCGAGCCAGCCGCCCGGTGCCGCACCGAGGTCGACGACCGTGTCGCCACGGTCGATGACGTTCTCGAGTTGGTCGAGTTGTTTGAGCTTGTAGGCCGCTCGCGAGCGATACCCCTCCTGTTTCGCTTTGTTGTAGTAGTGGTCTTTCCCTGCCATCAGCGTGTCACTCAGTTATCGCGACTAGCCGGTCGAGACGGATAGGTGTCGCGACTCGTCGTTTCGACGGCCGAACGGACGAGACGGGAGCTACGAGGCCGACCCGGTCCGGAGAGCGAGCGTCTTCTGGATGAGCTGTCGGGCCGCCATCGAGCAGACGAAATACCAGACGAGCCACGTCTGCATCGGGCCGACGAGCGATTGCTGCCACGTGACCGAGCCCGCGAGCGGGACGACCAGCCCCGCTTCGCTGGCACCGAGGTGGCCGCCGCGGACCTTCCAGCGGAGCCAGAGGAAGACCGGAATCGTCAACAGCATGATCCAGACCATCGGCCGGAACTGCAGTTTGAACATGCCGAGCTGGTCGCCGGCGGCCGCCATCTGTTCCTCCCGAATCCGCTCGAGGGCCTCGTCGTCGCCGCGCTCGCTCGCCGCCTCCTTTCGCTCCCGGAGGGCTTCCAGCCGCCGTTTGTACTGTGCGAGTTTCTCGTGGTCCATCAGGCGGGACTGTAACACGGTCGAATAGAGGCCAGTGGCAACCGCGAGGAAGATAATACTGAAATGGAACGGCACGAGTTCGGTGACGGGGCCGAGCACGACGCTCTCGACCGACGCGACGACGTTCCGGATCTGTAAATTCCAGTAGCCGGCGAACAGCAGCAGTGCGAACGCGCCCGCGGCCTTGTCCGCGGTCGTCCACGACGGAGACTCGATATCGTCCAGTCCCGTGTGCTCGGCGGACTCGTCGTCCGTCCCCGTGCGCTCGGACGGCTCGTCCCCCTCGAGAAGCCGTTCGACTCGGTCGGGCTCTGCGATCGCGAACCCGGCTCCGGCGCTGACGAGGACCTCCCGTTCGATGAGTCGCCCCCACTGATCGCTCGACAGGGAGTCCCTGACATCGCGCCACTCGAGTTCGTCCGCCCCACCGTCAGATCGTTCGTAGACGACGACGAGGGCCTCGCGGACCGACTCGTTCTCGAGGAGTGCCGCCAACTGATCGATAGGCATTCGCTAGCCGAGCCTCTTAGCTACCAAATTATCAACCCTTTCGTTTCGGTGATTCGTTCTCTCTTCGGTTCTGACCGATCGACGGGTATCGAAATCGAGCCAACAGTTCGGTTCGCGACGCCCGCTCAGTCGGAGTCCGTTCTCACCTCGACAACTGTCCGAGTCGGCCAACCCGTCCCGCCGACCGCGGTTCCGCCCGCGCGTAAAGGGTGGCTTTTTATGTCGACCGTCCGTACGCCGACCTATATGTTCAAGGCCATCGTGAGCGCCGAAACGCTCACCAGCGCGCTGGATTCGATCAGCGTGTTGGTCGACGAGTGCAAGATCCACCTCGAGGAGGACGGTCTGGAAATCCGGGCCGTCGACCCCGCGAACGTCGGGATGGTCGACCTCTCGCTCGATGCGGCTGCGTTCGAATCGTACGAAGCCGACGGCGGGCTGATCGGTGTCGACCTCTCGCGGCTGGAAGACATCGCTGGCATGGCCGAATCCGGCCAGCTCATCCAGCTCGAACTCGATGAGGAGACCCGGAAACTCCACATCCAGATCGACGGGCTCGAGTACACGCTGGCACTCATCGACCCCGATTCGATCCGACAGGAGCCGGACATTCCGGACCTCGATCTCCCCGGAGAGGTCGTCCTCGAGGGCAAAGACGTCAACCGCTCCGTGACCGCCGCCGATATGGTCTCCGACCACATCGCGCTCGGTGTCGACGAGACCGAGGAGTACTTCTACGTCGACGCGGAGGGCGACACCGACGACGTCCACCTCGAGTTGACACAGGAGGATCTGATCGACCTGCAGGTCGGCCCCGCCCACTCGCTGTTCTCGCTGGACTATCTCAAGGACATGAACAAGGCGATCCCCTCGGATACCGAGGTCACGCTCGACCTCGGCGAGGAGTTCCCCGTCAAGATCTACTTCGGCTTCGCGGAAGGGCAGGGACAGGTCACCTACATGCTCGCGCCGCGCATCCAGAGCGAGTAACGCCGTCGCAGTTTTCGCGGTTTTCGCAGTTGCTCGGTGTCGGCACCGATTACCGACGCCGTCGCTACGAGGGATCGATTCACTGGCGTCCCGTTCGTCGGACCACTTAAAAATACGATATGGAAAGGGGAGCGGCTACCGGGACACTCGCTCTCGGATGACATATGCCCTCCGCGAACGATTCCACGGACGAGTCGGAGCCACGGGACGACAGCCGCGTCACGACGTTCGACCCCGCCAGCGACCGGCCGAGCGAGGCCGTCGTCACCGCGGTCGCCGCGCTCCGAGAGGCGGAGCCGGCCGACCTCCCGCCGCTGTACGAGGTCGTCGATCCGGACGCGCTCGACTCTCTGGTCGAACACGCCCAGAGAGTCGGCGACGCGGGGACTCATCAGGTGTGGTTTACCTACGAGACGTTCGACGTCGGCGTCCGAACGGACGGCGAGATCCGGATTCGAGACGCTACCGCGACGGCCAGTTGAAGCGCCGTCCCGCTCGAGCACCCTCACTCGAGGGTCCCGCCGGCGCGGCCGGCGCGGCGGTCGGTCTCCTGTTCGTCCAGAAATGCGAGCAGTTGCTCGTTGACGTCGTCGGCGTTCTCGATGAAGAAGAGGTGCGAGCCGCCCTCGACGAGTTCGAGACGACTGTTCGAGATCTTCTCTTCGAGCAGTCGCGCGTTCTCGACGGGGACGACCCGGTCGTCCGTCCCATGGAGGATCAGCGTCGGCACGCGGACTGCATCGAGACGGTCGCTGACATCGAAGTTCAGGACGGCGGCGGCCTGGGCCTCGCGAGCGGGGTCGTCGGCGTCTTGCTCGAGTCGCCACTCGAGGATCCGATCGATGAGGTGCGGGTTCCGGTTCGTAAAGCGATCGTTGAACGCGGGCCGCATCCGGTGGCGGAGCGTCTCCCGCTCGCTCGCCCCGTCGGGCGTGTCGAACATGTGTGCTTGCGTTTCGTCGGGCACCGGTGCCGCGTCGGGGCCGCCGTGGGACGTACAACAGAGGGTCAGCGACTTCGCCCGGGAGTACTCGATCGCGTAGCGTTGGGCGATCATCCCGCCCATGCTCGCGCCGACGATGTGGGCGTCGTAGATCCCCGCGTCGTCGAGGACGGCCTCGAGGTCGGCGGCCAACCCACCGATCGAGTAGCCGGCCAGTTTGAGGAGCACGGGGGCGCGGAGTTTGGCTGGCAGCCGCGATACCAGCGGCGGGAGGCCGGTGTCCGACCGGCCGGTCCCCCGGTTGTCGGGGGCAACCACGTCGTATTCGCTGGCGACGGCCTCGCGCTGCCAGCGCCACATCCACCGACCGAATCCGAGTCCCTGTACGAACACGACCGGCGCGCGCCGCCGTCCCTCGCTTCGGTCGTACTCGTAGTAGATCGACACGCCGTCTCTCGTCGCCTGTGGCATACTCGAGTCGACGTGTCGGACGCCCTTGAAATCGATCCCCGAGAACGGGGGCCGACGCTGACTCGTCGCGCGATCGGCCGGCGAGTGCCGGTAATACGATTTTACCGTCCGCGGCGAGCGACCGGCAGCGGGACCGACGGGCGCCGGCGCTCGCCGATTCGTCGTTCGGCCGGACGACCCCGAATAAAAGACGATTGTGCTAATCAGCGCGTTTATCCCATCGGAGTAATATCGTTTTACCGATGCAGCGACTTCACGCCCGATACCCGTTTCTCGAGGCGGCCCGCGAGTCCGTCGCGACGGAGGCGGTCGATCTGGCGACCGTCGTCGAGCAGGATCGGGCGGTCGTCGACCGCGCGCGACAACGCGTTATCACCGCGATCGAAACGGGTGAGATCGGAGACCCACACCGCGACGCCCGCATCGAACTCCTGTCCTACCCCGTCGCACGGGTCCTCGTCTCGATGGTCGACGAACGCGTACTCGTACGCAAGTACGCTCGAGCCGAGGCCGCGACGGCCTACGAGCGGTTTACCGCCGACATGGCCGATACGACCGAACTGAAAAGCATCGAGTCGACGGGATTGGAACTCGAGGAACTGCTCGCGGAGTTCGACCTGCAAGCGGCGGTCCGAGAGGCCGACGACGAGTACCGGATCGACGTCGGCACCTATCTGCCGCTGGCCGAAGACCTCTGGGACGACGAGTGGCGACTCGTTAATCAACCACTGGAGGCCGGCGAGATCCCCGTCGACGAGGACGAACTGCTCACGCTCCTTCGGGAGGCGATCCGAGGTCGCATCGAAGACGGGCTCCCCTTCGAAGTGCCAGACGCCATCGCGTCCGCACTCGAGGACGACACCGCCGAGATTCGAGAGGTACTCGCCGACCTCGAGTTGACACAGGACATCGATACCGTCGTGCCGGACCTGTTCCCGCCGTGTATGAAGGCCCTGCTCGACCAGATTCAGAAAGGTGAGCACCTGCCCCACCACTCCCGGTTCGCGATCACCGCCTTCCTGACGAGCATCGGGATGACCACCGACCAGGTCGTCGACCTCTACCGCGTCAACTCGTCGTTCGGCGAGGAGATGACTCGCTATCAGACCGACCACATCCGCGGGGATAGCTCGCCGACGGAGTACTCCGCCCCCTCGTGTGCCACTATGCAGTCCTACGGCGACTGCGTGAACAAAGACGACCTCTGTGAACGGATTCCACACCCGATGGCCTACTACGAGCAGCGGATCGACGACGCCGACGACGAGGAACTCGAGGACTGGCGAGAAAGCGAGGGCGACGGTGATGGCCAGTCCGCAAGCGGCGACTAACCCGGCGAACGGGCTCCGCGCTCGAGCGAAGACCCGATGATTAGTCTTTCAGGGGATCGTCCGACAGTTCCTCGGCCTGCTGGTGGATATCTTGGAGCGCCCGTTCCTGTTCGCCACGAGCGATGCCGCCGGATTCGACGTGGCGACCCCCGTACTGCCAGGACGGGATCGCGTCCCAGACGTTCGAGTGCCCGTCGTCGTCAGTTCCGTCAGCTGCCGACTGATTCTCCGTTTCCGATCGTCGCCACGCGAGCCCGATTGCGAGACCAGACAGGACGAGCAACCCACCGATGGCGGTGACCGGATCGACGACCGCTGTCGACCAGATGAACAGCGGCGAACCGAGCAACGCGACCGTGACGACGACAGCGACGCGGCCGAGTCGGGACCGATAGCGTCGAGTCGGCGTCTCGTCGGCACTCACCATACCGAGTGTCAACCGCCCAAGGAGAAAAACGTACCGACGGGTTCAGAACGTGCCCTGTGCGTCGACGTCGTCATCGTCGTTCGACTCGAGGCCGTCCTCGGGGTCGTTCACCGTGTAGGCCAGTACGATGCCGACAACGGTCATCAGGAAGATAAAGCCGATGATGACCCCGACGAGCATCTGACCGCCCTCGGGCGAGAGCGTGCTGGTTTCGGTTCCGTAGGCGGAGCCGACGTAGACCATGGCCGCGATCATGAGGGCGACCGACCCCACGGATACGGCGATTTCAACGATCTGTTCGCGTTCGACCATTGACTAATCGGTTTCGTCGGCCCGGTGAAAAGCGCTTCGAAGGGGTCAGGCGGCGTCGATTCGGGTCCGACTACGGGAGCACGCTCGAAATTAAGGTGGTACTTGAGAATGCAGGCGCGGCCGTTATTGCCCTCGAGACCCTATTAACGTCGAATAGCCAGCCGACCAGCGAACCCCCTCTCGACGCACCTATGAAAACAATAGCGTCACCGAAAGCACCGCTTCACGTCCCGTCTCCCGACCACCTCACGGAGCGCTCGCGCCGGGCGCGCACCGAACCGATGTCGGTGTTACCCCTCGGCGACGGCCTCTACGAGGTCGAGTCCGCGAGCGACCACACCTACCTCGTCGATCTCGAGGCGGGCAGGTGTACCTGTCCGGATCACGTCTTCCGCGAGGCACGCTGTAAACACATTCGCCGGGTTGCGATCGAAATCACGGAAGGCCGCACCCCGCCGCCGGGAAAAATCTCGGTCACCTGCCACGACTGCGACGAGACGACGTTCGTCGAAGAGGACGCGACCGAACCGTTCTACTGCGACGAGCACGCGATCTTCCCCGGCGACACCGTTATCGACCGCGAGACGGGCGACCGCCTCACCGTTGTCGACGTCTCGGATCTGCGAGCCGACGCCGTCGAAATCGGCGCGGCCGACTGCACCGTCGCCGAGTACGCAACGAACGAGGGGTACGACCCCGACGTGCCCGCCGTCGGCGCGGTCTACCCCCACGCCACCGTCGCCCGCAACGGCGTCGTCCCCTCGTCACTGAAAGTCTACGTCTTCCCGCGGACCCGCCTCGAGGCGGCGGCGTAGGCCGGTTCCAGCCGCCCGATTTTCCGAGTGCGATGCCGTCCGATCAGCGGTGCTCCCGCTCGAGGAACTCGAGCACTGCCACCCGACGGTTCAGATTCCCGGGTTCGACAAGACGGGCGGGACAGATTACTCGAGCAGTTCAGCGGCCTCGTCGACGTCCATGACGCCCTGCTTGACGGCGTTGAGCACGCGTAGAGTGTCCTCGTCCGGGCCGTCGTCACCGGCGTTGCCGACTTCCTCGAGCGTGACTTTCTCGGACTGGCCGGTGAACTCGGGGAAGTCGGTGCCGTCGGCGAGGGCCGTCTCCTTTTTGACGCGGTAGTTCCCGCCGTCGGTGACGTGGAGGTCGCCGGGGTGGAAGAAGTACCAGTCCTCGCGGTCGAAGCGGACGCCGATCCGGGGTTTCGCGCCGAAGTTCCGCGCGAAGAACGTCAGCGCCTCGACCTCCTCGCCGGTGAGATAGATCGGGTCGCCGGAACTCGACTTCGCCTCGATCGCGTAGAACTGCTCGCCGTCGCCGGCGAGTACGTCGGGGAGTTCCCGTTCGGTCGCGGAGCCGCTGGCGGGCGCACGCATCACCGCGAAGCCGGCCCCGTCGAGTTCGTTGACGAGTTCCCGCTCGCGGCGGTCGCCCTTCGCCTGAGACATATCACTCCCTCACCACCGGTCGATAATAAAGGACCGGACGGCGCTGCGATCGCGTCAGCCGAATCCTACAGTGGCACGGTCGCTACGAGTTCGACCAGCAGCGAGGTCGTCGGCTCCCCGGTCTCGAGGTCGTACTCGAGGGCGATGTAGAGCAGCCCGAACTGGACGGCGTTGAACGCGGCGTGGGCGGCGATCGGAACGAAGAGATTGTCCGTTTTCGCGTAGAGGTAGCCGAAGATCAGCGCGCCGCCGAAGACGACCGTGACCGGAACAGCGGTCGCGAGCAGCGATTCGGAGAGAACGGCATAAACCGGGAAGTGAATCAGCCCGAAGATGGCGCTGGCGATGACGACCGCCTGCGGGCGCGAGAAGGCGTCATAGAGGCGTTTCTGGACGATATTTCGGTAGAGAAATTCCTCGGTCGGCGCGTTGAAGAAGAAGACGATGACGATCATGACGAGCACCATCGTCTGATCGTCGCCGATATAGGTCGTGACCGAGTTGTCCGCGGTCGGCAGCGAGAGAAACTGCACGACGACGCTGATGAGGACGTAAAAGGCGAGGCCGCCGAGGATGCCGGCGAGGATATAGCCCCAGTCCCGTCGCGTCGGCGTTCGCAGATCGACGTACGACCAGCCGCGGTCGGTGACGGCGAGGTAAAGGCCGCCGACGAGGGCAAAGCCGACGAACCCGAGGATCAACACCAGCGCGCGGCTGCCGATCGACGCCTGCGTCGGCGTGTTGATCAACCGCGGCTCCAGCACGAACGCAGGGATCGTCGTCACCTGTTGGGACCCGAGTCCGACGATCGCGAGCGCGGCGGCGACGAGTATCGAGCGGAGCGGCCCGTCGGTCCGACGGCGGGACGGTGTTTCCATGCGACGTAGTACGGCCACCGGACCCTTGGGCGTTCCTCTCCCGAACTCGAGCCGTCATGGCCGCACAACCGGCCTCACTCCGCCGGGACCGCGGACTCGTCGGCGAACAACTGCGCTAACAGCCGCTGTTGGCCGATCCGCAGGTGTCGATTGACCGTCGGCTGGGTCACGCCGAGCATCTCGGCGATCTCCTCGCCGGTGCTCTCGCGGGGCCAGTCGAAGAAGCCGGCGAAGTAGGCCGTCCGCAACACCTCGAGTTGCCGGTCGGTCAGCACGTCGAACAGGGAGGTGACGAGTTCGCTTCGGGTCCCCATGGAGCGTTCGACGTGGCGACGAGCCCGCAGTTCGGCGGTCGCGTACTGCTCTCCGAGCACGTCGACGAACTCGCGGACATCGGTGCCTGTCGGCACGTCGACGGTGAGGTCCAGCCGGTCGCCGTCGGCGCGCATCGAACGCGGACTGCCGCCGCGGCGGACCAGCCCCGCGGCGAGGACATCGCCCGCGACGGTCACCTCGAAGCGACAATCGCCGTCCGCCTCGCTGATCAGTCGGTACGATGTGACCGAAACCAGGTCCTCGAGGGCCGCCTGTACGTCCTCGGCTGGGACGCCGCTGGTCTCGAAGAACAGCAACGTCTCGTCGGCGGAGTGGGCACCGAGTCCCTCGTACTCGACGTGTGCTCCCGTCGCCGTCGCGACCCGCGAGAGGAGGTCGTTCGAGCCCTCGAGCCGGAGGGTAAGTTCGAGCAGCGTCTCGGCGTGGAGTGCCTCTCGCGTTTTGATGGCGGTGATCGCGTTCGCGATCCCCTCACCGAGTTCCGTCAAGACCGTCCGCTCGAGGTCGTCGAACGCGCCCGGCTCGTCGGCGTAGACCGTGAGGACGCCGTAGGTGTACTCCGCGTCGGAGAGCGGGACGCTGATGACCGATTGGAATCCGCGGTCCAGCGCCTGTCGTCGCCAGCCCTCGCCCTGCAGCCCGTCGACGGTGTTCGAGACGACCGTCGGCGTTTCGCTTCGGGCGGTCCGGACCGCCGGTTCGGCCGACGCGTCGTATTCGAGGGACACGTCGTCTAAATACGCCTGCCCGGAGCCGGCCCACGCACGGGGCTCGAGGCGGGTGCTACTGGCGTCGAGGACCCCGATCCACGCAAAGGAGACCGCGCCGGCCTCGAGCAACCGCTCGGGGACAGTTCGTTCGATCTCCTTGCGGCCGTCCGCGCCGATGAGCACCTGATCGATCCGCCTGATGAGTTCCGTGGTCTCGATCTGGCGGTTGAGCCGCCGGTTTCGTTCCTCGAGTTGGGCTTCCCGCTCGCGGAGGCTGGCCTCGCTCTCGAGGCGGTCGAACGCGGCCTCGGTCGTGGCCACGAGCGTCTCGATCAGTTGCCGGGCCTCGGCGTCGATCGGGTCGCCACCCGACGCGACCACGAAGACGCCGTGGTCGCCGATCGGCACGACGATCCCGCTTTCGACGTTCGGGCCGAAGACCCGCGACCGGTCGAACGAAGCCGAATCGTCGACGACCGTCCCCGCGCCGGTCACGTAGGCGTTCCAGAGGACGGAGTCGCCGTCGCCGACGGGGACCGACGGCGCGCCGTCACAGAGCCGTTCGAATTCGTCGGTGGCGGCGATCGGCTCGAGTCGGTTCACGTCGGAATCGAGCCCGTAGACGGCCACGCTCGAGGGGGCGAGGATATCGGCCGCCGTCGCGACGACCAGCTCCGCGACCTCCCGGTCGGAATCGGTCCCGAGCAACTCGCGGGCAGCCCCGTGGAGCGACTCGAGGGCCAGTTCGCGTTCCTTGCGCTCGGTGATGTCTTGGATCGTCCCGCGGACGCCCACGATTTCGTCGCCGTCGGCCGCCGGTTGGCCGTCCGTGGGACGAGGTCTGTCCCCGTCAGCTCGGACGGGTTCGCCGATCGAGCGAACCCACCGTTCGTCCCCGTCGGTCGTCAGCATGCGGTGTTCGATCTCGTAACTCTCGCCGTCCTCGAGTACCGCGTCGACGGTGCCGAGGACGGCCCGCCGGTCGTCCGAATGCGGGAACGAAGCGGCCAGTTCGGCATCGACCGTCTCGTCCAGCGGGAGGTCGTACAGTCGACGCAGCCCGTCGGTGAACGTGACCTCCTGTGAGCCGTCGCGGATATCGAGTTCCCAGCCGCCGATCCCCGCGAGCCGCTCGGCCTGCTCGAGCAGTTCCGTCGTCCGCTCGAGGTCGTATTCGCGCTCCTTGCGCTCAGTGATATCCCGGAGGACGCCCGCCGTCCCGCTGAACTCGCCGTCGACCATCGGCAACAGCGCCATGTGGTTCTCCGTTTCGATCATGTCGCCGTCGGCGGTTTCGAGAGTCATCTCGAACGTCCGGGACGGTTCGCCGGCGCGGAGTGACTCGCGGGTGTGCTCTCGTGCGATCTCGAGGTCGTCGTCGGCCAGGACCGTCGAGACGTGCTCGCCGAGCAGGTCCTCTGGGTCGTAGCCGGCGACCGAGGTCGTGGCGTCGTTCAGGAAACGGAAATTCCCGTCCGCGTCGAGGGTGTATACCAGTTCGTCGAGCGCCTGAATGATCGCCTCGGCGCGCTCGAGTTCCCGCTCGCGCTCCTTGCGGTCGGTGATGTCTTGGACCGCCCCGTGAAGCGAGACTACCTCGCCGTCGACCCGGACCGGCTCGCCGATGCTCCGCACCCAGCGGATCTCCCCGTCGTCGCTCCGTATCCGGAGTTCCAGATCGTACGCCTCGCCGTCTGCGAGCGCCCGGTCGATCGCCCGACTGATCTGGGGACGATCGTCCGGATGATAGAACTCGAGCGCGCGCTCGAGATCGACGTCGTCGTCGGGCGGAACGCCGTGGATTCGGTAGACTTCATCGGTCCATCGAACCTCGGGCGGCGACTCGGTCACGTCGAGTTCCCACGCGCCGACAGCCGCTAGCTGCTGGGACTGTTCGAGCAGGTGTGTGGTCCGCTCGACGCGGTGTTGTTTCTCCCGGTGCTCGCTGATGTCGCGGCCGATCCCCGCGAGGACCGTCTCTCCCGCCGGGTCCTCGAGCGGCGCGGCGACGAACTCGTAGGGAACCCGCTCACCGGATTTCGTTTGGAGCTCCGCTTCGGTCCGGGTATCGCCCGTCTCGAACGCGACCTCGACAGCGGTCGAGATCCGCGACCGGTCCGCTTCGTCGAAGAAGTCGACGGCGTGCATCGCCGCGATTTCGTCGTCGGCGTACCCGGTCACCGCGGCGAGGCTCTCGTTCCAGCGCTGAATCTCGCCGTCCGTATCGAGGATGTAGAAGATGTCGTCTAACGCGTCTAGGACGTCGTCGGTAAACGCCTGCGCCCGCTCGAGGCGTCGCTCTCGCTCCCGGATGGTCCGAACGGACGCGCGGCGTTCGAAGGAGTGGCTGATCCAGCGAGCCATCAGGTCGACGAACGACGTTTCGGCCGGCGTGAACGGGTCGTCTCGCGGCTCGCGGCTCAGGAAACAGAGCGTGCCGTAGCGATCGCCCTCGACGACGATCTTCCCGCCGACGTAGCAGTTGATCCCGAGGTCGGCGGCAGCGGGGTGGTCCGCCCGCTCCGTCGCCGCGGCGTCGTAGATTCCGAGGATGTCGTCCGACGCAATAGTGTCGCGGCAGTAAATCGTCGACAGATCCAGGTCGGTCCCCTCGAGGTCTGCGTCGTGTCCGACGGCCGTCTCGACGGTGTACCGGACGGTCGACTCGTCGATCCGCGAAACGAGTCCCGTCTCGAGGCCCAGCCGGTCACAGCCGAGTTCGAGCAGCCGGCGAACTTTCGTCTCGCCGTTGAGGTCCGGATCGGACGTGATCCGGTACAGTTGTCGCCGAGAGTGTTCGCTTTCGGTGCGCCGTCGCTCGCGCTCGCGGACCGACGCGGCCAGCTCGTCGACGACCGCCGCGAGCCGGCCGACTTCGTCGTCTCGGTCGATCGTGAAGTCGACCGGCCCGTCGTGGGCTGTCCCGTCACTGGGCTCGTCGGCAAACGGGGCCGGTTCGTCACTCTCGATTCGCGAGACGAACCGCTGCAAATCGTCGGTCAACCGTTCGATATCGTCCGTCCGGTCGGAGCCGCTCCGGGCAGCGAGACCCAGCAGAAAGAGGCCCGGTCCCGGCACCGTCCCGACTCCCACCGTCGTGAGATCAGGAATCGACGTCCCGGTCCCGACGGCAAGTAGTACGCCGATGACAACGAGGGGGGCCGCAAATAGCCGCCGCGGAGCATCCGCGAGCGTCCCGGTCTGGACCGCGGTACCGTCCATGCCCCACCTATGGAACGACCGGCAATGACACGAGTGGTTAGTTTTGCATAGCAACAGTAAAATATCATATTTTATATTATCGGGAAGTAGTGAGGAACGTTCGGCCGAAGTGACTCCGACCCGAGCCGTCAGCCGATCGAAGTCACCCGCCGGTCCACGATCTGCCGGGACACTATACACGTAGTGTCGAATCCGCGGCGAAATTACGTGTATAACGGATAGGCGGATACCGGTCGGTCGCCTCGGTGTAGCCAAGATGCACGGAACCACACTGGACTACCATAGCGATTCTATCAGTCTGCGGATCGTCGAGGCGCTTGCGGACGCGACCGGTACCGACGCACACGACCTCGACCCGCTGTACAACGTCGTCGATCCCGAGGCGCTCGACCGACTCTGTGGACCCGACTCGAGCGCCGAGGTTCGCGTCGAGTTCGAGTACGACGGAGCGGTGGTCGAGGTCGGCAGCGACGGTACCGTCGCGGTCGACGGGACAGTCCATGACAGCGGGTAGCCGGCGACGGGACGACTCGAGTCCGGTGGGGATACGTAGCAAGCGGCAACCGCAAGTCACCACCCCGAATCAGCCCCAACTGCGAGGCTGCGATAGAATGAGTTCCGTCCACGAGAGAGTGCGATGTTAATTGCCACCCCGGAAACGGCCGAGTCGACCGAGCGAAAGCGACGATCGAAACTGCATCTGCTGTTGGTCGACGCCGAAGACGACCGCGAACACATCGAACGCGCGTTCGATGACGACATCGACCTCACCGTGAAGACGGCGGCCGCACTCGCGAACGCGCGGCATCGATTCGAGGAGATCGACTGTGTGATCCTCACGCCGCAACCGGCGGGGACCGAGTTCGACAGCGACGGCGATGGCGACGACGATGGGGCCGTCGACGACCGCCTCGAGACGATCAGAACTACCGCGGGCGATCTGCCGGTCGTCGTCCTCGCGGACGAGCGGACGGCCGATCTCGCGGCCGCAACCCGATCCTATGACTGGACCGCCGTCGTCGAACGCTCCGAGGCGGCCGGGCGACTCGCCGACCGTGTTCACGACCTCCTCGAGCGCTACCGGCTGGCAGCGCTATCGCGGCGGTCGCTCGCGAGCATCGAATTCGCCGGCGACGCGATCGGGATCGTCGACCCGGCCGGCGAGATCCAGTTCGCGAGTCGCTCGTTCGCGATGCAGTTCGGCGTCGATCACACCTCTCTCCCCGGCACGCCGTGGCGGGAGCTGTTTACCGCCGACGCGGTCGAACACCTCGAGTCGGTGGCGCTCCCGACGGTCACGGAGGGCTGGCGGTGGACTGGGACCTGTACCGGACGGCGACAGTCGGGCGGTACGTTCGCGGCCCGCGTTCGACTCGGCGGCCTCGAGGATGGGAGTCTGGTCTTCGTCGTCGACGAATCCGAGCGCGACGGGCTCGAGGAGTGACTGGCGGCTATAGTAGCCACTGAAACGATTTACACACTGACCGCGACGCTGTCGTTCGATCAGGTGTGCACTGACTTTCAGTGGCTACTATAGAAAGAAAGTGTCGCAGTTACGTTCCGTGGTCCCAACTATCCATATACTCGTGTTGCGTGTCGGTCAGGGAGTCGAAGTCGACGCCCTCGGCCTCGAGTTTGATCTCGGCGATCTCCTTGTCGAGGTCGTCGGGAACGTCGTGGACACCCGCGTCGTAGGCGTCGCCGTTCTCGAGCATTTCCCGCACGCAGACGGCCTGAATCCCGAAGGATTGGTCCATGACCTCGACGGGGTGGCCAAGCGAGACGGGCGCGGCGAGGTTGACGAGTCGGCCCTCGGCAATGACGTTGAGTTTCCGGCCGTCGTCCATCTCGTACGCTTCGACGCCATCGCGGGCCTCGTAGCGGTCGACCGCGAGGTCGTCTAAGGCCTCGAGGTCGATCTCGATGTCGAAGTGGCCGGCGTTAGCGAGCAAGACGCCGTCCTGCATCTTCTCGAAGTGCTCCTCGACGATGATGTCTCGGTTGCCCGTGGTCGTCAGGAACACGTCGCCGACTTCGGCGGCCTCGGCCATCGGCATCACGTCGTAGCCCTCCATGTGGGCCTCGAGCGCACGGCGGGGCTCGACCTCGGTGACGATGACGTTCGCGTTCTGGCCCGACGCCTTCTGTGCGACGCCTTTGCCGCAGTAGCCGTAGCCCGCGACGACGACGTTCTTGCCGGCCCACGAGAGGTTCGTGGTCATGGCGATGGAGGCCAGCGAGGACTCGCCGGTGCCGTGGACGTTGTCGAAGAGTCGCTTCATCGGCGTGTCGTTGACCGCGAAGACGGGGTACTCGAGCGCGCCATCGTCGTCCATCGCGCGCAGGCGGTGGACCCCAGTGGTCGTCTCCTCGGCCCCGCCGACGATGCCGTCGATCAGTTCGGGGTAGTCCTCGTGGATGGCGGCGACGAGGTCCATCCCGTCGTCGACGGTAATCGTCGGCTCGTGGGCGATAACGGCTTCGATGGCGGCGTAGTACTCCTCGTCGTCGACGCCGCGTTTGGCGTAGCTGGTGATGTTCTCGTGGGTATCCAGCGCCGCCGAAACGTCGTCGTGGGTCGACAGCGGGTTACAGCCGGTCACCGCGACCTCCGCGCCGCCCTCCGCGAGCGTCTCGACAAGCATCGCGGTCTTCGCCTCGACGTGCATCGCCATCCCGATGCGCTCGCCCGCGAAGGGCTGGTCGGCGACGAACTCCTCGCGGACGTGCTCGAGGATCGGCATGTGTTGGGCGGCCCAGTCCATCTTCCGGCGTCCCTCCTCGCGAGCGGACGCGACATCGTCCAGTTGCTCGCTGATCGGGGGATACTCGGTGTCGGTCATGGCTCGACAGAGTGGGACCGTGGCCAAAACGGTACCGAACCGCTCCGACGACTGACTCGAGCGGTCGTTCGGTTCCGGCCGCGAAACCGTGCCGGTCAGGGACTGAAAACGATCGGCGAGAATGGTGGGTGGGCCGCGGTCACTACGTGCCTAGTCGATGGGGGTGGTCGCGGTCGTTACTTGGAACCGGCGTGGCTCGGCGGGCCGCCACCGCTGCCGCCGTCGTCCCCGTCATTGTCGTCTTCATCGTCCTCGTCGTCGGCATCCTCGTCGTCGGTGTCGTCAGTCTCGCTCGCGTCGTCGGCATCTTCTCCGGACGACGGCCCGGCGTCGCTCGGCGGGCCGCGCTCGTCGTCGTTATCGGCGTCTTCGTCGTCAGCAGCGTCACTGGGCGCGCCGGCGTGGTCCGGCGGGCCACGCTCGTCGTCGTCATCGGCGTCTTCGTCATCATCAGCGTCGCCGGGCGGGCCGGCGTGACTCGGCGGGCCGGCGTGGCTCGGCGCGTTCCCCGGGTTGTTCGCGACGACGAAGCTCGCGACCGAGAGGCCGACCGACTCGTTGGAGTCGTTTTGCTGGCTCTCGGCGTACTCGGAGACGAGCGCACCGAAGTTCGTCGCGGTAGCGTTGTCCGACTCGTTGTCCGCGGTCTCGTTGTCGTCGAGGTCGTCGGTTTCGTTCGCGTCAGTCTCGTTATCGGCCAACTCATCGTCCGACTCGTTCGCGTCGTCGGTCTCGTTGTCGGCCACTTCGTCGTCCGATTCGTTGTCGTCAGTCGTCTCGTTTTGCTGAATCAGCGAGGGACTGACATCGGCGCTGTCGACGGAGCCCGCGTCAGCGGCCCCCGTATTCGCCCCTGCGGTCAGCGGTGCGAACACGGACGCACACAGTGCGACCGTCAATACGAGCGCGAACAGCCGTTTTCGTCTCATCTCGAGTCGAACATTCACGGATCCCTGAATAAACCCCGTCGGCGGTTCGGGAAGTTCGCCAGTCACGTTCGAGGGGTTAGGATCGTTTATACAGTTTATCGCTTTATTTGAGCGTTTAACAGTCGTTCATTACTCGGCTCGAGCGACCAGCGAGTCGGCCGCCTCGAGCGCTCGCTCCCGGACCGCCGCTTCGTCGAGCGTGAGCACGTCGCGGTCGCGCATGAGCACCCGGCCGTCGCAGACGGTGTGGCGCACGTCGGCCGCCGCGGCCGCGTACGCGAGGTGACTCACGAGGTCGTGACGCGGCGTCAAGTGGGGTTTCTCGAGGTCGATGACGGCGATATCGGCCGGCCCGCCCGCCTCGAGACGGCCGGACTCGAAGCCGATGGCGTCGGCGCTGCCGCGGGTCAACATGTCGACGACGGCCTCGGCGGGCACCGCGCTGGCGTCGTCGGCCGCGAGCTTGCCGAGCATGGCCGCGTCGCGGGCCTCGTCGAGCATCGAGAGGTCGTTGTTCGAAGCCGCGCCGTCGGTGCCGAGACCGACGGTGACGCCGGCCTCGCGCATGCGTTCGACCGGGGCCATCCCGCTGGCGAGTTTCATGTTCGAGGCCGGGCAGTGGATCACGCCGGTCCCGGCGTCGGCGAGCAGGTCGATCTCGGTCTCGTCGACGTGGACACCGTGAGCGACGAAGTCCTCGGACTCGAGCATCCCGTGTTCGGCGGCGTACTCGAGCGGTCGAACCCCGTGTTCGTCGACGATCGGAGCGACCTCGTCTGCGGTCTCGTTCGCGTGGTAGTGAATCGGGATGCCGGCTTCCCGGGCTTCGGGGACGAACTCTTCGAGGTACTCGCTCCCGACGGTCGTCAGCGAGTGGGGCATGAACGCCGTCGAGATCCGGCCGTCGGCCGCGCCGTCGTACTCGCGGGCAATCTCGAGGCTCGTCCGGGCGTCCTCGCGAGCGTCGTCGTCGTCTTTGGCGACGGTGACGACGCCGTGGCCGAGGCGGGCGCGAAGACCGCTCTTCTCGACTGCAGCGGCGATTTCGGGGACATCGAAGTACATGTCCGCGAAGGCCGTCGTTCCGGACTTGATCAACTCGAGCAGACCCAGTTCGGCACCGACGCGGACGTCATCGCCCGTCAGTTCGGCCTCGGCGGGCCAGATGTCCTCCTGTAACCACGCGTCGAGGGGCTTGTCGTCGGCGTACCCCCGCAAGAGCGCCATCGCGACGTGGCAGTGGCCGTTGACGAACCCCGGCGTCACGAGGGAGTCCGCGGCGTCGAGCGTCTCGTCCGCCTCACCCGCGAGGTCGGGACCGATCTCGAGAATCTCGCCGCTCTCCTGATCGATCAGTACGTCCGCGGCCGTCACCGTCAGGTCGGACCGGAGAACCCGGCCGTCGGTGATCGCAAGCGTCGTCATTGCCACACGGTTCTCGTCGGGCGGCCTTATTGTGTCGATTCGACCGATCACCGCCACCCGACGGCGAAACGTCTTGGAAACCAGTCGGCGGATTTAACATTTCGGTCGCGGAATAGCCGGTATGAACGATCGATCGCGGCGCGCGGAGGGCAGCGGCTTTTTCAGCAGCTATCCGCCGCAAGCGGCGCTGGCCGACGCGTGGGACGAACACAGCCGGTACGTCGGCTTCGCTGCCGGCCTGTTCGCGCTCGGCGTCGTCATCGGGATCCTTCTTCTGGCGGCCGGCTACAACCTGCTCGAGATCATCGCCGACTTGCTCGGAGAGAGCCTCTTTCCCGAGAACATCGACGAGTTCGGTGGACTCGAGTTAGCGCGATTCCTGCTGGTGAACAACTCACAGGCGTTTTTCCTGTCGATCGCCGGCGCGCTGTCGCTCGGGCTCCTCACCGCGTGGGCGATGGTGTTCAACGGGATCATCGTCGGCAACGTCGGCGCTGCCGTCGCCAACAGCGTCGGCCTCGATTACATCCTCGTCGGCCTGCTCCCCCACGGGATCTTCGAACTCCCGGCCCTCTTCATCGCCGCCGGCGTCGGGTTCCGGCTCCTCTACCGGTTCGGCCAGCGGATTCGGGGCACTCGCGACGCGGTCTTTACCAAACCCTACCTCTACCGGACCGGCCTCCTCGTGCTCGCCGGTTGGCTCCTGTTGGTCGTCGCCGCATTCGTCGAGGCATTCGTCACGCCCGCCCTGCTCGAGGCCCTGTTCGCCCAGCGCCTCGAGGGACTGAGCACGCCCTGAGTGACTGCTGGGGACGAGCCACTGTTTCGGCCGGTTTACTCCCGCTGAACGATATAAACGACCCCAACCGACGACCCTCTTTTTCACCGTTGGATGACTGTCGCTCGGTATGAACAGACGCGCGGTCCAACTGCTACTCGTCGCGGCCCTCGTGGCCGTCGCCGGCTGTGCCGGTGGCATGGGCGGACAACCAACGAGCGAATCGGCAGGCGACGATCCGCAGAGCGTCGACGACTCGAGCGGTGGAACCGGAACGGCCGCGTTCTACGTCAGCGACGAACCGAACGCGATCGGCGACTTCGACCACCTCAACGTCACGATCACGAAGGTCGGGTTCAAAAAGGCCGGCGGTGGTGACGGCAACGCGACCGATGGCGACGACAACGAGAGCGAGTCCGACGACGGCGGCAACGAAACGTCGACCGACGCGACGGACGACGAAGGCGACGGCAACGAAACGGACACGGCAGAGGATGGCGCTGCCGACAACGAAACCGCCGCGTCAGATGACGACGCCGCAGCCAGCGAGGACTGGGTCGAGTACGATGTCGACGAGCGGACAGTCGACCTCACCGAACTCCAAGGCGCGAACGCCTCGATGATCGATGAGTTCGACCTCCCGGCCGGCGACTACGAGAAGGTATTCATCTACGTCAGCGACACCGAGGGGATCCTGACCGACGGCACCGAGACGAACGTGAAACTGCCGAGCAGCAAGCTCCAGCTCAACTCACAGTTCACCGTTGGCGACGGCGAGCGGGTCGACTTCGTCTACGACATCGCACCCCACAAGGCCGGCAAGAGCGGGAAGTACATCCTCAAGCCGGTGATCAGCGAGAGCGGGACCGGCGACAAGGTCGATATTCGCGACGTCGACAAGGACGACGAGAACGAAGGCGACGACGAAGACGAGACCCGCGGCAACGTCGGGAACGGAAACGGTGCGCCCGAAGCGAACGAGACTGACGACTAGTCGACGACGCTGTGACGACGCCTCGAGCGCGCTGTCGACTCAGGCTCGAGGGCCGTGACGTCGGAGCTTCTTCTTCGAGCGATGTGCCGGCAGCCGCTCGAACACCGATCAGCGGCGGAATCGGCCGAGCAGTTCGTAGTCCCGATCCGGCGTGTACCGGCGGAACAGCAGGCTGTTAGAGAGGACCGAGACCGACGACAGCGCCATCGCGCCGGCCGCGAGGACGGGTTGGAGCAGGCCCAGCGAGGCAAGCGGGATCATCGCGGTGTTGTAGCCCAGCGCCCAGACGAGGTTCTGCTTGATCTTCGCCAGCGTGGCCTCGGAGATACGGATGGCCTTCACCACGTCGAGCGGGTCGTCCCGCATCAGGGTCACGTCCGCGGCCTCGATGGCCACGTCCGTTCCGGAGCCGATGGCGGTGCCGACGTGGGCGACGGCGAGTGCCGGCGCGTCGTTGACCCCGTCGCCGACCATCATCGCCTTACGGCCCGTCGACTGGGTGTCCTCGACGGCATCGGCTTTGTCCTCCGGCAGGACCCCTGCGCGGACGTTGTTGGGATCGATCCCCACTCGCTCGGCGACGGCGCGGGCCGTCCGCTCGTTGTCGCCGGTGAGCAGCATGACGTCGAGTCCGCGCTCGCGCAGTTCGCCGACCGCCTCGGCGGAACTCTCCTTGACCGTATCGGCGTCGGCGACCACGCCCGCGACCGCGCCGTCGACCGCGACCAGCATCGCGGTCTTGCCCTCGCTCTCGAGGCGTTCCATCTCGTCGGCGACGGGTGCGGGATCGACGCCGTCTCCCTCGAGGAGCCGCCGGTTGCCGACCAGTACCTCGCGGCCCTCGAGGGTCGCCCGGACACCTTGTCCCGGCACGTTCTCGAACTCCTCGGGGTCAGTGAGTTCGAGGCCGCGTTCCTCGGCTCCCTCGACGATGGCTCGAGCGAGCGGGTGGTCGCTGTTGCGCTCGGCGCTGGCGGCCAGCCGGAGCACCTCGCTCTCGTCGAGGCGGTCCCGGATCGCGAGCGCTCCCCCGTCAGCCGCCGTCTCACCGCCGTCCGCCGCGGCCGACTCGCCCTCGAGTGCGACCACGTCGGTCAGCGTCATCTCGCCGGTCGTCAGGGTTCCGGTCTTATCGAAGACGACGGTATCGACGTCTCGCGCCCGCTCGAGCACGTCACCGCCCTTGAACAGGACGCCGTTTTTCGCGCCCAAGGTGCTGCCGACCATCGTCGCGGCGGGTGTGGCGAGACCCAGCGCGCAGGGGCAGGCGATCAGGACCGCGGAGGCGAAGACGACGATCGCGAACTCGAACGTCGAGAGGGCCGCGGGGCCGCCGCCGACCAGCCCCAACACTGGCACCGCGTCGACGAGTCCAGCCAGCGCCTCGGGGAAGAGGAACCAGACCAGCCCCCAGACCGTCGCGTTGAGGATGACTGCGGGGACGAAGTACGCCGAGATGCGGTCCGCGAGGTTCTGGATCTCCGGCTGGCGTGACTGAGCCTCCGTGACGGTCTGGACGATTCCCTGCAGGGCCGTGTCCGAGCCGACCTTGGTCGCTTCGACGACCAGCACGCCGTTCTCGTTGATCGTCGAGCCGATCACCTCGTCGCCGGCCTCTTTCTCGACGGGCACCGACTCGCCGGTCACCATCGACTCGTCGACTGCCGACTGGCCGTCCACGACGACGCCGTCCGTCGGCACCTTTTCGCCGGGTCGGACTTTCATCCGATCGCCGACCGCGACATCCTCGAGTTCGACCTCGCGTTCGGTCCCGTCATCGTCAACCAGCGTCGCCGTCTCGGCTTCCATCTCGAGGAGTTTCCGCAGGGCGTCGCTGGCCTGTCCCTTCGATCGGGCCTCAAGGTAGTTGCCAAGCGTGATGAACACGAGAATCATCGCGGCGGTGTCGAAGTAGAGATTGCCCGCGAGCAGGTCAAGCAGGACAACGAGGCTGTAGAAGTACGCCGTCGACGAGCCCAGCGCGATCAGCACGTCCATGTTGGCGGTCCGGTTCTTCGCAAGCGCGGTGTAGGAATTCTCGAGGAACTCGCGGCCCAGCAGGACGTAGACGGGTGTCGCAAGCAGGAACTCGACCCAACCGAAAGAGACGCCGAAGACAGTCTCCGGGACGTAGGCCCCGCCGAGCAGGAACTTGTTGGCAAGGAAGAACAGGAACGGGGCCGACAACACCGCGCCGAAGATCGTCAGCCGGCGCTGCTTGCGGATCTCGGCCTGCCGGGCCGCGTCGCGCCGATCCTGATCGGATACCTCCTCGCTTCCCTCGTCGCGGACCGGCGTATAGCCAGCGTCCTCGATGGCCCCGTAGAGGGCCTCGAGCGAGACATCGGCTGGGTTGTAGTCGACGGTTGCCTCGTCGGTGGCGTAGTTGACCTCCGCGTCGATGACGCCGGGGACGGACTCGAGGGCCGCTTCGTTGGTTTCGGCGCAGTTCGCGCAACTCATGTCGGTGATCCCGATCGAACGGGTCGCGCGGTCGGCCTCGTAGCCGGCCTCGTCGATCGTCTCGTAGATCTCGGCCAGCGGGATCGTCTCGGGATCGTACTCGACGCTCCCGTCGTCGGTCGCGAAGTTCGCGTTCGCCTCGCGTACGCCGTCTCGGGACTCCAGGGCATCGCTGATCGTCTGCGAGCAGTTCGCACAGCTCATGCCCCGGATGTCCAAGCGGGTCGTCCGGGTACTCATTACTCGCTAGTAGGGGATTCCGTCTTACCCCCTTTACTGGTCGAAATCCAAAGTGTGACGGGTCGAAATCCTTCGAGTCGAAAGTTAGGCGCCGTCCTCGAGCCGATCGTATCGGCCTTCGAACCGCCCCTGACAGGACCGACAGCAGAAGTGATACACTTCGCCGTCGATCCGGCTCGATTCCCCCTCGCTGTCGACCGTATTCCCACACTCCGCACAGGTGAGCGCGAACTGCGTCCCCTCGAGGGAAGGCGTCCACTCGGCGTCGTCGACCAGCGTTACGTCGTAGTCGATACCGTCGGCGTCGGGGAGCAGTCCCGCGAGCCACTCGCGGACGCCGTTGACCTGTGCACGAGCGTAGAACCAGATCTCGCCATCAGCGGTGACGAACACGTGCTCGACGGCGTCGGCCTCGGCGGCCGCCGTTCGGCAGTCCTCGACCGCGTCTGGGGGCGCAGTTACCTGTACGAACACCGGCACCCCCGCCCGGAGCTGTGACTGGTCGACGTCGAGGGTGAAGCGGTTGATAATCCCGGCTTCCTCGAGGCGGTTGATACGGTCGGAAACCGCGGGTCCGGAGAGGTCGACTTCAGCGGCGATCTCGCTGAACGGCCGCCGGGCGTTCTCGCCCAGCAGCCGCAAGATCGCCATATCGGTTTCGTCGAGGTCGCGCATACGCCTCGTTGATCCCGGCCACCAAAGAACGTGGCGGCGGTACCTTTGGAATCCGAAGTCAAATCCACCAGCAGGTTATCGCCGGAAGGGATAACGCACAAAGAAGAGCTGCCCCTATACACTCGTATGAGTCAGACACTCACCGTCGAAGGCATGTCGTGTGATCACTGCGAACAGAGCGTCGAAGACGCGCTCGAGGACGTTTCGGGCGTCGAATCAGCCGAAGCCGATCGCGAGGCCGAACAGGCTACCGTCGACGGGGACGCGGACCCACAGGAACTCGTTCGCGCGGTCGACGAGGCCGGCTACGACGTGTCGGCGTAGAGACTGGCCACCGGGATCGAACCGCCGACTCGGTCGGATGAAAAGACAATTCCCCCACCACCGCCAAGGAGCCAGCATATGCGAATCGCCGTTCCCAACAAGGGCCGCCTGCACGAGCCGACGATCGATCTCTTAGAGCGGGCGGGGCTCCATCTCGAGAACGGGGCCGACCGGAAACTCTACGCGGACACCGTCGACCCCGACGTGACGGTACTGTTCGCCCGTGCGGCCGATATCCCGGAGTACGTCTCCGACGGCGCGGCCGACCTCGGGATCACCGGCTTCGATCAGGTACAGGAGGCTCGCGTCGACAACGTCTCGGAACTGTTGAATCTGGAGTTCGGGCGCTGTCGGCTGGTGCTCGCGGCTCCGGAAGACGGCGACATCGGCGGCGTCGAGGACCTGACGGGCAAGACCGTCGCTACCGAGTTTCCGAATATCACCGCAGACTTCTTCGCCGAGACCGGCGTCGACCCCGACATCGTCGAGGTCTCGGGTGCGACAGAACTCACGCCGCACGTCGAGATGGCCGACGCCATCGTCGACATCACGAGCACCGGCACGACGCTGAAGATGAACCGGCTGGCCGTCGTCGAGGAGGTCCTCTCGAGTTCGGTGCGCCTGTTCGGTCGCGAGGACGTCCTCGACGAGCCGAAAATCGGCGAGGTCCGGACCGCCCTCGCCTCCGTCAAGCAGGCCGAGGGCAAGCGCTACCTGATGATGAACGTGCCCCGAGATCGACTCGAGGCCGTCCGCGATGTCATTCCGGGACTGGGCGGGCCGACGATCATGGACATCGCCGACGAGAAAGAGGGTGAGGCCAAGGTCGCAGTGCACGCCGTCGTCGACGAGGGAGACGTCTTCGAGACGATTACCGAGGTCAAAAGCGCCGGCGCGAGCGATATTTTAGTGACCGAGATCGAGCGTCTCGTCGAGTAATCGCGACCGATCGCGATCGCTTACTCGAGTCGGGAGGCGATCGGGCGCTCGAGCGAGTCGAACTCGAGGAGGGATTCGAACGCGGTGCAGTTGGCCGCTGGGCCGACGAGGTTCCGCACCCGATCGAAGCGGACGATATCGTGTTCTTCGAGCAGCGGGATGTGCGTTTCACAGAGCGAGGTGTGAATCCGCTGGCGCAGTCGGTGGATCGTCGTCCCGACCGCGGGATCGTGCTCGGCGTCGGCGAGTCGCCCGACCAGCGTTCGCAACGCGATCGGATCGTCGGCGGCGAGGACGCAACGAACCACTTCGCGCCGGCGGTCGCTGTCGACGACGTCCCGGATCGTGTCGCGTGCGAGCGGGCGGCGGCCGATCGCGGCGTCGTTCCCGAGGTGAAACCGATCCGAAACCGGTGTCGTTCGATCTGGGTGGATCGTCATGGGCACGTGAGAGTCAGGAACGGGGTGCCGGATAAACGCGAACGGTCGTTTCGACGAATATGGCTCGGTTCAGGCGAGTCAGCCCCGCTGGGGCGGGATTGAACGATCGATAATCCGGTAAAATCGACGGTGGAGTGTGCGACAATCGGCGAGAGCAGCGATTGCTCAAGCCGGGAACTACGGCGGCAAACGGGTAAGCAGTCGCTACCGACGAGCGCTCTGCGGCCGGTCGCGAAAAGAGTCTCGCGGACACGACGGACCTGCTGTCTGGCGGGCACGAGGACGTGTCCGTGAGCGAATCGGTGGCGTGGGCACCGCTCGAGGCGGTCGACGGCAGCCGAAAACGGGTGCCGTTACTCGAGCAGGCCGAGATCCTCGAGCCGGGAGACGATCTTGTCGACCGCGTGTTCGGCGTCTTCGGGCTTTTTCCCGCCGGTGATGACAAGCTTGCCCGAGCCAAAGAGCAAGGCGACGACTTCGGGCTCGTCGAGTCGGTAGACCAGACCCGGGAACTGCTCGGGCTCGTACTCGATGTTCTCGAGGCCCAGCCCGATGGCGATCGCGTTCAGGTTGAGGTTGCGCCCCAGATCGGCCGACGTGACGATGTTCTGGACGACGATCTCGGGGTCTTCGTTGACCTGAATCTGGAGTTCGCGGAGCTTGTCGAAGACGATGCGCAGGCTCTCGTGAACGTCGTCAGTGCTTTTCGCGCCGGTACAGACGATCTTCCCGGAGCGGAAGATCAGGGCGGCGGATTTGGGATTCTGGGTACGGTAGACGAGACCGGGGAACTGCTCGGGGTCGTAGTCGGCCCCCTCGAGGTCCATGGCGACGCTCTGGAGGTCGAGTTCCTGTCCGATGCCGGTCGACGCCACCACGTTTTCGATGTTGATGGTGTCCTTCGGATCCGTCATTAGTCGCTTAAAAAGACGTATTTAAGGTTTATAAAGGTTAGTACCGCCACCTGATATATCCGGTTTATACGATCCCTGCGATCTCCGGGACGGCCGATTTCAGGGTGGTAGACGGGTCGTAGGTATGATATTTGGTATCGTGTATAATCGACCGGTTTGCAGAAAGCGGTAGGCTCATGGCCGGTCCGAAGCGATGATTCGACCGTGTATCTGCTCGAGTTCGGCGGTGAAGACGACGCGTTCGCGGCCTGTGAGGCAGCCAGCGCTGCGACTGGTATCCGCCGAATCGCACCCGGGCTCGCCGTTGCGGGCGGAATCGTCCCCGAGCGCATCCACGGACTCGCCTACACCCGGCGCGCAAGCGACCTCCTCGGCCGCGGCGACGCGGACCTCGCGAGTGCCCGCGCCGTGCTCGAGGCCGCCTCGATCGACCGGGAGGGCAGTGTTGCGGTGCGAGCGACGGACGTCCACGGCTCGAGCGGCGTGAGCACCGAACGCGCGGAGCGCGAACTGGGACAGGTACTGGTCGACCGCGGGTTCGCGGTGGACCTCGACGAGCCGGACCACCTCCTGCGGGTCGCGTTTTCGGAGGGCGTGCTCGCGGCCGATTCGGGCGCGGACTCTCTCGAGGATGGGGAGCGTACGGACGACGAGGAGTCCGCGGGCGAGCGCGTTTCGACCTGCGCGCTCGGCTGGCTCGCGGCCGAGAGCGTCCGGGACTTCGGGACGCGCAACCCGACGGACAAACCCTTCTTCCAGCCCGGGAGCATGGATCCCCTGCTCGCGCGCGCCGTCGCGAACGTCGCGGGCGCTCGGCCGGGCGCGACGATTCTGGATCCGATGTGTGGCACCGGTGGCGTCCTCGTCGAGGCCGGCCTCGTCGGTGCGGACGTAGTCGGCACCGACGCGCAGGCGAAGATGGCTACGGGGGCGAGTGAGAATCTGGCGTACTTCCTCGAGACCGATGAACCCTCGCCGACCGGCGTCTCGCGGGGCTCGTGGCATGTCGGTCGCGGCGACGGAACCCAGTTGCCGCTGGCCGACGACGCGGTCGACGGGGTCGTCTTCGATGCCCCCTACGGTCGCCAGTCGAAGATCGAGACCCACCGGCTCGAGGACCTCGTCTCGGGCGCGCTCGCCGAAGCTCACCGGGTCGCGCCGCGAGCGGTCGTGATCGCGGATCGGTCGTGGCACAGCGAAGCGCGGGCGGCGGGCTGGGAGCTCGCGGCGACGTTCGAGCGCCGGGTCCATCGCTCGCTGACGCGGTACGTGATGGTCCTCGAGCGGTGACTATCGTAACTGAACACAGTCCCGTCTCCGATACCGAGTCGGAAACTCACGCTGCAGCAAGGGCTACTGTCGTGACGATGGGTAGTCGCCATGCCTTCGTCGACCGATTCGCTCGCGACCCACCGCACCACCATCAAGCACAGGTGGATACCCGCACAGTGGAGAGTACTGTAGTGGGTTCGTATTTCTCCCCATGTCTTATGGTGAACGATTGCGTTTGATTAGATGCGGGTGATAGAATGAGCGGGACAAACGACACTGCCAGCGAGGAGTACGGAACGGCACAGATCAATCATCGCGGCCGGTTGACGATTCCGAAGGAACTCCGTGACGAACTCAATCTCGAGGACGGGACCGAGTTCCGAGTCGTTCGAGACGGTGGCGACATCCGTCTCGTCAGGGAACTGCCCGATCTCGAGACGCTTACACGGGGAGAGGAGTGGGGTGACGAGGCGTTCCGGGACGCGGGTGATGCGACGTTCGGTGGTCGGTGAGATGGGGTCGAAACGCGTCTTGCCTGACCTCAACGCACTGTCGATTCAGTTGGTAGACGACCATCCCGGCCATCCACACGTCGCGGAGGAACTGGTTCCAGCGCTCACTGGGAGCGATTCACTGATCGCCTTCGGCTATCTTCCGCTCCGGATTCAGTGGGTACTCGAAGATCTCGGCTTCGACACATATGAAGCGCGAAACGCCGTTTCGTCGCTCCTCCAGTATCCGCTCGAGTTCGTCGACGTGGACGACCAGACCGTTCTCGACGCCTACGAAATCAGTGCAGAGAAGAACCACGATGTCTACGACTGCTTTTATATCGCGCTCGCTCGACAGACCGATGCCGACGTACTGGTGACTACCGATCGCGACTTCGATCGTCTCTGTGACAACGAACCGTTCGAGTACGTCAACCCGGTTCCGGAAGCGGTACTCGAGCGCTTTCACAACGTCAACGACTCGTAACGAGAAACGGACGATCACCTGAGTGGAATCACGCCTCGATCTCGTGGACCCGATCCCGAAGCCGTTTCCCCTCCTCGCTCTCGATCGAGAGGTCGGGGACGGGGACCTTCTCGCCGTCCTCGTCGATCGCGACGAAGGTAAACGTCGACTCGGTCGTCTTCTCGGTCTCGCCGCTGCGGGGTTCCTCGCGCCAGGCGCGCAACGCGACGTGGACGCTCGTCCGGCCGGCGTCGTAGACGTAGGCCTCGACGAGGGCCGTGTCGCCGATCTGGATCGGCCGCTCGAAGTCGAGTTCGTTCACGCGGGCGGTGACGCAGGTCTCGCCGGCGAATCGCATCGCCGACATCGCGCTCACCTCGTCGAGCCACTTCATCAGATTGCCGCCGTGGAGCGTGTCGTTGTTATTCGCGTGATTGGGCTGGACGCGAAACCGGTTCTTGATGTAGGTCTCGAGAAGCGTCGGCATACCCGGTCGTTCGCAGGGGAGGGGGATAACGGTCGGTATCGGCGAGAGATTGGCCGGGAATTCCTCGCTTTCTCGACGAATGATCAGAGAGCAGTGAAACAGGAGTCAGGCGTCTCGACCCAGTTCCGCAAGCAAGTGCGAGACGTGAACGCGGTCGCTCGTCCCCTCGTGCATCTCGACGTCGATATCGGCCGCCAGCCGGTGGATTTCGGCGAGCCGATCGCCCTGATACCGTTTTCGAGCGATGCGAAGGATCTCCTCGAGGACCTCGTTGCCGTCTAATCCCTCGTCGACGAGCAGGTCATCAAGGGTCGAGCGGGCATCGGTGAACGCGCCGGCCTCGGCATCGTCTAACATCGACTCGATCTCCTCGTCCAGTCCGACCTCACCGATGGTCTCGTAGGCCGCGCTCATCGTGAGTTCGCCCTCGTCCTCGACGGTCGTCTGGGCCGCCAGAATCGCCTGCCGGAGGTTGCCGTTCGCGTAGCCCGCGACGAACTCGAGTCCGTCGTCGTCGTAGTCGACGCCCTCGCGCTCGACGATGCGCTCGAGGACGGTGACGATCTCGTCGCTGCTGGGCGAGCGCAGGGAGACGGGGAAACACCGCGAGCGGATCGGCGGGATGAGCTTGGTGGGCTGGCGGGTGGCGACGATGAATTGGGTCGTCCGGTGGTGTTGCTCCATGATCCGGCGCAAGGCCTGCTGGAAGTCCTCCCGAACGTCCTCGGCGTTGTCGAGCAGGATCGTCGTGTACCCGCCCGAAACCGGGGCGTAGCTCGCGGACTCCTTGAGGACGTGGTTGATCATGTCCCGCTTAGACATCGAGGAGCGCCCGACGAGGAAGTGCTCGAACCGGGGGTCGTTCTTGATCTCGGTCTTGGTCCGGCCGAAGAAGTCGGCGACGTTGATCTCGACGAAATCGTTGTCCGGGTCCGCGTGGGCCTCGCGGGCCAGTGCGCGCGCTGCGGCCGTCTTCCCGCTCCCGGGGGGTCCCTGCAGGAGGAGGTTGATCGGCTCCTCGACGGCTCGCTCCAAGTACTCGCGAGCGTCGTCCTGTGGCAACTCGGCCAGCTCCGGGGCGTGGGTCTCGGTCCACAGCGGCGCGTCCATCGCCAACCGATAGGTGCGGGACGGGTAAGAATCGGTCGATTACGCGTCGCTCGAGGCGGGGGATCAGTCGCCGGTCGATTCGTTTTCGGAGTCGTCACTGCCATCACCCGACTCGTCCGCCCCTGCGTCCGCGATCGTGAACGTCGTTTCGACCGGCTCACCCTCGAACTCGATCGGCGAGGCAGCGTCTGCCTCGCCCGGCGAGCCCGCATAGAGGGCGGCGGTCAGTTCCTCGCCCTCGGTGACCGACGCGTCGTCGGACAGTTCGACGGTCACGTTCTCGTGTTCACCGGGGTCGAGTTGGTCGCTCGTCCCGACCGTCGTGCCGTTTTGCTCGACGGCGACGAATCCCTGCTCGGGGATCGCCGCGGCGGCCGTTACAGTCTCGTTGGAGGCGTCGGAAACCGAGACGCTCGGCTCGGTGTGGAACTCGAGGTCGATGTCCGAGACCGCACCGTCGCCGTCGGTGTAGACGCCGATCGTCCGATTACCCGGCGGCGCGCCGTTCGTGTCCATCTCGAAGGTCACGGTCCGGGACTCGCCGCCATCGAGTTCCAGGACTCGTCGTTCGAAGACGGTTCCGTCGATACGGACCGTGACGGACTGCTGGGTCTGGAACTCGGTCGGATTGCGGATCGTCGCGTTCACCCGAATCGTCTCGTTGGTCGTCGCCGTCGCGGGTGCGTCGATCGATTCGACGACGAACGAGTCCCCGAGCGCGTCCTCCTCGGTGGTCGTCACCGTCGCGGTGTCGCTGACCGGGAACCCGTCCTCGAGGTACGGTTGGTCTTCCTCGCCGTCGGTCTCGCCGTACGCGTAGCCGTCCTCATCGGCGGTGTCCCGATGGACCGTCGCCGTGAGCTGGCCGACCAGTTCCCGGGTCGAATCGTCCTCGCGCTCGATGGTGACGTTCTCGTGGGTCCCTGCCTCGAGTCGCTCGGAGACCGCGAGCGGTTCGTCGCCGCCGTCGGTGAGCACGACGTAGCCGCCCTCGGAGAGCGAAACCTCCCGGATCGTGACATTGCTGCCGTCGCCCTGCTGATCCTCGAACGTGATCGAGGCCTCGGGGTCCTCCTCGACGCCGAAGATGGCGGGGGCCTGCCCGACGACGATACCGGCGACGAGCACGACGGTGATCGCGATTAGGATGGCGACGATCCGCTTGAGGGTGCCAAACGTCAGTCTCGAACTCATTGGGGGTGTCGTCGTCCTCGTGTTGGGACTCGATCGACGTAAAACGCATCGTCCGTTCGCAGGTCGGTAGATCGTTCCAGGATGGTTTGGGTGAATAGTCGCCACTTACCACAGTTCAGACAGTCGGTTCGTCGGTCGAACCGAACGGACAGGAATTCGAACCCAACGACCGACTCGAATACCGACAGCAACGATTCCCACGGATTGGGGTCGGTGCCGGACCGTGAATTCGGGCTCGAGCGATCCGAAGCCGGTTTAGTCGCGGCCCGCCGAAGCACTATCGATGGCACTGCGCGTGACGTTTTTGGGGACGGCCGGGGCGATTCCGACGACCGAGCGGAATCCGAGCAGCGTCTTCGTCGCCCGCGAGGGCGAGGGGTTGCTGTTCGACGCCGGCGAGGGGACCCAGCGGCAGATGATGCGGTTCGGAACCGGGTTTTCCGTCTCGCACCTGTTCGTCACGCACCTCCACGGCGATCACGTCCTCGGGATTCCGGGGCTGCTCCAGACGATGGCGTTCAACGACCGCGAGGAGCCGCTGGCGATCCACACCCCCCACGGCACGCGCCAACAGCTCAAATCGCTGGTCAACGCCCTCGGAAACCGCCCCTCGTTTCCGGTGCGGATCAGCGAGGTCGGCGACGGCGATGTCGCCTACCGGGCCGAGGAGTACGAGGTCCGGGCGTTCGAAACCGACCACGACACCCGCTCGGTCGGCTACGCGCTCGCCGAGGACGACCGCAAGGGCCGATTCGACCGCGAGCGCGCCGAGGAATTAGGCGTCCCGGTCGGACCGAAGTTCTCGAGACTCCACGAGGGCGAGCCCGTCGAGCTCGAGGACGGCACCGTGGTCGACCCCGAACAGGTCGTCGGCGACCCCCGTCCGGGCCGGTCGATCGTCTACACCGGCGACACCCGCCCCGCCGAGGCGACGATCGCGGCGGCCGACGAGCCGGATCTGCTGATCCACGACGCTACCTTCGCCGACGACCGCGCCGACCGCGCGACCGATACCGCTCACTCGACGGCCCGCCAGGCCGCCGAAATCGCGAACCGAGCCGGCGCGGACCGGCTCGCGCTGATGCACCTCTCCTCGCGGTATGCCGGGCGGACCGAGGACCACGAGGAACAGGCTCGAGAGGTCTTCGCGGGCGATGCGGACGACGCCTTCGTCCCCCAAGACGGGCAGTACCTCGAGATTCCGTATCCGGACGGCAACGAGTGACTCAGTCGGCTCCCTCGGCCGTGCATATAGTAGCCACTGACTATCACCCGGCTCGATCAGCTACCCTACGCACACACAGTCGACTGCTCGAGAGGGCCACGACACGGCACAAACCGTTCGAACTCGGATCGTAGAAGACAGTAGCAAAAGAGGTAGGCGGTATCGAGTCGGAACTGATCACTCGTCTCCATCGGCTGCAGCTCTCGCTTCCTCGAGTGCGACCACACTAACAGAGCCATCGCCCGAAACGGTCACTCGATAGTCCGAGAACGTAAACGAGAGTTGGTTTACCGAGTGAGAAGAGGGGTTCGAAAAAAGCGAGTCAAGCGCATCCGGATCGATCGAGTAGTACAGCGGCGCGAGGTCGGAAACGGCCGTATTACTCTCTGCAGCAACTGTTTTGATCACACGATGACTAACGGGGTCCATGTCGTGTGTTCGTCGACTGTCCTCCTCGGACTGACCGAACGCTGGGGGATCCTTTGCTGTCATACTACCACTCTTCCCGCCGGCTCCTGTTACGAAGTCCGCCTCAATAGGCCCGTTGTGGTCGTCCTCACACTCATTATATGCGGGGGCATGTTCTCCAGCACCGATTACTCCTCGTGAATGATCGTGTTGCCAATAAGGTTCCGGTGGCCACGACGGAGCCGTGCAGACGCCGCGTTTCGAGAAATATCGAGATCGGCAGCGAGTTCGGTGAGTGTCCGATCGCGAGGGACCTCGAAATACCCGGCGTGGTATGCGGCTTCCAGCGCTTCCTGTTGGTCCGCGGTCACGCCGTATTCGGCCTGTTCTTCGGGGTTTTCCGGTCGATACACGCGCTGGGGCTGGAAGGTAAAGTCGTGCTCGAGACAGTACTCCTGGAACCCGGAGAGCGCTTCCTCGTTCGGAAACAGGATTTTTACTTCCCAGCGATCAGCATCGGCGGTCACGGCTTCTAAGACGGTCGCCTTCGCGTCGGAGACCGCGGTGATCAGATTCGGCACGTTCATTTCCCACGTGACGCGATAGAACCGCTCTTCTTCCGCTTCGTCGTGACTATGCTGTTCGTCTTGCTCCTCGAGAATGAGCAGTTCCCGAACCATCTCGTCATCGCGGACGGCTCGCTCGAACGCATCGAAATCCGCTCCGAAGGCCCAGAAGTACGGAGTGATGTGCGATTTTCCCCCGACGACACGTTTGATTTCGATGCGCATCTCCGGGACTATCGTCAACGTCTCTGCCAGGACGAATTCGTCGGCCGGGACGATGAACTCCGTGAGAACACTCATCGGAGGGATGGATTCCACGGGAGTAGTTGTAAAAGCTCCCGGTACTAGCAGGTCCAACCCGACCGCTCCATCCGCTGCTCGAGTGCTGTCCGCCAGCGATTCGAGCGAAGTGCGAACCCGCGTCGGATTTATAGCCGTCTCGTTCCTATGGCTCCCTGTGAGTACGCGAACGAGTGCGCTCGATGCAGTCGTCTTCGGCGTCGACATCCAAAGTGGTGACGTGCGCGGCGATGCGCCATCGTACGCACTGGCCGTCTACGACGGGGAAGAGGTCACCCGGGACGTCGTCAGCCACCGAAAGCTCAGGCGACTGATCGACGACGAGGAGCCGGCGATCATCGCGACGGATAACATGTACGAGCTGGCCGCGAATAAGGACGAACTCATCCACTTCCTGGGCTCGCTCCCGTCCGAGACCATGCTCGTCCAAGTGACGGGTGCCGAACAACCCGAGCCGCTCTCACGCGTCGCGAAGCGACACAACATCCCCTACGGAAAGGACCCGATGCAGGAGGCCGAAGCCGCCGCCCGACTGGCCGCCCACAACGTCGGCCACGAGGTCTCGGCGTTTACCGATACGACCGAAGTCAAGGTCGCACGCGGGCGCTCGACCGGCAGCGGCGGCTGGAGCGAGGACCGCTACACCCGCCGCATCCACGGCTCGGTCCGGAAACGAGCCCGCGAGGTCGAGTCCGAACTCGAGGACGCCAACCTCGAGTTCGAGAAAGAGGCCCGGGAATCCTACGGCGGCCTCGCAAACGCCATCTTCACCGTCCAAGCCCGGCCGAGCGACATCCCCGTCTCGCGAAATCGATCGGGTGATGTCCGCGTCGAAATCGAGCGCCAGCGCCGCGACGGCATCGAGTTCCGCCCGCTGGTCAAGCGCCGCGATCACGTCATCGTCGGGATTGACCCCGGGACGACGACCGCCGTCGCCATCATCGGCCTCGAAGGCGAGGTGTTAGACGTCTGGAGTTCCCGCACCAGCGACACCGCAGCGGTGATCGAGTGGATCGTCGAGCGCGGTCGCCCCGTCATCGTCGCGGCCGACGTGACGCCGATGCCCGAAACCGTCGAGAAGTTCCGGCGGAGCTTCGACGCCGCAGGCTGGGTCCCCGAAACCGATCTCCCGGTCGACGAGAAACAACATCGCACGCGCGAGCACCCATACGAGAACGACCACCAGCGCGACGCGATGGCCGCCGCGCTGTACGCCCTCGACGCCCACGAGGACCAGTTCGCGCGAATCGCCGACAAACTCCCGCCGGGGATCGACCGTGGCGAGGTCACCGCCCGCGTCGTCGCCGGCGAGGAGAGCGTCGAGGCCGTCCTCACCGACCTGAACGACGACGACGAGCCCGAAGAGGAGTCCACCGAGCACAAACCCCGCGAACTGAGCGAGGAGGAAAAACGGATCAAGGACCTCGAGCGACAGGTCGAGCGGCTCCAGTCCCACGTCGAGCGACTCGAGGGGCGCGTCGAGGACCGCGACGACCGGATCGACGACCTCGAGTCGGAGCTCTCGCTGGCCCGCCGCGAGGAGCGCACGCAGGTCCGCAAGGATCGCGAAGTGAGCCGCCTCGAGCGGAAGGCAAACCGGCTCGAACGCGAGCGCGACGAGGCTCGCGATGAGGTTGAGGGGCTCGAGCGGAAAGTCGAGCGGATGAAAGCCCTCTGGAAGCTCGACCATTCGAACTTCAGTGATGTCTCCGCGGAGAAGGAGGGACTGGTCCCGGTCAAAGTCGTCGAGAAGTTCACGAAGGGGGCGATCCGCGAGGCCGACGAGCAGTACGGCATCGCCAGCGGCGACGTGGTCTACATCCGCGACGCGAGCGGCGCGGGCCGCTCGACGGCCGAACTGCTCGCGGGGTTCGACCCCCGCGTCGTCCTCAAGGACGGCGGCCTCTCCGAAATCGCCGACGAGATCCTCTTCGACAGCGAGATCCCGGTCGGCCCCGCCGACGACGTGGCCATGCAGGAGGTCGACGAACTCGCCGTCGCCCGCGAGGACGACGTCGAGGCGGCCATCGACGACTGGCACGAGCGCGCCGAAGACAGGAAACGAGATCGCAAGGCCGCGATGGTCGATCAGGTCATCAGCGAACACCGCGCCGGCGACAACGAAGTGTAGATCGGCCGGTTACGTCTCGGGACCCGACTCCATCGGCGACAGCACTGTCGGTACGTCCTCGAGGGCGACCTCCTCGGTCAGGTCCTCGGTATCGTCGACCGGCCCGTTGACGAACAGGGCGTGGCCGATGAAGGCGATCGAGACGAGCCCGAGCGCGACGACCGCGGCCGGAAACGGAACGGGCGTCGCGTAGCCGACGACGGCTCCGGTCCCCAGACTCGATGCGATCGCGATCAGCACGAGATCGTAGTACTGGAGCGTGTATCCCATACGACACCAACGAGACGCAGGCGCAAAACGCTTGAGCCTCAGTAGCTCGGCCCCAGGGGAAGGGGAGGGCTCAAAACATGCCGAAACTCTGGAGCATGCCCGAGATCAGGGATTTGACGACCAGCCCGAGGCCGGCGACGATAAGGGCCATTCCCGCCGCGATCAGCAGGTTCTGAGACGCGATGAGGGCGATACCGGCGAGCAAGATTACGATGCCGGCGATACCGAGCGCACCGAGGTTTTTCAACATACGCAGGATTCCAGAGCCGAGCGAAATAAGCGGCGTGGTTTCGGGGTCTCACCGCGGCCACAGCCGGCCATAGCGGGCGCGATTCCGCCGATCGAATCAGTAAAGCGTTAAACCGTTCGACCGCGAACCCACGGCCATGAGCGACGACGGTGAGGGTGGTCGGAAGAACCTCCGGATGCCCGAGGACGACGAGGTCTTCGCGACCGTCACGAACATGCTCGGGGCGAATCGGGTCAAAGTACGCTGTGCCGACGGGACAGAGCGCACCGCTCGCATTCCCGGCAAGATGCAAAAGCGCATCTGGATCCGCGAGGACGACGTCGTCCTCGTCGAGCCCTGGGACTGGCAAGACGAGAAGGCCGACATCACGTGGCGCTACGAGAAGAGCGAAGCGGATCAGTTGCGCGACGAAGGCCATATTCCATAAAACGAAATTTTACTCTGCGGTCTGTCGCGCTGACGGCAGCGTAGCTGCCGCACAGCGCGGCGTCCCTCGGCAAAATTTCGATCAGAAGCACTCCTCCTTCCCCTTCGTTCACTGCGTTCACTCCGGGTCAGTCGTCGGCCCGCGAGCGCTATCGGCGCTCGCGGTGAACGGCGTCGTTCGGGTTCTTCGAACCACTCACTCGCCGACGATACGAGTGGGGTAGCCCTACTGTCCGATACGATTCACCATCGCCGGTACCGATATTGCTCGAGAACGCGCGATCTATCGTATCGGCTGACTATCAGCCGACACAGAAGACTTATTTCGCCCTTGGTCATCCACCTGCGCATGAAACTCAGCCGGCGGCGAGTACTCGGTGGGATCGGGGCCGGCGCTGCGGCCGGGCTGGTCGGGATGCCGGCGTCGGCAGCGGAGGACGGGATCGGCACCGACACCGAGCGAGTGTTCATCCATCCGAAGACGGGCGTGCTCAAGGACCTCGGCGAACTCCTCGACGTGATCGAGGCCATCGGTGGGACGACGGTCCTCGAGTTCGAGAACTTCGAGTTCGTGGTCGCGGAGGTGCCGTCGACCGGGCTGGACGAACTGCGTCGCGATCGCCGCGTGGCGTCGGTCGAAGACGACGACGAGACGGGGATTCCCTCGGACTGGTCGCCGTCCCTGCCGACCCTCTTCGAGCCGCCCGGCGGCTCGGATTGTGCGACCCACCCCGACCAACGGGCGTCGTGGGGCGTCGAACGGATCGGCGCGGATGCCGTCGAACCGGACGGAACGGGCGTCGACGTGGGGATTCTCGACACGGGAATCCAGTCGGACCACTGCAGTCTGTCGGTCGCCGGCGGGCGGAACTTCACCGCCGACGGCGGCGCCGGCGACTACGAGGACCGCCACGGCCACGGGACCCACGTCGCCGGGGTCACCGGCGCTGACGACAACGACCGCGGCGTCGTCGGCGTCGCCCCGAACACGAATCTGTACGCGGTGAAGGTGCTCGGCGACGACGGTTCCGGCCGGTACAGCGAACTGATCGCTGGGATCGACTGGTGCATGTCGAACGACGTGGAAATTATCTCAATGAGCCTCGGCGGCGAGAGCGAGAGTGCCACGCTCGGCAGGGCGATCGACGCCGCGCACTCGGACGGCCACCTCCTGCTCTGTGCGGCCGGAAACGAAGGAAACGACGGCAGCGACTCGTGCGCCGCGGAGACGATGACCTATCCGGCGACCCACGAGAACGTCGTCGCGGTCACCGCGATGGACGAAGACGACCGGCTGGCGTCCTACAGCAGCGTCGGATCGGCCGTCGATCTGCTGGCCCCGGGGACAAACGTCACCTCGAGCACCGTCGACAACGAGTACGCCGAGGCGAGCGGCACGAGCGTCGCCACCCCGTTCGTCACCGGCGTCGCGGCGCTCGTCTGGGAGACGCGCGAGGAGGACGGTCCGGGACCGAGCGATCCGGTCCGGAAGCTCCTCGGCGAGACGGCGGAGACGGTGCTCGGAACCTGCGCCGAAGGCGACGGACTCGTAAACGCCCGCGCGGCGCTCGGCGACGACCGCGCGACGGAGGGCGGGGAGTGGGGCGGCGGACGGTGGGACGGCGGACTCGTCGGCGGCCTCCGGTCGCTGTTCGGGCGGTTCGTAGACCTGCTCGCTGGCTTCGTCGAGTGGCTCTGGGGGCTGTTTTCGTGACCGTCGCCCCTCTCGGCGACGCGTACCGGCCGCCCGACCGCCGGTGAGGTCACGTCGATCGGACCCGTTCGGTCACGCGCGGGGATAGCGGCGGCGAAACCCTTGATACCGTCCGTCGCCTCTAGTATTCGATGATCGACGAAACGTACCGTACGGAAATCAGCGATGAATTGGCCACCGGAATCGTGAGCGCCGCGCGCACGGGTCTCGGCGATACGCTCCGGAGCGTCGTGTATTTCACGCCCTCGGCGTTCGACGTTCTCTATCTCCGGCGAGACCTCTACGACTCGCCGGAGGCCGCTCGAGCCGCCAAGGGAATCCTGGTCGAACTCGAGCGGGTCGGGTTCGCGGAGGTTCCGGTCCGAACGAGGGTCACGGACCCGACGGACGGGTCGGATATCGGACCGTACGAGTTCACCGTCCGATTCCACGACGACGGATTCGTCGTCAGAGTGCTACAGGAGGATGCCGGCGCGATTATGACGACTGACGGGATGGACGTCAACGCGTTCGAAGACGCGGCGACCGCGGTTCGACGGCTGCTCGCCGACGCGAAATAGCGACCGAGAGCGAGACGAGCCGTTCGAACGACGTCTCGAACCCGGTTCAGAGCCCGGCGACGTCCTCGATCGCGTCGGTAAGCTCCTTAATCGACTCGAGGTCGTGTTCGCCCATGTGACCGATGCGGAACGTTTTCTCGCCGAGTTGCGAGCCGTAGCCGTTCGAGAAGACGAAGTCGTACTCCTCGCTCACGGCGTCGATGGTCGCGGCGACGTCGATCCCTTGCGTGTTTTCGATGCAGCTCACCGTCTGGGACTCGTAGCCCTCTTCGGGGAACATGTCGAAGTGCTCGCGGGCCCACTCGCGGGTGTACTCGGCCATCTCGCGGTGGCGCTTGTCGCGCGCGTCGTGGCCCTCCTCTAACATGCGTTTCATCTGTTTGCGGTAGGCCAGCATGATCGGGATCGCCGGCGTGGAGTGAGTCTGTCCCTTCCGGTCGTAATAGTCGATCGTCCGCTGGAAGCCGCCGTACCACGACGCGGAGTCTTTCTCGAGTTCGCGATCGTAGGCGTCGTCGCTGACGACACAGACCGCAAGCCCGGGCGGCATGGCGAAAGCCTTCTGGCTCGAGGCGAAGATCACGTCGATGTTGTGTTCGTCGATGTCGACGGCGTCCCCGCCCAGCGAGGAGACCGCATCGACGACGAAGTAGGTATCCGGATACTCGGCGACGACGTCGCCAATCTCCTCGATCGGATTCCGGACGCCCGTCGAGGACTCGTTCATGACGGTCGCAACCACGTCGTAGTGTTTGTCACTCGACTCGAGTTCCGCGCGGATGTCCTCGGGCTTGATCGCCTGTCCCCAGTCGTACTCGAGGCGGTCGACGTTCTTGCCCAGTCGCTCGGCCACGTTAGCGTGGCGCTCGCTGAAGCTCCCGCAGGTCGGTACGAGAATGTTCTCGTCGACGAGGTTGAGCGTCGAGGCCTCCCAGAACTCCGTGCCCGAGCCCGTGAGAATGACAACGTCGTTGTCGGTGCCGAGGAACTCCTTCGTGTCCTCGACGATGGTCGTATAGAGGTCGGTCATCCGGTCCATGCGGTGGCCGAACATCGGCTCGGCCATCGCCTCGATAACGTCCTCGCGGACCTCGGTCGGACCCGGGATATACAGCGTTTTGTCGGGGTAGTCGCCCGTGTATTCGCGTTTCTCGGTCACGGAAATCACCTGATACGGGCTACTGCGGAACGAGGCGGTATGGTACTTTTGATGCCCGGTTGATCGATTGCCCCGATCCACATATCGGTCCGGGCCTCAATACTACCCCATACCCCGACGCTGTAAGGACGACCGTTGGTGACGGCAGTGACTGCCGTCGGCTGCGAGTGGCTATCGAGCCCACCGGAGAAAAACAGCAGAAAGCGAGCGGACCTGCAACGGTCGGACAGTGTCGACCGTTCCGCCCGATCGTGGCGTAGAACCGTTATTCGAGTTCGATGTTACCCGTCATTCCGGCGTCGTAGTGCGGCTCACAGACGTACTCGACCGTGTCACTCGACGCTTCGAAGTCGACGGTCAGGCCGGGTTCGCTGTCGCTGACCTGGTCGGTCGGTCCCGCGACGGCCGACTCGCTGTCGTCGTAGACGGCGAGGTTGTGTGAACCCTGCTCGTTCTCTACCCACTCGATCGTGTAGGACTCGCCCTCGGTGAGGCTGAGGTCAGGATTCTCCACGCCCTCGATTTGGGACGGCGCGACGCCTTCCCAAGACTGGGCCAGCGATTTGAGTTCGATGGTCGTCCCGGACTCGATCGAGTATGGCCCCTCACTCTCGCCGTTACCGTTCCCGTTGCCGTTACCGTTACCACCGCTGCTACAACCGGCGACGAGCGCCGTCGACGCCGCCGCACCGGTGATCTTCAGTGCTGTCCGCCGCGAAACCGGATTGTCTCGTGCCATCACCGGGGGTTGGGCCTGTGCACATAAAAATTGATACCTTCTCCCGATACAACGTTATGCGAATACACACCACAATATAGAAGCGTCATCGCTGCCGGACTTGTCAATTCTGGTCACGTATCATGTCTATCGTCCGACCGGAATCGCTCGGTCGGCTCGAGCGAGAGCCGCAAAAAAATAGGGACTGTGACGATAGCGATGGCGATCTCGAGGCCACCGACGACGAGAAAGGCCAGTTGGTAACCGTAGGTGCCGGCGACGGTGCCACCGATGATGAACCCGCCGAGGAAGCCGAGGCTGCCGGCGACGTTGAAGCCGGCCATAGCGATCCCGCGCTCGCTCTCACCGGCGAGGTCGGTGACCAGCGCCATCGTCGCGGGTGCAACGAGCGCGCCCAGAACGCCGACGCCGGCCATCGCGATCGCAGCGGTCGGGACCGATGGTGAGGCACCGACGAGGAGGATACCACCGCCGTAACAGACCGAGCCGACGACGATCGGGACGGTGCGGCCGATCCGGTCCGAGAGGGCACCCATCGGATACTGCAACAGGGCGAATGGGCCGAAAAAGCACGCCAGCATGAGGCCGGTCGTTCCGGCATCGAGTCCGAACGTCTCCTGAAAGTAGAGGGTTCCCACGAGCGCGAAAAAGCCCGCCGTAAGCCGGTCGACGAAGCCGAAGGCGTAGGGAATCGAGAGGGTCGGCTGTCGGCGGATTCCATCGACGAGGGCTCGAGCGCTCCGCCGACTGTCGGCCGCGCGGTCCCTGACCAGCGAGACGAGCGCGCCGACACAGACGAGCAGGCCGGCGGCGACGAGCAGCGGCGCGAGCGGGTTGAGTTCGGTGAGCTGGCCGCCGATCGGCGCGCCGAGCGCCGCACCGAGTCCGATGGCGATCCCCGCCGCGCCCATGTTCCGGCCGTGGCCCCCCTCGAGGTCCATCAGCATGGTCATCGTCAGGGAGAACGCGCCGATGGTCATCGCCCCCTGGAAGACGCGCAGGAGGAGCACGCCGCCGAAGGGGATCGATCCGAGCATCGGGGCGGCGGCGAGGACGGCGTAGCCGACCGCGCCGGCCAGCGCGCCCGCGACGATAAACGGCGTGCGCCGGCCGGTCGCGTCGCTCGCGACGCCCCAGACACCGACGAACGCGACGTACGCGCCAAATTCGGCGACCAGAAACCACATGCTCGCGTCGAGTGGCGTCGCCGCGAACGCCGAGGTGGCCGCGTCGGCACCCAGCGCCTCTACGAGCGCCGCGACGCCGGGATAGAGCAGCACCTGCGAGAACAACACCGCGAAGACGAGGGCGGCGAGCACGACCCGGTCCCGGTCACTCGAGTGCACGAGCGCCCCTTGGGACTGCGGGAGTATGAACTCGTTCGTCTCGAATGACACCCGGTTCGATCCGGTTCGACTGTCAGTACTGCGGACTGAGACGCGCGGAATCGACGCGCTTTCGTTCGCCGGCGACCAGTGACTATCGATGACAGTCACGCGTCGGCAGGTACTCGCCGCGGGAGCGACCGCCGGAACGGGGATCGTCGCCGGCTGTGCCGGGTTCGCCGAGGACTCGCTCTCGTCGACCGTCGGGACCGTCTCGCAGGCGGCACTCGAGGAGACCGGCTACGAGGAACACACCATCGAGGCGGTCGTCGTCGAGCGGACCGTCAGCCGTGTTGGCCTCGAGCGCTCGATCGAGGCCCGGAATTGGTACGCCGAGTACGACCGGGCGATCGCGCTGGATGCGGTCGGACTCACCCGCGTGCAGGCGGCGGTCGTCGCCGTCCTCACGACGCCGCAGGTGTCCGTACTGGGGAAGACGTTCAACCCCGTCGGCGGGTACTCGACGGACGACCTCGTCGCGATGATACAGGAGCGATACGACCGACTCGAGGACGTCGAGTTCGTCGACGAGCAGTCGATTTCAGTACTCGGGACCGAGACGACCCTCGCCCGATACGAGGCGAGCGCGCGGCTGATCGCGACGGGGACCACGCTCGATGTCTACCTAAAAGTTAGCGACCCCGTCGCCCACGGCGACGATTTCGTGATCTGTGTTGCCGTCTCGCCACAGGTCAGCGGCTTCGAGACCGAATCCGAAGCCGTCCGGACGATGCTCGAGTCGCTCGAGCACGAGTGAAATCGACTGACTGGGTTTTCCGGAGTGGTTCCGACGAAGACGAGTGGTCTGCTATCGTGGCAGCAGGGGATCGCCACACCCTCCCCAGACGATTCGCTCACTCACATGGTTCGTTCGCTCATCCCTCGCGCAATATGTCGGCCGTCCTCGCTTCCGCTCGGCCGGCCACAGCGCGCCATCGTGTATCGATTGACCAGAATGGACCTACGGCCGAATGTAGGCGTAGCCCTCGCTCTGTAAGCGGGTGAGTTCGCCGCCGCCGGAGGGGACGGTCTCGACGCCGTCGACGAGATCGGACTCCGCGAGGTCCTTCAGGTCGAGCGTGTTCCCGCAGGCCTTGACCGAGATGCCGGTCTCGAGCAGCGATTCGACCATGTCGCTGCCGTCGCCGCCGGCCGTCAGCGGTTCGATGCCGTCGGCCTGTGCGACGATCGCGATGTCGTCGATCTCGACGGAGTCGTCTTTCGTGAGGTTCTCGGCGATCGTGAGCGCAGTTGCTCGCTGTGCCGGGTCGTCGGCGATGAGGTGGAAGACTGTCTGCACACGCAAAGGGCATCGTCGTCCGGCAATAGGATTTGAGCCTGCAAGCGAAGCGATTGCGGGAACGTCGCGATCGGTGTTGATTTCCATGCGTGATATTCTCTAGTCTGCGGTTTTTGCCGTTACTGCGGTGCATATGAACGTGGAGTAGTATGCATACTAAACATGAGCGACGACGCGAGCGACGGGCACGATGCGGATGCCAAGCGGGACGAGCGCGGCCTCGGAACGCGCAGCGTCCACGCCGGCCAGTCCCCCGATCCGGAGACCGGCGCGATGGCACCGCCGCTCTACCAGACGACCTCCTACGTCTTCGAGGACGCCGATACCGCAGCCGACCGCTACGCCCTCGAGGACGACGGCTACATCTACTCTCGGATCGCCAACCCGACCGTCACGATGCTCGAGGACCGACTCGCCGCCCTCGAGGGCGGCGCGGGCGCGGTCGCGACGGGCAGCGGCATGGCCGCGCTGGACTCCGCGGTCCTGATCCTTGCCGAGGCGGGCGACAACGTGGTCTGCTCGACGGACACCTACGGCGGGACGACGGCCTACTTCTCGAAGACGGCGACCCGGCGGAACATCGAGCCGAAATTCGTCCCCACGCTCGAGTACGACGCCTACGAGGAGGCGATCGACGAGGACACCGCCTTCGTCCACGTCGAGACGATCGGCAACCCCTCGCTCGTAACCCCGGACTTCGAGCGGGTGGCCGAGATCGCCCACGACAACGGCGTGCCGCTCGTGGTCGACAACACCTTCGCGACCCCCGCTCTCTGCCGACCGCTCGAGCACGGGGCCGACGTGGTCTGGGAGTCGACGACGAAGTGGCTCCACGGCTCGGGCACGACCGTCGGCGGCGTCCTCGTCGACGGCGGCTCCTTCCCGTGGGGCGAGCACGGGTACGACGAGATCGCCGGTCCGAACCACGCCTACCACGACGTCGACTTCTCGCGGGACTTCCCCGAAGCGCCTTTCGCCGCCACCGCGCGGTACCGGTCGCTGCGCAGTCTCGGCAACCAGCAGTCGCCGTTCGACGCCTGGCAGACCCTACAAGGGCTTGAGACGATGCCGCTGCGCGTCGAGAAACACTGCGAGAACGCCGCGATCGTCGCGGAATACCTCGCCGACCACGACGATGTCGCGTGGGTCACGCACCCGGGACTCGCGGACCACCCCACGCACGACAACGCGACGCGATATCTCGAGGACTACGGCGGGATGGTCGCGTTCGGTCTCGAGGAGGGATTCGAGGCGGGCAAGGCCTTCTGCGAGAACGTCGAGGTCGCCCAGTTCCTTGCGAACATCGGCGACGCGAAGACGCTCGTGATCCACCCCGCGAGCACCACCCACGGCCAGCTCTCGCCCGAAGAGCGCGAGGAAGCCGGCGTCACCGAGGACCTGATCCGGATGTCGGTCGGAATCGAGGACCCCGAAGATATTCTGGCCGACCTCGAGCAGGCGATCGCGGCGGCGACACGGGCCTGTCGAGACGAGGGTGAGCGGCCGTGACGACGAAGAACACGACCGCGCTGGGCGAGTTCCAGTTCCTCTCGGGGGAGTCGATCCCGAACCTCGAGGTAGCCTACGAGACCTACGGCGACTTTACCGGCGACAACGCGGTGCTGGTCTGTCACGCGCTGACCGGCAGCGCCCACGTCGCCCGCCGGCCGGACGCCGGCGGCGGGACTGCGGGACAGGCTCGTGCGTGGTGGGGCGACGTCGTCGGCCCCGGGAAGGCGATCGACACGACGGAGTACTACGTCATCTGTGCGAACGCGCCAGGATCGTGTTACGGGACGACCGGCCCCTCGAGCGAGAACCCCGAGACGGGCGAGCCCTACGGCACCGATTTCCCGCCGGTCACGGTCGGTGACTGGACCCGCGCCCAGCGGAAACTGCTGGACGAACTCGGCGTCGGCCGACTCCACGCCGTCGTCGGCGGCAGCGTCGGCGGCATGAACGTCTTGGACTGGCTGCGGCGGTTCCCCGACGATGTTGAACGCGCCGGGGTGGTCGCCAGCGCCGCCCGACTCGACGCCCAGTGTCTCGCGCTCGATACCGTCGCTCGGCGGGCGATCACGGGCGATCCGAACTGGAACGGCGGTCACTACTACGACGGGCCCGGACCCGAGGAAGGACTGGCTCGAGCGCGCCAGATCGGTCACATCATGTACCTCTCGAAGGCCTCGATGGGCCGCAAGTTCGGCCGCCGCTCGGCAGGGCGGGAGGCCGTTCGCGAGGAGCCCCCGGACCCCGCGGCCGCCTTCTTCCCCTATCGGGAGGTCGAGTCCTATCTGGACTATCAGGCCGAGAAGTTCACCGACCGGTTCGACGCGAACAGCTACCTCTACATGACCCGCGCGATGGACGACTTCGACCTGTCGGCGGGCTACGAGGGAGACGCCGACGCCCTGGCGGCCTTCGAGGGGGAACTCCTCGTGCTCTCCTTTACCGGCGACTGGCACTTCACGACCGAACAGGCCGAGGCGCTGGCCGAGGCCTGCCGCGAGGCCGCGGTCGACGTCGCCCACCACGTCGTCGAGTCCGACCACGGCCACGACGCGTTCCTCGTCGAACCCGAGAAAGTCGGTCCGCCGGTTACGGATCTGCTCGAGACGGGACTCGCCGGTCGCGCGATCACAGATACGGAGCCCGAGACCGACGACTCGGGGGAGTTCGCCCCGGTCCATACGAGTCTCTTCTCGAAGTAGTTCGTTAGTATCGGCTATATATTATGGATATTGGACAAGTCGATAGACGGTTCTGAACGGTGTGTCACGGTCGATGACTGCAATTCGCGAAGAATAGTGCCGAAAGGTATAATATCTCTCTGTTTGATGTGTTGGTGATGTCAGACGGGAAGCAACTGGATTACGAAGACGAACCGGCAGGGGAACAACAGCGGTCGCAGCCACGGGGACAGGGGGCGCTCGACGACGGGTCTGACCTGCCGATCAAAGAGGGGGCAGTGTTCGGAATTATCGGGGTGCTCATCACATACCTAACACACCTGTATTTGACAGTTGCCGCGTCTGCGCAGGCGGCACCGATCACCTACGCCGACGGTGAGACGACGGTCGTCACCGATCTCGTGAGTTCGTGGGTCGCTGCCGGCTGGAGTTACCTTGCGGCCTTCGGTGTCGGGTTCGAAGCCAGCGGCGAAGTCGCCACACTCAGTGATGCACCGAACAACGTCGCGGCCCTGAGCAACTCACCGTTCACTCTCGCCACGACGGTTCTGTTCACCGTTACGGTCGGATCGCTGATGGTCGCCGGATACGGAGTCGCACGGTATACGGACGCTGACAGCCCGGTCGACGCAGTCAAAGCGGGCCTGACGATCGCGCCGCCGTATCTGGTATTCGCTGCTATCGCTGCGTTCCTGATGACCCACAGCTACGGCGACGAGGTACTCGTGGGACAGGTCATCGATAGCGTTGGGACGCTCGAGAGCGGTCAGTTCCTCAACGACGAGGGAGATGTCATCTCCAACGTCGATTTCGGGGCTTCGACTACTGATGCGATCCTCTTCGCTGGAATCATCTTCCCGACTGCCTTCGCGATCGTCGGATCGCTCATCACGCAGGGAGACGCAGTCATCGACACCGCAGTCGAGAAAATCAACGACCGATAGCGTTCCACTCGCGGTAGGGCGCGTTGCCCGTTCACTGTTTTCATCGCCGAATCAACCGATTTGAGCGCTCTCTCAGGGGATCCCATATTGCTGGAAGTGAGCCGAATCGGTCGGCTGCCGGACGGTCGCGTTACAGAGATGGGTCCACGAGGACGAAAGAGCGGTCTGGAACCGAACGGATTGCGATCCGGAACCGGCAGGAAGGCCTGAGAAGGCGGTTTCAACTGCCGTTACCCTGACCGTGAGCCTGCGAGGGAGCGCGATCGACCGAGACGTACTGTTCAGCGGGGGACCCGTCCGACCGTCGGCGGGCGAGCCAGTACTGGACGTCGGAGACGAACAGCGCGAGGTTTTCGCGGGCGAGCAGTTTCATCGAAACGCCCTGGGGCGAACGGAACAGGGCGATCATCGACCACATCGATCCGGCGGCGAACGCGCCCGCTGCGGAGAACGTCATCCCGAGGGTAAAGAAGGTCACACTGTAGACGAACCCGATTCCCATCGACGGCAGGCTCGTGCCCAGCGGAACCCGCGCGCTCGAGTCGCGCAGCGTCGGCGCGAGAAAGACGATCGAGAGGCCGCTTCCGAGCATGAATACGAGGTCTTGCCACATCATCAGAGCCACTTACTCGACTGTGAGTTAAAACTCTCTCGGTGGAGAAATGGGTTATTAGGCCTGAGAGTCGCCGAAAATTGACGATTCGACTCGAGCACCGAGAACGGTGAGAAGAGACCGATTGGCCGGAATCGGACGAGCAATGCGAACCGGAAACAGCCGGTTACGGACGATAAATCGTGTGTATCGCCGACGGCTCAGCGCTCGGCGAGCACGCCGTCGTCGACCAGCGTCTCGCGAGCTTCGGCCATCGACGTGACGACGACGTCACAGTGGGGTTCGACCGCCGGCTTCGGTTCGAAGCCGATCGCCAGCCCCGCGACCTCGAGCATCGGCAGGTCGTTCGCGCCGTCGCCGACCGCGACGGTGTCCGCGAGGTCGACGCCGACGTCGTCGGCGAGGTCCGCGAGCGCGTCGTCTTTGGTGCCCTCGATCAGCGGCCCCTCGACCGCACCTGTGAGTTCGCCCGCTTTCATCGGGAGGCGGTTCGAGACGATGTGATCGACGGAGACGCCCTCGCGCTCGAGGGCGGCCGCGACGCCGCGTTCGAACCCGCCCGTGAGGATGGCGGTCGTGACGCCGGCGTCGTTCAGTTCCGCGATGAGGTCGGCCGCACCCTCCCGGAGGACAACCTCATCGAAGGCCGCTTCGGCCTCAGCTTCGGGCAGCCCCTCGAGCAGGGCCGCACGTTTGCGCAGGCTCTCGGCGTACTCGATCTCGTTGTTCATCGCGCGCTCGGTGATCTCGTCCATGTCGTCGGCGACGCCGCGGCGGTCGCCGAGCAGTACGGTCATCTCGGAGTCCGAAAGCGTCCCGTCGAAGTCGAAGGCGACGACTGTCATCGCTCGCCGGTTGACGGTCCCGGGATAAACCAGTTCAGGTTTCGATTCCGCAATCTCTCGCTCTCGAGGTTGCGATCGGCCGCTTGAAACGGTGCTGGTTCCACGCGTCGAACGACCGAAACGTATTCCCGATCGTCGTTCGTTGCCGGCCACATGTCACCGAATCGGCAATACGAGACGGGGCCCTCGCTCGAGGACGAGCGAGAACTCGATGAGAACGAGGGCGGCGGGGACGGCGGGAACGACGACGATCCGACCGCCGTACCGGGTCCCAGACGGCGAAGACTGGCTGTCGCACCGTGGAAGGTCGGACTCGTATCAGGCGTGAGTGCCTTCGCAGTCGTCTACGCGGTGGCCTATCACCTCGTACGCGTACTGATCGCAACGTCAGGAACGGGCGCGGAAGACGGCCCGAGCCGATTGATCCTCGCGGGGCTCGTGACACTGGGGAGCCACGGTGTACCGATCGAACAGAGCGGTGAACCGATCGGCTTCGCATTTAGAATGGATCAAGGCGTCATCAGCCACGTTTCCGCGCTCGTTCCGGTCGTCGTATTGCTGATCGCCGGCTACCTGCTCGTCCGGTACGTGCGACTCGAGACGCGCCGGGCGGCCGGCCTCGCGGTCGGGACGCTGGTCGCGAGCTACGTCGTCTTGCTGACCGGTCTCACGACGATCGCCGAGTGGACGCCCGACGGTGAGTCGGCAACCGCTGACGCGCCGACAATAGCCGCTGCGACCGATTTCGGCACGGTCGTGACGATCGGGACGACTGCACTCGCGTTCGTCGCGGTCGGGGCCGCCATCGCCGCCGTTCCGCGACTTGCTGGGACGACTCGATAACTGACTTTCCGCTCGAGTCGGGCCACGACGCCAGTAGCCGGTGTTTATATAAGTTCAGCGTACCGTTTCCCTCGCGTGACCGATGGCGACCGGCAGCGCGAGCGGTCGAGTTCGACCGACGACCTCGAGTCGCCGCTGTTTCCCTTCGAGGAAGGAGAGTTCTTCCGGCAGCTGGTCGCCAACACCTCCGAGGGGTTGCTGACCATCGACGAGGAGAGTACCATCGTCTTCGCCAACCCCGCGATCGAGGAGATCCTCGGTTACAGCCCCGCGGACCTCATCGGCTCCTCGAAGATGACGCTGATCCCCGAGCGGCTCCAGCCCGCCCACGCCGCCGGCCTCGAGAAGTATCTCCGGACCGGCGAGAAACACATCGACTGGGACGGGATCGAACTCCCCGCACTCCACAAAGACGGCCACGAGGTGCCCGTGCTGGTGAGCCTGCGGGAACACACCCACGAGGGCCAACAGCTGTTTACTGGCCTCTTTCGCGACATCGCCGACCGGAAGGCCCGACAGCGCCGCTTCGAGGCCGTCTTCGATAACACCTACCAGTTCACCGGCCTCCTCGAGCCCGACGGCACCGTCCTCGAGGTCAACCGGACGGCCCTTTCCTTCGCCGGGATCGACCGCGACGAGGTCGTCGGGGAACCGGTCTGGGATACCTATTGGTTCCAGTTCGACGAGAAGGCCCGGGAGACTGCCCTCGAGGCCGTCGAACGCGCCAGCCAGGGCGAGGTGTTCCATGGCGAACTCCGCATTCAGGGTGCCGACCGGACGGCAATCATCGACTTTTCCGTTCGCCCGATCACCGATCAACAGGGGCGGATCCAGCTGCTCGTCCCCGAAGGACGTGATATTACGCCGTTGAAACGCCGAGAGCAGCATCTACAGGTCCTCCACCGACTGCTTCGGCACAACCTCCGCAACGAACTAAACGTCATCAGCGGGTTCGCCGAGACACTGGTCACAGGCCTCGAGGACGAGGGCCACCGCGAGGACGCGGCCGAAATCGCGGCCGCGGCCGCGTCGCTGATCGAACTCAACGAATCCGCGAAGGAACTCGCCGACGTGGCCCTCGAAAACGGTCATTCACAGCGGCCGGTTTCCGTCCGGGACAACCTCGAGACGATCATCGCCACCCTTCAGGACCGCCATCCCGCGTGTACGATCGCGATTACCGAGGCCGCGGACGCGGTCGTCGTCGGAGACGAGCGATTCACGATCGTCCTCGAGGAACTCATCGAGAACGCGATCGTCCACGCCGACGCCGCCGAGCCGATCGTCGAAATCGCCGTCGTCGAGGCGGACGACGGAACCGTTGCCGTTCGGATTCGCGATACCGGCCCGGGCATCCCCGCGTCCGAACGGGCGGGAATCTTCAACGACGAACAGGTCACGCAGGTTAGACACGGAAACGGGCTGGGACTGTGGCTTGCCAGCCTGATCGTCGACGACTACGGCGGCTATCTCGACTACGAGCCCCGGTCCGACGAGGCGGGCAACTGCGTTATCGTTCGGCTGCCACACGCACAGTGACCGAGAGCGCTACTCGCCGTCCTCGACCGGCGTCTTGACGATCGTCACCGGCCGAGAAGCGAGACGCGCGACCCGGTCCGTGACGCTCCCCAGCAACTGGCGGTACTCGCCGGGCCGTTCCGTCGACCCCATGACGAGCAGGTCGGCGTCCGCCTCGTCCGCGTAGGCGAGGATCTCGTCGTGCGGTCTACCGCGCCTGACGACCGTCGTCGGCTCGAGTCCCGCCTCCCGGGCCGCCTCGGCGGCCGCGCCGAGGGCGTCCTCACCGATCTGCTCGAGGGCGGCCTCGAGGCCCTCGAACTCGTGGACGTACTCATCGCCGCTGTAGGCGTCGTAGACGTCGCTGTCGACGACGTACAGCAGGTGCAGTTCTGCGCCGGTGTGTTCCGCGAGGGCGACGGCGTGTTCGGTGGCGAGTTCCGTTCCCGCTTCGGCGTCGGTCGGCAGTAGGATTCGATCGTACATACCTGAAACGAGGCGGGTTCGACCTATAATTCACCCAAGTAATTCCCGATCAGTGGGAGAACTGTCATGCCGTGTCGCGAGACAGCGGTGCTTTTTGCCACCCCAGATCACAACGGAAGGGTTTACATGCTCCACACGGTTGTCTCGCGCATGAAGGTTCTCGTCACGGATCCCATCGCTGATGCGGGTCTGGACGTACTCAGAGACGCCGGCCACGAGGTCGAGACGGGCTACGAACTCGAGGGCGACGACCTCCTCGAGGCGGTCTCCGACGCGAACGGCATGATCGTTCGCTCCGGAACGGAGGTTACCGAAGACGTCCTCGACGCCGCCGAGGAACTGGTCATCGTCGGCCGAGCGGGGATCGGCGTCGACAACATCGATATCGACGCCGCAAAAGACAACGGCGTCATCGTCGCCAACGCTCCCGAGGGGAACGTCCGCGCGGCGGCCGAACACACCGTCGCGATGACGTTCGCCGCCGCGCGATCGATCCCGCAGGCCCACATCCGCCTGAAAAACGGCGAGTGGGCCAAAAGCGACTACCTCGGTGCCGAACTCGACGGCAAGACGCTGGGCGTCGTCGGCCTCGGCCGCGTCGGCCAAGAGGTCGCGAAGAAACTCGACTCGCTTGGCATGGACATCGTCGCCTACGACCCGTACATCAGTGAGGAGCGCGCCGAGCGCATCGGTGCCGAACTCGTCGAGTTCGAACCGTGTCTCGAGGCCGCGGACTTCGTGACCGTTCACACGCCGCTGACCCCCGAAACGGAGGGGCTGATCAGCGAGGACGAACTCGATCTGCTGGGCAACGGCTACCTGATCAACTGCGCCCGCGGGGGCGTCGTCGACGAGGACGCCCTCGCGGCGAAAGTCGAGGACGGTACCCTCGCCGGCGCGGCACTCGACGTCTTCGCCGAGGAACCCCTCGCCGCCGACTCGCCGCTGCTCGAGCACGACGACATCATCGTCACGCCCCACCTCGGGGCCTCGACGGAGGCCGCCCAGGAGAACGTCGCCACCTCCACCGCCGAGCAGGTCAACGCCGCGCTCGTCGGCGAGCCGGTCGCGAACGCGCTCAACGCGCCCTCGATCGACGAGAGCGCGTTCCCCCGCGTCGAGCCCTACATCGACCTCGCCGAAACCGCCGGCAAGGTCGCCGCCCAACTGCTCGAGGGCCGCATCGAGGACGTCGAGGTCACCTACGAGGGCGACATCGCCGAGGAGGACATCGAGTTCGTCACCGCGAGCGCGCTCAAGGGCGTCTTCGAACCCCTCGAGTGGCAGGTCAACGCCGTCAACGCGCCCCAGATCGCCGAGGACCGCGGTGTCGACGTCACCGAATCGAAGACCCGACAGGCAGAGGATTTCCAGAGCCTGATCTCGGTGACGGTGAGCAACGACGACGACGAGGTCTCGGTCGACGGCACGCTCTTCGCGGGCGACGACCCGCGCATCGTCCGCATCGACGGCTACCGCGTCGACGCCATCCCCCACGGCCGAATGGTCGTCACGCGAAACACAGACGAACCCGGCGTCATCGGCCTCATCGGCTCGGTCATGGGCAATCACGGCGTCAACATCGCCGGCATGTTCAACGCCCGCGAGACCATCGGCGGCGAAGCGCTCACCGTCTACAACGTCGACAGCGAGGTCCCCGACGAAGCCAAGGCGGAACTCGAAAACGACGAGCGCGTCATCGGCGTCAGCGACATCACGCTGAACGGCCAGGCCTGATCGGCCTCGAGCCCGAACCGACCGACAGAGCGATTTTTCGTCTCGGTTCTGAGCGGTATCCCGAACTCACATCTCGTCTCGCCGACCGGACAGTCAGTCCGTTCGTGAGCGCGCTTTATTGCCGCCGAGAGCCTATGTCCCGTAGGAGGCGAGAAACATGGCAATCCCGTACCGCGGTCCAGTACAGCAACCGACGAAGAGCGCCCTCGAGGACGCTGCAGAAACGAAATCGGGGATTCGAGAGGGAGTCGGGTTATCGATCGCCTCGATCTTCGGCTTACTGCTGCTCGTCGTCGGACTCATGCTGGTGTCGGGACTGGTCGCCGCGTCGACGACGGCCGCCGGGACGACCGCCGTGACCGCCGGATTCCTGCTGTTCGCGGCCGTCCTGCTCGTCGTCGGCCGCTGGAGTTGGACCGGGCGCTAACACCGCTCCGCCCGTTTTCGTCTCACGATTTTCGAACAACGATGCGTGCAGGCCACCCGCGGCAAAAGACCTATCGCTCGGCCGACCGATATCGCGAGTATGGACGACGACGTTTCGGTCGATTTCGGCGAGGACGGACTCGTCCCCGCCGTGGCACAGGACGCCGACAGCGGCGAGGTATTGATGCTCGCGTACGTCTCGCCGGAGGCCCTCGAGCGGACGCGCGAAACCGGGAGAGCGCACTACTACTCCCGAAGCCGCGACGAGCTCTGGGAGAAGGGCGCGACGAGCGGCCACGTCCAAGCCGTCGAGGAGGTCCGCGTGGACTGCGACGCCGATACCCTGCTCTATCTGGTCGATCAAGAGGGCGGCGCGTGTCACACCGGCCACCGGTCGTGTTTCTACCGAACGATCGAAGGCGTCTCCGTAAGCGAAGCGAACGGAGGCTCGTCGACCGCAACGGTCGACGTTGAGAACGTCGGCGAGCGAGTGTACGATCCCGACGACGTCTACGAGTGAGATGAGCGAACGCGCCCCTCCCGCCGACGCCGGCTCGAGCGCTCCCGACGGGCGTGCCGACGGCGAGCCGACGCCCCTCGAGTCCCTCGAAGCCGCCCGAAAGCGGCTCGCGACGGCCGACGAACGGATCGAAGACTACGGCGAGGAAACCGTCGAGGAAGTGACGGCGGCCTACCGGAACGCGACGACGCTCCTCGAGGACTACGTCGACCGCGCGACCGGGACCGGGAAAGAGAACTTCCAGGCCTACATCGAACTCGAGGGGAAATTCGACGGGCTCGTCTCCGGCCTCTCGGAGGATCTCCCCGAATACGAGGCCTTCGAAGACGCCCTCGAGGCGATCGACAAGCGCCGGCTCAGCGAATCGGATTTCGAGCGCGCTCGCGAGTGCCTCGAGCCGGCCGCCGAGTACGCCGACCTGTTGGAGGAACGCGAAACCGCCCGCGAGGAGGTAGCGGAGGCGCGGACGGCGGCCGCCAAACGCCTGCGGGAGCTCGACGGCGAGATCGACGAGCGTGAACGACTACTCGAGTTGGCGAACGCGGATCTCGACGCGCCGGTCGAGCAACTGCGAGCGCCGATCGAGGCCTACAACGAGGCCGTCCGCGAGGCGTTTGCGGAGTACCGACTCGAGGCCAGCGTGCGCGAGGTGTTCGACCTGCTCGAGCGGAGTCAGTGGTATCCGTTCGTGGATTACGAGCGCCCGCCCGACGATCTGGCGGGCTACGTGCGCGGGAATTCGGCGGGCGAGTACACGATCCCCGAACTGCTCGAGTACGCCGACTACTCCCGGTCGAAGCTGTCCCACTACGTCGACAGCGCGGACGAACTCAAGCGGTCGGTGGCGACCCAGCAGACGTACCTCGAGGGGATCGACGCCGAGGCGCTGACGATCGACTGGCCGCCGGAGCCGGCCGGCGCGCTCCGCCGTCGGGCGCGGGAGTACCGCCCCTTCGTCACCCGGATCGCCGACGAGGACACCGTCGCGGCGCTGCGCGAGGTCCGCCTGCTCGCGACCGATCCCGACTACGACCGGCTGCAGACCGCCGCGCAGGCGGTCGCCCAACTCAGCCCCGCCGAACGCGAGCGGCTGACCGACGGCCGCGTCGCGGACGAACTCGAGACCCTGCGGACCGAACGGGAGCGACTCGAGGACGCGCTCGAAACCGAGGACCCGGTCTGAGTCCGCGACTCCGACGGCCCGAACTACTGACCCCGGATTTTAGCCGCTACTCTCCGAATGGTCGCGTATGACCAGACACGTCCTCGTCCCGATGGACGACTCCGAGCCGGCGCGGGCGGCGCTGGCACACGCCCTCGAGTGGGTGCCGGCCGATCGACTGACCGTCGTCCACGCGGTCGACGACCTCGAGGCGGATTACGGCAGCGTCGTCGCGGGGGACGACGAGCCCACGTTCTTCGCCGACGTTCAAGCGCTCGCAGAGGGGTACGACGAGACGGTCGAGACGGCCGTCGTCTCGGGGAGCGGGGCGGCGGACGCGATCCTCGAGTACGCGACCGCGGAGGGCGTCGACGCGATCGTCATGGGCAGCGAGGGGAAAGCCGGCGTCTCGCGGGTGTTGCTCGGCAGCGTCGCGGAGGGGGTCACGCGACGCGCGGAGATTCCGGTGACGATCGTTCCGTGAGCGGCCGTGATCGTTCAGTATAGATACGAATGGAACGTTGCGGACGGACCCAGAATCCGCGAGCGAAGCGAGCGGTTCACCGCCGGAGCGGGGTGAAACCCCGCGACGGCGGCCTTTTGGCATCAACGGGTTTTGCCGGGGGTTGAGGCTGGCGTCGCAGACGCCAGCCGATTCCCCCGGTAAAAGAGGTTGCTGTACTGAACGGTCGACCGCCCTCGAGCCGCTAAAACCAGCAAAAAGAGAATTTAGACGGCGGCTTTCGCGTCGGCCAGCGCCTCGTACATGTCGCCCGCGAGTTCCTCGGCGCGGTCGCGGTCGCGGGCCTCGGCGTAGATCCGGACCAGTGGTTCGGTGCCGGAGGGGCGAGCGAGCACCCACGCGTCGCCGTGATCGAGTCGGTAGCCGTCGCGGGTGTTGAGGTCGGCGTCTGCGGCCTGTGCTTGATTGGCCGCCGCGTCGAGCATCGCGTCGCGTTCGGCCGTCGACTCGTACTCGACGTTGCGCCGCACGTTCACGTAGCCGTCGTAGGGCGCGACGATCTCGCTGACCGGTCGCTGGGCGACCAGTTCGAGGAATCGGGCGGCCGTGTAGGCCCCGTCCCGGGAGAGTCGGTAGTCGGGGAAGAAGATCCCGCCGTTGCCCTCGCCCGCGATCGGCACGCGCTGGCCGTCGGCCTCGAGTTCCTCGATGCGCGTGATGATATTCGTCGAGCCGATCGGGGTCAACTCGAGTTCGGCCCCGACCTCGCCCACCACGTCGACGAGCCGCTGGGAGACGTTGACCGCGGAGACGGTGGTGTCGCCGGCCTCGAGTTCGGCGGCGGCGAGCGCGGCGAAGGTGGCGTCGCCCTCGACGTACTCGCCGTGCTCGTCGAAGAAGATGGCCCGGTCGGCGTCGCCGTCGTGGGCGATACCGACGTCGGCGTCGGTCGCACGGACGAGCCGCCCGAGGTCGGCGAGGTTGTCGGGGACCGGCTCGGGGTCCCGGCCGGGGAAGTGGCCGTCGGGCTGGCTATTGACGGTGACGACGCGACAGCCGAGCTGCCGGAAGAATTCCGGGCTGGTCAGCGACCCCGCGCCGTGGCCCGGATCGAGCGCCACGGTGAGGTCGGCGTCGGCGATCGCCTCCCGGTCGGCGGCCGCGAGCAGTTCGTCGACGTACTCCCGCCGAACGCCGTCGCACTCGCTGACACGACCCGTCTCGTCCCACGGGGCGACGGTGAAATTCTCCGCGAGTAGCGTCTCCTCGATCTCCTCGAGGGCGGAGACCGAGAGCTCGACGCCGTCGCTGCCGACGAGTTTGACGCCGTTGTACGGCGGCGGATTGTGCGAGGCCGTGATGACGATCGCGGGGACACCCTCCCGTTCGGCGTAGGCCTGTGCCCCCGGCGTGGGGACGACCCCGAGACGGTCGACGTCGGTGCCGGTACTCGCTAGCCCGCTCGCGGCCGCATCGGCCAGCATCCGTCCCGTGTGGCGCGTGTCGCGGGCGATCGCGACCCGGCCCCCACCGCGGCCGTCGCGCCAGATCGTCCCCGCCGCTTTCGCGACACGCAGGACGAAGGCGGGCGTCAACTCCTCGTTGGCGACGCCCCGCGTCCCGCTCGATCCGAAGACTTGCATCACGCGCTAGTCCGAGCGGCCCCCCCAAAGGGGTTCCGCAACCCGATTCCGACGGGACGGAACGTTTTCGGCCCGCCACCGCCACGATACCGTATGGACTCGATCGAGGAGAAGCGCGTCTACGGCGACCGCGACGGGGCGGTCACAGCTTACGTCGCGAGCGAGATCGGCGTCGTCCGCGTTCGCGTCGCCGGCGACACCGTCGGCGAATTCGGCCTCTGCGAGCGCTGTGAGGCCCGGGACATCGCAGCCACCCACGACGCCGTCGCCGTCGCGACCGACGAGGACGTTCGGATACGCTCACTCGAAGACGGAGCCGACACCGACGACGCGGGCGACGAACCGTTCGTCGAAACGGGCTTCGGCCCGGCGGTCGCCGTCGGCTACGACGACGACGGCGATCTGATCGCAGCCGACCCGGACGGCCGCCTCGCGTGTCGAGCGGCCGGAACCGAGGAGTGGACAGCACTCGAGGACGAGACCGTCGCCACGGTGCGGGCGATCGACGGGGGTCTTATCGGTACCGACAGCGGCGTCTACCGTGCCCACGACGGCGAACTCGATCACGCCGGGCTATCGGACGTCCGGGATGTCTCGGCCGCCGGCGTCCCGCTCGTAGCCACCGCCGACGGCCTCTACAAGCTCGGCAACGGCTGGATGGAGGTCCTCGAGGGCGCGTTCGATGCCGTCGCGGCGGACCCGCGCTCGGAGCCCGGCCGGCTCGTCCACGCCCACGCGGTCGCCGGCGACGCGGTCTACGAGTACGCGGCCGACGACGACGAGTGGCGGGAGGGAGCGGAAGACGGGAATCGTTTGGACGGCCCGATTGTGGGAATCGGCTACGGCGACACGGTGTACGCCGTCACGGAGTCGGGGACGTTCTGCTCGGCGAGCGAGGGAGAGTGGCGGACGCGAACGCTGGGGATCACCGGCGTGACGGGACTCGCCGTCCCGCCGCGGCGGGTAGAGCGCTGATCTCGAGTGCAAAACTGATACGGATTGCTGTACCGATTTATCGGCGCAACCGCCGCCCGGGTCGCGGTTGCGCCGGAAATGACTTACAGTAAACCGTATGAGACCGCGATCGCGACCGGTGTCTGACGGACGTTTATCTACCCGGCATCTCTCCTCTGCGGTATGACCGAGCTACCGCGGCGACGACTACTGGCCGCGACCGGCACCGCGCTCACCGGTGCGATCGCCGGCTGTATGGGCAGCGACGACGGAAACGGAGACGGCGAGAGCGGAGAGAACGAAAACGAGAGCACGAGCGCGGACCCGGAAACCGGAAGCGAGACCACCGAGGCGACCAGCGGCACGCTCCTCGGGGAAATCTCCCTCGAGAACATGCACGACGAGGCCCACACGATCGACGTCATCGTCGAGTTCGGCGACGGCCCCGAGCACTGGTCGACCCACGAACTCCCCGAGGACAGGGGCGCGGAACTCGAGCGAAATTGGCCGACCGAGCCGGGATCGTTTAGCGTCATGTTCCGGCTCGACGGCGGCGAGCCGATGCAGGTGACGCCGGCACGGTGGAACGATCCGGACTGTGTCAACGTCTTCGCGATGGTGGGTCGTGATGGCCAACTGAAGATCCTGAGCGACACCGAGGGCGGTCCCTGCGGCGGCGGCGATGCGACCGTAGACGACGCAGAGGAGTGAGCGAGCCGGTCGGGAGCCGAGTGCACGATCCCAGACGGACGTCGAGTCGCCGAGTTGTCGTTTAAGTGCTTCTGGTCACAAGGTGAAGCTACGAGGAGCTTTTCGCGGACCGCGAAACTGACCGGCGAGCCGCCGCTGTCGGTCCGAGAACGAAAACTGGTTTAGCCCCCGCGCTGTCGAACCGACTATGATCGTCAGCGGATCCGCGTCGCAGGCTCTCGCCGCGGCGCTCGCACGCCATCTCGAGGAACCGCTCGCCGCCGTCGAATACGACCGCTTTCCCGACGGCGAACTGCTCGCGGCCGTCCCAGGCGTCGCCGAGGCAGAGCCTGACAGAGCGGTGATCGTCGCCTCGACCGTCTCGAGCGACGCCCACCTCGAAGTGCTTCAGCTACAGGACGCTGTCCGCGAGGCCGGCGTCGAAGAGGTCGTCACCGTCCTGCCGTACATGGGCTACGGGCGACAGGACGACGCCTTCGAGCCGGGCCATCCGGTCTCCGCAAGAGCGGTCGCCCGCGCGCTTTCGACCGGTGCGGACCGCGTGCTGACGGTCAATCCGCACGAAGAGAGCGTCTGTGACTTCTTCGAGCCGGCGGCGACCGCCGTCGACGCGGCCGGGCAACTGGCCGAACCCCTGCCCAACGACCTCGCCGATCCCGTCTTCCTTTCGCCCGACGCGGGGGCCGTCGACCTCGCCGAAACGGTTCGAGACACCTACGGCGCGGGCGAGACCGACTACTTCGAGAAAACTCGCCACTCCGGCACCGAGGTCGAAATCTCACCGAACGACGTCGACGTGGCCGGCCGCGATGTCATCGTCGTCGACGACATCATCGCGACGGGATCGACAATGAGCGAGGCCGTCGCCGTCCTCCGCGATCGCGGCGTCGGTCGGGTCTTCGTCACCTGCGTCCACCCGCTGCTCGCCCGCGACGCTGTCACGAAGCTCTCGCGAGCGGGCGTCGAGGCGATCTACGGCACCGACACCATCGAACGCGGCGTCGAGACCGTCTCGGTCGCACCGGCGCTCGCGGCACACCTGTAACTAAACGATTAAGTAGTATCCAGACACTGGCTTAGTTGTTAGCGCGTGGCACGAGACGGACTCGGCCACACAAGCAGCCGCAGACAACGGACTACAGCAGTTAGATGCACGGAATCGTCCACAAGACCCTCAAGGAGTACGTCGTCGAGCGGACCGACGACGGCACCTGGGACACGATCGTCGACCAGTCCGGCCTCGAGCCGCAGCTATACCTCCCCGTCTCGAACTACGACGACGAGGAAATCGACGCCATCCTCGAGACGCTCTCGACGATGGCCACCCAAGACAGGCAGGCCATCGAGCGCGACTTTGGCAAGACGCTCGCCCCCGAGCTGCTCTCGACGTTCAGTGCCCACATCCGGCGCGATTGGGACCTCCCCGAACTGCTCGCCGGCTTCGAGGACGTCTACGACAACATCGAGGCCGCCACGGAAAGCACCGAGCTCCCGGAACTCTCCTGTACTCGCGAGGACGACCACGCGATCGTCACGTACGACACCCACCGAGACCAGCAGTACTGCGGGCTCGCCCACGGGATCCTCGAAGGCACTATCGCCGCGTTCGACGCGGACGCCCCCGTGAGGAAAACCGCCTGCGTCGACGACGGTGCCGACGCCTGCCGGTTCCGCGTCGACCTCGAGTGACCGGCAGGTTCTGATTCTGAGACCGTTCGCAGCGGATTCGACGTTACGGAAGGTTTGACGGTGCAACCACGAATCCACGACCGCCCGAACCGTTACCGGCGACGAGCCAGCAGTACCCCCAGCAACGCCGCCGCGACAGCGACCAGTGCTGCCGAGATACCGAAGCCGGGGACCTCCTCGAGCCCCGCCACCGTGCCGCCACCGACATCGGCCGTCGTCGTCCGATCGCGGACCGCGATCTCGTACCGGCCATCCTCCTCGAACTGAATCTCGGCGTCGACCGTCGTCGCCTCGCCGGGCCGGATCGCGACCGGTCGCTCGGCGACGACACCGTCGACGGTCCGGAACGCGAGGACCGCCGCTCCCGGTCGATCATCGGCGGCTTCGATCGTCGCCGTCGCTGTCACCGATTCGCCGGCATCGATGCCCTCGGGCGCGTGCTGCAGGTCGGTGACGGCCACGCTCCCGGACGATCTGACGATAGCTGTCAGTCGCTCCGACCCGACCCGAATCGTGTACTCGCCGGGTTCGGACGGCGTCCACGAGAGCGAATGGGTCGCCGCCGCTCCGGGCTCGAGGGTCCCCCGTCGGCTATCGACCACCCGTCCGCCGGCCTGGAGCGTCGCGTCGTAGGTGCCCGCCCGCTCGCCGGCGTTTTCGACCGTCGTCGGAATCGTCACGGACTCCCCGGCCGGGACCGCGATGACATCGCGGTCATCACCCTCGGTCCGGCCGAGGGCCGACGCGTTCCAGCGAGGCCACTCCTGTCCCGCCACCGTGAGCGAGTCGGCCTCGATGCCGTACTCGAAGGCCGTGACCGACTGCTCGAACGCGGCCTCGTGCTGGCTCCGATTCCACATTTCCGGCGTCGCCTCGGTCCGCGTGTACCGCTCCGCGACGGCGCGGACCTTCGCCCCGCCGGCGTCCTCGATCGCTCGCAGGAAGTCCGCCTCGGTCACCGTCTCCTCCCCTGCGTTCAGCGTCCGAAACACGTCCTCGAGCGTGCGGTCGCCGTCAGTGGCGAGCCGGAGCCGCCGGTCGATTTCGCCGGCGACGAGCGCCCCCTTCGCGTAGTCGGTCTCCGGGTCGTCCCACGTCGACTTGTCGGCGAGCACGCCGTCGGTGTAGGGTGATCGCTCACCCCGCTCGAGGAGACTGGTGAACTCGCCGAACTCGGTGTAGCCGCTCTCGAGGGCAAGCAGGCCCGCGTAGTAGTCGGCTTGTCCCTCGACAACCCAGTCGACCTCGGGCGCGGTGTCGACCGCCGCGGTCGAAAAGCGCTGGCGGACGTGGACGTACTCGTGGATCCAGACCGGGTTCCGTTCGTCGAGCGTGGCGTTTTCGACGACCCACGCGTCCGACCGGCCGTACTGGATCCCCCGGTTCGAGCCCCAGTCGACATCGCTCGGAACCGCGACCATGAACACCTCGTCGCTCCGCGCGCCGACCGCGAGCCGACCGCTCGCGTCCGCGAGAGCCGCGAGGATATCGTCGGGCGACTCCTCGAGGTCCGCGACCTCGGGCACGGCCAGCCGGAACGTCTCCCCGTCGACGGCTCGTTCGTACTCCGCTACCTCGCCGAAAAAGGCGATGTCGCCGCCGGTTGCGCCCGGCCCGTCGACGGTCACCGTCTCCTCGATGCCGACCGGTTCGGTCCGGCGCAGCGAGATCGCGATGTCGGGGACTCCCACGACACCCCACTCGCCGGTATCGACGAACGTGTACCCCGGACTCGAGTCGGTTCCGCGCTGTTCACCGCCCCCGCGTTGATCCGCCGGCATCGCGTACCGGATCGTCGGCTCGGCGGTTTCCTCGTCCCACCGGAAGGTCCGCTCGCCCGTCCGCTCGAAGCCCGCGACGGACTCGACGGTCGTGCCCCGCTCGAGTTCGATCTCGAACTGCGTGACGGGATCGGGGACGCGGAAGGTCATCTCCGTCCCGAACGTCTCGGGGTCGTCCGGCCGATGCCGGAGGACGGTCGTCCGGTGGAAGACGTCGTCGGAGCCGGCGCTCGTCCCGACCGACGCGAGAGAGTGGCTCGACTCGAGTTCGGACCCCTGGACGAACTCGGCAGTTGCCGAGGGTTCGACTGCACCCGCAGACTCGAGGGTGACGGCACCGGCCGGGGGGCTGGCGACGAGCAAGACGACGAAGGCGAGAACGGCGACTCGAGAGTTCACTAGCCAATGCTGGCCAGTCAGTGCTCAAGACTTTTGTGGCGGCCGTATTTTCAAAAAAGGATGAAGGAGTATATGTGAATGTCATCTATTTTGATTTTATTGTAACAAAGCAGATCGAGAATGGAGCGTGAACGGGTCATCTCCGGTCACTGTAGCCCGCACTTACTTGCGTCTCTTGACTCGGATCAGCATGCCGAGACTGATCAGAATAACAAGCGGAAGCACGATGAGCGCGGTGGCATAATACGGATTGGCTAGGTTCACGCTCTTGCTACTGGACAGATAGGGAAAGAAGAGAAAGCACAGAACCATGACCGACGAGAAGATCGTGATTTTGATCGATTTCTCTTTGGAAATATGTTCTGAGCTCATCGGTAGTATCTAAGAGTGACAATTATAATGGGTTTTCGGTGGCGAACCGCTACTGTGAGCGGATTTCGTAGATATCGATGTCGGCGATGTTCGGGCCGTGGAACCAGAGTTTTATCCCACTTCCCTCGTTGTTCGCCGTGATGAGGCCCGCTCCGCCACCCATGAGGATGCCCGCGACAGCCGCAACTGCAGCGGCCCCCTGTCCGACACCGGGAGCCGCGTTTGCGACGACAGCAATGACTTCGGACAGGACCGCTCCACCCGCCAGCTTATTCCGGAGTTCGGTAGAGGTGCAGTCATCGAGCCAGAAGATGTGACGTAGCCCTTGCCAGTGAAGTTTGGTTTGGTAGTCGTCCTTTCCGGGGCAACTCGCTGCAGTTGTAGTCATGCTCGAAGAGGAAGAGGCGGATTCCGTTGAGTCGACCGAAACGATTGCGACTCGATCATCTTCTTCCTCGAACCGGATTTCACCATCGTCTTTAGCCTCGTTGAATCCATCGGCAGCCTTCGAGAGATGGTTGTTTTCTTCGGAGTCGGGACCAATGTACACCAGATCACCGTCGTCGTCAATTTCGTAGTACTCGGTCCTCTCTTCAGTATCTGCCGCGCTAGTGGCCGAAGCGGCCAGTGGGATGGCAGAGAGACTCCCGAGACCCACCACTGATCGAATAACGTTTCGCCTAGTCCGTGAATGGTTTTCTCTAACCATTTCACCCTATAATGGATTAGAGATTAAGTTAAATATTTTCTAGTCCTACTTATGGTTATTATTCTTATGGCAGAATAGAACAATAGGCGAGAACGGGATCAGATTCGAAACTCCGTTCGGACCAGCGAGTCACTAGCGATGCGAAACTAGATTACGAGAAATCACTCGACGGAAAGCTGTCCGGCGAGAGCAAAAGCTTCGCTGACCTTGCTTCGCTCCGCTCAGCAAGAGACCAAAAAGCCGTCTCACTACGTTCGATGGACTAGTCCGACGCTTCCGCAGTCGCCAGCGGTTCGATGGCAATCTCTGCATCCACCTTTTTTCCGCTCGGATGACTCCCTCCGGTCGTCATCCCTCGCGCAAAAAAGTCCGGAACGGTCGGCTTCACCTCCCGTTCCGGGAATTTATGGCATCAGTCCGACGCTTCCGCAGTCGCCAGCGGTTCGATCGCGATTTCCATCGTCACGCCTTCGACGTCCCACTCCTTGCGGTGGCCGTCCTCGATCGGGCGGCGCTCGTCGGCGCGGACCTCCTCGCTGATCAGGTCCTCGTGGTCGGCGACGAGGTCGGCGACGCGGTCGTCGTCGATCTCGAGGTCGAGCGCGATCCGTTCTTCCACGTCGAGATCGAGATCCTTGCGCATCTCCTGGACCCGGCGGATGACCTCGCGAGCGTAGCCCTCGCTCTCGATGTCGTCAGTCAGCGAAGCGTCGACGTAGGCGACGCCGCGGTCGTCGCCGTCGGTGCTAAAGGCGGTGCCGGCGACGCTGTCGGGCGTCTGGGTGACGAAGGAGACCATCGCTTCGGTGATCTCCTCGCCGTCCTCGAGTACGTCGGCGACGGCGTCCTCGATCGCCTCGAGGCTCTGCTCGTCGATCCGGGCCTCGTTGAGCGCGTTCATGACCTGCCCGGCGCGATCGCCGAAGGTCGGGCCGAGTTCGCTCATGTCCGCCTCGGCGCTGTAGTTGAGTTCGCCCCAGCGGTCCTCGGGCGAGACGAGTTCGATCTCGCGGGCGTTGAGCCGGTCCTCGAGCAGCACGGTGTGGCGGGAAACGGCGTCGACGACCCGCTGGTCGTCCGCCGCCACGACGACGCGCGGAACGGGCCAGCGGAGCTTGCGGCCGGCCTGCTGGCGCGCGTTCGCGCCGGCCTCCTCGATCGCGCGGAGGAGGGCGACGTCTTCCTCGAGTTGCTGGTCCTCCCAGTACTCGTCGACTGCGGGCCAGTCTTCCATGTGGACCGTGGGGTGGCCCTCGTCGCCGGTCAGGGTGCCGTAGATCTCCTCGCTGATGAACGGCGCATAGGGCGCGAGCAGCGCGACACTCTCCCGGAGGACGCGGTAGAGCGTCGCGTAGGCGGCCGTCTTCGAGCCGCTGTCCGCTTCGGCCCACATGCGCTCGCGGACCGCCTGCACGTAGAACCGCGAAACATCTTCGACGACGAACTCGAGCAGGGCGTCGATCGCCTTGTCCTGCCGGAAGTCCTCGAAGTGTTCGGTCATCTCGGCTTTGGTGGACTGCAGTCGAGCGAGCACCCACTCGTCGATCAGCTCGAGGTCGGAATCGACCGACTCGAGGGTCGTCTCGGTGGGGTCGAACTCGTCCAAGCGCATGTACGGCAAGGGGAACCGGAAGACGTTCCACAGCGTCCGGAGGTGGTTCTCCATCGTCTGCATCCCGTCCCAGTCGAAGCGCATGTCCTCGCCCTGCGGGTTGTTCGACAGGAGGAACAGCCGCATGGTGTCCCTGCCGTGGCGGTCGATCGCCTCGTGGGGATCGATCAGGATGTCCTTGGACTTGCTCATCGCGCGGCCGTCGGGCATCAGCGCGTGGCCGTGCATCAGGACCTCCTGATACGGGCTCTCGCCGATGGCGGCAGTGCCCATCCCCAGCTGGGACCAGAACCAGCCCCGCGTCTGGTCGTGGGCCTCGAGAATGAAGTCGGCGGGCCAGAGTTCGTCGAACTTGCTGTCGTCCGCGGGGTAGTTCAGGGTGCCCCACGACGCGACCGACGAGTCGAGCCAGACGTCGAACACGTCCTGGACGCGGGTGTAGGTGGTCCCATCTTCGGTGATCGTCAGGTCGTCGACGGTGTCCTTGTGGAGGTCCACAGTTTGGGAATCGATGTCCTGGTCGACCCGGTCGGCGAGTTCCTCGCGGTCGCCGACGACGATCATGTCCTCGTCGTCGTCGCGGTCCTCGGGGGTCCAGACAGGCAGCGGGATGCCCCAGTAGCGCTGTCGCGAGACGTTCCAGTCGGGGGCCTCCTCGACGAAGTCACGGAAACGGTTGTCGCGGGCCCACTCGGGGTGCCACTCGCTGTCCTCGATGTTCTCGAGGAGTTCGTCTTTGACATCGGTGATCGTGATGAACCACTGGTCGGTGACGATCTGGAGAATGCCCGTGTCACAGCGCCAGCAGTGGCCGTAGCTGTGCTGAACCGTCCCCGAAGCGAGCAACGCGCCGTTGTCCTCGAGGTCGGCCGTGATCTCGTCGTCGGCGTCTTTGACGAACTGGCCTTCGTACTTGCCGGCCTCCTCGGTGTAGACGCCGTCGCCGCCGACGGGACAGAAGATCGGGAAGCCGAGTTCCCGGCCGCGCTCGAAGTCCACTTCACCGTGGCCGGGCGCGGAGTGGACCAGCCCGGTGCCGTCGCCGTCCGTGTCGACGTAGTCGGCCGCGTAGACCTCGAACGCGCCCTCGGCGTCGACGTGGTCGGGAACCTCTTCGGCCAGCGGGTGCTCGTAAGACCAGCCGAGCAGGTCTTCGCCCGCGTGTTCCTCGACGACCTCGTAGTCGTCGTAGCGACCCTCGCGGAGGACTTCCTCGTGTTTGGCCTCGGCGACGTAGAGCAGTTCCTCCTCGCCGTCTTTCTCCGCGCGGACGCCGACGTAGTCACCCTCCTCGTCGACGGCGACGAAGGTGTTCGCCGGCACCGTCCACGGGGTCGTTGTCCAGATGACGAGTTTGCCCTCGCGCTCGGCGAGGTCGAACTTGACGTAGATCGAGGGGTCCTCGACGTCCTCGTACTCGACCTCGTTGTTCGCGATGGCGGTCTCACAGCGCGGACACTGCGAGATCGAGCGGTGCCCCTTCTCGACTAAGCCGCGGTCGGCGGCCTTCGAAAAGCCCCACCACGCCGCTTCCATGTACTCCGGTTCGACCGTCTTGTACGGGTCGTCCCAGTCCATCCAGACGCCGAAATCCTGAAAGTCCGACTGGAGCCCCTCGAGTTGCTCCTCGGCGTAGTCCTTGCACTCCTGAATGAAGTTCTCCTCGCCGAACTCCTCGATGTCTTTCTTGTTCTCGAAGCCCAGTCGCTCCTCGACGCGGGTTTCGATCGGGAGCCCGTGCATGTCGTAGCCCGGCCGATCGGTGACGTCGTACCCCTGCATTCGCAGGAAGCGTAGGTAGACGTCTTTCAGCGACTTGTTCCACGTGGTTCCCATGTGCGCCGATCCCGACGTGTACGGCGGGCCGTCGACGAAAAAGTAGGACTCGCCGTCCGATCGGTGCTCGACCGTCTGCTCGTAGGCGTCGACGTCGTCCCAGTACTCGAAGACCCGCTGCTCGAGTTCGTGTGGGTCGTACTGGTCGTCGACCTCGCCGAACCTGCTCATACCCGACCTAATCGCCTCCGGCAGTAAAGAGGAATCGATATTGCAGGTCGCTCGCCGGAGAATCGACTCGAAAACGAAGACGGTGCTCGCGGCCGATCAGACGTACTGCGAGAGGACCTTCTGGTAGCCGAGCCCGTATGCGCCGGCATAGAGCATGACGCCGCCGAGGGCGGCCAGCCACAGCGCGATCATCGCCTCGCCGGCCCCGTAGTGTTGCAAGCTCGCCTGTTCGACGAGGATGCCGCCGACCGTCAGCGCGCCGGCGACAACGGTGTAGAGGACCAGTTGGAGTGATTCCGCGAGTAATTCCGGACCGATCGATGTCATTAGCCCGCTGTTACCCGCCCATCGAACGTAAACCTGTCCCCTCGCGTGCGACGCGACCGCACGATAGGGCGCGCGAACCGACTCACATAACTCGTCGCAGACGTATCCCCGTGTGTGCCCGCGCCCGACACCGACTCCAATACCACAGCCGATTCGGCCGCGTCCGGAGAGCCGCCCTACCCGACCGATCGCAACGTCCTCGAGCCCGATTGTGCACGCTGTCCCGCTCTCGCGGAGAGCCGCGAGTGCATCTCGTGGGGGACCGGCGATCTCGAGGCCAGCGTCGTGGTCGTCGGCGAAGCCCCCGGCTACGGCGACCCCGAGGCGGACCCGTGGCGGGGCGGCAACTGGACCGGCAAGGCCTACACCTCACGCCACTCCGGCCGGCGCATCCGTCGGATGATCGAACGGGTCGGCTACGGCGACGACGCCTACTACACCAACGCGGTGAAATGCTTTCCCGCGAGCGAGGAGTCACGCTCCTCGACAGCGAGCGGTGAAACCGGGAGCGCCGATGACCACGCCACGAACCGCGAACCCACCGCCGAGGAGCGGACGAACTGTCGTCCCCACCTGCTGACCGAACTCGAGACGGTCGATCCGACGGTCGTGCTCGCGACGGGAAAGCACGCGACGACGACGGTGTTAGCGGCCGAAGGTCGGGACCTCGAGGGCTTTCTCGACAGCGTGCTCGAGCCGGTGTGGTGTGAACGGCTCGACGTACACCTCGTGCCGATTCTGCATCCGTCGTATCAAGACGTCTGGATCGGCCGGCTGGGGTACGAGCGGGCGGAGTACCGCGAGGCGATCGAAGAGAGGCTCGACGCGCTCGCCGAGCGGGGACGGGAGGATACGTAGCGGTCGGTCCAGTCGACCCGTCCACTCGCGCCGGTTCGCTACGATCGCCGACGGTTGGCGGTCGCCTCGAGCGCGGGCGGCAGGATATCCCACCGGTCTGCGGTGACGCCGTCGACGCCGGCCTCGTAGAGCGTGCGGACATCCTCGGCCGTTCGCGCCGACTTCCAGGCGATGACGCCGAGGCCGTGGTCGCGAGCCGCGGAGACGACGTCGGTCTCGACACAGAGATCGTAGTGGGGGAAGACATGCGTACACGCAAGGTCGTCGACGGCCCGCGAGAGGTTCGCGTCGGGTTTTTCGCCGAAGAGGAGACCGTTCGGAACCGTCAGCGGGGCCGCCTCGATCTCCGCGAGCGCCTCGGGCCGGAACGACGTGATGCGAGCGTCGGTACCGGTCGCCATCGCGAATTGCAACACGTCCGCGGCGATGCCGGTCTCTTTGAGTTCGATCTGGACGGTCGTCTCGTCGGGGACGGCCCGCAGCACCGTCTCGAGACGAGGGATCTGTTCGCCGGAGTCGAAAACGGTCAGTTCGCGAAGATCGTCCCACGGCGTCTCCGAGACGCGCCCGTCCGCGCCGGTGACGCGCTCGAGGGTGTCGTCGTGAAACACGACCAGTTCGCCCGATCCGCACCGCCGCACGTCGATCTCGACCGCGGGGAGCCGACGGGCGGTTTCACGGACGGCGAGGAGGGTATTCTCCGGAAACTGATCCGCACAGCCGCGATGGCCGATGATTTCCATCTACCGGGACCCCACCAGCCGATAGCTATCAACATTCCGGTTTCAATTCCTGATCCGTTTAATTTTGCTGAAAGTCGTGAAAACCGACCATCGTGTCGACGGCGAACATCGACGGCCGGAGGTGTCGTCCGGACCGCGGAGCGCGACGGCATCGACCGCAGTCGCCGTCCGGTCGGCTATTCCCCACACTCGGCGGTTACTTACACCGAATCTGTTCGGACGCGAGCCACGCTCGAGCCAACTCGAGGTCCGCCGGCCGATTGATCTCGACGTGTCGGTGGGACGGTAGCAACAGCGGCCGGGTCGGCGTTCGGGGGTACACGCAAGGATACCAGTCGTCGAGTCGCGCTCGCAGTATCCGACTCGCTGCGTCCCGATGGTCGCGGCTCACGATGCCGACGCCGGCGTGTTGGTGCCCCTCGATAAGCCCGTACTCACTCACCCGTCCCGAGTCGTCCCAGCGAATCGCCGTCTCCGAGTCCTGTATCCCCGGAATGCAGCCGACGAGGTTGAGAGCACCGGCGAGGACGCCGAACGTCCCAGTCAGCCGTTCGAGTTCCCGCTCGTCGACGAGCACGTCGCCGTTCAAGACGAGTAGGTCGTCGTCGATGCGTTCGAGCGCCAGCAGCAACGACGCGGCGTTCTCGTATTGGTCCCACTCCGTCAGGACGAGCGGATCGTCCGGATCGAACCTGTCGAGGACGGTCTCGTGGCGATACCCCAGTACGACGCTCGTCCCGTCGACGTGTGGCTCGAGCAGGGCACGCTGTCGGTCGTACAGCGTTCGGCCGTCGAACTCGAGGAAGGCCTTCGGGACGTCGTCGGTGTAGCGCCCCATCCGCCGGCCACGACCCGCTGCGAGGATCACGCCACGCATCGGCAGACCTCGCTGGCAGCGCGTTCGCCGGCACGTCCGTCCATCGGAATGCCAAGGGTCTCGAGCCACGACGCTCGGCGGCGCTGTACGGCCGTCGGTTCGCCGTTCCGGTACAGGTCGTCGACGAGTTCCACGTCGATCGCATCCCTCGTGACGCCGATCCGTGGCACGTCGCGGTCCGGTGCGTCGATGTCGGTCAGTTGGACGAGCGGCCGGCCGGTGTGGAGCCACTCGGCGATCGAGCCGGAGTAATCCGAGACGAGCAGATCCGATCGACGCATGCTCTCGATGGGCGTCGCGGTCGTGTCAAAGAGAACATTCGGAACCTCGGCGATCCGTTCTCTGCACTCGCGGGTGACGGACAGTCCCGGTCCCTCGCGCCTGTCCGTCGGATGGGGTCGAAAGAGCAGTTCGTACTCCGTGCCGGCGAAACACTCGATGACCGAGCGAGCGGTGTTCGCGTACGCGCCCCGGCCGACCAGATAGTTGGTCGGCGCGTACAGCACCCGTCGTTCGCGAGGCGGCGGCGAATCGACCAGCACGTCGGCTTCCGGGATCCCGACGACGGCGACCCGCACGTCCGGCGGTGCAGCGGCACGGTACGCCCGCGCCCAGCGCTCGCCGGGCGCGAGCGCGGCGGCGACGTGGTCGAGGATCGTCTCCGTCGTGACCTCGATCTCGCCGCGACCGATCGACGCGCCGTGGCGGACGTGAACCAGCGGGTAGTCCTCGTAGAACTCGAACCGATCGATACCGAACCGATGGTTGTAGACGACGACGCCGGGGTCTATCGTCCGAACGTTGTCGTCGACCGCCGCGGGATCGCGGACCTCGATCTCGTCGATGCTGTCGCTACAGCCCCGCGCGTCCGCTCGAACCGGGATGAACGCGGACTCGAGAGTCACGTGACGGTCGATCGCCTCGAACGTCTTTCGCATGAACGGTCGCTCGATCGCGTACAGTACTGCTACCATCCTGAGACCTCCGAAGAGCGTGTCGCTGTGCGCTGCTGCCCGTCGACGAAACTCGTTCTCATCGGCGTGCCGTCTCACCGAGCGGGCAGAATGACAGCGACACTTACGCGAGCGCCTCGGATAACGTTTACACTACGTTTCAGCCCGATGGCGTTACGCGTGTGCTGGTAGTTCCACGTCCGGTGAACGTCTACGAGGGGACAAGGGCCATACTTGGCGTCTCGTTCGGAACCCGATAGCGAGTCGACGCGGCGAGTAAGCTTCTTACAGCGGGCCGACACACACTCGAGCATGAGTACGATCTTCAGCCAGATCGTGGAGGGAGAGATCCCCGCGCGAATCGTGTACGAAGACGAGACGACGGTCGCCTTTCTGGACGCTAACCCGCTCGCGCCGGGCCACACGCTGGTGATCCCGAAAGAGGAGTACGAGCGGCTGAACGACGTCCCCGACGACGTCGCGACGGACCTCTACGCGACGATTCATCGCATGGTCCCCGCCGTCGAGGAGGCAGTCGACGCCGACGCGACCACCGTCGCGTTCAACAACGGCGAGGAGGCCGGACAGGAGGTTCCACACGTCCACTGTCACATCGTCCCCCGCTTCGAGGGCGACGGTGGCGGTCCCATCCACGCCGTCGCGGGCGACCGCCCCGACCTCGCCGACGACGAACTCGACGACATCGCCGGCGACATCGAGTCTCGAGTCTGAGTACCCGGCAACCTGAGACGAGGTCGATCAACGGTCGATACTGCCGAAGATGTTCGCAGCGAGATCCTTGCGCTGCCGCCGTGATCGGGGGGACATGACCGATCGAGAATCGGCCCTCGAGGACCTCGTGACGAGACTCCGCGGATACGACGCCGTCGACGACGCCTTCCTCGCGAAGAGTTTCACCGATCAACACCAGATCCTCGACCTCGAGGAGGGCGAGTCGGTTCCGGGGGAGGTCAGGGAATTGCTCCTCTGCCACGATCTTCGCGGGGCCAACGAGGTGTACGGAAACGGCGGCGAGAATCCGTCGTTCGCGGGCGATCTCGATGGCGGAACGCGCCACCAGTTCGTGGACACGCGGACCCGCGGCGACCACCAGTCGTACGTCGTGGACTGACGCCACAAATTGCCGTGACGTTTTTCCCACCGCCGAACGAGGCTCGCGTATGGCCATCGCCGGTATCCTCGCCCAGTTTCGGGCCCACCCCGTCGCGACCGTCCTCGAGGTCGGCAGCGTCCTCGTCTGTTGTCTGCTGTTCGCCGGGACGTTCGTCCTCCTCTCGAGTGGCGCGCCGACCGGCAGGGGGGACCCGTGGCTGGCACTGATCGGGGTCGGCGTCGCGTTCGTGCTCTTCTGGACCGTCGTCGTGCCGCTGTACGAGCGGACGCTGTAATTCAGAACACCGTTCCCAACAGCAGATCGCCGTAGATCAGCGCGATCACCAGTCCGACGAACACCGGGACGAGAAACGGCGTTCCCGGCGAGATCCAGACCGTCTCTTCGTCGGCGAGCACCTCGAGGCCCTCGCGAAGCGTCTCGGGGGGCGTGCCGTAGGCCGAGCCGTCGATGTCCGCGAGGAACGCATCTGCACCCCACGGGTCGTCGTAGTCGGCGGTTTCCGATTCCGACTCCGTCGCGGGAGTCGCACCGTCGGCAGCCGACTCGAGCGTGCCGCCATCGCTGCGAGTTTGTACGTCTGCAGTCACCGCGCCGTCGGTCGGCGGGTTCGGCTCGGCGGGCAGCGTCTCCGGATTCCGGTAGCGCTCGGGCGCGTTCCGTAACTCGGCCAGCGAGAGGCCACGCCAGCGCAGGTACATCCGAAGTGCGTCGAGGTCGAGACCGGCGCGGGAGAGCCCCGTCGGCGTCGAGAGCAGGCGGCCGTGGGCCTCCGGAATCCGCTCCCAGGAGACAGGCCAGCCGACGAACATGACGGGCGCGATCCGGCCCGCGGCGGCGTTGCGGACGGCGAGGGCGAGCGGCAAGGCGACGCCCACGAGGACGGCGTTCGTCAGGATGGTAAACGAGAACGTCCCGACGTTCGTCGCCCCGGCGACCGGGAACGTCCACGATCCGAGCGCGTACTCGGGGAAGGTCGGAAAGAGCACGGCGAGGACGAGCAGCGCCTTCGCGTCGGCCCCGCCGAAGCCGCCGAACCACCAGAACAGGTAGGCGATGGGGACGACCAGCCCGAGGCTGATCGCCGTCGGAATCAGGAACTCGTAAGTCCACGCGTTCCCGCCGGCGGCCCAGGCTAACCGGGCGTCCCAACAGAGCAAAACCGCTCCGAGAAGCGCGAGAGGGATCCAGACGGTACTCGAGACGCGCCGTGTCTCGATGTCGCGGTAGGCGACCAACGCGAAGACGGGCACGGCGACGAGTCGAAGGAGGTCCGGACCCGTCGCGACGGCACCAGCGATCGTCACGACCGTTCCTCCGAAGCGCGGTGCCGTTACGTTTTCGGCCTCCCGCCGAGTCGGCGGCGCTCGGTCGCTTCGGCTTCAGCTCGGTCGCGAACTCGAGTACGGCCTCCCCAACTCGCGGGAGTACCGGCGTGTCACGGGGAGACCGCCGAAAAGTGAACGGGGCGACCGATTGTGACTGGAACCGGCTGATTTCGGGCGGTTAATCGCTCGAATCAGTGACAAGCGTGACAACGAACGGCATATCAAGCCGTCCCGCCAAGGCGACGGTAATGAGGGAGGGTGCGGCGTTCTCGACCCTGTACGTCGGCGTTTTGCTCGCTGTCCCGGGACTGCTGGCGTGGGTGACCGGGCAGCCGTTTATTTTCCCGAGTCTCGGCCCTTCCGCTTTCCTGCTCGCGACGGTTCGAGAGGGGGAGGTGACCGCTCCCCGACGGGTGATCGGGGGTCACGTCATTGGCGTCGCGGCCGGGCTGGTCGCCTACCACGCGATCGCACCCGAACTGGGCGTGAGCGTGACCGCGGCCACGCCGATGCTTGCCACCGCACAGCTCCGGTTCGTCGCCAGCGGCGTGGTCGCCGTCGTCCTCACCACCGGTGGCATGCTCGCGACCGAGACGGTCCATCCGCCCGCCTGCGCAACGACGCTGATCGTCTCACTCGGCTTGCTTCCCTCGATCGCCGACGGCGCGCTGATCGTCGTCGCCGTCGTCGTCCTCGTCGCCGTCCACGAACTCGTCACGCACGACCGCTCGGTCGGCGAGTACGTGCCGATCTGAACCGAAAAACGGGGAACGAGCGGTCCGAGTTACGCGGGATCGCTGAACTCGTCGAACAGCGCGACGACCCGCCGCTCGATCTCATCGCGGGTCTCGCGGACATCCTCGAGGTCGCTCCCGTCGGGATCCTCGAGCGCCCAGTCGCGGATATCGACGTCCTCGCCGACCTCGCCGACGTCGAGGGTCGAACAGCCCATCGTCGCGACGACATCACACGAGCGGAGGTCCGCGAGCGAAATCTCTCGCGGCGTTCGATCGGCGAGATCGAATCCCGCCTCGTCCATCACCTCGGTCACTTCTTCGTGGACGCGGTCTGCGGGGTGGGTCCCGCCGGTGAGGAGTTCGACGCGGTCCTCGAGGCCCCGCCGGTCGCGTTCGCGCTCGGCGAAAGCCGTCGACATCTGGGAACGGCCGGCGTTTTGGACGCACATGAAGGCGATACGAATCGGGTCGTCTGCAGTGGGTTCTATTGGCATGATCGTGGGCAGTATGGGTTAGTCGTCGGTCGGTGATTCGGCTGTCGCCTGCTCGAGGCTGCCGGTATCGAACCCGCCCCAGTCGAAGCGGCGCTGGAAGTACAGCGCGACGTTGACCAGTGCGAGCAACACGGGAACCTCGATGAGCGGGCCGACGACGGTCGCGAAGGCGACGCCAGAGCCGACGCCGAAGACGGCGACGGCGACGGCGATCGCGAGTTCGAAGTTGTTCGAGGCCGCGGTGAAGCCGATCGCGGTCGTCGTGGAGTAGTCGGCACCGATGCCCCGACCCATGCCGAAGCTGACGAAGAACATCACGACGAAGTAGATCGTCAGCGGCACGGCAATCAGGAGAACGTCGCCCGGCGCGGCGACGATGTTCTCGCCCTGCGTGGCGAACATCACGACGATGGTGAACAGCAGGGCGACCAGCGTGAGCGGGTCGATCGTCGGAATGAACTCCTCGTCGTACCACTCTTCGCTCTTCGATCGAGTCCCGACGTACCGGGTGAGGATTCCCCCGGCGAAGGGGATCCCGAGGAAGACGACGATCGCCCAGAACACCTGCTCGGGCGAGACGTTGAACGTCGTGATCTCGGCCGCGAGGGCGTCCATACCAAGCAGCGGCGGCAAGACGAGTGCGAAGAACCAGACGTACACCCCGTAGGTGACGATCTGGAAGAGACTGTTAAAGGCCACGAGACCGGTCACGTACTCGGTCGAGCCCTCCGCGAGTTCGTTCCAGACCAGCACCATGGCGATACACCGGGCCATCCCGATGAAGACGAGTCCAAGGAAGTACTCCGGCCGGGCGGGCAGGCCGGGCACAAGCCCGCTGAAGAAGAATACCGCCAGTCCGAACATTAGCGTCGGCCCGATGAGCCAGTTCTGGACGAGGCTCAGGCCAAGTACGCGCCAGTTGCTGAACACCGTCGGGAGCCGCGAGTAGTCGGCCTTCGCCAGCGGCGGGTACATCATCGCCACGAGCCCGATCTCCACGAGGTGGAGGTCTCGGATCGGCCCCGTCACCGACGGGGCAACCTGCCCGAGGCCGACGCCGACGGCCATCGCCGCGAAGATCCACACGGTGAGATACTTGTCCAGAAAATCCATCGAGCTCGGGTCACCGCAGCTCTCGCAGCCGCAGTCCGGCCCGTGCTCGTGAGTCGGGGTACTCACGAGACGCTCCCCTCGAGGACGGTCACGAGGGCGACGGCGCGGTTGGTCGCTCGATACTTCTTCCAGCGGCCGTCCTTCCGGCCGTCGACGAGCCCGGCGTCGACGAGTTGGGAGAGCGCGTGACTGAGCCCGCTCTCGGTCACGTCGACGACCGCCTGGAGCTCGCAGACACAGAGCTCCGCCTCGGCCGCGACGAGAACCCGGACGAGCGTGTACCGCGTCTCGTTTGCCAGCGCCGAGAGCACGTCGAGTTCCGTCTCGACCCGCTCCGCGCCGATCGCTGTCTCGAGCGTCTCGAGTTCACCCAGCCGCCGTTCGACGTCCTCCTCGCGACACGCCTCGAGTTCGTCCTCGAGATAGCGTTGTAATCGGTCCGTGGCTTGTGCCATCAGCAGTGAGTTGAGCAGTAGTTCAATTAATAGCTTCGGTCCGACAGTGGTTTTGAGATTATATTGGCAAACAGGTGAGCTCCAAGGATTAGTTGGAAGATAGCCGGTCGGTATCAGTTGAGTAGATACACAACTGAGTAGTAGACAAACCGACCACGCGATCCGCTGGGTTCTCACCCTGAACTATACTAGCCACTGAAACGATTTACATACTGATCGCGACGGGGTCGTGCGATCAGGTGTGCACTGACTGTCAGTGGCTACTATACGAAGCACTCGACGGGCGAATCGGTTCAGAAACAGCGAGACTGACAGCGGTTAGGATGCGTTCGATGGACCGGGAAACCGGTTACTGGGTTGTCACAAGAACACCTGCCGGCGTCTCCGATCTGCTCCGAACGGTCGATGCCGTCGTCGCGATCACGAACCCGGGCCGCTGTGTTCGACCCGTTTGCTGCGATCGAAATGGGGCGGTCGCTCTCGAGTCCCGTCGACGTTCGATCAGCCTCGAGGCGACAGCAATCGCGGACACGTCAGTAACGGACGTGAAAACGCGATCCCGAAGCCGGGATCGCCGGCAACGGCACACCGCAGTGCCGGTGTCAGTTTAAATGACGCGGTTCTGCAGGTAGTCGAGGTGCTTTGCGTTGTAGACGATCTTGACCTCGTCGGTCTCGGCCGATCCGATGCAGGTCAGGCGGACGTTTTTCTCTTCGACCTCCTCGTCCGAGAGGATCTGCTGCATGTCCATGTCGATCTCGCCCTCGAAGACGATCGCTGCACAGTTCGCACAGGCACCGGCGCGACACGAGAACGGCCAATCGTAGCCTTGCGCCTCGGCCGCCTCGAGGATGTACTCGCCCTCGGCGACGTCGAGAGAGCCGTAGTCCTCCTCGTCGAGGCCAGCGTCTGCGGCCTCCTCGAAGAGGTCGTCGTCGTCCATGTCCCAGCCCTGGTCGTCCAGTACTTCGTAGTTGAGGTATTCTACCGTGGGCATCACTCGGCGATTCGAGGGCCGCACTGGTATAGCTTGCTGTTCAGTCCTAAATTGTCTTTGACCCGGAATTGGCCAATTCGAAGGAAAGGACGCGGCGATTCGTGACAAGAACGGGGATCGAACGGGAGAGGGAAAAGAAACGTCCGAACCTGTTCGACGGAGCGTCGCGTTTGTTGCCGAAACCGGAATCGGCGGTCTCGGCGGGTGTCTCCTGTGACAGGACGTTCGTCGTGGGCTCGAGCGTGTCCTCGCCGCGTGCGAACCGGCCCGCGAGGGACGGTCGGTGAACCGACGAACCGGCAATCTGAGACGGTCGAGTGCCGTGCTCCGATCAGAATCCGAAGATCGGGACGAACCGGAAGGTGAGATAGGCCCCGATCGTCGAGATGGCCGGCACGACGTTTTGCATGAGGATCACGCGGGCCGTCGTCGAGGGGTCGAACAGATCCGAGGCCTTCGGGATATCCTCGACGTCTTCCTCACCGATTTCGGGGGAGCGTTCGCCCTCCTCTTCGGCGGTCAACGCGCCGACGGAAACGCGGGTTTCCTCGCCGCGGGCGGCGTCGGACAGCGTCGTCGTCCGGGTGGCTCGCCCCCAGCCCAGTCCGACGATGCTCATCGTCGCGATGACGACGAAACTCGCGGGGATCCCGATCGACGAGAGGCCGATGACGATCCCGGAGCTGATGACGGCGACGACGATCGCCGCGGTCAGCGGGAGGTTCGTGATGTCGTTGCCGAGCGTGTCGAGGGTGCGGCGGGCGATCGTAAAGCAGCCGACCGCGACCGCCGCCGACCCGATCAGGATCAGCGGGATCATATCGACGTCGCCGGTGCCGTAGATCGGCGCGATCGCGTTGGCGATATTGCTCGTCCCCGAGGCGAAGCCCATCAGACAGCCGATCCCGACGACGGTCAGCGCCCCCGTGATCTCCCGGCGGTCGGCGTCGACGCCGAACTGGAGTCGCGGGACGAGCCCGGACCGGTCGACCGAAACCATCGGGCGTCCTCCCTGTTTCTCTTCGATTGCGACCCACGCGTTGATCTGCGGATAGAAGTACCGGCCGACCACGCCGGCCACCCAGAACCCGATGATCGGCGCGACGACCCACCACACGGCGATCTGTCCGAGCTCGTCCCAGTTGAGTTCGCCGGTCGCCATCCCCAGCGCGGCGATCGCACCGACTGCGGTCATCGATGTCGACGCGGGGACGCCGGCGTAGTTGCCGATAAACAGCGCGCCACCGATGAAAAAGAGGACGGCGACGTTCGAGCGCAGCGTGAAGATAGAAGTGTCAGTAACGAGTTCCTCGCCGAGCGTGGTGACGACCTGCGGGCCGATGGTGTAGGCCCCGATGAAGAAGAAAATCGACATCAGCCCGGCGGCCATCACCTTCGTGATCACGTTCGCGCCGACGGCCGGCCCGAACGCGGGACCGGTCGTCGAGCCGCCGATGTTGTACCCGACGAAAATCGCAGTGAGGATCCCGACGATAAGTAGCGGTTCCGCGTTCACGTTCGGAAGTCACGCGATCCGATAGTAAAAACGCGCCTATTCGTTCCCGCTCGTGAAACGAACAGGGAGCGATCGCGGGGAACGGGTAGGGGCTCAGACCCCCCAAAAGAACGCGATGCCGAGGACGGTCACGATCGAGAGCAGGATCTGCAGCGGCGCGCCGATCCGCGCGTAGTCGCCGAAGCGGTAGCCGCCGGGGCCATAGACGAACAGGTTCGTCTGGTAGCCGATCGGGCCCAGAAAGGCGGTGCTCGCGGCGAAGGTCACTGCCAACACGAACGCGAACGGGTTCGCGCCGATGCCCGCCGCCGCGGCCGCCGCGACCGGAATGAGCAACACGACGCTCGCGTTGTTGCTGATGACCTCCGTGAGCAGCCCGGTCAGGATGTAGAACAGCCACAGCACCGCGATCGGCGGCAGGAACCCCGCCGACTGGACGACCAGCCACGCGAGGTAGCCGGCCGCGCCCGACCCCTCGAGGGCGAACCCAAGCGGGATCACCCCCGCGAGCAGGAAGATGATGTCCCACTCGACGGCGTCGTAGAGTTCGTTCGGCTCGAGGACGCCCGTGACGACCATCGCGACGACACCGGCGAGCGCGGTGATGAGAATCGGGTAGATCTCGAGGGCCGCGACGGCGACGACGCCGCCCATGATGGCGACGGCGATCGGTGCCTTCTCGGTCCGATAGTCGGTGCGGGGCGGTTCGCGGGCGACGATCACGTCGTCTCGCCGGGCGAGGCGGTCGAGCGTGTTCTGCGGGGCCTGCACGAGCAGCGTGTCGCCGACATCGAGCCGTCGTCCGACGATGCGCTCGCCCACGAGTTCGCCGTGGCTCCGTAGTCCGAGGACGGCGGCGTCATACTCCTCGCGGAACGCCTCAAGATCGAGGCGCTCGCCCACGAGCCGGGAGTCGAGCGAGACGACCAGTTCCGTGAGCACGCCGCCCGCCGCCGAGAGAGCAGCCGTTTCCTCCGGTCGGCCGACGGGTTCGACCCCCTCGGCGTCCTCGAGAGTCGCGATCGCGTCCCGGTCGGTCCGGACGACGAGTACGTCGCCCTCCCGGAGCGCGGTCGCCTGTCGCGGGGCGACCGACCGCTCCCCGTCGCGGACCACCTGCACCACGTCGACGTCGGGGCCGAGCGTCTCGGTCGCGTCGCGGACCGTCTCACCGACCAGCGGGGAGCCGGGGACGACCGCCACGTCGGCCACGTAGTCGCCGACCGCGTAGGACTCGAGGTAGTCGGCCCGCGGCGGGACCCGCTCGGGCAGGAGGTAGTGGCCGACGAAGATCAGGTAGAGCGAGCCGACGATGACGACGAGGGCGCCCAACTGCGTGAACTCGAACATCGAGAACCGGTGGAGTTCGGGGTACTGGGAGCCGAGGCGAGCGCTGACGTCGCTCGCGAGGATATTCGTCGAGGTGCCGACGAGCGTGAGCATGCCGCCCATCTGCGAGGCGTAGGAAAGCGGGATCAGCAGTTTCGACGGCGACGTGTTCCCCCTGTTCGCGACGTCGGTGACGACCGGAACCAAGAGCGCGACGACCGGCGTGTTGTTCAGGAATCCGGAGACGGGACTAGTCGCGGCAACGGTCGCAAACAGCTGTTTTCGAAGGCTGTCGCCCGCAAATTCCGCCATTCGATGCCCGAGCTGTTGGACGATCCCCGTCCGGCTGATCCCGCCGCTCAGGATTAACATCGCCAGCACGGTGATCGTCGCCTCGTTCGCGAACCCCGAGATGCCGGTCTCGGGATCGACGCCGGTCCAGGGCTCGAGAACTACGAGGATCACGATCAACAGGATCGCGGTCACGTCGATCGGCAGGCGCTCGGTGAGAAAGAGGACGAGCGCAAGGGCGACGACGCCGAAGACGACGAGCATGTCGGTCGTCACGTCGGGCTGGGACACAGTCGCTTGCGCGAGGAAATCGCACGCCGACAGCGCCATGGGACGACTCACACCGACCACACGTGTAACAATTCTGTTGAGATCGGGGACAGTGTCGCGGCGATGTCGGTCGGCGAAACCGTCGCCTTTACTCGCGTTGGTCTCGCGGACACGGGTATGACCTGCGACGACGCAAGCGGCGAGTTCGAGAGCTTCGAGGTGATTCCGGCGGTCGACGTGCAGGACGGCGAGGTCGTCCAACTCGTGCAGGGAGAACGCGGGACGGAGAAGAGCTACGGCGATCCCGTCGAGGCCGCCCGGCGGTGGCTCGACGCCGGTGCCGAAACGCTCCACCTCGTCGACCTCGACGGCGCGTTCGAGGGCGAGCGACGAAACGCAGCCGCGATCGAAGCGGTGATCGACGCCGTCGACGCACCGACGCAACTCGGCGGCGGAATCCGCACGGCCGAGGGCGCGATCGACCTGCTCGAGCGCGGCGTCGACCGCGTCATCCTCGGCACGGCAGCCGTCGAGAACCCCGAAATCGTCGCGGAAATCAGCGAGACACATCCCGACAGCGTGGTCGTCAGCCTCGACGCGAAAGACGGCGAGGTCGTCGTCGAGGGCTGGACCGAAGGCGCTGGCATCTCACCGGTCGAGGCCGCCGAGCGGTACGCGGAACTAGGGGCCACCGCGATTCTCTTTACCAACGTCGATGTCGAGGGCCGACTCGAGGGCGTCGCGACCGACCCCGTCCGCGAACTGGTCGCGGCGACGGACATCCCCGTGATCGCCAGCGGCGGGGTGGCGACGCTCGAAGACGTGCGCGACCTCGAGGCGGCCGGCGCGGCGGCGGTCGTCGTCGGCAGCGCGCTGTACGAGGGCAATTTCACGCTCGCGGAGGCGCAGGCTGCGGTCGACGTGGACGAGTAGCCGGCTCGAGCGACGAAGGAGATTGAAGGCGACGGACGACGAATCGTCTCCCGATGGCTGACGCGGACGCCCACTGGTCCGACCACATCCGGATGGCCGCCGTGTTCGCTCTGCTACCGGCGATGATCTTCGTCGGGCCGCTCGTCGCAGTTCTCGGGCTCGCAATCGTACTCTTCGTGCTTCCCGACGGCGGCTCGAACGACGATGCGCTGTCCGAGACGGCGTAAGCAACCGAGAGCAGGCTATTTTCGGTGGCCGGGAGCACGGCTCGAGCAGTGCGAGAGCCGTGCGACTCTACGGAAGAGCAAGCTCTTCCGAACTGCAAGGGACCTTTGGTCCCTCGAGCAGTCGGCGCGAAGCGCCGACGACCTCGCGGACGCAAGCGTCCGCTCAGCGGGGGAGGGCAGGCTGCGCCCAGTTCTGACCGCGAGCGAACGGAGTGAGCGAGCGGGCCGACGACCGATGTGGAGGCTCGCTCTGCGAGCCGAAACGGAGGGGAGTGCTTTTATACTAAATTTTGCCGAGGGCCGCCTTCGGCGGCCCGTGGTTCGAAAGGCGCTTCGCGCCTTTCGTCATCAAGCGAACGCTTCGCGTTCGCGGACATCGCGAATCGAAGATTCGCTCAGTCACGAGAGAGCTTCGCTCTCTCGAACGACAGAGCAAAATTTAGGACCGCCAGAACTCCGGCGTCAACAACACGAGAACGGGGATGATCTCGATGCGACCGATCCACATCATGACGATCATAATCGTACGGGTCAGCGGCGAAAAGGCCAGATAGTTGTCGAACGGGCCGGCGACGCCGAACGCGGGGCCGATGTTGAGGAAGATCGAGGCGGCCGCGCCGAGGGCGTCGAACTCGTCGACCGGGCTCCCGACGCGGGCGGCGTCGACGACGATGACGACGGTCAGCAGGAAGAAGATCACCAGCGCGAGCGTGACGTAGGTGAAGACGTCACCGATCGTCTCCTCGTCGACCACCGAGTCGTCGAGCCGAAGCGGCCGCACGGCGTTCGGGTGAACGGCGGTAAACAGGTTCCGGCGGAACGCCTTCAGAACGACCAGCCAGCGCAGCGACTTGATCGAACACGTCGTCGACCCGGCCATCCCGCCGGTGAACATACAGAGGAACAGCATGTGCTTTGCGCCGGGCGACCAGAGATCGAAGTTGATCGAGGCGTAGCCCGTCGTCGTCAGCATCGAGACCACGTTGAACAGGCCGTGACGGATCGTCGGCTCGAGCCCCATCGCGAGATCGGGGTCGAGGACGAGCATGGCGACGACGATCGCCGTAATCGACGCGAGGAGACCGGTGTAGAATCGAAATTCGTCGGACTCGAGCGGTCGGCGGATATCGCCCTGTGTCACAGCATAGAGGAGCACGAAGTTGGTCGCGCCGAAGAACATGACTGGGATCAGCGTCCACTGGACCGACGCGGAGAACGCGCCGATGCTGTCGGGTTGGGGCGAAAATCCGGCGGTGGAGACGCTGGTAAGCGCGTGCGCGATGGCATTGTACAGGTCCATCTCCGGCGCGAGACCGACGAGGGAGAGCGCGAAGAGCGCGAGCGTCGTGAGGACCGTCAGACCGATGTACAACCCCCAGATGAGGCGTGCAGTCTCGTCGAGATGGGGGCGGAGCTTGTGGACGTTCTGTGTCTGCGATTCGGTCTCCATCAGCTGGGCACCGCCGACGAGCAGGTGTGAAAACAGGCCGATGGCGACGATCAGGATCCCGAGGCCGCCGAGCCACTGGAGGAGCGCCCGCCAGAGCATGATCGCCCGCGAGTGCGCGTCGAAGTTCTCAATGACGGTCGCGCCCGTCGTCGTCACGCCGCTGGTGCTCTCGAAGACGGCGTTGACGGGATGTGCGAGCACGCCGTTGCCCGCGACGAGAAACGGGATCGCGCCGACCAGCGCGACCCCGAGCCACGTCAGGGCGACCATCAGGAACGCCTCCCGTTGTTGAATCTCGCGGTCGGCGGTCAGTCGCTCAAGGGCGGTCCCGAGGACGACCGTGACGGCGATGGTGAGGAAAAACGGGACCGGATCGTCGCCGTCGACGACCGCAAGGGCGAGCGGCCCACCCAGTGGAACGGCGAGCCACTTCAGGACCGTCCCAGTGAGGCTACAGCTCGAGCGCCAATCGACACGAATCGTCATCGACTGTCTGAACGTGTACAATGGGAGGGTATAACAGTTCGGAAGAAACCAGGACGAACGGAGCAGTCGAACCCGGGGAGGAAGTCAAATCCGACACAGCGACCTCAGCGATCGTAGCCGTGGCCGGCGTAGAGGGCGAAGACGTTGGCCAGCAACAGGACGCCGAAGGTCAGCGTGACGGTCGGATCGCCGAGTCCCTGTGCGAGGAGGGGGAGGTGGACGAAGGGCAGGGCGATGGCGACCCAGAACGACAGGAACTGCGCGGGGCCTTTGATCGAGCGGACGACACGGTGGGTGCGCTGGGGCTCCGTCTCAGGGCTCGACGGAGCGATCGACTCGTTCGAAACGGGGGAGGGGTTGGACATGGGATCGGGACACCTCGTCTCATCTACGACATTCACCCAACCCATCATATAATCGGCCGAAGATTGGCGTGGTTTCGGTCCGTTTCACCTCGTTAGTGAGATCGAAATCACATTTTCAAACGTTCGCAGAATCGATTAGACTTTTTATAACTCTTTTTGAGCGGTTTTTCAGAATAGAAGATACGCTTGACGGAGTTCGGTCAGCTGCCCCGACCGACGACCGGCTGCCGGCGACGAGCGGAATCCCCTTGTACTGGGGACGGTATGGATCCAGCATGAGCGAGCGAACGGCGACGATCACGCGCGAGACGGCCGAGACAGCGATCGAGTGCGACCTCGAGATCGACGGAAGCGGCGCGGCTGCGGTCGACACCGGGGTCGGCTTCTTCGATCACATGCTGACGTCGTTCGCCAAGCACGGCCTGTTCGACCTCGAGGTCGACTGCGACGGCGACCTCGAGATCGACGACCATCACACGGTCGAAGACGTCGCGATCGTCCTCGGCGAGGCGATCGACGAGGCGCTGGGCGATCGCTCGGAGATCGTCCGGTACGCGGACCGGCGGGTACCGCTGGACGAGGCCGTCGCGGGCGCGGTCGTCGATGTGAGCGGGCGGCCGCGCTTTTACTTCGACGGTGACTTCTCGCAGGCGGAAATCGGTGATTTCACCAGCGACATGGCGCGTCACTTCGGGGAATCGCTCGCGATGAACGCCGGGCTGACGCTGCATCTGACTGTCGATGGCGAAAACGCCCACCACGAGGTCGAGGCGCTGTTCAAGGCCCTCGCGCGGAGTCTCGACGATGCGACGCGGATCGACGAGCGGCGGGACGGAACTCCCAGCACGAAAGGGACCCTTTAATCGTCGACGACTGGCCACCGATAGCTGGTTGGATCGTCCCGCGTCAGCCGCCCGGTGCCGTCGTGGGCCGCGATATCGCCGTCCTCGAGCCCCGGATTGGCCGCTTCGATTCGCGCGGGATCGACCTTTTCCGTGACCTCGAACTCAGAGACCGGCGAGCAGACGCCCCAGATAGCGCCGACGGCGTGGAGTGCGGCCGTAAGCGGCGTCGCGAGGAGGGCGAGCGGCCAGAGGAGCGGCCGCGCACGATACCCCCAGAGCCCGCAGCAGGTGTAGGCGACGAGCACCAGTCCGAGCAGCACCGAAAACGAGCCGATCCGCGGGACGGGGAGCGCGGCGGGCGCGACGGCAGCCGCGAGGAGCGCGACCGGGACGAGCGGCGAACACGCCCATGAAAGCAGTCTGGTCGCGTACAGCGGGCGGTAGCGCCACGGCAAAATTGCGTCGTCGCGAAGCGAGCCGGAGATCCAGCGGCGTCGCTGCCGGAACATCGCGCGCAGCGACGGCGGTGCCTGATTCCGGAATCTGGCGTCGACGAGCCGGAACGTGAGTCCGCGGTCTCGAGCCGCCCGCCAGACGAAGTTCGTATCCTCCGTGATCGTCTCGACGTCCCAGCCCACCCGTTCCTCGAGGTCGCTGCGGACGGCGACGCCGCCGCCCCACGTGTACAGCGGGTAGCGAAGCCGGTGGAAGGCGTACTGTTCGAACTGGTAACCGATGCGAAACACCTCACAACAGTAGGCGAGCCACGAGCCAGTGTAGATCGGCCGCTCGGTAAACTGGACGACATCGGCGTCAGGGAGGCCGGTAAAGTCGGTCACCAGCGTGTCCTCGTCCAGATAACAGACGTACTCCTCGTCGCAGGCGAGCGTTCGACTCGCCCACTCGAGCGCGCGTCCCTTGTTCGTCGCCGTACACTCGAACTCGTCGGGGACGACGTGGACCGTCGCCCCGTCGATTTCCATGGGGCGTTCGGCGATCACGCGGACGTCATCGACTGCGTCGGGAACCGTGTCGACGGTCCCCTGTACGACGCGGTCGGCGTCGACCGTGAGGATTCGGACTTGCAGGTCCTCGAGCCCCCACTCGAAGTCGTCCCCCTCGGTCCGCCAGCCCCGAGACAGGACGAGCACCTCGAGCAGCCACCACAGCGCCGACGCGCCGTAGAGGACGAGCACCAATCCGAACAGCGCGGACAGAACCGCCGCCACCCCCGCACCGAATGACGCTGCTTCGAACACTCACGGTGAATGACTGACGACTGAGGAATACGTTTCGCTCTCGGAGACGGACGAGACGTGAATGGTCGGTCGCGCCGATCGTCAAAATCGACCGCGACCTACGGCCGGCGAAGCATCCCCCGTTTCTCGACGAATTCGCCGTCCTCGACGGCGTAGTCGACGATGGCCCCGACTTCGTGGCTCTCGAGGTCGTAGGCACCCGCGGCCAGTTCTTCGACCGCAGTCCGTTTCATCGGGAACTCGCGGTTGCGGAGGAGGCGAATGACCTTGTTGTACGCCATCGGCGGCGTGCTCGAGCCAGTCGGCTCGGCGTCGGCCGTCGACCGATCGGCATCGTCGGCATTGTCGCCGGCATCGGATGGGGCCGCTGCGTTCGACGTCTCTCCCGTCCCAGTCTCTCCGTTCGACGTTCCGTCTGCCGGTTCGTCGCCGCCTTCGGCCGCCGACCCAGCGGTGTCAACCGCTCGCTCGTCGCGTTCGAAAGTGATGCCGTCCTCGAGTCCCGCTTCAGCGGTCGACCCCGAGTCGGGATCGGAGTCGGCCTCGTCAGCGGACTCGGATGGCTTCGAATCGTCGGACGCCACAGGAGAGTCCGAGACGGTCGCGTTCGGGCTGGTCGATCGCGGGCGTTTCTCGGTCGATTCGTCGGCGGTGGCGACGACGGACCCCGAGCCGTCGGTCCCGTCGTCGGCGGGACCGGTTTCGGTCCCGCCCCCACTCTCGGCCCCGGCGCGGGCGAGCAGGGGTTCGAGCAGCGTCTCGAGTCGGTCTTTGCAGTCGGCACAGGGGACGACGCGGCGCTGTTCGGCCTCGGTCGGCTCGAGTTCGGGCGGGACGATCTCGAACGCGCCGACGGCCTCGGCGTCACAGAAGTCACAGCTCCGGAGTTCGCGCATAGTGTCGGCTCTCACGGGGACAGTAAAAAAGCATCCGTCAGACGGCGTTTGGGACAGCATCCGCAGCCGCGTGTGATCGACTGGATCGGCGCTCGAGACCGATCACCGGACATTATATCGGAGCGGCCGTACACTCGGCAACGAATGTTCGACGAGATCATGGAGAAATTCGAGGGGTCACCGAGCCAGCAGGCGGTGATCCGGCTGCTGCTCGAGCGGGGCTTCTCCGTCAACGACGACGGGCGGGTCGTCTCCGGCGGGATCGAGATTCCGAACACGGGAATCGCCCGCGAAATCGGCGTCGACCGACGGGTCGTCGACTCCACGACCGACGTCATCCTCGAGGACGACGAACTGCGCCGCATCTTCCAGAACATCTCGCAGGTGCCGAGCCTGATGGATTTAGCGCCAGTGTTGGATCTAACGGTGCTCTCGATCGAAGTGAACAACGCCGAGCAGGAGGGGATCGTCGCGCAGGTCACCGGGACGCTCGCCGATCACGGCATCTCGATTCGCCAGACGATCAGCGAGGATCCCGAGTTCACGGACGAGCCCCGACTCTACCTGATCACCGACGAGGAACTCCCCGGCGAGACGATTACCGCAATCCGCGACCTCGCGTTCGTCCGGAAGATCGAAATCCAGTGACCGGCGTTCAGGTCAGGGTCAGTCCTCGCCCGCGTCGACGTCGACGGTGTCCGCGAAGTCGTCGAGGACCGACTCGAGGGCGCTCGTGAGTTCCTCGAATCGCTCCATCGACATCTCGTCGGTGGTCACCCAGACGCCGTGTGGCCCGCGGATGACCCGCGACAGGTAGCCGTTCTCGAACATCCGGATCGTCGCCTGATACTCGCCGAGTTGCGTGTTCCGGTAGGCCGACTGGGAGCGAAAGCCAAGCCGCTCGTGTTCGGCGAAGCCGATGAGGTCGGCGGTCTGCTCCAGATCCGACCGCAGATACAATTGCTCGATGTCGGCCTCGGTGAAGTAGGTGATACTGCGCAGTTCGTCCCCGACCGTCGTCCGGCAGACGCTACGGAGTTCGTCCGCCAGTTCGGCGTCGATGGTCTCGCCGTCCATGTGTGCACATAACGCATAGAGAACTAATAGCGTACGGGTCCGGGCGAACTCCCTGCAACCGCATCTACCCATCAAACCGCGGGGACCGATGGGCTCTTTTCGCCGGCCGGGGTAGCACCGACCATCGCTATGGCCAGCCTCGAGCACCGAGACCGGCAATGTGGCCGACGAGACGCGGAGCGTGAGCGGGTGTGAGCGACGCGTACCGAACCGTCGCGGAGTCCGCCACCGCCGAGTTCGTCGTCCAGGGGTCCGAGTTCCTCGGCCACGTCCGACCCGTCGAATCCGTCGCCGCCGCCGAGTCGTTCGTCGAAACCGTCCGCGAGGAGTACGCCGACGCCACCCACAACGTCTCCGCTTACCGCGTGCGGACCGGCGACGACGGGACCGAGGGCCACTTCCTCCGGGAGTACTCGAGCGACGACGGCGAGCCCTCCGGGTCGGCCGGCAAGCCGGCGCTGAACGTCCTGACTCAGCAAGACCTCGAGAATTGCGCGGTCGTCGTGACCCGTTACTACGGCGGGACGAACCTCGGCGTCGGCGGCCTCGTTCGGGCGTACTCCCGTGCAGTGAAAGAGGCTGTCGAGCAAGCCGGCGTCGTCGAGGAACAACCCCACGAACAACTGCAGATCACCGTCGAATACGACGACTCGGGGACCGTGCGGTCGATTCTAGAAAGCGAGGGCTACGAGTTCGAGGCCGACTACGCGGCCGCGGTCAGCTTCGACGTGCGCGTGCCACTCGCCGACAGCGGGGCGCTCCGGGACCGGATTCGGAGCGCGACGAGCGACCGGGCCGACCTCGAGTGATCGTCGGCCAACGGCAGAGACACGGTATTGGCCGGCAACGGACAGCTACTGTGCGGAAACCGCAGGCGCGTCATCCGGCAGGTGGCGCTCGATTTCGGTCTGCAGCGCCTCGAGGTCCGCGAGTTCGTCGCGGTCGAAGCGAACGTCGAAGAAGCTGCGAGCCACCACGAGTTCGTCCTCGCGCAGTCGCACGTGCGAGATGTCCGTCCACGGGACGAGCGAGCGCGTGTACGGCCGTCGTTTGACGAGCCCGGCCTCGTACACCCGGACTTCGGGCGCGTCGCCGAGCGATCCCACGCGCCATCGGCCCTCGGCGAGGCCGCCACAGACCCAGAATATCGCCAGTCCGAACCACACGATTGACCGCAGCCAGTCGCCCGCGGCGGCGTTCGTCCCGCCCAACAGGAGCCACAGCGCGAGCACGACGACATCCAGTATCGGGTTGCTCGGCGGCGTCCACGACCACGCGGCCGCGGGGTCGTCGCCCGTGACCGCGTCGACGTACCGGGTCTGTGCGATCCAGCCCAGCAACGAGCCGGTGATGGCGACGGCGACCGCCGAAAGGAGCGCAGCGGGCGCGAGTCGCGACTCGAGGGTTCCGAACACCGATGCAGCGGTCACCGCTCCGAACGGGACGGCGAGTGCGACGACCGCCGCCCGACGGCGGCGGGTTCGACCGATCCGGCCCGCGAGTCCGCGGATGTGTCTCGCGAGCGCGATCGCGACGAGACAGCCGCTCGAGATCCCGGCAACGGCCGCGCCGAGTACGAGCATCGACGAGGTGGTAGCGAGCACAGCGGCGACCGCCGCGACGCCGGCGAGGAGGGCCCCGACGTACCCGCCGAACGCGAGTTGCAACGCTACGTCCGGTCGGTCGGCGGTGCTGCCAGCGGTGTCGCTCGAGACGGTCGACTTCCGGTCGGGCACGAATGGGCGTTCGACCGCTCGTGTTAAAATTGTAACCGGACCGCGGAGTCGCTTACGCGTCCGGCGTCGGAGCGGACACGTCCGGCTCGGACTCCAACAGTCGAGAGCGGTTACGCTGGGACAGGGTGACGAGGATCACCAGCCCGACGGCCCGCAACAGGAGCGTGACCGTGAGGCCGGTGAGACCGACGGAGATGCCGGCCAGCGAGAGGGCTGCCTCGACGATGAGCAGCGGGATCTCGGGGACCATCAGCAGGATCGACGCGATCGCGTACAGCGAGCGATTGCCGGAGTCGACCGGCGAGAACTGACAGCCGATGATCGTCACGCCGAGGGCGTAGACCCCGAGGAACATCCCGAGGACCGGGACCACGACTTCGGGGAGGAAGAAGCCGAGATCCGAGACGTCGCCCCAGCCGATAACGCCCCAGACATCGCCCGTTTCGCGGACGAGCAGGATACCCGGCGAGAAGACGAAGGCGAAGGGAACGAGGATCTTGTTCAGCGAGAGCAAGAACGCGCTGATCGCGGTCTTGAGTTCGTCGGCCTTGGCGATGCCCGCCCCGGCGAAGGCGGCGACGGCGACGGGCGGTGTTACATCCGCCATCAGTCCGAAGTAGAGCACGAAGAGGTGGGCGGCGAGGACCGCGCCGACGGCCTCCTCGATCGGCCCGCCGAGCATCGCGATCAAGATGATGTACATCGCCGTCGTCGGCATCCCCATCCCGAAGATGATCGACGCGATGCCGGTGAGAACGAGGAGGAGGAGGATCGATCCGCCGCTGACCGCCGAGATGAGCGCGGCGAGGTTCGGGCCCAGCCCGGAGACGCTGATGACGCCGGGGACGACGCCCGCCGCGGCGACCGCGATGACGACCGTCGTGGCGGTTCGCGCGCCCGATTCCATCGACTTCAACACGAACGTGCCGAGTCGATAGCCGGTGTTCTCGGCGAGCGACGGCCGGTTGATCGCCGTCGCGGACCGCCGTGCGGACTCGTCGACCGCCTCGTCTAACTCGAGCAGCGGCGAGTCCACACGCGGTCGAGCGAGCAGGAAAGCGACGCTGACGAGGATCACGATCAGTCCGAGGTCCGATACCGCAGCGGCGGCTGCGGCACCGAGCGAGGACGGGTCAGCCGCCGCCTCGAGGCCGAGTGCGACCTGGATCGCGCTCGCGAGTCCGACCCCGTAGGTCGCGAAGGCCGCGATTTGGGCGACGAAGAGCGCGGCGATCGACCCCAGCAGCGGGACGCCGATCTCCTCGTCGTAGGCGGCGACGACCGCGATCAGCGCGACGATGGCGACGATCGTGTACCAGCCGGCGCGGCCGATCGAGAGGCGAGCGAAGACGAGGAAGTAGATCAGGAGCACGATCGGGAGCAGATAGAACCAGCCGGTCCGGAGCGCGTCGAGGGCGTCGGGTAGTTCCGCGCGGGGCAGTCCGCCGATACCGCCGCGGACGGCCTCGAAGTGGACCATCACCCACATCCCGAAGAAGAAGGCGATGGCGGGCAGGGTTGCGGCCACGATCACGTCCGGGTACGGCGTGCCGGTGTACTCGACGATGAGGAACGCGGCCGCCCCCATCACCGGCGGGAGGATCTGTCCGCCCGAGGAGGCGGAGGACTCGACGGCCCCGGAGAACTCGGGCGAGTAGCCCGACCGCTTCATCAGCGGAATCGTGAACGCGCCGGTCGTGACCGTGTTCGCGATCGACGAGCCGCTGAGCATCCCCATGAAGCCGCTCGAGACGACGCTCGCCTTCGCCGGGCCGCCCTTCCGGGTCCCGGTCGCCGAGTACGCGAGGTCGATGAACCACTTGCCAGCGCCGCTCATCTCGAGGAACGCGCCGAAGAGGACGAAGATGTAGATGAACCGAACGCTGACGGTGACGGGCACGCTGAAGACGCCCGCTTCGACCGTGTACCAGAGGTTGTAGACGATGCTGCCCCACGTTTCGGGGAGGACCGAGAGCGCGCCGATCGGTGAATCGCTCGGAATAACGTATCCCCACCGGGCGTAGACGATGAACAGGGCGACCAGCGACATGAGGTGCACACCGAGGGTCCGTCTGGTCGCCTCGAGGACCAGCAGGATGCCGAGTGTCCCGAGGAGGAACGCGTAGGAGACGCTATCGAGCGGAATGCCGACCATCGTGGCGGCAGTGACCAGCGGCTCGAGGGAGGGGTACATTTCGTGGAGCGGGCGGGCACCGTGGATGCCGAAGACCGCGAGCTGCTGAATCTCGTCGAACTCGGTGACGATGTAGTACGTGGGAAGGAGCGAGAGGACGACGAACGCGACGTCGACCGGCGTGATCCGATCCATCTCGGGATCGACGGCGGCCCAACGTACTCCGTCCGCGAGTCGCGTCGACGCCCTCGAGAGCGGGTGCTCCGTCCCGAACCTCGATCGGACGGCGGGCGAAATCCGACCGAGCCGTCTGGCGACGAACCCGTCTCCCCGGCTGCCCGGGAAGAGCAGGAACGCGAGGATCAACGCGAACGTGACGTGGATCGCGTTGACCTGTAGCTGTTGGAGCGAACCGAGGGAGAATTCGCCGACGACCGGCAGCGTCGCGCCGAACTCACGGCTGCGCGCAGCGAGCCACAGTTGAAACGCCGAAAACAGGATGCCGACCAGCGCGACGGCGACGACCGCGGGGCCCTGAAGGGTGCGGCGGCGCTCGACTTCCTGCATGATTTCTTCTTGCTCTTCCTCCGAAACCGCGTCCGTATTCGTATCAATGCTCATAGGGAGTCAGAATACCGTCCGTCGTCGAGTTTCGAATCGGCCGCCGTAGACCGGTCGGTCAGGAGCGTCGTGTCGAACAATCCACCGTCGACGGCGATGTTGACGGGACCGTCGGACAGTTCGACCAGATCGTACCGCTCGCCGTCGATCACGAGTTCGTGACCGGCGATCGAGCCGGGCGCGACCGGGACCGCCTCGTAGGTTTCGTTGCGCGTCACGACGAGTCCCTCGTCGGTCCGCTCCATCGATTCGGCGGCCGGAAGCCCCGCACCGTGGGAATGGAACACCATCCGATCCATCCGGAGGACGTCACCGTCGACGACGTACACGTCCTCGACCGGCGTCTTTTCGACGCTGTGGGTATACGCCAGCGTCACCTCGTCACCGTCGTCGACGGGGACCTCGAGCAGACGCTCGCCCGAATCGTCGTCGGTGACGACGAGCGTCTGCCCGCCTGAGGTCGATGCGACGACGGCTGCCGATCCGAGGAGGGCGGCAACTACCACGAGCGCGGCGAGAGCGACGGACCGTCTGGTCGGTCGTTGCATGGAAAGTATCGAAGGTGAATCAGCCCGTTATCCGAAGTACGCTTCGGCGCCGGGGTGAAGATCGATCGGCATCCCTTCCTGGGCCGAGTCAGCGCTGATGAACTCTGCCTTGTAGTCGAGATCGTCGGTGTGGTCGAAGATCGCCGCCGTTATCGATTCGACGACCTCGTCCTCGACGCCGTCGTGGGTCGCGATCATCGCTTGGACGGAGACGGTCTCGACGTCGGAGTCGATTCCGTCGTAGGTGCCGGCGGGAACGGTATCGTTGGCGAACCACTCGGCCTCGGCTCGAATATCGTCTCGGAGGTCGCCCGAGATTTCGACCAGACTGATGTCGTTGGTCGTCGCGAGGTCCTCGATGGAGCCGACCGGCCAGCCGCCGACGACGAACGCCGCGTCGATGTCGCCGTCTCGGATCTGGTCGGCCGCCGTCTCGAAGTCGCCGTTCTGCTCGTCGAAGTCGTCCTCCGTGATTCCCGCAGTCTCGAGGATCTGGAGGGCGTTGACCTGCGTCCCGCTCCCGGCAGCGCCGGTGTTGATCACCGCGCCCTCGAGGTCCTCGACGGATTCGATCCCCGAATCGGCCTGCGTGATGACGTGGATCGTCTCGGGGTACAGCGTCGCAACGCCGCGGATGTTATCCATTCCCTCGCCCTGAAGCTGCTCGATACCGGTCCCGTTCACCGCGAAGTATGCGATGTCGTTCTGGATCAGCGCGAAGTCGGCCTCCTCTCGATTGAGGCTGCTGACGTTCTCGACGCTGGCCCCGGTCGACTCCACCTGCAGGGAGTAGTCCGTGTTCTCCTCGACGATGGTCTTGAAGTTCCCCGAGAGCGGGTAATACGTTCCGCCGGTGCCGCCGGCGTGCCATGCGAGCGTGGTACCGCTCCCTTCCCCACCGAGACAGCCGGCGAGACCAGCGAGACCAGTTGCACCTGCTGCCTTCACGAAAGACCGTCTGTTGAAATCGTATGACATACTCCGAGCCGTAGTAACGGAACCATATATAGATTTTTAATTGTTAATTCGAACTCGAATACTGGTACGGAGACACGTACGGTTGAGGTTGATTAGCAGATGTTCGTCCACTAATAAATCAGTTTACACAACCTTATATCCTTAAATGTGTATTGTGGTCATGAATGGGACGAACGCGGTCGAAACAGCGGCGAGTCGGGACCAGGTATACCCGCCTCGAGGCCGTCCGACCGCTCATGGACCGAAACGTCGGCGAACTCGACCGGCTCGGCCGGTTCGTCCTCGCGGCGATACTCCTCGTCGTCGGCTACCGAAACCGGGATCGAACGCTCGGCACGCTGGCGTTCGTCGCCGGAAGCGACGTGCTCGCGACCGCGGTCATCCAGCGGTGTCCGGTGAACGCAGTGCTGGGAATCAACACCTGCGGGACCGGAGAGTAACGAGACGGGGCAGACCGAGGCAGCGAGGCGCTCGAGTCGGAGAAAAGGATTCTCGAGAACCGCTTGAAACCGTTCGAGACTCGCGCGACGATCACTCCTCGGGGTCGTACGGGACGGCGTCGCCGTCGACCGCGGGAGCGCCGACCGCGATCACCGAAACCGCGTCGTCGGCGTCGTCGGGGTTGTACGCTCGCTGGGGCGCACCGGGTTCGACTGCGAACATCGAGCCCTCTGGGACCGTAAACTCCTCGTCAGGTGTCTCGACGTGGAGCGCTCCCGAGAGGACGACGAACGCTTCCTCCTGGGTCTCGTGAGAGTGACAGGCCAACGGCAACTGCTCGCCCGGCTCCGCGTCGAACCGGTTGATCGCGACGTTTTCCATGCCCGCCGCATCGCTCAGTCGGCGGAGATCACACGGTCGGTCATCGACTCGCTCGAGATCGTCCGGATCGACGATGGTGTAACGCATAGGGAGTCGATTCGGGGCGATCAGCAAAAGTCCGTCGCCACCCGCACGGGACGGATCGGCCGCTTACGTCGTCCGGAACGCGCGGTCACCGGCGTCGCCGAGGCCGGGCACGATGAAGCCGTCGTCGTCGAGGCGGTCGTCGATCGACACCGTCAGCAGGTCGGCCTCGTCGACCGCCTCGTTGACCCGAAGCAGCCCTTCCGGTGCCGACACCGCAGAGAGGACGATCAGGTTCTCCGGTTGCACGGCGTTCTCGACGACGTGCTCGAGGACGGTACACATCGTACTCCCCGTCGCGAGCATCGGATCGGCGATGATGACCGTATCCTCCTCGTGGATCTCGGGCAGTTTCACGTAGTCGACGGTGATGGGGAAGGAACCGTCCTCGGCGCGGCCGGCTTCCTCGTCGCGACTCGCGCTGATGACGCCCTGTCGCGCCCGCGGAAACGCCTTCAGCAGTCCCTCGACGAACGGCGTCGCCGCGCGCAAGACGTTGATGATGACGACGTCGTCGAGCCCGCGGACGCGCTCGCCCATCGTCTGCTCGAGGGGCGTTTCGATCTCGACGTACTCGGTCTCCATGCGGCCGTCGATGATCTCGTAGCCACAGATCCGACCGAGTTTGACCAGTCCCTTCCGGAAGCTGACCTGCTCGGTCTCGACGTCGCGCAGGCGCGAGAGCGTGTCCTTTGCCAATGCATGTGTGATGAGATACGCGTTGTCCCGGTCTTCGATCGGCATACCTCAACAGCCACCCGCCGGATAGTTCACAGTATCGATCAACCGCGAGGCCCGCGACGGCCCGCGGTCTCGAGGGACCGCTCGAGTTCGAAATTCCGAGTTAGAGCCGCTAACTCGGTATTACCGAACGTGACCGACGCTGCAGGCCGAATTCGATCACCGGTCTCGCGGATCGAAAACGATGCTTGGCTGTGAGAAACGGTCGAAACGGTGGGTCCGGTTTAATCGCTCGATCGGCGTAGGCTCCGACGCTCCACCACGGGCACTGCATTCCAATGAATCACCAGAACCAACAGCCACGGCAGGGCGGACAGCAGCCGACACGGACGGCAGACCAGTACGGCACCGGCGGCGAGCAGCAGACTGGAGGCCAGCACATGAGCGGGCAACAGCCGATGCGTGGACAACAAACCGGTCGCCAGCAGCCGATGGGCAGCCAACAGCTGGGTGGACAGCAAACCAGCAGCCAACAAATGGGTGGACAGATGGCACCGCAGGGAACGAGCGGCCAACAGATGACCCAGCAGGGGATGGGCGGACAGCAAGTGCAGGGCCGACAGTCGTTCGAGAACCACCTCACGAACGAACTCCGAATCGCGCTCGAGGACTTTACCGAACTGTCCCACATCGCCGACTGGTGTGCGAAGATGTGCGCGTCGGAGGGGCCACAGCTCGCGACCTGTGCGGCGATCTGTCGGGACATCGCGGAACTGGCCGAATTCAACGAGAAGCTGATCGCGCGCGACTCGATGTTCGGGCCCGAAATCGCGGACACGTTCGTCCGGATCGCGACCGAGAGCCTGCCCGAACTCCAGCAGTTCCAACAGCACCCCCACGTCGCCGAGACGATTTCGGCAATCGACCGCACGATCGACTCCTGTCGGACCCTGCTCGAGATGGTCGGTGGCGGCCCACAGATGGGGAGTCAACAAATGAGTGGACAGCAACCGATGAGCGGAGGACAACAGATAGGCGGCCAGCAAACGAGTGGACAGCAACCGATGAGCGGAGGACAACAGATAGGCGGCCAGCAAACGAGTGGACAGCAACCGATGGGCGGGGGACAACAGATGGGGAGCCAGCAGATGAGTGGGCAGCGCTAGCGCCCCACAGCTTCGATCCCGGACAAGCAAGTCACGGCAGAGAAGTTTATACCTATCCGCACGCTATCACTCGGCCAGCCGAATGGAAGAGAGCATCTCGGGGTTCAAAGTTCGCGGTGACTGGGGCGACATCGTCGAACACGGCGAGCGTATCACGCGCGCGCTTCGAGACGTCGATGTCCACGATCCTGACCAGGACGACGCACGCTTTGTGCGCGCCTTCGAGGAGTGGGACGAGTGGCGTCCCAAGGCCCACGAAACCCTCGAGTCCGACGTCAGTGAAAAGACCGCCGATCAGGCCAGCGTCGAGGAAGGCAAAGGCGAGAAAGCCGGCAAAGAGCCGGACGAAGACATCAAGACCGCCGGCGAGAAGCTCTCGGAGTCCTACGAGCAACTCGAGGACGACGACGCCGAGGCCGCGGTCGACAACTGGAAGGAGTCGATCGATTACGTCGCGCGCGCGGCCGACTCCGCGAGCCGGAAGGCCCTGCGCCGCGTCGAGGACACGGTCTACCAGAACGTGATGACCCAGCTCGCGCCGTACTACTTCGACAACGAACTCGTCAGCGCCAACGTCCAGCAGTCGACGCGCAACGGCGGGAACGGCGAGCGGTTCGTCTTCGAGGTCAACGTCAACGACGACGACCTCAAGGAGGCGGTCTCCGACCGACTCGCCGAGTACGAAGACGAGGTCGACCGCTGGCACGTCGAAGTCGAGAAGGATACCGACGCAGCCGAAGCCATCGAAGGTGCCGAGCCGCCGCCGGAACCCGACGACAACTCGAGATCGACGACGAACTGAGCGAGTACGTCGGTTACGAGACCCGCGGGCCTGCCACCCGAAGTGAGGTCTCGAGCGTTCCAGCGTGACGACTACCCTACGGCATCGAGATTACTTCTCAACGGAATCGGGTGGATGACTGAGATACTCGAGCAGAAGTGCGAGTACGCTACCGACGAATCCGATTACCAGTGTCGGTAGTACGAAATCCGACGGAACCACATCACTGATCGAATCCAGTCCGGCAATTGCTAACGTACAGACCATCGTAGCGGCTGCAACTCTCTCTAATCGAGTATAAGATCGATAGTATAACACCCCTATGAGTGTGGTAGCCATCAGTGCATATGCGAGGCCTTCAACCATGACCGTACGTGATTTATTTCCCGTCTGACTATAATTGGGTATGGTCCTCAATCAAATCGAGAAGGGGAAATGGTTTCTCAAATCAGAGGGGAATAAAGCGCCACTCAGCGTCGGAATTCTAGGTTGGCTCATCCTAATCAACGGAATTAGGAACGGTATTCAAGCCATTAGTGGAGAGAACCCCCTGGAGATCTGGCCAGCAATCGTCTTCAGTGTGTGTACAGTCGGTATCGGCTGGACGATTATCACTGGCCGGCCAATCGGCCTCGCCGGTGGATTCCTCGGTTGGAGTTTTCATATTACAGGGGGATTTCTTGGGATTCTCGACTCAGGTACTGTCCAAGGCGATGACGATCTACTACTAAGTGCCGTGGCTGCCACAACACTCTGGCTGACCGGCCTATGGATCCTGTACAAACACAGGGCGTTCTTTCTCGAGCACGCCGCGACCGATTCCGAGCCACTCGAGTAATGCGGGCGAGTTCTGACACGGCAGAAAGCGGACACAGTGATCGGGCAGCCACTCACGGATCGCACCACGGTATCGACTCGAGCAGCCTCGCGGGCTCTCCACTCGGCCGCCACTGGCAGCCGCAGGTCGGCACACACTTGTACGGTCCGCTAATAGGAAGCCAGTAGATGGTCGAAATCGCCACGCTGGGAACCTTTCTCGTGGCCGCACTCGCGAGTCTCTTCATGGCATGGGCGATCGGTGCGGGCTCGAGCGGTTCGACACCCTTCGCCCCGGCGGTCGGCGCGAACGCGATTTCGGTGATGCGGGCCGGCTTTCTCGTCGGACTGCTGGGCTTCAGCGGCGCGGTCTTGCAGGGCGCGAACGTCTCCGAGGCGGTCGGGACGGAACTGATCGGCGGGGTGACGCTCTCGTCGCTAGCGGCGACGATCGCCCTGCTCATCGCGGCCGGATTGGTGGCGATCGGGATCTTCACGGGGTATCCCATAGCGACGGCGTTTACGGTTACCGGAGCGGTCATCGGGGTCGGGTTCGCCATGGGCGGCGACCCCGCGTGGGCCAAATACACCGAAATCGCCACGCTATGGGTTCTGACGCCGTTCGTCGGGGGATCCATCGCTTACGCGGTCGCCCGGGCGCTGCGCTCCGAGGTGGTCGCCGAAGAGTACCTCATTATCGTCTTGGCCGGCATCGTCGGCGCGATCGTCGCCAACATCGAGTTCGCACTCCTCGGCTCCGGACCCGGCGGAGAGTCGATCGCACAGGCCTCGAGCGGCTGGATTGGCGGACCAGCGATCGCCGGGACCGCCGCCGCGACGCTCGTGATCGCGGCGCTTTGGGCGGGCGCGATCGCGCTCGATCTCAGGAACGGAACCGAACGCGGTGAGCGCCACTTTCTACTGATTCTCGGGGGGCTCGTCGCCTTCTCGGCCGGCGGCAGTCAGGTCGGGCTCGCGATCGGCCCACTGATCCCGCTGTCGGGCGAACTGGACCTGCCGCTGATTGCGATGCTCGTCGGCGGCGGCTTCGGCCTGCTGCTGGGGTCGTGGACCGGCGCGCCGCGGATGATCAAGGCGATCTCGCAGGACTACTCCTCGCTGGGGCCGCGGCGGTCGATCGCCGCGCTCATTCCCTCGTTTATGATCGCCCAGAGCGCGGTCCTCTTTGGAATCCCGGTCTCGTTCAACGAGATCATCGTCAGTGCGATCATCGGAAGCGGCTACGCCGCGGCCGGCAGCGGCGGTGGCGTCAGCGGTCGCAAGATGGGCTTTACCGTGCTCGCGTGGGTCGGGTCACTCGCCGGTGCGATCATCGTCTCCTTCGTCGGCTACACCGCCGTCGCCGCGGTCGTCCTCTGATAGGGAGCCTCGTAGCCGTTCATCGATTCGGGAGACAGGACCGAGAAACACGACTCCCCCCGGACTCACGAGTAGCGACGAAACTCCCTATGAACGGGTCGACATCGAACGGTCTTTACACGACGGATCGTGAGTTCGAGTATGGACGAGGACGCCGTCGACGTCACCGATACCCCCGACGAGACGATCCAGTGGCGGCGGGACGCAACCACCTCCCGCACCGTCCGCCTCCTATGGATGGTCGGGGTCGGGACCTTCTTCGCCGCGATCGGCATCGTCATCTGGTGGCGACTGTACAGGGTCGCCGGCGAAGCCGCCGGCGGGGCCGGCCGGACTATCATCACCGCTCTCGTCGTCGCACTCGCCGCAACAATCCTCGCGCTGGCCGCCTCGAGTCAGACCGAACGTAACCTCGAGCGGCTCGTCCGACGGCTCCCGGTCGACGTGCCTTCGGGAACGGCCCTGAACCGGGCGATGGACGCCGCCGTCGGGACGGTCGTGATGGGGGCGGTCATCGGCGGACTGATGGGAATCGGCCGATACGTCTCCCAGACCGGGTTACTGGCCGGTGCCGGTCCCTTTACCGGGCTGGCGGCGCTCTGTCTTCCGCTCGCGCTCGTCGCGCTCGTCCTCGCCTCGTTCCTGCAGTCCGTCGGGGCGCTCGACCGCGAGGAGGGGACGATCTACCTCTACGAACCCGAGCAGGCGATCGACCTCGCGGTGATCGACGCCGTATCGGTCCGAGAAATCGGGGACGCCGCGGTGCTGGGGCTCACGTACGCGCAACCGGACGGCCAGTACGTACAGGGACCGCGCCGGATCGTCGTGCCGCCGGCGGTCGCCCGCGACGTCGCGGCGATCGTCGAATCGCGGGACTAACGGGTCAAAAAATTCGAGCGGCGACGGTCACTCGTCGTTCTCGTCGATTTCCATCGGCGCGGCTTCGCTTTCCGGCTCCGCCTCGCTCTCCTCGTCGGGCACCTCGAGTTTCTTGAGCCGGGCTTTCAGAATGCGGGTGTTCTCGACGGTCTCGACCGTGATACGGACGCCGTCGTAGGTAATTTCCTCGCCTTCCTCGACGAGTCGGCCCGCACGGTTGAAAATGAATCCAGCGATAGTCTCGAACTCTTGGCCCTCGGGGAGATCGATCTCGAGGGATTCGTTGACGTCCTCGATGTTGACCTCGCCGCGGACGAGGACGGTGTCGTCGTCGATTGCCTCGATGGGCTGTTCCTCGCCGCCCTCTAAGATCTCGCCGATGATCTCCTCGATCATGTCCTCCATCGTCACCAGCCCCTCCGTGGTCCCGAACTCGTCGATGACGATCGCCATGTGCATCCGGTTTTCCCGCATCTCGGTCAGCAATTCGTCGACGTTCTTGGACTCGGGCACGTGCAGCGTCGGCTGAATGAGATCGGCGAGTTCGAGTTCGGCGTCGGCGGCCTCGCCGTAGTTGAGATCACGCACCAGATCGCGGATGTGGACGACGCCTTGGACGTTGTCGAGGCTCCCCTCGTAGACGGGAACGCGGGCGTGACCGCTCTGAATACAGGTCTCGATCGCCTCGTCGATCTCGGCGTCTTTTGGAACCGCCGTCATGTCGAGTCGCGGGGTCATTACCTCCTTGACGATCGTGTTGTTAAAGCGGAAGATCCGCTGGAGCATCTCGTGTTCTTCTTCCTCTAAGACCCCCTCGCGCTCGCCGGACTCGATCATCTCCTGAATTTCGTCGCGGGTGACGTAGGGCGACTCGATCGCGCCCGTCGACCCGATGAGGTTGTTGATCTGGCGCGTGAGGTAATCGAAGAGGACGATCAGCGGAAACAGCAGATACTCCGTCGCCTTCAGCGGTTTCGCAATGCGAATCGACCACGACTCGGTGTTCTCGACGGCGTAGGACTTGGGGACGCTCTCGCCGAACAGGAGGACCAGCGCGGTGATCCCGAAGGTCGCCAGCAAGACCCCGACTAGCCCGCCGAAGTACAGCGACAGGATCGCGGTCGCGATCGAGGACATCGCGATGTTGACGATGTTGTTGCCGACGAGAATCGTCACGAGCAGCCGGTGAGGGTCGTCCTTGAGCCCCTTGACTAACTCGGCACCGGGAATGTCGTCCTCGATCATCCCCTCGACCCGGTGTTTCGGTAGGTTGAACATCGCGATCTCGGACGAGGAGAAGAACGCGGAGAGCGCAATGAGGACGACGACGGCAAGCGTGCCGAGAGTCGTCACCACCGACTGGTCGAACTCGAGGCCCACGAACGGGAGTTCGTAGGCGGCCAACGGAACCGCAAGCAGCGGAGACAACGCCATTGATGTACAGCCTTATAGCCGGATCGGTTAACCGTTTCCCATTTTACAACGGGTCACGGACAGCGCCGCCGGCGACGACACGTTTACCCGATCCGTTCCCCTACGCTCGAGTATGAGCGAGACCGCCGAGCCACCGATCACGTTCTACCGGCTCCAGGGCTGTCCGTACTGCGAGCGAGTCGCCCGGCTGCTCGACGAGTACGACCTCGAGTACCGGTCGCGGTTCGTCGAGCCGATGCACTCCGACCGAAACGTCGTCAAACGCGTCGCTGGCGTCCGGACCGTTCCCGTCATCGTCGACGAGACCACGGGCGTGACGATGGCGGAAAGCGCCAACATCGTCGACTACCTCGAGTCGACCTACGGCGAGGGCGACCGTCCCGACGCGGCCGCGGCGGGTGCCGGAGGTGACGACTGATGCCGGAGTTCGATGTCGTCGAACTCGGTCCGGCGGATCACCCCGAATTCGGCGAGGAAGCGCCCGAGTTCACCCGACCGCTTGTCACCGACGAGTTCTGGGAGGACCGAACCCTGTCGGAACTCGTCAGTGAGACCGAGGGCCGAACGATTCTCGTCTTCACCCCGATGACCGGCTCCTTCGTCGCCAAGTACGTCTGGGACGAACTCGCGGAGCGAAACTGGGACGAGCGCGCAGATCGCGTCGTCGGCGTCACGGCCTCGACACCCTACGGCGTCAAGCGGTTCCTCGAGGACAACGACTCCCCCTTCACGTTCTTTGCCGACCCCGGCAACGGGGTCGCGGAATCGTACGGAATCGACCACGACCTCGACGGCATGACCGGCATCAGCGAGCCCCGCGTCGCCTTCTTCGCGCTCGGTTCGGATCGCACCGTCGAGGGCGCGTGGGTCGCGGCCGACTGGCCCGACTTCCCCGACTACGACGCCCTCGAGTCGGAACTCGGCCTCGACTGATCGGCACTGAGCGACAGCTTTTTGCGCGCGATCCGCCGATTTCGAACCGAATGAGTGAGTTCGACCGCGCAGCTGAGGCGATCGAGGCGGGGGAGCTCGTCGTCTACCCGACCGAGACGGTCTACGGCCTCGCCGCGGACGCCCTCGAGTCGGCCGCCGTTGAGCGGGTCTTCGAGACGAAAGGCCGGGATCGATCGAAACCGATCTCGATGGCAGTGCCCTCGGTCCCGTCGGCGCTCCAACACGTCCGCGCGACCGAGCGAGAGCGGCAGTTCATGGGAACGTTTCTGCCCGGCCCCGTGACGGTCCTCTGTCGGCGACGCGAAGCCGTCCCGGACGAACTCACGGCCGGGCAGGACCGCGTCGGGGTTCGGGTGCCCGACAACGAAATCGCGCTACGGCTCTGCGAGCGAGCCGGCACACCGATCACGGCGACCAGTGCGAACGTCAGCGGGCGGGAGAGCGCCCGCCGGCCCGCCGATCTCGATCCCGAGATCCGCGAGGCCACAGCCGTCGTCCTCGACGGGGGCGAAACCGACGGCGGGACCGAAAGCACCGTCGTCGACGTCTCGAGCGGGACGATCCACCGCCGCGGCGCGAAGGCCGACGAGATCGAAGCCTGGCTCGAGCGACACTGATTCGCGGCGGTTCCGATCGGTAGACGTTTTTGCATACACCGCCCGATGAGCAGTCAGCCCACCAGTGTCTCGTGGTTTCGGGCGCGCTCGGTGCTGTGGTTCCTCCTCGCCGTCACGGTCCCCGGCGGCGTGTACGCCGGCAGTGGGATCGTATTCGGCGGGCAGTCCTTCGAGAGCGCGGTGCTGATCGGCATTACCTTCGGGCTCGTCTTTGCCGTCACGACCGCGGTCCTGAAAGACGCGCTCGGTCGGTAGCTCGCGCTAACGGCTACAATCCCAGCAGCGACCGCACGGTTCGGGTTTTGACACCACACTCCGCCGCGAACTCACAGGACTCGCACTTCGAGCGGTTGTTCGTTCGGGACGGCGGGCCGTCTAGCTCCCGAACCGCACGAAGCGCGCTGCGATACTCGGCTTTCCGTCGCGTCGTCATCCGAACGGGTCGGATCACACCAGCGGCCGGATACTCGAGCCACGCCCGTTCGACCGGGTCCTGGTGCTCCCACGCCAGCGCCTTGGCGGCCGCGACCCCGTGGACCGACTGGGGTCCCCAGACGCCGTTTTCGGGGGGTTCGCCCGGGGAGATCACCACCGGCTCGAGCGGCTCTGCGAGCACTTTATGGATAATTCCGCGACAGTCCCGACCGGTCGCGAGCACCTCTCGATCGTGGGGGTTTCGGAGCCGATCCCACTGGCCCGCGTCCTCGAGTCGCCGTTTCGTCCCAGCCAACCGGTCGCGATACTGGGCCGGCGAGTTGGCGATCGGTTCCGCCGCGAGATCATCGGACGGAGCCTCGAGCAAGGTTTCGTATCGAGGCTCGAGACTCCGAATCTGCTCGACTTCAGGCGGGGGCTCGCGATCCTCGTCGTCCTGCGTGCGCTGGTAATAGCACTTCCGCGCACAGTAGGCGGCAGTCCGCAGGTCGGTAAACGAGACTCGAGTGTCAGTCACGACCCGTCTGGCCGCCCGTTCGCATAAAAAGTCTCGTGAGGTTCCAGGTAGACGGAGCGAAGGTCGGTGCATCCGCGAGCGAACGGATGCGCGGCGCTTCGCGCCGCGGAAAGGCGAACGGCAAAGCCGTGAGCCAGTGAGCAAGCGGGCCGACGACTGATCCGGAGCGAGCGAAGCGAGTGGGGAGAGGAGTGTCTTCGTGAGTGAAGCGAACGAAGGCTCGGAAGACGCACTGCGTCTTCCGGTGCTTTTGGTCCAGCTTTTACCGAGTGAGGTTTCGCTGGTAGTAACCAGCGAAACCTCACGCAGCGTAAAAGGTGGATTCTAGAAGTCCACGTTGGTTTCCATTCCCTCGGTCGCGTCCTCGAGGCCGTCCTCGCGGAGGTCGGAGGCCATCTGCTGAGAGAGTTCCGAGTCCGCGAGGATGCTGTCGAACTCGTCGCGGTAGCGGTCGTTTGCCGCTCGCGATTCGTCTTCGGCCGCAGCGACACGCCGGTAGCGCCGGATTCGGTCCGCGCTGACGTCGTACTCCGCGGCGAGCGTGGCGTCGTCTTCGTCGCGATCGCGGATCGCCGCGAGGTCGACTTCGTCGGCGTCGTCCTCGCCCACGAGGTGGAGCGACATGCGGGCCTCGAAGACATCGGCGGTGTCGATACCGAGGTCGTCGGCGATCGCCTCGTCGCTCCGGTCGTCGTAGAAGGCTCTAGCGACCGATATCAGTTCGTCGTCGGATAGCCCCGTCTCGAACGCGTAGCGTTCGCGCATCTGTTGGACGACGCTCTCGAGTCGGTCCTCGTCCGAGCGCTCGTCTCGCTCGAGGGAGCCGCGGGTGTTCTCTTGAGACTCGGTGACGGTTTCCTCGCCGTCGGTGACGTCGGTGAAGATATCCCGGAGTTCTTCGGTTTTATCGTTCATGGGTGGACACTCCAGACGGGAGTCTATTTAAACCTGTTGCCAGTATACGTTGGGTCGAACTATTGACATTAACAACAATTATAAACTCGCAATGGACAATAAATTTTCGCAAGACGGCGTCGAGGTGGTCTGGCGGCCGGTGTGGCAAGAATTAAGTTACAGCCCTCCCCCTCTAATGGACATGCACGCGCTAGCACAGTCAGACGTTGCGAGGGAAACATACTGGGGGATCACCAGCGTGGAATACGCGGTGTTTTACCTCCTCGCGTTTACCGCCATCGCCGTCTTTACCTATGGCGTTTACCGGCGGTTCGCCCGCTACGCACAGGGCGACGACGATTCGTTCCCTCGTCTGAACGATCTGCAAACCCGCATTGTGAGCGCGGCCAAAATCGCGCTCTCGAACGAGAAACAGTTCAACAGGGACCTCTACGGCGGCCTAATGCACTCGTTTATTCTCTGGGGCTTCCTGACGCTGTTTATCGCGACGACCATTCTGATGGTCGACGAGTACGCCGCCCAGAAGTTGCTCGGCTTTTCGTTCTGGAAAGGCGACTTCTACCTCGCCTACCAGTTCATGGTCGACGCGATGGGCCTGCTCTTCGTCGTCGGCATCGGGATGGCGATGTACCGGCGCTACTGGGTTCGTAACCACCGCCTCTGGGACCGCCACACCTCGAGCGAGGACGATCTCTTCATCTGGACGCTGTTCGCGCTCGGTATCGGTGGCTTCCTGCTCGAGGGGCTGCGGGTCTACAGCGCTGGAATTCCCGACTACGAAATCGTCAGCTTCGTCTCCTACGGCATGGCACTGGGCTTCGACGCGATCGGTCTTCCGACGCTCGGGCCCGAACAGGCCGGCCTCAACGGGGCCGGCCTGAACGTCGAGAACCTCCACTGGCTCGCCTGGTGGTCCCACTCGCTGATCGCCTTCTTCTTCATCGCGTGGATCCCCTACGCCAAGCCGTTCCACATGATCTCCTCCTTTGCGAACGTTGTCACGCGGGACCAGAAGGCCGGCAAGCGCCTGCCGAACGTCCCCTCGGATCTGGACGCGACCAATGCCGAATCCATCGACGACTTCACCTGGAAGGAGATCCTCGATCAGGACGCCTGTACCAAGTGCGGTCGCTGTTCCTCGGTCTGTCCCGCCAAGGCCTCGGACCGCCCGCTCGATCCGCGGAACGTCATCCTCGACCTGAAATCCTATCGGGAGGACCTCGACGCCGGCGGCGAGGAACAACCGATCGTCGCCGACGGCGGCACCTCGGTGATCGACTCCGAAACGATGGACTCCTGTATGGCCTGTATGGCCTGTATGGACGCCTGCCCCGTCGAAATCGAACACCTCAAGAGCTTCACCCGGCTCAACCGCCAGCTGACCGATCAGGGCGACGTCTCCTCGAGCATGCAAGACGTCTTCCAGAACGTCATGCAAAACGGCAACACCTTCGGCGACTCGCCGCGCAATCGCGGCGACTGGGCCGACGAACTCGAGTTCGATGTCACCGACGCCCGCGAGGAGGAAGTCGACTACCTCTGGTACGTCGGCGACTTCCCGAGTTACGACGAGCGCAACAAGCAGGTCGCCCGCTCGCTGGCCACGATTCTGAAGGAGGCCGACGTCAGCTTCGGCATTCTCTTCGACGACGAGAAGTTCGACGGCAACGACATCCGGCGGGTCGGCGAGGAACTGCTCTACGTCGAACTGGCCGGCCACCACGTCGAGACCTGGGAGGACTGCGAGTTCGACAAGATCGTCTGTACGGACCCCCACTCCTACAACACGTTCAAAAACGAGTATCCCGAGGTCAACTTCGACGAGTTCGCCGACGACCCGATGATGCCCTTCGACTACGAGGAGCAGTGGAACGAAGACGGCGAGATCGACGTCTACCACTGGACCCAGGCCGTCGAAGAACTCGTCGAGGAAGGTAAACTCGACCTGAGCGGAACCGAGCTCGACTACACGGTTACCTACCACGATCCGTGTCACCTCGGCCGGTACAACGACGAATACGAGGCCCCGCGCGAACTCATCAAAGCAACCGGCTGTACCTTAGACGAGATGCCCCGCAACCGCAGCAACTCCTTTTGCTGTGGCGGCGGCGGTGGCGGTCTCTGGATGGACTTCGAAGAAGAGCCAAAGCCCAGCGAGGAACGCCTCCGCGAAGCGCTCGAGGACACCGACGCCGGCAGCGGCGTCGAGAAGTTCGTCGTCGCCTGTCCGATGTGCATGACGATGTACGAGGACGGCCGCAAGACCGGCGGCTACGAAGAGGAGATCGAAGTCGTCGACGTGGCCGAACTCATCGTCGAGGCGATCGGCAAGGCCGACGAGGCACAGGTCGAAGTCACCGCGGACTGATCGATATTCCGATCGGTCCGGTAGCCGACGAATCGGATTCGTTTTGTGGGTCAGTCGAACGGAAAATTCGAACAGTAGTACCGCTATAGTAGCCACTGAAAGTCAGTGCACACCTGATCGCACGACCGCGTCGCGATCAGTGTGTAAATCGTTTCAGTGGCTACTGTAGTTGTCGCTGATCATCGTCGGGTCGATCCGATCGACGAGCCCGTCGAAGTCGTCGTCGAAGCTGAGAACGGAATCGATACCGTCCCGCTCGACGATCGCGATCGTGTTCGCGTCCGTGAAACTGAGCGAATGATCTCGATAGTTCTCGAACGTTTCGAGCGTCTCCTCGAACAGTTCTGGTGTCGTCTGCTGTCGTTCGATCCGATCCGGGTATCCACCACGGCCCAGGATTCGCTGTCCGATAGTCCACGCGGCGTCGTAGCTACCCGTTCGTTTCCGGGTAAGCGTGATCGCTTCGTCGATCACGTAGTCGCTCGTGTATGGACGGCCGAGACTGCCTGCGAGGACTGTCTGCATTGCATTGGCTGCCGCTTCATGTCTCGCTGCGGCACTATCATGCTGCGCGAAGAAAACGCCAGTGTCGATAAATACGCTCATTCGCCGTACAGAACCTCATCGATGTCTTCTTCGGTCGTTTCGATACCTGAGTCGACGGTTCCGGACAGCCATCGATCGATTTCGTCCTCCGACAGTGGCTCGAAATCGTCCCGATACGAATCAATTATCTCGTCTTTCGATTCGTACGTGTTCGTAACGATCCGTTCGAGGAGGTCCTGTTGAGTCACGTTCGTTCCCGTTTCGAGGCGAATCTCTGCTTGAAGCTCCTCGAGGTATGATTTCGTGACATCTGTGACTTTGATCGAGGTACTCATATGTGCTAGTAGCGGACTCCACTGAGAAAACTGTTCTCCCGCTACGGGCAATGTCTTCCGACAGACGAACTCAGAACGCGACAGTCGCTATCGAATGACGTTCGAGCAGAGATAGTAACAACTGCAACTAGTTACACACTGATCGCACAGCTATCGTGCGATCAGGTGTGCACTGACTTGCAGTGGCTACTATAGAAATCGGAGGGAAACCGGCTAGTCAGTCGGAGCGGCCAACTCGAGTCGCAGTCCGATTGTCGGCCCCGGAATCGACCCCGTCCGCCCGCACCTCTCGGACGAACTCGAGGAAGTTGTCGAAGACCAGTTTCGCCTCGCAGGCCCGCTGATAGTTCGCTTCGGTGATCTCGCCGAGGATCGACTCGAGGCGCTCGTCGGAGAGTTCCTTCCGGTGGACGAGTTCGCGGGCGGTCTTGGTGTCGTACTCGGGGTGGAACTGGACGCCGAAGACCCGGTCCTTGCGGAAGCCGTGGTTCGAGTAGTCGTTTTCGGCGAGAGGCTCGGCACCGGGTGGGAGGGTGGTGACCGCGTCGGAGTGGCTGGTAAAGGAGAGGAACCGCTCGTCGATCCCCTCGAACAGCCGCGAGTCGCCGAGCCGGTCGATCTCGCTGTAGCCGACCTCGTAGACGCCCATATCTTCGACGGTGCCGCCGAGGACGTCGGCCAGGAGCTGGTGGCCCCAACAGACCCCGAGGAAGGGGACGCCGCGATCGATCGCCTCGCCGACCCACTCCTTGATGGGCTCCATCCAGTCTTCGTCCCAGTAGACCGACGATCGGGAGCCGGTGACGACGGCCCCGTCGTATGCGAAATCGTCGGGGACCGCGCCGTTGGTGGCGTCGAATTCGGCGAGCGAAGCGTCGAGTTCGCGGCGGAAGTTCCGCGTCGTGTTCTCGTCCTGATGGGCCGCGTTCAGGACGGCGATTCGGAGTTGACTCATTGGCACCTAGTGGCGACTCAATGGGAATAGGTGTTCCGCCCTGCGCCGTCGTTGCCGCGACCGCGGACGGCTCGTTCGAGTGCCGTCTCTCCATCGAGCGAACGGAAACCGGGTACGACCACTGGGCGTCAGAGCAGGACGTAGGTACCGTCCTCGTCCCGGCGAAACCGGTCGTCGGTGTGGAACCAGCCGTCCGCGAACCGACCGCGGTCGCGGCTCTCGTCGTATTCGTCGCTCTCGAGTTCGGCGGGTTCGTACCAGTTCTCATCGTCGGTTCCGGTAGGTGGTACGTACCCGTCCGCGACCAGAGGGCCCGAAAGCTGCAGCCGGCCCTCGACCGCGCCCTCGAGGACCTCTCCCTCGTCGTCGACCAATCGAGCGCGGCAGTCCGGTACCGGCGTCCCGACGGCCGTTCCGTCGGTGTCGGGTTCGATCGCCGCCTTCCCCGCCTCGAACGCCTGACTCAGGGCGGTCGGACACTCGAGGCGGCCGTAGACCCGCGCGACCGAAATCCCCTGGTCGCGGTAGGCCCCGACCACGTCCTCGGCGACCGGGGCCGCACAGACCACTCGCTCGAGCGAGTCGACGGCGGCGGCGAACCCGGACTCGGCGGCGAGATCGCGAAGAGCCGTTTCCCGGCCGGGCAGGAACGTCGCCGCCTCGGCCTCGATCGCGGCGAGCGCGTCGCCGGGGTCGAACGCGCGATCGAGCAAGAGCGTGCCGCCGACGTGTAGCACCGACAACGCGGTGCGGACAAGTCCGTCGACGGTCGACAGCCGCGTGGTCAGTGGGACGATATCGTTCGCGGCGAGCCCCCACGCCGCGGCGGCTGTGGTGCAGTTGCGCTCGACGGCCGCCGCCGAATAGCCGGCGATCGGACGCCCCGCCTCGCCGTGGAGAGCCAGTAGCGGGTTGTCGCCCGCCGCTGCGTGCTGTTCGTCGAGATCGATATCGACGCGGTCGGCATCAGCGAGTTCCTCGAGTGTCACCGTTCGGTCGAACGGAATCGATCGCACCAGATCCCGTTGGGCCGCCTCCGAGACGACCAGATCGGGCTCGAGGACGTCGAACGGGCGTTCGACGGAGGCCGGTGTCAGCAGGTGCGAAATCGGCGCGAACGTCGCGCCGAGTCGCCGGCAAGCGAAAAACAGCGCGAGCGCGGCGACTCTGTTACGCGTGACGAGACAGACGGTGTCCTCCGGACCGATGTCCAGCGCCGCGAGCCGTTCGGCCGTCCGCGTCGCGATCGTCGAGAGGTCATTGTAGGAAACCCGATCCTCGTCGATCGTCTCCGCCGGCGCGTACAGCCGCTGCTCGGAGATATCGACGACCGCCGTCCGATCCGGGAACTGCTCGGCCCGGCGAGCCAGCGAGCGGGTCACGACGGGACCTCCCACGCTCGAGTACGTAGTGGATCGGGAGGCAATCGCAAGCACGAGATGCGACGACGGGCCACAGAACGGGAGAGGCGGTGGGTGAGAGCGATGAATCGATTTAATCGTCGTCCGTATGCTCCGCGAGAAAGCCCAGCAATAGATCGTTGACCGTCCGCGAGCGCTCGACGAAGGCGAGATGGCCCGCCTCCTCGAGCGTCCTGAACTCCCCGCGCGGAAGCCCGCGAACCAGTTCCTGTCCGGCCGCAGGCGATACCAGTTCGTCCGCGCCGCCGTGGATCACTTGTGTCGGCTGGGTTACCTCGACCACCCACTCGGTCGCATCGAACCCCTCGAGCGCCGCGACCTGTGCCGACCAGCCCGCCCGGTCGGCGTCGCCGTCGGCTCGCCAGTCGACGATTCCCTCGACTGCGTCGGGTTGGGCCTCGCGAAATTCGGCCGAGAGCCCCGCCTCGAGCGACTCCCGGAGCGCATCGGGGTCGTCCGGCGACGCAAAGAGGGGCTCGAGGTCGAACTCGGCACCTCGAGACGCCGTTCCGAACAGCGTCAGCGTCTCGACGCGACTCGAGGTCCGAGCCGCCGACAGCGCGATCGCCCCGCCGAGCCCGCAGCCGACGAGGTGGGCGTTAGTTATCTCGCAGTCAGCCAGTACCGCCTCGAGGTCGTCGACGAGCGTCTCGAGGGTGTAGGGGCCGGGCGGTGCATCGGAGCGGCCGGTGCCCCGGAGGTCCCAGACGACGGCCTCGTGGGGGCCGGCGATGGCGGCGTGTTGCCAGCCCCAGAGCCAGCCGCCGAGGCCGGCCTCGGGAACGAAGACCACGGGGTCGCCGTCGCCGGAGCGGTCGTAGTACAGCGAGACCGATCCGTTCGAAGCAGTCGGCATGGGAGAATCGACGGGACGAGCGCTGAAAGAAGGGGCTGATTTCGACTCGCGCGATCGGCGACCAGCGGGGCCGCCGAATCAGGCGTTCAGGATCTGCCGCAACACGTCCGGGGCGTCCTCGAGCGCCGCGTCCAAATCCTCGACGTTGGGACCGCCGCCCTGCGCGAAGTCCGGCGGGCCGCCGCCGCCGCCGCCGACCTTGGATGCAAGCTCGCCGACGACATCGCCGGCGTTGACGCCCACGTCGTCGGGCACCGCGACGACGAACTGGGCACCGCTCTCGCCGCTGCCCAGCACTGCGATCTTGCCCTCCTCGACGAGGGCGTTCGCCGTCGCGCGGAGTTCGCCCATATCCGCGTCGATCCGGTCGATGACGGCCGTCGTCTCGCCGATATCGACTTCCTCGCCGCCGCCACCGCCGCCGGCGCGGGCCTCGGCGAGTTGTTCCGTGAGGTCTTCGATCTCCTTGCCTCGAGCCTTCCACTCGTCGAAGAACCGTTCGGCGGTCTCGGGCACGTCTTCGGGCGAGACGTCGAGGATTGCAGCGGCCTCGTACAGCGCGTCTTCTTTGATCTGAGTCGCTTCGATGGCGGCCTCGCCGGCGGCGAAGGTAATTCGCTCGACGCCGTCTTGCACTCGCTCGGTGTTCAGGACCTTGATCGCACCGATGTCGCCGGTGCGAGCAACGTGGGTGCCACCGCAGGCTTGGACGTCCTCGTCGACGGTGATCAGGCGGATCTGCTCGCCCGGTGGGATGCCGCCCTGATAGAGGTCGAAGCCGTGTTCGGCTTCGGCGTCGTGGCGGTCGGGCCACTCCTGGGTGACCTGCGTGTTGTCCATCACGATCTCGTTTGCCCGTTGCTCGATCCGCTTGACGTCCTCGCGGGAGATCCGATCGTAGTGTCGAACGTCGATCCGCGAGGAGTCGACGCCCTTCTGGGCACCGGCTTGCCGGATGTGTTCGCCGAGTACCTGTCGTGCGGCGTGGATGACGATGTGAGTCGCCGTGTGGTGGCGCATGAGCTGCCGGCGTCGGCCGCCGTCGACTTGCCCGTTGACCAGTTCGCCCTTACCGGGGTCCTCGTCGGTCCGGTGGAGGATGACGCCGTCCTCGATCTGGACATCGGTGACTTCGACGGTCGTATCGTCGGTCGAGAGCGTCCCCGTGTCGGCCGGCTGGCCCCCGCCTTCGGGGTAGAACATCGTCTGGTCCAAGACGACGTCGTAGCCGTCCTCGCGCTCGAAGACGTCGAGCACGACCGCCTCGAACTGGGTTCGCTCCTGATCGTCGTAGTAGAGTTTCTCCGTCTCCGGGAGATCCTCGAAGCGCTCGTCTTCCTCGTCCTCGACCTCGGCGACCGCCTCGGGCGTGTCGTGGCGCTTCGCGACGAGGCTGTAGAAATCGTCGGGAATCTCGACGTCCGCGCCCGTCTCCGCGGCGATCTCGGCGACCATATCGGGTTGGATGCCGTGGGAGTCGTAGAGTTCGATCAACTCGTCCGTGGGAATCGGCTCGCCTTTCTTCGCGTACTCTTCGGCGAGCGTCTCCACCCGGCGGCCGCCCCGCTCGAGCGTCTCGCGATACTTCTCGACCTCGGTACGGACGATATCCCGGATCGTGTCGCGGTTCTCGTACTCGAGACGTTCTGCCTGCATGTCGACGAGTTCGTCGAGCGGCGCGTCGACGCCGACGGTGTCACAGAGCCGCTTGGTGCGTCGGAGGACCATCCGCGCGAGGTAGCCGGTCCCGACGTTCGACGGGACGATGCCGTCGCCGAGCATGTAGGCGAGGGTGCGACAGTGATCGGCGATCGCGTAGATGTCCTCGAGGGGTTCCATCAGGTCCTCGAGTTCGGCCGCGTCGACATCGAGTTCGGCGGCGATCTCGCTGCGGGCGGTCTCCATGTCCTCGGCCTCGTCGATGTCCATGTGGCCCGCGAGTTTGGCGGCCCGATGGACGAGCGCCTCTTGGTCGTCAGTGTGCTCAAGACCCGCGTTCTCCTTCAGGAAGGCGATCATGTCGGGGTAGACCGCCTCGTAGACGGTCGGGGTCCCTTGGGAGACCCACGTCCACCGCTCGAGCCCGTAGCCGGTGTCGACGATGTAGGTGTCCATCGGGCTGTAGCGGTTTCCGTCTTTCATCTCGTACTCGCCGTCCGGGTCCTGTTCCATCGACATGAAGACCAGCGTGGCGAGTTCGACGCCGCGGTAGATGACCTCGATGGCGGGACCGGCGTTGCCGCCGCCGACCCACGGGTCCTCGATGTAGATGACCTCGTCGAGGTCGACGCCCATCGAGTCGAAGAAGCCGTCACAGAGTTCGACGGTGTGGTCCTTCCAGTAGACCTCGCCGTGGTAGGCGTACTCGTCTTCTTCGACGTCTTCGCGCGTGTTGAACGCGTGGTGGGCCATCATTTCGAAGGCCATCGTGTGTCGTCCGGTCTTGCCGACGTTGTCGATGTCCTGCATCCGGATGCAGGGCTGAGAGACCGTCAGGGGGTTCGCCGGCGGTGGCGTCTCGCCGCTGGTGACAAGCGGCTGGAAGTCGTAGATCGACGCTTGGGTCAGCAAGACGTCGTCGCGCCAGCGGTTCGCCGCGACCGGATAGGGATCGATTCGCTCGTGGTCGTTGGCCTCGAAGTAAGAGAGAAAGGCCTCGCGCATCTCGGTCAGGCTGTACGAGTCGTCGAAGCCCGAGTTGTCGATGAAGCCGTACTCCTCGCAGGGCGGCTCACCGCAGGTCACCCGATTGTGGTCGCGCGTCCAAAAGTGCGCGCCACACTCCGGGCACTCCTTGCGCTCGAACCCTTCCTCCTCGAAGTACTCGAGGCGGTATTCCTCCGCCAGTTCGCTCATTACGCGTCTATTGGCCCTGCAGCGCGTAAAACAGTTCCGCAACGGCCATCGGCGAAACCATCGTCGGACGCGACTCCGAGCGAGACGATCGCGAACGCCGCCTCTCGCGAGGGACGGCTCACCGATCGATATCGGGGATACCGTTTTACCGCGGCGGAGAATCACGCAATACAGACACGTGAACGACGACGGGACGACGAACGCACCGGCGAATCCGCGACCGCGGACGGTACTCTACGTAGCCGGCTCGGAGCGGGCCGCGAGCGACGGCGCTGTGGAACTCGAGGCACATCCGTCGGGTCCGAAGCGGTCGGTCCACGCCGTCACTGCGGTCGAGCGGGTTCGGAGTTGGGCGCCGGACGCCGACTGCGTGGTCTTCGCCGAGACGCCGACGACGGCGGCCGGCTCGACGCTGCTCGAGGTCGTCGACGCCTGCGGCGCGACGCCCGTGATCCTCTTTACCGAGTCGTCATTCGCGCCGGCAGCGGCGCGGTCGACCGGCGGGATCGACGGCTACGTCCGCCGCGAGACCGGCGATGCCGTCGCACACCTCGTCGACGAGATCGAGTGGGTCTGCCGTGGGGAGAAGACAACGGCCGCCGACGCCGAGGCCGGGACGGAACCAGAGGTAGACAGCGCGAACGACGCGATCGCGATTGGCGGCGAGCAGGGGGAATCGAACACCGATCCGGCCGACTCGAGCGACCCGGCGGCCCGGCTCCTCGAGGCGGTCCCCGAACTGGCTGCCTGTCGCGATCGGGACCGGCTCTTCGAACTGGTGGTCGCGAGCGCGGTCGACGCCCTCGAGCGCGAGGCCTGTTGGCTGTCGACGGTTCACTTCGGGGAGTTCGCGCCGCGAGCGACGGCACCGGCGGTGTCGGACGGCGACCTCGAGGCGCTGTCGCGCGAGGGGCCGCTCGGCGATGTCCTCCGAACGGGCAAGGCGCTGCGGATCGACGATCTCGCGGCCGACGACCGGCTGGCGGCCCCGCTCGAGGAGACCGCGTCGCTGTGCTGTGTTCCGGTCGGCGACGTGGGTATTCTACAGATTGCCGCCAGAGAGACGGCAGCGTTCGATGAGGGCGACTGCGACCTGCTCTCGACGTGGTGTCACGCAGCCGCTGCGGTCCTCGAGCGGATCGACACAGACGCGAACCGCGCCACGGCGCGCGACCGACTACGCCAGGAGCGCGATCGGCTCGCAGACGAACGGGATCGAGCAGCGAACGACCGGGACGAGATCGCCGCCGAGCGCGACCGGGTGGCAGCCGAACGCGACCGCCTCCGGGCCCTGTTCGCGAACGTGCCGGAGCCGGCAGTTCGATACGAGATCGATGACGGGCGGCCGATCGTCCGAACGGTCAACGACACCTTCGCCGAGGTCTTCGGCACCGATCCCGAGGCGATCGTCGGCGCGCCCGTCGACGAGGACACCGTCCCGCCGGGCCTCGAGACCCGGCGGGCGACCCTGCTCGAGTCGCTGCGAGCGGGCGAGCGCCGCCAGTTCGTCAGTCGCCGGGAGACCGCCGACGGCGTTCGCGAGTTCCTGCTGACGCTGGTACCTGTCGAGGCGGGCGCGACCGGAGCCGCGGCGTCCGGCGAAGACGGGACGGCACAATCGCCCGACCACAACCCCGAGGGGCTGATCGTCTACAGCGACGTGACCGAGGTGAATCGGCGGGAGCGGGAGGCGGCCGCCGCCGAAGCGCGCCTCGAGACGATCGCGGACCTGGTCGACGAGGACGTGCGAACCCCGCTGAACGTCGCCCGGGGCTACCTCGAGTTGGCCGCCGAGACCGGCGACCCGGAGCACTTCGCGGAGGTCGACGACGCACAGGAGCGGCTCCGGGAACTCGTCGATCAACTGGTCGCGATCGCTCGGCAGGACGACGTGCTCGTCGAGACCGAACCCGTCGCCGTCCACGACGTCGCACGGCGGGCGTGGGTCGCCGTCGACACCGGCGACGCGCGGCTCGTCACTCGGGCGGCGAACGATCGCGTGCTCGAGGCGGACAAAGCGCGGCTGCGAGAACTGTTCGAACACCTGCTGCAGACGGTCATCGGGGACGCGGAGAACGATGTTTCCGACACCGGAACCGGAGCGGACGGCACGGGCAGCGACGCCTCGATTGTCACCGTCGGCGCGACCGACGACGGCTTCTACGTCGCCCGGCACAGCCCCGACGGCGACGCCGCGACGGTCGACGACGGGATCGAGACGAACCCCGTTCTCGGCCGATTGGCCGCGGCCGACGGCACCGGGTTCGGGCTCGGCACCGTCGAGCGCATCACCGACGCTCACGGCTGGAGCGTCGGGGTCGCCGAGGACGACGATCGCGTCGCGTTCGCGTTCCGCGGCGTCGGCGACAGAGACGAAACTGACGCGTGAAAAGCGATCGGTAGCCGTTAGCTGTCTTCGTCGAGCGCCAGCGACGCCAGCATTGCCTCGAGTTGCAGGCGTTCGTTCGCGCCCTCGGTGATCCGGAAGTCTACCTCGCCGAGGCGCTCGAGCAAGCGGACGGTGGCCTGCTCGGGGATATCGAACTCCCAGGCGGAGCGGTGGAGTTGGTCGATGACGTCGCCGCCGGCGAGGCCCCGCTCGGTCAGCAGGTCCTCCAAGGCGGCGCGGGCGGCGGTGAAGTCGCCCTCGATGGCGTGGTCGACCATCGCCTCGACCTCCTCCGGGCGAGCGGTCGCGGTGATCGCGAAGACGGTCTCCTCGTCGACGGTCTCGCCCATCACCGCGGCGGCCTGCAGGGCGTTGATCGCCTTCCGCATGTCGCCGTCGGCCGCGTAGACCAGCGCGTCGACGCCGTCGTCAGTGACCGCGATGTCCTGATCGGCGGCAATCTCACGGACCTGCGCCTCGATGGCGTCGTCGGTCAGTTCGGTAAAGCGAAAGACCGCACAGCGAGATTGGATGGGGTCGATGATCTGGCTCGAGTAGTTACACGAGAGGATAAATCGCGTGTTGTTGGAGAACTGCTCCATCGTCCGGCGGAGCGCGGACTGGGCGTCAGAGGTCAGCGCGTCGGCCTCGTCCAAGAAGATGATGCGGTGGTCGTAGCCGCCAAAGGAAGAGCGCGCGAAGTCTTTGATCCGGTCGCGGACGACGTCGATCCCGCGCTGGTCGGAGGCGTTCAACTCGAGGAAGTTTTCGCGCCAGTCGTCGCCGTAGACCTCGCGTGCGATCGCCTGTGCGGCGGTAGTCTTGCCGGTACCGGCCGGCCCCGCGAACATGAGGTGGGGCAGGTCGTCCTGTTCGACGTAGCGTTGGAGTCGCGGGACGATGTTCTCGTGGCCCTTGATCTCGTCGAGCCGTTCCGGGCGATACTTTTCGATCCAGACTTCGGTCTTCCCGGGTGTGGGCTCCGCCGCCTCGGCGTCGGCCTCGCTCATACCGGCCGAAGGTGCGGCCGAAAGATAAATCGCCCGAAGGTCGCTCCCCGAAAGAGCGGCCGCGGGTCGGTCCCATCTCGAACCGGTCACCGAACCTGACGGTTTCGGGCGCGGAAGCCGTGGTGGCGGCTTTTACACCCTGCTCGAGGAAGGACTACCCGCAATGGTTGCAAAACACACACTATCGCGGCTCGCCGTCGCGGCGCTGGTCGTCCTCGTGATCTGTGGGACCGTCCCGGCGACGGTGGCGGCACAGACTGACGGGCAGACCGGCGGCACGGTCGTCGTCGAGGAGGGCGAAACGGTCGACAGCCTCGAGGCGTTTGGCGGGAGCGTCATCGTCCGCGGCACCGTCACCGGCGACGTCAGCGCCGTCGGGGGCGACGTGCGGATCGAAACCACGGGCGAGGTCGGCGGCGACCTCGAGGCCGCCGGCGGGAGCGTGACCGTCGCCGGCACCGTCGACGGCGACGTCGAGACCGGTGCGGGGAGTCTCACGATCACCGAGTCGGGCACCGTCGGCGGGAGCGTGATGGCCGGCGTCGGGAGCGCGACGATCGACGGGACGATCGAGGGTGACGCCGAAATCGGGGCCGAGACGATCCGACTGGGCGAAGGCGCGTCGATCGCGGGCGATCTGCGCTACGACGGCGACCTCGAGGGCAACACCGACGCGGTCGCGGGCGAGATCGTGGAGGATTCCTCGCTCGGCGTCGACGTCGCGCCGACGGTCCAACCGTTCGCGTCGTGGCTGTTCGCGGCCTACGTCCTCGCGGTGAACCTGCTGGTCGGGGCCGTGTTGCTCGCGCTGTTCCCGCGGTTCTCCGACGGCGTCGCCGACCGCGTCGCGTCGGGCCCGCTCCGCTCCGGGCTGGTCGGACTGGGTGTCCTGATCGGGGTTCCCGTGCTCTTGGTCGCGCTCGCGATCACCGTCGTTGGCCTCCCGCTGTCGCTGGTCGGCGGCTTCGCGTTCGGCCTGTTGCTCTGGATCGGCGTCATCTACGGTCGCTTCGCCATCGCCGCGTGGCTCCTCTCGCTGGTCGGCCTCGGCAACCGCTGGCTCGCGCTCGTCGTCGGGCTGGTCGCCGGTGCCGCCCTCGGTCGGCTCCCGATCCCGATCGTCGGCGACGCGATCAACCTGCTCGTCCTCCTGCTCGGCCTCGGCGCGCTCGTTCGCGGACTGGTCGGCCACTGGCGGACCGCCCGAAATCGCGAACAGGAACGCCCCGTCGGTCCCGGTCCTGATGAGCGGACCGCCGACTGAGGCGGGCCGCCCGACCTCGAGCGATGCGCTCAAGGCCGCGCTCGCGCAAGGCGAGGTATGCACGTCACCGTCGACGTCAAGGGCGAGGACACCTACGAACTCGATCTCGAGGCGGTGGCGGGAGCCGCGGCCGCCAGCGCTGACACCGCTGGCGGGGTCGGTGAGGCCGATGCCGACGATACCAGCGGTCCCGACGATCCGACGCCGACCTACGCGGACCTGCTGTGCGAGGTCGATCTGAGCCCCCACGAGGTCAGTGTCCTCGTCGACGGTCGCCCGGTTCCCGAGGATCAGCCCGTCGAGAGCGACCACGTGACGGTCCTCCGGCTGATCAAGGGCGGGTAAGGTCGGCGGGTCACGCAGCGATACGACCGAGTCGCGAACTGGTTCGCGTTTCGTCTCCCAACCGGCTCGAGATCTCTCTACTGTGCGTACCGTTTGTCGGGAGACGAGAGATCACAGTGAGTGTCTCGGATCGCGGCTATCCGAGACGAAACGCGAACGGCGACTGCAGGCCGATCGTATCGCTGCCCGATGCTCGAGTTAGTCGTCGTCGGAGGTGGCCGAGCCAGTCGGAGTGGTCGATCGATCCTCCTCGCGTAAGAAGACCGCCCGACGGCTACCGAAGACCCAGATCATGACGCCGACGGCGAGCAGCGTGATGATCGCGAAGGGGCCGCCGGCGATGATCGCGGCCTGTTGTAACGCGGCGGTGCCGCCGGCGACCATCAGCAGCGAGGCCAGCGTCCCCATGAGAACGCTCCAGATGACCCGGTTGATCGTCGACGGCTTCTCCTTGCCGCCGGTGGTGAGCATCCCCAGCGCGAGCGTCGAGGAGTCCGCCGACGTCACGAAAAAGGTCGTCACCAACACCAGGAAGAGGGCGGTGAGCAACTGGCCGGCCGGCAGCGCCTCGAACAGCGGGTAGCCGGCGACGGCTTCCTCGAAGCCCCAGGCCTCGAGCGTGCCGAGGATGTCGGCCTGGCCGCTCGATTGCAGGAAGATCGAGGTACCGCCCATCGTCGCGAACCACGGGATCGTGATGGCCGTCGAGGCGACGACGCCGGTGGCGGCCACCTGCCGGACGGTTCGCCCGCGGGAGATGCGGGCAATAAAGAGGCCGACGAACGGGGCCCACGAGAACCACCATGCCCAGTAGAAGACGGTCCACGCGCCGACGAAGCCGGCGTCAGCACCCTGTCCGCCGGTCTCGCTCGCGCCCATGAAGAAGCTCATCGAGATGAACTCGTTGATGTACGCCCCCAGCGCTTGGGTGCCGACGGTCATGATGTACACCGTCGGCCCGAGGATGAACGCCGCGACCGTCAGGACGACGAACAGCCCCATGTTGAAGTAGGAGATGCGACGGATTCCTTTCTCGACGCCGAGCGCGACCGAGATCGTAAAGGCCACCGTCAGTCCCGTGATCACGAGCACCGTGCCGGCGTCGCCGAAGGAGACCCCGGCGGCGTACTCGAGGCCGACGAGGAACTGGTTGCCGACCAGTCCGAGCGTCGTCGCGATGCCGCCGATGGTGGCGAAGACAGCGAGGATGTCCACGAGTTTCGCCCACGGGCCGTCGAGGTTGTCGAACCCGACGATCGGGCCGATGATCGTCGAGATGCGCAGCGGCGCGTCCCGGCGGTACGCGAAGTAGGCGATCGGGATCGCCACGATCACGTACGCCGACCACGCCGAGAGCCCCCAGTGGAAGAACGTGTACTGAAGCGCGCTGACGGCGGCACCCGTCGACTCGGCTTCGGCCCCCGAAAACGGCGAGGGCGTCGAATAGTGGAAGATCGCCTCCGCTGGCCCCCAGAAGACGATACCGGCGGCGATCCCTGCGGAGTACAACATCGCGAAATACCCGAGGAAACTGAATTCGGGCTCTTCGTCGTCCTCTCCCAGCTTGATATTGCCCCACGGGCCGAAGATAAGGTACAATACGAACGCCACGAGGGCGAACATCGACACGAGGTACGCCCAGCCGAAACTCGTCCACAGGAACTCGTTTGTCCCCTCCATGATCTCGAGCGTTCGACCCTCCCGGAAGAGAAACGCCACGACGATCAGCGCGGCGACGACGAAGCCGACCCCGAAGACGACGGGATCGAGTTCGTCGAAAAAGGTACGGATCGGTCCGGTTTCGTCGGTCGTGCGGTCGGTATCGCTCATGATGGATCACGCGCCTGTGGCGGTACAACGCCGGTCGTGATCGATTCAGTCATACTCGCTGACGGGCCGACGACCGCACCGTCGCCCCGCGACGGCACCGATTCCGCGTCGTTCCATTCCATGGTGACATGCACCACGGGGTAAGATAGCAAGTGTATCAATCAACGTTTATCTTAATAATCGGTGCCGCTTTTATACACACGACCGAACACGTTAGCGCGTCGGACGATTTCAGTGCCGAAACGAGACCCGGCAGACGAGCGCGCTCGAGTCGGACGAGCCTGCCGGCACGTCGGACTCCTCGAGCAAGGCCGTAGACGACTCGTCTCACTACGGGGTTCTCCAGCCGCCCGATCGGAGCGCTCCGCGACGAGTGGGACCTGCCGCGTTACTCCTCGAGAAGCGTCGTTTCGACCAGTTGGCCGGTCCCGCGACGGATGCGCCCGCCGACGGCTGTCGGTGAGATGCCGAGGCGATCGGCGAGTTCCTCCAGAGACGTGTCGCGGGGTTCCTCGAAGTAGCCCTCCTCGTGGGCGGTCACCAGTGCGGCGCGCTGTTCGTCGGTCACCTCGGGGGCCGTCTCACCGGTCCACTCGTCCTGTCGGAACATCCGGCGGAGATCGAAGGCGATGTCCGTGTCCTTACAGCACTCACAGAGTTCGGCGAGGGCTTCCCGATCGGGGAGATGGAGGCGATTGGTCCAGCCCCGGTCGTTGCTCTCCGCTTTCAACAGCAACCCGCCGAGTTCGGTCGTCATCGGCGAGATCAACATGGCATCCGCAGCGTGCTGGAGCCGATAGATGCGCGTCGACCCGAGGTCGTCGACGAGCATCCAGTCGACGACCGTGTGATCTCGCTCGAGGACGTCCTCGAACGTGTCGTCTGCGCCCTCGACGAGGTAGAAGAACAGTCCGGTCTCCGGGTCCGTCGTAGAGTGGGGGACGACCTCGATGGAGGTGTCCGGACAATCGCGAATCGTCGGCGTCAATGCGAGGTCTGAGTGGGCGATATCGAGGATTGCGATCAGACTCACGGGTTTTCACATCGGCTCTTTGGAGCGCGGTTCGGTTCGCAGATCGACTCGTAAGCGATGGTTCGTTGCCTGACTGTCAATTGATCGAACGTGTCCAGCACCCATTCTGGTAGACACTACCACACACGATCACTTAATCGTTGCTTCGGACGCAAAACGACGAGCGAAACCAGTTCCGGTTCACCGGGGCGTCGAGATAGGTTGCTGAGGCGCGGGTGAAAGCCCAGTCGCTTTGCCGATCGATGCAGTACACGGCGTATGGCCGAACCAGCCCTCGAAGCGACCCTGTCGAACGTCGGCTCGAGATCGAATCGACTGACGCCTGCAGATCTGGCGACACCGGTCGAGCCGGCGGACCTGGCGGCGGTCGTCTCCGATGTGAGGGTCGCCGCCGACCGGCTGGCGGTCGCCACAGCCTATCGCGACCGGACGGTGCTCGACCGACTCGTGATCGACGCGTTGGTAGCCCGCGCCGACCGACGCTCCTGACGAATGTTCGTTCGCGCAGCCACCCCCGACGACGCACTCGAGGTCCGGCGCATCCTCGACGCGGCCATGCTCGAGCCCGGCGACGTCGAGGCCCGGATCGCGGCGGAAAACGTCTTCGTCGCCGGCGACGACCGCGGCGGGACGGCCGACTCGAACCGCGAGCGGGTGCTCGGCACGGTCGTCCTCGAGTCCCGCGATGGTCAAGGGGCGCACGTTTCGGCGATCGGTGTTCGCCGCCGCCACCGCGGGCACGGCATCGGTCGGGCGCTGATCGACCGCGCTCTCGAGCGAGAGGGACGGCTGACGGCGCGGTTCGACGACGGCGTCCGCCCGTTCTATGAGCGGGTCGGCTTTTCGATCGAGCCAATCGACGAGCAGCGACATCGGGGCGTCAAAAGTGGTCCCGAGACGGAGTCCGACTAACGACCCGTCGCCTGCCGGCGGAGCTTTCTCCCGAGAGAACGTGGTAGCCACCGCCGCATGGCACTCAAAGGGTTACTCAGCGGCGATCCGTCGCGAAATGCCACACTCTACCTCGGGATCGGTCTCGTCTCGCTGGTCAAGGCGATCGCGGTCCGCAACGACCGAAACCGGTTCCGCCGAGAACTGACCGACGCCGCCATGTTCATCGGCGTCGGCCTCGCACTGCGTCGGTACAGTCAGCTCAAAGCCGAGAAACGGAAGGAAATCGAATCGCAGGTCCCCGACTGGGCGATCGATCTCGCGACCTCCGAACAGGCCCAGCGGAGCGTCCGGAACCTCGCGAAACAGCGGATGGGACGGCAACCCGAGCCGGAACCGAGCCTGAAGGATCGGGCCCAGCGCGCGCTCTCGAGTCGCTGATCGCGGTCCGGCGGGCGGCTCGAGCGGTCGCTCGGATTCTTAACACGGGTCTAAAATAGGGTGAGTCGTTCGATAACTACGTCTGCGTATGGAACATGTACGGTTCACTATTGCATATCACACTGTGATTAACTCATAAACGGAATTCTCAAGGAATTAGAATAGTTTGGTGAGAGTAGTCCCGTGCGTCCATTTCGTGCCAATGAATCAATGTACACCCGATCGATAGCGATCGATGCGAGTACTATCGACGGAGTCACAGTAACTGTCGCCGTACATGCAGACCGACACGACGAACTCGATATCCTCGACAGTGTCTATGCTGCTGCAGAGGGGCATCCGTTCTTCCCGTTTCGGAACAAGTCACATGACCTCGACTACACGATCCATACCGACTTCTTCGAGGAGGTAATCGAGGAGAATATTGATCGGCTCCGTTCAACAGTACACCTCGGAACAGACGGGTCAAGTCCGGAACGCGTAGAAGCAGTTCAATCAGCGATTTTAGTGAAGCAACTTGATCCGACAGATACGCTTGTGATTCTCGATGGGAACGAAGACAAGGCAAAACGATTTGGACGAGCTACGGTAGGTATTTCAGACGAGGTGCCACCAATCGCAACATGCATTCAATCCGAACTGTATTATCCGTCGTCCCTACTGGCAGATCTGTGTGCGAGCCGGCTAGCCCAGGAAATCAATCATCCTCGGCACTGTTCTGAGGTGAGGCCGGAAGCGCCAATTACTAAAGAGGTTTTCCATCACCATTGGGGACCGGCGTATAATTCCATGGTGACCTCATCTGAGCACGTTCAGGTCGAACCGATTACTCAGCGGCGGGCAGAAACCGTTAGAACGCGCATGAACTGTTGGTTCGAGGGATACATGGCTGGTGGTGAGCCTTATTCGACTGATAGGTCAGTAAATGGTATTGCAGCATATGCAGAACGCCATGGGTACAATGAATTAGCAGCACGGCTCTCGGATTTGTAGAATACAGGTGCGATTCCTGTGCCCACGTCCGTCTTCGACGCCCCTTGGTTTGCACCGCCGGGCTCGCGGGCCATGGTCACACAGGCTCCACGCAGCACCTCTGCGCTCATCCATTCCTATACTACGATGGCATATAGAACTTTGGAATGTACCCCATTTGGACTGAACAGGGCTTTTATAGATGATTCTAGGGAACGAACCGTATTACTCTACTGTCAGGCCGAAACCGGCTCGAGATCGGCCGTGAAATGCCGTAATTCTCGGTTGTCGGGTTCGGACGCGATCTCGAGTCCGGCGACCGCCTCGCGGTTCTCGAGGACAGCTGCGGCGGTCTCGGCGACGTGCTCGAAGTGTTCGGTGTGATAGGTCCGACGCGGGACAGCGAGTCGGACCAGTTCCGGCCGGTCCGTCTCGGGGAATGCGAAACTCCCGAGTTCGACCCCGCGGACGCCGCCTTCCCGATACAGTTCACAGACTAGCGCCTGTCCCGGGAACTCGTCGTCCGAGAGGTGGGGCAGCGCCGCGCCCGCGTCGAGGTAGACGGCGTGGCCACCGGGCGGCGTGTAGATCGGCACGCCGGCGTCCTCGAGCAGCGCGGAGAATTCCCGGACGCCGTCGAGGCGGTCGGCCACGTACGCCTCCTCGACGGCCTCGCGGAGGCCGACGGCCAGCGCGGCGACGTCTCGGCCGGACATCCCGCCGTAGGTCGGAAAGCCCTCGTAGAGGATCGCTCGCTGCTTGCACCGCTCGAACAGCGCCTCGTCGTCGGTCGCGACGAAGCCGCCCGCGTTGGCCAGTCCGTCTTTCTTGCCGCTCATGACGATGGCGTCGGCGACGGAGAGTTGTTCGCGGGCGATTTCGTCGATATCGCACCCGTCGAACTCGTCCTCGCGCCGCCGGACGAAGCCGGCGTTCTCGGCGAACCGGCAGGCGTCGATAACGAACGTCGCGTCGATCTCGTCGGCGAAGTCCCGAACGCGGCGGGTGTTTTCGACGCTGACCGGCTGGCCCGCCGTCGAGTTGTTCGTGATCGTCAAAATTACCAGCGGCACGCGCTCGGCACCCACCTCGTCGACGACCGACCGGGCGCGCTCGAGCGAGAAGTTCCCCTTGAACGGCTCGTCCGACTCGAGGTCGTGGGCCCCCTCGGCGGGACAGTCGACCGGGTCGGCACCCTGATTCGCGACGTGAGCGCGGGTCGTATCGAAGTGGGTGTTGTTGAGCGCGACATCCCCCTCGGAGAGCAGCGTGCCGTAGAGAACGTTTTCTGCACCCCGCCCCTGATGGGTCGGGACGACGCGCGAAAATCCCATCACGTCCCGAACGGCCGACTCGAGGTCGTCGAAACTCTTCGAGCCGGCATATGACTCGTCGCCCCGCATTATCGCCGCCCACTGGGCGTCGCTCATCGCGCCGGTACCGCTGTCGGTCAGGAGATCGACGAAGACGTCCTCGGCGTCGAGGTTGAAGACGTTGTACCCGGCTTCGGCGAGTGCTCGTTCGCGCCGGTCTCGAGCGGGGAGACGGATCCGTTCGGCGACCTTCGTCTTGTATGCGACCATACCCACGCAACGCCGTCGCGCGTGTTCAGTCTAATTGAGAGTTCGTGTGCATCGATGGGTCGAACCGTCCGTTTCGAACCGAATCGGCGCATCGACGGGCGACCGTCGCGGCGGGCCGTTGTGCGACCGACTGCCCCGGTACTCCCGCGGTCTAACGCCTCGGGAACCCGGCCGAGACCAGCCGCGATCAGGACCCGTCCGCACCGGTGCGACCGAAGGCGTCGGTCCCGACTCGCGTCGTCGTCGGCCCGGAACCGACGAGTTCCAGTTCAGTCGTCGTCCCGTGGGACAGCGTGAGCGACCGGTCGGACGAGAAGTCGTCGCTCCGGGCAGTAGCTCGAGCACCCGTATCCGCGGCGCTTCGAGTGTCAGCTACCGGGCCGCCGTCGCCCTCGTCCGCGGGAGCCGATGGGTCGGAATCGGTCGCAGTCGGCGCTTTGGCCTCGTCGCCCGCGGGCATTTCGTCGCCTCCGGACCCGCGCTCGGCGACGGCGTCGAGTTCGGCGGCCCTCGACTCGACGAGGCCCTCGTCCTCGCGGCCGGCGACCGTCGGCTCGGCGACGACGGCCGCTTCGAACTCCTCGAATTCAGACGGGGCACCCCCGGCGGCCGGCGTATCGGTCGCGTCGTCCGGGTTCCCGTCCGCGGGATCAGTCGCTCGAGAGTCAGTGGCGTGGTCTGCGAGGTCGGCGAACAGTTCGGCAGCCGTCGTGTCGTCGACATCGATCCGGTCGTCCGGAATTGGATCGTGTGCGCCGCCGTCTGCGGCGAGTTCGTCGGGTGAGTCGATTCCGAATTCGGCCAAGACCGCGTCGGGATCGGGATCGATGTCTTCGAACACGTCCGTCCCCGGTTGCTCTGTGCTCATAGCGACGACTCCCATCTCGTCCCCCTTCGTTACGACCCCCGTTACCGAGATTTCGAGCGGCTAGTCAACGACTAAAACAGTGTCTCGATCCCGAGAACGGTGCGCGAAATCGACCGACTGAATCGGTTCGATGCTGACTCGAGGCGCTCGCTAGAACAGGTCCTGGGTCAGCTCGAGGGTTTCCTCGCGGTCATCCCAGTTGACGAAGAGGGCGACGCTGGTCGCGCTCGTAATGATGTCCTGCAGGTGGATGCGGGCCTCGGCGAGGGGGTTGACGATCTCGCTGATGATCCCCGGCTGGTTGGGGAGTTCGCCGCCGGTGACGCGGATGACGGCGATCGGCGAGTCGACGGTGACCGAGGAGAGTTCGTCGCGGGCGATGACCTCGCGGTGGAGGATGTTCTCGGCGCGTTCGGCCTCTTCCTCGTCGATGTAGAACGTGATGGTGTCCATCCCGCTGGCGACGGCGTCGACGTTGACGTCGCTCTCGTGGAGCGCCTCCGAGAGGTGATGGAAGATGCCGGGCTCGTTTCGGATCGCCCGGCCGGCGACGGTCAGGCAGGCGAGCGGCCGCTCACGCAGGTCGACGAGGTTCTTGAACTCGCCTTCGATGCTCGTCCCGCCCGAGAGCAGGTCGCCGTGCTGGTAGTGGACGACGCGGACGTCCAAGTTGCCCTCCTTGTAGGAGAGCGCGGAGGGCGCGACGACCTCGGCCCCGCGAAAGGAGAGGTTCCGGAGTTCGTCGACCGAGATCTCGCCGACGTTGCGGGCCCCTTCGACGACGTGGGGGTCGCCGGTCATGACGCCCTCGACGTCGGTCACGATGACGACCTCGTCGGCGTCCATGTACTTGCCCATCATGACCGCCGTGGTGTCGCTGCCACCGCGGCCGAGCGTCGTGATCGAGCCGTCCGGCCCCTCCGCGAGGAAGCCGGTGATGACCGGGACCGTGCCGTCGAGATCCGCCGCGACATCCGCGGCGCGTTTCTTGGTCTCCTCGACGTTGACCTCGCCGTACTCGTCGGTAACGACCGGCCAGCGGTCGCTCCCGGGCTCGAGGAAGATCGCGTCGATGCCGCGGGCCGACAGCGCGGCCTTGAGCATGCGAACGGAGGTCCGCTCGCCCATGCTGACGATCTGGGCGCGGTCTGCCTCGTCGGTCTCGAAGGAGATCTCGTCGAGCAGTTCGTCGGTGGTCGACCCCATCGCGCTGGCGACGACGGCGATCTCGTGGCCGTCCTCGACGGCCGCGGCGATCGAATCCGCGGCGCGGTTGATTCGGTCGCCGCTGCCGAGACTCGTCCCGCCGAACTTGGCTACGACGCGCATACCGACACCTCGCTGGCCGCGTGCGTTACGGTGGTGTGACTCATACTCGGTCCGTTACCAGAGCGTGCAGATAACTGTGTCCCATCGGTCGCATTTTTATCCACCCTCGAGCGAGCGCGGATCCGCCCGACCCGGCCGGCGATCGATCCCGGTCGAATCGCCGCCGCCGGTAATCCGCGACGGGATTTATGTTCGTGCGCCGCATTACCATACGTCGATGAACGTACGGGACGCACTCGAGGCCGATGCCGACGCGCTCGCGTCGATCGCCGACTCCCCGACGGACGTGATGCGGAATCTCGTCCACGACCGGACGGTGCGCGTCGCGGAGGACGGGAGCCACGATCCGAACGCGGACGTCTCGGGATCGCAGTACGACGGCTCCGATCCGGAGGACCTGCTCGGCTTCATCAGCTTCGATGCCCGCGAAGATACCGTCCACGTCACCCAACTCGACGGCACCAGCGAGGCCTGCAAGCGGCTGCTGGCCGAACCGGTTCGGTTCGCCGAACGCGAGTCGATGGCCGTCGAAGTGCTGGCCTCACAGGACGCCGACCCGATCGAGACCGCCGCCGAAGACCTCGGTTTCGACCGACGCGGTCGGGGCCCGCGGTTCAACGGCTCACCGACGACGCGGTTCCGCCTCGAGCCCTGACGACGCGACCGCGATCGTACCGGCGGATGGGTGACGCGAGCGAACGCAGCGGCGCGATTATTGGACATCCGAACTCGAGGCGCTGTTCAGGAAGTAGACGGCGACGGCACCGAGGGCGAGATCGAGCGCGGCCAAGACGGCGAGGGCCGGCACCAGCGTGTTCCAGAGCCCGCCGAAGCTCGACACCTCGATGACGGTCATCACGTCCTGGCCGAACATCAGCGCGCGAGCGGCGTCGACGCCGTAGGTGATTGGATTGAGCGCGGCGACGGTCTGGACCCAGCCCGGGAGGATCTCGAGGGGGAGAAAGGCACTGGAGAGAAACAGCAGGGGAAACTGCAGCAGGTTCACCGCGATGATAGTCGACTCCTGATCGCGCGTGATCAGCGCCACCACGTTCGAGAGCGCGGTGAACCAGACCGAGAACACGATCGCGACGCCGACGATGCCGAGCGCGCCGGGCAGGCCCGTGGCGATGTACTCCTCGAGCGATGTGCCCGTGTCCAGAGAGAGGAGGATGTAGCCGAGGACGAGGATGATAGTAACTTGGACGATGATACGGAGGATCTCGGAGAGGGACTTCCCGAGGAACACCGCGCCACGGTGCATCGGAGAGACGAGCACTTTTTCGAACATGCCGTTTTCGATGTCGTCGACGAGACCGATTCCGGAAGTCGTCGCGGCGATGAGCGCCGTCTGGATCACGATCGCGGGGACGAGATAGGTCACGTAGCTCGCCTCCGTACCGAGGCTCTGACTGACCGCGCCCTCCGTGATCTGTCCGAACACTTCCGTAAAGAGCACGAGGAAGATGATCGGGTTCAGCAGCGAGACGGTCATCACGAACGGGTTGCGGGTGGTCTTCAGCACCCAGCGCTTCAGATTGATCCACGTATCGCCGAGGAAGCCGTTCCCGCTGCTCTTCCGGCCGGTCTCCGCCCCGGCGCTCATCGGTCCACCTCCGCGGCCGCGGTTCGGTCCTCGCCGGCTGACTCGTCGTCGGCGAGTCCCTCGCCCGTGATCGCGAGGAAGACGTCGTCCAGCGTCGGATCGCGGACGTTGAATCCGGTGACGGCGACTTCCGCCGCTTTCAGCGCGACGAGCAGGTCCGTGCCGCGTCGTCTGGCCGCCGTCGACCGAACGCTGAGCCCCTCGTCGGTGACCTCGATGGGTGCATCATCGAAGACGCCCGCGTCGACCGCGGCCCGGCGAGCGCGCTCGAGGGTCGCCTCGTCGGGGTCGGCAATCTCGATCTCGAGGACGGCACCGCCGACGCGGGCCTTGAGTTCCGACGGCGAGCCCGAGGCGACGATCGACCCGTCTCGGATGACGCCGATCCGGTCACAGAGCTGATCGGCCTCCTCTAAGTACTGCGTGGTGAGAAAGACCGTCGTCCCACGGTCATTGATGCGCTCGAAATAGTCCCAGAGCCGGTTTCGGGCCTTCGGGTCGAGCCCGGTCGTCGGCTCGTCGAGGAAGACGATAGGCGGCTCGTGGACCAGCGCGGTCGCGACATCGAGGCGTTTCTGCATCCCGCCGGAGAAATCCTTCGCCTGTTTGTTCGCGACGTCGGCGAGATCGACGAGTTCGAGGAGGTCGTCGATGCGGTCGCCGCGGTCGCCGGCCGAGACGCCGTAGGCCTCGCAGGCAAAGCGGATGTTCTCGCGGGCCGTGAGTTCGGGATCGATACTGGTTTCTTGGGCCATGTAGCCGATCGACTCGCGGACCGAGCGCGGATCGGCCTCGACGTCGAACCCGTTGACGGTGACGGTTCCGCCGGTCGGTTTCAACAGCGTCACGAGGACCTTGATGGTCGTCGTCTTCCCGGCCCCGTTCGCGCCGAGAAAGCCGAAGAACTCCCCCTCGGGGATCTCGAGCGTGAGGTCGCTGATGGCCTCCGTTCCGTCGGCGTAGGTCAGTTCGACGTGTTGGGCATCGATCGCGTTCACGGGTATTCAAACGGATCCACAACGCATATAACCTATGAATGAATATTCATTCATAATGGATGCACCCGATCCGTTCCAATCGGCACCGGACGAGACGCACACGGAGATCATGCACGCGACCTACGACGCGCTCCGAAAACACGGGTACGCCGACCTGACGATACAGCGCATCGGCGCGGAGTTTCCCAAGAGCAAATCGCTGATCTACCAACACTACGACGGAAAAGACGAGTTGCTCGTCGCCTTCCTCGAGTTCCTGCTCGAGCGACTCGAGGCCGATATGCCGACCGACGGGTTCAGCGACGCCCGCGAGCATCTCCAGGAACTCCTCGATCACTCCCTCCCGGAATCGGTCGAATCGGACCACGCCGAGTTCATGAGCGCACTAACGGCGCTTCGGGCACAGGCCGCCCACGACGACGCCTATCGGGAGCAGTTCACCAGAACGGACGACTTCTTCCGCGAACACATCGCCGACATCGTCCGCCGAGGGATCGAGCAGGGCGTCTTCCGAGAGGTCGATCCGGAGCAGACTGCAGCGTTCATCGCGACGACGATATACGGCGCACAGAACCAGCGGGCCACGACGAACAGCGACGAGCCGATCCTCGCGGCTCGACGCGAACTCGAGGAATACATCCGCGTTCGGCTATCGGCGGACGGGAGTGAAGCGTAAGCGGGGCTTTCAACCTCTCCACTCTGCAGTACGTATGAGACTCGAGCGAACCGACGAACGGACGACAACGGCTTAACTGAATTTCTGGACGGTCACGTCGAGCGTATCCAGATCGACGATTGGCGCGAAGCCGGCGTCGGGGTCGATGTTGACGCTCTTCTGGAAGTCGGTCTGGGCCTGCCAGCAGCCGGAGTTGATCGCGAGCACGTCGTGGTACTTGCCGAAGCCGAGTTTGTGAACGTGACCCGTATGGAAGATGTCGGGTACCTCGTCGATGATCAGGTAGTCCTTCTCTTCGGGTGCAAGCCGGGTGTGGCCCCCGAACTGCGGCGCGACGTGGCGCTTCTTGAGGAGGTGGTACATCGCCTTGTGCGGGTCGTCGTAGCTGGCTTTGTCCTCGGGGAGTTCCGCGATGACCTCGTCCAGCGAGACGCCGTGGTACATCAGCACGGAGACGCCCTCGACGGTCACCATCGACGGGTTGCTCACGATCTGTGGGTCGTGGGCGGACATGATCTCCCGGAGCTCCTCGTCGAAGCCGGGCTGGGGTTCGGCGAGGCGGACCGCGTCGTGGTTGCCCGGAATCATGACGATCTCGATGTCGCCGGGTATCTTCTTGAGGTGCTCGCTGAACGCTTCGTACTGCTCGTAGATGTCGACGATGTCGAGTTCCTCGTCCTGATCGGGATAGACGCCGACGCCCTCGACCATATCACCCGCGAGCAACAGGTACTCGACGTGTTCGGCCTCCGGCGTGTGCAGCCAGTCGGCGAAGGCGTTCCACGCCTCGGCCATGAACTCCTGACTCCCGACGTGAACGTCGCTGATCAGCGCCGCCTGCACGTGGCGGTCTGCCGTCGACGGCTCGTGCGTACGGGGAATATCCGGGAAGTGCATCGAGTCGACGAACGCGATCCCCGAATCGTCCGCCAGCGTCCCCTCCATCGCCAACACCTCGTCACAGAGCAGTTCCTCGACGAGGTCGGCGTAGTCCCTGTCTTTCATCACCAGCCACGGGAAGGTCCCGGTCGCGTCCTCGAGTTCGACCAGCCAGTGGCCGCTGGCCGTCGATCGGATGTCGTTGACCAGCCCGACCATCGCGACCTCGCTGCCGCCCGGCATGTCCTGAATGGCCGTCGCCGGGCGGTGGTTGATCCGCCCGCGCAGTTTCGATCCGAGTCGGTCGAGCCGGTCGCGAAAGACGGAGACGAAGTCGCTGTACTCGCCGGTTCCCGTACTCTGGCCGGTCATATCGCCGACGATCTCGACCGATCGTTGGGCCGGATCGTCGGACCGGTTCGCCGACGAAGACCCCTCCGTTTCAACTGGAGACGGGGCGGCCCGTTCGCCTTCGCGGGCCCCGTCGGTTCCAGTCGAAACGGAGGGGGTGGGAGACGGGTCCGCGGGCGACGGCTCGGTCTCGCCGACAGCGGATCCAACGTCGGCACCGCCATTGGTATCAGCTCCGACCAGGCCGCCCGCGCCGTCCGCCGAGAGGACGGCTTCGACGTGCTCGGTGCGGACCACGAGCGCGTCGTCGGGAATGTCCTCGAGTACGCGCTCAAGGGCCGCGCCGGGGTCCGCCGCCGACGCGAGCCGCGTCACCGCTTCGCGTTCGGCGTTGTACCCGCGGCTCGTGAGTTCGCTGACGATCCGAGCGGGGGCCTCGAGTGGCACACTCCTCGCATTCGCGAGGGGGACAAAAAGGGTAGCGACTCGCCGTCTTAGACGGGTATTTGTCGCCCGTCAACGTGGGGAATTCGTCAGCGGCCGGGGGGCAACTGACAGCGGTTGTGTTCCCGCCTCGACTCGCTCGCGAGGTGCAACTCGCTGTGAGGCGTGTTCGTCGGAAGGTTAATGCCTCGGTCCGCGAAATCGACTGCCGATGGACGGTCCCGACGGCGAACGGAACGGCGAGCGGTCCGACACTCGAAAGGAACGCTCCGAATCGGCCCCGTTTCCCGCGGATTCCCCTGCCGACCACAATCCAGAGGCCGATCACCAACCGAAGCCGGGCGCTCGAGCGCGGGCCGAGCGCGCAGAGCGAGTCACGATCGACGACGACGGAGTCGTTCGGTGGCTGCTCGAGACCGACGACTGGACGGTCACCGTGGGTCGTGACATCGTGACGTGTCTCGCCATCGTGGCCGTCATCAGTCTGCTCCTGTTCGGCGTCAGCGGCGTCTGGCCGGCCTTCGTCGCCGTCGAGAGCGGGAGCATGGAGCCGAACATCGCGCAGGGAGATCTCGTCTTTATTGCCGACGACGATCGGTTCGTCAGTGACGGTGCCGTCGCGGGAACCGGGGTGGTCACGTTCCAGAGCGGGCAGGCGACCGATCACGAGAAGTTCGCTAATCCCGGCGACGTGATCGTCTTCATGCCGAACGGCGATCCGACCGAGACGCCCACGATCCACCGCGCCCACTTCTGGGTCGAAGAGGGCGAAAATTGGATCGAGACCGAGGCAAATCCCGAGTTCACGAACGGCGCGACCTGCAACGAGATCGTCTCGTGTCCGGCACCGTACGACGGCTTCATCACGAAAGGCGACGCCAACGCCGGCTACGACCAACTGCCGCGGTCGGGTGCGGACACGACCGTCGTCAGTGCGGACTGGGTCACCGGGAAAGCGATAGCTCGCGTACCATGGATCGGCGGACTCACGTTAGCGGTCGGCTCGGTGCGGTCGCTGACCGGCGTCGGCTCGATCGGCATCCTCGCCGGTACAGCGGTCGTCGCGCTCGCGCTGTTCGCGATGGCCGCCGAAAAACGCGAGCCGTGATGGCTACGAGAGAACGAGACCGGCGGTCGCCGGTCGCGAGGCTCAGCCGAACAGAAAGTTGATTGTCGGGCCTCGCAAAACGGGTGACGATGAGCGGTTCTAACTCCGGGGACCCCCCGGACGAGTCCGGCGACACCGATCGCGAGCAACGGGATCGAAGCGCCGGCACGTCACAGCCACCGCCCGCCGCCGAGGAACCGTCGCGGAACGATCCTCCCGCCGCCACCGCTTCCGAAGCCGACACTGACAGCGTCACGATCGAGGACGATGGCGTTCTCCGCTGGTTTCTCCACACCGACGACGAAAGCGTGGTGATGGCTCGAGACGTGCTGAGCAGCGTCGCCATCGTCGCCGCCGTCGGGCTCTTGCTGTTTGCGGTTAGCGGCATCTGGCCGCCGCTGGTCGCCGTCGAGAGCGGGAGCATGGAACCGAACATGCACAAAGGCGATCTCATCTTCGTCGTCGACGACGACCGCTTTACCGGTGACAACCCCGCCGCCGGTACTGGCGTGGTCACGCTTGAAAACGGGCAAGACAGCGGCTACGCGAAATTCAACAACCCAGGAGACGTCATCGTGTACCGACCCAACGGGGATACGGCGTCGACACCCGTGATACACCGCGCTCACTTCTGGGTCGAAGAGGACGAAAACTGGGTCGAAACGAAAGCCAGCGAAGAGATCGTCGGTGACGCGACCTGTACGGAAATCGCAACCTGTCCCGCCGACTACGACGGCTTCATCACGAAAGGCGACGCCAACGCCGGCTACGATCAACTGCGAGGGTCGGGTGCCAGAACCGACGTCGTCAAAGCCGAATGGGTCACCGGCAAGGCGATGTACCGGATCCCGTGGCTCGGCAACGTCCGCCTAACGTTCGACAAACTCCTTGGCGGAATGATCGTCCCCACGTCGCCCTCGAGCCAGCCGCTACAGGACCCGACAGCCACGACGGTGACGCCGGCCGGTGCCGACGCTCCCGGCTTCGGGGGAGACGGTGACCTCGCCGGGGTCACCGGCCTCGCCACTGTCGGAGCCGGCGCTGCGGTCGCGGTCGGCCGGTCACGCCGCTAATCCGATTTTTCGGTCGGCACGACTCGTTTTGTCCGATCCGTTCTCGTCGCCGTCTTGATTCATCGTCGCATTCGTTACTGGTGCGCTCGTTGTCCGCTCACTCGAGATCTCCTGTCGTCCGAATGTGACGAACCAATGGGCACTCTCGAGTGGAAGGAAGGGGGTTGCTCCACAACGCTGGTGAGCAGTCTCACTGGGCCAATCGACACGGGAGTAGCGAGCAGTCACGACAGCTGAGAAACGAGGGTGTAACCCAAACGGTAGATACAGCCGCCGAAAAGGGTAGAACCGGTTCGTCAGTTCTCGAACCGGGCCTGAACGAACGGCTGGACGTCGTCGATATCGCTCAGACGGGAGTCGGAAAGGAGGACGGCCTCCGTCTCTTCGAGTGGAACGGAGAGGCTGATTTCCTTGGTCCGGCCGTATCGCCCCTTCGACACGACGACAGCGTTGACGATCCCGAGCATGTCGAGTTCGCTGATGAGGTCGGTGACCCGCCGCTGGGTCAGCACGTCCGCGTCGATCTCCTCGCAGAGGCGTTTGTAGATGTTGAATACCTCGCCGGTGTTGATACTGTGGACGCCGTTTTTCTCGAGGAGGATGATCGCGAAGAGGACGAGTTTCGACTGCGTGGGCAGGGTGCGGACGACCTCGACGACGCGGTCGAGTTCGATCTTGTCCTGGGCCTGTCGGACGTGTTCCTCGACGATCGTCTCGGCTTGGGACCGCTCCGCCAGTTCGCCCGCGGTCCGCAACAGGTCCAACGCGCGTCGCGCGTCGCCGTGTTCCTGTGCGGCGAAGGCCGCACACAGCGGGATCACGTCGTCGGAGAGCGCGTTGCCCTTGAACGCGACCTCCGATCGATGTTTGAGGATGTCCCGCAACTGATTCGCGTCGTAGGGCGGGAAGACGATCTCCTCTTCGCCCAGCGAGGATTTGACGCGGGGATCGAGGAAGTCGGTGAACTTCAGGTCGTTCGAGATGCCGATGATCGACACCCGCGAGTTCTCGAGTTCGGAGTTCATCCGCGAGAGGTTATAAAGCGTGTCGTCGCCGCTTTTCTCGACGAGCTTGTCGATCTCGTCTAACATAATGACGACGACCCGCTCGTCGTAGTCGACGGCGTCGAAGAAGACGCTGTATACCCGATCGGTCGGCCACCCGGTCATCGGCACTTCCTCGAAGGAGTCCTTGTCGTCCTCGAGTTCGTCGATCCGATCTTCGACCTCGGATCGGCTGCCGAACGGCGTCGACTCGAGGGGGTGATCCGGCGGGAGCGCCGACGACCCGCTCGCCGTCTCGTCGCGACCGGACGCGCCGGAATCCGTCACTTCGGACATCTCGGCGGGCAACGCGTCGGACGGCTGCGACGCCTCGTCAGAAGACCCCCCTGTTTCGGGTGGATGATCGCCCGACTCGGTCCCGATACCGGCACCAGCCTCTCCAGTCGAAAGATCGGTATCCGACGAGTGTTTCGCGCCCGCGTCCTCGCTCGAAACGAAATCGAAGGGGTCCGACGCCGTTTCCTCGTCGGTTCGATCGATCGAATTGGCCGCGTCGGAACGCCGGCGTTCCGCGTCGGCGTCGTACGCCTCGAGGGCATCGAGCAGCGACTCGAGGTCCGCGATTCGGTCGTCGATGCGCTCTTTGTTCTTGTCGATGAACTTGTTCGCGAGCTGTGCGAGGACCCGATACTGGGTGTCGGTGACCTCGCAGTTGATGTACTCGACGTCACACGGGACGCTGTACTTCTGGGAGGTGCTCTCGAGTTCCTTGCTGACGAACTTCGCGCTGGCGGTCTTGCCGGTTCCCGTTTTCCCGTAGATGAGAATGTTCGACGGCGTTTCGCCGCGGAGCGCGGCGACGAGAATCGTCGCCATCTTGTTGATCTGATCGCTCCGGTGGGGGAGTTCGTGTGGCGTATAGGACGGGCGGAGGACTTCCTTGTTCTCGAAGATCGGTTCCCCGCTGAGAAGGTCGTCGAATAACCCCTGGTTCGACTCTTCGTCGCCGAGATCTGCGTTCTCGAAATTCGTCGAGAACCCGCTCGTTCCATCGACCTCGACCTCATCTGAGCCAGTGGTCTCTGAGTTATCGTCTGACATCCGTCGTGCAGCACCCCCTTATTTCGAGTGGAACGCCGGACCGGGGAGCAGGAATATCACGGTATGATGGTCTCCGTCGGAAGATCCACCGTTCCAGATACCCGATTCGGGTCCAGTTGATGCAAACGAAACAGAGGAAAACCACGCTAATAAAGCCTTCCCTTCCCCCCTCGTTCCGATCGACTGAACCGTTTCGCCGCCACGTCTATCGGTCTCTGAAAGTCACGTCCAGATATTCGATCGCAACGTTGCCGAACGATATCGTTTGAAGATAAATATATAATTGAACGTGCGTATGAGCGACAGGAGTGCATACGAACGACGAGAGAATGTTCTCGCTCGAGACGAAATGGGGCCGGTCACGGTCAAGATTAGGATGGGTGTCGATCCGCCGTTGGTCTCGTCAACTCCCAGTCGTGGTGACGACCGAACCGATGTCTCATTGGGGATCGGTTCGAATCGATGGGACACAGTTATACAGGGACTCTTCTCTCGAGCGAGCACAGCGACTGTACTGTCTGCGAAGTTCGTATCAGGATTCGATCCGCTGATTGACCGGTGGCATCGACTTCCCCCTTTAGGCGAACTGTGAGTCGATGGGGAAATGACTCATTCGAGCGTTCACATCGGATTCGAACTGTGACTTTCCATAAGATATCAGTCAAATTCGCGCGATTAGACGGAGAACGATCTTGGAGATTAAACTAGAGTGTGGCCCATGCTAACATTTGACTCCTCAGGACGGAAGCCCCCCACCCCTTTGTTTCGAGTGGAACGATCCAAAGGGTGGGGGAGGGGGAGGACGGCCATTTACAACGGGAAGTTTTATTTGAATAGGCTAGAAACAATATCCGTAGAACTAGCAAATCAAATAATTCTACTAGGGTTGTTTTTGCTGTTGCTAGTTCCTGCTAGAATCGACTCTCATTGTTCCTTGAGTTACTAGACTAGCGTCTGGGTTGCTAGAACCGTCTCTTTCAACCGATTCGTCCGTCTTATCCCCCTGAACGGCGGCTCGAGTGGAAAAGAGGGTGGGAAACGACTCCACTCAGATCTGATCAGTCCGTTCGACCAACCACGGCTTCGGTAGTCTCCAGTTGAAACGAAGGGGTGGGGGATGCCAAATCGTCTCCGGAGTCTTAGAATGGTATCTTTTCTCACCCCCTCCACCTCTATTAGTGGCCTATAACCTATCACAATTCGCACTCGTCTCGATCCAGTACGACGCCATCGTTCTTCGGCGATGAGTATCCCGATTATCGAAACTCAACTCGTCTTCACATAGACTATCTCGGGTACTAACAATTCACTCACATCGAATTGTATACATGTCTGACGTAGGCTTAAGTGAGTTCAGTTTGTAGTACGCGCAACTGCACCCCGCGGTGCTGGAGGCCCCCACAGATGGGACTGTTCACAGAACTCAAAGATAGTATCTCTCGGGCTACGGATCGCCTGTTTTCGGAACAGGAGCCCAAACGAATCGGTATCTACGGTCCGCCAAACGCCGGCAAGACGACGCTCGCGAACCGAATCGCGCGTGACTGGACTGGTGACGCGGTCGGCGCGGAGAGCCACGTCCCCCACGAGACGCGTCGCGCACGCAGGAAAGAAAACGTCGAGATCGAACGGAACGGGAAGACGGTGACCATCGACATCGTCGACACGCCGGGTGTGACGACGAAAGTCGACTACGAGGAGTTCACTGACGAGATGGAGAAAGACGACGCCATTCGCCGCTCCCGCAAAGCGACCGAAGGTGTCGCCGAAGCGATGCACTGGCTGCGGGAGGACGTCGACGGCGTCATCTACGTCCTAGACAGCGCGGAAGACCCGATCACGCAGGTCAACACGATGCTGATCGGCATCATCGAGTCTCGCGATCTCCCCGTTCTCATCTTCGCGAACAAGATCGACCTCGACGAATCGAGCGTCAAGCGGATCGAGGACGCCTTCCCACAGCACAAGACGGTACCGCTGTCTGCAAAGGAAGGCGAGAACATGGACGAAGTGTACGACAATATTGCGGAGTACTTCGGGTGATTACGATGCCAAAAGCTACCAATGCGGACGACTCGGATGCACCCGACGGCGTGCAGATCGACCTGATCAGCGGCGAGCGCATGGACGGTATGGCGACGATGGAGAAGATCAGGATGATCTTAGACGGCGTCCACGACGGCAACATCGTCATCCTCGAGGAAGGTCTTACTCCCGACGAGGAAAGCCGGCTTATCGAGGTCACGATGGCCGAGATCAGCCCCGACGAGTTCAACGGAATCGAGATCGAGACGTACCCGAAATCCGAGACCCGCGACTCGTCGCTGCTGGGCCGCATCATGGGGGGTGACGAGACGGAAGCGAAGCTGACGGTGATCGGCCCGGCCAATCAGATCGAGACGCTCCACAAGGACGAAACGCTCATCAGCGCGCTCGTGTCCCGTAACTAATGCCACACCAGTGTACGAACTGCGGCCGAACGTTCGCCGACGGCTCCAAGGAGATGCTGTCGGGCTGTCCCGACTGCGGCGGGAACAAGTTCCAGTTCGCGCCGACCGCGGCGGCCGCAGCCGAATCGTCCGCCGGAACCCCTACCGATACCGACGACTCGGGATCGGCCGGGACCGCGAGTGCCGCGGCACAATCTCCCCCTGCCGAGTCGGACGGCGTCGCGACGCGAGCCGCGGAGACGGTTCGCGACTGGGTGTCGTCCGATTCCGCGGACGAACCGACGGCCGACGCCACCGAGCGATCGCGATCGGACGACTCGACTGCGACGTCGGCATCCACGGCGGATCAGTCGTGGCCCTCGAGCGAGGACGCCGCCGCTCCGGAGTCGGACACCTCGCCGGACGGCGAGTTCGACGAGTGGCCCGAGACGGCACGACGCCCCGAGGATCGATCCGGCTCGCCGGACGAGGTAACCGCCGACGCGGCAACCGAGGCGACCACCGATCGAACGCAGTCCGACGGCGACTGGCCCGACCACCCCTCGAGTGGGCCGACGACGACGATGGCGGACGACGAGAATTCGGCACAGGCAGACGCCCGGAGCGCAGTCGTCCCCTCGGACGACCTCCCCTCTCACTCCGAGACGCCCGATCGTGAGTCCGATATGCCTGATCCAGACGGACTCGACCGCGATCCTGCATCTGGGAGCGCCGTCGATGCACACGCCGAAACCGACACCGAAGCCGCAGTCGACACCGGTGCCGACGACCAGCCCCCGGAGCACGGACGCGTCGTCAGCGAACCGAGCGGACAGCGCCCGTCGATCGAGGAACTCCGTGCGGAACTCAACGAACAGTTCGAGAGCATCAAGATCGTTCGACCGGGACAGTACGAGCTCAATCTGATGGAACTCTACAACCGCGACGAGTACATCATCTCTTTACAGGAAGACGGGCGATACGTGATCGACGTACCGGATTCGTGGCACGCCGATGACGACGAAGACTGAACGGCCCGTACTGTTCCTCGCCCGCCGTCCACTTCCGTTTGCCGCCGACCGCCCCATCTACGACGATCTCGAGAAGACACCGGATGGTTTCGACTGCACTTCTCCAATGATCGATCGGGACAATTCCTCTCCGCAAACTGTTCGCTCCACACGAAATGACGGCCAGTTCTTCTTGTCGGCTCCTCGCTGCTGACGGTCTCCGGTGAACGCTCGAGCGAAAACGGAGACAGCGCTCTCGTGGCGAACGGAGAGAGGGTACAACGAGCGGAGACAGATGGATTTAAGCGACGCGGAGACCACCCCACGCACATGAGCACCGCAACCAAGGTCGTTCTCACCACGGTCGCCGCATCGGCGCTGCTGTCGATTCTGCTCGTCTTCCAGAACGCACTCGCCTGATGTTCGAGGCTCGAGCGCTCTCGGACCGAGTCGAAGCCGTCCGCGAGGCCCGGGTTCCCGACGTACAGGTCCTCGACTGCGAGCGTGACTTCGAGACGCTGAATCCAGCGCTTGCCGAGGATCTCGGCCTCCTCGTCGACGCGCTCGAGCCAGCGAGCTATCCCGCCGAGTGGCTGCCCGACGACGCCCCGACGTTGCTCGCCCGCTATGCCAGTTCGGATCTCACGATCGGGATGCCGGGCGACGGCAGCGTCGTCTGGACCAGACAGACCGAGCCGCCCGTCGTGCTGGTCAAACCGCGCGTCGAGGGCTCTCCCGAGGCCTTCGTCGACTTTCTGCTCGCCGAGGCGCTCGTCCAGGTCGATCTCGATCTGCCCGAACACTTTATCGGCTTCTTCGAGGAGTCGTATCGCGACCTCGACCGGGCGGTCGAACTCGACCCAACGGGCACCTATCAGGTCGCCGCGGCGCTGTACGACGGCTGGGTCGGACTCCAGACCCGCGAGGTCTTCGCGGACTGGTACGACGACCATCCCGAACTCGCCGACGCGTGGCAGGACGCGGGGACGCGACTCGAGGACCGCGTCTCGGGACTCCCGCGTGCGGTCGCACGCGGTGACACCGATTTCGCGGACGCGACGGAACTCGCGTGTGCCGCGATCAAGCACGCGATCGAACTGCCAGCCCCCTTCGCCGCACTCGACACCGAGGCCTATCTCGACCACGGCCCCGAGTACGCGATCCAGTGGGCCGAGAAAACGTTCGACTCGCTAGAGGACGCGTAGGTCGCCTCGTCCCGACTTCCCCTCCAGTTATTCTCGAGGCCGTCCGCTCTCGAGATGAGGTACGGTCAGTAGTAAAACCGAAAAACTGCGCTGCTGACCGAGTTAGAACTCGGCGTCGACGCTGCCGTCCTCGTCGAGGTCGATGATGCCGTCGAACAGTCCGCGGAACTCGTCGACGACAGCCTCGTCGTGGGGTTCCTCCGAGAGGTGGAAGAGACCGACCGCGTCGTGGTCTGCAAGCAGTTCGAGAATGCGCTCGACGGCCTCGAGGGCCTGGTCCTCGCCGGCGTAGTAGGCGAGTTCGGTGACGGAGTCGATGCTGATGCGGAGTTTGCCGTCGTGGGCGTCGAGGAAGCCGTCGATGTGTTCGACGATGCCGTCGATGTCGTCGGGGGCGGCGACGTAGTGGACGGTATCAGAAGAGCGCCGCGAGTAGCCGCGTTCGATGCTGAGCGTGTCCAAGATCTCGGCACACTCCTCGTCGACGTCGTAGTACTCGAGTTTTTGTTTGACTTCGCGGGCGGTGGTTCGCGTGGAGACGACGAGGAAGTTGTCGGTATCGGTCTTGAAGAAATCGGTGTCGATGCGGTCGGTTTCACCGGTGCTCGGATGCAAGAGGAGCACGCCGGTTCCTCCCGGTATCGTGTCCGGGGTGCCGTCTATTTCAAGCGTGTAATCCATATTGGCGTGAACAACTTTGGGAAGTCCCTTAAGCGTGCGGATGTCGCTTCCGACGGAGTCGGGACTGACAGTCGTCGTGGCGACTCCGGAACCGTAGAGGAAGGGTCTGAAAAACTGGCGAGGGGTGGGACAGCGGACTCACCGATCGTGACACGAAATCCGGATGCCCTCGGATTCCGAGTATCGACGACCCTTCACCTCCTAGTTTTTAGGCCAACCTAAAGTATCTGTCGGTGGTTCTCCGCTCGGTGAGAACGGTGGTCGGTTGACTCGAGCGGTCGAGTGACGTGGCCGATGGGAACGCGTTTAGGCCCGCGGAGCCCATGGTTCCCGTATGAGCGTACGCGAGGAGTTCGACGACTGGGCGGCGAGCGGTCGCGACAGGGGAATGGAGGAGCGCCACTGGCACACCGCAAAGCACGCGCTCGCGCGGATGCCCGTCGAGTCCGGCGACACTGTGCTCGATCTCGGTTGCGGAAGCGGCTACGCCGGCCGAGCGCTCCGGGATACCAAGGGTGCCGACCGGATCTACGGCCTCGACGGCTCGCCGGAGATGGCTCACAACGCCGCGGGCTACACGGACGATCCGAACGTCGGCTACCTCGTCGGCGACTTCGACGAGTTGCCGTTCGAAGACGACTCGATCGACCACATCTGGAGCATGGAGGCGTTCTATTACGCCGCGGACCCCCACCACACGCTCGAGGAGATCGCCCGCGTCCTTCGACCCGGCGGCACGTTCTACTGCGCCGTGAATTATTACGAGGAAAACGTCCACTCCCACGAGTGGCAGGAGTTCATCGCGATCGAGATGACCCGCTGGGATCGCCGGCAGTACCGTGAGGCCTTCCGCGATGCGGGGCTTTTCGTCGCCGAGCAGGACAACATTCCCGACCGAGAGATCACCATCCCCAACGAGGCCGAGTTCCCCACCGAGGACTGGGACACCCGCGAGTACATGGTCGAACGCTACCGCGAGTTCGGGACGCTGCTCACCGTCGGCGTCGCTCCTTGAGTTTTCGTCTCTCTACTACCCGCCATCCTGTTCTCCGTTACCAGTCCGCTGCTGGCGACTGTCATATCGACACAAACCCCCCGATTTCCACTCGAGTCGTCGATCCGTGGGGTACAGGCCGTAACGAGCCCAGTGGTTCGAGTCGAAACGACCCTTTGTCACACGTGACTGAGAGTCACTCGACCTGTCGTCTCGATCCGCGGTCAATCGGTCGCGTTAGTCGTCCCGTTCGCCGGCTGGAATCGTCACTCCGAGCCAGTTCTCCTCGGGCGGGAGCGGACAGTCGAAGGTATCGCTGTAGGCACAGAACGGGGAGTACGCGAGGTTGAAGTCGACGACGATCTCGTCGCCGTCCGCGAGGTCGTCCGTGGGCTCGAGTTCCATGTACCGGCCGCCCTGGTAGGTCTGCTGGCCCGTCGTCTTGTCGCGGAACGGGACGAACAGCGGCTGCTCGTTCGGGCTCTCCTGCTGGTAGGCTGCCAGCTCGAACGTACCGTCTTCCAGCTCCTCGCTTTCGCGGTCGAGATCGAACGCCAGCGTCGCGACGCGGAGGTAGCGCATTTCGCGGCCCGCGGTGGTGTCGATCGGGACGATCTCGGGCTCTTCGTGGACCTTCGCCGTCGCGGTCACGCGGTAGGTCGGGTCCGGCTCGAAGTAGTCGAGCCCCTCGAAGTCCTCGCGCTCTTCGGGCGGGATCGGCGACTGGGGATGGTCGGCGAAGAACTCGTCTTTCTCGGCGCGTTTCGACTCGAGTTCGTCGCGCCAGCGGTCGACGTCGATGGAATCGCTCATACTCGACATACTCGACCGAGTGGGGAAGGGGTTGCGCTTCGGGCTCGAGCGGTCGGAACAACACAGCAAAACGGCGTGTGATCGATAACTCGTCCTCGCCGGGCGATCGGGCGGCCGTTGCTCGGCTGTTAGTCCTCGATGGTAAGGATACCGTTTCGGGCCGAGATGGAACTCGCCTCCGGCGGGAGTTCGAACTCGAACTGATCGCCGTCCGCGACGATGATCGCGGTCGACCCAACGACGTCGACCGAAATATCTGCGGCCGAGGTGCCGAAATCGACCCCGATGGTACTGCCGTCATCGTATTCGAACGTGCGAACGACGACGTCTCGGTCGACGTTCTCGAGAGAGTGAGGGACCTTCACACACGACCTAGGGACTCAGCTAAGTAAAGCATCACGCTGGCAGCAACCCGTCAGGTCGACCGGGATCGACTGTCGGAACTGACAGTCGGGGCAAGCAGATAAACCGCTGACTGGGTATCCGAATCGGCTTGAGCCACCTGCAGCGCCGCTGCGCAATCGGCCCCGACGTTTATCTCGAATGCCGCGGCCAATCCAGTCCGTCAACGCTATGACTGACCGACGATGAGTACTGGCAGCATGACGGACTGGCGGACGGTGTTCGGCCACGACGAGCCCTACGACCCGCAGGTCGACGGTATCGAGACGGCCATCGACACCGGCCGAGAGGGCGGCTACACCGTCATCGAAGGGGCCTGTGGCACCGGAAAGACGATGATCGCGCTCACCGCGGGGATCGACCTCGTGCGCGACCCGGACACCGACTACGAACGCGTGCTCGTCCTCACGAGCGTCAAACAACAACTCCGCCAGTTCGAAGCGGACCTCGAGACGATCAACGACAACCTGCCCGCCGACTGGGACCCGATTTCGGGACTCACGCTCGTCGGGAAAGCTGATGTCTGTCCGTACAACCGCGAGAAGGCGGCGGGGATCGACGACGGCAACGTCTATGACCGCTGTGAGACGTTGCGGGATCGTACCCGCGATCTCACCGGCGAGGCCGGCGACACGACGGCGAAGAACTTGGCGGCCCGCGCCCGGAGCCAGCAGATCGGGCTGGCCGACAGCGGGAGCCGGTCGAAGAACACGTTCCTCGAGACCGCGGGCGAACCCACGCCGTATCCGCCGGAGCTGCCGGAGTACGGCGAGGGCGGCCCCGTCGGGGTCGAAACCGAGTACTGTCCGTTCTACGCCCAGTACCTCGAGGACTTGCCCGAAGAGGAGGAAAACGGCTCGGTCGCCGAAGCGATACCCTACGACTTCACCGACGCGGGGATGGTCACGCCCGAGGAGCTGGTCGCTCGCTCGGTCACACACGGGACCTGTCCGCATTCGGTGATGGGGGCCGCCCTCGGCGAGGTCGAGGTCGTGATCGGGAACTACTACCACGCGTTCGACCCTCGAACGGTCGGCTCCTTTACCGGTGCGCTCCTCGACGAGTCGACGTTCGTCGTCTGCGACGAGGCACACATGTTAGAGCCCCGCGTGCGTGATCTGGTCAGCGAAGGGATCGCCGACCGTACCCTCCGGGACGCCGAAACCGAACTCTCGCGAGTCATCCAGCCGATCACATTCGAGCGCGAGGGTCGGCAAGCCGAAGGCGGCTCGAAGACCGCCGATGCCGACCTCGTCCGCGGGGAACTGAACGACAGCGACGTCTCCTTCGAGGAACTCAATCGAACCCTCGAGTTCGTCCAGGACCTCCGTGAGGAACTCGACCGCCGGGTCACCGCATATCTCGACCGGAACTACCGGGGCTGGCAGTCGAATTTGAACGACCTCCACGACGAGGAAATTCCGCTCCGCGACCCCGGTGTCCCCGCCGAAGACGAACTCACGGAGTGGGCGAAGAACGCGGGACACGGCGACGCGGAGTGGGTCCGCGCCGAGGCCGTCGGCGCGGTCGTCGAGCGGGTCTTGAACGAGGCTGAAGACGAGGACCGAACCCGCGCCGCGCCCGCCGTCGGCCGCGTCCTCGGCGAGTGGTACCGCCGCGGTCATACCGACTACTTCCGGGAGATCGAACTCGAGCGCACCTGGGACGACACCGAGCCGCCCGATTCGTGGCGGCGGGCCTACAACGCCCGGCTCGCTCTGCACAACTGCGTACCCAGCGACGCCATCGGCGACCGACTCGGCAACTTCGGCGGCGGGATTCTGATGAGTGCGACCCTCGAGCCGATGGACGCCTTCACCGAAGTGACCGGCCTCCAGTACCTCGCGCGCGAGGAAGACCGGCCGGTCGTCGAGCGCCAATACGGGCTCCACTTCCCCGCGGAGAACCGCGAGAGCTTCGCCGTCGCCGCGCCGAAGTTCACCTACGACAATCGCGGCGCTCGGGACGAAGACACGCAGACACGGCGGTCCTACGCGAACGCGATCGAGAAAATCGCGGGGCTCCCCGGGAACGTCCTCGTCGGGATGCCCAGCTACGCCGAAGCCGAGTGGGTCGCCGGCGAACTCGAGGCCCGCGTCGACAAGCCGGTCTTACTCGACGCCGCCAGCGACGACGAAACGACCCAGTCGCTCAAAGACGAGTTCTTCGACGGCGATGGAAAAGTGCTCGTCACGAGCCTGCGGGGCACGCTGACCGAGGGCGTCGACTACAGCGGCGACCGGCTGGCCGCAGCCGTCGTCTGCGGCGTGCCGATCGTCAACACCTCGAGCCCGCAGACGAAGGCGGTTCGCCGGGCGTACGACGACGAGTTCGGCGACGGCTTTACCTACGCGCTGACGGTTCCCGCAGTGCGGAAGGCCCGGCAGGCGATCGGTCGCGTCATCCGCAGTCCCGACGACGTCGGTGTTCGTGTCCTGCTCGACGAGCGCTACGCCCGCGATAGCTGGGACTCAGTTCGGCCGTACCTGCCCGAGGACAGCGAGTTCCAGCCGGTTAGTCCCGACATGCTCGACGTGGGCCTCGAGCGGTTCCGCTCGCGGCTCGTCTCGCAGTAAGCGGGCAGCGACCCAGACCGATTCAGTCGTCGCAGCCGGACTCGAGCACCGCTGGCCGTTTCGCATCTTGCTGACCCCGCTCCCGTCTCCCCCGTTCCGCGAGCACCCGCTGGACGATGTCGCTGCTCGAGTGCAGTCGCTCCCCAGTGGACTCGAGGCCGCCAGCCCGCTCGACGCGACAGTCGATCCCCCACGCCGCGAGCAGCTCAGCGATTTCCGCTTCGTCGTGGTGCTGGTCGTGGCCCAGTGCGATGACGTCGGGATCGATCTCTCGGATCGGGATCGAGAAGTCCTCGGGATGGCCGAGTCGGGCGTGATCGACCGCCTCGAGCGCGGCGATCGTCTCGCGTCGCTGCTCGTCCGGAACCACTGGATCGGGTTTGTGAGTAACGCTCTCCGTACGGGCGACGATGACGTGAAGTTCGTCGCCCGCCGCAGCCGCCTCTTCGAGGTAGTGGACGTGGCCCGGGTGGAGCAGATCGAAGGTGCCCTGTGCGACGACACGTGTCGGCCGTTCGGTCGGTTCGGCTGTCTGTCCGTTCATAGCTGTCGTTCCGCCGTGATCGTCACGGCCTCGGCTCGCCGGGACCTCGAGCGACGAGCAGTGCGACTGAGCCGCCGGTCCCACGCCACGTCTCTCGGGCGATGAGCGTCTCCGTCCGTGGTCGTGTGGGGCCTCACTTACGTACCGGAATCCGGCTCTCGCCCCAAAGGAACTCCCACGAAGATGTTCGCGGTGGACCGGCCGGTGTTGCGTTCGGGACGGCGGCGACACGGTTCGAGTCGAAGCCGAACTGTCCCGAACCGGGGGCTTCAAGCGGGTCCGGTAGCGAATTCCCCGTAGTAACCGTGTCCGGACTCCGCTCGTTAGCTCTCGGCATCGCTCCGCTGGTCACCGATGTCGGCAGCCTCGCGGTGACGCCCCAGATGCTCGTGGTGTTCGCGATCATCCTCCTCGCGCTGGTCCTCTTCATTACCGAATGGCTGCCGATCGATGTGACCGCCATCCTGATCATGGTGTTGTTGATGATTCTGGGTGCCGATGGCGTCGCGAACTTCACCGAAATCTCGACGACAGAAGGGACCTCCGGGTTCTCCAATTCGGCGACGATCACCGTCCTCGCGATGCTCATTCTCAGTTCGGGGATCAGCCAGACCGGCGTCGTCCAGATCATCGGCCGCAAGATGTCCGCGTTCGCGGGCGACGATCTGGATAAACAACTGCTCGCGACGATCGGCGTCAGTGGCCCGATCTCCGGCTTTATCAACAACACGCCGGTCGTCGCCATCCTCGTGCCCGTCGTCTCAGACATCGCCCACAAGGGCAAGACGTCGCCGTCGAAGCTGTTGATTCCGCTCTCGTATGCCTCGATGTTCGGCGGCATGCTCACGCTGATCGGCACCTCGACCAATATCCTCGCGAGCGATGTCTCCGCGCGCCTGCTCGATCATCCCTTCTCGATGTTCGAGTTCACCAAACTCGGCGTCATCGTCGTCCTCGTGGGCAGCCTCTATCTCATGACCGTCGGCCACCGGCTACTCCCCGAGCGGGTCCCCGTCGACGACGACTACGTCACGGAGTACGCCATCGGTGAGTATCTGACCGAAGCGATCGTCGACGAGGACTCTCCGATCGTCGGCTCGACCGTCGCCGACGCCATCGACCGCGTCGAGTTCGACGCCGACATCCTGCAGGTCGTCCGCGACGGCGAGGAATTCATCGAACCCATCGGCCAGAAGACGATCCGCGCCGGCGACACGCTCCGACTGCGGGCCGACCGGCCGACCGTCCAGCAACTCGTCGAACGCGAGACGCTCACGATCGACGGCGGTCCCGAGACCGACGCCGAACTCGAGCCCGAGGAGATCCCCGACCGCACGCTGGTCGAGGTCGTCGTCCCCCGGGGCTCATTTCTCGTCGGCGAATCGCTCGAGACGTCGACGTTTCGCCAGCGCTACGACGCAACCGTGCTGGCGTTTCGCAGTCGGGGCGAGACGGTCCGCAGCGACATGGACGAACGCCGCATTCGAGTCGGCGACACGCTGTTAGTCCAGGCGGCACCCGACAGCATCGACCGACTCTCGCAAAACGACGACTTCATCGTGGCCCACGAGCCCGACGAGCCCGATTACCGCACGGAGAAGATCCCCCACGCGACGGCGATCATGGCTGGCGTCGTCGGCTTCGTCGCCGTCCCGTGGGGGGCAGTCGGCACTGCGCTGGCCGGCGCGACCGGCATCGCCGCGCTCGAGTCCATGTCGGTGCTTTCCTTGCCAATCATGGTTACTGCGCTGGCCGGTGTCGTCGCGATGGTCGCGACGGGCGTCCTCAAGCCGACCGAGATCTACGACGCCGTCGAGTGGGACGTCATTTTCCTGCTGGCGGGAATCATCCCGCTGGGGATGGCCTTAGAGCAGACCGGCGGGGCTAACCTCCTGGGGTCGCTCGTCGCCGCGACCGGCACCTATCTGCCGGCCCTCGGTGTCCTCTGGGTGTTCTACCTCGCGACTGGGCTCATTACGGGCGTCATCTCGAACAACGCGAGCGTCGTGTTGATGCTCCCGGTCGCCGTCCAGACGGCCGACCAGATCGGCGCGAACCCGTTTGCCTTCGTGCTGGCAGTAACGTTCGCGGCCTCGACGGCGTTTCTCACGCCCGTCGGCTACCAGACCAACCTGTTCGTCTACGGCCCCGGCGGCTACAAGTTCAACGACTTCGTCCGGGTCGGCGCGCCGTTGCAGTTGCTGCTCTCGATCGTCACCGTCCTCGGCATCGCGTTCTTCTGGGGGCTGACGCCTTAATCGTCCGCCGCTGTGCCGTCTTCGACGTGCAGGGCCTGATCCACCGGTTCCTCGAGCGGCGGTTCAGCCTCGTCACCTCGCTCGAGGGCTTCGGCGAGTTCCCGCTTGCGCTGTCGTCGCTCGGTGTCGTGGGCTTTCTTCGTCCGACCGGCCTTCGTGTGTGACATTAGGTATCATGCATCGTGATACAATATAGCTCTTCCCCTTGTTTCTGCCCGCCCCCGGAGTCAGCGGGAGCCGATGGCGCGATACGGCCGGAGCGCCGCCGCGTTCGGCACGACGCGGACGAGCGTCGACGCCGGCTCGTAGGCGACGCGGTCGGTCGGTGATTTGGCCGCGACGAGCTTCCAGAAGCCCGGCGAGTGAAACTGCAGGCGACACAGCCCCCGCTCGTCCGTTCGGACGGATTTCGTTTCGGTCGAGACGATCGCACCCTCGACCGGCCGTCGCCGATTATCGCGGACACGAACGGTGATTTCGGCCCCGACCGCTACCTCCCGCCGTTCGACACCGATTCGGAGCCGCCGAGTGGTTTGCATGGGAGAATATAGCACGCCCGAGCGGAAAAGCGATCACCTGCGAGTTCCGGCGAGTCCCCCTGCCGGCTCACTGCCGTGCGACGACGTGTGCGGCTTCGGGTGCGAACCCGACCGTCAGTTCGTCGCGGTCGGGGACCGTCGGCTGCTGGAGGACGATGTCGGTGCCGTTCCATCGGCCGTTGACCCGAACGGTCTCGCCGAGGAATTCGCTGGTCTCGACGCTCACCGTCAGCCGGTTTCGCTCGGCGGACCGCGAGAGTGCGCCCGGGCGCACGCAGACGGTGATCTCGTCGGTTTCCTCGGGGACCGACGGCAGCACGAACGTCTCGCCGCCGACATCGATCCGCGAGTACTCGCCGTCGCGGCCGCAGACTTCGCCCTCGAAGACGTTGTTGTCGCCGACGAACTCGGCGACGAACCGCGTCGCGGGCTGGCGATAGATCTCTTGCGGGCGGCCAACCTGTTCGATCCCGCCGTCGTTCATGACCGCGAGCCGGTCCGAGATCGCCAACGCCTCGGCCTGATCGTGCGTAACGTAGACCGTCGTGATCTCGAGGGTCGATTGAATCTTCTTTACCTGCCGGCGCAGCGACTCCCGAAGCTGGGCGTCGAGCGCGCTCATCGGCTCGTCGAGCAAGAGCAGCTCCGGAGCCGGAGCGAGCGCTCGAGCCAGCGCCACCCGCTGTCGTTGACCGCCCGAGAGCTGTTCGGGGCTGCGCTCGCCCATCCCCTCGAGATCGACTAACTCGAGCAGGTCGGCGACGCGCTCGTCGACCGTCGTTCCGTCCGGCGGCTCCCGGAACTGGAGTCCGTAGCCGACGTTTTCGGCGACGTTCATGTGGGGAAACAGTGCGTAGCTCTGGAAGACCACGCCGACGTCCCGCCGCTCGGGTGGGACGCCGGTCATCGCTCGAGTATCGAAACGGATCGTGCCGTCGGTCGGCTCCTCGAAGCCGGCGACGGTCCGCAGCGTCGTCGTCTTCCCGCAGCCCGAGGGCCCGACGAGGGTGAAAAACTCCCCGTCGCGGACGGCCAGATCGACGCCCTCGAGCGCGACGGTGTCGCCGTAGGCCTTCGAGACGCCCTTCAGGCGAAGCTCGGTCATCGCTCGAACCTCCCGCCGACGCGGTCGACGACGACGAAACTCGCGGCCGTGACGGCCAACAACACCGTTCCCATGGCGATCGCGGGGCCGGAGCGGCGACCGAGGTAGCGCTCGACGGCGACGGGCATGGTATACGTCTGGCTGCCGCCCGCCAAAATCACCGTCGAAGAGAACTCGCCGATCGAGATGGCGAAGGCGAAGGCCGTGCCGGCGACGATGCCGCTCGCCACCAGCGGGAGTTCGATGTCCCGGAGCGCGCGATACCGGGAGGCCCCGAGCGCGCGTGCGGACTCGACCATCGCCGGATCGAGGGTCGACAGCAGCGGCGAGACGTTCCGCGTGACGAAGGGGTAGGCCGCGACGGCGTGGGCGAAGACGATCGCGACCGCGCCGGTCACCTGAAACCGCCAGCCGCCGGGTAGCGGAATCCCGAAGACCAGCCCCCGCAGGAGCCCGATCCCGAAGACGACCCCGCTGACCGCCAGCGGCAACATCGCCAGCGTGTCGACGATCGCGCCGCCGCGCCCGGCACGCACCGTCACCACCGAGACGACCACGCCCATCGGCACGGCGACGGCCAGCGTCGCGATCCCGAAGACGAGCGAGTTCCGGATCGCGACCCACGGCAGCGTCTGGTAGTCGGCCCCCTCGAGTTGGCGCTCGAGCAGGAACGCGTAGTGACGAGTCGTGAACCCGCTTCCGTCGGTGACGCTGCCCGCGACGAGACTCGCCAGCGGCCCGACGAAGACGACGACGGCGACGAGCCCGTAGCAGAGAATCGCCACCCGGCGCGGCGAGAGCGCCGTCCGGAGATCCGGAAACAGCGGTTCTCTGTCGGGCTCACCAGTTCCGCGAGCCAGCCCTGACTGGGCGGACTCGTACCGGAGGTAGGCGTAGGTCAGGCAAAGCGAGAGGAGCGTCTCGAGGACCGCGAGCGTCGCGGCCTCGGCGTAAGCCAGCCGCCGGACCCGGTCGTAGATCCAGACTTCGACGGTCGCGAGTTGCAACCCGCCCAGTGCGAGCACGATTGGGAAGGTCATGAAGGTGAAGATGAACGTCAACAGCGCGCCGGTCAGGACCGCCGGCAGGAGCTGGGGAACGACCACGTCCCGAAACGCGCGGCGCGGGCTCGCCCCGAGACTGCGGGCGGTTTCGACGGTCCGAGCGTCGACGGACTCCCAGGCGGCGACGGTGACTCGCGCCACCAGCGGCGCGTTGTAGAACGCGTGGGCGACGATGACGACCGCGAGCGGGTTCCACTCGATGAAGGGGTACGGCCCGAGTCCGGCGACGCCGAGCAGTCCGTTGAGCGTTCCCGTGCGACCGAACATCGCATAGAAGCCGACCGCGACCATGATCCCCGGCAGCACGAAGGGGAGAATCGTCAGCGAGCGCAGCGTTTGCCGTCCGCGGAACTCGTAGTTCGCGAGGATGTATGCCGCCGGCAGGCCGAGCACGACGCTCGCGACCGTCGACAGCGCGGCCTGATAGGCCGTAAAGCCGAACAGCCCCGTCCGAACTCCCGGCATCTCGAGGCCCAGCAGCGGAACCGGGAGCGGGACGCCGGGAAGCGGGTACTCGAGCGAGACCGACACCGAGACGGCCGCGAGCCAGCCGGCGATCGACTCGAGGTGGTGTCGAACCGAAAGCGGCTCCGCGAAGACGTCCGCGAGCGCCCCGAAATAAAACGGGTCGGTGAGGACCTCGCGGACGAACGCGAGCGTCGCTCCCCCGTCGTCGACGACGGCGTTGGCGAAGACGACGCCGACCGGGACGTAGAGCATGACCGCGAGGACGGCAGCCGTCGCGAGCGCCGTCAGCGAAAGAGCGCGGCGCTCGAGCCAGCCGCGAGCGGTGGCGGACCCTCGTCGAAGCCGGACGAGCCGACCGGATCGATCCGAGCGGGCCACGGCCCTATCGGCTGGCGAACTCGCGGGCCCAGTCGTCGACCCAGTTGTTGAGGTTGCCCCGGAGCCGGTCGTAGCCGATCGTCACCGCCTCCGGCGGGACGTGGGCGTACTGATCGAACTCGTCGTCGAGGTCGACGTACTCCTCGTCGACAGACGGGAACTGCACGTTGCGCTGGGCGATGACCGCTTGGGCGTCGTTCGAGAGGGCGAAATCGAGGAACTCGTAGGCGAGGTCGAGTTCGCTCGCCTCCTCGAAAATCCCCATGCCTTCGGGGTTGGCGTAGGCCTGTCCGTCCGGGAATGCGACCTGATGGCGGCTCATCTCGTAGTCGTACTCGTTTGCGAACACCTGATCGGTCGAATAGGAGACGACCATCGACCGCTCCCCGTTCATGTAGGCCCCGTTGTACGACTCTTGCCAGTCCTCGAGAATGCGAACGCCGTTTGCCTCGAGGTCGCGCCAGTAGTCGAGGTAGCCGTCCTCGCCGTAGGCGTCGATCGTCCACAGCAGGAACGCCTGTCCCGTGTCCGAGCCCTGCGCGTTCTGGGCCAGCAGCGCGTCCTCGTAGGCCGGCTCGGTCAGGTCGTCGAGCGTCTCGGGTTCGTCGACGAGTTCCTCGTCGTAGACGGGGGTGATATAGCCCGTGTCGTAGGCGAGGACGCGCCCGTGGGGGTCGCCCATGTCGAGCCCGTCCCGAATGCGCGCTGCGTTGTCGATCCGATCGACGTTGAGTTCCCGGAGGAGGCCGCCGTCCTCGAGCGTGTCGTCGACCCGGACGAGGTCGTCGACGTTGGCCCCGAGATAGACGTCAGCATCGATCCCGGCGCTCTGTTGGCTGCGATCGATGTAGTCGTTGATGCCGTTTTCCGGGACGGTCCACGTCAGTTCGGCGTCGGGGTATGCTTCTTCGAAGGCGTCCTTGAGCCACGGACCTGCCGGATTCTCCCCGTTGACCATCGAATCGTACGTCGCGACCTGAACCTTGCCCTCGAGATCCGGGTTCTCCGGTTCTGGATCGCCGGTTTCATCGTCGTCTTCCGAACCGTCTCCATCGCGAGTCAGACAGCCAGCGACGCCGGCGACCGCGCTTCCGCCGACCGCGCCGACGAACGTGCGTCGTCTCATTACGCGGTGGTTGTACCCGGTGGTCTTAAGGCCCCTGATCGACGCCGTTCCGTTCGGTCGCCGTCGCTCGAGCCGAAAGACTTTATTCTCCGGGTGAGATTCACCGCTGTGACTGGACCGACGGCCGCGACGAACTCGAGGGCGACCAGACGCCGGTACGTTCTCGCGGGCATCGTCGTCCTCCTCGGCGCTATTACGGCCGGTATCCTGCTCGAGGTTCTCGGGACGATCCTGTTCGCGCTCACGGTTGCTTACGTCCTCATGCCCGTCCAGCGCTGGCTGGTCAGGCGGGGTCTCTCCGAGTGGCTGGGCGCGCTCGCGGCGACCGTGGTCGGCTTCGTGGCCGCGATCGCGGTCTTCTCGCCGATCGTCGTGACCCTTTACTTCCGCACCGAGCAGGTGCTCGACGCCGTCGAGGGGCTCCCGCAGGAACTGTCGATCACGGTTCTCGAGGCGACGTATTCGATCGAGGCCGGCGAGGTCCAAGCGCTCGCGGTCGACTACCTCAGTAGCGCCGCGACCACATTCGCGCTGGCGCTGCCAGTACTTGCAATCAAGTTCGCGCTGTTCGTCGTCCTCCTCTTCGGCCTCCTGCTCAAAGGCAGGGAGGCGGGCCGGGCCGCCGTCGCGCCGATTCCCCACGGCTACCGGGACGTCGTCTACGCGCTCACGACGCGGGCTCGCGAGACGCTATACGCGATCTACGTTTTACAGGTCGCGACCTCGATCGCGACGCTTCTCATCGCCTACCCGCTGTTCTGGGTGCTCGGCTACGAGGGGGCCTTGACCCTCTCGATCATCGCCGCGGTGTTGCAGTTCGTCCCGATCATCGGGCCGAGCATGCTCATCGCCCCGATCGCCCTCTATCACGTCGCTGTCGGCGACATCGTCGCGGCGACCCTGATAGGCGTCTTCGGACTCTCCCTCGTCGCGTGGCTCCCCGATATCGCCGTCCGACCGCGGCTGTCCCGCCGTTCGGCCGGCCTCCCCGGTAGCCTCTACTTCGTCGGCTTTACCGGGGGCCTCTTCACGCTCGGCCCGATCGGAATCGTCGTCGGACCGCTGCTCGTCGCGGTCTTCGTCGAGGCCGTCGACCTGCTCGCCGACGAAGTCAACAGCGACGCCACGTTCGGCGAGATCATCGAGTCCGACCTCGAGGAGCCCCCGAGCGAGGACGCCGACACGGAGACGACCTTCGAGGAGTCGAGTTCGTCGGTCGCCAACGACTAATCGATCGTTCGCTCTTCGCCCGGTTGGCGGTCCACAGCGACCCGAAACCACGGACCACCGACATTTTTCTCCCTGCTCCCCGTTCGTTCGGTATGGTCAGCAGTCGAACGCTCGTCAACGCGCTCATCGGCGCCGTCGTCGGCGTCGTCCTCTCGTTCATCCCGTTCTCGACCGTGCTCGCCGGGGCGATCGCCGGCTTCCTCGAGGGGCCGGACGGCCGAGCGGGAGCGATCGCCGGGACGCTGGCCGGCGCGATCACCTTCCTCCCGATCGCGGGCGGCGCGGTCCTCGTGTTCGGCTTCCTCGGGTTGGGACTCGGCTTCGGGGTGCCCTTCGAGGGCGTCGCGCTCCTCTGGGTCCTGCTCGTCGGCGGCATGCTGTTCCTCCTCTTCTATACTGTCGGCCCGGCGCTGCTGGGCGGCTATCTCGGCGCGTACCTCGCACGCGAGTATCCCGACCAGCGACGGCGCACGCGGGAGACGATCCACCTCGACGCCGCGTCGAGGCAACCGTCCCGTACGGCCGAAACGACGGGTGTCAGGGATCGCGACCGGGAGCCGGATCAAACCACCTCGGGCGGTCTCGAGGGCGATCGCTATTCGGACCGCGAGCAGGGCCGAGAGCGCGATCCCGACCCCGAACGCGAGTCGTAGACGCGGCGGTCCCAGCCGGCGGCCTCGGCGCTCGCGTCACTCGTACCGGAGGGCGTCGATCGGGTCCGTCCGCGCCGCCCGCCACGCGGGATACAGCCCCGCGAGGATCCCGACGAGAACGCCGACGACGATCGCGAGCGCGACGTACTCGAGGGGGTAGACCAGCGGGATTTCGATGTACTGCGCGCCGAGATAGCCGGCGAGGAGCCCCAGTCCCGTCCCCAGAATCGCGCCGATGACGCCAAGGATGACCGCCTCGGTCAGAAACAGGCCGAGCACGTCGCGGTTCTGCGCGCCGACGGCTTTCATGATGCCGATCTCGCGGGTCCGCTCGGTGACGCTGACCAGCATGATGTTCGCGATGCCGATCGAGCCGACCAACAGGGAGATGGCCGCGATGCCGACGATGAAGTTCCGCAGAAGATCCAGGATATCCTGCAGTTGCTGGAGCAGTTCCGTACTCGTCTGGAAGGTGACCGCGAGGTCGTCGCCCAGCAGCTCGCTCGCGTCGGAGTCGTCGCTCTCGAGGTAGGCGGTCGCGCTCTCGCGGGCGGCGTCGATATCGGACTGGTCGGTCGATTCGGCCTCGACGATGATCGCGAGGAAGCGAGCGTCGTCGCCGCTGTCATCACCACCACCGTCGCTGGTACTCTCACCGCCACTATCGCCACTACCGCCGCCATCGCCGCCACCGCCGTCTCCGCCCTCCCCGCTCTCTCCGCCGCCGATTCCCAGCCCCGCCGCCTGCTCGGCATAGTAGGGATCGGTCGGCACGTAGACCCGCGGCGAAGATTCGAACCCTTCGAACGGGCTCAGTCCCTCGCTGGTATCGGTGATGCCGACCACCTCGAGTGTCGTCCGCTCGCCGCCGAGGATCGTCACCGTGAGTTCGTCACCGACGGTGACGTTCTCCTCGAACTGGTCCGCGGCCGCGGGGTTGATTACCGCCTCGCGTTCGCCCATTTCGAACTGTCTGCCCTCCGAGAGCCGGTCCTCGCGGATGTACGACGGCCCCGAGGCGATCAGTCCGTTCCCCTGTGCGACCTGCTCCTCGCCGTTCGAGATCGCTTGGGTCTGAATCGTCGCGTAGCCGTAGGCCGCCTCGACGTCCTCGAGGTCCTCGACCGCCTCGAGGTCGTCCTGCGTAAATACGGGTTGTGCGCCCGCCAACGGACCGCCGTCGGTGTCGGGGTCGGCGGCCCAGCCGTAGACGTTGCGCTGGTCGTCGGGGCTGATGTCGCCGATGATTCCCGCTTGCAGGCTCGCCCCCAGCGTGACGAAGGCGATGACCGCCGCGATGCCGATCACGATCCCCAGCGTCGTCAGCGCCGACCGGAGCTTGTGGCCGCGGATAGACCGCCACGAGAGGCGCAGGCTCTCGAGCGGGTTCATTCGGAATCACCGCCCGACTCCGCCGTTCGGCTCGCCGTTGGATCCGTCGTCGCGCCGTCGGCGGCTCCGCCGAGGTCCTCGATCCGCTCGATTCGCCCGTCGAGTAAGTGGACGATCCGGTCGGCCCGCTCGGCGACGTGGCGCTCGTGGGTGACGACGAGCATCGTCGTCCCGCCCGCGTGAAACTCGTCGAAGAGGTCCAGAATGTCGGACTCGGTGTCGGTATCGAGGTTTCCCGACGGCTCGTCTGCCAGCACGATCGCCGGATCGTTGACCAGCGCCCGCGCGAGCGCGACCCGCTGGCGCTGACCTCCCGACAGTTCGTTCGGCAGGTGATCCGCCCGGTCGCCGAGTCCGACGCGCTCGAGCAGGTCCCGCGCCCGCTGCCGGCGTTCGGTCCGGTCGACGCCCTGAAACAGCTGCGGGAGCGCCACGTTCTCGAGGGCGTTCAGCCGCGGCATGAGGTTGAACGTCTGGAAGACGAAGCCGACCGCCGTCCCCCGAAGCTGGGTCCGTTCGCGGTCCCCGAGCGCACCGACCTCGCGACCGCCGACGACGACCTCCCCCGCCGTCGGCGTGTCCAGACAGCCAACGAGGTTCATCAGCGTCGATTTCCCGGAGCCGCTGGGTCCCATGATTGCGGTGTAAGAGCCCCGCGGAACCGCGAGGGAGACGCCGTCGAGGGCGTGGACGGGTTCGCCGATACGGTAGGTCTTGCGGACGTTCGAGAGGCGGACCGCCGTCTCCCGTGTCATGCTCGGTCGTCCACGGACGGTTCAAAAAAGGTTCGCCACGAGGATACTGTTCGGATTCGTGTGACTCGACCGCCCGACCGTCGGCGGCGGCCCACGAGATGCAACGCTTTTCCCGTCGCCGCTCGCTTGCACATCCATGAAGACGGACGGTGGCTCCGACACAGCGAAGCGCCGCGCCGGCGAACGCGCGGCCGAGGCAGTCGAAGACGGGTTCGTCGTCGGGCTCGGCACCGGATCGACGACCGCCCACGCGATCCGGGCGATCGGCCGAGCCGTCGACGACGGGCTCGAGATCCGCGGGATTCCGACCTCGTTTCAGTCCCGCCAACTGGCGCTCGAGGTCGGTATCCCCCTGACCGAACTCGACGCGGTCGACCGCGTGGATCTCGCGATCGACGGGGCCGATCAGGTGGTCGACGACTCGGAGGCGGCCGCTCGCGGCGCGCTCATCAAGGGCGGTGGCGCGGCCCACGCGCGCGAGAAACTGGTCGACACGGCGGCGGACCGGTTCGTCGTCGTCGCCGACCCCTCGAAGCTGACCGACCGACTCGAGCGCTCGGTGCCGGTCGAAGTGCTTCCCGACGCCCACACCACCGTGGCGAATCGGATCGCCGCGATGGAGGGCGAGCCGACGCTTCGAGACGCCGAGCGAAAGGATGGCCCGGTCGTGACCGACAACGGTAATCTGGTGCTCGACTGTGCGTTCGGGCCGATTGACGACCCCGCGGCGCTGGCGGCGACGCTCTCGGCGATTCCGGGCGTCGTGGAACACGGCCTGTTCGTCGGGATGGCCGACGCGACCTACATCGGCACCGACGACGGCGTCGAGGTTCGACACTACTGACGACCCGTTTCTCGCTGTCGACCGCCTCAGACCTGTTTCGGCATCTCCTCGCGTTCGTCGGCTGGCGTGCCGACCCGCCGTGCGAACAGGCCGACGATGACGTAGATTGCCCCCAGTAGGCGGGTCACGGGGACTACCCATCCTTTCACCTCGAGTTCGTCACCGTTCTCGTAGGCCATCTCGAGATTGAAGTCGACGACCGTTCGCGGGAACAGCCCCAGTACGAGCCCGACGACTGCGAGGGCGTTCTCGAGACCTGCCGGGACGCCGTCCTCACGACCGAGCAGCCAGACGAAGACTAGCCCCTCGAGTCGAGCCATCGGAACCGTCCATGGGCGCAGCCGTCCTGCGTCGGGGTCTGTGAACGCGATTCGCTCGCCGATTCCGATGATCCGTCTCGGGGCGACGATCTCGAGGAGCGCGACTCCGATCGCCAGCGGTCGTCGCATGGTCGTGGCGATTGTCCTCATCTCGAACCGAGCCGAAGCCGACTCGAGGCGGCGTCCGCGTCGGTCTCGCCTGCGGCCGCTGTCGTCTCCTCGCCCGTGCTCCGCGAGAGCAGGGTCACGGTGAGATAGAGCACGCCCAACAGCCGCGCCGCGGGGACGACCCACGGTTGCAGTTCGAGATCGTCGCTGTTCGCGTAGACCAGGTGCTGGCTGAGATCGATGATCGGCTGTGGAACCAAGACCAGTGTTAGGCCGGCGAGCCCGAGCACTCCGCTGACGAGCGTCGATCCCTGCCGGCCGCGGACCAGCAACCAGACGAAGAGCAGCCCCTCGAGTCGCGCGCCGGTACGCGCCAGCGGCCGTCGTCGGGTCTCCGCGGGGTTTCGCAGTCCGATCCGTTCGCACAGTTCGATGATCGGCTCCGGCTTGACGATTTCGACGAGCCCGAACCCAATCAGGAGCTTGCGTAACATGTGTCCCCTTCCTACGGCGAATGGCAAAAAACTCGAGCCGGCAGCCGGCTGCCGGCGACCGAACTCGTCTCAGCGACGGACGCGTCGCTATCCGAGTAGCGTCCGAAAAAATCGCGGGCGATCGTGCCTTACAGGTCGCGGGGCTGGACCGTCTTCCGGTCGTTGGCTTCTGCGCGTCGGGCAGCGTCCTCGAGCAGTTCGTCGACTTCCTCGTCGAGTGCGTCGTAGAAGTCCGAAGCTACGTTTTTGTCATCGAGCGCTTCCTTGACGGCGGCTTTGACGATAAGATCTGCCATACGATGTACCCGTTTCGCGTTACCTCATATAACGGTTTTGGTTAGTCGTCGAAATACGGGGGTTGCAGCGGTTGATTCGCCCGTTTCGGGTACCAAAATCACCGGAAAGTATATGTCGGATGAGTAGGCGCCGCGAATTTCGGGCCGTCCGAACCCCGGGATCCGGGTCGCGCGCGGTCCTCCGGGGCTGGCGCGCACGTTCAGTGAGACTGTGCGATTGGTAATGAGTATCACTCGATCGGCGAGATCGGGTCGACGGATTCGAGTGCGTCGCCCGTCGAGGACGACCATGCGCGAACTCCTCGAGGCCGTCGCCGACGGCTCGCTGTCGCCGGCACAGGCCGAAGCCGAACTCAGGGGGTACGTCGTCGGCGAGGCGGGCCGGTTCGACGCCGCCCGCGACCAGCGCCGCGGGATCCCGGAAGCGATCTTCGCGGAGGGCAAATCGGCCGAACAGGTCGCCGCACTCGCCGAGACCGCCCTCGAGACGACGGGCCGAGCGTTGCTCACCAGACTGTCCGACTCGCAGTACGACGCACTCGAAACCCACCTTGCCGATGCCGTCCCCGATGCGACGATCGATCGCCGGAGCGCGACGGTCCGCGTTACGACGCCCGACTACGAGCAGCCGTCGCTGGACGCGACGGTCGGAATCGCGACCGGCGGAACGGTCGACGCGCCGGTCGCCGACGAGGCGGCGGCCGTCTGTCTGGACGCCGGCGCGACGGTCGACAGGGTCGACGACATCGGGGTCGCGGCGCTTTCCCGAACCCTCGACCAACTCGACCGACTCCGCGAGGCGGACGTTCTCATCGTCGCCGCCGGCCGAGAGGGAGCCCTGCCGACCGTTATCGCCGGCCTCGTCGACACGCCGGTCATCGGGGTCCCCGTCTCGAGTGGGTACGGTCACGCCGGCGACGGTGAAGCGGCGCTCGACGGGATGCTCCAGTCCTGTACCGTGCTGTCGGTCGTCAACATCGATGCTGGGTTCGTCGCCGGGTCGCAGGCGACCCTGATCGCCCGGGCGATCGCCGCCGCTCGTGAATAACTCGCATGGCTACTTCCGGAAAAATCCTTTTCTCAATCGAAAAGCCAAACAGTGTATGGTGAAGGTTATTTATTCGTTCACCCAGTAGTAGAAGGTACCGGCTTCGGCCGGTGTGACCAATGCCCAAGTGTGACCACTGCGGCGCGCACGTCTCCGAACGGTTTGCACGCGTCTTCGCCGACGAACACGGCGAAATCCACGCCTGCGTGAGCTGTTCGGCCAACGCCGGAATCGCGGAAGCTGCAAAAGAGCGCGCCCGCGGCACCTGACGCATCGCGACCGACAACCACACGCCCCCTCGGACGAGTCGCTTTTTACCGTTCCGTACCTGCCGACGAGCGATGGCCGACTACGTCGTCTATGTCCTCGAGTGTGCCGACGGCTCGCTGTACACAGGCTACACGACCGACCTCGAGCGACGCGTCGCCGAACACGACGCCGGCGAGGGCGCGAAGTACACCCGCGGGCGGACGCCGGTCGAACTCAGATATCACGAGCGATTCGACTCCAAATCCGCCGCGATGTCCCGCGAGTACGAGATCAAGCAACTGAGCCGCACCCAGAAGGAGCGGCTCGTCGGCCTCGAGTGAGCGGTCGGCGACTGCTGTCCGATCATTTCCCGTAGTACAGTCACTATTCTCTCTCGCTTCGGGTCCGAAAAATAGATGGGTGTCGCACGCGATGTCGGGCTCGAGATGGACTCCGACATCGTCGACAAGTTCGAACAACCCGAGTATACCGGCGAGAACCGGTGTGTGCCCTGCACCGTCCTGAACCTCGGTATCGCGGCAGTGGCCAGCGCGGCCATCGCGCGCAAGTCCCGAGTCGGCGGCTTGCTTGCCGCTGGCGTCTCCATCGCGCTGATCTACCTCCGCGGCTACCTCGTTCCGGGGACGCCGACGCTGACCAAGCGTTACCTCCCGCCCGAGGTCCTGCGCTGGTTCGGCAAGGACCCCGAACCCGCCGTCGCGAGCGGGCTCAGCCCCGTCGAAACCGCAACGGCCGACGCTACCGGTCCAGCCCGATCCGCTGCCGAACCCGACGCGCCAACGGGCCCTGGTGAGGCCGACGACGCGATCGCTGCCAACGAGGCCGACGCTGCCGAGACGCCTGACGCGGACGACGCGACTGTCGCCGCCAGCAACGGCGGTGCCGACCGAGCGGCCCTCGACCTCGAGACGTTCTTCCGCAAGCACGACGTCCTCGAGCCGTGTTCGGACCGGGACGACCTCTGTCTCACTGACGACTTCGAGGCCGCGTGGTTCGACGAAATCGAGCCGCTCGCCGACGGAACCGTCGACGCCGCGGCGGCTGCCGACGCCTTCGGATTCGACGCCGACCCAGACGCCTTCGACCTCGAGACACGGGGCGAGGCTCGCGCTCTGCTGTCGCAGTCGCGTACGGTCGGCCGATGGCCCTCTCGAGCCGCGCTGATCGCGGACGTCGCTGCGAGCCGGACCCTCGAGACGTGGGTCGACGACTGGGACTCCTTCGACCCCGAGACGAAAGGCGAGGTCCTGAACGGCCTCCGCATGTTCCTCGAGACGTGCCCGTCCGGCGGCGACGTGGTAATGGGCGAGGAGGTCGTCGAGTCCTGCTGTAGCAGCCACGAGGTCGTCGCAGTCACCTGTGAGGAGACGGGCGAGCGACTCTTCGAACAGCGTCTCGCGGATATCGACGCCTGACTTCGTTCCGGCCGGCTGGGACTGACCGAGGGCCGGCCACTGCTTCTCGAGTTGCGAGCAGAACTCAGTCGTCAGCTGCCGCGGATCGCGACGACGTGACGCTGGGATCGATAAAGGCGTACTCGGTGATCATTCGGCCGAGTTTCTCCACCCGTTCCCGAAGGGCGGGATCGCGGAACCGACGGCCGTCGATCGCGTCGGGATCGGTCTCGAACTTTTCGGACGCGTTTCGGAGCCCGACCTGATGGGGGAGGACCCAGCCGTGGACCCCGCGGACGGTGATTCGCAGGTGATCGAGCGTCGAGCCGTAGCTCCCGCCGCCGGCGGTCGCCAGCAAGCCGACGGTCGTCTCCTCGTACTCGTCGAACCCGCAGTAGTCGTGGAAGTTTTTCAGCGCGCCCGAGTACGAGCCGTGATAGACCGGCGTCCCGAGAACGACGGCGTCGGCCTCGCGCACGAGGCGGGTGACCGCTTCGCTGTCGCCCTGTTCGCCGATGTTGGGGTCGTAGACGGGGAGGTCGTACTCTTGCAGGTCGAGCAGCGTCGTTTCGGCACCGGTTTCTTCGGCCGCTCGGAGGACGTACTTCAGTGCCGTTCGCGTGTAGCTCCCGTCGCGGAGGCTCCCGTTGACGGCGACGACAAATGGGGAGGGCGTCATGACCCGCTGTACGCGGCCGATCCGGAAAACGCCGTTGCCGACGTTCGACGATGCGGATCGACTCGCCGAATCCACCGTGTGACTCCGTGACTATCGCGTTCTCCGCCAGCGTCGCTTTTTTCGCGCCGGCCATCGACCACCGGAGCATGGAGACGATCAGTTTCGGCACCGACGGCTGGCGGGCGACGCTCGAGGAGTTCACCGCTCCCCGCGTTCGAATGGTGGGGCAAGCGGTCGCGACGTATCTCGCGGACGAGGGCCTCGAGGGCCCGGTCGCGGTGGGGTACGACGCTCGCGAGACCTCCCGCGGGTTCGCTGAGGAACTGGCCCGCGTGTTGTGTTCGAACGGCTTCGATGTCTTGCTGTCCGATCGGGACCGGCCGACGCCGCTGATCGCCCACGCGATCGTCGACCGCGATCTCGCGGGCGGGCTCGTCATCACCGCCTCGCACAACCCGCCGGAGTACAACGGCGTGAAGTTCATTCCCGAGGACGGTGCGCCGGCCCTGCCCGCCGTCACCGACGCCATCGCGGAGCGACTCGCCGAACCCGACCCGCTCCCCGAGGCCGAACACGGGACCGCCCGCGAGGTCGACTTCGCCGAGCCACACGCCGACGCCGCCCTCGAGTTAGTCGAGTCGATCACCGGCAGTGCCGACCTCTCCGGCCTCGGTGTCGCCTACGATGCCATGCACGGCAGCGGCCGCGGGACGACCGACGCCTTGCTCGAGCGGGCCGGTGCCACCCTCGAGCGCTATCGCTGCGAGCGGGACCCCGCGTTCGGCGGCGGCTCGCCCGAACCCGCCGCGGAGAACCTCGCAGAACTGATCGCGGCCGTCACGGACGACGGACGCAGCGTCGACCTCGGCATCGCCAACGACGGGGACGCCGACCGGATCGCCATCGTCACGCCGGAACGCGGCTATCTGGACGAGAACCTGTTTTTCGCCGCCCTCTACGACTACTTACTCGAGGACGCGTCGGGCGCGGCGGTCCGGTCCGTCTCGACGACCTTCCTGATCGACCGGGTCGCTGAGGCCCACGGCGAGACCGTCCGTGAGGTCCCAGTCGGCTTCAAGTGGGTCGCCGAAGCGATGGCCGACGGCGACGCCTTGGTCGGCGGCGAGGAGTCCGGCGGCTTCACCGTCCGCGGCCACGTCCGCGAGAAAGACGGCGTCCTCTTGGCCGTGCTCGCGGCCGCGATGCACGCCGAGGAGCCGCTCGACGACCGGGTCGACCGGTTGCTCTCCGAACACGGCACTGTCGTCCAGGACAAGAGCAGCGTCGACTGCCCCGACGACGAGAAATCGCGGGTGCTCGCGGACCTCGAGGGCGTGATCCCCGAGACCGTCGCCGGAACGGCGGTCGAGGGAATCAACACTGCAGACGGGTTCAAACTCCAACTCGCCGACGGCTCGTGGCTGCTGGTCCGGCCAAGCGGGACCGAGCCCGTCTTGCGAGTCTACGCCGAAGCAGCCGACGAGGACCGCGTTCGGGCGTTGCTCGAGGCGGGCGAGGACCTGGTCGAACCGCTGATCTAAGATCAGTTGAGATCACGTATTGCGACGTGTAGAGAGCGTAACCAACGGCAGAGAGTCCTGCTATCGTGGCACCACGGGGATGCCACACCCTCCCCAGCCGACTCGCTCGTTCGCTGTACTCACTCGCTCGTCCCTCGCACGATGTGGCCGACTGCCCTCGCTATCACTCGGGCAGCCGACAGCGCGCGCCACGTGGTGAGTTCGCAGTCTCGAGAAGAGTGTGCTGTGCACCGCTTAGTCGACTCGCTCCGCCGGTACGCCGACGACGGTCGCGCCGGGGTCGACATCTTGGGTGACGACCGAACCCGCACCGACGGCGGCGTCCTCGCCGATCGTGATGTCGCCCAGTAGCGTGGCGTTCGCACCGAGCTGTGCACCTTCCTCGACCGTTGGATGTCGCTTGACCGGTGCGTTGGTGTCGCCGCCGAGCGTGACGCCATGGTACATGTGAACATCGTCGCCGATTTCGGCCGTCTCGCCGATGACGACGCCCATCCCGTGATCGATCGTCACCCGTCGGCCGAGTTCGGCGGCCGGGTGGATCTCCACGCCGGTCAAGAGGCGAACGACGTGGGAGAACAGCCGTGCCAACAGGCGACAGCCGGCCCCACCGTTCCAGCAGCGGTGGGCGAGCCGGTGGGCCCAGACCGCGTGCAGACCCGGATAACAGAGCAGGACCTCGAGCCACCCCTGTGCGGCGGGGTCGCGTTCGCGCATCGCCCGCACGTCCTCACGCACGCGTTCGAACATCGCTCTGGATCGGCCTCGCAGGAGCGGTCTCCGCGCGACGCTGGCCGCGGGTCGACGGCCGAGTCGGCGAGCGACAACACCGGCCCGCGGCGTAACGAGGACGGTTCCTGTCGAGACGCCCGGTGGGGCCGGTGGATACCATATCCGAACGTAGCAGTGGGGGTAGTGTAAAAGGATTCGTTTCCCGCGTTTCGTTCATTCGCGCTCACACGTCGGGCGCTCTCGCTACCGACCTCAGCGGATTACCAAAATTGAGGCGAGAATGCCCCTTCTTCAAGGAGCGACCAACAGGAGCGAGTAGGGAGGGGACGAATCGCCGCACGAGAGACAAACGATTAAACGAACACACACCTAATCAATAGACTGCGATGGAGTACAGTCACCGCTATCGAGCGTATCCGACACAAAAGGTGGCGGAGGCTGTAGAACATCACATCGACATTCATCGCCAAGCGTACAATTTCACGCGGTACGAATACACGAACCACAACGACGCCGATGACGTTGGTTCGGCGTACAAGCATCACGACCGCCTCACCGATTGGAAAGACGAGTTCCCGGTGTTCACAATGGTTCATTCGAAAGCACTCCAGCGAACCGTCACGCGATTCTATCAGAACCTCTCGAGTCTCTCTGAACAGAAGACGAACGGTCACACGGTCGGGATGCTCACGTGGAAGTCGCCAAGGGAGTTTCAGAGTATGACATATTCGCAGTCCGGTCATCAGACTACGTCTGATGACGGCTTCGAACTCAAAAACACGAGTGGCCGCAGCGCGACACTCTGGCTCTCCAAAATCGGAGACATCAAAATCCGGTACCACCGCTCAATTCCCGACAAAGCAGACATCAAAGAAGTCACTATTAAAAAAGAGACAACTGGCGAGTGGTTTGTCTCCTTCGGTCTCGAAACCGACGAGACTGATCTCCCGGAGAAACCTAACGTGGATTCGCTCAACACGAACAACAGCGTGGGAATCGACCTCGGCATCCGCAACTACATCCACACCAGCGACGGCAAGACCGTGGATTGGCTCAACCTCGAAGACGAGTATGAACAACTCCGCCGCGAGCAACGCAACCTCTCACGGAAAGAGAACGGGTCGAACAATTACGAGAAGCAACGACTGAAGGTTGCGAAGGCCAAGCGTCACATCCAGCGAACGGTGTTGGACTACCAGCATAAACTCACGACGTGGCTCGCCCGCGAGTACGACGCGGTGTTCGTCGAGGACTTGAACGTGAAGGAGATGCTCGAACAATCGCACAACGCTCGCAACAAGCAGGATGCGGCGTGGCGACAGTTCATCACTCTGCTCGAATACAAAGCCAAATTATACGGGACGCACGTCGTTCAGGTCGAAGCACGTGGAACGACGAAAGAGTGTGCGTCGTGTGGCGTGGAGACGGCAAAACCCATCTGGGTTAGAGAGCATTCGTGTCCGTCGTGTGGGTTCGAGTGTGACCGTGATGCGAACGCAGCGATGAACGTCTTGCAGAGAGGCTTTTCTGAATTAGGGCTGGGATGGCCCGAAGACACGCCTGTGGAGACTGCGCTCCCTACGGACACCCATTCGGTGTCTGCAAAGCGCGTCGTAGAAACAGGAAGCCCCACCCTCAACGAAGCCGCACCAGCGGCTGAGTAGGGTGGGGTAGTTCACTTGCCGCGAGCGAGTCGCGTTCCGATGCGTTCGGGCAACCCCGCCTCCTCGACCGCCGCTTGGACCGCCTCGATGTCGTACTCGACGCGATGGGTGTCGACGGTCAGCGCGTCGAGATCGACCACCGCATAGCCCGCCCGCGGATCGCTATCTCGGGGCTGGCCGACGCTGCCCGGATTGACCACGATCCCCTCCGCGAACTGCTTTGTGCCCTGCACGTGGGTGTGGCCGAGTACCAGTACGTCCTCGTCGCCGAGCAGCCGCGCCGAGAACTCTTCCGGGTACGTATACCGGGTGTACCGATCGGGATCGTCCGGGTGGCCGTGGACGAGTTTCACTCGGCCGTCGCACTCGAGTCGCTCTGCCGGCAGGGAGCCGAGCCACTCGAGTTGGTCGTCAGAAAGCTCCTGCTCGGCGTAATCGACGCCTGCTTTCGCCATCCCGTTGAAGCGGAGGGGGGTCTCCGCGGCCACGGCGGCGTCGTGGTTTCCCATCACCGTCGGCACGCCCCGCGCTCGCAATTCGTCGACGCAGTCGGCCGGCCACGGGTTGTAGCCGACGACGTCGCCTGCACAGTACAGTTCGTCGACCGGCGGCATGTCCTCGAGGACGGCCTCGAGCGCGACCCGGTTGCCGTGGATGTCCGAAACGAGTCCGACCTTCATGCCCGAAGGTAACTGGCTCGAGGGGTTTGTAGGTTAGCCGGCGGTCGGTCTGCGGACGGTGGTCCGGTATCCGTTCCCGTCGGTTCGCTTCCCCCCTCCGGAACGGTTACAGGCTGATTCGGTCCCCGTCTTCGGGAACGTGAACATCCTCGGTCTCCGCCCGCAATTCGTCACGCGTGAGCAGACAGTGATTGATCGCCTCCATGTGGACAGCGATGACCGTCGCGTCGGTGGCGTTACGGACGGCGGTGACGTCCGAGACGCCCATGGTGATCGGCTCGCCCTCGTTGAACTGCGCTTCGCCGGCGTTGAGGACGACCGTCTCGGGCTCGAACTCCTCGAGCGTTTCTTCGACCGCGTCGTACCAGACCGTGTCCCCGGCGACGTACACCGTTTCGTCGGCCTCGAAGACGAACCCGGAGACCGGCCCCATCTCCTCGGCTAACTCCCCGTGCCCGTGGCGACCGGGCGTCCGATGAATGGTAACGCCGTCGAACGACACCTCGTCGTCGACGGGGCGCACGTCGGTAAAGCCGTCCTCGACGAACTCCGCTGCCTCCTCGGGCTGACAGAACACGGGTACGTCCGCGTCGAGTTGCTCTTTCGCCGTTTCGTGGAAGTGGTCGCGATGGCGGTGGGTGACAACCACGGCGTCGTGGGACAGGTCGACATCAGGCAGCGCAACGAGCGGGTTCTCGCGGTCGTTCGGCGTGTCCGGGATCGGCGGGATATCGCCCGGGGACGCGAACATCGGATCGACGAGAAAAGTCGTCTCACCGAGAGTCACGAGAACAGTGGCGTTCCGGACGAGATGAATACCAGTATCAGAATCTGTCGGCATACGCTATACGCATCGCCGAGCGGAGTTAGTAGTTCGCTTGAACGAACCCTCCGAGCGCCGTCGCGTCGATCAGTCGCCGTTCTCGAGCGCCGTTTCGAACCCGTCGTCGGTCCGGGCGACGCCGGCCGCACAGACCGCGTGTTCGAACTCGAAATCGTACGCTTCGCTGGCGGCCTCGGCGGCGCTTTCGGCCTCGAACTCGACCGGTTCGGGCGAGTCCTTCTCGTAGGTCGCGACCAGCGTCGGCTCGTCGACGGTCTCGACCAGCAGTGCGTCCTTTCGGACTGTTCCGATCAGGGCCTCGCCGTCGCCGCCGATCGTCGCCGCGATGCGGGGCGTGTCGTAGTCGTCTTTCTCGTAATCCAGCGCCAGCAGACTCTCGGCCAGCGCGTCCCGAGCAGGGTAGCCGAGCTCGAGTTTCTCCGCGATCGGATCGACGTGCGAGCCGTTGCCGAAGGCGGCCGTCTCGCCCGTCGGCGTCTCGACGACCCGCAGGCAGTTATAAGAGACGTAGGGGTTGTCCGTCTCCGGGGCGTCCGCGGTGGGACCCACGGTGAGCGCCTCGTCTCGAGCGGTGATTTCTCGGTTCGGGAACGATCGCGAAGAGACGCGGTACGCGCCTCCTTCGGGGCCGACGACGACGAATCGTCCGACGTACATACACGCAGATGCGCGAGAGAACGGAAAAGGGGTATCGGTTCGCACTCGAGCGGCCGTCTTCGTCGCGACCGTGCGAGAGTTTATACGATATCGGGCGGCGAACGGCGGTGTGACGACGGAGGAGGATTGCCTCGAGGCGCTACAGGAGGCTACCGAACGACTGGGCGAATCGCCGACGAAGGCGCAGTACGAGGAGTTGGGTCTGACGCCCGCTTCGGCGACAATCATTCGGACCTGTGGCGGCTGGAACGACGCGAAAGAGATGGCGGGACTGGAGACTGCGTACTCACGGGGGCCTCGAGTCGGACCGAAACCGGACGAAGTCAACCTTCCTGAGGGAACGTCGTGGGAGGACCTGTCTGTCGACCAGCGGTGGCACTACCGAAATGTCGAGTGGAATACCGAGCGGACACTACAACGTCGCTCTTGGCTTCGTTCGTGGCTCAACGAGCGAAAGCGCGAACGAGGCTGTTCCCAGTGTGGTGTTGATACCGCCGCGTGTTTGGATTTCCATCATACCGATGAGGAACAGAAAGAAATGGCGGTCGGGCGAATGGTTACCTTTGGGTACGGAAAAGACGCACTTCGTGACGAGATCGAGAAGTGTGTAGTGCTGTGTGCCAACTGCCACCGCGCGCTTCACAACTCGCGACCGGAGCGGGAACGTCGGCGATGGATTGCCGATCTGAAACGTGAGGAGGGGTGTAATCGATGTGAAACGTCAGACCCTGCTTGTCTGGATTTTCACCATTCCGGTGATGAAAAAGAGGCGACTGTCGCGGAACTCGTCTCGAACGGGAAATCGAAAAGGCGTATTCGAACCGAAATCGAGCGGTGTGAGGTTCTCTGTGCGAACTGCCATCGGACGGAACACTACGTTCCACCGACGCAATAACCCCTGTACAGTCCGGTATTCATGCGACATCTCCTCGAGTTCCACTCGCGGCTGAGTTCGTAACACTCTAATACCAACATCAACTACGAGTTGGTACGTCGTCGGCGAAGACGAACCGACGAAACATGTCAAGTCCATTAGGGTAGTGGCCAATCCTCCGAGCTTCTGGGGCTCGGGACGCTGGTTCGAATCCAGCATGGACTACTTCTCTACCGCTTCGACTCGAGTACTTCACCAGTTTCGTCTCCCGGTTTCCAGTCGAAACGAAGGGGTCGTCGGGGCGAATCCGCCGTTACCAGAACTCATATTGTGATGACGGGCATAGTTGGGCGTAATGAACCGACGGCAGTTCCTCGCGGTAGGATCGACGGCGACCGTGGCGACCGTCGCGGGGTGTCTCGGCGGTGACGGCGGTCAGGGTGACGGGTACGGCCCGGAGCCGGAGTCTGAACCCGAGGAGCGATCGGTCGACACCAATGCCTACGAGACGCAGACGTTCGAGGGCGTCGAAGTGCCGTTAGCACCTATCGAGGACGTCTTCTACTGGTACCAGCGACAGGAAGCGCGGGTGGCCGACGCACGTGGATCGAACCAGTACGAGAACGCCCACATCGCGGGTGCGCCGCTGAGCCCTGCGCCGGACGGCGGGTCGAACGACCCGATCGCAGACTGGGACACGGGTGATCGCATCGTCACCTACTGTGGCTGTCCCCACCACCTCTCCGGGCTGCGTGCCGCATCGCTGATCGACAACGGCTTCGAGGAGGTATACGCGCTCGACGACGGCTTTCAGGCGTGGATCGATGCCGGCTATCCGCTCGAGGGCTCCGAGGTATCGGAGGATCGGACGACCTACCACATTCAGGGGCAGTCCGACGCCGCCTACGCCGGTGAGATGGTCATGCTCGAGCAAGTCGACGCGGATCGGCGCGAAGCGGCTCCGATCGCCGACGACGGCTCGTACACGCTTCAGCTCCACTACGCGGGCTCGACCGACTCTCGGTTCAGAGTCGAAGCACCCGATTACACGACCGAGGGAACGCTCGCGGACCTGACGAGCAACCCCGTGCGTTCCTAACGGTACAATTCGGACCGTTCGTAGGCCCCTTCCCGCTCGAGTTCCCCACGTTTGCCTAACACGGCCGGCGTCCGGCAGATCCCCGGTGCGCCGGTCACCTGCGGCACCGTACAGTTGTTGCAACTCTCACAGAGCACGCGCGGGTTTTCGGTCTCGGACCCGGTCTCGAGCAGCCGCGCACCCAGCCGCGGCTCGGCATAGAAGGGGCGGGCCATGCCGACCATATCGCAGGCGGGTTCTGTGCCGCTCGCATCGGCGCTTCTCTCGGTTTCCGTCCTCGAGCCGAGCAATCGATCCATCTCCTCGCGGTCCCGGATGCCGCCCTCTGCCAGCACCGGAATCGACACCTGCTCGCGCACCCGCCGACAGAACGCCTCGTTCCACGCGGGTTCGCGGTCGTACTGCAGTGATTGAACCCGATTTGCCAGCGCGACGAGTCGCCGGCGGGTCGCGCCGCCGAAAGCCGCGTCGTAGGCCTCCCGAAGGGCCTCGTTCTCCCACGCCCGCTCGGGGTACTTCCCGCGGACGATGCTCATGTCCCAGACGACGGAGGTCTGGACGGGAACGACCGCGTCGTAGCCGATTTTCTCGAGTCGGCGGGCGATTTCGACGCCGTCCTCGAGCGACAGCTTTCGGCGAACGACGGGTGCGGGCGGTGCCGGGGTCTCCGCCGGCACCTTGGTCAGCAGCGGCACGTCGCCGGCCCGCTCGCGGATCTCGTCGTGGACGACCGCGAGGAACTGCAGACGGGCCTCGGGGGAGCCGCCGAACTCGTCGTCCCGGCGGTTGTAAAAGGGCGAGAGGAACTGCTGGACGATCCCCATGTTGGCCCCGGCGAGGTGGACACCGTCGTAGCCCGCCTCGACGGCGCGGGCCGCCGCGCGGCCGAAATCCGCCGCGAGCTCGTACACCTCCGCGGTCGTGAGGACGTGCGGGTCGTACTCGAGGAATCCGAGTCGGTCGAGCAGCCGCAACTGCCAGGGTGGCTCCGAGACGGCGAGTTGCTCGAGGTCCGGATGCTCCTCGCGGTACTGGGCGTGCCACGTCTCCATGCTCCGGAGGCCGCCGTGCTCGAGTTGGACGACGATCCGGCTCCCGTGGTTGTGGATCCGCTCAGTCAGCCGCGACAGCCGCGAGACGAACGCGGGGTCGTGGACGCGGGTCATCCCCGGCGCGGCACAGCCGCCGTCGCCGCGAACGATCGTCGCGCCCTGACAGATGAGCCCGACGCCCGACGCCGCCGCAGGCTCTAAGTCGTCGATCAGCGCGTCGACCGCGTCGGGGCCGTTGCCCGCACACTCGAGCAGCGGCGCGCGATATAACCGATTCGGGATCGTCATGCCGCCGATCTCGAGTGAGTCCTCGAGAGTGGCCATGAACGGAGTTCGAGACGATCGCACAAGAGCGTGCCGTCGACTCTCTCGAGGCGCGTCGGTCGCTCGTCTCTGCCGGCTACTTGTCGACCTCGAGCAGCGCGACCCGCTCGCGGACCAGCGCCGAGAGCGACGCGTCGGTGGCCGCCCGTTCGGCCGCGGGAATCTCGAAGAAATCACAGAGCGTCTCGGTGTCCTGTCTCTCGAGGGTCGACGCTTGCCCATCGAACGCCTCGAGGTCCTCGATTGCATCAAGCGCGGCCGCTTCGTCCGCGTCGGCCTCACCGTTCTCACTGCTGTCGACGAGGACGACCGTACGGGTCTCGCCCTCGTCGACGCCCATCTCGAGGGCGCGGTCGATCTGCCGGCGACCTGCGGCGTACAGCAGTATTTCGACGGCGCGGTCCCGGGCCACGTTCTCGCCGCGCTCGATAGCGCGGTCGGCGAACTCGACGGCTCGCTCGAGGTGGGCGCGGTCGGCGACGTAGCGGGCGTCGAACGCTTGGATCGTCACGCCGTGGCGGTCACCGATCTCGCCGAGGTCGGCCACGAACGCGTCCAGATCGTCGATCTCGAGGCGGCATTCGAGTAGCTCCATCAGAAATCACCCAGACTCGCCTGGCTGTCGTCCGCCTCCGGCGTCTCCGCCGTTGTTCCCTCGGTTTCGGCGTCGTCGCTCGAGTCCGCCGTCACGCTTTCGCCTTCGCCGCTCGATCCCGTCGATGCCGGCTCGACGCCGTCCATCGAGGGATCTTCGCGCCCGGCGTTCTCGAGGATGTTCTCGGCCGTTTTCTCCCCTTTGAGCACGCTCAGTACGATTCCCTTGTCCGCGGTCCGGAGATCGGCGGGTTCCTCGATTCCCGCGTCGTAGAGTCGGCGGGCGCGCTTGCGGCCCACGCCGCCGACGGAGACGAGTTCGAGGAGTTCCTCGCCGACGCCGTGTTCGACGCGGGCGCGGGCTTCGCGGACCGCGACGGTCCACTCGCTGTCGATCTCGCTCGCCAGGGACTCGGCCGCGCCCAGCAGCCACTCGGCGGTATCGACCTTGCCGCGCAGGTCGCCCGGCCCGATCTTGTACCGGTCCGTGATCCGTTCTTCGTCCGTTTCGTCGGCCCAGTCCTCGAGTAGCTTGCCCGTCTTGAGCGCGGCGAGCCAGTCTTCGAAGCGGTCTTCCTCGTACTCGCTGGGTGCGTCGCCGAGCAACTCGACCTCGCGCTCGTAGTAGAGTTCGCCGTACTGCTCGTCCTCGCCCGAGCGCAAGTAGAGTTCGTACATGTCCGGCGTCCGCGAGACGAGCTGGTAGAGGCCCAGCGCCGTCGGGCGCTCGTCGGCACGTTCGAGGCCGTGGACGATCTCGGCGGCGCTCATCGGATCCAGATAGAGCCGCGAGACGGTGTGACCGAGGCTGGTCGCCTCGAGTTCCTCGTCGCGGCCGCCGCTCTCGCTCTCGAGGTCGGCCGCGGTGGTGAACGCGCCGTCGGCGTCTTCGCTGCCGTCCGTGTCATCGCTTCTGCCCCCGTCGCGGACGATGAAGTCGTTCGACTCGAGGTACTCCAAGACGGTGTCGGTGACTGTCTCGAGCCGGCCGGGTTCGCTCGACTGGCTGGCGTAGAGAGTGGCCTCGAGGAACTCGAGGAGCCCCTCGCGGGTGCGAGCGAAGCCGGAGGCGATGGTGGCGAGCACGTGGGTCCGCAGGGCGGGCTCGGCCGCCAGCTTCGACCGGACGGGTTCGGGATCGGCCCAGATGTAGCGGTCGAACAGCTCCTCGCTCTCGTCGTGGCTCTTGGCGAGCAACACGGCCTCGCCGTAGGGATCGAGCCCCGGTCGACCCGCCCGCCCCATCATCTGGTGGACCTCGAGCACGTCCAGGGGAGCCATGCCGCCGGCACTGGGATCGAAGCGTCGCCAGTCGCGGACGATCACGCGGCGGGCGGGTGTGTTGACGCCCGCGGCGAGGGTCGGCGTCGCCGAGATCACCTTCAGCAGCCGGTCGCGAAAGGCGTCCTCGACGATGGTCCGTTGGGTGCTCGAGAGCCCGGCGTGGTGGAAGGCCGATCCGCGTTCGACGGCCTCGGCCAAGTCCGCGCTCGTCTCGGTGTCGCTGTCGTCGCGAATTTCGTCGGCCAGTTCCGCGAGTTCGGCCCGTTCCTCGGCTGTTAGCTCGTTCTTCGAGACGCCGCCTAACCGCCGCGCGGCGGCCTCGGCGTTCCGTCGAGAGTTGACGAACACGAGCGAGGACCCCTCCTCTTGGAGGATATCGCGGACGAGCGCGGCCTCTTGCTTTTCGCTGCCCTCGACGGGCACCTCTCGAGTCGAGCCGTCGTCGAAGTTCAGGGCGTTGCCGTAGTGGACCCCCATCTGGAGGTCGATCGGTCGCCAGTCGGTGTCGACCAGCGCGGCGTCGAGCCAGTCGGCGATCTCGTCGGCGTTGCCGACCGTCGCCGAGAGCGCGACGACCTGCATCCGCGGGTTGAGCTTCCTGAGTTTGGCGAGGGTCACCTCGAGCGTCGGCCCACGATTCCGGTCGTCGATGAGGTGGACCTCGTCGCTGACGACGCAGGTGAGGTCGGAGAGCCAGTCGGCTCCGTTTCGCACGAGCGAGTCGACCTTCTCGCTGGTGGCGACGATGATGTCTTTCGTCGCGAGCCAGTCGCTGGTGCTTTCGTAGTTGCCGGTCGTCACCCCCGTCGTCACGCCGAAGCGCTCGTAGGCCTCGAACTCTTCCTTTTTCTCGCTGGCGAGCGCTCTCAGGGGGACGATATAGAGCGCCTTCCCGCCGCGCTGGACCGCCGACAGCATCGACAGCGCGGCGATCATCGTCTTCCCGCTGGCGGTGGGGACGGCGGCCACGAGGTTCTCGCCCTCGGTTGCCCCGGCCTCGACCGCCTCGGCTTGGGGCGGGTAGAGCTCCTCGATGCCCTCGCTTCGGAAGTGGTCGACGGCACCGGGCGGGAGCCCCGTCAGCTCCTCGGTATTCATTATCCGCCCTTGGCGCGTCCCGCGGTTTAAACTATCGTCTCGATACGGCCACCTCCGGTATTGCGCCCGCAAAAGGGATACTACAGCCCTCTTCTCCCCTCCGAATCGGATGCCGTTCGAGTCCCGTGGTAGCACCGGGCGATAAACCGATAGGAGTCGCGGTCGAAGACCGTCCTATGGCCGCCCCCGACCGCGTCCTCGTTCCCACCCTCGGCCGTCCGCGAGAGGACGAGGCACTCGCCTACGCCCTCGAGACGTTCCCCGACGCCGAAATCACGCTTCTCCCCATCGTGACGCCGTTGGACGCGCCGCTCAGCGAAGGCGGCGTCCTCGAGCGAAGCGAGGAACGGACCGCACAGGCCCGACAGAGCGCGACCGAACTGCTCGATTCGGTCGCCGATTCCGCGGCGGCGGATCGTGTCCGGATCGAAACGGCCGAGGGACGACCGGGAACCGTCGTCCCTCGATACGCGTCGGACGAAGGGATCGACCACGTCGTAATCTACGGCTCCGGGACCGAATCGACGGGATTCCTGCGGCGGTTTCTCGGCCGTGGGATCGCCGCGACGGTCGTCGAACGAACTGCGCGGCCGGTAACGGTCCTCGAGTAGCCGCCGGCGCGCTCGAGGGCGAACCTGCGCCCGGATCAGACCCCGATAACGGTCGCGAACAGTCGGTATAGGCCGTAACTGACGACGACGGAACTCGCGAGCGTCAGCAACCAGAAGGCGACCGTAACGCCGATTTTTCGCCGCGAAACGCCGGCCGAGCCGCCGGCCAGTCCGCCGCCGATGACGCCGGAGAGGATGATGTTGTTCAGCGAGATGGGAATCCCGAGCGCGATCGCTAGCTGTGCGATAATAAAGCCCGGCACCAGCGCCGCGATCGATCGCCGGACGCCCAATTGCGCGTACTCCCGGGAAGTCGCCTGTAACAGCCGCGGCGCGCCCATCCAGGCCCCGGCGAGGATCCCGGCCGCGCCGATCGCGAGCAAGAGGATTCCGGGGAGACCGAGTTCGGCTCGAAAGAGGTTCTCGAGCGGGCCGGTTGCGAGCCCGACCTGCGAACCGCCCGAGGAGAAGGCAACGATGCCGCCAAGGACGAGCAGAAACGAGCGGATCCCGTCTTCGACCGAGACGAGGACGCGGTTGCGGATCCAGTAGAACGCGAGGACGCCGACGCCGATCGTCACGAGGACGGTTCCGAGGGTGACTCCTTGAGCGAGGGTCGGCCCGTCGCCCAACAGCCGGGCGACGTATCTGGCGAGGGTCCCCTGCTCCCCGGTCGGATCCGGAATCACCCCGAGACGAACGTTGGCGACGATCGCACCGACGATACCGGCCAGCAGCGGCACTCCGACCGTCTCGGGCACGTCGTCGCGCCGCAGAACGGTCGCCGTCGCGTACGCCAGTCCACCGGACATGATCGGCACCAGCAGCCAGAAGGTTCCGAGCCGCCGGTAGGTCGCCATCGCCGGATCACCGCCCAGCGAGAGGCCCACGCCGACCATCGCGCCGGTCGTCGCGAACGCGGCGGGGATCGGATACCGCGTGTAGATCCCGATCGCCATGAAGCTCGCCGCGGTCAGCAGCCCGGCGGTTGCGGCCAGCGGCGTGATCGTGACGCCGTTGATGAGATCCGCACCGATCGTCTCGGAGATGCTCCCGCCCTGCATGAGTGCGCCGGCGGCCGCGAGGATCCCGATGACGAACGCGGCTCGCATCGTCGAAATTGCGTTCGCACCGATCGCGGGGGCGAACGGCGGCGAGTTGCTGTTCGCTCCGAGCACCCACGCCATGAACAGACAGGTCAGGATGGCGACCCCAACGAGGACCCCAAAGGAGAATGCGACCATTCCGTCTCTCGTACCCTGTTGTTCCACGACTCCGCAGAAAAGCGTTGGCTCGGCAGTTGAGCTGCAGAGCGCACCCGTTGCTATCCGAGTTCAGTACGCGCAGTGTCCCGTTTTTCCAGCACCGCGCTGTAATGGCCCGTCCCATCGGTTCGGCGGACATCGCAGACGGCCCACGGCGTCGCGTTCGTCGCCTCGCGGAGCCGTGCCGGCGAACACAGCAGGAACTGCAGTGTTTGCCCGACCTCGCGGTATCGCTCACCCGCCGCCGTCTCGCGTTCGAACTCGAGGTGGAAACACCGGTGGGCGACGCCTTCACGGGGATCGGACCGGTAGCCGAGAAATTCGTCACCAACCCGCGTTGGATCGTAGTTGTCGACGACCGCGACCCCGCCGTCGTCGGTGACGCGAGCGAACTCGTCGAGCAGGTCGCGGATACCGGCCAGCGACCGGCCGAGTCCCAGCTGGGTGCCGACGGCGTGGACGGCTCCAAACGCGCCCGTTTCGACTGGAAGCGCGAACATGTCGCCGACGAGAACGTCCTCGAGTCCGCGCTCCGCGGCTTTGCCGTCTTCTCGCGGGCTGGGGGACGGCGAAGTCGTCCCGTTCGAGGCGACTTCACCGCCTCGCAGCCCATTCGAACGGGACGTGGAGCGTTGCTCCACGCAACTTCGCCTCGAAGTCCTGCGGCCCTCACACCGCTCCCGGGCCGTCAGGACGGCGTTCGGGCTCACGTCGACGCCGATGGCTTCGACCCCGCGCTCGGCCCACCACAAGAGGTGCTTCCCCGCACCGCAGCCCACGTCGAGGATCGGGTCATGATCGCACAGGCGCTCGAGCCGGTCGACCGTCTCCGGCTCCCACGACTCGGGGCTCGAGAAGTAGAACTCGGCGACGGTGCCGTCCTGTGTCTCTGCCCCGTCACGATAGGTCAACCGTCCCGGATCGTCGCGCCAGTGTGCGAGCATCGCCCGTCCCAGCGGGTCCGCTCGAGTAGCCTGTCGGCTCGATTCTCCGGACGACTCGGTCCGATCCCGCGCCATGTTCGTGTCGAGACCGTCTCCGATAATAATTTTGTGCTGACAAATGATCCCGACTAACACGCCACACGCCCGACGACCGCTAACGATTTACCGCGATCGACCGAATCTCCGACCATGAAAGTCGAATTCGACGAGGACACCTGTATCGGGATGTTCCAGTGTGTCGCGGAGTGGGATGCCTTCGAGAAGGACAAGTCGAACGGAAAAGCGATCCTCGCCGACAGCGAGGAACTCGAGGAGGGGATGTTCGTCCGCGAAGTCCCCGACGACGCGGAACTCGACGCCAAGTTCGCCGCGCGATCCTGCCCCGTCGACGCGATTGCCATCTACGACGACGACGGCGAGCAACTGATTCCCTAGAGCGACTCGAGTAGCACGAAGACGGGCGAAAAACGCCCGCTGTCTCGGTTTCGGAACGCCGTCGCCTACGAAATTTTGTCGTACTGCTCGGAAAGCTTCTCGGCGGCCTCGCCGAGTTGGTTGCGCTCGAACTCGGTGAGGTCCCACTCCACGATCTCCTCGATGCCGTCGGAACCGAGCTTGACCGGCACGCCGAAGGCGGTGTCCTCGTGGCCGAACTCGCCCTCGAGTTTCACGCTGCCGGGGAGCACTTCGCCGGTGTCCCGGAGGATGGCCTCGACCATGTGACCGACGCCGGTCGCCGGGCCCCACTGGGTCGCGCCCTTCTTCTCGATGACGTTCATCGCCGAGGTCTGGAGCTCGGAGAGCAGTTCCTCGCGTTCGTCTTCGTCGAACTCGGGGTCTCGGCCGTTGACGCGGACCTTCGAGAAGACCGGAACCTGCGCGTCGCCGTGCTCGCCGAGGATCGTCGCGTCGACGTTCTGGACCGGCGCGTCGAAGCGCTTGGAGATCACGTAGCGAAAGCGGGCGGAGTCGAGCCGGCCGCCGAAGCCGATCACCTTCTCGCGGGCGCGGTCGCCCGTCTCGTAGAGGTGGCGGTTCAGCAGATCGACGGGGTTCGACGTGGTGACAGTGATGAAGTCGTCGTTGTGCTCGGCGATAGAGGAGCCGATGTCCTCCATGATCGGGGCGTTGTCGCCCGCCAGATCGATTCGGGTCTGGCCCGGCTGGCGCGGAATGCCGGCGGTGATGACGACGACGTCCGAGCCCTCGGTGGCCTCGTAGCCGCCCTGTCGGATCGTCGTGTTCGAGTCGTAGGCCGCGCCGTGGTTAGCGTCGGCGGCCTGCCCGATCGTGTCGTCTTCCTTGTCCGGAATGTCCACGAAGACGAGTTCGTCCGCGATGTCCCGAAGCGCGATGTTGTAGCCCGCGGCGGCCCCGACTGTTCCGGCCGCGCCGACCACGCTCACTTTCGTCATATCGCGTAATGCTTCCCCATCCCACACGTTAAATCCGTCGGAACCCGTCGCTTTGCCCGGCAGTGACGAGGACTTCTCGACGATTGTCGTACCGCCCGCCCGGTCCCTTTCTCGTCGCTCCGCGAGGTACGATCGGCTCGAGATCGAACCGAGGTGTCCGGCCCGCGCCTGCGGACCGAACCGATCATGTCCGCCGCCACCGAGGACTCGGACATGCGCGTCAGCGTCATCGGCGGCGGAACGATCACGGACGAACAGGCGGCCCGCGCGGAAACGGTGGGACGCGAACTCGCCGCTCGCGGCCACGCAGTCGTCTGTGGCGGCCGCGGCGGGACGATGACAGCGGTCTGTCGCGGCGCGAACGCCGAAGGCGGGACGACGATCGGGATTCTCCCCGGCGAGGATCGGGACGCGGCCAACGAGTACGTCGATGTCACCATTGCGACCGGGCTTGGCCACGCCCGGAACGCGCTCGTCCCGCTGAACGGCGACGCAGTGATCGCGCTCGCCGGCGGCGTCGGCACCCTCTCGGAGATCGGCTTCGCCGGCATCTACGACCGGCCCGTCGTCGGCCTCGAGACGCATACCGTCTCCGACCTCGACATCGACCTCGAGACGGTCGAAACGCCGGTTGAGGCCGTCGACGCCGTCGAAGCCGCGCTCGAGCCGTGACCGCACCCCCGATTCGGGGACCGTCGGGTGTCGCAGCTTTTTCGACGCTTCGAAACGTCTCGACGGACATGAGCGACTTCGACAAGGAAGCCGAGCGCGAGAAACTTCGCGAGAAATACGAGCAGGACAAGGCAGAGCGCGAGGCGACCCAGCGAATGAGCGACCTGCTGCTCAAGGGCGCGACGATGACCAACGCCCACTGTGGTACTTGCGGTGACCCGCTCTTTCAGGAGAACGGCACTACCTTCTGTCCCAGCTGTCACGGCAACCCCGACGCCGTTCAGGGCACCGACCTCGAGGCCCAGCCGGCCGAGGGCGAACAAGCGGGAGCGGCCGAGGAAGGTACTGACGCCGCCGCGACGGCCGCCGAGCAGGAGACACCGACCGATTCCGCGGTTGAGGTCGATACCGACTCCGGACCCCAGCCGGGCACTGCCGGCCGCACCGGTTCCAAACCCGACGCCGAGTCGGCGACCGACCCCACGTCGGCGACCCAGCCAACCGACGAGCGAACGCAGTCGACGCGAGCCGACACGGACGCCTCGAGAGCCGTGACTGACGACCGACAATCGCGCTCGACGGCCCGATCGAGCGCCTCGAATTCGGCCGATCCCGGGTCCACACGGACGGCCGGCCGCGCCCCCGCCGCGGCTCCGTCGTCGGTCGACGGCGACCTCGAGGCCGCTCGTGACGCGCTCGTCCAGTCTCTCGAGCAGTTCGCCGAAGCGGCCGCCGCGACGGACGACCCCCGCTACGCGCGGGAATGCCTCGAGGCGGCCCGCGAGGCCGGCGAGGCGCTATCGACGCTGCGCTGACTGGCAGTCGACGGGAGCCACCCGCTCGCTTTGTTCGTCGGGGACACAGTTGTCCGTTCCCCGTGTTCGCTCTCCGGTCTCCCAATCGTCGGAGCCGCCTTTCGAGATGAGCCGGGGTCGACTCGAGTGGAGAGACGGACCAATAGATATACATTAAATTAACCTACACGTATCGATAACGGACCATGCGGTGACGAGCCATCAAATAACGGGTACCGAATGAAACGACGCCGGTCCCGACGACGGCCGGGCCACTCGTCCAGTTCGTCTCGGAACGGCGCATCGCCCTCCTGCGATAGTCGGTGCCAGCAGCGTGCACGCCGTGGCTCGCGACCGCTTGCTACCTCACTCATGGAGGACGTATACTGATGGCACTGGGTTATGTCACGTTCATCACGGCGGCGATCGTCTGTATCGGCATCGGAGTCACCTGTACCGTCTGTGTGTCCCCCTCGGCGTTCCGACAAACGGCCGCGGATCTCGTGGGGCGTCTCCGCACTATCGCGCCCTACGTCGGAGTGACGATGCTGGTGTTGTTGCTCAAACGGTTCACGCACTATCAACGTCTGGAACTATCGTACGCACTCGACTGGGACATCACCGAGGAGATTTACGCCGTCGAAGGGCTGTTCGTCGCCCATCTACAGACGATCGTCCCCGACGCCCTGATCGGGTTTTTCTCCGCGATGTACATGTTCGGGTTCCCGTACCTGCTGGTGACCGCACTCGTTCTCTACTTCCTGTTGCCGACCCAACGGCGCTTCAAGGAACTCCTGATCGCGTACGCGCTCAACGCCGCGGTCGGCTCGCTCTTCTATACGCTGTTTATCGCCTACGGCCCGCGAAATCACCTGTCGGCCGTCAGCGGGTTGATGTACGAGTTCTACCCCCAAACCCAGGAACTCACGGCGGAGGTCTCGGCGAATACGAACGTGTTCCCGTCGCTGCACACCTCGCTCGTAGTCATCGTCGCGCTGTTCGCGTGGCGGTCGCGTCGGGTCTACCCGCGGTGGTTTTCGATCTCATCGGTCGTGGCGAGCCTCGTTGTTGTCTCCACGATGTATCTCGGCATCCACTGGTTGGTGGATGTCCTTGCGGGCGTCGTCCTCGGGATCTGGTGTGTCCTCGCCGCCGAACGGCTCGTCGCCCGCGCGGAAGGCGATATCGACCGCGTTCCCACCGGCGAGGAAAGCGAGGAGGGTATCGCGTCCGAAATCAGCGATTGACTGAGCCGACTCGAGCCGATCGCGATCGCCGACTACCCCGTATACTCGCTCCCGACGACCTCTCGAATCCGCTCGGCGGTCACCGCTCCGACGCCGTCGGCCGCTTGCAACTCGTCTTCGGTCGCGATCATCATCTCCTCGACGGTGCCGAACTCCTCGAGTAGCGAGCGCGCGGTGACGGGCCCGATCTCGGCGATCGAGGCGACGACGTACTCCTGTTGTTCGCTTAAGGTCTTGGTGCCTTTCTCGCCGTGGACCGACACCTCGCGATCAGCGGTCTCCTGTTCGCGCCCGCCGATTACCGCCAGCAGGTCGGTCGTATCGTCCTCGCTTTCGGTCCGCAGGACGCTCGCGCCGAAGTCGACGGCGAGACTCGAGAGCGCGCCCCGGACCGCGTTCGGGTGGATGTCCCGCTGTTCGTACAGCCCCTCGCCCTCGACGATCACGATCGGGCGCGAGTAGTGGCGGGCCATCGCGCCCACCTGCTCGAAGACCGACCGCTCACCTCCGACCAGCGAGTCGACGAAGTCCGCGACGGACTTGCGCTCGACGACGACGCGATCCGAGAGGACGTAGTCGCCCACGTCGAGCGTCTCGAGGCTCACCTCGATCTCCTCGCGCCTCGAGAGGTCCCGAGCGATGTTGGCGTCCATCTCGCGCTGGTCGGCGACGATTTCGACCGTGTCGCCCTCGGCGTGGGGTTCGTGGGTTTCGACCTCGTCGGTTCCATCGGCGTCCTCGGCGGTTGTCTCGTCGCTCGAGTCGTCGGGTCCGAACTCCTGTAGTCTGGGCCGATCTTCGACCCCCTCGCTTCCGCTGGAAGAATCGCCGACTGCGTCGCCTTCGCCGCCGTTCCCGTCCACTTTCACTCCGCTTTCCCCGTCGCCGAAATCGGTCAGCGACTGCTGGGAGTCGTCGAGTTCCTCGGCGAGCTCATCGGCCATCCCTTTCAGTTCTCGCAGTTCGTTTTCCATCTCCTTCTCGCGGCGGCGCGAGATCCAGAAGTAGGCCTCGTCGCGGGTGTCTTCGGCCATCAGGACGACCACGCGGCCCTCGGACTGGCGGCCGGTCCGGCCCTTCCGCTGGATCGACCGGATCGCGGTCGGCACCGGCTCGTAGAAGAGCACGAGATCGACCTCCGGCACGTCCAGTCCCTCCTCGGCGACCGAGGTGGAGACGAGCACCTCGAACTCGCCCGCGCGGAACTCGTCTAAGACCGCCTGTTGCTGTTTCTGGGTCATGCCATCCGACCCCTCGCGGTCGCCCTGCCCGACGAACCGCTTCGCGTCGAAGCTCTCCGAGAGGAAGTCAGTCAGCGCCTCGGCCGTGTCGCGGGACTCGGTGAAGACGATCACCCGATCGCCGCCCTCGAGTCCCAGCGTCTCGGCGAGCAGCATCCGGGCTTTGCTGTACTTCGGGTGGATCTCGTCGAAGCTCTCGGCTTTCCGCATGGCCTCGCGCACCCGCGGATCCGAGACCATCCGCTGACTCGCCTTCGACGCGCCCGACGATCGAGCCTGATTGCGCTGGCGCTCGAAGTAGCGACGCAGCGCCTCGACGCTCTGGGTTTCGACCAGGGTGACGGCTTGGCGCAGCTTCATCACTTCCGCGTGAATGGACATCCCCTCGAACCCTTCGGACTGGTCGTTGTTGATCAACTCCTGTAACTCGGCCCGCATCCGATTCAGGTCCTTCTGGGACTGATCGGGCTGGGTCGAACTCGCGACGCCCAGTTCCTTGAGTTTCTCGAGGCGCTCTTTGATGACCTCGTTTAACGCGTCTCGGATCTCGAGGACCTCCTCGGGGAGGTCGATCCGCTCCCACTCGACGTCGGTGTCGTGAGTGAACTCGTCGACGTCGGCGTCCTCCTCGGTCATCACTTCGACTTCGTCCAGGCCAAGGTTCTCACAGACCTCGAGAATGGCCTCCTCGTCGCCGCCGGGCGAGGCGCTCATCCCGGTGACGAGTGGCTGTTTGGCGTCGGCGTGGTAGCGTTCGGCGATGTAGTTGTAGGCGTAGTCGCCGGTCGCGCGGTGGCACTCGTCGAAGGTGATGTGGGTCACGTCGGCAAGCGAGATCCGACTGCCGACGAGGTCGTTCTCGATCACCTGCGGCGTCGCCATCACGACCGTTGCCGACTCCCACATCGCGGCGCGGTCGTCCGGACTCACGTCGCCCGTGAAGACGACGATCTCCTCGTCGGGGATCTGCAGGGCTTCGCGATAGAAATCCGCGTGCTGCTGGACGAGGGGCTTGGTGGGGGCGAGCATCAGGGACTTGCCGCCGACCTCCTCGAGTCGCCGCGCCGTGACGAGCAGGCTCACGGTCGTCTTCCCGAGCCCGGTGGGGAGACAGACGAGCGTGTGGTGGTTCGCCGCCGTGCCGGCGAGTTTCAGCTGGTAGAGTCGCCGCTCGAGAAAGTCGGGCTCGAGGAGGGGGTGCTCGATAGACGCGATTTCCTCGTCCGTCGTAGCCATTACCAGCCGTTCACTGCCGTCGCGAATAAGGGTTCCCGTACCGCGGTGAAAGTGGTCTCGCGCGCAGACGGGGTCGGCCGCGTCGGGAGGGGACTATACGTCCGTCGCCGACGTAGGTGACGTATGGAAACCCGATCGATCATCCATCGTCTCCCGGACCCCGGCTCGCTCCTCACTGCGGCCGGCTTCGTCCTGCTGGTCAACCTCGTCGGCGCAGCGCCGAGTGCCGTCTCCTCGCCCGACACGCCGTGGTTTCGCGCCCTCGAGAAGCCGTGGTTCTACCCGCCGACGATCGCGTTTCCGGTCGTCTGGACGCTGTTGTTCACCCTGCTGGGCGTCGCCCTCTGGCTCGTCTGGCGCAGCGACGCCGACGGCCGTCGCCTCGCGCTGGGGCTGTTCGTCGTGCAGATGGCGTTCAACGTCGCGTGGACGCCCGCCTTTTTCTCGCTCGAGACACCGCTTCTCGCGCTCGGGGTCATCGTCGCGCTCTGGGGGCTCGTCGTCGGCACGATCGCCGCGTTTCGACGGGTCGACACGCGCGCTGCAGCGTTGCTGGTCCCCTATCTCGCATGGATAACTTTCGCGGCAGTCCTCAATTTCGAACTCTGGCGGCTGAACGCCTGACCCTGTCGAAATAGTTCGACCCGACACCCGCCGTGGTTACTGCTCCGAGAGCGGCGGGAGCCACCACGTCAACGCCACCGCGACGGCGACGAATCCGGCCAGCACGAGGTACGCCTCGTCGAAGTAGCCCCGATCGGCGAGCGCGCCGAACAACACCGGGCTCATCGCTCCGACGGTCATGTAGACGGTCCGCAGGAAGCCGAGTCCGGTCCCCTGCATGTCCGCCGGGAACGCCGCGGTCATGTACGGCAGCGTGATCGTCCCGTAGCCGAGGATACTCGAGAGGAAGGCGGTCCCGACGACGAGGGGCCAAAAGCCCTCGAGGTAGGGAAGCGCGATCAGCGAGACGGCGGCGACGCCCAGTACGGGCGGTAGCGATTTCCGGATTCCGAACCGGTCGTATAGTCGCCCCGTCAGCGGCTGGACGAGGATGCCGGTCGCGAAGAAGGCGCTGAAGAGTCCGGTCGCGACCCCCTCCGAGAACCCCTTACTCTCGATCAGATAGGTCGGGTAGAAGCCCGTAAACGACTGCCAGACGCAGTAGGTCAGGATCTGGATCGCGGCGACGGTGACGATTTCGGGCCGGCGTAGCTGCGCGCCGACGTAGCGGACCGTCTCGAGGGAGACGCTGTCGACGGCGCTCTCCGCGCTCGAGGTGCGCCCGGGGACGGCGACTCGGAGTCCGATCGCCACGAGCGCGAAGGCCGGGACCGCGAGGCCGAAGCCGTACTGCCACGCGAACGCCGAGGCGATGCCGCCGGCGGCAAGCGGCAAGAGCGTGTTGCCGGCCTGTCCGGCCGCCATGGTCACGCCGATCGCGGTGCCGTCGTTGTCGGGGTAGACGTCCGAGAGCGTCGTGAATCGGGCGACGCCGTACAGCGCCGTTCCGAACCCGAACGCGCCCGTCGCGACGTACACCACGGGCGCGGAACCGGCGACGGCGACCAGCCCGAGCGTCACCGCGGAGACCGCCGTGCTCGCGACGAGGACGTTCCCCTCGCCGAACCGGTCGGCGAGCAGCCCGCCCGGAAGCTGTCCCAGCGCGTAGCAGAGCCAGAGGGCGGTCAGCAGGAAGCCGGCCGTCGTCAGGTCGAGCCCGTACGCCGTCCGAAGGTACGGCAACAAGACGGGATAGGCGAGTCGGACGCCGATCGAGAGAAACCAGCCGGCGGCGACGGCGACCAGAATGCCGCTGCGGCCGTCGGTCAGGACCGCTCGCACGGTCGCCAACCGGTTCCGCGTTCTCAGTAGAGACACGAGTGGATTCGCCTATTTGCCGGCGACGGCCTTGAGCCGCCCAGAACGGTACGGCCTTGCCGATATCGGAACCAGTCGGCTCCGCGGCAGCCACAGCTCGGTCCGTCTGCGCTTAGACCGGCGCGAACTCGAGGGCGAGAAACGCCAGACAGGCGGCGTAGATCGGGATCGTCAGGTTGTCGTCGATGATGTAGGTCCGGATCTCGAGGGTGACGCCGTCGGCCAGCGTCGCGCCGAGGGCGGCGACCAGCGCCGCGGCGATCGGCAGGAACGGGATCGCGATCACCGTCGAGACGAGGAACATCGTACCGAGTACCTTCGGCGGTTTGACTCGCTTGAGCGTGTTGTCCGAGACAGTGCCGCTGATCGGGTCACCCAGTGCGAGCATCAACATCGCGGGGAGAGCGATATCCGGCTCGAACACCACCACGACGGCGGCCATGCTGATCAGGTACAGCGCGTAGGCGGCGGGGTTGTCCTGCTCGTACTCGCGGGTGAGCACGTCGTAAAGCCGCCAGTCGAGCCCGACCCGGAGCCGCAGAAACTCGAGGACGAGCGCGCCGGTCGCAAGCGCGACCATGAGAACCTGAAACCGGGCCCACGTGAGCCCGAGTTCGAGATAGTTAGCGAGCAGATAGAGGGCGACCAGCCCCGAGCCGCTGGCGTGGACGAGTCGCCGCTTCAGTTCGTCGGCCATCATATCGTGCCTCGAGAGAGGTGACCTTCAGTCCGTCGATCAATTCCAACCTTTTACCCTGCGCTCCCTTCGGTCGCTCGGTAACAGGTTGATCAAAAGCCTCCTCCCTCCGTTTCGGGACGCTTCGCGTCCCTCCACATCGGTCGTCGGCCCGCTCGCTCACCCTTCGGGTTCGCTCGCGGGTGCAACGAGAAACGCGCCAGTCTCGACGACTCCCTACAACTCCTCGAACTCGAGGTCGCCGGCTCGGATCGCCGACAGCGTCTCGGGGAGGTCGTCGATCGACAGTCGTTTCTGGGCGGTCGAGTCGCGCTCGCGGACCGTGACGCCGCCCTCGTCCTGTTCGATGCTCTCGAAGTCGACTGTCACGCAAAACGGCGTCCCGACTTCGTCCTGTCGGCGGTAGCGCCGCCCGATGTTGCCCGAGTCGTCGTAGGTGACCGACAGCCCGGCTTCTCGCAGTTCCGTCGCGATTTCCCGCGCTTCGGCCTCGAGTTCGTCGTCGGTCTGGAGCGGGAAGACGCCGACGAAGGTGGGCGCGACCTCGGGCTCGAGCTCGAGGAAGGTTCGGTCTTCCCCGGCGACCTCGTCCTCGCGGTAGGCGTGATGGAGGACGGTGTAGACGAGTCGATCCACGCCGAAGGAGGGTTCGATGACGTGGGGCGTAACGTGCTCGCCGGCCTCGGTCTGTTCCTCGACCGCGAAGCCGGTCTTTTCGACGGGGATCTCGTGGCTCTCGCCTGCGAGGTCGATCTCGACGGTGTCGCCCTCGAAGGCCTCGCGGTCGCGCCCGGCGAGGGCCTCGAGTTCGTCGACCACGGCCTGGGCGTCGCCGCCGAACTCGGGGCCGAGATAGCTCATGTCGGGGTCGACGGTGGCGCGCTCGACGGTCTTGGGTTCGTCGTACTGCCGGAAGACGGTAAAGCGGTCGCCGGAGTGTTCGGCGTGTTTCGAGAGGTCGTAATCGCTCCGGTAGGCGAAGCCGGCCATCTCGATCCAGTTGCCGTCGATCTCGCTCTCGGCGTCCCAACAGTCCGCGGCGTAGTGGGCGCGCTCGCCCGAGAGGTGCTGGCGGAACCGGAACCGATCCATGTCCACGCCGACCGCCTCGTACCACGGCTTGGCGACGCCGAGGAAGTAGGCGACCCACGGGCTGGTGATGATCCCCGCTTCGACGGCCTCGCCGATCGTCGTCTTGATTTCCTCGCCGTCGTCAGCGTTCTGTTCGCTCGCGGGATAGAGCGTCACCTCGACGTCCGCGACCGACTCGAGGTCGGGGTCGTCTTCCTCGGGGTCGATGAAGTACTCGAGTTCGGCCTGCGTGAACTCTCGCGTGCGGATGATCGAGCGCCGGGGGCTGATCTCGTTGCGGTAAGCGCGGCCGACCTGGGTCACGCCGAAGGGGAGTTGGTTGCGCGCGTACTCCTTGAGCCGCGGGAACTCGACGAAGATGCCCTGTGCGGTCTCGGGGCGCATGTAGCCGGGGTCGGAGTCCCCGGGGCCGATGTTCGTCGCGAACATGAGGTTGAAGGTCTCGACGGCCTGGCCCGCAAGTCCCGCGCCGCAGTTCGGACAGACGAGTTCGTACTCGGCGATGACCTCCTCGACTTCGGGGATGGGGAGGCTCTCGGCGTCCTCGTACTCCGTGTTGTCCTCGACCACGTGATCCGCGCGGTGGCTCTCGCCGCAGTCGGGGCACTCGACGAGCATGTCGTCGAACCCGTCGAGGTGGCCCGAGGCTTCGAAGACGGGTTCGGGCATGATCGTCGGCGCGTCGATCTCCATGTTGCCCTCCGCGACCGCGAAGCGATCCCGCCACGCGTCCTCGACGTTGCCCTTCAGGGCCGCGCCCTGCGGGCCGAAGGTGTAGAAGCCGCCGACGCCGCCGTAGGCGCCGCTGGACTGGAAGAAGTAACCGCGGCGTTTGGCCAGTTCGACCAGTTTCTCGCTCGTCGGGTCCGCCTCGCTCGCGTCTGCTGCTTGGTCGTCACTCATACAGCGCCTCCAGCAGGTCCACGTCACAGACGATGCCGACCAGTTCCTCGCCCGTAATGAGCGGGATCTGTTCGATGTCGTTGCTGATCATGCGCTGTGCGGCCTCCTGGACCGTCGTGTCCGCCGCGACCGTCACCACGTCGTCGCTCATGAACTCCCGGACGGGCCCCGCCGGAATCTCGATGTCCCGCGTCGGGAGATAGCGGCTGCCGACGGCCTTGATCCCCTCCCACGACCACTCGTCGTCCTGATCGCCGAAGTTGTCGCCCGTCTCCTCTTCGCCCTCGACGATGCGGGCGACCTCGAGAACGTCGACCTCGGTGAGGACGCCGCTCATCCGGCCGTCGTCGTCCAGCGCGACGGTGTAGGGGACGTTGGCGTAGGAGAGTTCCCGCTCGGCGACGGGCAGCGGCGCGCCCTCGTAGGTCGTGTTGACGTTCTCGCTCGCGTAGGCGTCGACGGTGCCCTCGGTTTCCTGATCGCCGGCCGCGATTGCGTGGATCACGTCGGTCACCGTGATGATGCCCTCGAACTCCCCGTCGACGACCGGCACGCGGCGCGCCCCTTCCTCGACCATCGTCCGCGCGACGTCCTCGAGGGCGGTCCCGGCGGTCGTCGTCGGAACGTCCTCGTCCATCAGCATGACGAGCTGGTCCTCGTCGGGCTGGTCGATGAGCGTTTCCCGGGAGATCAGTCCCCGGTACTCAAGGCCGTCGTCGGTCGGTTTGACGACCGGAACGGACGAAAACGACTGTTCTTGGATGTACTCGAGGACGTCCGAGCGGGTCCCCGGCAGGTCGGCGGTCACCACGTCTTCGCGGGGCGTCATCGCGTCGGCTACGTTCATATCCCCACGGTACGGCGAAAATAAGTATAAACCCAGTGTTTCACACCCGGTATCGGTTCGATTTCCGATCGGTATCGCGGGCGGACAGTCAGATTCGATGCGTTTATATGTACGTGAGTGTCACTCTCTCACATGGCGACGAACTCCCACGCCATGACGTCCGACGACACGATCGTCGGTTCGATCGATTCGACGGCCGCGAGCGACGAGTACGTTATCGCGGATATCTCCGCGGACGGTGCGTGGATGTCTATGCAGGCAGACGACGCACCGACGCTTCCGGCCTGGCGATAACTGGGAGTGTGGGAAACGGGACTGTAGCAGCCACTGAAACGAGCTACATATTGATCGCCAGACGGCGTGGCGATCAGGTGCGCACTGACTGTCAGTGGCCACTATATTCTGCACTACGTCCGGTCGCGGCCGGCAACGGGACGCCGGCCGTCGCTGCTGCCGTCCCGTGCTATAGTAGCCACTGAAACGATTTACACACTGACCTCGACGTAGTCATGCGGTCAGGTGTGCAATGACTCTCAGTGGCTACTATATCCGCTACTCGGTCGTTCCGCGTCGACGAGACTCCGATCGAGAACGTACTGTCGTCCGTAAGTTCCGTTCGCCGACTCGAGTTTTACCCGGTGAGAAAGCCACCCGGCGGAATGCGTGTTGCGGGGCGGCCGTCCTCGTTCGTCGTCTGGTCGTCGCGCATCGACGGGGAGTGGGCGATCGTTCGTCGCGCCTTTGCGATTCGCTGCGTGCTTGCCATGACGGTGGCGAGAGTATTACTCATATACGAGTAAAGAGGAGCGACACGTACAAAAGTATTTCCGAGATGAATGATCGTGCTAGTTCGCACTGTCTCTCGTAGCCACTGTGAACTCCCCGCTCGCACTCGAGCAAGCGTGCACTGACTGACAGCGGCTACGAGAAACTCGCCGATGTCCACGAGAGAAATTTCCGTGTCAATCAGAACGCATTATATTCTGTGGAAGCGACACTTCCGTGGGACAATGTCGAGACATTGCTGTCAGAATAGCTAGCAGACTATCTTGGTCATATAACACAATAGCAACCGATACAAAGCTCCTTCCCGATGTTGAGATTTTTAGACGATATCGTGCCGATTCTACCGCTTTCGTTTCTGCAAAGAATAACCGAAAATACGATCCCTCCGAGGCCGTGTTTCTCGTCGATTGCGCCGAATATAGTAGCCACCGAAACGAGTTACATACTAATCCCGACGCAGTCGTGTGATCAGGTGTGTACTGACTTTCGGTGGCTACTATAGTTGACTGCTATCTCTCGAGTAGGGGTATACGGTCTCTTCGACTACGTCGATCGAAATGCCGTCGAGAAGTGATTTCACACCCTCAAAATGCGAGTCGATCGCGTTCGCAATTCGTGGGTTGACAGTCGTGTAAACGCCAGCAGATAATTGGATAGTATGTACACTACTATACACACAGAAATCGTATCGATCACTCAATGAACAGGTGTTAGTGATGGTGCTAACCCGGACTATGTCTATTTCAATACTATCTTTTGAATACATCCTAAAAAATTTATATATAGTGTCGAATACTCGTGCAACGCAGTTCACGAATGAGTATCGAAAGCCGATCTACGGCCAGCCGCTGATGCGAGTCCGGATCGCGTTGCACTCGAGGCGACCGTGAGCCGAACCAACGGTCACCAGTTTGGCTGTCTGCCACTGGGGAACTCGAGACGAACGAAACCTTTCCTGTGGGCCTCTTTGCGACACTTTAGCGGAATTCTCACATGAGTTCCCCGATAGTTTTCGCGAGTAACACGACAATCGAGCCCGCTGTGTATCTTGTAGACCACACCTACCAGCTGACGGTTGCATACAGCGAACTAGATTGTGGTCCCACCTATGCATCACGGAAATTGGAAATCTGTGTATGTCTACAGTACGATATATTCTCGGAATTGTTCAATTAGGAATATATTGGTCCTGCTGACTCGGCAACCGCCGAACCGGGTGACAACCGTTCGCCAGCTGATGGGCTCATAACGACCACTAAAATAAGTACATTCGTCGTGCGATTTGGCCGAATACATTTTGATTATATTTATAAACTGGTATAGATGCCACGAACTTGTGATCTCACAACTGATTATGTTCGTACTTGTATATTGGTATTACTGCACACACCCTGTTCGCTGCTATGAAACACACTCTCCTCGAGCGATGTTCCGTCTCGAGGACGGAACCGAACACCTCAACCGGTCTTAGAGGGCAAATTACCGCGTCTGAACACCTCAATCGAATTAATACGTCTCCCTGGTCAATCGACGTTTACATACATATGAATGTAAGTGATATAGAACTGTGACAGTCCCGTTCGTGCGGCGGGCGTCGATTTCACCGACCCTATACTTCGTTTCTTATCAGAGAACGATCGCGCTTTTTCACCGGCGGCCGTCTGATCACTATTGCGAATGTATTATATATGTGGGTTGATTCAAGGATACATATGCAAAGAGACGAAACAGATGGACGTTCAATCAAATCTGATGAGACACTGTTCGCCATCATCGAATCACTTGACGAGACCGGCGGCGCTGGCGTGACGGAACTCGCGAATCGACTCGACTTGGCCAAGAGCACCGTTCATAAGCACCTCGTCAGCCTCGAGCGAAGCCGGTACGTCGTCGCGGAAGACGGGCAGTATCGGCTCGGGCTCCAGTTTTTCAACCTCGCCGTCTCCGTTCGGAACGGGTACGACGTCTATCACGCGGCGAAGGATCGAATCGACCGGCTGGCCCAGGAGACCGACGAGGCCGTCTGGCTCATCGTCCACGAGAACGGGCTGGGGATGTTCATCTACGGCGTGCCCCGAAACGAGTCGTTTTCCTTCGATTCGACTATCGGCACGTGGGTCCCGCTACACGCGAACTCGGCCGGGAAGGCGATCCTGGCTCACCTCCCGGAGAGCGAGGTGGCGGCCATCCTCGACCGCCACGGGCTGCCGGCGCGGACGGAGAACACGATTACCGACCGGGAGACGCTGTTCGCGGAACTCGAGGGCGTACGCGAGCGCGGCTACGCGATGAACTTCCAGGAGGATCTGCGCGGGCTCCACGCGATCGCGACACCCGTTATCGGAGACGGGCGGCCCGTCGCTGCCGTGACGATTGCCGGTGCCGCGAACCGCGTCACGAGAGAACGGATCGAGAGCGAGCTGCACGAACCGCTGCTCGAGGCGGTCGACGATATCGAACTCCGCTTGGTGTACGGATAGCTTGCGGCTCGAACGCGGGTCGCGGTCGGATCAGAAGACCAGCCCGGGGCAGATCGCGAGGAACAGTGCGGCGGCAAAGAGGAACGTCGATCCGATACACAGGGTGGCGGTGCGGTCGGCTGTGACTCCACCGCCGACGCAGACGACCGCGGTACCGAGGGGGAAGACGCCGGCGAACGCGGCGCGAGGGGGGAGGAGTTCCAGTGCGCTCGAGAGGCCCAGCAGACAGACGGCCGCGAGGACAAAGGCCCAAGCGACGGGGCGGGCAGCGTCGGGACCGACGATGACGGGGATCGTCTGTTTCGGAACGCGCCGGTCGTGCTCGTAGTCGAGCAGGTCGAGTAAGACGTTGATTCCAGCGAGCAACACCAGGAAGACGGCGGCGATCGCGAGGATCGATGCCGACACCGAGCCGGTCTGGGCCGCGTAGCCGCCGGCCGTCGCGAGGGCAATTCCGAGCGGGTAGTCGAGGGTCCCGACGGCGGGGGCGGCGTCGAGGTGGGGCGCGTGCAACAGGCTGAGGGCGACGAGCGGCGCGGTGAGCGCGGCCGGGACGAGACCGACGGTCACCCAGAGGGACGCGACGCAGCCGACGAAGGCAGCGCTCGCGGCGACGATTGCGCCCCGGATTTCGGTTGGCGCGAGGGGGTTGTCGGCGTCCTCTCCCCTGACGTAGTAGTCGACGTAGCCGTCCTTGAGATGGGCGACGTAGACGGCCAGCCCGACCGCGAGCGAGTGGACGGCCGCCGTCGAGACTATCACGTCGCCGGCGAGGAGAGTGCCGAAGAACGACATTGCGACTCCCGGGAGGAGGAACACCGGCTGGATGTGGGCGGCAAGCCCTCGAGTCGTCCGGCGAAGCCGCGTTTGACGCGAGCCTTCGTGCACGCTCTCTCGGAGGGTATCGAGGGTTATAATCGGTCCCGTTCAGCGGTGCCTGGGCCCGGCTTCGACACTGGGAAACCGCCGGAGGTGCTACCCGTCAAACGACGGTTCATCATAATAATTAATACCCTCGGTAGCTGGTATCACACATAGGCGACCAGACCGATGAAGTACATTGATACGTTCGAGCGAACCGTCCGGTGTTACTCGTCGAAGACGGCGCTCGTGACCGACGACGGGCGGTCGATGACCTACGGCGAACTAGACGACCGAACGACTCGACTCGCGAACGCGCTGAACGAGCGCGTCCCGGATCGACGCATCGCGACGCTTACTCTCACGGGATCGACGGCGATCGAGGCGATGTTCGCGAGCCAGAAGCGGGGGCTCGCGAACGTGCAACTCCCGTTCCGCGACAGCCCTGGCACCCTCGCGGCGATGCTCGAGCCGACGGAGGCGGCAATCCTACTCTTTGACGACGCAAACGCCGAGAAGGCCCTCGAGGTGCTCGACCGGACGCCGATCGAGGCGGGGATCCACGCGGGAGACGAGACGATCGATCGCGAAGACGTCGAGGCCTACGAGGCCGTCCTCGCGGACGCGTCGACGGAGCCGGTCGAGCCGGATCCGGCGTACGAACACGGTATCTTCTATACGAGCGGAACCACGGGCACGCCGAAGGGGGTGCTGTTCGACCAGGAGCAGATGTGGTACGGCGCCGCGCAGGTCGTCATGGAGATGTCTATCGTAGAGACCGACACCGCGCTCGTCACGACGCCCTGGTACCACATGGTGACGACCGACGCGTGGATCCTCCCGCACGTCATGGCCGGCGCGACGATGGTCGTACAGTCCGACTTCGAACCGGACGAGGCGCTCCGCCTCGTTCAGGACCACGACGTGACGGGAATGCTCGCCGTCCCGACCCAGTTGCACGTACTGGCCGACGCGCAGGCCGAAACGGGGTACGACGTCGATACACTCTCCTATATCCGCACGGGCGGGTCGATCGTAACCGAGCGGCTCGTCGAGAAAGCCTCGGAACACCTCACCGAGAACGTGTACAACACCTACGGGCTGACCGAAGGCGGTCCGAACCTCGCCTTCGCTCATCCGTCGCTGCAGGACGAGCACACCGGGACGATCGGTACGGAGTCGTTCACGTGGGAGCTGCGGGTCGTGGCGGCCGCCGATCCCGACGAGGACCCCGATCCGACCGCGACTGTCGAACCGGGCGAGGTCGGCGAAATCCTCGCGCGCGGCCCGGGCATGAGCACCGGCTACCTGAACCACCCCGAGGAGAGTGAGCGAACCTACGTCGACGGCTGGCTCCGGACGGGCGACTGCGCAGAGGTCGACGAGGACGGCTATCTCTACGTCGTCGGTCGGGTCGACAACATGATCGTCAGCGGCGGCGAGAACGTCTACCCCGAGGAAGTCGAGGACATTCTCGAGTCCCACGGGGCGGTCGAGGAGGCGGTCGTGGTCGGCCTCGAGGACGAGCAGTGGGGTCACCGCGTCGCGTGTGTCGTCTGCACAAACGGATCCGACGACGTCGATGTCGAGGCGCTCGATCGGTTCTGCGAGGACCACGACGAACTGGCGAACTTCAAGCGACCGCGCGAGTACGCGATGACGGACAGCCCGCTCCCACGGACCGATACGGGAACGATCGAACGGGCGACGATCGGCGAGGAGTTCTTCGACGCGTAAGGGATCGAGGAGACGCTGGCTGCAAGCGCCCGTTCGTTGCTGTGGCCGTTTGCCGTCGCGAGGGCCGGATCGGTGGGAAAACGTTTTGAGCCGCTGATTCGACTGCACTGTATGGCCGTGACGAGCCTATTCGACCCGAGCGGAATCGCCGTGGTAGGGGCCTCAGCAACGCCCGGAAAGATCGGTTACGAAGCAATGCGCAACGCCGTCGAGTTCGACGGGCCGGTGTATCCGGTCAACCCGTCGGCGGAGGGCACCGTATTCGACCGGCAGTTCGTCTCTTCCGTAACCGACATCGACGACGCCGTCGACCTCGCGCTGCTGTGCGTACCGGCCCCGGTCGTCCCGGACGTCGTCGAGGAATGTGGTGAGGCGGGGATCGGCGGTGCGGTCATCTTCGCCGGCGGCTTCGCCGAGGCGGGCACGGAAGGCAAGCGGCTACAGCGGCGACTGATCGAGGCCGCGACCGACGGGGATGTCCACCTGCTCGGACCGAACACGAGCGGCTTCCTGCGCCCGTCCGAGAACCTATACGCGACCTTCGCGACCGATGTCGAGACGATCCCTGCGGGGAACATCGCCATCATCGCCCAGAGTGGCGGTCTCGCCTACGCCCTCGCCTTCCGCGCGGAAAACGAGGGGCTCGGCGTCTCCGCGATGGTCGGCCTCGGCAACCGCGCCAACGTCGGCTTCCAGGAAGCGATCGACCACTTCGACGCGGACGATCACACCGGCGCGATCCTCCTGCACGTCGAGGGGACGGACGACGCCCGCGGCCTCCTCGAGACCTGCCGCGCGGCCGAGACGCCGGTCGTCGCCTACAACGTCGGCGAGCAGGACGTGGGCGACTTCGCCGAATCCCACACCGGCGCGCTGACCGGGCGCTACGAGCTGTACGAGGCCGGCTTCGCCCAGTTCGGCGTCCCGACGGTCCGCTCGAGTCAGGAACTGCTCGACGCGGGGAAGGCGCTGTCGACCTGTCCGCGCCCCGACGGCCCGAGTGTCGGCGTCGTCACCGCGCAGGCGGGGCCCGGAATCGCCATCACCGACCGCCTGAAAGCCGCCGGAGCGGAGTTCCCGTCGCTCACAGACGAGACGCGGGAGACCGTCGAGGGGATCCTCCCCGGGATGACCTACTCCGCGAACCCCGTCGACACCGGGCGACCGATGCCCGAGTTCGGTGATGTCGTCGCGGCCGTCGCACGCGACGAGAACGTCGATATCGTCATGGTCTACGAACTGTTCGAGCGGTCGCTCGGGTACCCCACCGCGGCCCTCGAGGGGCTCGTAGACGAGGTCGGTAAACCGATCGTTTTCGCCACCGGGGGCCCCGACGCGGTGTTGGCCGACGAACTGCCCGGCCTCGAGGCGCTGGGTATCCCGGCCTACCGAACGCCCGAACGAGGTGCTGATGCGGTGGCGGCGCTAGTGCGCTACGCGAAACGAAACGCCGATCCGTCGACCGCCGCGATGGAGGAGGTGAGCCGATGACCGGAGCCGACGACCCGATCGAGGCGGCGCTCGCCGACGGCCGCTCCTCGCTGACCGAGTCCGAGGCCAAGCGGCTGGTCGCCGACCGCGGACTTGTGGCACCCGAAGGCGAGACGGTCGACTCGCCCGATGACGCCGTCGAAGCCGCCGAGCGGATCGGCTACCCGGTCGTCGCGAAGGTCGCCTCGCCGGCCGTCCAGCACAAGAGCGAGTGGGCCGACGGCACCGGCGTAGCCGTCGGCCTCGAGGACGCCGCGGCCGTTCGAACGGCCGCGAGTCGGATCCTCGACGCGGCCCACGAGCGCGATCTAGCGTCATCGGTCCTCGTCGAGGAGGGGGTCGACCTCGAGGCGGGACTCGAGGTGATCGTCGGCGGCACGTGTGACCCGTCGTTCGGGCCGACCGTCCTCGTCGGTCTGGGAGGGATCGCCGTCGAGGTGCTACAGGACGTCAGCCACCGGATAGCGCCAGTCTCGACCGCCGAGGCCGTCGAGATGACCCGGGAACTCGAGGCGTCGCCGCTGTTCGACGGCTACCGCAGCGCCCCGGCGGTCGACCGGACCGCGGTGGCAGAGGCGGTCGTCGCCGTCGGGGACCTGCTGGTCGAGCGCGAGGAGGTCCGCGAGGTTGAAGTCAATCCGCTGTTGGCACGGTCTCACGACGCGGTCGCGCTCGACGCGCTCGTCACGCTCGAGGCGGACGAGGAAGGGGCGGACGCGGAGAACTGACGGGACCGAAGCCGCTCCGAACCGGCTGCCGGCTATCTGTCGATCGTTCCGAGCTGCAGACCAAAAACGGCGGTCGTTAGTGTGTCGGTGCGACCGGATTCGGTCAGTCGCCCTGCTGGCTCTTCTCGACGGTGATGTCCTCGAACGCGAGGTCGCGATCGTCCACCTCGACCGTCATCGAGCCGACGTTCTCGATTTCGGCGTCGATCGTGTCGCCGCCGGTAATCGCACTAACGCCCTCGGGCGTTCCGGTCGTAATTACGTCGCCTGCTTCGATGGTCATCCCGATCGAAGCGTACTCGACGACGTCGGCGCAGCTGTAGATCATCCCGCCGGTGTTCTCCTGCTGGCGGGTCTCGCCGTTGAGCTGCAGTTCCATCTCGAGGTCGTGTGGGTCGCCGACTTCGTCGGGCGTCGCGACGCACGGGCCGATGATGGTGAACGTGTCGTAGGACTTGCGATTCGAACGATCCTGGTCGCCCCGAACGGAGACATCGAGCAGGATCGTGTAGCCCAGAATCGCGTCCCAGACATCGTCGCTGTCGATGTCCTTGACCGTCTCGCCCATGACGAAGCCGAGTTCGATCTCGTGGTCGACCCGCCGGTCGTTAAAGGGGAGTTCGATGCCGTCCTCCGGCCCGGCGACGCTCGAGGGTGCCTTGAGGAAGTAGCCCTTGTCCTCGATCGTGAACCACTCCTCGGTGACAATATCTTTGTCGGCGATTGCTTCCTCGACGTGGTTCTCGTAGTTCAGCGGTGCGGCGATCACCTTGCCGGGGCGGCGGACGGGCGACTCGATGCGTACGTCCGCGAGGTCGTGGTCTGCCGCCTCGTCCGCGTACTTGCCGGCGTCGAGATCCTCCGTCGCGTACTCCTTGAGCGGGTCGTTCGTCTCGAGGCCGAGCCGGTCGGTGATGTCGACGACGCCGTCGTCGTCCGTGAGCAAGCCCAGTCGGTCGTCGTTGAACCTGACGAATCGCATGGTAGACCCACTGTCATACGACCACATAAATAATCCCTTCTCGATCGGCGACGCGTTCGCACTCGGCGGGCACCAGTCGATTCGAACTGGAGACCGAACCGGTTCGCTCGTGGGCTCCAACACACTTATGGTATCGTTTGACAAAATTGCGAACATGGCACAGCAGGATCCAGAGGACCTCCTAGAACTGAGTTCCGATACGCGGAGCCTCCTCGAGCAGAACGATCTCCGCCCGCTCTGGGAAGTGGAAAACGACATGGGGGACCTCCTCGATGACCTCGAAGCGAACATCTGGAAGTGGGAGGACATCAAAGCCGCCATCGACGGCATCGAAGCGGACGTCCCGATCGCCGACCTCCCGCCGGGCTTCCAGCGGCGGGTCGCAGTCCCGATCAACGCGACGCACGCCATTTCGAACACGATCTACGTCGGCGTCCAGACGGTCTCGCCCGGTGAGACGGCGCCCGCCCACCGTCACGCGGCCAGCGCCCTCCGATTCACCATCGACGGGCATGAAGACATGAAGACGGTCGTCGCGGGCGAGGAGTTTCCGATGCGGGACAACGACCTCGTCACGACGCCCCAGTGGGAGTGGCACGACCACGTCAACGATTCCGACGAGACCGCCGCCTGGCTCGACGTGCTCGACCTCCCGTTGTTCCTCGATACGCTGAACAACTCCCACGTCTTCGAGAACCACGAACTCGAGCGCCAGCCGGTCACGAAGACCCAGGGCTACTGGGCCTCCCAGTACGGCCGAGGTCGCCCCGCACACGAGAAGACGGACGGCTCCATCCCCGGCCCGTTCCAGGGAACCAAGGAGCCGACGCCGCCGTACCGCTTTGGCTGGGACGAGATGCTCGAGTCGCTTCGCCAACGTGCCGACAACGACGACCCGGACCCGTACGACGGGTACAGCCTCGAGTATGCCAACCCGGCCACGGCGAAAGCGCCGCTGTTCCCGACCATGTCGTTTCGGGCGCAACTGCTCAACGAGGGTCCGACTGATGCCCACTTCCACAACTCCACGGAGGTCTACTTCGTCATCGACGGCGAGGGCGCGACCCACGTCGACGGCGAGGCCCTCGAGTGGGGCAAGTGGGACATCTTCGTCGTGCCGCCGGACAGCCGGCACCACCACGAACCCGACGACGAGGCAATCTTGCTCGGCATGACCGATCGACCGATCCTCGAGTCGATGAACTTCTACGCCGAGGCCGCGGTTTCGGAGTGAGTCGATCGGCCCCGCTCGAGTGGTACTGGCCGACTGGGCAACGCTCTTATAGATCGTCGCCATACCGTTCTCGTATGGCCGAGTTCGAAAACCCGTACGTCGATGAGGACCCGTTCGTCCGGGCGCACTTCGATTGTCTGAACTGTGGCGGGAAACTCTGGGAGTACGCGATCCAGCGACAGATGGTCTGCGAGGATTGTCGTGGTATCTTCCCATCGGAGGCGGTGTTCGAAGCCAGCGTCGAATCGACCGCCGACTGAACCGTCGGTCGTAGCGCGATTGTCCACTATCGGACTCGAGGCAGTCGAAAACGAAAATCGGGTCGATTGCCCGCTCAGAACGGGTAGTCGCGCGGTTCGCGCTGGATCGAGATCCACTTCGTCTCGGTCACCTCGCGGAGGAACTCATCGGTGTTGTAGCCGCCCATACCGGAGGCATCGGTGCCGCTGAACGGGACGTGGGCCTCGTCGTTGATTGGCTGGTCGCCGATGTGGACCATGCCCGTTTCCATGCGGTCGGCGATCGACCGCGCGGTCTCGAGGTCGCCCGCGTGCACCGACCCGGAGAGGCCGAATTCGGTATCGTTGGCGATCTCGATCGCCTCGTCGACGTCGGAGAAGGGGATGACCGGCGCGATGGGGCCGAAGTGCTCGTTGCACGCCGCGGCCATGTCGTTCGTCACGTCGGAGAGCACCGTCGGCTCGACGACGAGCGAGTCCTCGACGCCGTCGAGATCGACGATCCCGCCGCCGGTCTCGAGCGTCGCGCCCGCCTCGACGGTCTCCTCGACGTACTGGAGCATCTCGTCTCGCTGGGATTCGTCGATGACGGGGCCGAGGTGGACCTCGTCGTGGGCGCTGCCCGCGACGAGCGACTCCGCTCGGTCGACGAGGTGGGCGACGTAGTCGTCGTAGGCGTCCTCGTGGACGACGTGGCGGTTGATCGAGATACACACCTGTCCCTGGTGAATGAAGGATCCGAACACTGCGCCGTCGACGGCGCGCTCGAGGTCGGCGTCCGCGGTGACGACGTGGGCGTTGTTGCCGCCCAGTTCCATCGCGGGCGTCGCGAGGTTCTCGGCTGCCGTGGCGGCCACTCTACGACCGACCTCCGTCGAGCCGGTGAACGCCACCACGTTGCTCTCGGGGTGGCCGGCCACGCGGTCGCCGATGTCGGAGCCGCGGCCGGTAACCACGTTGAGGACGCCGTCGGGGAGGTCGGTCTCCTCGAACAGCTTCGCGAACAGCAGGCCGCCGGTGATCGGCGTGTTCGTCGCCGGTTTGAGCACGACGGCGTTGCCGGCGGCGATGGCGGGCACCACCGCCCGCGCCGAAAGGTTCAGCGGGAAGTTCCACGGCGAGATGACCGTGACGACACCCTTGGGCTCGCGCTTTACGAGGTGTTCCTTCCCGGGGATGTTCGACGGAGCGTGTTCGCCCTTCATCCGACGCGGGAGCGTCGCCGCCTCGGCCGCCTGGTCGGCTGTGAGGTGGTGAGACGTGTGGCCGTAGCCGGCCGTCCCGCCGGCCTCGTGGGTGAGCAGTTCGAGGATCTCCTCTTCGTATCCGTGCAGCGCCTCGATGAACTGCTGGATAACCTCTTGGCGGGCCGCCGGCGGTTGGTCCTTCCACTCGGCCTGTGCGGCGGCAGCCGCCTCGTAGGCCTCGTCGACGTCGGACTCGGCGGCCGCGGGAACCTCGGCGAACACCTCCCGCGTCGACGGGTTCTCGACGGGGATGGTGTCGCCGTCCTCGTCGACCCACTCGCCTCCGATGTACAGTGCGTTCCAATCCGCCGTCGGCGATATCGCATCTGGCATGGTCGCCTAATTGTTCGCGTTCCGCGTACAAAATCGTGTGGTAACGTGTGTGTCACTACCCGTCGGTCGACTCCATGCGATGGCCGCCCCGTCGATCGTCGCTGTGCTTCCAGTCGGAACTCGAGGCCGCGTTTGACCAGCCAGTCATCGATGAGACGTCCGTTTCGAGATCCGCTCCCCGACGCCGAGTGCATGATCCCGAACGCGTCTCCCGCGCCGACGCGGCGATCGGCGGCACGCGGATGAGATGGATTTACATGGTATCGACGACGAATGGGGACATGGCACTGGAAACCGACCTCGAAGCGGCCGCAGCGAAGCGTGAGGAGCTCCCGGACGCGACGGATGTCTACGACACGAACGAGGACATTCCGATCGCCGACGTGTTCGATGACGTCTTCGTGCGCGAACGCACCGAGTTCGCATCGTTCGACGAGATGGTCGCGGCGAGTCCCAGCAACGCCGACGCCGCCGCCGACCTCGAGACGGTTCCCCACGGCGAGTGGGACGCGTTCGTCGCCGAGACGACTGACTTCGCCGACGAGGAGGCGTTCGTGATGGCGGGCCGAGACCACTGGGTCGCGAAGCGCCTGGGCCTGCACTGACCGCGGAGCGTCGCTCTTCTCGCGTTTCGAGCCCCTCTCGACCGCCGACCGAGAGGGGTCCGTTTCGTCGGATATCGACGCCGGGGCCGTGGGCCATCGATCGCCGAACCGATCGGTCACCGGTCGACGAATCGAAGACGAACCGAAGCGGAACGAATCAAAAAGGTGCGCGCTCGCCCGATAGTTCAGTAGTTCCCAGTCGAGACGATCGGCGGGGCGCCGTGGGGGCCGTACGGCGCGTCGTCGAGCCACTCGCCCGCCGTCTCGAAGGAGTCGGCCATCTCGGCGGCGACCTCCTTTCGGAGAACCGTCACCGGATCTTCTCCCTGGAGGTACTCGAGGGCCTGCCCGGCCGCGCCGAGGTTGTACTCGGCGGCTTTCTCGCGGCGGGCCGCGTAGAGTTCTACCTCGTCGCGCGCGACCGCGTCCGTGCGGGCGCCGAGCGCCACGGCGATAGCCGAAGCGGCCTCGTCGGCGTCGGCGATACCGGAGTTCATCCCGCGGGCGCCGAAAGGCGCCAGCAGGTGGGCCGCCTCGCCGGCCAGCAGCACGCGTCGGTGGTCGTCGACGAACGTGTCCGCCATCACCTGGAGGAAGTAGTACGAGGAGACCCACTTCAGGCTGTCCTCGTACTCCTCGCCCATGACGTCGCGGACGAACTCCCGCATCCGCTCGTCGCTGCTGAGTTCCTCGGGGTCGTCGCCCTCGATACACTGGATGTCGAGGCGCCAGCCGCCCGTGAAGGGGACGAGCAACACGTTCCGCCCGTCGGCCTCTGGCGCGTCGTAGTGGAACAGCCGCTCGAGGTCTTCGTGGCCGTCCTCGATTTCCTCGTCCTCCACGTCGGCGATGATGAAGGCGTTCTCGGACTGATCTCCTTCGAAGTTCGCCCCGATCTCGTTGCGGACGGTCGAGCCGCCGCCGTCCGCGCCGACAAGGTACTCTGCCTCCCACTCGCGACCGTCGCCGGTCTCGACGCGGACACCGTCGGTCGAGGAGTCGACGGTGACTACCTCCGAGTTCCAGTGGATGTCGATCCCGAGCTCCTCGAGCGCGTCGAGCATGTACTGCTCGGTGACGACCTGGGGAACGCTCGTAAAGTGCGGAATGTCGCCGGACCCGCCGGGCGAGTCGTACGTTCGGTTGAACACCTCTTTCCCCTTGTACAGGGTCCGTCGGGTCGGCCAGACGAGTCCCTCCTCGACGAGGTCGGTTCCCAGACCCGGGTGAATCCGCTCGAGCGTGCGCAGCGTCGAGCCGTGGACGTAGATGGCGCGACTTCCCGAGCGGTCCCGGTCCTCGGGTTCGGCCTCGAGGATGGTGGTCTCCACTCCGCGGGCGTTCAGTGCTAGTGCTGCCGTCATGCCGACCGGGCCAGCGCCGGCTATCAGTACCGGTGCCTCCGTCGTTTCACCGCTCATAGGTATGACAATGCAGTACGTTCTCATAGTAGTTGTGATCCGCTGGAGGCCGATTTCGGCCCGGACATGTTCGCTTACCGGTCGTCGTCGCTCGGTCGGTCCGGCGGAGACCCTCGGGTCGAGGGTCGGCGTCGACGCTCTGGGACCCCGACGTCGCAGGCCGGGGGCACCTTTTTATCCCTGTACTGAGAGACTCACGGCACACAATGACACTGCTCGAAGTCGACTCGATAGACGTCGCGTACGGCAACGTTCAGGTGATCTGGGACGTGAGCTTCGACGTGGCGGAGGGGGAAACGGTCGCGCTGCTCGGTGCGAACGGCGCGGGAAAGACCACGATACTAAAGACGATCTGCGGCCCGCTGACGCCCCAGCAGGGCGAGGTACGCTACGATGGCGAGTCGATCGGCGATCTGGATCTGGAGGAGGTCGTCCCGAAGGGGGTCGTCCACGTTCCCGAGGGTCGCGAGATATTCACGGAGAGCACCGTCGAGGAGAACCTGCGCCTGGGCGCGTTTACAAATCTCGAGGGGAAAGACGAGCGCTTCTCGTTCGTCTACGACGTCTTCCCTCGACTCGAGGAACGAAAGGATCAGCCGGCGGGGACCCTCTCGGGCGGCGAGCAACAGATGCTAGCGATCGGTCGCGGTCTGATGAGCGATCCGGACCTGATCTTGCTCGACGAGGCGAGTCTCGGCCTCGCACCGGTGCTCGTCGACGACGTGTTCGAGGCGATCGAGACGATCACGGACCGTGGGACGACTGTCCTCATCGTCGAGCAGGACGTCAACAACGCGCTCCGAGTCGCCGACAGGGGGTACGTCCTCGAGTCGGGTCGAATCTCGATGTCGGGTGACAGCGACGAACTCGCGTCGAACGACGAGGTTACGGCGACGTACCTCGGCGGGTAATCGCCAGCGTCGGCACTGTTATCCTCGCATCGATCGCGCGTCGCTCCGGAAGCGTTTCGCTCCTCGTGTGGGACATCTCTCGAGGCGGATCGATCGGAAAAATGAGTCCCGGTTCGACGGGGCGAGCGTCAGTCGGTCGCCGACTCGTCGGGAGTCGAGACGGCCTCGCTTGGCGGCTCTTCCTCCGATGTATCGCTGGTTCGACTAGTGATGAGTCCGTAGATCCCCTGGGGCATGTAGATCATGAAGAGGATGATGAGGAGGCCTTCGATCGCCGTCGAATAGCCACTCGCTACCTCGCTGAGGATCCAGTCGAGTCCGACGAACAGCCCGGCACCCAGGATCGGTCCGGTGATCGTCCCCATTCCGCCGAGGACGACGACCACGAGCGCTTCGACCATCCAGTGGAGGCCGAGTACGTCCGCGGGATTGAGATATCCCGTGTACTGGGCGTAGAGTCCGCCCGCCATCCCGGCCATGCCCGATCCGATGCCGAACGCGATCAGTTTGTACTTGAGCGGATTGATCCCGAGACTGCTGGCCGCCGTCTCGTCGTCGTGGATCGCTCGCATCGCCAGGCCCCACCGGCTCGTGACGACGTAGTAGGAGACGATCACTGTAACGACTGTCATGGCCAGGGTCAGGATGAACAGCTGTTGGTACTCGGCGGAACCCGAATCGACGAAGTAGCCGCTCGATCCCCCGGAGACGCTGCGCTCGTTCGACAGGATCAGCTCGATGATCGCGGCGAGTGCGAGCGTCCCGATCGCGAAGTAGTGGCCTGACAGTCGGAAGATGATCGGTCCGATAACGAGCGCGAGGAGGCCCGCGACGAGGCCGCCGCCGAGAACGGCGACGATCACCGGTGACTGGATCGACTCGGGGAAGCCCGCTCGCGTTGGCGTCGTCAGCCAAGCGGAGACGTACGCGCCGAACCCGAAGAAGGCGACGTGACCCAGGGAGATCTGGCCGGCATAGCCGCCGATGATGTCCCAGGAGACGCCGAGGATCACGAAGACGAGCACGGTGAAGAAGACCTGGGTGAGCCACCGTTCGGTGACGAACGGTATTATCGCGAACGCCAGCACGGTGACGACCGCGATCGCCACTCGCCGGCGGTTACCGAGCATCCGCCGGATGAAGCTCTCGCGTTCGGTACCCACCATCACTCCCCACCTCCAGAGCTGCCGAACAGCCCCTGTGGTCGCACCAGGAGGACGAGGAGGAAGATGCTGAAGCTGATCAGGTCCCGGTAGCCGCCGCCGATGAAGAGCACGCCGACGTTCTCCGAGACGCCGAGGAGTAACCCGCCGACGAGCGTCCCGATGACGCTCCCCACGCCGCCAAGGACCACCACGGCGAACGCCTTCAGCAGGTACGACCAGCCCGCGTACGGCGTGAACGGAAAGAGAACCGACAGCAACGCGCCGGCCGCGCCCGCCAGTGCCGTCCCGAGGCCGAGCGTGATGATGTAGATCTTCCCGGTGTCGATGCCCATGTACCGGGCCGCGTCGGTGTTCTGTGCAGTCGCCCGGATCGCAAGGCCCGTCGTCGTATATTTGAGGAACGCCCAGACCGCGATGATCAGGGCGACCGAGACGATGAACGTGACGACCCGCGAGAACGACAGGACCGCGGGGCCGACGGGTATGCTCGAGCCCGGAATGCCGATGCTGGCTCGCTGTGGCTCGCTGCCGAGGACGATCCGGCCGACGCTCTCGAGGACGAGCGCGAGCCCGAAGAGGACGATGATTGGCTGTTCCATTCCCTTGTCGACGACGCGCTCTAACAGTACGCGCTGGAGGAACACCCCGAACCCGAACAGCAGGACGGCCGCGAGCAGCATGCCCACGAGCGGAGTGATCCCGGTGGCGGCAAACAGGAGGATGCCGACGTACGCGCCGACCATGAGCATGTGCCCGTGGGCGAGGTTGACGACGTCCATAATGCCGAACACGAGCGAGAGGCCGAGCGCGGCGACGGCGTAGATGCCTCCGATGAGGAGTCCGTTTAAGAGCGATTCGAACGCGAGTTCTGGTGAAACCATGTATAGTGGTGAACGTGAGTTGGAGGCCGCGTGTTATCGCTCGCTCCAGGACGGAATCGGGTACTGGAGGTCGGAGGCTCGATCGTCGTCGGTCTCCGGGTAGACGGTGTGCTGGTTGCCCTCCAGCCACTGGCCGGTCGGAGCCGTCAACTCACCTTCGGTAGGCAGACCGTTCTCCTCGAAGCTGAACGAGCCGATGACCGTCTCGAAGGTCTCCGACTGGAGCGCTCCCTGGACATCCGACGGGTCGGTCGAGCCCGCGGCGTCGATCGCCTGGGCGGTCACCTGCGCGACGTTGTACCCGCCGCCGACCGCCGTGCGGATGAACTGACCCTCCTCGAGTCCATACTCGTCGACGTACTCGTTCCACATCTCTTCGTTCCCGTTGCCCGTCATGCCGGGCACCCAGCCCGGACACATGCAGACGTACTCGCCGCTGTCGCCGAGCGCGTTCCACCAGTCTTGGGGGTCGGCGGCGCGGACGAACTTGGTAAGGGTCGGCGAGAAGTTGCGTTCCTCCATCTGCTCGATCATCGTGATTCCGTCCGGCGGCGTCGGCACCGAGAGGAGGATCTCGACGTTCTGGTTATCAGACTGGGAGATCATCGTCGAGAAGTCGCTCGCACCGTACTCGTATTGCTCCCTGAGGACGATATCGTAGCCCGCATTGCCGAGGGTCTCTTCCCAGGAGTCCGACTGCTCTTCGCCCCAGTCGGAGTTGGGCTCCCAGATGCCGACGTTGGTCGGCCGATCGCCCTCGGGGATGGTCTCCAAGAGGCCCTGCGTCGATCGTGCGACATCTCTCGACTTCGGGAACGCTGCGTAGGTCCACTCGTAGTTCTCGTTTCGGTGTGGTGCCTCCTGTGCGAAGTACGCGGCGACGAACGGGATCCCTTCGTCCTCCGCAACGCTGCTGCCCGCGGTTACGAGTTCGCTCGAGAAGCTCCCCCAGATCACGTCGGCGTCACTGGCCATCCTCCGGAGGTTCTCGATGACGACACTCGGCTCGCTCTCGTCGTTTTCGACCAGCAGCTCCACTTCCTGGTCGAGCGTCTCTTCGAGGTGCGCGACGCCGAGCTCGTATCCCTGCTCTATCTCCGTGGCCATCGAGGAGAACGCGCCCTCCTGCGGGATCGTCGTCGCGATCGTGAGGCCATCGCTGCTCTCGTCGCTACCCAACAGTGTACAGCCGGCCAACGTGGCCGCCCCTGCAATCGCACCGGTTGTTTTTAAATACGAACGCCTAGTCTGGCTGCTGTTAAGATTCCCCATGGCGTGGTTTGTCAAATGAAACACGATCATATTAAATGGTATGGTTTATATCTGACACCTGTCGACGGAGTGTCGGGTTCGCCGGACCGAGATCGGGCGGGAATCGTACCGACTCGGCGCGGAACTCGACGACTCGTCGGAAACGCTTTGTATTGTTAACCCTCGTTATAATAGCCACTGAAACGATTTACACACACTGATCGCACGACGAGCGCGGGTCGGAGAACCCATGCAAGAGCCGCGGGCTGTGCGATCGGTGTCTCAGTTATAGTATAGTAGCCACTGAAACGATGTACACACTGATCGCGACGCAGTCGTGCGATCAGGTGTGCACTGACTTTCAAGAGCTACTATAGATCTGATGTTCGTGTACTCGTGTCGACATGCGAGGGGGTAAGTTTATGCGAGTGGATAGTCAACCACTCGCAAGATGACGCTGCTCGAAGGAGCGAATCTGACGAAGAGTTTCGGGGGAGTCCTCGCCGTCGACGATGTCTCGTTCTCGATTGATCGGGGGGAGTCGGTCGGCCTCATCGGTCCGAACGGGGCCGGCAAGTCCACGCTGTTTCGCCTGATTACCGGCGTCCACGAACCAACGGAGGGCCACGTCTTCCTCGATGGCGACGAGATCACGGGCACGGATTCCCACGAGATCTGTCACCGGGGGCTCGTCAAGACCCACCAGATCGTTCGTCCGTTCGAACACATGACCCTGCTCGAGAACGCGACCGTCGGCGCCGAGTTCGGCGGTCGTGACGTTGACAATCCGCGAGAGATGGCCTACGAGTCCCTCGAGTTCGTCGGCCTCGACCACTTGGCGCACACGAAACCCGACGAACTGAGCGTCGGTGCGCTCAAGCGACTCGAAATCGCACGCGTGCTCGCGACGGATCCGGACGTGATGCTGTTCGACGAGGTCGCGGGCGGGCTAGACACCGACGAGACGGAAGCGATCGTCGACCTCATCGGCGACATCAAGGAGAGTGGCAAGACGATCTTCCTCATCGACCACGTGATGCGAGCACTGATGTCCGTCAGCGAGCGGGTGTTCGTACTCGACAACGGGCAACTCATCGCGCGGGGGACGCCGGAGGAGATCCAGAACGACCAGCGCGTCATCGAGGCCTACCTCGGGACGTCAGCCGGTCGGGACCACGACACGTCCGGCCCCGTCGCGGGCGACTGATCGACTCGCGCCCACGTCACCGGCCCGGTTCGCCGCGCGCCGCGACGTTTCTCACCCGTCGGTGCTCTCGAGGGCCGTTCTGAGGTCGTCGGGAACAGGAACGCTGCTGTCGCCGTCGACGGGGACACAGACTCGATACTCCGTCCCCTCGAAGACGACCTCCCCGTCGTGGGTCGCGACGTAGTCGAACTGAACACTCGACTCCCCGACCGCTGGTATCAGTTCGATCGCGACCTCGTCGCCGCCGCGGACCTGTCCAGTGAAGTCGAAGTCCATCGAAACGAGCGGTAGACCCAGACCGTGTTCCTCGGTCAACTCCCAGTAGGGAACGCCGATGTCTTCCATGAACACGTCCGAGGTCTCGTGGATCGCGTCGATCATACGGGGGTAGTGTGCGATACCGAACGGGTCGGTGTCGGAAAAGCGGACGGTCCACACGTGCGTGAAACTCATGTCTCGTCCCGTAGAAATCCGTCCAAGGATTATAAAAATCCCGGCGAACGACCGGGACGATTCCCTACGGGGACGCTCGGATACGAGGCCGAGCGAATCGAGACGGCGGGGAAGCGGTACTCGAGTACAGAGGGGTGTCCCTGTGACCCCACCGGGGTCGATCGACGCATTCGACCCCGAGAAACCCGCGGAATTTATGGTACAACGCGCGTGGTATCATGGTATGAGCCTATACGATCTCTTCGATCCGGACGGGATCGCCGTCATCGGCGCATCGGCGACGCCGGGAAAACTCGGGAACGACGCGATGTCCAACGTCGAGGCCTACGACGGCGAGATCTACCCTGTCAACCCCTCGAGTTCGGGGACCGTCCACGGCTACGAGTTCGTCGACTCGGTCGCCGAGACCGACGCCGATCTGGCGCTGTGTTGTGTCCCCCGCCACCTACAGCCGACGGTTCTCGAGGAATGTGGCGAGGCAGGCGTCGGCGCTGCGGTGATCTTCGCCGGCGGCTTCGCCGAGATGGGCGGCGAGGGTCGGGAACTTCAGGATGATATCGAACGAATCGCCGACGAATACGATATCGCCGTTCTCGGCCCGAACACGGCCGGGTACGCGATTCCCCACTCGGGCCTGTACGGGTCGTTCGTCCCTCGACTCCGCGAGGTCGGGACCGGGAACGTCGGCATCGTCGCTCAGAGCGCCGGCGTCGCGATCACCCTCTCGTTCCACCTGACGCGGGAGGGGTACGGCGTCTCGTCGATGTTCGGCCTCGGCAACCGGGTGAACACGGAGTTCGCGGACGTGATCCCCGTCCTCGACGAGGATCCACGTACCGAGTCCATCGTCCTCCACGTCGAGGGCACGGCGGACGTCGACAGACTTCTCGAGGTCTGTGCGGAGGCCGACACCCCGATCGTCGCGTACAAGGTGGGCGAACGGGCCGATCCGGACTTCGCGCAGGCCCACACCGCGGCCCCATCGCAAGACGACGCGATGTACCTGGAGGCGTTCGATCGGCCGGGCCTGACGACGGTCTCCTCGACGACCGAACTGCTCGACGCCGGCCGGGTGCTCGCGAACGCGCCGACGCCCGACGGCCCGAACGTCGGCGTCGTCACCGCACAGGCGGGACCGGGGATCATCGTCAACGACTACCTCGAGAGCGCGGGTGCCACGTTTCCGGACCTCACCGAGGAGACGCGAGAGCGGGTCGATAGCCTTCTCGAGGGGATCACGTACGCGGAGAACCCCGTGGACACGGGTCGACCGATGCCCGAGTTCGGGCAGGTCGTCGACGCCGTCGCGCGCGACGAGAACGTCGACATCGTGTTGGTCTACGAGATCTACGAGGATTCGCTTGGCTACCCGGTCGACGAACTCGAGGCGCTCTCCGAGGAGGTCGACAAGCCGATCCTCTTTACGGTGGCTGGGCCACACGAGGCTCTGCGGGGGGAGCGCGAGCAGATCGAGGCCCTCGGCGTTCCGACGTTCGAAACGCCCGAGCGGGGGGCGCAGGCCGTGGCGGCGCTGATCGAGTCGATCTCCGGGGCGGAGTAGCCGTCCGGGCTCGACACCCGTAGTAGTTTTACCGTTGTACTGAGAGGGATCTGTCAATGACCCGTTCGGACGCGATCGAGACGCTCAGATCGCCGCCGTTGGCGTTCTCCGCGGCGGCGATCGTCGGCCTTGCGACGTGGGTGCTCGGCACGGAGTCGACCGCGGCGTCGGTGGCGAACGCGCCCGCGACGGCCACCATCCTTGCGATCACGCTCTTCTGTATCGTCCTCTGGATTCTGACGCCGGTTCCACCCTCGTACACTGGGCTGATCGGCATCGGGCTGATCGCCGTTACGACCTCGACGGAGCTGGCGCTCTCGGGCTTCCAAAAGCCGGCGACGTGGCTCATCGGCTTCGGGTTGCTGATGGGAGAGGCGACCCGGCGCAGCGGGCTCGCGACGGCGGCGGGTCGATCGATCGCGGCCAGGAGCGTCTCGAAGGCGGTCCGCTCCGATACCGTTCGAACGTACCGCCGGTTGCTCATCGCCCTGTCGCTGAGCGCCCACGCCCTCGCGCTGTTCGTCCCCTCCGCACTCGTACGCATCCTCGTGGTGGCACCGATCCTCCGGGAGACCGGCTCGCTCTTCGAGTCACGGGAGGCCCGCGTCGGGATCTACCTCGGGCCGCTCTTCGCCACCTTCTACGGTTCAGCCGGCATCCTGACCGCCGACCTCCCGAACATCATCATCACCGGGTTCGGCCAGTCGCTGGCCGGGCACACCATCTCGTGGTCCGATTGGTGGCTCCACATGTACCCGATCATGGGAATCACTCGCGTCCTGCTCGTCGTCGCCGTCGTCTATTTCCTCTTTCGGCCGTCGCCCGACTCGAGCGTCGAACTGCCCGAGACGGAGGGTCTCGAGATCGGGAGCGTCGAGCGACGAATGCTGGCCTTTCTCGTCATCGGGGCGTTGATCTGGGCGACCGATTTCGTCCACGGCTTCCACCCGGTGATCGGTGCCGTCGCCGTGGTCGTCCTCGCGTTCCTGCCTGGAATCGGCGTCGTCGATTTCGACGAGATCGGAGACGAGGTCGATTTTTCCATCCTCTTTTTCATCGCAGCCGTGTTCGCGATCGGTGACGGGCTCACCGAGACCGGGTTCACGGACGAGGCGGCCACCTATCTTCTCGATTTCATCCCGACTGACGCGCCGCTCGCAGTGATCCTCGCGTGTGTCTTCTTCGTCACGTTCGCGCTGGCGTTCCTGATGGAGGGACTGGCCGTCGCGAGCGTCCTCACACCGATCCTGATTCCCTATGTAGAGGCGGCTGGCCTTCCGTTCACGCCGGTTTTGATGGCCGAGGCGATGGCCCTGAGTTCGTACTTCTTCCCCTACCAGTCGGCGGTACTCATCGTCATTCTCGCGGAGGGGGAAGTCGAGACCCGGGAGGTGATCCGGACGACGATCGCCTGCTCCGTCGCCACGATCGTCCTGTTGCTCCCCTTCCAGTTCGGCCTGTTCGATCTCCTCTACTGACCGCCGAGGAGCCGTCCTCGCACCTCGAGTGTACCGCGATCGCGCCTCGAGTCCCGATCCGACGCTTCTCCAAAGATATATAATATTCAATCACGCACAGGATCTTGATGGCAAATGACACTGTAGAGCGCGTAGCAGTGCTGGGTACTGGTAGCATGGGGCATGGTATTGCGGAACTTGCTGCGCTCGGCGGATACGACGTGACCATCCGGGACCTCGACGAGGAGATCGTAACCGAGGGCTACGAGAACATCGAGTGGAGTCTCGAGAAACTCGGGGAGAAGGGACGCATCGACGAGTCGAGTGACGCCGTGCTCTCACGTATCGACACGACGACCGACCTCGCCGAGGCCGTCGGTGATGCTGACCTCGTGATCGAGGCAGTTCCCGAGCGGATGGACGTCAAGCACGACACGTTCTCGTCGGTCGACGAGCACGCGCCGGAGCACGCGATTCTGGCGTCGAACACGTCGAGTCTCTCCATTTCGGAGATCGCCGAGGCGACGGATCGTCCCGATCGGGTCGTCGGCCTCCACTTCTTTAACCCGCCGGTGAAGATGGACCTCGTCGAAGTCACCTACGGCAACGAGACGAGCGACGAGACCGCCGAGAGCGCATACGAGTGGGTCGAATCGATCGACAAGACACCGATCTACGTCCGCAAGGACGTCCACGGCTTCGTGGTGAACACCGTCCTCGTTCCATATATGGAAGAGGCGGCGTGGATGCTGTCGAACGACGAGACGACGATCCAAGCGGCCGATGCCACGATGGTCTACGAGCGTGGCTTCCCGATGGGGCCGTTCGAACTCAACGACTTCGGCGGCATCGACATCGGCTATCACTTCCGCGCCGAGTCCGATCAACCGGTCCCGCCGGTGGTCGAGAAACTGGTCGACGAGGGTAACCTCGGCCAGAAGAGCGGCGCGGGGTTCTACGACTACGAAGACGGCGACGGCGTCGACTACGAACCGACGGACGCTGGCGGCTACGACGCCCTCCGAACGGAGGCCGTCATGATCAACAAGGCAGCGTGGCTCGTCGGCAACGACGTGGCGACGCCCGAGGAGATCGACATCGGCTGTCGCCTCGGCGGGAACTTCCCCGAAGGAATGTGCCGCCGCGGCGACCGCATCGGTCTGGACGTCGTCCTCGAGAAGCTCGAGGAACTCGCCGATGACTCCGACGCCGAGCGATACCAGCCCGCCGACTACCTCGTCGAACTCGTCGAAGACGGCTGGACCGGCGAAGACGCCGGGAAAGGGTTCTATGACTACCGGGTCGACCCGCCGTACTTCTACATCGATTGGGACCTCGACGACGACGGCGTCCTCGAGGTTACCCTGGATCGCCAAGAGCGCCTGAACTCGATGTCCGAGGACATGTTCATGGAGATCGATCGCCTCCTTACCGACATCGATGAGGACGAGGTTTCCTGTGTCGTCTTCACCGGTGCCGGCGACCGGGCGTTCAGCTCCGGCGCGGACATCACCGGCTTTACAGCCGGTGAACCGACCGACATCATGGACCCGGACGCCGTGTTCCAGACCGTTTCCGAGTTCGAGCGACCGACGGTCGCGAAGATCGACGGCTTCTGTCTCGGCGCGGGCATCGAACTCGCGCTGGCCTGTGACATCCGCGTCGCAACGGCGGACTCGACGATCGGCACGCCCGAGACGACCCTCGGCGTGATTCCCGGCGGCGGCGCGACCCAGCGCCTCGTCCGCCTGATCGGCGAGGCCAAAACCAAAGAGATGGTGTTTCGCGGCATGCAGATCGACGCCGCCCAAGCCGAGGAGTGGGGGATCCTCAACCACGCCGTTGCCGCGGACGAACTCGACGAGACCGTCGACGACATCGTCTCCGATCTCGTCTCTGGCCCGCCGATCGCGCTTAAAGCCGCCAAGGAAGTCATCAGCGACGGTCAGGAGGCGAGCCTCGAGACGGCACTCAAGATGGAAAAGCACGCGTTCGCGCTGCTGTCGACGACCGACGACATGCTCGAGGGCGTGACGGCGTTCAGGCAGAACCGAACGCCGCAGTTCGAGGGTGAGTGACCGTGAGTACGACCCGAAACGTAGCCGTCGTCGGCGGCGGACACGCGGAGTGGGGCGAGCGCGACGCCACTTGGAAGGACCTCGCTCAGGAGGGCGGGAAGGCGACGTTCGACGCCGTTCCTGACGTCGGCCCCGGAGATATCGAGGGGCTGTTCGTTGGCACGGTCCAGCCCGAGCGCTTGGCCTACCAGACTCACGTCGCGCCGATGGTAGCCGAACTGCTCGGTATCGACGTCGATGCGATGATCGCCCGAACCGAGTTAGCCTGCGCGAGCGGGCAAGCCGCGTTGCGGTACGCGTGGCTCGCCATCGCCGCCGGCCAACTCGATTGTGCGCTGGTACTCGGTGTCGAGAAGATGAACCTCGGACGCGAGCACATGCCCGAGATGCAGGGGTCGATGTCGAACGTCCTCGACCGCGAGTTCGACGGCGTCAACGGGCTCACGGCACCGCCCTTCTTCGCGTGGTACGCCCAGCGACACATGCACGAACACGGAACGACCCGTGAGCAACTCTCGCTCGTGGCGGCGAAGAACAAGAGCCACGCCGCGAAGACGGACTTCGCCCACTACAGGACGGAGATCGACCCCGCGGACGTCGAGGAGTCGCCCGAGATCGCTCCGCCGCTGCATCTCTACGACTGCAGCGGGATCACCGACGGCGCCGCCGGCGTGATCCTCATGAGCGAGGAGAAAGCGCGCGAGGTGACCGACACTCCGGCCTGGATCGTCGGCAGCGGCCAGTCCACGATGGCGGGCAACTCGATCAACAACCTCCCGTCGTTCAGCGGCTGGCCCCAGGCCCGGAAGGCCTCGCAGACCGCGTACGATCAGGCGGGCATCGAGGACCCGCTCGCGGAGATCGACGTCGCCGAGGTCCACGACTGTTTCTCGATCAGCGAGATCATCGAGTACGAGGAACTCGGCTTCGCCGAGCGCGGCGAGGGCGGCCAGTTCATCGAAGACGGCCGGAGCCACCTCGACGGCGACGTCGCCGTGAATCCGCGAGGGGGTCTGCTCGGCTGCGGGCACCCTCTCGGCGCGACGGGGGTCTCACAGGCCCTCGAGATCACCAACCAGTTCCAGGGAACCGTCGAACGCGACAGGCTCGTCGAGGGAGCCGAAACCGGCCTCATCCACAATCTGAGCGGAAGCGGTTCGGTCCACAGCGTAATGGTCTTCGACCGTGATCCGAAATGACTGATACGAACGACATCCACGAACCGAAGCGAGAGCGGGTCTCGGTCCCGACGGAGATCGAGCTCCCCCGACTGCTCGACTTCTACGAGCGACAGACCGACGACCACACCAAGATCCACGAGTTCTACGACAACCTGTGGGAGGGGCGACTAACGACGACCCGCTGTCACGACTGCGAGGAGGTACACTACCCGCCCCGGATCGTCTGTCCGGAGTGTACTGGCGACGACCTCGAGTACGTCGACCTCCCACACGAGGGCGAACTGTTCGCCTTCTCGGAGGTGCGTGGCGGCCTGCCGATCGGCCTGCGGGACCACGATGTCCCGTACGTCGTGGCCGTCGTCGACCTCGGGCCGGTGCGGCTGTCCGCCCGGGTCGACGGCGTAGCCTACGACGACCTCGAGATCGGTGATTCGGTCGAGCTGAAGATCGTCGAGATCGACGGCCCGACCGACGAGGAACGCGCGTTCTACCGGTTCGAACCGGTCAACGGAGGGGGTTCGGAATGAAAGAGTATCAACTCACGCTACAGGTACTGATCGAGCGGGCCACCGACCTGTTTGGTCACAAGGAGATCGTCTCGGAGTTGCCCGACGGAACCACTCACCGGTACACGTACGCCGACGCCTACGAGCGGATGGGGCGACTGGCGAACGCGCTCGACGACCTTGGGATCGACCCCGGGGCGCGTCTGTCGGTACTGGCGATCAACCACTACCGCCACTACGAACTGTACTTTGCGCTCCCGTGTAGCGGCCGAAGCATCCACATGACGAACCACATGCTTCCCGACGAGCACCTCGTCGAGATCGTCAACGAGGCCGAGGACGAGGTCGTGTTCGTCGACCCCGAGTTCGTCGAGACCGTCGAGAACGTCGCGGACCAGTTCGAGACCGTCGAACACTACGTGATCCTCGACGACGAGGTGCCTGAGACCGACCTCGAGCCGGTGTACGCCTACGAGGACCTGCTCGAGGGGCAGGATTCGGAGTACGACTGGCCGGAGATAGACGAGGACGACGAGGCGGGCATCTGCTACACCTCCGGAACGACGGGACTTCCCAAGGGTGCGGCCTACACCCACCGAAGCCTCTATCTCCACACGGTGACCCACAGCCACGTCGACGTCTTCGCGATCAGCGAGAACGACGCCGTAATGCCCGTCGTCCCGATGTACCACGTCAACGGGTGGGGACTGCCCTACACGGCGACGATGTGCGGTTCCAAGCTCGTTCTGCCGGGTCCGAAGACCGGTGCCGAGGAGATAACCGAACTCATCGAACGGGAGGACGTGACCGTCACTGCCGCGGTGACGACCGTGTGGCTCGAGGTTGCCTCGCTCTATGATGGGCGCGACGACATCGAACTCGAGAGTCTCGATCGCGTCCTCATCGGCGGCACGTCGCCGCCCGAGTGGCTCATGGAGAAATTCGACAAAGAGATCGGCGCGCCGATCCACCAGGGCTACGGGATGACCGAGGCGGCTCCGCACCTCGTCAATACGATGACGACCACCGAGGTCCAGGACCTGCCGGAGAGCGAGCGGTACCAGCAACAGATGAAACCCGGCATTCCGGCCCCCGGGGTCCGGATTCGGCTGCGAGACCCCGACGGGAACCCGGTCCCCCACGACGGGGAGTCGACCGGCGAGATTCAGGCCCGATCGCCGTGGCTCATCGACGAGTACTACGCTCGCCCCGAGGAGACCGAGGCTTCGTTCACGGAAGACGGCTGGTTCAAGTCCGGCGACGTCGGCGTGATCGACGAGTACGGCTACCTCGAGGTCGTCGACCGCCTCGACGACGTGATCAAGAGCGGCGGGGAGTGGATCTCCTCGCTCGAACTCGAGAACGAACTCATGGCCCACGACGCCGTCGAGGAGGCGACGGTGATCAGCGTCAACCATCCGAGTTGGGAGGAACGCCCGGTCGCCTACGTCGTGACCTCGGCTGCCGACGTCTCCGCGGATGATCTCCGCGAACACCTCCTCGAGCGATTCCCCAAGTGGTGGCTTCCCGACGAGATTTTCTTCTGCCAGTCGATCCCGAAGACCTCGACCGGAAAGTTCGACAAAAAGGTCCTACGCGACGAGTTCGTCGACGAGTACGGCTCGCTGCCACTCGAAGAGTAACTCCGAACCCACGATTTCGACCGCTGCTCTCGTTTTGCCGTGTTGTTCCCGATTCGCGCACGTCCTCGAGGGCGACCTCGAAGGCTTTCGTTCCCGTCTCGTCCACTATCTATGGACGAACCGATTCATTCCAGTCTCAGACAGGTCGAAGCAACTGGCGACTGTCGATCGAATCGAACTGGTTTACGGCCGTAATGGTGTAATTACCCGCTGGAAAGTGCCGGTATTCCGCTAATTTCGTCCATCACTAGTGGACGAAAATGGACGAGATCTCTACCACGTGCCCGTTCCGGATCGCGTTTCGGGTCGAGTAGGGCGCCGACGAGCGAATAACGTCCAACATAACCGAACGATTTATCGACGACCGGGCGGACGGATACATATGACTGAGGGAACGTCCACGATGTCGTCGGTGCTCAAGGCATTCACCGTCCTCGAGACCTTGTGGGAGGTCAACGGTGCGGGACCGTCCGAGGTCGCCACTCGGCTAGCCATCCCGAAGAGCACCGCACACGCGTACCTTCGCACGCTCGCGGAGACGGGGTACGTCATCAACGACGGCGGCGAGTATCGGCTCAGCTACCGGTTTCTCACGACCGGCTCCCGAATCAAGCACCGAAACGGCCTCTTCCAAGTGGCCGAGGGGTTCCTGAAGGACCTCGCCGACCAAACCGGCGAACTCGTGTCGCTGGTGGTCGAGCAATCGGGACAGGCGGTGATCCTGCACAAGACGTTCGGCGAACGCTCGCTCGAGTTAGGCATTTACTCCGGGATGACGATACCGCTGCACACGAACGCGACGGGGAAGGTAATTCTCGCGCACCTCCCGGACGAGCGAACCGACGAAATCATCGAAACGCGGGGGTTGGCACGGGTGACCGACGAAACGATCACCGACGAGGGCACGTTACGGGCAGAGTTAGACGGGATTCGAGAGCAAGGATACGCCGTGGACTGGGACCAACAGGTTACCGGAATGGGACTCGTCGCCGCACCCATCCTCGTCGACGGCCGATTGGACGGGGCCGTCGGCATCGTCAGCCCCACGGGACGGATCAAGGACGACCGCTACCAGCGGACGCTCCTCCAGAAGTTACAGGAGACGACCGATTCGATCACGATCAAGTATCGGTACGGAACGTGAGCGGCCGAACTCGACTGATTCGGGTCCCTCGCAAATTCCTTCAATCGTGTCTGATTCGGCTTCACGAGCGTTTTCGAGTTAGCTTGCCGTTTTTTCACTGTCGCTTCGATCTCTTCGGACGATTCACGACCGGTTTTATGTCTTTCCTCGAGAGTAGCAGCTCTGAGCTACGCTCATCGAGTATTTCAACTATCTGTTAGATTTATAATCTTCACCCTCAATTTACAGAAGGAACAGGCCGAGTCCCTTGGGTCGTACGGAAGGCTTTGGCTTCCGTAATTCCAAGCCGCTTTCGGCGTCTCGAACCACTTGGCCTCGAGAAGGTTCACAACAGATCGCATATAGTATTGTGGTAGTTGTGATATACTGGTGTGTGGGAGCCACTGACGGTCAATATACACCCTATCGCACAACGGGTACGGGCCGGAGAGCACCGTACGCGAGACCCGCGGACCGTCCGATCGGTGTGTCGCTCGATTCAGTTGACACTATCGTCGAACTGGTTCGAGAAGCGAACCGGTCAGAGAGACAGTCTGTCGATACTGCTCTTCGGTTCGCTTCGCGTGTGCTACGAGGGAGACTCTGACGGCTCGTCGGAGCGAAAGCGGGAGCACGGCGATCGTGTCAGTGTGTTCGTCGTTCACTCTAGGGGAACGATGTGCTCGTCTGATACAGCAGACTGCTTCGCGGTCGCCCAATAGCGAAGTCATCGTGGATCGCGTGAATCGCCTCGGGGTATTCGCCTTGTCCGCTGATAAATACAATCACTGCCACGACCGAGGGTAGATAGTATTGTACAAAAAACACAATATATAGTGGCTCAAAGCGTGACCGCTTTCCACTGTGACTGCTCGACTCGTAACTCCTTTCTCGAGTCGAAATCGAGTTCTCTCGAGCCCGGTACAGTCGAACTCTGCAAAAACTACCAGTATAGTACTATACTTTTCTAACTGTCATTTCTTTGCGTCGCTACGGGAGGAGAACTGACTGTCGTCCGGACCAGCCTTCTCTGACGGCTCACTATCCGACTTGGAAAATCCATAGAATTATGGCGCTAATTACGGTGCTTCTCTTCCTCTTTTGGGATTGAGAATCGAGACGCGAGTCGCTGCTATACTCGATTCACCGGTGCAGGTGACAGGCCGCGAAATGTTCTCTATTACCGTATTCCGTCTCGAGTTCGTAGGCCGGTCGCTCGCGCGCACAGACGCTTTGCTCGGCGAAGGACTCGAGTAGCAGGTCGGTCACCGCTTCCCAGCGCTCGGCTTCGTCGTCGGCCTCGTGACCGCCCCCGCCGTCGCTGGCGACGAGGTCGATCGCATCTTCGACGATCGATCCCGCTTCGCCCCCCGGCGGACGGCCGTCGAAGAACTCTCGTCGTAGCTCCGCAGCCGGCATCGGTTCGAACGACCGCCGTTTGACCGCTCGCATGAACGCCCGCGTCTGAGCCCACTCCCCGTCGCCCCAGTCGTACTCATCGGGTGCGATCAGGCGCGGACACCGCGTTCGGAACCGACAGCCCGACGGCGGCTCGACCGGGCTCGGTACCTCGCCCTCGAGTACGCCGCGCGCGCCGTTTTCCCGCGGGTCGGGGACGGGAATCGACTCGAGCAGGGCGCGGGTGTAAGGGTGTTGTGGGTTCTCGAATAACTCCTCTTTTGCGGCGAGTTCGACGATGTGGCCGAGATACATCACCGCGACGCGGTCGGAGATGTGGCGGATCACGGAGAGGTCGTGGGCGATGAAGAGGTAGGTCAGCCCGAACTCGTCTTGGAGTTCGTCCATCGTGTTCAGCACCTGCGCCTGAATGGAGACGTCCAGCGCGGAGACGGGCTCGTCGCAGACGACGAAATCGGGGTCGACCGACAGCGCTCGCGCGAGGTTGATCCGCTGGCGCTGCCCGCCGGAGAAGGAGTGGGGGTGGCGGTTGTAGTGGCGCGGATCGAGGCCGACCTTCTCGAGGAGAGTCTTTGCCCGCGCCTCCCGGCCCTCGTCGTCTAACATGTCGTGGGCCCGCATCGGCTCCTCGATGATCCGGCCGACCTTCATCCGCGGATCGAGCGAGGACTGGGGGTCTTGAAAGATCATCTGCATGTCCGAGCGGGTCCGCCGGAGTTCCTCGCCGCCGAGGTCGGCCAGATTCTCCCCCTTGAAGTAGATGTCCCCCTCGGTGGGCTCGAGCAGGCGCAGGATCGTCCGCCCGAGCGTGCTCTTGCCACAACCGGACTCGCCGACCAGCCCGAGCGTCTCCCCGGGCCGGATTTCGAGTGAGACGTCGTCGACCGCCTCGACGTGCTCTCGATCGACGCTGATCGGCGGGAACGCGTCCGGATCGAACTGCAGGCCCGCGAGCAGACCCGACTCCTGCGAGAAGTACTTCGTGACGCCCTCGAGTTCGAGCAGTGGCCCCTCCCGGTCGTAACTGCGCTCTTCGTCTAACCGAATGCTGCTACTCACGGCTCCCACCCCCGCTGTCGTCGGCGGTCGGATTGGCTGCGAGTTCCGACTCCGCGCCGGATTGGGACTCCGAGCCGCCGATCCCCTCGCCTCGCAGGGTCGACTCGCCGCCGGCGGCCCCCTCGAGCGGCGGGCTCTCGTCGTAGCCCGCGTCGAAGGCGTCGTGTTGGACGCAGGCCGCGCGGTGGGGCTCCCCGCCGGCGTCGTCGACCACCTTCGCTTCGGGATGGACTCGCTTGCAGACCTCCCGCGCGTCGGGACAGCGCGGGTGGAACCGACAGCCCGACGGCGGATTGATCGCCTCGGGCATGACTCCCTCGATGGCCTCGAGTTCCGTGACGGTTCGATCGGGGCGGGGAATCGAGTCCAGCAGGGCGTTCGTGTAGGGGTGTTTGGTGTCGTAGAACAGCTCGTCGACGGGCGCTTGCTCGACGATCTCGCCGAGGTACATCACGTTCACCCGGTCGCAGATCTCGGCGACGACGCCCAGATCGTGGGTGACCCAGACGAAGCTCGTCCCGTACTTCGCCTGGAGGTCGTCGACCAGTTCGAGGATCTGGCCCTCGACGGTGACATCGAGGGCCGTCGTCGGCTCGTCGGCGATGATGAGGCTGGGTTCGCAGGCCAGTGCCATCGCGATGAGTACGCGCTGGCGCATCCCGCCGGAGAACTGGTGGGGGTACTCCTCGTAGCGCTCCTCGGGATCGGGGATGCCGACTTCCCGGAGCATGTCGATCGCCTCTGCACGGGCCTCGTCTTCGGCCAGCCCGCGGTTGAGTTCGATGAACTCCCGCAGTTGGCCGCCGACGGTGAAGACAGGGTTGAGCGACTCCATCGGGTCCTGGAAGATCACCGCGATCTCGTTGCCCCGGATTCGGGTCCGGATCTCCTCGTCGGAGAGGGCGTCGTCTCGCTTTCGTAATTCGCCGTCGGGGCCCTCCTCGAGGCCGAAGATCGTCTCGCCTTTGTAGGTAATCTCGCCGGCGACGATCTCGCCGGGGGCCTCGACCAGCCCCATGATGCTCATCGAGGCGACCGACTTGCCGGCCCCGCTCTCGCCGACGAGACCGACGATTTCGCCCTCGCGGACGGTAAAGGAGATGCCGTCGACTGCGCGTACTGTACCGGCTTCGGTGAAGAACTGCGTCTTGAGGTTCTTGACGCGGAGTAGTGGTTCGGAACTCATTGTTAGTCGTCGATTCGGGGGTCGAGGGCATCCTGCAGGCCGTCGCCGAACAGGTTGAAGCCCATGATGGTGATCATGATCGCGATACCCGGCCAGATCGAGAGCCAGACGTTCGAGTGCATGTAGCCGTGTGAGACGTTGAGCATCTGACCCCAGTCCGGCGTCGGCGGCTGTGCGCCGTAGCCGAGGAAGGAGAGCCCGGCGACGATGAGGATCGTCACGCCGATCTGGAGCGTCGCGTACACCAGCACCGGCGCGAAGCTGTTCGGCACGACGTGTCGCATGATGATGTGGCGGTCTTTCACGCCGGCCGCCCGCGCCGCCTCGATGTAGTCCATCTCGCGGATGCTCAGGACCCGGCTCCGGATGATGCGGGCGAAGACCGGAATGAACGTAATCCCGACGCCGAGGACGGCATACCAGATGTTCGCCCCGCCGACGAAGACGGTGAAGACGATGATGAGGATCAGCGGTGGGATCGAGTAGACCGTCTCGACGGCCCGCATCAGGATATCGTCGGCCCGGCCGCCGTAGTAGCCGGCGACGGCACCGATGATCGTCCCGCCGGCGAGCCCGATGAACGTCGAGACGAGTCCGACGAACACCGACACCTGCGTGCCGTAGACGATCCGCGTGAAGTAGTCCCGCCCGGTGTGGTCCGTGCCGAGGGGATGCTCTATCGTGCCGCCCGCTGGCAGCGGGTTCCACGCCTGCTCGGCGAGCGGGAAGTACGGCGGCATGTGTTGAGTCCCCTCGCCCGGCGGCGGGATGTGGGTCGGGTGATCGAAGATCGGCAGCAGTCGCGCGAACGTGAAATCCGACAGGAGCCCGAACGTGAGCAGGGAGAGGTTGCTGTCGACCACGGCGTAGATCGCGACGAACAGCACGACCGTCACGACGTACAGCCCCCAGCGGGCCGTCGTATCCTGCTTGATCCGCGCGAGCGTGTAGCGCCAGCCGACGCGAGCTTCGACTTCCTCCTCGTCTTCGGACGCCGGTTCTCGGCCGCTCTCGAACTGTGATTCACTGACTGCCATGGTTACTCACGCTCACCGTAGGTGACTCGCGGGTCGACGTACGCGTAGGAGATGTCGGTGATGATGACACCGATCACGAACAGGAACCCGAGCAACATCGTGATCCCCATCACGAGTTGGTAGTCGTTCGTCGAGATCGCGTTGACGAACAGCCGTCCCATCCCGTTGATGTTGAACACCGTCTCGACCAGCACCGCGCCGCCGATCGCCGTCGACAGGTTCAGTCCGACGATGGTGATGATCGGCAGCTGGGCGACGTTGAACGCGTGCTTTCGCAGAATCGTCCGCTCGGGCACGCCGTACGCGCGAGCCAACTTCACGTACTCGCCCTGTAGCGACTCGATCATCTGGGTGCGCTCGACGCGCATGATCGTCGCCATCTGTAAGGTCCCCAGCGCGATCATCGGCAACAGGAGGTGTCTGGCCGACTGGTAGTACAGCTCGAGGTGACCGTCGATCCCCCGGTAGGCACTCGGCGGCCGCCAGGGGTAGATGAGCCCGCTCGAGGGGAGCCAGCCGAGTGTGACTGCGAAGAGCAGGATCAGGACGATACCGATCCAGAACGAGGGGGTGCTGACGCCGACGAGTGCGGCGATCCGCGAGACGTGATCGGTCGGCTCGTTTCGCCGGTTGGCGGCGATGATCCCGAGCGGAATCGCCGTCACCAGCGCGAACGCGTACGCCGACAGGACCAACAGGAGCGTCGGTCCGATTCGATTCACCATCAGCTCGGCGACCGGTCGCTGGTGGTGGATGCTCTGTCCCAGATCGCCCCGTAGCAGGCCGCCCATGTAGGTCAGGTACCGCTCGTGGAGCGGCCTGTCGAGTCCGTACCGCCGCTCGATCGTCCGGACCAGTTCCTCGCTGTGTTCCTGTCCCTGCAACATCAGACTGACCGGGTCGCCCGGCCCCAAGTTCGCGAGCAGGAACGTGATGACGGAGATCCCGATCAGGACGGGGATCGCCTGCAGGAGCCTGTATATCGTGTACTTGAGTAGTTTCATCGGTTCGCGAGTCGGGTTGTCGTCTCGTCGCTGTGCTCGGACCGCTCCGGACCGGCTGTCGGATCGAGCCGCCGACCGCCGCAGCCGACCCGACGACCGGTGTGTTCACTCCATCGACACGTTCGCGTGATCCGCGATGAGGTCCGGATTTCGCGTGACCTCCGAGTGCGCTTGCAGGTCTTGGACGTACTCTCTCGAGGCCATCGTGTTGTCCTGCGTGAACGCGGGAAGCGCCGGCAGTTCCTCGACGATTTCCCGGATGACGGGCTCGTAGAGGTCGTACCGCTCGTCCTGATCGGCCGAATTACGCGCCTGCGCGATGGTATCGTGGAAGCCGTCGCTGCCCTCGTAGAAGTGACCCTGATTGATCTCTTCCTGGCTCTCGTGGAAGAGCGAGTAGAGGTAGAAATCGGGGTCAGGGCCGCCGGTCCAGCCCAGCAGGTACATCTGGTAGTCGTCCGCGCTGCCGGTCGTGTAGGTGTCGACCAGCGTCGCAAAGTCGAGCACTTGGACGTCCGCCCCGTAGCCGATCTCGTCCAGCCGGGTGGCGATCCGCTCGGCGAGTTGCGCCCGGATCCCCTCCGGCGTGATGATCGTCGGCTCGAAGCCGTCGGGCGCGTGTTCGTCGAGCAGCGACTGGGCCTCGTCGGGATCGTACTCGGGGAGGAGGTCCTGATACTCGTCTTCGGGGAACCCCCAGACCTCGTTGACGACCGGCGGGATCGGGCTGTACATCGGCGAGGTCACGTTCGCGCCGTTGGACTCGATGAAGTCCTCCATCGAGAACGAGTGGGCGATCCCCCGCCGCACGTCGGCGTTTGCCGTCGGCCCCTCGTTGCAGTTAAACGCCATGTACATGAACGTCGGGCTCTCCGCGGAGTGGAGGTTCACACCGTCTTCGCCCTCGAGAACGTCCCAGTCGTCGTTTGGAATGCCCGCGATGGCATCGGTGTTCTCCGAGCGGATGTCGGAGACGCGACCAGCCTCGTCGTCGTGAGCCTCGAAGCGAACCCGCTCGAGGTTCGGGTCCAGGTCGCCCCAGTAGTCGTCCCAGCGCTCGATCTCGACGTACTCGTTTTCCTGCAGTTCGGCGAACGTGAACGGACCCGACCCCACGGGGTCCGTGTTGAACGCGTCGCGGTCGTCGGTCCGGACGGATTCGGGAACCACGGTCACGCCCATCGTCTGGAGTTCGAACGGGCCGTAGGGCTCCTCGCCGAGGTCGACTTGCAGCTGATAGTCGTCGACGACCTCGGTGCTTTCGATCATGTCGTACTCGGCGGCGTTTTCGGTCTCCTCCTCGACGGGCGCGGTAAACGAGTGGGCCACGTCGGCGGCGGTCACGTCGTCGCCGTTGTGGAACTCCGCGGCCTCCTCGATTTCGAAGATGTATCGGGTCCCGTCGCGCTCGACTGTCGGCTCGCCCGTCGCGAGCTTCGGCTGGAGCTCGAGACCCTCGTCGAACTCGTAGAGTCCGTCGAAGACGAGCTGTATTACCTGAAAGCTGTAGGCATCGTTCGAGATGACGGGGTCGAACTGCTCCTCACGGGACTGCTCTTGCGTGAAGTGGAAGGCGTCGCCGTCGCCGCTGCCACCCCCACCGATACACCCTGCGACCACTGCCGCGGAGACGGCGGCCCCTGAGGTGAGGAGTCGTCGTCGCGTCGTTGACTGATTTGGCACCATCCTGCTGTGTGGTAGCAACCCTCCTATTTTGGTATCAACAGGGTAACACGTGAAAATCGCTTTTTACTGCTCGATAATGGACTCGTACTCTCTCGTGTGAGTTCGATTTTTGTACATTACTGCGACACACTGTACATATCAGTCGGTTTTTCTCGCGGTTAGTCGACCATCGGCCGGTTACATACTCGAATAATTACTGTATCAGTGGGTATTAGTTGCAAGAGGGAGCTATCTCCCCGGGCAGCTGCTCCGAACTCGCGTCGCGCGCGGTCGGTCGCAAACGATGGGCGATCCGACAACGCCGCGGTCGCTCGCGCTGTACCCCGCCGCGGCGCGACCGGTGGGCTTTTTCTGCCGGCCGTCACAGTAAGTGCGTATGAACTACCGAGCCGTCGAAACCACGGACGAATACGTCGCCAGCCTCGAGCACGGTGCCGACTGGCGGGCCGAGATCGAGTCGCTCGCGGACGACGTCGAGGCCGACGCCGCATGGTTTACTGCGCTCGGCGCGGTCAAAGACGCCGAATGCTGGTTCTACGACCAAGACGAGTGTGAATACTACCCGATCGAGTTCGACGAGCCGCTGGAAGTCGCCAGTTGCGTCGGCAACGTCTCGTGGCTCGATAACGAGCGCTTCGCCCACACGCACGCCGTCCTCTCGGACGACGAGGGGACGACCTATTCCGGGCACCTGAACGCAGCCACGGTCTGGGCCGGCGAGGTCTACATGCGCGTCTTCGAAGAGCCCCTCGAGCGCGAGTACGACGAGACCACCGAACTCGACCTCTGGCTCTGACATGCGGCCGGAAGACGAACGGTACTTCGAGGGGCTCGAGGCGGAACTCGACGAGGCCCTCGACCTCGCCGAGCGGGCCAAGAAACGGGGCGGCGATCCAAAACCCGAGGTCGAGATTCCGGTCGCAAAGGACATGGCCGACCGCGTCGAGAACATTCTCGGAATCGAGGGCGTCGCCGAGCGGGTCCGCGAACTCGAGGGCCAGATGAGCCGCGAAGAGGCGGCGCTGGAACTCGCCGAGGACTTCGCCGAGGGCCGCGTCGGCGACTACGAGACGAAAGCCGGCAAGATCGAGGGAGCGGTCCGCACCGCGGTCGCGCTTCTGACCGAGGGCGTCGTCGCCGCGCCCATCGAGGGGATCGACCGGGTCGAGATCCTCGAGAACGACGACGGCACCGAGTTCGTCAACGTCTACTACGCCGGCCCGATCCGCTCGGCCGGCGGGACCGCACAAGCACTCTCGGTGCTCGTGGCCGACTACACGCGCGCATTAGTGGGCATCGAACAGTACAACATCCGCCAGGAGGAGGTCGAACGCTACGCCGAGGAGATCGCCCTCTACGACAAGGAGACGGGACTCCAGTACTGCCCGAAGGCCAAGGAGGCCAAATTCATCGCCAAACACCTCCCGATCATGCTCGACGGGGAGGCCACCGGCGACGAGGAGGTTTCGGGCTTCCGCGATCTCGAGCGGGTCGACACCAACAGCGCCCGCGGCGGGATGTGTCTCGTCCTCGGCGAGGGGATCGCGCTGAAAGCGCCGAAGATCCAGCGCTACACCCGCAATCTCGACGAGGTTGACTGGCCGTGGCTGCAGGACCTCATCGACGGCAACTACTCCGACGACGAGGACGAAGCTGCCGACGATTCCGACGACGCCGACGGTGACGGCGACGAGACGGACGAGGAGGCTGCGGAGAGCGACGAGGGCGAAGCCGTGGACGACGAATCCGACGATGGCGACGCGGACGAACCCGACGGACCGCCCCGCGTCGAGACATCCGAGAAGTTCCTCCGGGACTTGATCGCCGGCCGCCCGGTCTTCTCTCACCCCTGTGCGAGGGGCGGTTTCCGGCTCCGCTACGGCCGAGCGCGAAACCACGGCTTCGCGACCGCCGGCGTCCACCCCGCCGCGATGCATCTGGTCGACGACTTCCTCGCGACCGGCACGCAGATCAAAACCGAACGCCCCGGCAAAGCGGCGGGGGTCGTCCCCGTCGATTCGCTCGAAGGGCCGACGGTCAAACTGGCAAACGGCGACGTGCGACGGATCGACGACCCCGAGGACGCCCTCGAGATCAGAAACGGCGTCGAGGCCATCCTCGACCTCGGCGAGTATCTCGTCAACTACGGCGAGTTCGTCGAGAACAACCACCCGCTCGCGCCCGCCTCCTACACCTACGAGTGGTGGGCACAGGACCTCGAGGCCGCGGGCGCGGACGTCCAAGCGCTCGAGGACGACCCCCGTCTCGACCTCGAGTTCCCCGAGCCCGCGGAAGCCGTGGAGTGGGCCACCGAGTACGACACGCCGCTCCACCCCGAGTATACCTACCTCTGGCACGATATCTCCGTCGACGCGTTCCGCGCTCTCGCCGCGGCCGTCGCGGACGGTCGGATCGAGGGCGACTTCGACGGCGACTCGACGCTCGTACTCGACTATACGGAATCCGTCCGCGATGCCCTCGAGCGGATCGTCCTCGAGCATCGCCAGCGCCCGGACGAGGACCGCATCGAAATCGACGACTGGCGGCCCTTTGTCCGCACGGTCGGCTGCGAACCGCGACGCACCGCGGCCGACGGCGCGGCCCTCGAGCCTGAGGCCCAAGAGCCCGCCGTCGAACTCGAGCGCACGTGGGCAGACGCCGACCTCTCCGAGCGCGCCCGAACGTGGGGGACCGAGGCCGAGGGCGACAACGCCATCGAGGCGGCCAACGAGGTCGCGCCGTTTCGGGTCCGCGAACGCGCCCCGACCCGCGTCGGCAACCGGATGGGCCGGCCGGAGAAGTCCGAGAGCCGCGATCTGAGCCCGGCGGTCCACACGCTGTTCCCGATCGGCGAAGCCGGCGGCACGCAGCGCAACGTCGCCGACGCCGCCAAACACGCCGAGACGATGTCGGATACTCCCGGCGTCGTCGAACTGCAGATCGGTCGCCAGCGCTGTGAGTCCTGTGGCACCGAGACGTTCAAGAACCGCTGTCCGGACTGCAACACTCGGACGACGCCGGACTACCGCTGTCCCGACTGCGACCAGCGCCTCGAGCCCGACGAGGCCGGCCGCGTCGAGTGCGACCACTGCGAGCGCGAGGGCACCTGCGTCGAACCCCGCGAGATCGACGTCCACGAGGAGTACCGCGACGCCCTCGAGTCAGTCGGCGAGCGCGAGAACGCCTTCGAGATTCTGAAAGGGGTCAAGGGACTTACGTCGTCGACCAAGATCCCCGAACCCATCGAGAAGGGGATTCTCCGCGCGAAACACGACGTGTCCTCGTTCAAGGATGGCACCGTCCGCTACGACATGACCGACCTGCCGGTCACCTCCGTCCGCGCGAGCGAACTCGATATCGACGTCGGCCAACTCCAGGCGCTCGGCTACGAGGAGGACATCCACGGCGAACCGCTCACCCACGAGGACCAGCTCGTGGAGCTCAAGGTCCAAGACATCGTCCTCTCGGACGGCGCAGCCGAACACATGCTGCAGACGGCCGCCTTTATCGACGACCTCCTCGAGCAGTATTACGGCCTCGAGCCCTACTACGAGTTCGAGGACCGGCAGGATCTGGTCGGCGAACTCGTCTTCGGGATGGCACCGCACACGTCAGCGGCAACTGTCGGGAGAGTGATCGGCTTCACGAGCGCAGCGGTCGGATACGCGCACCCGTACTTTCACGCCGCAAAGCGCCGGAATTGCGATGGGGACGAAGATTGTGTGATGCTACTTCTCGACGGACTTCTCAACTTCAGTAAGTCTTTCCTGCCCGACCAGCGCGGGGGGAAGATGGACGCCCCCCTCGTCATGTCCTCCCGGATCGACCCCTCCGAGATCGACGACGAGGCCCACAACATGGACGTCGTCTCGCAGTACCCTCGCGAGTTCTACCTCGCGACCCGCGAGCAGGCCGACCCGGAGGACGTCGACGTCGAAATCGCCGAGGAGAACCTCGGCACCGACCTCGAGTACACCGGCTTCGAGCACACCCACGACACCACCGACATCGCGATGGGGCCCGACCTCTCGGCGTACAAGACGCTCGGCTCGATGATGGACAAGATGGACGCCCAACTCGAGCTCTCGCGCAAGCTCGCGGCCGTCGACGAAACGGACGTGGCCGAGCGGGTCATCGAGTACCACTTCCTGCCGGACCTGATCGGCAACTTGCGGGCCTTCTCCCGGCAGGAAACCCGCTGTCTCGACTGCGGCGAGAAGTTCCGGCGGATGCCCCTGACCGGCGACTGCCGCGAATGCGGCGGCCGGGTCAACCTCACCGTCCACAAGGGCTCTGTGAACAAGTACATGCAAACCGCGATTCAGGTCGCCGACGAGTACGACTGTCGCGACTACACGAAACAGCGGCTAGAAGTGCTCGAGCGCTCGCTCGAGAGCATCTTCGAGAATGACAAGAACAAGCAGAGCGGTATTGAAGACTTCATGTAAACCTAAATTTTACTCTGCGGTCCGCCTATGGCGGCCCTCGGCAAAATTTAGTATAAAAGCACTCCTCCTTCCGTTCGCTCGCGCTGCTCGCCCACATCAGTCGTCGGCCCGCTCGCTCCCTGCGGTCGCTCGCGGCGGACTTCGGTGAACTGCCTGCCCTTCCCCGGGTCACGCGGTTCGCCGCGAGTGCGGCGAACGCGCGTTCCCGGCCACGGACAACTCGATTAATCGCCGCTGGCTCGAGTCACGCCGGGCATTCCGTCTTTGGTGTACTGCGGCGTCGGCGACTCCTGGGGGTCGGGCAGCCAGTTTCGGAGATTCTCGTTGAACCGCTCGGGTTGCTCTCGAGGCGTCCAGTGGCCGCAGTCGTCGATCAGGTTCAGTTCGCCGTTCGGAATCTCCTCGGCTGCGCGGATCGACCACTCGACGGGGACCAGCGGGTCCTGTTTTCCGTGGACGAGCAGCGTCGGTACGGTGAGTGACTCGAGGTCGTCGACGAAGTTCGTCCTAACGCGGCCGCTGAAGGAGAGTTCGTTGTCCTGAAATGCCTTGAACGCCTGTATCGAGCCCGGTTCCATCAGCTTCCGTCTGGCGTCGTCGACGAAGCGGTCGGGCAATGCGTCGGCGTCGGCGACGAGCGAATCGAGGACCATGCGAACGCTTCGTGACGTAGTACTGGCGGCGATCTTCCCGAATTCAGTCATCCCGGGAACTCGCGCCAGGGCCTTCCACGCGAGGGCGCTGGGTAGCCGCCCCCCGAGCCCGTAGCTGTCGACGAGCGCGAGCCGTTCGACGCGGTCGGGGTGCTCGAGTGCGTAGCCGAGCGCGACGCCGCCGCCCATCGAGATGCCAGCGAGCGAGACGCGCTCGAAGGGCAGCGTCTCGAGGAACCCCTCGAGGACGTCGACGTAGGTCTCGACGGTGTGTGTGACGTCTCCCGTGCTGTTGCCGTACTCCGGCCAGTCGAGGGCGTAGACTCGATAGTCGTCGGCGAGGGCGTCGATAGTGTGTCGCCACGAGACGGTCGCGTCGTCGATACCGGCCCCGTGACAGAGGACGACGGGCGGACCGCTCGTCCCCGCGCGCCGATACGCAATCCGACAGTCGCCGACGGGTGCGATCCCGGTCCCGCTCATGATCGAATCACGTCGTCGTTTGCATGGGCCCCAGCCGTATGAGCACACGGATTGCGTCTGAGGGGTGCGATCGCCGAATCCCCCGACGGGATCACGGCTTCCGATCTCGATCGTCCCGAACTCCCGACGCCCGGTCTTCCGTTCCCGACCGCCGCCACCGTTCGATACGACTCGAGGGAGGACGCGCCGATCGACCGACGCTCGTCGAGCGCGCTGATATTGAGACGAACTATCATACCACGTGTCTCTCCGAGGGATGTATATTGTTTTCTATTACCGTGGGATGTATTGTCGCCCCACTGTGTTCTCGAACTGAGGCTGTACGTCACACGTACCGCTCACGACTGTTCCAACCGTAGTCTACTGACGCGAACCCCCTATCACACTCCTTGAGTCCTCGAGCAGCCGTTCGCACAATGCGCGCTGTGTCTTTATCGGCGTTGCCGGCGTGGACGTTTCCATGGTCGAGACTGGCGAGACACCGGCGAAAGAGGGCGACGAGGAGGCCATCGAGGCGATAGAACACCTCAATTTCGGACAGACGGTCTACGACGAGGACGGGAACGAGATCGGGCGCATTCGCGGGTTCGAGCAGAGCGGGTTCTTCGCCACCACCCGCGAGGGTGCCGAAGCGATGAGCGTCGAGCACGCCCGCTCGGGGCAGTCGTTCGGCGAGGCGGAACTCATGTGGCGCTGCATGGAGTGTGGCGAGATGGGCAATATCGAGGGAGGGCTCCCCGACGAGTGTCCGAACTGCGGCACCGAACGTGAGGATCTGATGTACTGGACCGAAGACTGACTCGCGCCAGCGTCGATCGATACCAGTGTACCGCTCCCCAATTCTGTATACCGTAATAGGATTTATCACTCACCATTGCGTAGGTTCGTGCGGGTTACTCACATGGGCCAAGAGCAGCGACAATTGGGATTCGGGACGACACTGTACACCGAAGACGGGACGGTGGTCGGCCGCGTTCGGGGGATCGACGAGAACGGACTCTATATCACGCTTCGAGACGGAATCGAAGGAATGAGCGTCGAACACGTCCGTTCGGGACAGCAATTCGGGGAGGCGGAACTCATGTGGCGCTGCTGGGAATGCGGCGAGTTAGGCCGGCTGGATCGGGACGTGCCCGACGAGTGTCCGTCCTGCGGTGCCGACCGCGAGGATTTGTACTACTGGACCGAGGACTAAGCGCCGCCCGGTTCAGACGACAACCGTTTTTACCCGCTCGTGCCACCTCGAGCCATGGACATCGTCGTGTTCGGTGCGGGGAGTCTCGGTAGTCTCGTCGGCGGACTGCTCGCTCGCGAACACGCGGTCACCCTCGTCGCTCGAGGGGCCCACGCCGACGCCGTTCGCGAGTCGGGACTGCGCCTCGAGGGGGTCGGAGACAGCCATCCCGATCGTGTGTTTCCGGGGGCGACGACCGACGGAACGGGTCTCGAGGCGGACCTCGCGATCGTCGCGGTCAAATCGTTCGATACCGCCGCGGCGGCGGACGCGCTCGCGACGGGCTCGTTCGACGCCGTCTGCTCGCTCCAGAACGGGATGGGAAACGAAGCAACGCTCGCAGCGCGGCTCGAGGCCCCAGTTCTCGCCGGCACGGCGACCTACGGTGCGGTCCTGCGGGAACCGGGCGTCGTCGACTGTACCGGCGTCGGTGAGGTCGTGCTGGGCGCTCGCGACGGCGGCCCCTCGACTATCGCGGATCGGATCGGTGAGGGATTTGTCGTCGCCGGCCTCGAGACGGTCGTCGCCGACGACATGCCCCGCCGCCTGTGGGAGAAACTCGCGGTCAACGCGGGGATCAACCCGGTGACGGCCCTGACTGCGACGGAAAACGGAGCCGTACTCGCGGAGTCGGCCGCCGACCTCGCGCGCAGCGCCGCTCGCGAGGCGGCACGCGTCGCCCGCGCCTGCGACATCTCCCTCTCCGATCGCGACGCGCTGGCCGCGCTGAAGGAAGTCGCCGAGGCGACGGCCACCAACACGTCCTCGATGCGCCAAGACGTACTGGCCGATCGTCGCACCGAAATCGACGCGATCAACGGGTACGTGGTCGATCGTGCGGTCGCTCACGGTCTCGAGGTGCCGACGAATCGGACGCTTACGGCGCTGGTTCGGACGTGGGAACGCGGTCGCAACGTGCGGTGAGCAGTCGCTGTCTCCTGTTGGTTCAATCGTATCGACCAGCTACTCTCTAATAGTAGCGGCGCTACGCTGGTGAAATAGCAAAAACGTCGGTTCGGAACCGCGCGGACGAGGCGTTAGAACGGTGCTTCCGGACCTTCGTCGGCTTCGCCGCCGTCGTCGTCGACGGTCTCGCCGGGGAAGGAGGGACTCATGCCGCCCATCTCCTCTTCGCCGCCGTCCATACCGGTGGAGGCGTTGACCTTCTCGACTTCGGGAATCTCTTTGACCATGCGGCTCTTGATCGCCTGAATCGTCATCGGCGAGATACCGCAACCGCTGCACGCGCCACCGAGGGCGATGCTGACTTCACCGGTCTCGCGATCGATGTCCTGAATCGCCGCGCTGCCGCCGTGCATCTGAATCTGCGGGAAGTTCCGTCGCAGGAAGTTCGTCACGCGGTCCTCGAGGTCGTCCCCGTCGTTCTGGGTCTCGGTGCTCATAGAAATCCATTGGGTATCAGCCCCCCTAAACCTTCCGTCCTCCATGTTCGGCTGCCGGCGGCCGCGATGCGCGGACGGCCGGAGTCCGGATTACTGAAACCCGAAGACACGCTGCAGTTCGGTCTCGATCTCTTCGATGTAGGTCTCGAGTACCGTTTCGAACCGGTCTTCCTCGACGAGGACGCCGTCGAGGCGGCCGTAGGGATCGTCGGGGAGCTCGATGCGGAACTCGCCGTCGTGTTCTCGCGGGCTCTGCCCGCTCGAATCGTCCGCGGAGCTTTGCTCCGCGCTCCCCTCGTAGAACGGTTCGCTCTCGTTGAGGACTTGTTGGTCGATCGCGTGGACGAGTTCGGAGTCGTAGCGGTCGTTCATGCGGTTGAACGCGTTCTTGTACGCCTGCTGCAGTTCGGGGAAGTAGTTGGCGTACTTGTCCTCGAACTGTTCGGGATCGAAGTCGGCCATACGTAGTCCAACGGCAGCGACACTAAAAGTCGGACGATTGCCCCCGCACGGCGGGGATTCGTTCGGACCGGCAAACTGCTGTTAGGATCGTATTGCGGTCGAAACCGATTCGAAGCGCGGAAACATGACACGCCGCTGATGCTGTAGGGGATGCCTATATAGGAGCGTGCGTTTGCAAGCGGAACGGACACTCACGCTCTGGGCGAAACCGACGCCATGGCTGCTGATCAGGACCCCATTCCGCGCGAGGCGTTACCGCCGAGATGGGGACTCGCCGAACTCCGAACCGATCGGTTCACCTACCGTCACAGCCGCCCGCCGATCGAACTGATCGCGGAGACGACCATCGCCGACCGCTCTCATCCGGGACTGGGTATCTGCCGGTGCTGGGAGCTTCGCTACCGGTACTTCCTTGCGGACCGAACGATCACTGAATCGATCGGCCGCGTCTCGACCCAGCGGGCCGCCGTCGACGGCTTGCTCGAGTGTATGCACCGCATTCACGATACCGTCTCCGGTGCCGACGACGCGATCGAGGTCAGCGAAGTGCTCGATACTGTCTCCCTCTCCGATTTCGTTCCAAACAGCCTGTCCCGGCCGAAATAGCTACCCCGTCTCGATTCTCGATATCCCGTTCACACCGAATCGCGTCACACGCGCCGTGCCAGGTGCGCTCGAACCGTTTCCTGACAGTCTCCACAGATCCCATACAGCCGCGTCGCACTCGAGAGGATCGGATAGCGGACCGAACACGCCGAGTAAAGCGATGCTACCACCGTCCGATACCGGGCTCCGCCCGGCCCGTAGCGATTCGTCGACCCGGTAAACTGTGCTTGCCGCGCTTCGGTCCGTGCCTCGAGTCGGTCCCGATAGGTTGCGAGCCGCTCGTGTTTCGCCCGCAGCGTCTCGAAGTCACACTGTAAGAGTGACTCGTCGGCCGTCGACTGCAGCCACGCGACGATCTCGTCGATTTCGTCGATCGCCGCCTCGAGCGTGTCCCGTTCGTTCTGCAGGGTGTCTTCGAGCGCCGTCACCTCTCGTTGTCTGTCCTCGATCTCCGCGAGAACGGCCCGCTTGAGCGGCGGCGTCCACCCGGTTTCGGTCGCGAGCGCGACGGCGATGTCTTCGGTCAACTCCGCTGCGATCGTCTCGGCGAGCGATTCCTCGTCCTCGAGGTCGGCGGTGCTGTGTGGCCGGACCGTTTCGGCGAACGCCTCTCGGACGGTGACACAGCGGTCGCCGGACACTTCAGGGGTCGATCCCTGTACGCTCGCCGTCGCCACCGGTGTCGCCGCGGTCGCCCGTTGGATCCCCGCCGACGCGGGGGTCTTCGCCGGCACCGCACGCACGCGCTCCGCGAAGGCCTCGAAGGCTTTTCCGCGCTCTGCAACGGCGTCTTCCTCCACCTCGAGGTGCTCGAGCGCCCGGTGGGCCGCCGTCGACCCGGTCATTGCTCTGCCTCCCGCGTACAGACGAGTCCGCCGGTTGCCTCCGCGTCGCTCGTCAGGACGAACTGCCAGTCGCCGTCGCCGAGCGCGGTGACATCGGTCACGCCGAGCGCCGCGGCCGACGCCGCCGACCGGCGGAGGATATCGATCCCGATTGGGAGCGTCGGAAACCGCCGTTCGCCACACTCGATGGCGTACCCCCGAAGGGAGACGGTCCAGACGTCATCGGTCGCGTCGACCGAATCGTGCGTGACACCGTACTCTCGAACTAACGACAGCGAATCGAGAAACGCGAGGCTCTCGTCGACCGGATCGTCCGCCGGCTCGACCGGCGAGAGGTTCGCCGCTGCCGCTTGCAGTACCTCGGTCCGCTCGGTCGCACTCAAATGAGCCTCGAGTTCCGACGCCATCGCCTCGAGGAGGACCAGACAGAGCGTATTCCGGTCGGTCGTCGCTTCGGCCGCGGCCATATACGTCTCCATGATCGCCCGCTCGGCGTCCTCGTGTTCCCGTGCCGAGAGCGACTCGAAGACGGCCCCCGAGACGTCGTGGCAGAAACTGATCATCGGGTCCTCTCTGCCCTGGTGCATTCCGTCGTTCGACGACTGCGCTTGGGGTTTCGGTCCTGCTCGAGCGCCAGTGTGGCGGCCGTCGTCTCTTTTCTCCTCTGCAGTTTCGGCTGCGCCAACTGGGCGCTCCTGACAGGCGACCGGATCGTAGTAGGGCAACTGCGGATCGTACCGTCTGAGCGCGGCGCGGTACTGTTCGGTGGCCTGTGCGGCGTCGGCCGCGTCGGTGCGGGTCGAAAATCGCTTGCCGGCGACCGGGACGGGCCGTTCGCCGGAGCGAGCGCAGACGACGTAATACGACCCGTCGTCGCTGGCCAGCCGTTCGATGTGATGGCGAATCTCTCTGAGTGTGGTTCCGACCATGGGTTCCTCCAGTCCGTTCCTCCGTCGCAGGTCCGCGCGGTCTGCCCTCGATGGGATGGCGTAGGACTCCCCTCGAGCGGTTCGTTCCGCGTACTCGCCGACGGAGCGGTTATTATTTAGGCCAACCTAAAGCATGATAAGTCCATCGAACTTTAGGCTGCCCTAACAATTCGCCATGGCAGCCTATAATTCTCCGTGAATAGGGGTTTGGTATATCGATATATGATTCATCTCCTGGTGTGCGTCGATTCGGCCGCAACTACCTCGTCCCCCAGATTCGGGTCGTAAACTGCGATCAGACTCCGATTTCTGGTTTTCACTTGAGCAAAGACTGGCATAATTCGGTGTCGTAACCGCTTGCGAACGTACTGGTCCTGCCCGAAGGCGACCATGTCGTCTCGCGGTTGGTACAACTGTGACTTAGCTGTCGAATTCTTGCCGACCCGCTCGAGCGAGGTCATCGTGTCACTGGAATCTCGCGGAACCGCGAGCCGGTCCTCGAACGCCGGGTAGTCGACGCGGTCGTCGGGAAACGAGTTTCTGGTGCGGTGCCGATACTATTCCAGCCACGAGCCGTCGAACTGACGACGACACTCATCGAGATCAGCGGGGTTTCGACCTGCTTCGCTCACTGCGCTCGCCCCTCTGTCCGCTGCTCGAGCCGTCCGTTTTTCCTGTGGTCATCGAAGCCGGGACGCACAGGGAGTATCAGCCTGCCAGGGGCAACCCCGTCTCTGGGGCAGAATTTGATTTCGATGGCGGTTTGGACCGCGTTCACTTCCGGACTCGAGAGCGGAGACACCGTTACCAACTCACGATCGACTACTGGTCGCCGGCCGCGACCACGTCAGCAGTGCTCCCGCGTCGTTCCGACGGCGGATCGATCGAGCGTTTCTTCGTTCCGGTGTCTCGCCGTGTGGCGCGTTCTGCTTCGGGTTCTCACGAGCGGCCGAGACAGGCATGAACCATATAATGATATATTGAACTTCGGGCCGCACGTTATTGCCGGTCAGCAGCACAGCGTTTATGCGCGACAACAAGCTATTGGTGGTAGCGACTTCCGCCGCACCTGATACCTGGCATCCCCATGACCACTCAGATTCCGTTCGCGATCGACTTTCACGTCCACTCCGACGACTCCTACGACGGACACGAACCGATCGAACTCATCCTCGAGCACGCCGCCGACATCGGACTCGACGGCGTCATTATCACCGACCACGACGAGATCGACGAATCGCTCCGCGCTGCCGACCTCGCGCCGGAATACGGGTTGATCGGCATCCCCGGTGTCGAGGTGTCGACCCAACAGGGGCACCTGCTGGCGATCGGGGTCGAAACGCGCCCCGAACCCGGCCGGCCGTTCATGGACACCGTCGAAACCGTCCGCGAACTCGGCGGCATCGCGATCGTTCCCCACCCTTTCCAACGAAGCCGCCACGGCGTCCGGAAACGCCATATCGACGACGCCGACGCCATCGAGACCTACAATTCCATGGTCTTTACCGGCTATCGAAACCGGCGCGCTCGCACGTTCGCGGCGCGTCGCGATTATCCCCAGATCGGGGCCAGCGACGCCCACTATCTGCCGAACGTGGGCCAAGCCTTCACCGAGGTTCTCGTCACTCCCGATACGGCGAACCCGACCAAGGCCGATATCGACGGCGACGACCTCGTCGATGCGATCCTCGAGGGTCGGACCCAGATCCACGGCAAGCGCACGCCGATCCGCAAGAGCGCGGTTCAGTACAGCAAAGGCGCGGTCCGGAAGACGGCGTACATGTTCACCTCGCGCGCGCCGCTGCTGCCGACGGTGCCGGCCTCGATGGATCGGTCAACGTAACCAGTTCTCGAGCCGACGACTCATCGAGTTCCGTTATGACGAGAGTTGCTCGCCGACGATTTCGTCGGCGCGCTCGACGAACGCTTCTTCCTCGCCGTTCGGAACTGTTGCCCCGGCTGCGACGTCGTGGCCGCCGCCGTCGCCGCCGACGGCCCGGGAGGCTTTCCCCATCACGGCCGAGAGGTCGAGTCCCTGCCGGACGAGCGAGTGGGTGCCCCGCGAAGAGACCTTGGTCTCCTCGTCGTTCTTTTTCGCAAAGGCGATGATCGGCTTCGAGCGGCTGATTCCCTGATTGCCCATCGCCATCCCCGCGACGATGCCGACGATGGTCTCGCGGATCTCGTCGCCCGCGTGGAACCACTGGACGTGGTCTTCTTGGGTCGTCCCCTCGCGGGTGACGAGGTCGATCCCGTTCGAGAGGTTCCGCCGGTGTTCGCACAGGAGTTGTCGCGCCCGCTCGAGCGCGCCGTCTCGGTCGCCGAGACAGACACCAAGCCCCACGTCGGCCCGCTCGTACCGTGCCGTCGCGTTCAGCAGCGTCGAGAACTCGCTTGCGTCCCGGAGTTCGGTGCCGACGGGTTCTTCGCTCAACACGTAGGCCGTACTCACGAGTTGGTCGATCTTCGTCGCGGGGACGCCGCTCGAGACGGCCCGGCGGACGAGCGCGCTGGCGACGGTCTGTTTCTCGCCGTTCGTCAGTCCGGCCCAGCGCCGCCACTCCCCGTCGCGTTTCAACTCGAGATCGAGCCCGTCGAGGAATCGCAGTGCGCCGTTCTCGTCGTTCGAGATCCCCGGGATGTGGACGTCGGTCGCGTACTCGAGCAGTTTCGGGAGCGGCCGGGTCTGTTTGCCGTAGAGTGCGAGGTCCTTGCCCGTCTCGAGGACGCCGGCGTCGACGCCCTCCTCGACGATGCCCGCGTTCGCGCCGTGGAGTTCGCCGCCGGACGCCTGCATGTCGCCGACCGCGCCGACGACTGCGAGGGCGGCGAGGTCGCGGTTGTCAGCGCGAGCGTTCGCGGCTCCCGACGCGGTGACAGTTCCACCGTCAGAGCGAAGCTCCGACGTGGTTCGCCTCGTTTGACTCGGCTCACCACCGTCCGCTGCGACTGAGGAATCCGGATCGGACACTTCCGCAAGCGCCCGCGCGAGGACGTAACTCGCCCCGGCTCCGGAAAGCTCCGAGGCCCCGTTGATCCCGAACAGCAGCGGGTTGAGGTGGAATTCCGTCTCACGGTCGGCGGGCTGGTGGTGGTCCGCGATGACGGGCGTGAAATCGCCCGCGTCCTCGTGGTCGCCGATGATACCGAGCTGGCCGCTCCCGAAGTCGGTAAAGAGCACAGTGTCGTAGTCGGTCGCCGCGATCGCGGCCACCGCGTCCTCGTCGAGTTGCTTCTCGAAGACCGTCTCGAACGGAATTCCTGCCCGCTCGAGGGCCTGCGCGGCGATCGCGGCGCTGGTGAGTCCGTCGGCGTCGATGTGCGAAGCGAGCAACACGCGATCGGCTGCACACAGCCGCTTTGCACACGCTACCGCGCGATCTTCGAGTTCGGGAACCGGCCCTGCCATCGGGGAACAGTGGGGCGGCTTCGCTCATAAACCCGCGGATCGGTCGCTGCGTCGCTCGAGCGACGGGCAAAGCGACGCGAAAACGCGGTCGTTACTCCTCCGGAACCGGCGTCGCCGCCATCGTCTCTCGTGCGAGCGCCTCGAAGGTCGCTTCCTCGGGCACTACGTCGATGTCGATCCCCTGTTCCGCCGCCGTTTCGGCCGTCGGCTCGCCGATGACGCCGACGGTCGCGTCCGCGAGTCCCGCGAGGGCGTCGTCGCGAATCCCTCGCTCGGCGGCGGCCTCGAGGAAGTGCTCGACGGTCAGCGACGAGGTGAAACAGGCCGCGTCGAGGTCGCCGGCGGCGGCCAGTTGCGCCGACTCGCCGCTTCCTTTCGGGCGGACCAACCGGTAGAGGATCGTCTCGTGGACGTACGCGCCGGCGTCCTCGAGTCCCTCGAGCAAGACCGGACTGCCGTGGTCGCTGCGGGCGACTTCGACGCGCCCGCCCTCTACTTCTCCTCGGAGCGCCGCGACGAGACCGCTCGAGGTGAACTCCTCGGGAACGAGATCGACCGCGTACCCCTCCTCGCGGAGCGCGTCGGCCGTCGCGGGGCCGATCGCACAGACGGTCTCGCCGTGCGGTTCCCAGCCCGCCGCGGAGACGAGTTCGGCCCCGGTCTTGCTCGTGAAGACGACGTAGTCGGCGTCGGTCCGGGGCGTCGCGTCGGTCGCCTCGACCGCGAGCATCGGATCCGGCACCGGCTCGGCACCAAGGTCTGCGAGCAACTCGCGGGCTCGCTCGAGGCGGTCGTCGTCGGGGCGGAAGACGGCGACGGTGGGCGTGGTACTCATGGTTACTCCTCGTCCTCGGCCGCGCCGTAGTCGTTTTGCAGAAAGTCGACCACTGACTCGCGGGTCCCCGCCACGTCGCCGATCACGGTCACTGCGGGCGGGGAGATCCCCGCCTCGTCGCGGGCGTCGACGATAGTCTCGAGGGTGCCCGTCGCGACTTGCTGGCCGGGCCAGGTGCCACGCTCGACGAGCGCGACCGGCGTTTCGGGAGCCATGCCGGCTTCACGCAGTGCGGTCGTATAATCCGGCAGGCGGCCGACGCCCATCAGGACGACGATGGTGCCGCCGGTCGCGGCCAGCGCGTCCCAGTCGACTGCGGACTCTTCTTTGGTGGGATCCTCGTGGCCCGTGACGAAGGAGACTGAGGAGGCGTGATCGCGGTGTGTCACCGGGATGCCGGCCACCGCTGGCGCGGCGATCGCCGAGGTGACGGCGGGGACGACCTCGAAGGGGACCTCGCGGGCCGCCAGATACTCCGCTTCCTCGCCGCCGCGGCCGAAGACGAAGGAGTCGCCGCCCTTGAGCCGGACGACGGACTTGCCCTCGCGGGCGAGTTCGACCAGTCGCGCGTTGATCTCGGACTGGGGCGTGCGCTCGCCGCCGGCACGCTTGCCGACATCTTCGCGGCGGTCCTCGGGGAGGGTCTCGATGATCTCCGGACCGGGAAGTTTGTCGTGGAGGACGACGTCTGCGGCCTCGAGTAGGCGCTTTGCCTTCACGGTCAGCAGATCGGGGTCGCCGGGGCCGCTGCCGACGAGGTAGACGGTTCCGGGCTCCGCGTCGATAGTGTCTCCTGACATTCGGTACTCGCTAGCTACTTCCCCTCGGGCTTATTTTCCTCGGAGACGCCCTCGTCGCCGTCGCCATCGGCGTCCTCCCGTGCCGCCGCGATCAGGTCCGCCGCGCCGCGGTCCGCGAGATCGCTCGCGAACTCGCGGGCGGCCTCCGCGTGGGTCTCGACGGGCAGGTCCCGGCTGCCGGTCACCGACTCCTCGCCGTCGCGGTCGAAGACGCTGACGGTCGTGTGGACATGCTCTCCCTGCAAGATCGCGTAGATGCCGACCGGAGCGATACAGCCGCCGCCGAGTTCCGCCAGCACCGTCCGTTCGACGGTGGTCTCGACGCGACTTCGCGGGTGGTCGATGGCGGTCTGGATGTCGCGGGCCGTCTCGCCGTCTCGGGCGGTCACCGCGAGCGCCCCCTGTCCCGGCGCGGGGACGAACGTCTCCGTCGGGAGTTCCTGATACTCGACGTAGTGGGCGAGCCCGCTGCGCTCGAGGCCCGCCTGTGCGAGGACGATGGCGTCGTACTCCGTTTCGACCTCGCGGCCGAGCGCGTTCTTCTCGAGTTCCGAGCGGTCGTCGAACCACTCGTCGGTGGTCTGGTCGTACTCGGGTTCGAAGTCCTCGTTTCCAGTATTTCCTTTCCGCTCTTTATCGGCTTCCGTCCGCTTCTGGTGCTCTGCCTGTAGCGCGGGTGCGAGCAGTTTTTCGATGCGCGTATCGACGTTCCCGCGCAGCGGCTCGACTGCGAGATCATCCCGTTCGGAAAGCAGTTGGGCGCGTCGCCGCAGACTCGAGGTGCCGACGGTCGCGCCGTCGGGCAGCTCCGAGAGCGTCGCCCCATCGGGCGTGATGAGGACGTCCCCCGGCCGTCCTCGCTCTGGCACCCCGGCAGTCACGAGTTCCTCGGGCTGTTCGGTTGGCATGTCCTTCATCGAGTGAATCGCGCCGTCGAGGTCGCCCTCGAGGACGCGCTCGTCGAGTTCGCGGACGAACGCACCTGTTTTCCCGAGCCGGTGAATCAGTTCGTCCCGGATCTGGTCCCCTGTCGTCTCCACGGTGACGAGTTCGACCTCGTACCGCCGTTCCTCCAAGGCCTCCTGTACCAGGGCGGCCTGTCGCCGGGCGAGTGCGGACCCCCTCGTCGCCAATCGCAGCGTCCCGCGCGTTCTCATAGACAGCAGTCGGAGCCTCGAGTATGAAAAGCGCACGCTTGTCCGACGGCGAGTGGGAGCTGCCCTCGTGGCACGCGAGTCGCCCGACTCGGGCGCGTCGTCTGCGCGACGGATAAACGGCCGGTCGTAGCCGAATCGGTTCGTCCCGATCTTTATCCGTCTCAGTTTAGTACACACGCCCGATGAGCGGAACCCTCTACGAACGACTCGGTGGCGAAGATGCGATCGCGGCCGTCGTCGACGAGTTCTACGACCGCGTCATGGCGGACGAACAGGTCGCAGGCTACTTCGACGACGTCGACATGCAAAAACAGCGCGCCCATCAGGCACAATTCATCAGTTCGGTCACCGGCGGCCCGGTCGAGTACTCCGGCGAGGAGATGGAGACCGTCCACGCTGACATGGGCATCACTCCCTCGGATTTCCAGGCGATCGCGACCCACCTCGACGAGGCGCTCGTAGCGTTCGATGTCGGCGAGGACGACCGCGAGGCCGTCCTCGAGGAGATCGCGAGCTATCAGGGCGATATCGTCACCGCGGCCGACTGAATCGCCCGATCGCGCCGGCCGATCGAATGGGACACGACAGTGCTTGGTACCGAGCGAGACAGCAGTTTTCCGGTCGAGACCGTACTGACGAGACGACTACGAACGTCCTGCCCCTAACTGCTGTCCCGAACTGGTTCGCACTTTTTTCCAGACTGTAGGAATTCACGGGCCGTTTGACGGGGCTTAGGGTTCGAGTTGGGACTGTCATGCAGATATCCAGAAAGCAACTCGCCGCGTTCCTCGCGACGATTTTCGTCGTGAATCTCATCGTCATGGGCGGCGGAGCGTGGCTTTCGTACGCAAACGAACCGGAAATCCCCGACACGATCGTCGGTCCGGACGGCGAAACGGTCGCGACGAGCGACGACGTCCAGTCCGGGAAGGCGGTCTTTCAGGAGAACGGCTTGATGAATCAGGGCTCGATACTCGGCCACGGCAGCTACTACGATACCGACTACACTGCCGACACGCTCGAGTTGAAAACCGAGCACATGCGCGAGTATTACGCTCAAGAGCGCCACGGCCAGGACTACTCGCAACTGAACGCGTCGGTCCAGGCCGGGATCGATCAGGAGGTCCGGCAGGAACTCCAGTCGAGTAGCTACGAGCCCGACCGAGTCGAGTACTCCGCCGCGGAAGTCTACGCCCACGAGCAGGTCCGCGAGGAGTACGTCGAGCGCTACCACGACGGCGACCGCGAGCGCGGGGTGCCCGAGGGACAGGTGCCGAGCGCTGAAGAGGCCGAGGAGTTCGCCGACTTCGCGCTGTGGACCGCGTGGATCTCTCACACCGATCGTCCCGGCTCGGAAGCGTCGTTCACCAACGACTGGCCGTACTCGCCCGACGCGGGCAACGAGGCCGGCGGCCCGGTGATGACCTGGAGCGTCATCGCGATGGTGTTGCTGGTCGCCGGGGCGGGGGCCGCGATCTGGCTCTATCAGAGCATCGAACTCCCCGAACCCGAAGCCGCCGGTGTCTCGATTCCCCACCCGCGGGATATCGATCTGACCCCGAGCCAGCTGTTGAGTACCCGATTCGTCCTCATCGGCGCGTTACTGTTCGCCGCACAGACCTTCCTCGGCGGCTTGCTCGCTCACTACTACGTCGAACGCGACGGCTTCTTCGGGCTCAACGAGTTGATCGGGTTCGACATCCTCCAGTGGCTCCCGTGGTCGATCGCCCGGACGTGGCACGTCGACCTCGGCATCCTCTGGATCGCCACGATGTGGCTCGGTGCCGGACTCTTCCTCGCACCGCTGCTGACCGGCCGTGAACCGCCGAAACAGGCCCGCTACGTCAAGGGACTGATCGGCGCGTTACTCGTCGTCGCGGTCGGCGGACTGGCCGGTATCTGGCTCGGCATCAACAACGTCTTCGACGGCCAACTGTGGTGGCTGCTCGGCAACGAGGGACTCGAGTACCTCGAGATCGGTCGCATCTGGCAGTTCGGCCTGCTGGTCGGCTTCCTCGGCTGGACCGCCCTCGTGGCTAGGGGCTTCAAGCCGCTGCTCGATCGCGAACCCCGCTACGGGCTGGCCCACATGATCGTCTACGCCGGCGGCTCGATCGGACTGCTGTTCATCGCCGGCTTCCTCTACACGCCCCAGACCAACATCGTCACGACCGAGTTCTGGCGCTGGTGGGTCGTCCACATGTGGGTCGAGGGCGTCTTCGAGTTCTTCATCGTCGTCGTCATCGCGCTGACGCTGGTCTCGATGAACCTCCTGACGAAGAAATCGGCCGAGAAGGCGGTCATCTTCCAGGCCGCGCTCGTCATGGGCAGTGGCATCATCGGCGTCTCCCACCACTACTGGTGGGTCGGCCTCCCCGAAGCGTGGCTGCCCATCGGCAGCGTCTTCTCGACCCTCGAGTTTATTCCCCTCCTCTTCATCCTCTACGAGGCCCTCGGCCAGTACCGCGCGATGGACACTGCGGGGACCGACTTCCCCTACCGGATGGCCTTCTACTTCATCGTCGCCTCGAGTATCTGGAACTTCTTCGGGGCCGGCGTGATCGGCTTCTTCATCAACCTCCCGCTGATCAGCTACTACCAGACCGGGACCTACCTCACCGTGGCCCACGCCCACGGCGCGATGTTCGGGGCCTTCGGCCTGCTCGCGATGGGGATGGCCGTCTACATCCTCCGGCTCACGACCCGCGATACCCACTGGACCAACCGGCGGCTGCGCTGGTCGTTCTGGCTCTGTAACGTCGGGCTGGCGGCGATGATCTTCCTCTCCTTGCTCCCCATCGGCTTCCTCCAGCTCGAGACGGCCTTCACGCAGGGGTACGCCGCCTCGCGCGGCCTCGAGTTCTACAACGGCGGGCTGGTCCAGACACTGTTCTGGCTGCGCATGCCCGGCGACACGCTCCTGATCTTGGGCGCGGTCGTCTTCGCGTGGGACGTCGCCGCGAAGCTGCTCTTCCAGCGGAAGGCGACCGCCGAGGAGACGACCAGTCACGTTATCGCGGACCGCATCTTCGGCGACCGCGACACCGTCGACACGGTCAGCGACGACGACTAAGTCGCGGTGCGCGTTCGCGGTTCGTTTTGCAGTTCTTTCGACGCTATGAGCCGCTCGAGACGGGACGAGGGCTGCGGTGGCCGGAACTGCTAACCGATTCGGTTGTGACTCACGGACTATGCAACGGTCAGAGACCGCCAGCCCCTCCTGTGCGGACCGGATTCCGACGTATTTGATCGGGTTCGGGCTCGGGCTAGCGTTCGTCGTCCTCTGTGAGATCGGTCTTCTCATCTCGAGCGACTCGACGTTTGTCACCAGCGGGGCGTTTTTGGTCGGGGCCGTCACGTCCGTTCCCTTTCTCGTTGGGATCACGTACGCCGGCTACTGGCTCCGTTCAGGCGCGCTCTCGTCGGATCGGTACCCGCGAATCGGATGGTGGTCTCTCGGCGGCCTCCTCACCTTTCTGTTCGTCAACCTCGCGCTCATCGCCGTCATGCAAACCGAATCGCGGGCACAGGTCTTCGCGTGGATCCGGTGGGCCGTGGCCTTCGGTGCCGGAACCGGGTTGCTCGTCGGCTGTATCGAAGGCCGCGCCATCGACCGCGCCCTAACCGCCGAACGCGTCGCGCTTCGCGCGGAACACGCAGAGGAACAGCGGGAATATCTCAGCTATCTCAACAGCATCCTTCGCCACGAGGTGTTAAACGCCGCGACGATCATCAACGGCTACGCGTCGCGGCTCCTCGCGGACGGCTCGCTCGAGGAGCGCGATCGGGAGTGGATCGAGATAATCATCGACGAATCGGAGGATATGTCGACGGTGATCGACGACGTTCGCGTGCTGTTGCAGACGACCGAGCGGAACTACCGACCCAAACCCGTCGACGTTTCGTACGTGTTGGCCGACGAAATCCGCAAACTCGAACTCAAGTGTGACTCGGTCGTCGTGGAAACGTCGATTCCGGATCGCGCGATCGTCCGCGCCGACGACCTGCTCGCCCGCGTCTTCGCGAACCTCCTCTCGAACGCGGTCGAACACAACGACGCCGCGACGCCGTGGGTTTCGGTTACGGTCGACCCCGGTCCCGACACCGTCCGCGTCGAAATCGCGGACAACGGCCCCGGCATTCCCGACGCGAAACTCGACTCCCTCTTCGATCGAGTTGAGAGCCGCGGGAGCACGCACGGGCTAGGGCTCTATCTGGTCCGCCGACTGACCGCCCGCTACGGCGGCACCGTCGCACTCGCCGACACCGGCCCGGACGGAAGCCGCTTTGTGGTCGAACTCCCGGCGGTCTCGAGCGATGGGGCCGACGACCCGCTCGAGGGCGAGAACGCGCCGGCGACTGCCCGCGCCGAGTCTTCATGGTCGCTGTGAACTGGCTATAGCGCTTCCTTGTAGGCCTCGAGAGTCCGCTCGACGTCTTCCTCGGTGTGGCCGTAGCTGACGAACTGGCACTCGAACTGGTTCTGCGAGAGGAACACGTCCTCGTCTTTCATCTGTCCCCAGAAGATGCGCCGCCAGCGCTCGGTTTCGGCGTTTTTCACGTCGCCGGCGTTTTTCGGACAGTAGTCGTAGCGCGGACAGGTCGGGTCCTGTCGACAGCCAGCCCCACACTGCTCCTCGAGCGAGTCCGGTCCCGGCCCCTCTCGCGTGAAGATGACTTTGAACATGCTGTCAGTGCCGGTGACGGTGTAGCTCGGTGCCTGATCGGCGACGATGTCGGTCAGCCCGCGGCGGAGCCGGTCGCCGAGCCCGTTGACGTGGTCATAGACGTCGTTTTCCGCGGCGAACTGCAGAGTCTCGAGGCCGGCGGCCATCGTGACGGGGTGGCCGGAGAAGGTGCCGGCCTGGAAGACGTCGCCGGAGGGGGTGAAGTGCTCGACGATCTCGGCGCGGCCGCCGATCGCGCCGACGGGGAACCCGCCGCCGATGATCTTTCCGAAGGTAGTCAGGTCAGGGGTGACGCCGAACTCGCTTTGGGCACAGCCGAGGCCGCCGACGCGGAAGCCGGTAATGACCTCGTCGAAGATCAGCAGCGAGCCGTGCTCGTCGGTGATCTCGCGGAGGAACTCGTGGTAGCCCTCCTCGGGATAGACGATGCCGTAGTTGCCGAGAATCGGCTCGGTGAGGACCGCGGCGATGTCGTCGCCGTGTTCCTCGAACACCTCGCGCATGGCGTCCTCGTCGTTGAACGGCACCGGGAGCGTGTGCTCGGAGAACGACTGCGGAATCCCCGCTGAGGACGGCTTCGGATCGTCGGCGTCGCCCTCGACCAGCGTCGACTCCTGTGCGCCGTGGTAGCCCCCCTGCATGACGACGATTTTGTTCCGGCCGGTATAGCCCCGTGCCAGCCGCACGGCGGAGGTGGTCGCCTCGGTGCCGGAGTTGACAAAGCGGATCTTCTCGACGCTCGGCACGTGGCGGACGACGAACTCCGCGAGGTCGACCTCGACCTCAGTCGGCGTGCCGTACATCGGCCCCTCGCTTGCCTTCCGCTGGATCCCCGCCTGTACGGGCTCGGGCAGATCGTGGCCCAGGAGCAGCGGGCCGAGCCCCATCACCCAGTCGACGTAGCGGTTGCCATCGGCGTCGATGACGTGGCCGCCCTCGCCTTTCTGGACGAAGAACGGATAGGGTTCGATCGCCGCGCGGACCGCCGAATTGACGCCGCCGGGCATCACCGACAGCGCCCGGTCGTACAGTTCGCGTGAGTTGTCCTCGGTCATGCGCGCCACTTCGGATTCGGGCGGCAAAGTAGTACCGAGGTCCGTCTCCGAACCGCTCGCTGCCCCCGAACGTGTACGCCTCGAGGAATCGGATAGAACGCGAGAAAAGCGACGCAATCACGTCGAATCCAGTACAGCGTCACACCATCGAACGCACGGGAACTGCACTGGGTGTCGGCCGCGAGCCGAGACGGCTCCGGCCGACGGTGACGCCCGGTCGGGCCGGGAGTCGATTCGCCGAAGAGCGGTTGCCAGCGGCCTCGAGAATGCGGGTCGCGTGAGTTATCACGTCGCGGCCCGTCGGCGGGCGGACCGCGATAGTCGACCGCGTGTCCCGGTCTTAGACGGCGTCGGGACCGGTCTTGCCGGTGCGGATCTGGGTCGCGCCCTCGACGGGCATGACGAAGATCTTGCCGTCACCGGGTTCGCCGGTTTCCGCGCCCTCGCGGATGGCGTCGACGACTTCTTGGGCGGGGATGTCGGCGACGACGCACTCGATTTTGACCTTCTGGTGGAGGTCGACCGTGTACTCCTCGCCGCGCCATTGGCCCTTCTTTGCGGGCTGGGAGCCGCGGCCGGAGACGTTGGTAACCGTCAGCGACGGTGCGCCGGCTTCCGCCAGCGACTGCTTGATTGCTCCGAGGCGGTCGGGACGGACGATGGCGGTGACCATCTTGATTTGGCCGTCGTTCGGCTCGCCGCCGTCGGCACGAATGATCTCGTCGCCGCCGTCGGTGGCGACGTCGGGCTGCCCGAACTCGGGGTAGGTGTCGACGCCGTGTTCGGAGACGTCGAGCCCGTCGCGCTCGTGTTCTGGCGAGACGCGGGCCTGTCCGGCGGCCTTGAACGCGTACCAGATGACGCCGGTCGCAACGACCGTCCAGACGGTGATGACGGCGACGCCGATGACTTGGGCGATGAACGCGTTTGCGATGCTATCGACGACACCCGGTGCGGCCACGAAGGGGAACAGCAGCGTTCCGAGGACGCCCGCGGAGCCGTGGACGGGGAAGACGGCACAGACGTCGTCGATCTTCAGGTACTGCTCGACGAACTCGAAGACGAGCGGCAGCTGGGCGCCGGCGAGACCGCCGACGACGAACGCGCCCCACCACGCGGTGGTGTCTGGGATCGCGGTGATCGCGGCCAGCCCGGCCAGTAGACCGTTCGCGACGTACAAGGTATCGACTTTGCCGGTCTTGAGCCACGCGATGAGGCCGGCCCCCATCGCACCGCAGGCCATCGCGACCGTCGTGGTCAGGGCGACGCGACCGAGTTGATCGCCGAGGAACGCGCCCTCGCCGATGATCGCCGAGGTACCGACGTTGAAGCCGTACCAGCCGAAGGCGAGGACTAGCGTTCCGAGCACGGCGAAGGTCAGCGAGTGCCCGGGAATGACGTTCGCGCTCCCGTCGCTGTTGTACCGGTCCATGCGCGGACCGAGGACCCACGCGGCGGTGAGGCCGGCAATGCCGCCCATCCCGTGGACGATCGTCCCGCCCGCGAAGTCGTGGAACAGGACGCCGCTGTACGCGAGGTGTTCGCCGGCCCACGTGAGGCCGGTGACGACCGGGTAGATGACCGCGGCCAGCAGGAAGGTGTAGGTGACGTACGCGCGGAGTTTCGCACGACCGGCGACGGCTCCCGAGACGATCGTCGCCGCGGTCATGGCGAAGACCGCACCGTACAGCCAGTCAATCCAGCCCGCGGCGTCGCCCTGGAAGGCGGGCGCGAAGCCGTCACCGGCGACGATACCCTCGACGCCAACGCCGATGAGGAAGAACACCGTTACGCCGACCGACCAGGTCAACAGGTTCTTCGTCAACTGGTTCGCGACGTTCTTCGAGCGCACCTGCCCCGCCTCGAGCATGGCGAAGCCGGCGTGCATGAAGAAGATCAGGAACGTAGCGACCAGGATCCACGTGTAGTTGATCGCCTCGGTCAGCATCTCGATGTCGGTCTGCAGAAGCGTCGGATCCATCAGACGCTCACCCCCGTGTTCCGCACAGCGCTGCATTCAGCGACCAAACGATCGTCTCTTTCCAGTGCAATTCCGTTCATGTTTGTCCTCCAAATCACGTTCGAGTCAGTTGTACTTGTATCATTTAAGGGTTAGCGTTGACAAGTCTGCAAAATAACGGCCGTAATAGGGTCATCCGACCAAAGCTAAATCAGATTTAATGTGTATAAGGGTATTGGAAATCACGTCTTTTTCGAGCGACGGTTATATTCTACGCGTTTGTCAACCCGAGATGAGCGGCCGACCCGTTCGGAATCGGGATGATTACCGGTCGATTGCCGTGTGAGCGGGGCATATCGGCGTTCCTCCGCTCGCGCGCGGCAGATATTGTCACCCCGGTTTGCGTGTCGGACTCGAGATTGACATTCGTCTAATCGACTGTGCGACGCGGCGTGAAATGGTCGCTTTCCGAGAGTGCGTCTCCGAACTGAATCCGGGGACGGGAGACTCGGCGCCCCTACAGCCGTTGTGCGACGTCTTCGGCGAAGTAGGTTAGAATCAGATCCGCACCGGCCCGCTTGATCGACAGCAGCGACTCGAGGCCGACCGCCTCGAGATCGAGCCACCCCTTCTCGGCGGCGGCGTGGAGCATGGCGTACTCGCCGGAGACGTTGTAGGCTGCGACGGGGTGGTCGAACTCCCGGCGGACGGCGCTGACGATGTCCAGATACGGCAGGGCAGGTTTGACCATCATCACGTCCGCGCCCTGCTCGGCGTCGAGTCGGACCTCCCGCATTGCTTCCCGCGAGTTTGCGGGGTCCATCTGGTAGTGTCGCCGGTTACCGAACGAGGGCGCGCCGTCGGCGGCGTCCCGGAAGGGACCGTAGAACGCGCTCTCGTACTTGGCCGCGTAGCTCATGATTGGGACGTGCTCGAACCCCGCCGCGTCCAGCGCCTCGCGAATGGCCGCGACCATCCCGTCCATCATCCCGCTCGGCGCAACCATGTCCGCGCCCGCACGAGCGTGGGACGTGACGATTTTCTCGAGGGCCTCGAGCGTCGCGTCGTTGTCGACGGTCATCGTCGGCTCGCAGGCGGGGCCGTCCGCGTCGACGATGTCCTCGCTCCGTAACTCCTCCTCGAGCGGGCCGCAGTGGCCGTGGTCGGTGTACTCACAGAGACAGACGTCGGTGATGACGTAGGCGTCGGTCTCGCTCGTTATCCGGCGCAGTGCCTCCTGAATGACGCCGTCTTCGGCCCACGCACGGCTCCCCTCGGGATCCTTCGACGCCGGAATACCGAACAGCATGATCGCCTCGACGCCCGTCTCGAGGACTTCCTCGACGCGGTCGACGATGCCGTCGATCGGTACGCGGTCGTGGCCGGGCATCGACTCGATCGGCCGGCGTTCGTCGGTCGTCGCGTCGACGAAGACGGGGGCGATCAGGTCGGCGGGCTCGAGGCTCGTCTCGCTGACGAGGCCGCGAACGCGGTCCTGTCGGAGTCGTCGGGGGCGGTGAGTGAGATCCATAGCCGTGTATTCGACGGGAGTCGCAAAAGCGATGCGCTCGATGCGCCGCGGGTCGCGGCCGACCTGACGGACACTGTGAGTGTGTGGCGTCCCGCCGACGCTCGGCGGTCGTCTTGCCCCATCGAACTGCGATCCAGCACCGCCTGCCGAGAACAATACCCTCATCCGTCGGAATCGATGACTCTCGAGTGACTGTCGCTCTCCGAGGCGTGATAATTTCGATGACAGGACTACTCGAGGTCGACTGATGCGCTGGCGATACAAGGAAACCGTCCTCGCGATGTGTACGCTCGCCTTTCTGGCGACGATGGCCGGCAGACTGGTGATCAGTCCGGTTGTGCCACGGATCACCGCGGAGTTTAACATCTCGAACTCGGTGATCGGACTCGCGCTGACGGGGATGTGGATGGCGTACTTCTGCTCGCAGTTTCCGAGCGGCGTCTTCGCGGACAAGTACGGCGAACGGCGGATCATTCTGGTCGCCGTCGGCGGGACGGCTCTCGCGAGTGCCTTCCTCGCGGTCGCGCCGCTGTTTCCGGTCTTCGTCGTCGGAACCGTCGCGCTCGGGGCCGTCGCCGGCCTCCACTACAGCGTCGCGACGTCGCTGCTGACCCGCACCTACGACGAAATCGGGGTCGCGATCGGCGTCCACAACAGCGGCGGTCCGATTGCGGGGCTCGTCACACCACCCATCGCCGCGTGGGTCGCCGTTCGGTACGGCTGGCGCGCCGCGATCGCGGTCGGTACCGTCGTCGCCGTGCCGATCTTCGTCTTGTTCGCCCGCTCGGTGCGGCCGACCGCGCCCCAGCGGCCCGACCAGTCGATGGCCTCCCGGTTCGAACTCGCGCCGCTCGTCGAACTGCTCTCCCGGCCGAAAATTGCGTTCACTTGCGTCCTCGCGATTCTGGGCGATTTCGTCTGGCAGGCGACCTCCTCGTTCTTGCCGACCTTCCTCGTCGCCTATCGCGGCCAGTCCGCGACGACGGCGAGTCTCGTCTTCGGCGGCTACTTCGTCGTCCAGGGGATCACGCAGGTCGGCGTGGGGGCGGCTTCCGATCGGTACGGCCGGGAGAGTTCCACGGCGGCCTGTATGGTTCTCTCGGTCGCCGGCTTCCTCCTGTATATCGTCGTTCCGGGGATCGTCTCCGTCGTTGCGGGAACCGTCCTCCTCGGGATCGGTCTCGGCTGGGGTGCGGCACTCCTGCCCCGGTTCATGGACGAACTCTCCGCGGCCGAACGCAGCGCGGGGTTCGGACTCGTTCGAACCGTCTACGGCTTCGTTGGCGCGCTGGGGTCGGTGATGACCGGCACGCTGGCGGATCTGTTCGGGTGGGGCGTCTCCTTCGGCTTTCTCGCCGCGTTACTCGCCGTCGTCTTCGTCGCACTGGCGGCTAACTGGGCGTTCTCGCTCGGCTATTGATTCCGGCTCGAGGTCCGCCCGGTCGTTGTTACGGCAGGAATAGGCGACCTCTAACTCCCGGTGAACTCGTCGGCCACTTATGTATCGTGCGGGCGAAACACGCGCTATGGAAGCCCAGTCGCGGCGGAAGGGCGCGGCACGATGTACGGACTGCGGCAGGGCGCTTGCTGTCTGGCTCTCGCCAAACGAGGTTCGGCCGATCGGGAGCGCGGACGGCTGTCCCTGCGGCAACACCTCCTTCGACGTGTTCTCGTGAGCGGTGATAACGGGGCGGCGCTCGAAAGCCGCGTTCTTTCCTCCGTTCTGGTCCTGTTTCCACCGTGCCAAACGCCGAGGAAGCGGTCACGACCCTCGAGGAACTGGGGCTGACGGAGTACGAGTCCCGGTGTTTCGTGGCGCTCGTCCGCCTCTCGACGGGGACCGCCAAGGAAATCAGCCAGGTCGCGGACATCCCTCGCTCGCGGGTGTACGACACCATCGAGCGCCTCGAGCGGAAGGGGCTGGTCTCCGTCCAGCAGACCGAACCGCGCCAGTACAAGGCCGTCCCGGTCGACACGGCGTGTCGACGAATCCGCGAGGACTACGACTCTCGTATCAATGCCGCCGAGAACGCGCTCGGCCAGCTCGAGGAGCCGGATTCAAAGGAGGACGAGGGGATGTGGGCGATCACCCGGAAAGAACACATCACCGACCGCGTCGTGATGTTCCTCGAGGAAGCCGAGGAGACGGTTCACTACCTCGTTCCGGCGACGGAAGTCGTCGACCAGCAGATCTACACCGAGCTTCGGGCGGCCGCCGAACGCGGTGTCAGCGTGTCCATCGAGGTCGCGACGGACGACGACCGCGAGGCGTTCGCCGACGCGGTTCCGGGCGCGGATATCGAGGAGACCTCCGCTCTCCAATCGACGAACGAGATCTACGACGAGTGGCCAGCGCAGTTACTCATGGTCGACCAGCAAGCGATCGTCGCTGCGGGTATCAAGGAGAGTAACCTTCCAGACGTGGTCAACGAGATGGCGGTCTGGACCTACGGCCGCGATCACGGCTTTGCGGTCTGGATACGCGAACTGCTCGACGATCGGTTCGCGGAACACGACGACGACCGAACGACGGACAACTGAGGGTTTTCGGTCTCGCATGCTGATTGTCCGACCGAAGCCGCTTCCTCGGTCTGTTGGAACCCGAACGCCGGCGAGTACGCACTTTTAAGTACGCGACCCACTTTTAATCTGCTAGCAATGGCCATAGACCCACAGTTCCACGAGAACCGCGATCAGGTCGACGAACACGAGGGACACTCGGTCTGGGGGCCCGTCGACGAGCCCGAGGAACTCGGGATCCACGGCACGCACGTCGCCGTCGACTTCGACATCTGTCTCGCCGATGGGGCCTGCGTCGAGGACTGTCCAGTCGACGTTTTCGAGTGGATCGACACGCCGGGTCACCCAGAAAGCGAAGAGAAGGCAGACCCCGCGAACGAAGTGCAGTGTATCGATTGTATGCTCTGTGTCGACGTCTGTCCGGTCGACGCCATCGACGTCGACGCCGGACGATCGGCCTAACTGATCTTATTCGGCGCGATCGACATCGACTTTCTCCTTCAGGCTCTCGAGCCCATCTGCCTCCGCGAGTTCTTGGAGCCGCTCGCGGAAGTGCTCCTCACAGAGGCCAACTTTGAGTCCGTCGGACTCCGCGGCGAAGGCAGCCTCGCGGTCGCAATAGTGGCAGTTCATACACCGTCGTATGGCCCACGATGCATTGAACCCTCCGCTAGCGGCCATGATTTGGGTTAATCGGCTGTCAGCTCGAGTCGGTCGAACGCCTCGCGAGAGAGCCCGTCGACGCCGAGTCGTTCGTCGTGGGCGTCGCTGCCGCCGGTCGCGAGCAGGCCGTGGCGTTCGATCGCTCGCTCGACGGGTGCGCGGTCGACCTCGCGGCCGTAGGGGTACTGCAGTTCGACGGCGTCGAGTTCTGCGGCCAGCGCGAGCGCGCTCTCGGGATCGCGGTATCGCAGCGGGTGGGCCAGCGAGACGAGCCGACACGACTCGGACAGCGCCGCCTGTCCGCGCTCGAACGAGGGAACCGCTCTGGGGACATAACACGGACAATCGGAGCCGATGACGTGATCGAACGCGCCCTGATAGTCGTAGTCGGTTCCGGAATGGGCCTCGATCGCCCGCGCGATGTGTGGCCGCCCGAACCCGCCGTCGATCGTCACGTCGAGGTCGATGCCGAGTCGCGACTCCACGCAGTCGACGATCGCCCGGCCGCGCTCGATGCGATTCTCCTGAATCTTTCCCAGGATCGCCTCGAGTTCCGTGCTCGGCTCGAGGCCGTAGCCGAGCAGGTCGATCCGTTGTCCCCCCGGCGTTTCGACTCGCAACTCGATCCCGTGGAGCAGCGTCACGCCGTCGCGCTCGACGACCGGCCCGTCGAACGGCTGTACCCGATCGTGATCCGTCACTGCGACGACGTCAACGCCGCCGCGCCGGGCGGCCTCGGGGACGGCCTCGAGCTCGAGGCTCCCGTCCGAGCGCGTCGTATGGACGTGTAAATCCGCATACGGCATACGGTACCCGAACGGGCCCGCTCGTAAAGGCGTTACTCCACTTTGCACCCGCCGTCCTCTATCTCTAGGGGACTATTAGGTGTATAAGGTATCCAGTGCTACTAGGAAACATAGATGGACAATGTTTATAATTATCGTTCACAGAGGATAGGGTGTAATGCTGCTCAACGGCACCGGCGACGTCATCGACGACCACGAGTACCCCGCCACGACCGAGGAACTGATCGAGGAGTACGGCGACCGGACCCTCGAACTCCCGAACGGTAGCGAGACGGTCGCCGATGTACTCGCCCGCCTCGAGTCCGAAACCTTCGACAATTCCGAGGACGCGCGCTTTGCCGTCTACTCCGCCGTCAGCGACAAGGCCATCGGCCGCGTCGGCTACAGCGACCGCGACCCGACCCCGGTCGGCAGCCCGTATTCGCCTGACCCTGTCTCATTCTAGCCAAACTTTTGACGCGGGGTCTTCCCTCACTGCGCTCGGTCGAACCCCGCGCAAAAACTTTGATGAAAAAGGCCGAGCGCGCCAGCGGCGCGCTCGGTACGACTGCTTGCGCTCAACAGTGCGGAGGGGTCACCGTTAGTATCCGCGAGCGAAGCCGTCGGCTGAGCGAGCGGGCCGACGACTGACCCGGAATGAACGCAGTGAATGGAGGGGAGGGAGGAGTGCTTTTATACTAAATTTTGCCGAGGGCGCGGCGAAGCCGCACTCGCAGAGTAAAATTTAGGTTCTAGAAATCGTCGATGACGGGAATCCCGACCGTTTCGAAGTCGGTCATCGACGCGAGTTTGTCGCTGACATCCTCGAGGCCGATCGTCTCGGAGACGACGGCTTCGGGCTCGAGTTTGCCGGTCGCGACCATGCGGAAGATTTCGTCATAGCGGGTCGGGGGCATGCCCAGCGAGCCGATGAACTCGATTTCGCTCATGACCATCGCGTCCGTCGGCAAGGTGATCATCCCTTGCTCGTCCTGTGTGGTGAGTCCGACCTGGATGTGCTGGCCGCGGGTGCCGAGGCTCATCACGGAGTTCTGGCTGGTCGTTTCGATTCCGAGTGCGTCCATCGCGACGCCGGCCCCGCCGTCGGTGATCGACGTGACCTCGCCGGGCACGTCCTCGACGTCTTCGGCGTTGACCGTTTCGACGGCCCCGAGCTCCTCGGCTTTCTCGAGTTTCTCGTCTTTCAGGTCGACCGCGACGACGTTGCCGCCCAGCGCGTCGGCGATGTGGACCGCAGAGAGGCCGACGCCCCCGCAGCCGTGGATCGCGACCCAGTCGCCGGCACCGATATCGGCGCGGTGGGCCAGCGCGTGGAAGGAGGTCATAAAGCGACAGCCGAGCCCGGCCATGTCGACCGAGGAGACGCCGTCGGGGAGTTTCACGAGGTTGTGGTCGGCGACGGGGACGTGGAGTTGCTCGGCGAAGGCACCCGGTGCCTCCTCGATGAAGCCAAGCGGCATCACGTTCTCGCAGGTATTCGAGTGGCCCCGCTGGCACTGCGGGCAGACGCCGTCGCCGAGGTTGAACGGAACCGCGACGTGGTCACCTTCGGATACCTGTTCGACGTCGTCGCCGACGGCGATGACCCGGCCGGCGGGCTCGTGGCCGAGGATCTGGCCGGGCTGGGTCTCGAGTCCGAGCCATCCCCAGTCGCCCTGCCAGCCGTGCCAGTCGCTCCGGCAGACGCCGCAGGCTTCGACGTCGACGACCGCGCCGTTGGGTGCCGGCTCCGGCGCGTCGACCTCTTCGATCGATAGCGGTTCCGCGTGCTCCTCGAGGACTGCTGCGCGCATGTGTATGATTAACTATTGCATAGTACAAATAGACCCCACTCCGTTGCAGAGAGTGATAGGACTCCAAAGCCAACAGTGTCGAGCGCGGTAGCGATCGACTCAGTCCAGAAATTCCATCGCGTCGCCCAACTCGAGGGGAACAGCGCCTTTCCGATACCCTTCGACGTGGCCGTTCGGCCGGACGCGGTAGACGACCGCGGGGCGGTGGCGCACGTCGGGTTGTTCGCCGCGGACCGCGCTCCACGAATCATCTCGGAAACTCGAGCAGTCGACGAACAGTACCGCGCCGCCGCCGTGTTCGGCCAGTTGGCCGTTGGTCTTGGTCTCGGCGGTGTCGCGGACGGCAGCCACGGGGCCCGAGGCCGCGCGGTTGCCCGGCGGTTGCGGGCGAGTGACTTCGACGAGGACGTTGGTATCACCGTTTTCGGCCCGGAAGTCCAGCGAGTGCCCGGTCGTGACTTCGATCTCCGGAACGACGCCGTAGCCCGCGTCGGTAAGGATCTTCGCGGCGATGAATTCGGCCATCGCGGCGCTCATCCGGACGCGGTCGACGTGGTCGCTGGTTCCGAGCTTGCCCGACATGACGTGTCGGTACTCGTCGAGAACGCCGGTCTGGAGGAACTCTTCGAAGAAACGAGTGGTTTCTCGCCGGCCGGCATCGGGAAAGCCGGCGGCGTGTTCGCGGAAGAACGCTCGAGTCGAGTGACGGCCGTCTTTGGACATGAAAACCGGCAGGAAAAACCACGAGAGGTGCGGGTAGTCGGCGAGCCACGGGTCCTCTTCGTGGAGCGTCGCGGTCAGCTCCCGTTGGGCCCACCGCGAGACGTGATAGGGGACGTCCCGCCAGCCGAACTTATCGGTCTTCCAGAGCGCGGAGGGCGTTTCGGTGTTGCCCATCCAGTAGGCCTCCGAGTCGGTGCGTGCAAAGAGGGCGATGTCGCCGTTTTGCATCTCGAAGCGGTGTGTCTGCCAGTTGCCGCCGATCTTGAACCACGGCGAGACGGCTTGGGCACCGATGTTCGATTGGAGCGACTGGAGAATGTCGTGTCGTACTCGCCCGTCGCTCCACGACTGGGGCGAATAGCGAAAGCGAAGCGGCCGTGCCACGGGCGGAATTACGCCGCGGGGATGCATATATCGTTCGTTGTCACCTGTCGCAGGAATCGTGCGATTCGTCGCCAAATTCGTGTAATCGGTCCGGAAGCCGCGATACGTTTTACCCGATCAGCGGATGTGATGGACCGTTACATTAATAGTCGCGACGCCCCTATCATGTTCATACTTACCATGTCAATGGGTGCCTATGACGAGGACGAACACGAGCGCCGCGAACAACAAGCCTCGAAGGTCGACACCGATTTCGACGACGAGCGGACGATTTACCGCGGCGAGGTCGAGTACGATTCCGGCGACTCCACCGAGGAACTGCTCGACCGGTTCGAACAGATGAAGTCGGACTAGGGCCGACCGACGGTGGGTTTCTCCTCCTCTTTTCGTCGGGGTTTCCGCTGGGTGAGTGTCCAGTTCAGTCGTTCCGAGTTCGAACTGCCCTCGAGTACGTCCGCCGTCGAATGCCGACGAACTCAAACGAACTCGAGCCGAACGGGTCACTCGAGGGCGTCCCAGCCCGGCGTTTCGGGTGCGCCGCGGGCCGTCTCGACAGCGTCGGCGACGGTCGGTGACGGAACGGCCTCGCCGGCTGCCCGGTAGCGCCGGTTCCAGTCACGGATCGCCGGGCCGACCCACGACAGCTCCTCTGCGGCGGTCGATTCGTCGCTCCCGTTCCCGCTCTCGAGTACCTGCTCTTTCGCCCGCTCGTAGTGCTGGTCGGAGATCGCCAGCGTACCGGGGCTCGAGGCGGCGGCGACCGCGATTGCCTCGGCTCGATCCGCCCGCGTGAGGTCGCCGCTCGCGGCTCGGTCGATGAGTCCCTCGAGGGCGGCCGGCTCCGGATGGCAGAACAGTTTCGCGCCGATCGCCTGCAAGCCGAGTAACAATCCGTCCGGGTCGCCGTGATCAGCCTCGAGCAGCCGGTCGCCGCCGAACGTCGCCTCGACGCGTTCGCACTCGGTCTCCTGCTCGAGCGCGAGGTTGTGTTCGGGGTAGGCCCCGCACTCGTCGGGATAGCGGTCGCTCCCGTGAATCCGACACTGCAGCGTCGTCGGATCGAGAAAGACGCAGGTCGGGAGCCACGTCGGCTCCTCGCGCCCGAACGGGGCCACCGGCTTCGGCGGCTTTCGGAGGCCGACGAAGAAGACCGGCCGGCCCGCGACGGCGGCGACGGTGTGGCCGTCGATGTCGACACCCTCGCCGTCGCCCTCGGTCTCTCCGGGGGACGCGTCGCCCGAGCGTTCGTCGCGAGCGTCCCAGAACCGCGGCGTCAGCGCGTCGGCCATCCCCGCCTCGAGGAACGCGCGCACCTCGTCGCGGGTCAACGGGACGAAGTTCGTGTCGTCGTCGAGCGGCTCGCGAGCCGATTCTCGTTCGGCGTCGCGCTCGCCGAACGGATTGCGATGTCGCTTGCGTCGGTAACTGGCCTCGCTGTTACCCTCGGTTTCGGCGTCGGTACCTCGAGTTGCGGCCGTCGCGTCGGCCCCGCCGTCGAGCAGCGGTCGCCAGTCCATGCAACAGCCCGCACAGCCCTCGCAGTTCACCTCCATAGGCGGCGGTACACCGCTGTGGCCTATAACCGCTGTGCGGGCTCGCGCCACCGTGGGGCTCGAATGCCCGATCGATTTCGACGGGAGAACGACTTTCACCGTCGGGCACCCACGCCACCGTATGTCGAAGGATTCCTGTGACGGCTGCGGCCGGACGGTCACGGTGTCGGGCGGGATCGCCAACCTCTGGTCGTTCGGCACCGACGCCGGCACCGTCGGGACCGCGATCACGCTCGAACTCGAGGACGGGTCGTCGCACCTGCTGTGTTATCCGTGTGTCGAGGCGTTGCCGGACTATCCGACCGTCGAGGACATCGAGCGGTTAGAGCAGGTCGACGAGGAGACCTCGCAACTCGGCGTGCTGTGACATCCTCCTCGCCGTAAACGGCGAGGCTTCCCACGCATGGGGAATACTAGTCAGTCGTCGTCACCAGAACCCGAGGTTCTGGTTGGCTCACGAGACGTGGTCTCGTGAACGCTAGCAGAGGGTTTCGACTCTTCGTAGGACGTGAGCGTCATCTGGTGTGGTGAGCTCTTCTCACAGTGAGTCGTGGCGGTGTCACAACCGCTCCCATCCCGAGGCGAGTCATTGCGCTCCGCCTTGTCAAGCGGGACGCTCTCTCCCCACGGGTCAACCCGTCGTGCAATATTCGCGGAAGCGTTGATGTCGGCCTGAAACGTCGAAACGTGGCAGTCGTCGTTCGGACACTGGAACTCAGCCTGCGAGTCACGCCGACCGATACGGTGGCACGAGTGGCACGTCTGTGAGGTGTACGCCGGATTCACGTACTCAACCGGGATGCCTGCTTCCATCGCCTTATCCTCAATGCGTCCTTGGAGTCGGGCGAACGCCCACGAGTGAAGCCGACGGTTCATGTACTTCCCGTAGTCGAGACGCTCACGGATGTACGTCAAGTCCTCCATCACCAACACCGGGTTCTCGTACTGCTTTGCGTACTCGACGGCTTGCCGAGACGCTTTCTCCACGATGTTGGTGAGCGTGTTCTGGTAGTGCGTGAAGCGGTCTTCAATCCGCCACTTGGATGCGTCACGCTCTTGGAATCGTTTCAGGGTTGTGTGCATCTCTTTTCGGAGATGCTTCGCTCTGCTTCCGCTACACACGAACGGGTCAGTCGGAGAACCGTCCTTGAGGGCACAGCCTGTGATGAGGGCGGTTTCTCCGATGTCTAAGCCGATGTGCGTGGCGTCACCGTCCGTCGCTGGTTCTTCGACTGGGTACTCGACGGTGACGTGCAGTACCCAGTTCTTCCGATGCTTCTGAAGCCGTATCTCACCGGCCTTCGCGTCCTCCGATACGAGGTCGTGCCAGAGGTCTTCCTGTTCGGGGTTGATGCGGAGCGGTATCCAGAAATTCGTTCCCCGACCTGGGCGGGGAACCCATCACGTAAACTCGTAGTCGCGTTCTTCGGAGTGGTCGAACTTTGCAGCCTGATTCGTGAGCCGTATCGGGTGGCCGTCGTCCAACTCCTTCGCGTTGTACGTCTTGCGGAGTTTCGGGACGTAGTTGCAGATGGCAGCCTTCGCCTGATACGGGAGGTCGTAGGGCGTCACGATGTCACTCACCGCTGACATGGTACTCGCCTCGGTGTCGAACGCCTCTTGCAGACCGTCACGGTACGTTTCGAGCAGGTCGTTGAGTTTCGACTGCTTGTGCGCGGTGGGTGGGGCGAACGTCGCTTGAAGAGTCTTAGTTATCGTTGTCACTGGCGTCTAATCCTTTCTCGATTAATTCAGCGTAGGCACGAGGATGTCGGATGCCATTGTCGCGAGCGTAGTCCTTCACCCGTTCATGGAGGTCGCTCCCTCGCTCTATATCGATTTCAGTTCGCACAATTCTTTGTACGTTTTCTTGGAACTAATAGGTTTTGTTTGGTATTCAGACTGCTGTAGCCTGTGGGTTGCGTAGTTGAGTGACGCGATTCACGCCCGTCCTAAAGGGGGGGAGGGGATTCTCTCGCTGTTTAAAGATAGCGTCGATCTTGGCGACTCGGCCGCAGTTGTCGGCCGCAAAAAATGTCGGATCGAGGTGGAGGCGAGTGTGACGGTCACGGCGCACTGCGCCGCGGCGACGTGAGCACGACGGCCCGTAGCCGTCCACGGCATGCCGTAACCGTGAGCGGAAGGGGTGGGATTTGAACGCCACGGGGCGAAATGCCGCCGCGGAACCAGGTGGCACCGCGGTGCTCTACCGCTGAGCGACCCTTCCACATCTCGATTCGACGGCGGATTTCGTCTTTGTAATCGGCCGTCTACCCGTTCGCAGACAGCCGGCGGTCTCCGGTAGGTGGGTGATACCCGACGGTAGCCGGCGGTTTCGACGCTGCTGGGGCGTCTCTCTCTGGACCACCGCAGCGGGCGCAACGGTCCGCAGCATTTAGGACGCGGCCGCCCCGTGAGTCCAACGGTGAATCCCGAGCGGATCTTCGAGGAGTTTCCCGCGCCGAGTTACCGCGGGACCCAACAGCAGGCCCTCCGCGACATTCGCGACGCGTTCGCGGCCGGAAACGACGTCGTGCTCGTTCGCGCGCCGACGGGCAGCGGCAAGTCCTTACTCGCCCGCGCCGTCGCCGGCTGTGCCCGCCGTGCGGACGAGGGCGACCCCAGCGACGCCACCGGGGCCTACTACACGACCCCGCAGGTCTCCCAGTTGGACGACGTGGCGGCCGACGACTTACTGGCCGATCTCAACGTCATCCGCGGGAAGTCGAACTACACCTGCATCCTGCCGGAGGAACGCGACACGCCGGTCAATCAGGCCCCCTGCGTGCGAGAGCGGGGCTACGACTGTTCGGTCAAACACCGCTGTCCGTACTTCTCCGACCGGGCGATCGCGTCGAACCGCGAAATCGCGGCGATGACGCTGGCCTATTTCATGCAGACCGCCGGGAGCGAAGTCTTCCGCAAACGCGACGTCGTCGTCGTCGACGAGGCCCACGGCCTCGCCGAGTGGGCCGAGATGTACGCGACTATCCAGCTCGGCCCGCGAACCGTCCCCTTCTGGGACGACCTCCGTGTCCCCGAAATCGACGGCATCGAGCGCGCCGTCCGCTACGCCGAGAGCCTCGCCAGTACCTGCGAGCGCCGCAAGGACGACCTGCTCGCACAGGACTCGCTGTCCCCCGGCGAGGTGCGCGAACGCGACCGCTTACAGGAACTCATCGGCGAACTCGAGTGGTTCGTCTCCGATTACCGCGATCCCCAGAGTCCGACGACGTGGCTGGTCGATCAGTCAGAACTGGGGTCGGGCACACGCAATGCCAACGATGAGAGCGACGAACCCGCCGGCGGCCCGCTGACGATCAAGCCGATGAACCCCGAGAAGTACCTCCAGCACACCGTCTGGGACCGGGGCAACAAGTTCGCGCTGCTCTCGGCGACGATCCTCAACAAGGCCGCGTTCTGCCGGCAGGTCGGGCTCGACCCCGACGACGTCGCGTTGGTCGACGTCGAGCACACCTTCCCCGTCGAGAACCGGCCGCTGTACGACGTGACACAGGGGAAGATGACCTACGAGGAACGCGACGAAACGACGCCCAAAATCGCCCGCACCATCGTCCGCCTCATGCAACACCATCCCGAGGAAAAGGGGCTGGTCCACGCCCACTCCTACGACATTCAGGAGCGACTCGCCGACCTCCTTCGGGACTTCGGCGTCGGCGACCGGATTCGAATCCACGACCGCGACGGCCGCGACGCCGCCCTCGAGGAGTGGAAGGCGAGCGACGACCCCGACGTCTTCCTCTCGGTAAAGATGGAGGAAGCGCTGGATCTCAAGGGCGACCTCTGTCGCTGGCAGGTTCTCTGTAAAGCCCCCTTCCTCAACACCGGCGACTCGCGGGTGGCCCACCGACTCGAGGAGGGACAGTGGGCGTGGTACTACCGCACGGCGCTCAGAACCGTCATTCAGGGCTGTGGCCGGGTCGTCCGCGCGCCCGACGACTACGGGGCGACCTATCTCGCGGACTCGAGTCTGGTAGATCTGTTCGACCGCGCGAAGACGGACATGCCGGACTGGTTCGAGGCGCAGGTCGACCGCATGGAACGGCCGGACCTGCCGGCGTTCGAGCCGCGGTCGGCGCTCGACGGGAGGGCGTCGGGAACCGGCGGCCGATCCGGTTCGGGCTCCGGAACTGGAACTGCGAGTCGGGGGCAGGCCTCCGGTGCTGATTCAAACAGCGGCCGGAACGGCCGATCGTCGTCGCGCTCGAGTCGGTCGGGATCGGGCCGGTCCTCCCGCTCGAGTCCGCTGGCGGACGTTTGGGACACGGACGAATAGCGGCCGACTGGCGGGCCGATTCTATCGCTCGAGTTCCCGTTTCGCCTGCCGGATCTCGTCGTATTTCTCGTCCGCGCCGTCGACGCGAGCGAGGCCCTCCGCGGCCTCGAGGGTGCGAACGCCGTTGTCGAGGAAGGAGAGCACGTCACCCGAATAGGCATACACCATGTAGTCGTCGGTCATCACGTCGACGATCGCGTCGGGGCCGAGCCCCTGTGCGCGCAACTCGAGTAAGTACTTGATGAACTTCCGCTCCGGGCAGCCACAGTAGGGATTGTTGTCACAGCCACAATCGAGGAAGTCCTGCGTGAAATCGAGCACCCGATCGCGGGTCGCGTCGTCGAGTTTCTCGAGGCCGTCACCCTGGAAGAGCATGTCGAGTGTCGCGCCCTTGAACGCTCCCTTGGGGATGTTCGTCTCGAGCTGGGAGCTGAGCTGCCGGTGGTTCTTGATGTAGATCTTGTCGGTGATAGCCACGCGTTGGCGGTCCTAGGGGCTGTGGGTCGAAAAACGTCTCGGTCGCGAGCGCGACTCGAGTGCGACGAGAGCTCGGCCCGTACGCGGCAGCCGGAATCGCGCGGTATGGCTCCCCACACCGCATCGGAGAGTCGTAACGTATTTGAGTCCAACCGGCCGTAGGATAATCTGTACGCGTGTCCGGGTTGGGGTAGTGGTTATCCTTCAGCCTTGTGGAGGCTGAGACGCGGGTTCGATTCTCGCACCCGGACTTTTTCGCGACGAGTAACACGAGGAGCGGAAAAGCCGGAAGGCGAAATCGAACCAGACGAGTCGCGCGAAGCGAGGCGAGCACGTCTCGCCGTGGTTCGATTCTCGTACCCGGCCCGGTTCGATTCTCGCACCCAGACCGGCTTGATTCCGGAGACGTTCAGACTCGCTGAAGCGCAGCTTTTTGTGTGTCGTTCCGTCAGTAGCAGACGTGACTCGCGGATTAGAGCCCACGGAGGAGTACGACGGTTCCATCGTCGTTCGGCTGTTAGACGACCAGACGGGAACCGAGCGGGTTCGCTGTCCGTCGTACGAGGACGCGATCGCCGTCGTCAAGGAACACCACCGCTCGGTCACGGTCGCGAAGATAATCGATCGGGATGGCGAGGTCGTCTTTACCTCCGCCGGGATGGACATCGACGACTGGGCGACGGAGTGGGAACACGCGAAACGTCGCCTCTCCGTCGACGTCGAAGAGTACGATTGCCCGTACGACAACATCGCCTGTGTCGCCGACGACCACTGCATCCAGTGTCAGATCGACGCGGTACAGGACCAGTACTGAACTCGAGTGCGACCGCCACCTCAAGGACGGCTCGGGTACTCCACAGAGATGACTCGTTCACGTTGCATCCTCGAGAAAGCTGGTCAATCGTTCGACGAAGTAGTCGGGTCGTTCCTCCGGGATCCAGTGGCCGGCGCGCTCGATGACCTCGCCGTCGACATCGGTCGCGACCCGTTCCATGTCCCTGATCGGGAGCTCGCGAAAAGAGGCCTCGCCACCGAGCGCGAGAACGGGAATCTCGAGGGGGTTTTCGGCGTGGTTCCGATTGTGCTCGGCGTCGGTCTCGTACGCGCGGTAGTACTCGAAACCGCCCCGCAGGCCGCCGGCCTGTGAGTAACAGCGAACGTACTCGTCGCGGGCGTCGTCGTCGATCGCAGACGGGTCGTACGCCCCTTCCCCGTAGAACCAGTCGAGATAGAGCCGTTCCCGGCCAGCAACCAGCCGTTCCGGGAGGTCACGGACGCTATGAAAGCGGGTGTGCCAGAGCTTGCGTTTCCCGTCCTCGTTGATACCGGGAAGGCCCGCCTCGAGGACACAGAGTGCGCGGACCTCGTCGCGGTACTGGGCGGCGTACGCGTAGGCCGTCGGCATCCCCCAGTCGTGCCCGACGAGCGCGATCGGTTGGTCGTCGAACTCGAGGTGGGAAACCAGTTCGCGGACGTCAGTTGCGACGGTCTCTTTGTCGTACCCCGAAACGGGCGTCTCGGAGTCGCCCAGCCCGCGGAGGTCCGGTGCGATGACGGTGTAGTTCTCGGCTAAGGCGGGGATAACGTCTCGCCACTCGTACCACGTCTGTGGCCAGCCATGGAGCAACACCAGCGGCGGGCCCGTGCCGGCAGTCACGTAGTGCAGTTTCGTTCCGTTGACGCGGGCCTGACCGTGCCCAATGTTGTCACATGAACCCATACGACAATATTACGAGGCCGATGTATCAGTGTTCGGCCGAGACTCTCTCGGACCCGCGACTGACGCACCCTCAGACCGATATCCACCCACGTCCACCGACCGATCGAGAACGGACATGGACGACACTGCCGAGTGTCTCCTGTGGCGGAATCGTCCTCTTCGATGGAGCCTGTCGGACAAAAACGATGGGCGGGCGGTTGGCCCGTTCGGCGGCTTTGTCATGCGCCCGCGTTTAGGAGCGCCGGCCCGTACCGCGTGTATGGCGGATACCCAGCACGGCGGCATGTTCGGCAACGCGCAGCAGAACGCGGCGCTTGCCTGGGTACTCACGGTCGCGCTCGTCGTGCTCGCGCTCAATCACGGCCTCGAGGACTCGTACCGCTGGCTTGCCTTTACCGGCTTTGCGGTTGCGATCGTCTTGCTCCCGGCCGTCGCGTTTCGGGATCCGCTCGTGATGCCGCCCTGGGAATTGCTTGTCCTCGTCTTGCTCCCCGTCGTCGACGCGACGGTCCTCGGTGAGACGGTCCTGACGTCGATCGCGATCTACGTCGCCGTCGCCGCGATCGCGCTCGTCGCCACCGTCGAGATCGATCGGTTCACCGCGGTTCGGATGAACCACGCGTTCGCGGTCGTGCTGGTCGTACTCACGACGCTTGCCGTCGCCGGTGCGTGGCACGTCGCTCAATGGCTCGCCGACGTGACCTTCAGGACGAACTACATTCTCGACGGCCGGTCACAGGACGCGGCCAATCACGACCTGATGGTCAACTTCGCGTACGCGGCGATCGCCGGCCTGTTCGCGGGCGTGGTCTTCGGCCGGTACTTCGGATCCTACGGCGACGATATCGAGACTCAGCGGACGCCGACGCCACAGGAGACGTCCCCGGATTCCGAACCGAATCCCGTTCCGACCCTGATCCGCGATCAGCTAGATGCCCCGGAGTCGACGGTGCGGCGACTCTCTCGAGTCATGCAGGTGGCCCTCGGCGTCCTCCTGCTGTACGGGTTCGTCACCCTCGATCTGACGACGGTCTCGAACGCCGCCATCGCGCTCGGAATCACCTTCCTTCCCGCCCTCCTCGAGCGGGACTACCGACTCACGCTCGAGCCGGGGCTCGTGTTCTGGCTCACTGCAGCGGTATTTCTCCACGCACTCGGCTCGGCCGGACTGTACGCGCTCATCAGCTCGTGGGATAGTCTGACGCATACGATTTCGGCGTCGATCGTCGCCGCGGCGGGGTATGCCGTCGTTCGGGCGATCGACCTCCACACCGACGAGATCTATTTCCCGCCGGCGATGCTGTTCGCGTTCATCCTCGTTTTCGTCCTCGCCTTCGGCGTCGTCTGGGAGCTTCTAGAGTTTACCCTCGACTGGAGCGCACAGCAACTCGGCATCGGAGCCGTCGTCGCCCAACACGGGCTGAGCGATACGATCGTCGACCTCGTCTACGACGTCGTCGGGGCCGTCGTCGCCGCGATCTGGGGCTCGTTCTATCTCACCGCGCTCTCCCAGCGCATCGCCGCCCAACTCGACGGCTAACGACTTCGCCCGGCTCGAGTCGATCCGGCCGACTCGGCGACTCGGCAGAAATCGAAAACAGCGGGCTCAGTCCGCCGCTTCGGTCAGTCGCTGTACCTCGTCTTCGGCGAGCGAGAGCTGCGAGGCGGCGACGTTCGACTCGAGGTGGTCCGGGTCCGACGTGCCCGGAATCGGGAGGATGACCTCGGAGCGCTCGAGCAGCCACGCGAGTCCGACCTGTCGGCGCGTCGCGTCGTGTTCCTCGGCGATTTCGTCTAAGAGGTCGCCGTGTTCGTCCAGGTCGTCGCCGTTGATCGGAGCCCACGGGATGAAGCCGATGCCCTCGTCGTCACAGATCTCGAGGACCTCTTGACTCCCGCGGTCGTTCAGGTTGTATCGGTTCTGGACGGTCGCGATCTCGACCTGTTCGCGGGCTCGATCGAGGAGTTCGGCGGAGACGTTGCTGACGCCGACCTCGTTGACGACGCCCTCGTCTTTGAGTTCCGCGAAGGCCGCGACGGAGTCCTCGAAGGGGGTGTCCTCGTCGTCGGGCCGGTGGAACTGGTAGAGGTCGATGGTGTCGGTCTGGAGCCGATCGAGCGACGTGAGCGCCTGATTCCGGATGTAGTCCGGATCGCCGTGGGCAATCCAGTCGCCGTCGCGGTTGCGCAGGAGCCCGGCCTTGGTCGCGACCAGTACGTTCTCGGGGTCGCCGATCGCCTCACCAATGAGTCGCTCGCTGGCAGCGGGGCCATAGGAGTCGGCCGTGTCGATGAGATCGACGCCGCAGTCGACGGCGTGTCGAACGACCTCGCGTGCGAGCTCCTCGTCGTCGGGTGCACCGATGATGTCCTCGCCGGTGAGCCGCATCGCGCCGAACCCCAGCCGGTGGACGGTCGAATCGCCGATTTCGAACGTGTCGCTCTCGTTTGTGATCGAGTTGCTGCTCACGGGCGTACCGACAGCCTCGCGCCCCTTGAGGGGCAGGCTACCCCGAACGGAATGCCGGTTATTCTCGGCCGGCGCGCTCGAGGCCGTCGTCGACACGGATTCGGGATGAGAATATCCGGCTCGCTGCTCCTGTTTATCCGGCGTGATTCCGCTCTGTGAATGTGAACTCCAGCGGGTCAGTTGGGGTCTCAGAAGATCGCCGTCGCGCCCCACGCCACCATCGAGGAGACCATGAGTACCGCGAAGACGAGCGCGATGAGCTGATTCTTGTCCATAGATAACGGGATTCGCTCCGCGTGTATCAATCCCACGACCGCCGCCGCGAGCCAGTCGCGGGCCGCTTGCGACTCGCTACGCGAACCGCGCGTCGACGACGACGTGTGCGACGCCCGCGCTGTGGCTCTTTACGCGGCGTTTCTCGAGTACCTCGAGTTCGCGCCCGGCGGCGGTGCCGGCGGCCTCGAGTCGCTCGAGCGGGCGGTCCCAGAGCCGCGACTCGGGGGTCGCCTCGTGGTAGTGGACGACGCCGCCGGGGACGAGCGCCGCGAGGGCGTCTGCGAGGAAGTCGTGTGCTTCGTCCGTTCGCGCGCTCTCGTCTGGACTCTCGTTCTCGGCGCTCGAGCCGTCCGAACTGCCGTAGTAGCCCATGACGATCCGATCGGCCTCGATCTCCCCGGCGAGGTCCCGACAGTCGGTCATGTAGGCGTCGACCCGGTCGTCGACGTCGTTGAGCACGGCGTTCTCGAGCAGGTAGCGGAAGGCGGTCGGGTTGATTTCAGTCGCGGTCACTCTCGCGCCGGCCCGGGCCATCGGGAGCGTGAAGTAGCCGATGCCGGCGAACATGTCGAAGACGTGCTCGTCGTCGCTCCCGATGTCGCCCATTCGGGCGCGCTCAGCCTGATTGCCCGGCGAGAACATCACCGTCGCGGGGTCGAGTCCGTACCGCGTTCCGTGTTCGGTGTGGATCGTCTCCGTGTCCCCTTGGCCCGCGATGAGCCGGGTGCGGGGCTCGCGGTAGGTCCCCGCCGGCCCGTCGTTCGCGATCCCCTCGTCGGCCAGCACGCTGTCGGCCTCGCCGTGGAGTTCGAGCAGCGCCTCGCCCAGTTCGGCCTCGTCGGGACAGCCCTCGGGCACTGTCACGAGGATCACCGAGCCGATCACCGCCCACGAGCCCGGCACCGACTCGAGGTCGGCCTCACTCCAGCCCCGATCGGCAAGCAGGGCTTCCAGATCCGGATTCCGTGGCTCGGGCTCGAGTTGCCGGACGACCTCGAGCACGTCGGTTTCGGCTGGCGGCTCGGTGACCGGGAGCGCGACCCTGTCTGGGCCGTCCTCGCGGACGCGCCGCGTCTCGTCGTACACCCCCTCGGCGCGCAGCGACTCGGTAGCCGTCTCCGCTCGAGGTTTCTCGACGACCGCGGCCAGCGGGCCGTCGGATATCGCTCGCTCGAGGACGTCGTCGGCCGCGGGCTCGAGGGCCTCGTCCGTCGACGGCTCCGCTGCGTCCTCGTCAGTCATCTCTCGTCGTCCTCGTCGGGCAGAACGTGCAGTCCGGCGCGGCTCTTCAGGACGGGCACGGTCTCGGCCTCGGGATCGAAGTAGTCCGGCCGCGAGACGGTCTTGGCCTGAAACGTCTCGGGGTCGAGTACCTGCACCGCGTTGTCGTCCTCGACGGTGACGACCGTCGCTTCGGCCGCATCCTCGAGATCGCCGAGTTTGCGCGCGTCGGGGGAGTTGCCCTCCTCGTAGCTCGCCTCGTAGCGCTCGCCAGTCGTCACGCGGACGCCCTTGAGGTTGCCGCGGGCGCTGCGGACGAGAACTGGGCCGCCGTCGTCGTCGGCGAGATCGATGATATTGCCGGGAGTGTAGGGCGGCAGGCGGACGGCGAACGTAACTCGATAGACCTCGTTGCCGTCCTCGTCTTCCGTGACGAGGGTCTCGGCGTCGTTGACGGTGCCGCCGAACTCCTCGATCATCTTGTTCGAGATCTTCTTGCCGATCTTGTTGGTCGAGACCTTGACGTTCAGTCCGTCGTCAGTTTCGCCGATCTCGGTGACGAAGGCGTTGCGGTCGCCCGTCGCCTCCATATCGGCGACGATTTGGTTCGCGATTTCTTTCGCTCGATCGGTCTCCTCGGTCGTTGGGGTTCGATCCTCGGCGCGGATCTGGACGATGCTGGCGTAGTAGTCGCCGGCGATCCGTCCACACCGGGTACAGGTCTGGCGGGCGATCTTGACCGGTACCGTCACCTGCTCCTCGACCGGCGTTCCCCGCACCACGCCCGTGAAGTAACAGTGCATCCGGATCGTGTTCTGGTCGACCTGCTCGGGGTCGATCTGCCACGCGACGTCCTCGACGTCGACGTGGACGGCCAGCGCCTCGCTGACTTCCTCGATCGCAATGTCGGTGTAATCTTCCGCACCGACGTCGACCCACCGGTTGCCCCGGTAGACCGCACCGCAGCGGGAACAGACGCGAACGTCGATCCGGTCCGGAGCGTCCACGAAGTCGAAGTCCTCGAAGTAACAGGCATCACAGAGTTCGACCTCCGCACCGGGTCGCAACGGATCGTTCGCGTCGCTCGCCGACCGCTCGGGAACTGGGTCCCCACATCGGGGACAGAACGCACGCGATTCACTCATTGGCCCCGTTTGGGGTCTCACGGAGTTAAGGAACCCGTTCTCCCGACTCGAGATAATCGCCCGTACGGACATCGTGTCCGCAATCGCAAGCCACATATCACGTCCGGGGAGTATCACGCCGCGTAATGCAGGACGCGATTGTCGCCCGATCGATGGCTTGCTCGAGTCGACCAGCTCGCCGCGGGGGCGAGCGTTGATCGATGGCGGACCTCGTCGCGATCTTCGGCTCCGCGATCGGTCCGATCGTCGCCATCGCGGCCGTCGGTTACGTGCTGGCCACGGTCAAGGAGATCAACCCGGAGCCGCTGAACACGGCCGTAGTCTACGTGCTGGCACCCGCGCTGGTCTTTCACAGCCTCGCCGTTACGGAACTCGCGGCGTCGACGCTCCTGCGGGTGACGATCGGTATCGGGGCTTTCACCGCGGCTATGTGGGGAATCGCCGAGGCCGTCGGCCGCGCTACTGGCGAGCGAGAGCCGGCGTTGAGCGGGCTCGTCCTCGTCGCGATCTTCTGTAACTCGGGGAACCTCGGCATTCCCGTCTCCGACTTCGCGTTCGGCGAGGTCGGCCGCCAGACCGCGGTCCTCTTCCTCTCGGTCCAGTCCGTGCTGATGTACACCGTCGGCGTCTACGTCGCCTCCCGGAGCAGCGGTTCGGCCGGTCTCGAGGGCGTCCGTCGGGTGTTCTACATCCCGCTCGTCTACGCTGTTATCGCGGCACTGGTCGCACGAGCGCTGGATCTGGTCCCGCCCGCGGACGCGGCGGCGATGGAAACGCTCCAACTCGTCGGGGACTCTTCGATCCCGCTCATGTTGCTCATTCTCGGCATTCAACTCGCCCGGGCCGACACCGCCTCGGCGGTCTCGCGTGCGTGGCCCGCGACGGCCCTCAAGATGGGCGTCGCACCCGTCGTCGGGCTCGGCGTCGCGCTCCTCATCGGCTTCGACAACCCGACCGTCGCGCGCGTGTTCGTGCTCGAGACGGCAATGCCCGCCGCCGTGACGCCGCTGATTCTGGCCATCGAGTTCGCCGGCAGCGCCCGCACTGACGGGGTGCTCGTCTCCGAGTACGTCTCGACGTGTGTCTTCCTCACGACGCTGTTGGCGATCCCGGTGTTGACCGTGCTGATCGCGATTCTCCAGTCCGGCGTCGTCATCTGAGCCGGGGAGCCGACGACCGGCCTCGCGGCGTCACTCAGTCGGTCCGTCGTCGCTGATCGGGAGCCGGATGGTCCGGTCGGTGGCGAAGAGCACGAACAGCGCAAAGAGGCCGTACAGCGCTGGCTCGTTCGTCCAGACGCCGATAATTCCGAAAATTCCCAGAACGCCGAGTCGATTCACTGGAACGCGCATACTGAGAACTAGCTGACAAGTACTGAAGTCTCTTCGGCTGCTTCCAGCGGCGCAAAAATCGTGTCCGAAACTGAAACCGATGCGACGCGGCCGTTGGTCGACCGTTAGTGACCGTCGTCGTGCGGGTTCAGCGTGGTCCCGTAGTTCTCGGCGTGGTCGGTGTACTCGATAAAGCGCGGCGCGTCGGGGTCGAAGGGACGCTCGAGGCTCTCGAAGGCCTTCTTTTTGTCCCAACCCTGGAGCTTGCCGACCGCGGACTTGTCCTCGAGGTCGTGGTAGTCCAGATTCGGCTCGGTCAGCTCCCACGCGTCCATCCCCGTCTCGGTTCGGATGATGACGCTCGAGTACTCGTCGGAACTCCCGACGGAACCGACGGTGATGTCCGAACAGAAGCCGGTGAAGTCGGCACACTCGTCACAGCCCTTGAGCGCGGCGTCGTGGAAGTTCTCGATGTCTTCCTCGACGATCATCTCGCCCTCGTGGTCGTAGACCATCATCTTGCCGTTGAGGACGTCCATCTTGCCGATTTCCGACGGCGAGATGCCGCGTTGCTCCTCTAACTGCTCGCCCATGAGGCTGTGGTAGTTGAAGTTCTTCGTACACATCAGCGCGATCGTGTAGTCGACCGCGCGGATGCCCTCCTCGTGGCCCTGATAGTCCCACTCGAAGTCCTGCAGGGCGCGGATGCCCTCGATCTCACACGGCGTGCCGACGATCGCGATGCTGAGTTCGTCCCAGGACTTGTCGGGGAGCTTGTGCTCCCACTGGCCGAGGTCGAGGTTGCCAAGCGCCATCGTCTGGTTGTAGACGGTGCCGGCGTTTGCGATGAGTTCCTCGGTCGTCGTCGCGAGATAGCTCTCGGCTTTCCACTCTTCTTCCTCGCTCTCGGTCGCGACGAGCGCGCCGTCGATCTCGCCCTCCTCGAGCAGCGTCGAGAGGATGCCGGTGACGACGCCGCCGTCCTGGGCCTGGTCGGTCCAGTCGTCCTCGACCTTCGCGGAGAACTCCGTGATCGGGTCGCCCGCGCCCTTGACGTTGTCCTCGCCGCCGGTGATCTTCCACTGGCGCTCGTAGCGCAGGCCGCCGCGGGGACAGAAGTCCCAACACATCGAACAGCCGGTACACATCTTGACCAGTTCCGGGTGGCCGTCGTCGCCGATCCCGATCGAATCCGACGGGCAGGCGGCGACACAGGTCCCACACTGGATACACCGGCCCTCGTCGATGACGGCCTCGTCCAGTTCCATGAACCACGTCTTCTCGTCCGGCGTCTCGATGTCGTTCATCCGCGACCGGATCGAGTACTCCGGCGTGTCCAGATCGACGCCCTCCGGAATCCCGACGCGGGTGTCCGGCGAGTCGTCGTAGACGTCCTGACTGACGTTCTCGGCGGGCTCGGTGAACTCGAGGTCGCCGAGTTCGCCCATCTCGTCGACGTTGGCGACGCCCGCGCCGTCGGTGGCGACGGGCTTGTCGCCGGTCGATTCGGCCGCCGGTTCAGCGGTCTTCTCGCCGCAGGTACAGGTGTTCGGCGAGCAGCTCTCGCCGTCGGCACCGCCGTCCGTCGCGATTGCGCCCTCTCGAGCGTGGTCGGTTCCCTCTCGAGAGCGAGACTCACCGCTGCCGGCTTCGGGGACCATGACGGCGTCGTCATCGTCCTCTGAATCAGGAACGCGGGGGAAGCGGCGTTCGTCTTCGCCGTTAGTCCCCATGGGCAACACCTCGTGCAACCGGCGCGTCCGCGTCTTGCATGATCGACCGAAGCTGCCCGTTGTCGACGCCGCGACACCACTCGTAGAACTTCTCGCCCTCGTCGCGGTCCGCCGAGTAGGCATCGAACAGTTGCTCGAGTGCCGGAATCACGGAATCGGCGGGGACGGCGTTCTCGACCCAGTCGAGGAACTCGTTGTCGGCACCGAGCGAACCACCGAGGCCGAAGTCCATCCCTTCGACGATGTTGTCGCCCTCGGCGTTGGTGGAGTTCTCGTCCTCGAGTTTGACGGTCTCGCCGCGGAAGCCGATGTCGGCGATCTGGGGCTGGGCACAGGAGGCCGAGCAGCCGGACATGTGCATCCGGATGGCCTCGATGTCGTCGGGCACGTCGATGCGGTCGTCGAGCTCGCGGGCCCAGCGCTTGGTGCGCTTTTTCGTCTCGATGATGGCGTAGTTACAGAACTCGTTGCCCGTACAGCCGACCGCGCCGCGGGAGAACGGCCCCGGATCGGGGCTGTACTCCTGTGCGAACGGCTCAGCCAGCAGGTCGTCGACGTTCTCGTCGGGAATGTGGGTGATCAGGAAGTTCTGATCGGTCGCCAGACGCACGGACGCGTCCTCGGTGCCGTATTTCTCGGCGGCGCGGGCCGCAGCGGCGAACTCGTCGCCGCCCATGCGGCCGGCGATGACGTTGAAGCCGACGTAGTTGAGCCCGTCCTGTTTCTGCTCGTGGACGCCGACGTGGTCGCCCTGATAGCCGACGGTCAGGTTCTCGCCGCCGGTCGGCAGGTCGAGCGTACAGCGATCGCGGATGGCTTCCTCGAACTTCTCGGGGCCCATCTGCTCGACGAGGTAGCGCATGCGGCAGACGCCGCGGTTGTTGCGGTCGCCGAGTTCCTTGAACGTCTGGGCGACGGCGCGACAGAACTCGACGGTGTCTTCGGGTCGGATGAAGACGTCGAGTTCGGAGCCCATTCGCGGGCCGTCGGAGAGGCCGCCGCCGACGCGGGCGTGGAAGCCGTAGAGGTACTCGCCGTCGATCTCCTTTTTCGCGGGAACGAGCCCCACGTCGTTGATCTGGGACTGGGCGCAGTCGTGGGCACAGCCGGTGATCGTGATCTTGAACTTCCGCGGGAGGTTGGCGTACTCGCGGTTCTCGGTGAAGAAGTCCGAGACGGCCTCGATGACCGGCTGTGCGTTGAAACACTCGTGGTCGTCGAGTCCGGCCGCGGGGCAGCCCAGCACGTTCCGGGCCGAGTCACCACAGCCCTGAACGGTCGTCAGGCCGACCTCGTCGTAGCGCTCCCACATCTCGGGGACGTCCTCGACGCGGATCCAGTGTTTCTGGATGTCCTGTCGGGTCGTGATGTCGAGGTAGGCGTCGCCCCAGAGTTCGTTCTGCTCTGCCCCACCGTACTCCTCGGGGGCGACCGCGAGGTCGTCGGTGACCTCGCCGATCACTTCGGCCTGCTCCGGCGTGAGTTTCCCGCCGGGGACCTTCGTCCGGATCATGAAGTATCCCTCTTGCTTCTGGGCGTACATGCCGGCCCACTTCAGCCGCTCCCACTCGCCGCCGCCGGCGCGTTCCTCGATCTCCTCGAAGGAAAGCTCGTCGTCGGCGTAGTCGTAGACGTCGTCGATAACGTCGAGCGGGTGCTTGTTCTGTTTGTATTGTTCCGTCGTATTCACGCGAACCACCTCGTGGTTCGTGCGAAGTCAGAAATACCTACGCTTTCGGCGTTCTGACTGCTCTTTTGAAGGACCATTGTTTAGCGGGTAATACCACCCCACACCTATACACCCCCGTAACTCGGCGAATCATGACGTTGGTCGTTTTCATCGGAAAATATTACCACCTTATTCGGCTATCGACGACGGAGCCGGCGAAAAACCGCCGGCAGACGTGGGGACGCGCCCTCGAGAGCCACTGCCGGTGATATATGCGTCGGTGATCCCGGCAACAATCACCTGTAGCGATGGACCACAGTGAATGCGGAAATCTCAGTCGAAACACGCGACGAGGTCGCCGTGCGTTCGCGGGTCGGGATCGATCGCGAGTCCCTCGGTAACGCCGTTGTACCGCGCTCGGAGCAGCAGCCGCTCGTCGAGATAGTAGGTAACTCGGACGTCCCACTCGTCACGCGGGGTGACGGCGTTCGGTTGCGTCCCCATCGTCACGTCGTACCGGAGCGCGACCAATACGGCTTCTCGGCTTGCCTCCGATCCGATCGGGACCGTTCGATACGCCGTTCGCTGCAGGTCGAAAGTCCGCGTTGCGGACTGATACCGGTCTAGAAACGCGTTCCGTCGATACGCCCGTTCGAACGACGCCACGTACCGGCTCGCACCGTACACCAGCGACGACGCACTCTCCGGCGACTCGCCGTCCTTACCGGCACTCGTCTCCGACGGCGGCCACGGGTACGTTCGGGGCTCGAGTGCGTCCGCGTCGGTCGTCGGGTCGGGTTCGGGGCGATCGACGTCGCTACACTCGTATTGGTCCGCGGGGACGATTCCGTCCTCGAGAGCCGTCCCGGACACGCCACTCGAGTCGTACTCGAACCCGCCCGTCCCGACCGCTGCGGTCGTCGCTATCGACGCGAGCAGCGTTCGCCGAGAGCGAGGGCGGTTCATACACTAACTTCTCAAACCGATAATAAGTGTCTTCTGAAATCACGAACCGTTGACGAGACGTGCTAATCCTCGTCGGCCAGCAACCGGTCGATCATCTCGTCGGGGTCGAACCGCTCTAAGTCGTCGTACCCCTGCCCAATGCCGAGGAACAGGATCGGTTTCCCGGTGACGTGGGCGACCGAGATGGCCGCACCGCCGTTGGAGTCGGCGTCGGCCTTCGTCAGGATCGCACCGTCGATTTCGGCGGCCTCGTTGAACTCGCGAGCGCGATTGACTGCGTCCTGTCCGGCGACGGCCTCGTCGACGAACAGCGTCATATCAGGGTCGACGACGCGGCCGATCTTCTCGAGTTGGTCCATCAGGCCCTCGTCGGTGTGGAGCCGACCCGCCGTGTCGCCGAGGACGACATCGATGTCGTTTGCCTCGGCGTACTCGACGGCGTCGTACAGCACCGCCGCCGGGTCACCGCCCTGCTCGTGGCTAATGCACTTCGTGTCAAGCGCGTCGGCGTGCTCTTGGATCTGCTCGTTGGCCCCGGCACGGTAGGTGTCGCCGTTGGCCATCACCGTCGAGTAACCTCGTTCCTCGAAGTAGCGGCTCATCTTGGCGATCGAGGTGGTCTTCCCGACGCCGTTGACGCCGGTGAAGATGATGGTGACGGGCTTGTCCTCGATGGCGATGCGCTCGTCAAAGTCGAACTGGCCGACGCTGATCACGTCGTAGATCGCGTTGTGCAGCGCCTCCTCGACGACCTCGCCGGTCGAGGTCGTAAACGTCCGCGTCTCGCCGACCAGTTCGTCGCGGATGTTGTCGAGGATCTCCTCGGCGACGCCCATCTCGACATCGCTCGAGAGCAGCGCCATCTCGAGTTCGTGCAGCGGCCCCTCGAGGTCCTCTTCTTCGATGACGAACTTCCCCTTGACGAGAGACTTGGCCTTGGCACCGAAGCCGGTGCTGCCGTCGTCGGCTTCCTCGGTCGCGTCGTCGGCCGCGGTCTCGGATGACACCTCCTCGTCGGCCGCGATGTCGGCGGTTTCTCCGTCGCCAGTCGCCGTCTCGACTGCCCCCATCTCGGAGGGCTCCGTTCCAGCCGACGCGTCGTCCGCGGTCGCTGTATCGGCGGCCGCCTCGTCGACGGCGGGCGTCTCGGCCGGCTCCTCGTCGGGAGCCGTCTCGTCCGTGTCCGGCTCTGTGTCGTCCGACGAGCCCGAAAAGAGAGACCGCGCTCGAGCACCAAGCCCGGTCCGTTCGCCGTCATCGGCGTCGTCCTCGGCCTCGTCGACGGATTCGTCGTCGGAAACAGTCTCCTCGTCGTCGGATTCGTCGGATGCCGCTTCATCCGTCGCTGGCTCGGATTCGTCGGACTCGAGAGACCCGTGGTCGGACTCGGCCGTCGGCTCCTGCCCAGCAGATTCGGCCGCATCCGCGGTCGCAGACTCGGTCGTCGTTCCCGCCTCCGATTCCGGTTCGGGCTCCGACTCTACCTCCGCCTCCGGCTCGCTGTCGGCTGTCGGGGCCGCCGAGTCGGCGGTTTCGGCCGCTGCCGGGTCGGCGGTAGTATCGGTCGCTTCCGCGTCCGCCGAGGCCGCCGCTGTGTCCGGCTCGACCGCCTCGAGCTCTTCGTCCTCGAGGTCGTCCTCGTCGACTTCCTCGACGTTCTCCTCGGCGGCTTCTTCCGCGTCGTCGCGGAAGCTACCGAGTTTATCCTTCAGGTTGTCGAACATGGGTATCGATGGGGGTCCCTACGCCGCGTTATTCGTCGGGCTGGCCCTGGCCCATGCCCTGCATCTGCTGTTGCATCGCCTGCTGTTGGAGCTGCTGGGCCTGCTGCTCGAGTTCGCTGCTCTCGGTCTCGAGTTCGGCGATCTCCTCGTTGAGTTCGTCGATCTGCTCGTCGAGGTGTTCTTTCTTGTTTTCGAGGGCGTCGACGGCGTCGTCTTCCTCGAACTCCGCGGCGTAATCGGCACCGAGATCGACGATGACCTCGTCGATGTTCTCGATCGTGGTTCGGAGGTACGCGCCGCCGCCGAGGGGCATCTGCACCGTCGAGCCGGTCTCGAGCGAGCCGAGCGCTTCGATGGCCTCGTCGACTTCGGTCTTCTCCTGCTGGACGGCCTCGACGTTCGTCTGGAGGCCTTCGATCTGTTCTTCGATCTCCTGAAGCTCCTGGGACAGTTGCTGCAGTTGCTGCTGACTCATTGTTGGGTTACCTCCTCGAGTTCGATTTCGGTACGCTTGAGCCCGTGCTGGCTGCCGAGCTGGGTGTAGGTGTGTTCGCGGGCGACGTTCTCGTTTTCGGCGTCGATCGACGTCTCGAACTCCGCGAAGCCGTCGCGGCTCTTGAACCGACCACTGACCGTAAATTGACTCATGTCTGTCCTTCCGGCAGGCAGTCGGAAGAATCTTCCCTTCCCATTCGGAGGGCCGTATCCCCCACGGGATGTCGAGAGACCTGCCCTGCTCGCCGGTTTCCCGACGAGCGGAGGGTCAACGATTTTACCGCGCCGGGTCGAAGCCGGGATCATGAGCGAACTCGACCCAGGCGAGTTGTTGCCGAGCGATCGAATGCAGGGGCAGGTCCTCGAGGGCGACGTCACACAGATCCACCGCGGCCACCAGTACGCCGAGGAAGGAGATACGTTCGCGATCGACGGGACGACCTTCGAAGTGACCGATATTCGCGAGCGCACGCTCGGGGATCTGACCGACGAGGACGCACGGGCCGAAGGGATGGAGAATCTGGAGGCCTACGAGCGACTGCTCGAGCGCGCCCACGAGGACTTCGAGTGGGATGACGACAGCGATGTCGTCTTACATCGGTTCGAGCGGCGATAAGGAGGGTGAAATCGAGAGCAAGCGAATTGGGATCGATCCCCAAAACGGGAGCTGGCGTGGGCGTCGCCGCCTGCGGCGAGCGATGCCGCTCGAGTCGGCGTACAGAGCGCGACGAGAAACGGACGACGCTACCGAGAAATCGATCGGCAGCGACTCAGTCGAGATAGCCCAGCGCGTCTTCGATCCGGCCCAGTTCTGGTCCGGTCGTGTCCTCGCCGACCACGTAGCCGGCCTCGTTGGCGATCAGCCCGGAGCCGACCAGCGGCGCGCCGTAGTTGACGGTGCCGACATCCGCTCTGACGTCCAGTGCCGCTTCGAGGACGTCGAGTTCTTCGTCGGTCGCTTTCGGGTGACAGAGCACGCCGGTGTTCGTCGCCACCGCGGCGGTACCGACGGTCCTGACCCCGGCGAGGTCGCCGCGTTCGATCGGCACCTCGAGCGTGTCTTTGACGATCTGGGTCGCCTCGCGGGGCAGGTCTGGGTGGACGTACGCCCCGTAGTCGTTCGCGAGCACGACGTTGCCGGCGGCGTTGATGTTGCCCGGCAACTCGTTGACGGGTACGTCGACCGCGTCCTCGAGGGCCTCGCGTTCGTACTCGAGGACCCGAGAGCTGACGAGCAGCCCGTTTTCGTTGCCCGTGGCTAGCGCGCCGACCGTCGAGGAGCCGCCGACGGTCGTCTGGATGGCGGGCACCTCGAGTTCGTCGGACAGGTCGGCGGCAACGTCGTCGTCGACGTCGTGGCGAACGAGTACGCACGAGTCGGTCGCACGGGCGAAGACGCCGACGTAGGCCGACCCGGCGAATGCGAGGCGCTGCAAGTTTAGTCTGCGACCTCGGCCTCGACGACGGCTTCACCCTCTTCGTCGAAGCGAGCCGCGCGGACGCGCAGCTTTCGCGGCGGGTTGGAGCGCCCGTTCGACCAGACTTCCTCGTTGATCGAGGGGTCCAGGCGGATGGCGTCCTCGTCGACCGCGAAGTGTTTCGCGAGGTGCTCGCGGACCAGGCGCATCGCGTAGTCGGCGGCCTCGTGGTTGGCTCCCTTCTTGACGTCTCGCAGCGGAACGGTAACGACGCGTTCCTCGAAATCACTTGCACTCATCGTTACTCGTCGGTGTCGTTACGCCGCCAGTTGCGTCGCTTCGGGTTCCGCTGGACTTCCATGTCCGTCTTCATCATAACCCAAGCCGGCACGCGGCTGTTCTGGTTCTCGAGTTTGGCAAGTCGCTTCTTCTTGCCCTTCGATTTCTTACCCATAGTAGCCCGACGTAGCCCGTGCTGGCTTAAAATCTTGTCCATCTTACCGGGAGACCACTTCTGATACTCTCCCGCGAAATGGCTGTCTTCTACGGACTAGCTGACAGCTGTAGAGAAATCTATTGTACGAGGTGTCTGATCACATTTGTCAGTAGCATCAGTCCCTATCGGCGAGGCGTCCATCACCGATATAAAAAAGTAGTGTCAATTTATTCTCGTAACTAATGGGCAGTTCGATAAAACGATCACTCATTTTGCGAATGATCCTCTCGTTGATGCTGTTGCTCGCAGCAACTATCGCGTTCGTCGCTGCTATCTGGGGAGTCTTCGTCGGTATTCTCCTGTTCTTTCGCGTCTCCTTCTCGACTGCGACGCTCCTTTCGATTGTTCCAACGTGTGTATTACTTCTCGGAATTATAGTCCTCGAGTATCGCGGCCCAACCACAATCGAACGAGCTACAACTGCAACACCGGTGTCAGTTGAAGAATACCCTGAACTTCACGCAACGGTGAATCGAGTTGCTTCGATGCTTGGCATCCCGGTCCCGACTGTCGCGGTTTCGGACAGCCCTGTCCCTGAGGCAATGGTCGTCGGCGTTCGGCCAACGGCAACCCGGCTTATTCTTTCGACTGGAACGCTCGAGGCACTCAGTGAGAACGAACTCGAGGCTGTTATCGCTCACGAACTCGCACACGTGAAGAATCGCGACGCCATAGTAATGACCGTCATATCGGTCCCAACAGTACTGGCAGCTGGGCTTGTCGCTCGGTTCCCGGAGCTGTCAGACCGTGATTTGACTACTGCCATCCTTCTCACGATCGTCGGTCTCATAGGGATGCTGATCACACAGGGGATCGTTGCCGTTTGCTCCCGAACTCGAGAGCTCGCCGCGGATCGGGCTGCTGTTGAAGTTACCGGCTCAGCTGGACCACTGGCAAGTGCTCTCCAGACGTTGGATCGGCGGATCGAGACGATGCCGACGGAGGATCTTCGATCTGTCCACTCAGTGTCGTCGCTATCGATTCTCCCCTTCGAGTCGCGGACCGATGACGAGGAACCGTTTACCTACTGGGATGAAGACAACAGCGATCCTTCTCCGTGGTCGCTTCAAAAATCGTCTCCGCTACTCCGCTTCCAGTTCTTTCGAACGCATCCATCCACTGAAAAGAGACTTGAGTTGATCTCTGACTACGAGATATAATGGATCGGTAAAGCGGCAGTCAAACGCGGGGTGATTGTGGACATTTTGAAAACACTGATCTTTGCTACGATGTTGCGAATCGCCGCTCGAGAAAGCGCGTTACCCCCTCGCACGTGGCGTCGCTGAGTTCGGTCGTGTAGGTCCAGTTTTCGATGCCTTCGTTGCTGTCGTGGCGAACGAACCGACTCCGATCGCAGCAGCCGGTGCCGTGAAAGCGGGTGCCGCCACCGATCCGGTCCGGACCGGCGTAGGCTGTTGCGATCGGCGACACCTCCAGCGTGTCCGCGTCGGTTCGCACTGCCGTCCCGAGTTCGTGATCGCAGTAGGCTTCGCCGATCGACTCGACGATATCGTCCGGGAGAAACGTATGCATCGTCTCGTGGATCGCCATATTTCGGGTCACCGCTCGAGAGTCCCAGACCTCGGTCGCGCCGACGTTGGCGACCGTCTGTGCGTCGCCGCCCGCCGATTCGTCATCGTTGCCGTCGGCGGCTACGCCAGTAAGAGAGTTCGGCGACAGCGTCCCGCCGTATCCGACCCGGTAATTCAGCGGCGACCAGCACAGGAGGACGTGACAGGCCCGGCCGGTGAGCGCGTCGCGTTTCCGCAATCGATTCCGAAATCGGTCGAGCAGCCCCTCGAGCGAGGGTATCACGGCGTCGGTTGACAGCGGCATCTCCGAGGGCGGAAACCAGATCGGGTCGCCGCGCTCGACGCTGATCTCGAGGGACTCGAGGCGTGCGCGCTCGCCGGCGTACGCGAGCACCTGCTCGAAGGCGGCGTCGATGGCCCCAACGGCGTCGCGGAGCGGGGTCGGCCACTCGCGACGCAGTTCGCCGAGGCCGTAGCGCAGCCGGGCCTGCAGCGGCACGTCGCCGGGATAAACCCGGACGCGAACGGGTGCGTCGCCGCGGTCGGTCGCCGTCTTCGACGTGCCGACCGACGAGGCGAGCGCCGCGCCCCCGACCGCGGCGAGGGCCTCCCGCCGAGTGACCCGCCACCGACCGCCCGCACGCTCGGTCGGTCCATCCTCGAGTCCGGTGCCCATGGTACCGGATTCGCTACGCCGAACGCCGCCTTGATACCCCGTTCTGTATTTCCTGACTATCGCCCGGAACGGCAGGCTAATCCTCACCTTCGGGAGACTGTCGCTCTGCTAGAAACAGACGGGTGGAAGGAAGCTGCCGTCACTCGAGCGGGAACGATTCGACCGTCGAGTAGACCGGCCCCTCGTCGGTGAGCGTGCTCTCGGTCAGGCGGATCGCCTCGACTTGCGTCTCGCCGACCGTCGGATCGCGCTCACTAACGAGTTCCTGGACCAGTTCTTTCCCTCCGGCGTGTTCCATCCGCGCGAGCGTGACGTGAGGGGTGAAGTTGTGGTCCTCGGCGTCGAACCCCATCGCCGTCGTCCGATTCTCGACGGCCTCGTGGAGTCGCGTGAGTTCCTCGCCGCCGTCCTCGACGCCCAGCCAGACGACGCTGATGTAGTCGAGACTCGGAAAGACGCCCAGCCCGCCGTAGCGGACGGAAAAGGGGTTGATGTCCGCATCCTCGATGGCCGCGGCGAGTTCCCGCTCGAGGTCGGGCAGTCGGTTCTCGTCTACAGTACCGAGAAATTTCATCGTGATGTGGGCCTGCTCGGGATCGGTGAAAGTGAGCCCGCCGGCGTCGGCGAACTCGTCTTGCAGGTCGGCGACCGGTTCCGCGAGGTCGTCGGGGAGGTCGACGCTGACGAACAGTCGCATACGGGAGTGCTCGAGAGCGGTGCACTCAAGGGTAACGGGAGTCGGGGAGCGGACGGCAGGTTGGGGCTCGATTCGTGGTTAGGGACGCCCGTTATTTCTGTCGCGCGCTGAGAGAGGTCAATGACAGACGTTGTCGTCCTCGGCGGCGGGATCGGTGGCCTCTCCGCGGCCCACGAACTCGCCGAGCGCGGGTTCGCGGTGACCGTCTTCGAGGCGAACGACCGCTTCGGCGGGAAGGCCCGATCGATGCCGATCGCGGACGAGCCGACCGCCTTACACGGCGAACACGGCTTCCGGTTCTTCCCGGCCTTTTACCGGCACGTCATCGACACGATGGAGCGGATTCCGGACGGGACTGGGACTGTCGCGGACAACCTCGTCGAAACCGAGGCGACCCTGATCGCGAGTTCGACGGGGCCGAGCCGGATCGCCGAGACGCGCACGCCCGACACGGTGCGGGGCTGGCTCGAGGCGCTTCGACCCGCGTTCGCCGAGGACCTGCCCCGGGCGGACGTTCGCTTCCTGCTCGAGCGACTCCTCTACCTGCTGACCGCCTGCGATGATCGCCGGGAGGGCGAACTCGATGATATCTCGTGGTGGGAGTTCATCGACGCCGAGTACCGGTCGCAGGCGTTCCGCGACCGGCTCGCCTACGCCACGCAGGCGCTGGTCGCGCTCCGGCCGCAGGTCGGCAGCGCCCGCACGGTCGGGACGATCTACCTGCAGTTGCTGTTCGGCCAACTCGATCCGAGCTCGCCGACCGAGCGCGTCTTGAACGCGCCGACGACCGAGGCGTGGATCGAGCCGTGGGTCGACTACCTCGAGCGCCTCGGCGTCGAGTTCCGGCCGAATACCCCCGCACGGGGGCTCGAGTTCGACGGCCGGCGGATTACCGGAGCGACGCTGGCCGACGGGCGGACGGTGACCGCGGACGACTACGTCCTCGCGGTGCCGGTCGAGGTCGCCCCCGAGTTCGTCACGCCGGAACTCGGCCGGGCCGCGCCCGAACTGGCCCGGATCGAGCGGCTCGAGACGGCGTGGATGAACGGGATCCAGTTCTATCTCACCGACGACATCGAACTGACCCGCGGCCATCAGGTCTACACCGACTCCCCGTGGGCGCTGACCTCGATCTCACAGCGGCAGTTCTGGACGGGCGTCGACCTCGAGCATCGCGGTCCCGACGAAGTGAGGGGAGTCCTCTCGGTCATCGCCTCGGATTGGGACACACCGGGAATTCGCCACGAGAAGCCGGCGCGCGAGTGTACGCGCGAGGAGATCGCCGAGGAGATCTGGGCGCAACTGAAAGCCCACCTGAACGGGCCCGACGACCGCTTGCGCGACGAGATGCTCGTCGAGTGGTTCCTCGATCCGTCGATCGTCGAAACGGAGACCGGCGTCGAAAACCGCTCGCCGCTGCTGATCAACACCGTGGGTTCGTTGCGCAACCGGCCGCCGGCCAACGTCGGCGTGGGGAACCTCGCGCTGGCGAGTGACTACGTGCGAACGAACTCGGATCTTGCCTCGATGGAGTCGGCCACCGAGGCCGGCCGGCGCGCGGCGAACGCTATCTTCGAGCGCCGCGGGATTCGGGACCGGGCGGCGATCTGGGACCTCGAGGAACCCGCGGTGTTCGAGCCGCTCAAACGGCAAGATCAACTCCGCTATCGGCTCGGGCTTCCCCACCCGGCGGAAGTAACGCAGTCGCTGCGGGGCGTCACCAGACGCCTCGGTGGACGGGTGTAAGTCCTAGCGGCCGCCGATCCGAACGCCGACACAACGCGGTGCTACCCGGGTCGCAGGCCTTAACAGTCGTCACCGCCACATTCGGATAATGACCGACCGAGACGACGACAGCGATCATCACTTCTCCGAAGGAGAGGGATTCGGCGATCCGTACGACGAGTTCGATCTGGATCCGCCGGAACTCGGCGTCGATCCGTCGAAGGTCGACCCCGTCGACTCCCGCGTCGTCACCGACACGCTCGACCAGCACAACATCGATCAGGACGAGGTCGACGCCAGCGAACTGCTCGATGTCGGGCTGAACTACATGCAGATCAACCGCTACGAGCAGGCCACCGACGCCTTCGAGCGGACCGCCCGCTACGCCGAGGACGACAAGCTCGAGCAAGAGGCGTGGGTCAACAAGGGCGTCGCCCACGGCGAACTCGAGGAGTGGGACGAGGCGATCGGTGCCCATCGCGAGGCCCTGCAGATCGACGACTCGAGCGAGCACGCCGCGACCGCCGAGACGAACCTCGCCTACGCCCTCTGGGAGTTCGGCGAGACGACCGAGGCCCTAGAACACGCCGAGAAGGCCATCGAGATCGACGAGCGCTTCGCCGCGGGCTGGTTCAACCGCGCCTTCTTCCTCTCGGAGCGGGGCCTCTCCGAGGAGGCGCTGAACTGCGTCGACAACGCGATCCGGCTGGGGCTGCGCAACGCCAAGGTCCTCGAGACGAAAGCCGAGATCCTCGAGGAACTCGGCGAGTTCGACGAGGCCGAAGAGATCGCCGAGGAGGCAAACGAGATGCGCGAACAGGCCGAACAGGAGATGATCGACGACCGCGAGGAGATGATGGGCCAGGGCGCTGGGGGTGCCGGGGCCGGCCGCGGTGCTGGCGCTGGACGCGGCGGTGCCGGAGCGGGTCGCGGTGGTGCTGGTACCGGAGCCGGTCGCGGCGGCCGCGGCGCGGGCCGCCAGCCGCCTCGCGGGGGCGACATCGGCTTGGACGACCTCGGTGTCGCCGACCTTGGCATCGAATCCGCCGACGACGAGGAGAGCGAGCGGGAACGCGAGTAATCGGATGATCGTCAACGAACGCGAGACCGAGGAGGGGCTGCTGGTCGCCGTCTGCGACGAGGACGTCCTCGGCGAGACCTTCGAGGAGGGCGACCTCTCCCTGACCGTCACCGAGGAGTTCTACGGCGGCGAGACGGTCGACGAGAACGCGGTGGTCGAGAGCCTCGCCCGCGCAGCGGTCGCCAATATCGTCGGCACTCGTGCCGTCGAACTCGCCGTCGAGGAGGGGTTCGTCGACGAGGCGAACGTCCTCGAGGTTGGCCAGACGTTGCACGCGCAGTTGCTTTGGATGTCCTAAGCGGTCGCCCATACCGCAAGCGTCGGCGATCGATTTTTGCCCTCGGCTCGAGATGTCTACAGGTCCGCCCGCTGGAACCGATAGTAGCCGATCGCAACGGGGACGACGAGCCAGAACAGCAAGACGACGAGGCCGAACCAGTCTTGCAGGTAAAACGGCGCGTCGCCCGGATAGCGCTCGGCGGGGGTCAGCCCGTAGGCCTCCGTCGACTGGAGACCGTACTGGAACTGGAAGGGGAAAATCGAGCCCTCGACGATGGTGTTCGCCAGATTGGTGTAGGCGAAGATCGGGTTGAACTGGTCGAGGACCAGATACCACGTCTCGGGTTCGACCGGCGGTCCCTCGTCGTAGATGAGGTAATACGGCCCGGCGGTGAGCAGTTCCCAGAGGGCGATGAACACCATGTACAGGCCGACGACGACCGCCATCGACTTGCCCCGCGTGGCGACGCCGGCGGAGACGCCGACCGCGAGTCCGACGAACGTCGTTCCGAACAGCAGCGACACCGCGGCGAAGCCGAGCCAGTCGAGGAACGGGACCGAGCCGAAGAGGGCGGCCCCGAGGACGAGCGAGACGAGGAAGGCGAGGCCGACGGCGAGCCCGACGACGGCCGTGCGGCCGAGCAGTTTGCCGAAGACGATGTCGGTCCGGTTCGGCGGGAGCCCCAACAGGAGCTTGATGCTCCCCGAGCGCCGCTCCCCGACGACGGCCATGTAGCCCGCGATCAGCGCCGCGATGGGAATGATCACCTGCAACGGCGTCCCGACGAAGCTGAGCACCTCGGCCGCGGTCACGTCGTCGACCGTGTACCAGATCGCGGTGTAGCCGATCACGACGAGGCCGACGAGCAGCCCGATCAGCGACCAGAGGAGCTTCGACCGGCCGGCGTCGTCGAACTCCTTGCGGGCGACGGTCGGAATATGCGATGTCATCGCGCCACCTCCGTTTCCGTCTCCGACCCGCCGGCACCGAGCGCCTCGGCATCGCCTGCCGGCTCGGCTTCGTCGCCGTTGGTCAGTGCGGTGAACAGCGATTCGAGGGAGACCTCCTCGATCCGCACGTCTTGAATCGTCGCCCCAGCGCCTGCGAGCGCGGTCACGACCTCGGCTTTCGCCGTCGGATCGGTGATCGTACACTCGAGGGTGCGCCCGGACGCGGTGAGTTCGGTGACCCCCGGAACGGAGCCGGCGACCTCTCGTGCCTCTGCCGTCCCATCTGCGAGCGTCAGCGTCATCGTCGCGCCGCCGCCGATCTCTTCGCGGAGACCTTCGATCGTGTCGACCGCGACGAGTCGCCCCTCGTTCAAGACGCCGACGCGGTCACAGACCGCCTCGACGTGCTCTAAGATGTGACTCGAGAAGAAGACGGTCGTCCCGCGCTCGGCCTCGCTTCGCACGAGGTCTTGCATCTCGCGGATGCCGTGGGGATCGAGCCCGGTCGAGGGCTCGTCCATGATGAGCAGGTCGGGGTCACCGACCAGCGCCATGCCGGTCGCGAGCCGCTGGCGCATCCCCTTGGAGTAGTCGCCGGCGGGGCGGTCGGCGTCGTCGGCCGAGAGCCCGACCCGGCGCAGGATCGTCTCGGGATCGTCGTCAGCGGCTTTCGTCTTGGCCGCGAACTCGATGTGGCGTCGACCCGACAGCCGCGGGTAGATGTCGAATCCTTCCGGGAGCACGCCCACGCGAGGACTGATCGCGTCCGATTCCGCCTGCGCGTCGTAGCCGAGCACCGTCGCCGACCCCGCCGTCGGACGGGTAAAATCCAGCAGCATGTTGATCGTCGTCGACTTCCCCGCGCCGTTCGGGCCGAGAAAGCCGAACACCTCGCCGTCGTCGACGGTGAGATCGAGGTCGTCGACGGCCGTGAGGTCGCCGTACTCCTTTGTCAAGCCGGATATATCGATCGCGGACATCTCGAGACCTGCTACATCAGCCCGGTGTATAATCCACGGGCCACGATTTCACCGCGGGAAATTGTGGGGTCTTTTATATTGTCCTGTCATACGAACGACGCAATGCCAGACGATGAGGACCGAGAAGTGCTCGCCTTGCTCGAAGACGAGTACGCGCGTCGCATCCTCATCGCCGCCAGCGAGGAACCGATGTCCGTCGACCGACTCACCGACCGCTGTGACGCGTCGCCGCCGACGGTCTACCGGCGGATCGAGCGGCTCGCGGACCAGGGGTTCCTCGAGGAGTACCAAGAGCTCGATCCCGATGGACACCACTACAAGACCTACAGCACGCGACTCGAGCACGTGGCGATCGAGATCGCCGAGGGCTCGATGGAGATGGACGTGTACCGCCGCGACGAAGATCCGGCTGACCGGTTTACCCGGCTGTTCGAGGATCTGTGATCGCCATGTTCGGACCCCTACTGCAGACGGTCGAGAGCGAGGGCGGATCGATAGCGATCGCCGTCGCCGTCTTCCTCGGCCAGGCTGCCGCGTTCGTGATCGCCTGCTGGATCGCAAAGCGGTCCTACGATGGCTACCGGGACGTCCGCCGGCTCTCGTTGCTTTGGCTCGCGCTCGGCATCTCGCTGCTCGCCGCGGTGCCGACGGTCCTTCGGTTCCTGTTGCCGACACTGTTCGGTGCGTCGTCGGTGACGACGACCGTCCTCGCGAGCAGCAGCGAGATCGCCGGCCTCGTGGCGATCCTCTATACCGTCTACGGCCGGCCGTGACATCGAGGTGCGGCCCTATGATATCGAGGTGCGACCGGTCGACCACGGCGCACCCGACGCACTCGAGGTGGGTCCGATGAGTGCGAGTATCGACGGATTCGGCGGTACCACGACCGCCGTTCTCGGAGACCAAACCGCCGTCCTCGAGCTGCCGCTGTCGACGGTGCTCGGTCTCGACGAGGCGACGACGATCTTCTTTGCGGGCCTGGCCAGTGCCGCGCTCGGCACTGTCGTGGCCTGGACGGCCTACCGGGGCTATGCCCGCAATAACAGCCGGCCGATGCTGTTTCTGGCCGTCGGCGTCGCCTTCCTCACTGTCGTCCCGTTCGCGCTCTCCCATGCGTTCGACCGGGCAACTGACGCGACCGATGCGTCGGTGTTGCTCGTCGTCACCGTCTGTCACCTGCTCGGACTGCTCGCCATCGTTCGCTCGTTCAGGAGGCCTGATTCGACATGAAATCGACACCGACATCATCGTCACTCGACGTAGTCGGAACCGTCTTCGACCGCCTTCGGGCGTGGAGCCGCTGGTTTTTCGGCGTCGTCGCCCGCAAGCAGACTTACGCGAACATCGCGTACCTGTTGTTGTCGTTCCCGCTCGGGATCGGCTACTTCACCGTCCTCGTGACCGGCGCGGCGATCCCGATCGGACTCGGGTTCGCGCTCGTCGATATGGCTGCCTCGGAGCCGCTTGCGCTGCTGATCGCCGGGATCCCACTGTTGCTGGTCTTGCTCTGTATCGGCGGCCCGCTCGTCGCTATCGTCCTGTTGGCTTCGATCGAACTGACCGCCCTCGAGCGGGTCCTCGCCGATCGGTTGCTCGCGCTCGAGATTCCGCTGTCCGAGCCGGCTACGAGCATCCGCGAGCGGGCTCGCCGACTCGTCTTCGACCGCGGAACGTGGAAGGGAGTCGGATACCTGTGCAGTAAATTCGTGCTCGGAACCGCCTCGTTCGTTTTGCTCGTCCTCGGGGGGACGTTCACGTACGCACTGGTCGCCGCGCCACTGCACTACCGGAATCAGTTGGTCGGTATCCACATCGGCGACCCGATCGAGTTCGTCCCGGAACTCACGTACCAACACGACGGCTGGATCATCGATGTTGCCCCGGTCACGCTCTCGGTCGCCGACGGCGAACTGATCTCGCTGTACGTCGACTCCCTCGGGGCAGCACTGGCCGTCTCGGCAGTCGGCGTCCTCGTCGGTCTCGTCGTCCTTCACCTGTTCAACGCCGTCGCGTGGCTGTACGCGCGGTACACGGCACTCCTGCTTCGGAACACACAGCCATCGCTCGTTACCGATCCGCCGACGTAGCGGTCCAGTGAATCCCACGGGTCAGGGCTCGAGCCGAGTCACGGCCAGTAGCTACTTACTGTCCGACTGGCGGATACCAAACTTGTTTGGAGATACCGGTTTCCCCGACGCTCTCCAAATAGCTACTGCGGCAGGGCACCCACCAGGGTACCCCCACCACTCCCCCTGCCGTTGACCTCCCATCCCCATCCTCCCCTCCCCACTCCACCCCCCCCCCCTTCCGTTTTCGCGCTCGAGTAGCAACCGCTCCGTTCCGCCCGGCTCCGCTCGCAGAGGCAAGCGAATCCGGTTCGACGCGATTCCGGAAAAATCGGCCACGTTCGGACCGAAGGAGTGTTTTGTGTGCGGTCCGTGGTAGTCACCAATGAGCCAACAGAACCTCGAGTCGCTCGACGTCGGGGCGATCCGAGACGAGTTCCCGATCCTCCAGCGGGAGTTCAACGGCGAGCAACTCGTCTATCTCGACAACGCGGCGACGACGCAGACGCCCGATCCGGTCGTCGACGCGATGAGCGACTACTACCGCGAGTCCAACGCCAACGTTCACCGCGGCATTCACCACCTGAGCCAGGAAGCCTCGATCGCCTACGAAGAGGCCCACGACCGCGTTGCCGAGTTCATCGGCGCGAGCGGCGGTCGTGAGGAGGTCATCTTCACCAAGAACACGACCGAGGCGGAGAACCTGGTCGCGTACTCGTGGGGGTTGAACGAACTCGGTCCCGGTGACGAGGTCGTCCTCACCGAAATGGAACACCACGCCTCGCTGGTCACGTGGCAACAGATCGGCAAGCGCACCGGGGCTGAGGTCAAGTACATCCGCGTCGACGAGGATGGCCGCCTCGATATGGACCACGCCCGCGAGTGCATCACCGACGACACCGCGATGCTCTCGGCGGTCCACATCTCGAACACGCTCGGCACCGTCAACCCCGTTGCCGAACTGGTCGACATCGCCCACGACCACGACGCGCTGGCGTTTATCGACGGCGCACAGGCCGTTCCCAACCGGCCCGTCGACGTCGAGGCCATCGACGCCGACTTCTATGCGTTCTCCGGGCACAAGATGGCCGGCCCGACCGGCATCGGTGCACTCTACGGCAAGCAGGAGATCCTCGAGGCAATGGAACCCTACCTCTACGGCGGCGGCATGATCCGCAAGGTCACCTTCGAGGACTCGTCGTGGGACGACCTCCCGTGGAAGTTCGAGCCCGGAACCCCCCAGATCGCCGAAGCCGTCGGCCTCGTCGCCGCGATCGACTGGCTCGAGGAGATCGGTATGGAACGCATTCGGGCCCACGAGGAGGAGATCGCCCGCTACGCCTACGAACAACTGACCGCGGAACCGGACGTCGAGGTCTACGGCCCCGAGCCGGGGCCGGAACGCGGTGGCCTCGTCGGCTTCAATCTCGAGAGCGTCCACGCCCACGACCTCGCCTCGATCATGAACGACCACGCGGTCGCGATCCGCGCGGGCGACCACTGTACCCAGCCGCTCCACGACAAGCTCGGGGTCGCCGCGTCGGCTCGAGCGTCCTTCTACGTCTACAATACGAAGGCGGAAGTCGACAAGTTGGTCGACGCCATCGACGACGCGCGTCAGCTGTTTAGCTGACGCGCGAGGGACGTCTTGGCGAGCAACGCGAGCCAAGGCTCGAAGCGGCGAAGCCGCTTCGTAGACGCGCGTCAGCTGTTCGCGTAGGCGAACGGTAGCGAACTTCCCTGACAGACACGCTCGCTCGTAATTTCGAGAAAACCGACTGTTCACTGGGGATTACCTCGGTGTTTTACCCGCGGATACGATATGTGGTGCAGATGACTACGGAAGACGAACAGGTGGACGAACCGATCGATATCCTCTTGGTCGAGCCGAACCCCGGCGACAGTCGGCTCTTCGAAGAGAAGTTCACGGACGCGAAGCTCCTGAATACCATCCATACCGTCTCCGACGGGCAGTCCGCGCTCGATTTCGTCCGCCAGCGAAACGAGTACGCAGCCGAACCGCGTCCGGATATCATCCTCCTCGAGCCACAGCTCCCCGGCAAGAGCGGCATCGACGTCCTCTCGGAACTGAAAAACGAGTCAGCGCTCGACGAGATCCCGGTCGTCGTGCTCACGAGTTCGGACGCCGGCGAGAAGGTCGTCCAATCTCACGGCCTCGAGGCGGACACCTACATGCAGAAGCCGGTCGAACCCGAGGACTTCGTCGAGTTCGTACAGTCAGTCGAGGAGTTCTGGTTCGCGATCGTACAGAAGACAGCGTAGTGAGCCGCCGACCTGCGAGTTCGCGACCGAACGCCGGCGACGAACTCGTCGCGGGCGATGATTGATCGCTGCCGCTCGTCTTCCGTGCCGCAGGGTGCTCGCAGATCGCACGTTTCTGTCTCCCGGTGAGCTCGTTTGCCGGTGCTCGAGGCAGTTCACTCTGTGTTCGGCCTCTTTCGACGACGCGCCGCCGGCCCCTGATCCGGGTCGACACCGAAGTCACAGAACGCTCCCGTGACCGCCCGTGTCGCCCCCCGGAACCCTTTTACAACTCACTCACCTATCCGTTTCTAACGATGGGACTGGGCTCCGATATGTACCGACAGCAGATCCTCGACCACTACAAGAACCCCCGTAACTACGGGGAGCTCGAGGATCCCACGTTCACCCACGTCGGCGAGAACCCGATGTGTGGCGACGAAATTCGCATGGATGTCGTGCTCGCCGACGACGAGGTGACGATCGAGCGGGTCGCGTTCCAAGGCGACGGCTGTGCGATCAGTCAGGCCTCCGCCAGCATGCTCTCGGGGAAACTCGCCGGCAAGACCCTCGAGGAACTCCACGAGATGGACCGCGAGGACGTAATCGACATGCTCGGCGTCGACATCTCGCCGATGCGGGTCAAATGTGCGGTGCTGGCCGAGAAGGTGGCACAGGACGGCGCGGAGATCTATCAGGGCGACCTCGACGTAGAGAAGACGACGACCGAAGACGACTGACGCCGCTCCGTTTCCGGCGGACCCCGAACATCGAGCGTCGCGTTCTTTTCCCGATCGTCGCTACTGATTCTCGGAGCGCGTTGCTGGTTGCGTCACCGCTCAGGGCCGACCTCGTACGTGTTCGTTTACCTAAGCAGAAGCGCGAGCGGTGTCGAATCGGGGCGATATGTGCCTATATCCACACCTCTCACTCGCGGGAAGTACTTTCTCGAGTCGAAAAACGAAATCGGGAATCCGTCGCGACCGGTCGCTCTATTCGGGCTTCAGGCCTTCGTCCTGGACGCGCATGACGGCCTCGCCGTCGGCGAGGTTCGGCGCGTCGACCAGTCGGACGATCCGCTTGTCGCCTTTGGACTTGCGCAGGTAGATCCGGAAGGTGGACTTGTGGCCGAGGATGTTGCCACCGATCGGCTGGGTCGGGTCGCCGAAGTAGGAGTCGGGGTTCGAGGCGACCTGGTTGGTGACGATGACGGCCGCATTGTAGAGGTTGCCGACCTTGTCGAGGTCGTGGAGGTGCTTGTTGAGCTTCTGCTGTCGATCCGCGAGTTCGCCACGACCGACGTACTCCGCGCGGAAGTGGGCGGTCAGCGAGTCGACACAGAGCAGCCGAACGGGGTACTCCGAGTCCTCGTGTTCGCCCGCGAGTTCCTTTGCCTTCTCGGCGAGCAGCATCTGGTGGTTGGAGTTGAACGCCTTCGCGACGTGAATCTTCTCGAGAACGTCCTCGACGAGTGCGTCGACGGCGTCCTCGTCGTCGGCCGAACCCTCGATCTCCCGGTCCTCGAGCGTCGCGTTGATAGCGTCGTCGGGCAGTCCGCGGACCATGTCGTCGATCCGCTCGGGCCGGAAGGTGTCCTCGCTGTCCATGAAGATGGCGCTGCCGTGGAGCCCGCCGACCTCCTGTGGGAGCTGGACGTTGACGGCCATCTGGTGGGTGACCTGGGACTTGCCGGCACCGAACTCGCCGTAGACTTCGGTGATTGACTGCGTTTCGATGCCGCCGCCGAGCAGGTCGTCGACCTCGTCGATGTGCCAGCTCAGCTTGCCGATTTCGTTCCGTCGCTCGAGTACTGTCGAGCCGGTTTCGAAGCCGCCGATGTCGGCGGCACCGCGGGCGGCGCGGACGATGTCCGCGGCCGTGGACTCGCCGACGTCGGCCGTGTTCGACAGTTCCGATGGGGCGGCGACAGCGAGGCTCTGATAGGAGTCAAAGCCTGCGTCGTGAAGTTTGTCTGCGGTCGCCGGTCCGACGCCGGGGAGTTCCTCGAGATCTGATTCGGGCATACTCCCTGCTTGTGCCGGACCCCCCATAAACCCTCGTTAACAGGGAAGTGAAAGTGAAAGTGCCGGCAAGCAGCGGGATGAATGGAAACGCCAGCAGTGGGTTTAGGAAGGAAGGCGCGTCGGACCGCGTATCGCGGACGCTCAGTGGAGCGACTCGCCAGCGTCCCACTCGAGACAGTAGAGCCGTTCGTCGTCGCTGCCGACGTAGAGTCGTTCCGGTGCGATCGCCGGCGTTCCCCGGATGGCGTCGTCGGCGGCGACGTGCCAGTAGGGCTCGGGATCGGTGGCATCGATGCCGTAGAGTGACCCGCTCGTATCGCCGATACAGAGCACGTCGCCCGCGACGACGGGACAGGAACTGGCCGGCCCGTCGAGTTCGATTCCTTTCCGCGAGAACAGCCAACCGCGCAGTTTGCGCCGGCCGACGGTCGTATCGGTGACGTGGCAGTAGCCGTCTGCGGCCCCGATAAAGCTCGTCTCCGCGGCCGGGAGCACGGTCGCCGAGGTGGTAAAGCCGTCGCGGATCTCGTAGGTGAACCACGTCTGGCCCGTGGCGGCGTCTAGCGCGACCATCGTGCCCTCGTCGTCGCCGACGTAGACCCGCCCGTCGGCGATCGTCGGCCCGGCCACGACGGTGCCGCCAACGGGTGCCGTCCAGACTTCTTCCCCGGTTTCTGCCTCGAGCGACACCACTGTCCCGTCTGCGGTCCCGATGAAGGCTCGCTCTTCCGTCGTTGCCCACCGCCGATCCGGTTCCTGCTCGCGTTCCGCCGCGAGCAGGTCCGAATCCATCGACTCGAGCGCCTTGTCGTCGGGCTTCCCTTCCAGTGCCGACCGGCGCTGCTCTCCCTCCCGTCCGTCGGCGATCGCGGGCGAACCGACGACGGCTGACTCGGTCTCGTGGGTCCACAGTTCAGTTCCGGTCCCGGCCTCGAGCGCGGAGAGACCGGCCGCGTGGCCGGCATAGAGCCGCCCCTCCGAGAGCGCGAGCGGGGCCTCGAGGGCCCCCGGAAGCTCTGCTTGCCACTCCGCCTTGCCGGTACTGATATCGAGCGCGCGGACGGTGCCGTCCGCCGTCCCCAGATACAGCCGATCGCGGTCGACGACCGGTGCCGCGTCGGTCGCACTCTGCGTCTCGAACACCCACCGACGGCGACCGGTCTCCCGCTCGAGGGCGTAGCAGTTCCCGCGGTTCGTCCCGACGTAGACGGTGTCGCGGTCGAGGACCGGTGAGCCGACCGGTCCGACGAGGTCGGCCGTCCACGCCCGCTCGACTCGGGCGGGTCCCTCGATGTCGCGCCGGAGCCCCGAGTTTCGCGAATCGCCTTTGTACTGGTTCCACTCCGTCACTGGCCGGAAGTACCGAACGAACCGGTATAATGGATGTGGAACAGCGACCCGACTGCCGATCGGACGGGTGGCCGATCGAGTCGGGAGCCGAATCGAAGACGTCAGGCGGCGCGCACAGTCGAGTCGGCCGCCTCGACGCCGGAGAACTCGAAGCGGGCACCGCCGTCGCGGTTCTCGCCGACCGAAACGTCCCACCCGTGGGCGTCGGCGATGCTTCGGACGATGTTGAGCCCGAACCCGGTTCCGTCGGCGTTCGTCGTGTACCCCATCTCGAACACCGTCTGGCGCTCCTCGGGCGGGATTCCGGACCCGTCGTCTTCGACGACGAACCCGTCGTCCGTTCGCCGAACGGTGACGGTCACGTCCGGCCCGGCGTGTTCGATACTGTTGCGAAACAGGTTCTCGAGCAGTTGTCGCAGCCGTTTTCGGTCGCAGGATATCGTCCCGAGATCGCCGTCGATGCGAAGCCTCGCCTCGGACGCTTCGATCGTCGACCACGCCCTGTCGACGGTGGGCTGAAGCGTGATGGGACGGCATTCGTCGACCGTTTTTCCCCGTCGCGAGAGCGTTAGCAGGTCCTGAATGAGGTCTTCCATACGGTCTAACGCCTCCGCGACCCGGGCCAGGTTCCCGTCTACTCCCTCCCCATCCCCGTTTCCATCGCCGTCTCGCTGTTCGCGCGCGAGCTCGAGATGTCCCGTCGCAACGTTCAGCGGGTTTCGGAGGTCGTGGGAGACGACGCCGGCGAACGCATCCAACTGCTCGTTCTGTCTGGCGAGTTCGCGCTCGTGGGCTGCCAGCCGCTGTCTGGCTTCGATCGACGCGACGGCGTGACCGATCGTCTCGCCGAGTTCCGTGAGCACCTCCTGTTCGTATTCGTCAAAGACGTTCTGCCGGTCCGCGTAGATACTGAAGAAGCCGTAGACGGTCTCGTCGTGGACGATCGGCACGACGGCCAACGACTGCATACCGCGGCTCTCGAGTAAGTCCCACCACGGCTCCATCGTCGGGTCGGCAAAGACGTCCGGGACACACTGTATCTTTCCCGTCTCGATGGCGCGACCCCCGGCACCCTCGCCAGTCGGGCTGTCGTCGACGGTGACGGTGATCGACTCGACGTATTCGTCGTCCAAGCCGGCCCACGCGGCGGGACGAACGCGCTCTGTGCCGTCTTCGTACCGCCCGATCCAGACGCCCTCGTAGGGTTCCGACTCGCTCAACCGATCACAGACGGCCTGCTCGAGGTCGGCCCGGTCGGTCTCGCTCACTACTTCTTGGGTCGCGATTCGGATCGTGTCGTTGATGCGATTCAGCCGCTCGATGGACTGCTGTCGCTCGAGTCCCCGAACGTCGTAGACGCCGACCAGCAAGCCGACGAGGGAACCGAACGTCCCGACGTTGAGCATCGGAACGAACGGATCGACCAGCGGGATCCCGATAATGACGGCCGACCCGAGCAGCCATGCGCCCAGCGTCGAGACCGCTAGCACGCCGGCACCCGCCCACGCTAGCAGCCGGCCGACGAACTGATTCGGGACCAGTCGGTCTCGAGCGAGCAACGCGCCAGCGATCGCCACGACTATCGAGAGGAGGACCGGGGCACCGTTGATGAGCACCTGCGCGGGCGTCGTCTCGAACCTGATGACGTTGACGAGATGAAGGATGGTGAGGAGGCCGCCGATCACGGTGATCAGCCGGCCGACAAACCGATTTGAAGTGACCTTCATCGAACCCCTCAGAAGTTAATCGGATATATAGAGCCGCGAATATAGGCTCACTGGCTTGATGTAAGATAAGGGACAATACACTCGACGCTCTCTGCGGTGGACTCGGGCGACTCTGTCCGAGTCCGAGACTGGTCGGAATCGAGAGAGCGGCAGGAAAAGGGAGCAACTGGTGTATGGCGCAGTTGTGATGATGTGGATTTGATGTGGCTTCCTGCCGCGTACGTCTCCGTATGCGCGGGTCCGCAATACCGGTGACTCCTACACGATTTGGGGGTCCGTCGACCGAGCGGACGAAACCGAGTGACGGGACACCGATCGCGTCAAGTCCGACTCTCCATTCCGGAATCGCGAGCCATCACTCCCAGGGATGGGTCCCGCCCTCGCTGGGCCAGAGCGGGTACCAGTACTCCTTCTCGCGCTCGATCTCGAGTTCGCCGTCCAAGGCCGACTCGAGGGTAAACTCCGCGCTCGAGTCCCGCTCCCGGCCGGATTTCGGGACGAAGGGGTAGAAGCGCCCGCGGCGGAACGAATAGATCCAGTACGCCGGTTCGCCCGCGCCGGCGGATTCCCCGCCGTCTCGAGTACCCAACGCGCCGCCGCGCTTTTCGTACGCGAAGACGGCCGCCAGCAGCCGCGAGCCGTAGCCGTGTTCGATGAACGTGTCCGCCGCGAAGTGCATGCTCGTGATCAGGTCCTCCGGGTCGTCGTCCGCGAGGACGACCCAGTGGTAGCCGTGGTCGTCGCTCGTGACCGAAAACTCCGTCCCCGTCTCCTCCCGGCCGGCCTCGAGGATCGCTTCGACCTCGTCGACGGCGTTCCGGAAATCGGTCGAGTCGACGCCGGAAAAGCAGAGCGCGCCGACATCGAGCGACTCGTAGCCCAGATCGGCCGCCATCGTGAGGTAGGCGGTGCTCATCCCGAAGAGGTCGTCGGGGTCGGCGTCGCGTCCGGCGTCGGTCTCGGCGCGCGACCCGAGGATAGCGCGGAGTCCGTCCAGTAGTCCCATGTCTCGAGTAGTGAGGGCCACCCCTTAGAAGGTCTGCATTTCGCGCTCGAGGCTCCGGAGCTGTTCGACGCGTTTCTCCGTCGGCGGGTGGGTCGAGAACAGGCGGGCGACGACGCCGGACTTGATCGGGATGATAAAGAAGGCGTTCATCTCGGCTTCCTCGCGCATGTCGTCTTTGGGGACCTTATCCATCTCGCCCGAAATCTTCAGGAGTGCGGAGGCGAGCGCGGACGGATTGCCGGTGATCGCGGCCGCGCCCCGGTCGGCGGCGTACTCGCGGTACCGCGAGAGCGCCCGGATGAGCAGGTAGCTGATGATCCAGACGACCAGCGAGACGAGGATTGCAACGATGATGCCGCCGCCTCCACCTTCCCGCCCGCGGCCGTGACCGCCGCCGAAGAACGCGCCCCAGCGGACCATCATGAACGCGATGGTCGAGAGGAACGAGGCGATGGTCATCACCATCATATCGCGGTTCTTGACGTGGGCCAGTTCGTGAGCGAGGACGCCGTCGAGTTCGTCCTGCTCGAGCGTCCGCATGATCCCCGTCGTCACGCAGACGGCCGCGTTTTTCTGGTTGCGCCCGGTCGCAAAGGCGTTCGGTACCTTGGAGTCGACGACCGCGACCTTCGGTTTCGGGAGGTCGGCCTGCTGTGAGAGCCGTTCAATCGACGCGTGCAGTTCTGGATACTCGTCGGCCGAGACCGTCTTCGCGCCCATGCTTCGGAGGGTGAGCGTGTCGCTGAAGTAGTACTGGACGAGCGAGAACCCGCCGAAGAACAGCCCGAAGAGCAACAGCCCGCCGCCGACGTAGGCCGTGATCACGCCGGCGAAGACGATGTACAGCGCGAACAGCAGAAACATCGTCACGAACATTCGAAGTCGCAATCCCCAGTCCGCCTGCCAGTTCATATTCGCACCTACGGGACGCGACGGAATAAGTATCACCGATACCACAGCACGCAATATGTATCCTCACATACATTCGCTGCTGTCGACGAGTACAACCCCTTCGTTTCGCATGGAGACCGTGTGACGGAGTCCCGTCTGACGGGAACGAAACGTCCTCTGTCTGACGGTCGTCTGAGTGTTTCAAACCCCGTCTCTGGTTCGCGTCGCAAAATCCGGTCGTTACGAAGCGGCCGGCACAGACTCGACCGCAGGTGTCCCGTTTCGAATCGCCTCGAGTCTCATCGCACTCGCGCCCACCCTCGAGGGCGTCACTCGAGCGGGCTTCAGCGAACTTATTTTCCGCCCGTGGGAATCCCAGCCCATGGAGTCCGACACGCGAATTCGCGTCGCGACCGCGGCGGACGCGGCCGCCGTCCGAGACATCTACGCCCCGTTCTGTGAATCCACGGCGGTCACCTTCGAGGAGACGCCGCCCGGCGAGGCGGAACTGGCCGATCGAATCGAGTCGACCCTCGAGGAGCACCCGTGGCTGGTCTTCGAGATCGACGGCGATGTCGTCGGCTACGCCTACGCAGGACCGCTGCGCAAGCGCCGCGCCTACCAGTGGGTCGTCGAGCTGTCGGTTTACGTCGCCGAGTCGGCTCGCCAGTCCGGGGTGGGTCGCGCGCTCTATGAATCTCTGTTTGCCGTCCTCGAGCGGCAGGGAATCCGGGACGCCTACGCCGTGACGACGGTTCCGAACCCCGAAACCGAGCGGTTCCACGAGCGGCTGGGATTCGAGCGACTGGTCGATTTCCCGCGAATCGGCTATACGCAAGACGACTGGCAGGACGTTGCGTGGTGGCGACGGCCCCTCGCCGAGAAGTCCGACACGCCGGACCAACCGCGGCCGTTTCCGGCGGTCCGCGAGGACGAGGATTGGGAGTCGCTTGTGCGGACAGGGATGGAGTCGCTCGAGCCGTCGCGGTCGTAGCGCGACACTCGCGTGCGGACCTATTTCACCACACTCAGCACAACCGGTCCGCCAGTTCCGCGAGCCCCTCGGTTATCAGATCCGGTTCGCTGCCGAAGGGGTCCCACGGGTTCCCCTTCCGATCGAGCCAGACGCCCTGCATCCCTGCGTGAATCGCGCCCTGCACGTCGAACCAGAGCGCCGAAACGTGGACGAGCTCGTCGATCGGCGTTCCCGTCCGCCCGGCGGCGTGGCGGTAGAGAGCCGGGTCTGGTTTGAACGTCTCGAGTTCGTCGGCACTGATCGTATCCGCCACGAGGTCGTCGATTCCGGCGTGGTCGACCATCGAATCGAGCATTTCCGGATTCCCGTTCGAGAGGACGTACGTGTCGTAGCCGGCCTCGTGCAACCGCTCGATGCTCTCGCGAACGTCGTCGAAGACCTCGAGTTCGTGGTAGACTGAGAGGATTTCCTCGCGCTCGTCGGCAGTCACGTCGATCCCGTGTGCCTCGAGGGCGTACGCGAGCGCGTCGCGATTGATCTCGTAGAACGTCTCGTACTCCTCGAGGTGGTTCGCGACGAGCGTATACTGCATCGACCGCTCTCGCCACGTCTGCGAGACGGCGGCCGGATCGTCGACGGCGGTGTGCTCCGTGAGTGCGGCCGCGGTCGCGTCGACGTCGACGAGCGTGCTGTAGGAATCGAACGTCACTGTCGTGATGCGGTCGGTATCGAACGCCATAGCAGATAGACGGCCCGGAGGACTAAGAACGTCGGCCGATTGGGTCGCTGCGCTGGAGTCGCTCGCCGACGTGCATGCTCGACCGAAGCCGCTTAGTGTGACCACCGACTGGTATCTTCCGTGAATCCCTCGAACTGGCGGACCTATCTCGTGACGCAGGCGTCGCTGTCGGCTGACTGGTCGACGCCCGACGTCGTCCGCGCGGCGATCGACGGCGGTATCGACGTCGTCCAACTGCGCGAGAAGGAGACGAGCGCCCGATCGCGGTACGAACTCGGCCTCGAGTTGCGCGAGCTCACGGCCGCGGCGGGCGTCGAGCTGATCGTCAACGACCGCGTCGACATCGCGCGGGCGATCGACGCCGACGGGGTCCACGTCGGCCAGTCCGACCTGTCGGTCGCGGTTGCCCGCGATCTGCTGGGACCGGACGCGATTGTCGGCTGTTCGGCGTCGACGGTCGCGGACGCCCGGAATGCGGAAGCCGAGGGGGCGGACTACCTCGGCGTCGGCGCGGTCTATGGAACGTCCTCGAAGGACGTCGAGCCGGACGAGGACGGGATCGGGGTGGAACGGGTCGCCGACATCGCCGACGCGGTCTCGATCCCGATCGTCGGGATCGGCGGGATCACGGTTGACAACGCCGCCCCGGTCGTCGACGCGGGTGCCGCGGGCGTCGCCGTCATCTCCGAGATCACGGCAGCCCCGGATCCGAAAGGTGCGACCGAAGCGCTTGCTCGCGCCGCCGAAACGACGAAGGCAGTCGACGTCGGAGGTAACGGACAATGAGCGTGACAGACACGGCCGCCGCCGACCTCGCGGACTCGGTCCGCGCGGTTCGGGAGACGGAGCCGCTCGTCCAGCACCTGACCAACACGGTGACGATCAACGACGTGGCGAACCTGACGCTGCACTGGGGCGGGCTGCCGGTGATGGCCGACTCCTTCGGGGACGCCGGCGAGATGGCCGAACTCGCGCGCGCGATCACGATCAACATCGGACAGGTTCCCGACGCCCGCGTCGAGGCCATGCACGAGGCCGCCCGGAAAGCGAACGAGCGCGGAATCCCGGTCGTCCTCGACCCCGTCGGCGTCGGTTCGACGCCCTCGCGCGAGGCGGTCGCCGAGAGTCTTCTCTCGGCGATCGACTTCGCCGTCATCAAGGGTAACTACGGTGAAATCAGCGCGCTCGCCGGTGTCGAAGCCGACGTGAAAGGCGTCGAATCCGTCGGCGATTACGACGAGATCGAGAAGACTGCCCAATCTCTCGCCGAATCGACCGGCGCGGTCGTCGTCGCCTCGGGCGTCGCTGACGTCGTCGCGGACGCCGACGGCGCGGTTCGAGTCGCTGCCGGTCACGAGATGCTCGGCGAGGTCGTCGGCACCGGCTGCATGCTCGGCGCGACCGTCGCGACCTTCTGTGGCGCGCTCGAGGATGACCGTGAGGCCGCCGTCCACGCTACGCTCGCCTTTGGCATCGCCGGCGAGCGCGCGGCCGAGATGGACCACGCGGGGCCGGGCAGCTACCGGACGAACTTCCGCGACGCCGTCGCGGGCGTCACCGGCGAGGTCGTTTCGGACATCGACCTCGAGGAGCGGATCGAACGGGTCCTCTGAGTCGGTCCGAGGGGACGATCTCTGCCGCCGGAACTTCCAGTTCTCGGGATCGTACTGAAACCGTTTTAATACCACCGCGTGAACTGTCGACTATGGCTCGAGATGACCTCGAGAATGCGGCCGAGTCGATCGAGGAGGCGGCGACGGCCGCGTCCGACGACGAGGCACGGGACCGACTTCAGAACCAAGCGGCGAAGTTCGAAGACTACGCCACGGCCGACAACGGTCCGGACCACGGCCAACTCGCGCGCCACGAACACATCCTGAAAGACATCGCCGACGACGAGGGCGGCGACGTTGCGGCGTCGATCGACGACGCGCTCGAGGCGATTACCGAGCACCGGTCGACGCTCGAAGGCGTCTGAGGGCTCGAGAACGGTCGTTTTTTCGCGGATCGAGAGAGCAGGTGCCGAGCGAGGAATCGGACTCTTCGATCCGCGACGTTGCTATTCGAATAGAGGTGGCTGCGCTGAACCGCCTTCGATAGCCGAGAGCGGCCCGCTCTCGGAACGGAACTGCGATGCCGCTCGCGTTAGCAAACCGGCTTCGGGTTCGCGCCCATCCCCTCGAGCGTCTCGACGTACTCGTCGTAGGCGGCCTGAATCGCCCCCGTCGCGGCCTCCCGTGCGCGTTCCCAGTCCTCGTCGTCTTCGCAGACCGCCTCGAGAAGGTCGGTCGCGCGCTCGAGTTGGTCGTCTAAATCCTCGCCGAAGCCCCGAAACAGGCTGGCGGTCTGGGGGTCGGCGTCGCCGACGAAGTAGCCGACGACCTGGTCTTTCGAGCGCTGGCTCGCGAGGATGCGGCCGACGAGTGCGCCGGTGCGGGAGACGGTGTCATCCTGCTCGCGGAGATACTCGTGGAGTTGCGGGGTATCGGTCGGCTCGTACTCGTCATCGTCGAGTTTCCCGTCGACGGTCTCGTAGTGGTCTTGCTCCTCGTCGGCCGTGGCTTCGAAGGCTTCGCGGGCCTCGTCGTTGGCCTCGTCGTCGGCCCACGCGAGGAACGTCTGCCAAGCTGCGTATTCGGCGTCGGCGGTCGCCTCGAGGACGGGTTCGGTGTCGATCTCGCCGCCGGTGTCGGCGTACAGCGACTTCGAGGATCCGAGCCGCGAGAGCGCGGTCTGGTTGTCTTCGCTGACGGTCTCGACGAACGTGTCCGAATCGGTCATAGGGTGGGCTTCGGGCGGCCGCGGGTTAGGTTTATCGTGACGGGTCCACGAGTCCGACCGTCGTCCCCGCCCCCGACATCGATATGGGACGGTTACTGTTCGTCCGTTGAACTCCAACGTCAGCATAACAATTACCGTACTCGGAGTTTCCTCGAGCGGAATGAAACGACGAGCGTATCTCGTGACGGCCGCCGCGGCGACCCTCGGTGGCTGTTCCGCCCTGAGCGATTCGGAAGCATCCGACGACTCCGACGATGAGAACGAGACCGATTCCTCGGATTCGTCGGACACGATCGACGAGGAACCCGGCTCGTTCGATCAGTTCGACGACCTCTCGATGTGGGAGGTGATGGAAGGCTCGCTGGAACTCGACGAGGAGCGGGCGTACGTCGGCGATCAGTCCGGCCGCATGACGGCCGCCGAGTCCGAAGCGCGGGTCATGATCAAACGGCGGTTCGATTCCCCGCGGGACCTCTCCGACGAGTTCCCCGCGCTGGCGTTTGCAACCGAGGACGACGTCGATCCGGTCGTCCAACTCTCCGATACCGACGGGAACCGGCTGCTCCTCCAGTGCAACGTCGAACCCGGACTCCCGTTCGCACATCACGATCTCGGGATTATCGACACCGTCGGCGATCCCGACCTCAGTTCGATCAAGCACATCAAGATCTCCGTGTGGACGAGCGACGACCGGTCGGCCACGCTCTGGGTCGACGACCTCCGGTTCGTCTCCCGACCGGAGACGGGGAAAGTCCTCATCCAGTTCGACAACGGGACCGAAACGGCCTACACGCAGGCCCGCTCGACCCTCTCGGAGTACGACTACCCCGCGACGGCGTTCGTCCCCACCGACCGCGTGGGGGGAAGCGGCTACCTCGATCAGGACCAGCTCGAGACCCTCCAGAGCGACGGCTGGACGATCGGCAGCCAGGCGACGACCGGCAGCGGGCTCGCCGGCGACAGCGAGTCCGCCCAGCGCGACCAGATCGAGGGTGCCGTCGAGTGGCTCGAGGACAACGGCTTCGAAGACGGTGCCAGTTACTTTTCGTACCCGCTCAACCGCTACGACGAGACGACGATGGGCATCGTCGAGGAGACCCACGACGTCGGTTTCGTCGGCGGCTACGCCGGCCACGGCAGCCTGTTGAACCCGACGCTCGCGCCGCGAACGGTCGATCCGTCCGCCGACGAGGCCCAGCAACTCCTCGAGTGGACGGCCCAGTTCCGGACGATCACGACGCTCACCTACACGGATCTCTCCGGCGACTCGGCGGCCGCGTTCGAAGGAATGGTGTCGGCGCTCGACGACCTCGAGTCGGCCGGCGACCTCGAGGTCATTACGCCGGACGACCTCGCCTCGGATTATATTCAAGCAGAGTAGTCAGTCGAGCGGCGGTCTCGGCTGAGAACGCGATCCGGTTCGGACTGACCGACCCACTCTTTTGCGTAGAGCCCGGAACCGGCAACCAGCGCGCAGTGTTCGATTGTCGTCTCTCCGTCACCACTGTGGCGGAGACGGCTCTCTGCGTTCTCTCCGCTCGAGTGCAGCAGAAACCGGAATCGGCGCTGCCCCGGATAGCGGTTCCGACGCATCGCGTCGATGCTCTCTCGAAGCCGATTCCGTTGTTTCGCCCGTCCTGCGGTTCGTCTGACGGCGCTACGCTTACTCGCCCGTCTCGATCGGCGCGTTGACGAGGTTGCCCCACTCGGTCCAGGACCCGTCGTAGTTGACGGTGTCCTCGTAGCCGAGCAGTTCGTGCAGCGCGAACCACGCAACGGAGGATCGCTCGCCGATGCGGCAGTAGGCGACGGTCGTCTCGTCGCCGTCGATGTCTTCCTCGGCGTAGAGCTCCTCGAGCTCGTCGTAGTCCTTGAAGGTGCCGTCGTCGTTGGTCACGGCGGCCCACGAGATGTTCTTCGCGCCGGGGATGTGGCCGCCGCGCTGGGCGGTCTCCTGCAGTCCGGAGGGCGCGAGAATCTCGCCGGAGAACTCCTCGGGCGAGCGAACGTCGACCAGTGGGACGCCGCGCTCGATCGCGTTTTCGACGTCCTCTCGGTACGCGCGGATGCTTTCGCGCGGGCCGGCGGCGTCGTACTCGGTTGCCGAGAAGTCGGGCTCCTCGTCCGTGGTCGGGTAGTCGTTCTCGAGCCAGTATTCGCGGCCGCCGTCGAGCAGATAGACCTCGTCGTGGCCGTAGTACTTGAACTGCCAATAGGTGTAGGCAGCGAACCAGTTGGAGTTGTCACCGTAGAGGACGACCGTGTCGTCCTCGCTGATGCCGTGGCTCCCGAGGAGGTCCTCGAAGTCTTCCTTGTCGAGGATGTCTCGCTGGGTCTGGTCCTGAAGCTGGGTTTCCCAGTTGAATCCGATTGCGCCGGGTGCGTGTTCGTCCTCGTAGGCTTCCGTGTCGACGTCGACCTCGACCAGTCGGTGGTCGGAATCGTCGTCCTGGAAGTCCTCGAGTCGGTCGGCGACCCAATCGGCCGTGACGAGTACGTCGTTGGCGTAGTCGTTTGCCATACCAACCCCTTCGATGGCGACACACAAAGGGACTACTTAACCGGTCAATTCGGACACCGATCGACTCTGGCGGAAACAATTGCCGCATTCACCGAAACCGATCGCAATCACCGTTCGTACAGGCGCTGTATTCGTCGGATTCGCGCGGTATTTAATATATAGGCGTCTACACAGGTCAGATCCCCCACCAAAAACAAGCAAGAGTTGCCACTGTCCCGGTATCCGAAACGCGACGGAAATCGGTGCGTACTCGAGTCTCCGTTCCGAACGACGGCCTAATGGACGACTCCGTCGTCGTTTCCCCCGACTGGCTCGCATCGCGTCTGGACGATCCGCAGGTCCGCGTCGTCGACGTCAGAGACGCCTGGGAGTTCGACGGGATCGGGCACGTACCCGGCGCGGTGAACATCCCGTTCGACAGCTACCGCGACGAGAGCGACGTCGACCGCGGGACGTTGCCCGGTGCGAACGCCTTCGCGGATCTCCTCGGCGACGCGGGAATCAGCCCCGAGGACACGATCGTCGCCTACGACGACACCCACGGCGTCTTCGCCGCCCGGTTCGTGCTCACCGCCCTCGAGTACGGCCACGACGACGTGCGCCTGTTAGACGGCGACTACAGCGCGTGGAATCAGGACCACGAGACGACCAGCGAGACGCCCGACATCGAGCCGGTCGCATACGAAGCCGACCCGCGCTCCCCGGAGGAGAGTCCGCTGGTCGGCTACGACGCCGTCGCGGACGCCCTCGAGCGCGACGCCGTCTTCGTGGACACCCGCGAGCAGGAGGAGTTCGAGGAAGCCCGCCTGCCGGGCGCAGTATTGTTCGACTGGCGCGAGGTCATCGACGACGAGACGCGGCGGCTGAAACCCGAGGCCGAACTCGAGGCGCTACTGGCCGACCACGGGATCACGCCGGATCGCGAGATCGTGCTCTACTGCAACACCGCACGCCGCATCAGCCACACCTACGTCGTGCTCAAGGCGCTTGGCTACGAGACCGTCCACTTCTACGAGGGGAGCCTCACGGAGTGGCTCGCCAACGACGGCGAGACCGAGAGCGGTCCCGTCGACGCATAGCGCACGCCAGCGGCCGGCGCGTCGGCGGCCGGCGAGCGAGTCATCGATCCGTCGCTCTTCCATACGTTGATGAGCATCGATACGAATCCTGTGCCATGAACGCGGTCGTCGGCCGACGCCGGTTTCTCCTCACAGCCGCCGGCGCGAGCGCGCTTGCAGGCTGTTCGTCCTCGAGCCCCGACGAGTCGCCCTCGAACGAGACCGGCGAGACGCAGACCTCGAGTGCGGCGGCGCTCGAGGGGCTTTCGGCCATGCGCCAGTACGTTCGTCCGGCGACCGAGAAACGACGGCCCGAGGTCCTCGCGACCGCGGGGAGCCAGTACGTCGTCGCCGCGTTCGATGCAGCGACGGTCGACGTGAGCGACGTTGCGCTTCGGCTGGACGGGACCGAATACGCCGGTACGTTCACGGCAACGGCAGACGGCCGACTCGAGGTCGGATTCGAGGTCCCGCGAGCAGTGGCGGCCGAGAGTGGAGTCGTGCTGATTGGCGGCGAATCGACGCCGGTCTACCGGGACGTCCTCGATCGGCTGGCGAACCCACCCCGATTTACTGACGTTTCGTTCGACGCTCGAGCGGAGAGTCGGCCCGGCGCGATCGCGGGGCTCGACGTTCGGGTCTGGAACAAGGGTGGCCCGGGTCTGTTCAAGGGCGTCTTCGACGTTCCGGGCGCATCGCCGAACGTGTTCTCGGAACAGATCGACGGCGGCACGCTCTACGGCCACACGACGCACGTGACGATACGCGACGACGCGAAGCCACGGGACGAGACGGCCGTCTTCGATACCGGGTTCGAGCAGTACAGGGTCCCGTTTTCGATCGTCTCACCGGACGAGACGTAACGTCGAAGTTTTGAATCCCCGAGTCCGCCGGGTCCGTTCGCTCCGATAGCAGGAATCCGTGCGGGTGATCGGAAGATCCATCTGCCGGTATCGAGTACGTCGCACCCATGGCCCGCGATTCCTTGCCGAGCATCGGCCTCGGCACCTATTCCGAGGACGACCGCGAGCAGTGGCGCGACACCGTCGAGACGGCGCTGGATGTCGGCTACCGCCACGTCGATACGGCGCAGGTGTACGAGAACGAGCGGTACGTCGGCAAAGCGCTCCGATCCGCGTCCGTCGATCGCGAGGACGTCTTCCTTTCGACGAAGACGGTCCACCACGACGTCCCGCCCGAACCCGACGCCGTTCCCGACGCGATCGACGGCTGCCTCGAGCGCCTCGGCGTCGAGACCGTCGATCTCCTGTACGTGCACTGGCCTTCTGGCATCTACGACCACGAGACGGTTCTGTCCGCCTACGACGAGGCCTATCAGGCGGGGAAGACTCGCCGCGTCGGGCTCTCGAACTTCACGCCCGACCTGCTCGATGAGGCCCTCGAGGTCCTCGACGCCCCGCTGTTCGCCCATCAGGCCGAGATGCATCCCCTGCTGCCACAGGAGGAACTGGTCGCTCACGCACAGGACCACGGCTACCAGTTCGTCGCCTACTCGCCGCTGGCAAACGGCGAGATAGTCGACGTGCCCGAAATTCAGCGGGTCGCCGAGAGACACGACGCGACGCCGGCGCAAGTCTCTCTCGCGTGGCTCCTCGAGCACGACAACGTCGCCGTGATCCCGAAAGCAAGCAGTCGCGAGCACCTCGAGCAAAACCTGGCGGCGCGGGCGCTCGAACTCGACGATGACGACATCGAACTGATCGACTCGATCGATCGTCAGCAACGTATGATCGACCCCGATCACGGGCCGTGGAACTGGTAGGCGTGGCGCGTCCGAGAGACGGAGCCGTCGGTAGCCGCCCTCGCTCTCTGCCGGGACGATCACGAAACGTCTCGCCAGTCCGGTGCCGTCGAGTATGCCGCATCCGAGAGGTTGTCGAACGCCGCGTAGACCACCTCGTTCAGCGCGGGATGGACGTGGACCGGCCCGGCCACGTCGTCGACGGTGCCGCCGCCGTCTATCGCGACGACCACCTCGTGGAGTAACGTGGCGGCCTGCGGCCCGACGATGTGACAGCCCAGAATCTCGCTCTCTGGTCCGGCGATGGCCTTGACGAACCCCTCGTCTGCCTCGAGGATCATCCCCATCGGTGCAGTGCCGTAGGGAACCGTTACGGCGTCGTAGTCGCGACCTTCGGCCTCGAGTTCGCCTTCTGTTCGGCCCACGCTGGCGACCCGTGGATCGGTGAAAATGGCGTGGGGCATCGCCTCGTAGTCGACCGTTTTTCCGGCGTCGTCGAGGACGTTTGCCGCGACGACCTTTGTCTCGTAGTCTGCCGCGTGTTTGTACGGCTGTTCGCCGAGTACATCGCCCAGCGCCCAGACGCCGTCGGCGGTCGTCGCGAGGGTTTCGTCGGTCTTTACGTGTCCCTCGTCGTCGGCCTCGACGCCCCCGGCCTCGAGGTCGAGCGTATCGGTGTTGGGTCGCCGGCCGGTCGCGAGCAGGAGTTCGTCGGCGGTGAGTTCGACCGTCTCGCCGCCATCCTCGTTTCCGTCACCGCCGTCACCGGTATCACCGTCGCCGCTATCGCTCGGTTCCGCGGTCACGACAACTCTGTCGCCACTCTCTTCGACCGCAGCTGCCTCGAAGCCGGTGTAGACGTCGCAGTCGCTCTCGAGGGACTCGGTCACGGCCGCGCTGACGTCGTCGTCTTCCCGCGGCACGAGCCGGTCGCTGCGGCCGACGATCGACACGTCAGTTCCGAGCGCACCGAAGAAGTAGCCCAGTTCGGCACCGATGTAGCCGCCGCCGACGATCACGAGGTCGTCGGGTCGCTCTTCGAGAAAGAGCGCGTCGTCGCTCGTCCGGAAATCCACGTCCTCGAGGCCGTCGATCGGCGGCACCATCGGCCGGCCGCCGACGGCGATGACGACGGCGTCGCCGCGGATTCGGTCGTCCGCTCCGTCGCCGTTTCCCGCCTCGATCGCGATCGTTCGGTCGTCGACGAACCGGCCCTCGCCGCGGTAGAGAGCGACGTTTTCGCTGTCCCGTAAGCCCGATTCTTGGTTATCCGCCTTTTCGTAGACGGTGTCGTGGATCGAGGCCGTGATCTCGCCGTACTCGAGGTCGTGCAACTCGGCGGGGATGCCGAACTCCTCGGCCTCTCGGATCTCCCCTACGATATCCGCGCGGTGGATGAGCGCCTTCGAGGGGACACAGCCGCGAGTGATACAGGCACCGCCGAGCGGTCCGGGCTCGACCACGGCCGCCTCGAGACCCTGTTCTGCCGCCGCGGTCGCGACCTGACTGCCCGAGCCGCCGCCGAGCACGACGATATCGTACGCGTCCATACCGTTCCCGACCACGGGCGGCCGCCTAAAACGAGCGCCTGCGACGGGAATGCGATGGAACGGTGCGTCCCTCACCGCCCGCCGCCCGCCGGCTCCCTTAGAGCCAGTCGTCTCCGGTGTCGCCGTCCGTCGCTTCCGTGTACGTCTCGACCGCGGCAGCGAGGTTCTCGAGGGCCTCTTCGGGCGTCTGGCCCTGACTCGAGACACCGGTGACCTCGTCGTCGGCGATGTGGAGGCCGTGGTCGTTTTGCCGCATGGTCACGTCCGCATCGGCGAGGGCCTCGTACTCCGAGGGGTCGACGTCTGCGTCGGAACTCATACGCGAGCGTTGTCGTGCTCGAGTAAAATACGCATCGACGCTGTTCTCCGTTGAGCATATATTTGTGAGACCAATACATATATTGCTCGAAGGCCCGTCTCTACAGCTATGACTGATTTCGAGCCGGTCCCGGACTCGGTGGCCATCGACGAGGTGCGCCAGCGGTGGCGCGAGACGACCGATACCTTCGGCCGAGTCTACGACACCGTGCTCGGAACGACGGAGCCGACGCCGTACACCGAGATCGCATCAACCGCGGACTGCTCGCCGAACGCGGCGAAGAAACATCTCGACCGGCTCGCCGAGATGGGGATCGTTCGAGCCGATCGTGACGCCAAACCCGCCCGATACGAACGCAACGACGGCTATCTCGAGTGGCAAGAGGCCAGCCGGATCGCTCGAGAGCGGTCAGTCGACGAGATCATCGAGCGCGTTCGGCAGTTAGAGAAGCGTCGTGACGAATTCGTCGACCAGTTCGGAACGACCGATCCGTCATCGGTGTCGGTCTTCGATCACGACGACCACGAGGCGATTCACACGACGATGGAACGGATCACCGATTGGCAGGCCATCGAACGTGATATCCGCCTCTACGAACTCGCACGCCGACTGGCACAAAACGACGGACGTCTCATCCCGGCGTAGATGAGTCCAGCACCGGACGACGGATCCGGGACCGATCCGTCGACGGGACCACCCGACCGTCAGACACTTCGGCTGCTCGAGCGCCGGCTCGCCGACGATCCGCTCGTCACTGGAACCGCGTTCAATCCTGATAGCGACGATCCGCGGGTCCTTCAGGCACGGATCGATATCGATCGTTTTCCACCGTCGACTGCGACTGCCCGGCTCGATATTCGGTGGTTTACGACCGCTGATTTTTCGTTTCACTACGTCGAGTCCGGAACCGATAGCGAACGGTGGGAATGTCGATGGGACCGACATCCGAACTCACACAACGCACGGCTTCATTTTCACCGCCCGCCGAACGGAACCGAGACGACGGATCTCGAACTCTCGTCAGTGCATCCGTTAGATGTCCTCGCGACGGTTCTCGCTGCTGTCGAGAATCGGATCGAACGGGCGTGGGAGGAAGACGCCTGACGGCATCCGGTCGCCCGTATCCGATCATGCCGGGTCTCGGATCGATACGACTCGAGCGCGCGAACCGGCCCGTTCGTGTCGGTCGTAGAAAAAGCCTTTAACGCCATCGCCACGTATAACGAGCAAATGGTACTCGACGATCTCGGGAGTTCTCTGCGGGGCACCCTCGACAAGCTCCGCGGGAAGTCGCGACTCAGCGAAGAAGACATCGAGGAGATCGTCAAGGAGATCCAGCGATCGCTGCTCTCCGCCGACGTCGACGTCTCGCTCGTCATGGAGCTGTCGGACAACATCAAGGAGCGCGCCTTAGAGGAAGAACCGCCGGCCGGCACCCCCGCGCGGGACTTCGTGCTCCGCATCGTCTACGAGGAACTGGTCGATCTCATCGGCGACTCGACCGAGTTACCCCTCGAGGAACAGACCATTCTCCTCGCGGGGCTGCAGGGGTCGGGGAAGACGACCTCCGCCGCCAAGATGGCGTGGTGGTTCTCGACCAAGGGACTGCGCCCGGCGGTCATCCAGACGGACACCTTTCGACCCGGTGCATACGATCAGGCCGCGGAGATGGCCGAGCGCGCCGAGGTCGATTTCTACGGGAACCCGGACAACGACGATCCGGTCGACATCGCCCGGAAGGGACTCGAGGAGACGAGCGACGCCGACGTCCACATCGTGGACACGGCCGGTCGCCACGCGCTCGAGGACGACCTGATCGCCGAGATCGAGGAGATCGAGGGGGTCGTCGACCCCGATACCTCGCTGCTCGTCCTCGACGCGGCGATCGGGCAGGGCGCGAAGGATCAGGCCCAGCAGTTCGACGAGTCGATCGGCATCGACGGCGTCGTCATCACGAAGTTAGACGGGACGGCGAAGGGTGGCGGCGCGCTGACCGCCGTCGACCAGACCGATTCCTCGATCGCCTTCCTCGGGACCGGCGAGGAGGTCCAAGACGTCGAACGCTTCGAGCCCGACGGCTTCATCTCGCGGCTGCTCGGCATGGGTGACCTCAGCCAGCTCGCCGAGCGCGTCGAGCGCGCGATGGAGCAGACGGATATGGAGGAAGAGGACTGGGACCCCGAGGACATGCTGCAGGGCCAGTTCACCTTAAACGACATGCAAAAGCAGATGGAGGCGATGAACAACATGGGGCCGCTCGATCAGGTCATGGACATGATCCCCGGAATCGGCGGCGGGATCAAAGACCAGCTTCCCGAGGACGCCATGGACGTCACCCAAGAGCGGATGCAGACGTTTACGGTGATCATGGACTCGATGACCGAGGCCGAAAAGGAGTATCCGAAGGCCATCGGCGCGAGCCAGATCCAACGCATCGCCCGCGGTTCCGGGACCGAGGAAGAACAGGTCCGCCAACTGCTCCAGCAGTACAAGATGATGGAGCGCACCATGAAGCAGTTCCAGGGCATGGGCTCCGAACAGGAGATGCAACGCATGATGCAACAGATGCAACAGGGCGGCGGTGGCGGAGGCGGCGGCATGGGTGGGATGGGACCGTTCGGGTGAGCTAACGGCTCCTTTCGACTCGAGGATCGTCCCCCTATTTCGTCTCGAGCCCGCAGTACGTTCACGTCGATTGACAGTCACTGTGCCACTACGTTAATGCACTTCTAGACGTACCCTCGAGTACGAATGAACCGCCGACAGTATCTCGCTCGGACCGGTGCGGCCGGTACGGGTGTCGGAATGCTTGCGGGACTCGCCGGCTGTCTGGACGACCTCAGCGGGTCGTCCGAGACGAACGACGCCGGGGACGGCGACGCCGGCAGCCGGACCGGCGAACGCGCGCTCGACCGCGCCGCCGGCAGGCTAAACGAGGCCGCCCAGCCGCTGGACGAACTCGGAAATCTCGAGGAACCCGATACCGTCGAGTTCGATCCCGAAGAGCCGCGAGCCGGAATCGCCGACGCCAGAGGCCACCTCGAGACCGCCGAGTCCGAACTGGGCGACGACCGGCAGGCCGACATCGACACGCTCCGGGCGTATGCGGACGCCCTCGAGGGGCTGGTCGCCGTCACCGCGACGATCGCCGACGAGGGGATCACGGAGGACATCGACGAGGTCACCGCGGCGATCGAAGAGGAAGGCGATATCGAAGGGGCGAGCGAGACTGCCGGCGAACGCCACACCGAGATCGCCGACGCTCACGAGCGTTGGGACGAAGCGAACACGACGATTCAGAACCTCGACGGCGACAGGCTCGACGAGCTGGCCGGCATCGATATCGCCGACTTGGAGGACGGAGCCGCCACTCTCGGCAACGTCGTCGCCTCGCTCGAGACGCTCGCTGGGGCCTACGACGCGACGCTCGACCCCGACGAGGGGTACGGCGCGCTCGAGCAGGGTCGGGACGACTTCGAAAACGGCGCGTACGAGGACGCACAGGCGGCGTTCGAGACCGCCGAATCGACGTTCTCGACGGCGCGCCAGCAACTCGAGGAGGGTATGGAAGAGACTTCCGACGGACTCACGGGGCACTTCGAGACGGCGGAGTGTCAGACTCGACATCTGCGGGACGCGGCGTCGGCCTTCGCCGAATCGGCCGGGGCCGCAGCGGACGGCGACGCGGTCACCGCGAAACGCCGACAAGACGACGGCGAAGCCGCCCTCGACGATGTCGGAAACTGTACGAGTTAACGGCGGGGCTGACTAACGGCTACTCTACTCCGACTGGCTCGCCGCTGGGTCGGGCTCCTCGGCGGCCATCGGCGGCAGGTCATCGATGAGCACGACCGCATCTCCCTCGAGAACGACAGCGTCGTCGCCGTCTAGCACGGTCGTCTCGATGCGGTACTTCGCCCGGCCGAGGTCCTCGACGACCTCGCAGACGGCGGTGACTCGGTCGCCAATTGGGATCGGCGCGCGGAAGCTACTCTCCTGTGAGAGGTAGATCGTCAGCCCCGGCAGCCGGGCTAGCGCCGCGCTGATGACGCCGTTCGCGAGGACGCCGTGGACGATCCGCTCGCCGAAGCGGGTCTCGGCGGCGTACGCCGCGTCGAGGTGGAGCCGGTTGGTGTCGCCGGTCACGTCCGCGAAGGCCTCGACGTCGTCCTCGGCGATCGGCTTCGAGAACCGGGCGACGTCGCCGACCGAGACGGTCGAGTCGTCCGCGCCGCGGTACTCGAACTCCCAGTCGTCGCGCTCGTACTGCGTGTCGGTCCGCACCCGTCTGCGAGGCCGTTGCTCGTGCGATTCCGCGGCCCCGCGGACGAGTTGGGGCACGTAGTAGGAGAGTTCGATCGTCGTGACGATCCCCACGAGCGCGGCGGTGTCGCCAGTCCCGTCACTCGAGACGACCGGTAGGTGTTCGATATCCGCCGATCGGCACAGTTCGACGGCGTCGACGATCGACGCGCTGGCCTCGATGGTCGTCACCGGACCCGACATGATCTCGCGCACCTCGAGGTGGCCGAGATCGCTCCGGTCACAGAGGTGCGCGACGAAGTCGCCCTCGGTGACGATCCCGACCGGTTCGCCGTCCCGGACGACGACCACCGAACTGACGCGCTCGTCGCGCAGCAGCGTCGCCGCCTCGGTCGCGGTCGCGTCGGGCGACAGGGTGACGACGTCCTCGAGCATGATCTCGGAAACGGGTATCGTGTCGTGCATCTGACTCCCCTACGCGGCCGACCCCTTTCAGTAGTTGGTCCCCCACGGCCGAGCTCAGTGCAGGGAGTCCGTCTCACTTCGACCCGACCAACCACTGTGTGCGATGGCGCGTGCTGAGCGACGGGTTGCCATCGAAACCCGGCCGCTCGAACACACGCGAGGGATGAGTGAGTGACTGAAAGGAACGAGCGTTAGCGCGGGACCGACGGTCCCGCGAACCATCCAAACGGGTGCATCGCACCCGTGAGGAGAAATCGGCTGGGGAGGGCGTAGCCATTCCCTGCCGCCACGGTAGCAGGACACTCGTCTCCGCGGTCTGTTCCCCGATGAATCCGTCCGTTCCATTCGCTACCGATACTCCGCAGTATCGTCTCCAGTCGACGCTCGAGCTTAACTGAAACCCAGCACACCGATTCGAGAGTGCCAGCGAGAAACACGACACTACGCGACCGCACAACCCGACCGATTCAGGCGTCGACTGGTCGCCCGTCTTCCGTCGGCGGCGCGATGTGATCGACGTACTCCTCGAGCGTGGGCTCCTCGACGCGGACTCGAACGGCGATCTCGCCGAGCTCGTCCGGTTTCCCCACCGAGAAGTTGACGTACTCCTCGAAGGCCGCCTGCTTTTTCAGCGCGAAGGTGAACGTATCGCCATCGCGGTTGGCGAAGAACTCGCCGCGGGCGGTGTCGAGGATCTCCTGTTTGTGAAGCAGTTCCGAGAAGTGATCGAGCGTGTGGGTTTCGCCTCGAACTTCGCCGAACTCCTCCTCGAGGTCGGCGTTGGGGAAGACGTTCGCCACGGCGTCGATCACGCGGTTCGTGACCTCGGTGTCGTAGACCGGGGCCGTGATTTCGACGTCGACGCGGTAGATTTCGCTCATGAGTCAGCATCCGCTTCGGCGGGTTTCCGTCCATCGGTTCCGTTCCGAACGATCGAGCGGATTCGCTCGTGGAAGGCCGCGAGCGTGTCCGTGTTCTCGACGACGACATCGGCCCGATCCATCGCGTCATCCATCCCGAAGCCGCGTTCGCGCTCGTCGCGAGCGGCCAGTCCCTCGCCGCCGTCGGCCTCGCTCGCGTCCCGGCCGCGTTCGTCGATCCGCTCGGCTCGGACCTCGAAGGGGGCCTCGATACTGACCAGCGTGAACGCGTCGCCGAACCGTTCTTCGAAGACGTCGACCTCGTCGCCCGAGCGAATGCCGTCCACGAGGACGGTCTCGTGGCCCTCGAGGCGGTCCTCGATCATCGGCAGCGACCGCTCGGCGATCGCCGTCGGGCCGTTTTCCTCGCGCAGGGCCTGCGCGACCGTCCCGTGGTCTTTCGCGGGGTCGAGCCCGCGGTCGGCCGTCTCCTGGCGGACGACGTCGCCCATCGTCACCACCGGGATCCCGTCCTCGCGTGCGACGGTGGCGGCCTCGCCCTTGCCGCTCCCGGGGAGTCCCACCGTTCCGATGACGTGCATCGACTCCACGTACCGGCGAGACGTGCATAAACGCTGTGCTCGCCGGTCACCGCTTTCCGAGCGAGGTAGTGGTGATCGCCTCTCCGAATCTCGAGCACTGCCCCCGACGCGCTCGTCTTCCCTCCCCGTTGTCTCGCTGCAACGGTTTCGAGACGATTGCTGTGCGTCGTATTTCGGGTCGAACCGCCGCTCGAGACGGGACCAGCGGGGACGGAGCCTGTTTTGGGCTCGCTCGAGGCGGCTCGCCTTACCTGTCGGCTATCGGTCGATGGGCCGATCGATTTCGCGTGCCAAAACGGTGGTTGTGTCGGCAACGATGCGTGCAGACGTTGGAACTCGAGCCAATCCGAGTGAATTCGAACTGATCGCTGAAACGGACTCTCGGCGTTATGTGGCAGTCCGTTGCAGAGACAGGTGTCGCATCATGACAGACACGACCCTCAACAGGCGTCGATTCGCGGCCGGACTCGGTGCGGGACTGGTCGCTGCGGTTGCGGGCTGTATGGACCAAGGAAGCGACGAGGAGTCGGCAGAGAACGCCGACGACGGAAGCGGCGGCGATCTCGGCTCCGATGGCGGTGGCGAGTCCGACGGTAGCACAGGCGGTGACACCGACGGCGGAACCGGCAACGAGACGGACACCGAGTCTGACGGAACGGACGACGCGGGTAACGAATCCGACGATGGCATGGGTGGGACGGACAACGAGTCCGACAGCGAGACCGGCGATGACACGGACAACGAATCGGACAGCACTGAAAACACCAGTAGCGATGAGGATTCGACCGTCGAGTTCTGACGGTCGTTAGTGACGGTCGCTCAGGGGCACTTTCTTTTTTCAGCGCGTCTCGGGCAGGGTGATTGTACTGACGGATCGGCGCTCGAGTCGGGCCTGCAACCCGGTCGAACCGTGACCGGAAATCCCAACCGCTTATGCCGTTCCGTCGTGGATTCCGACTCGAGGGCACGTAGCTCAGTCCGGAAAGAGCGTCGGACTTCTAATCCGACGGTCGTGGGTTCAAATCCCATCGTGCCCGTTATCTGCGAACAACGTGAGCAGTAACGGCACCGGGGATTTGAACGAGACCGAGGTTCTGTGCGAAGCGCAGGTTCTCGGGCGTAGTTCACAATCCCATCGTGCCCGCTCGCTGTCGTGAACAATCCGTGAGCGACAGCAGTACAACGAGGTGGGATTTGATGAAACCTAGGTTGTAGCTGGTCTCTCGAGGGCGGGGTCGGCGGCACGATCGTGCCGCGACGGTTGCAGGTCAGTTGTCACGCTCGTCGACGCGATCGACGACCAATCGAAGCCACCGAAACAGGGTGTTTGAGTTCACCAATGAACGAGATCCCAGATCAATAGAAGCTATGAGTAGCTAGTCTGAACAATATCTTTCCTCAGTTCATCAATTCTCTCATTTATTCCTTCCAAATGCGATAGATCATTATCATATCCGTCATAGTACACTAGATTTTTGTGGATAAAGAGGCCGATCTCGTTGGCATCGTCTAAATCATTTAGATTGGATTTTACGGAACGTGAGAGCATCATATTTTCTATTAATCTAATAGAGATATTATCTAAAGTTGACTCAAGTTTTTCTAGTATCTCCGGATCAAACTCAGAGAGAAGGCCATCATAATCGTCTTTGATTTCTTCTATGTGATCATAAATACGACTTATTTACTCTATATGATATAAAGCTGATCCCTCATTTGGTATGATAATCTCTTCATTTTCTACTATTTCAATATCTACATGGGAATAAAGATTAGATTTAATCTCGTTAACTGCATCCTCAACACTTTGAAACTCTTCTACACCGTCATTCCATTTGTATATATGTATCTGGTAAGATGGTTCGTCATTTGTTTTGTGATGATGGGCAACGGATTCTGTCCCTATGGTACGCATACAAGGATGAAAGTCAACATTTTCCTCTGGAGATTCCCTGAATGATCGGACTCTATCTATACCGTTATTTATTCTCTGCAGAATATCTGCTAACTCATTGAGATCTTCTTTCTTCTCCATCTGTTCTTGCACTTTCCTTGAACGGAGGATAGAAATCACACCTACGACAACGCCTCCGATTCCAAACAGTACACCAAGGAGTGAAAGAAGAGTATTCAAATCCATATTGTCTAACGAGTAATTCGCACCTCTAAATGGTTACTTCTCTTTGAGATCATCAGCGCTGATTTCACTTTTAAGGTAGGAACGATCACAATCCGTAATTCGATAAATTCCTTCATCAACACGCTCGCCGAGTCCAGCATCACGGAGCTTACCGAGTCGGGTACTCAGGTAGTGGCAGGAATAATCTATATTTGCAGATAATACCCGAGGGGATAGAATCAGATTACTCTCGCCGAGGGTCTCAAGAATCCGATCGTCTGCCTGTGTCATCCACGGTACTCTCGGTCGTTGTATACCTCTACGTACAGTACCTGCATTTTAGCGATACTGGTCGAACAATATCGAGTACAGTACGTTATTCTGTGTATCACGATGCGATGCGCGACGAGCACACGGATTCAACTCGAAGGACCGCTCGCTTGAGGCCGATACAATACCCACAGTAACACGGCCGAAAATGTCTACGATTTCAACAGTTCCGATACACTAATGACGGCCACTAACGTTAAATAGAATGTCGGCAGAGCCGACCGATGGCATCACAGGGGATATGGGGGACACGGATCATCGCCATACGACGATCACTCCCTGCTGCCGACGTGTACACCCTTTCGATACCCGACACCTGCCCGTGAGTGACTGCTGTCGCCCTCGAGTCACTCCCCACCATCCCCTCTAACAAACCCCGTCACCACTGACCGCCGGACGACACATTCAGGCCGTCGATACAACCCACCGCATCCCCTTGTGCCCGTATGGACGATACGGACCTCGAGTCGACCGTCTACACCGGCCCGGACGCGACGGCCGAACCGGACACGTACGCCGAGCAGGCGCGCCGGCGCGCCGAGACCGAACGCGAGGCCGTCGAGTGGGCCGTCGCCGAACTCGAGTCGCTGATCGCCGAGGCCGATATCGACCTCGAGCCGCTGCTCGAGTATTCCCGGCGGAGTCGGGAGAGCCTTCCCGACCGGCATCTGCGGGCCTACGAGGCGATGGCCGAGACCCTCGATGTCGAGCCGGACGTCTACGAGGTCTATGCGCTGGCGTACAGCGACCTCTGTGACGAACTGGCCGACGAGCCGGCCGCCGACCCCTCGCGGGGATGTACGAACGCGCTCGTCTCGTCGCCGCGGACCGGCTGGGACGGCCCGCTCGTGTGCAAGAACCGCGACATCGCGGGGCGGGGTGCCCGGCCCAAATCGATCGTCGAACAGCCGCCGATCGACGACTACCACGGCTTTCTCACGGTCGATACCTGCGGCACGGTGATGCTCTACAAGGGCGTTAACGACCGGGGATTGGTTGCGGCGAACACCTACATCGACGCGAACCGGGACGATATTGACCCCGAGGACCAGTACCGAAACGGCACCGTCGTCCGGCGCGTGCTCGAGGAGTGTGCCACCGTCGCGGACGTCCGTGAACTCCTCGAGTCGCTCCCGACACGACAGTTGATGGCCCAGACGCTGTTTCTGGCCGACGAAACCGACGCCGTCTTGCTCGAGGTGAATCCCCTCGAAGAGCAGATCGTGGTCGACGACGGAGACGCCGTCACCCGGACGAATCATTTCGTCCGGTCGCGCTCTGACGACACCGAGAGTTCGCGCCGTCGCCGCCAGCGTGCGGTCGACCTACTCGCGGAGGCCGGCGACGAGATCGATCGCGACTTCCTCTGGCGGCTCGCGGCGGATCACGCGAACGGGCCGGGCGACGACTCGATCTGCCGGCATCCGGAGCCGGGAACGGACGAGTACGCCTTCGGCCAGCTCACGACCGCGAGCGCGGCGGTTTTCGAGGGCGGGTCGCCGACGGTCGAAGTCGCGATTGGCAACCCCTGTGAAACCGAAACGACGCGGTGTTCGTTCGGCGACGACGTTCCGACGGCGCTGCGGACCGGCGATCGGTGGCTCGAGCGGCTGCGATCGGACCGCGGGGCCTCGTCGGATCGCTGATCGCCCATGTCTTTCTCTCGGCGCTGTCTCGGACGAACTGACCGCTATCGCTCATAGAAATCTGAGAGTTCCGCCCGAGGATCAGGCCCGGACCCGGCGCTGCTCGAGGTCGGCCTCGAGCCGATCGGCGGCCCGAAGTCGCAGTCGCTTCGCGCGTCGTTCCGAGAGCCGATCGGCGGGCATGCGGTCGACCAGCGGGTCGTACGCCGCGGGCCGAAAGCCGAGTCCACGGAGGTAGTCTCGGACCGCGGGGCTCTCGAGCCCATTGCGGATGGCCGCGTCGGTAACCGACTCGACGGTCTCGAATTCGGGGAGGGAAAGCGGCTCGCCGGCCGCGTTCGAATCGATGATCGCGTTCGACCTGCTGGGCGAGTCCGAATCGCCGATGACCGTCCCGCAGTCGTCCGCGCGGATGACGATCGAACGGACTGCGTCTGCCAACTGGAGCACCTGACTCGGCAGGGCCGCGTCGGGCGAGCGCCACTCGACCGTCGGCATCGCCTTCCGCAGCCGGACCGGGTTCCACGCGGCCTCGTAGTGACCGAATTCGTCTTCGACGGTCTCCGGGTCGACGCCGCGCTCGAGTGCGCGCTCGCGAAACGAGTCGTAATCGTCCTCGAGTCGCTGCTCCCACTCGGCGACGCTGTCGACGTAGGGCTGGAGCTGGCCCTGTTCGGGACAGGCCGCGTAACACGAGCGCCGGTAGAGGTACGGGCGGGCACACTCGAGGATGCGTTCGCCGCGGTAGTGGGCGGCGCTGGTGACCAGCGAGAAGGCCGGGTCGATCGCGGTCAGGGCGTTGAGCTGATCGGCGACGTTCGACTGTTCGAAATGAACGTGGGTCCCCGCACAGACCCGCGCGTCGTCGAAGGCCGGCCCGACGATCCGTCGCTGGAGGTCGGTGCTCTCTTTCTCGCGGTAAGGGATGTCGTCGGGCGACGCGTACAGCGGCGTCGCCAGCGGGACGAGTCGCTTGTCCTGCTCGCGTGCCGCGTCGACGACGCGACTGATCCGACCGCGGAACTCCTCGCGGAGGTCGGCCATCGACCGGCAGGGGGTTGTCTTGATCTCGAGCATCGGCTCGACGAACTCGGGATCGACTTGGTCCGAAACGTCGAGCAGTGAGTCGGGCGGGACCAGATCGCCGTCGGTATCGACGACCCAGTACTCCACCTCGAGGCTTGTGTTCATGGATGTCTCTCTGCTGCGTACCGAACGGCCATCGAGCGAGCCGTCATCGGGCCGCCCGCTGGCAGTTCCAGCGTTGGATCCGTTCGTAGGGGCGACTCGAGCCAATGCGTTGAGCCTGCGTACGCAGGTCCTGAGACCCGGTCACAGCCCGACTGCGCCCGCTTGGATCCCGGTGTATTCAGGGCCACTAACACTGATGTCACCCGGTTGCTCGAGGGTTGCTACTAGATTGATACAGCTGCGGTAACATCGTGTAACTACATGAGCGACGAGACGACTGCGGACGATGCGTCAGTGATTGTTGTCGGCGGCGGCCCCGCCGGACTGAGTGCGGCCCTCTTCGCCCGAAAGAACGGGCTCGAGACGACCGTCTTCGACACGGACGAGACGTGGATGCACAAAGCCCACCTGTTCAACTACCTCGGTCTCGGCTCGGTCGGCGGCAGCGAGTTCATGGCGACGGCCCGCCAGCAGGTCGACGACTTCGGCGTCGACCGCCGACAGGGCGAGCCCGTGACCGCCGTCAGCGAGGCCGGCGACGGCTTCACGGTCGAAACTGAGGAAGACCAGTACGAGGCTGACTTCGTCGTCCTCGCGACGGGCGCAAACCGCGACCTCGCGGAGGACCTCGGCTGTGACCTCACCGACGAGGGCACCGTCGACGTCGGCGTCGAGATGGAGACCAGCGTCGAGGGCACGTACGCGACCGGCGCGATGGTCCGCGCCGAGGAGTGGCAGGCCGCGATCGCCGTCGGCGACGGTGCCGCCGCAGCACTCAACATCCTCTCGGACATTAAGGGCGAACACTACCACGACTTCGACGTTCCAGCCGACGCCGAGCGCGTCTTCGGCGAACACATCGCGGAGTAATCGCGGCGAGCCCGCGATCGATCAGCGCCGACCGACAACCGATTCCATTCACCATGTCTAACGAACCCACCAACCCAGTCACGCCTGAACTGCCCGATAGCCCCGTCCACACCAGAGGGACCGACCACATCACCATCTGGGGGAGCAACGAAGCGGACACGATCGAGTTCTACCAGGACATCCTCGGGATGCCGCTGGTCCTTCGCCAGCCGAACCTCGACGACCCCTCGCAGACCCACCTCTTCTTCGACACGGGCGACGGCCGCATCCTGACGTTTTTCGTCAGCGACGACCGGCCGTCGAACCGCCGCGGCCAGCGCGGCGGCACCGGTGCCGTCCACCACCTCTGTTTCAGCATCGATCCCGACGAGTACGAGGACACGATGGACGCACTCGAGGAGGCGGGCCACCAGTACAACGTCTTCGATCGGGGCATCTTCCACTCGATCTACACCACGGACAACAACGGCCTCGTCATCGAACTCTCGACGGACAAGTACGAGTTCCCCGACGAGCGCCGCGGCGAAGTGCTGGCCAAAGCACAGGAACTCCGCGAGGCAGACGGGGCCGACTACGCCAAGGACGAACACCTCCGCGGCGCGATCGAGGCACTCGGCATCGAACTCGTCGAACACGACCTCCCCGAGGCCAGCACCGGCGTCGGTGGTGTCGAATGAGCGACGACCGCGTCGACGGCCCTCACCAGAACCAGCAACTCGTCACGGGCGGCACCGACCTCGCGGACGCCGAGGCGGCGCTCGTGCTCACCCACGGCCGCGGCGCGACCGCCCGCGGGATGATCCAACTAGCCGACGAGATCCACCGGGACGGCGTCGCCTTCCTCGCCCCGCAGGCGGCTCGACAGACCTGGTATCCGAACTCGTTTCTCGCACCCGTCGAGCGCAACGAGCCCGGCCGGTCGTCGGGCCTGCAGGCGATCAGTGACGCCATTGACGAGGCTAACGACGCCGGGATTCCGACCGATCGCATCATGCTGGTCGGCTTCTCGCAAGGTGGCTGTCTCGCCAGCGAGTACCTCGCGCGCAACCCGCGGCGCTACGGCGGCCTCGCCGCCTTCTCCGGCGGGCTCATCGGAGAGGATCTCGACGACGAGTACCCCGGCGACCTCGAGAACACGCCGGTCTTTCTCGGCTGTAGCGACGTCGACCCGCACATCCCCGAAGAGCGGGTCCACGACACGGCCGATGTCCTCGAGTCGATGAACGCCGACGTGACCAAGCGACTGTACGAGGGGATGGGCCACGGCATCAACGAAGACGAGATGGAGTATGCCGCCGGGATGGTTGCCGAACTGGTGGACTGACCGCGCCGACTCCGACTCAGCGCATCACCGTGACCGGGACGGGCGAGCGACGGACGATCGTTTCGGCGACGCTGCCGAGCAAGACACGTGAGAGTCCCGATCGGCCGTGGCTCCCGATGATGATGTGATCGATGTCATTGTCTTCCGCGAAGCGAACGACTTCGCGCGCGGGCTTCCCGACCGCGGTCTCGGTCCGAAAGTCCCGATCGGAATCGCTGACGATCGCCGCGATTTCCTCGGGCAGTTCCGTCGACACCGTCTCCTCGCGGTCCCGGAACCACTCCTGTGCGGCCATGATCCCGGCTCCCGTCGAGCCGTCCGCGGCCTCGATGACGCGCAACAACACGATCTCGTCGTCGGGATACATCGCAAACGCGTGTTCGACCGCCTTCTGTGCGGGTGCGGAGCCGTCGTAGGCGACGAGGATTGCCATACGTATAACTGGAATTTCACAAGTATAAATCCGACCGTAGTGAGCGACCACTCACGCAAAAACGTCTGCAGAATCGGAGATTCTGCTGGGCCCGCGAGAGCGCCGCTCTCGCGGACTTCGATGAAAAATACCGGAAGAGCTCCGCTCTTCCGAACCCTCGCTCGCTTCGCTCGCGAGGAAGCCCGCGACTCACCTCGTTCGTCGTGAGTCTATTCCTCGAAGCCGTCTTCGAATCGGAAGGTTCCGTTGCGCTGGACGACCTCGCCGTCGACTTCGATGAAGGAATCCTCGCTCATGTCGACGATCATGTCGACGTGGACCGCCGAATCGTTGCCCTCGTTGCCCTCGCCGACGGTGTCGTCGTAGGCGCGGCCGACGGCCATGTGGACGGTATCGCCCATCTTCTCGTCGAAGAGCATGTTGTAGGTGAACCGGTCGATATCGCGGTTCATCCCGATGCCCAGTTCGCCGAGCCGGCGCGCGCCGTCGTCGGTGTTGAGGACTTCCGTGAGGACGTCCTCGTTTTTCGCCGCCGAGTGGGAGACGACCTTGCCACCTTCGAACTCGAGATACACATCCGTAATTTCCCGGCCCTGATGGTACAGCGGCATGTCGAACAGTACCTCGCCCTCGACGCTGTCGGGCTGGGGTGCGGTAAAGACCTCGCCGCCGGGGAGGTTGTGTTCACCGTGGTCGTTCAGCGTCGGGTTGTTCTCGACGGACATCGTCACGTCCGTGGTGTCGCCGCTGACGATGCGGACCTCCTCGGCGGGGTCCATGATCTCGACCATGTTCTCCTGGTGGTCGCGCTGGGCGTCCCAGTCCTTGTTGACGGCGTCCCAGACGAAGTTCTCGTAGCCCTCGGTGCTCATCTCGGCGAGCTGGGCGTTTGCCGGCGCGGGGAACTGCGTGAGACACCAGCGCTTCGAGAGCCGTTCCTCGAGGATCGGGCGCTGGGCCTGCTGGTAGGCCGCGCTGGTTTCGGGGTCGACGTCGCTGGTCTGGGTGGCGTTGTCCGTCGCCCGAATGGCGATGTAGACGTCCGTGTTCTGAATGAGCGCGAGTTCGTGTTCGGGGGTCTCGAACTCGGCACTCGCGGCTTCACCGCTCGTTTCGTCCGAGCCACGTTGGGCCTCGCTCCCGCCGGACGAGCGGAGGTACGCACGTTGGCTTCGCTTTCCAGTCCGCTGGCTCGTGGTGACGGGATTCGCGCCGTGTTCGCCGATTACCTCGTGGAGCGCGACGACCAGATCCTCGGCGACCGGATGGGCGTCGACGACGACGTTGTCGCCTTCCTCCAAGTCGACCGAGTGGTTGGCGATGACCTGGGCGTGCTCGCGGATTCGCGGGTCCATGCCCCGGTATTGTGCGGGGGAGGAAAAAACGGTTCGTGATCAGGAACCCGCCGACCGAGACGGTCGATGCTCGTCCGGACCGTTAGTCGTCGGCCCATCCGTAGTCGTCGGGCTCGGGTCCCGAACTGTCGCTCGAGAACCCGTCGGTCGACGCCGCCTCCTCGTCGGTGATGTCTTCCCGGAAGAACGAGACCGTCGCGGCCGTCAGGACGAGTCCCAGCGGGGCCGAGACACACAGTGCGAGCAGGAAGCCCACGCCGCCGGCGCTCACGAGCAGGGAGAGCACCAGCGAGGCGACGACCGCCGCGAGGAGGTGCCAGAGCCCGAAGCTGAGGACCTTCCCGCCCGCCGTCGTAAGCTCGAGCGATCGGCGAACGGCCTCGAGCAGCGACGCGTCGGCCGTGACGAACAGGAACGGGACGGGATAGAAGACGTAGCCGAGGGCGACGATCACCGGAATTGCGAGCAGGATGAGCGGCGGCGCGAGCACGAACAGCGGGAAGACGAGCAGAACGGCGCCGGCGACGACGAGGTTGTATAGGATGTATCGGGGCGCATAGGTCGCGACGCACGCGCCGACGGCGACCGGCTCGCCGCGCAGGCGCCGGTCGATCCCGCCGACGTACGCCGCCAGCAGGATTCCCGAGAACGTTACGTATACGAGGGCCGCGAGCCCGATCCAACCCAGCGTTTCCACGCTGAGGGCCTCGAGGGGCAGTTCGACGCTTCCGACGGCCGTCTCGATCGTCACGTCGGTGTCGAGGGAGCCGGTCGACCCGACCGAGCCGGTCGAGCCACCGGTCGGTTCCGGTTCGCCGGGTGCCCCACCGAAGGGGTCCCCGTACCCGGTTCGCGAAGTCACTGCGGGTGGTTCCGGCGGGTCGGCCAACCGCCACAGCGTCACGAGCGGGGACGGAAAGGCGAACTCGAGGTTGATCGCGAACCCGCGCCCGGTGGACCCGAGCGCCCGTCGTACCTTCTCGAACTCGAGTAGCGCGGCGAACAGGGGGACCAAGGCGAACGGCCAGAGGTCGTCGAAGCGGTCGACGACGCGGGAAACGTGGTGCACGAACGGAGTCGAACGCTCGGCACCAGTGCCGTCGGCTGCCGGCGGTTGGTTGTCGTCCGGAGGCGATCCGAAACCGGGATCGGGAACCATACGTCGCCGTACTCATGACGGTCTATTGAACGTTTTCGTCACAGAAAGTGTCGTCGCTCGAGGGCGGCGGTACAACTGTTCGGCGAGACGCTGATCGGGTCCGATGACAGTCCGGCTCTGTACGCACCGCGATATCGCTCGCGAGGATATCAATGCGGCACTCGAGTGACTCGACGCAGCGTTCGATCGACCGCCGGTCCGCTCTCAGCGGTCGCCGCGCATTCCGTCGCGGAACTCGAGGACCGTCCGGCGCACGAGGAGATAGCCGAAGAAGACGAGCGACAGCAGGATCACGACGACCGCGATGATGACGGGGTCGTCGGGGATGAGACCGGTGATGGGATCCAGCATGTGCCGCGGCTACACTATCAGTGTGGTTAACCGTTTCGACCTCGCTTGGTTGCTTCCGTGCCGGTCTCCCGCTACTGAAACCGTAACTAAAAGCGGTCTTTCAGCTTGCGCTGGCTATAACGTCGCCCGGCGTCTCGATTGCAATAGGCCTCGATCCCCTCCCGCCACCGATTCGAGAATTGCCCCTCGAGATCGAGGCCACCGTCCCCGACGATCACCCCTCCCTTCCGATCGCGCGGTCGCCCGTGTCAGTCCCCGTCTGACAGCCCGGATCGATACGGGCGGCCGGCACCGATCGATACCGATCGCGGCTCACCGGTCCCCGCTGGCGCTATCGCTGGTTCTATCGCTCTCGTCCCCCACCGAACTGCCCGCCCCGCAGTCACGGCGAGCTACGCCGTCGGCACGTCGAACGTCTCGAGCACTGTTCCGTCGGGGTCTCGAATCTCGCCCTCGAGGCCGCCGTCGCTATCCTCGCCGTCTTCACGCTCTTCGAGCACGGCAAAGCCCGGCCGATTCCCGCGCGGGTCGGCGTGGCTGCCGGGATTGAGCAGGACAGCCTCGTTGGTCTCGACGACGGTGGGCCGGTGGGTGTGTCCGGAGACGACGATGTCGGCCCCTCGCGAGCGGCCGAACATCGCGAGGCCCGTTTCGCCGCCGTCCAGTCGGTGCGTGACGGCGAACCTGACACCGCCCGCCTCCACGACGCGAGCCGTCGGCAGGCGGTCCCGAACCGCCGCGCTGTCGGCGTTTCCGTGGACGGCCAAGAGCCGGTCACACTCCGTCTGAAACGCCTCGAGCGCGGCCTCGCTCGTGAAATCGCCGGCGTGGATGACGGTCTCCGCTTCGCGGGCCGCGGCCAGCGCCCCGCCTGCGAGTTCGTGTCCCCGGTCGCTGTGCGTGTCGGAGAAAATCGCGATCATAGTCGCCGTTTGCCCGCCACTGACAGGTTCCTTTCGGATGCGGTCGCCGCCGGCGTCCGGATCGGGGTCGGGAATGGAGCTGATCGGCCCCGAACCGGAACCGAACCGGCTCTAGAACGGCTTACATTTTAGGCCCGCCCGTTCGTAGCCCCCGTCGATGGCCAGTAGTACCTCCGTCGTTCTCGCCGCGTTGTTCGCGAACGGCGCGATTGCGATTCTGAAATTCGGCGGGTTTATGCTCACCGGAAGCCCCGCCATGCTGTCGGAGACGTATCACTCGATCTCGGATACGGGCAATCAGATCTTCCTGCTGGTCGGGATCAAATACGGCGCACAGGAAGCGACTCGGTCTCACCCATTCGGTCACGGGAAGGCGCAGTTCTTCTACAGCCTGCTCGTCAGCGTCATGCTCTTTGGCATCGCCGGCTGGGAGAGCGCTCGCCACGGCTACGACGCGCTGACTCACGGCGGGGTCCACCGCGCTGCCGAAGATGTCACGCTGCTCGGACGGACGTTCGATCCGATCCTCGTCAACTATGCCGTGCTGATCGGTGCGATCCTCTTCGAATCCTACGCCCTCTGGAAGGCCTATCAGGGGATCAGCCGCCAGATGGACGAGCACGGGTGGACGAGCCTCCGCGAGGCGTTTAGCAAGACCAGCGACGTGACGACGCTGACCGCGCTGACCGAGGACTCCATCGCGCTGGCGGGCGCGGGGATCGCGCTCCTCGGCGTCTACCTCACCCGGACCACCGGAAACCCGATGTACGACGCCGGCTCCGCGCTGGTCATCGGGCTCATGCTCATGGGATTCGCCGTCGCGCTCGCGTGGGAGAACAAGCGACTCATCCTCGGCGAGAGCCTCTCGAAAGCGGCGGAAGACGAACTGCGACGGATCCTTTCCGACTCGGACGGCGTGGCCGAACTCGTCGACTTCCGGACCGTCTACTTCGGGGCCGAGGAACTGCTCGTCACCGCCGACGTGGCCTTCGAGCCCGGACTCGACACGGCGACGATCGACGACCGGATCAGCGAGATCGAACGCGCGCTGCAAGCCCACGACGATCAGGTCCAGAAGGTCTATATCGAGCCCGAGACCTAATCGGCCGGATTCGTTCTCGTATCGCTACGTCGCCGAATCACCGCTCTCCTCGTCCGTGTCGTCGTACCCCGCGACGACCGTCGTTCCCGGCGGCCGGTCGTTCAAGACCGCCGCCACCGTCGTCTCCGCCAAGTCCACCGTCGACTCGAGGGGCTCCCAGCCGTCCTCGGCATCGACGGCGACCGCGACGTCCGTCGGGCTCGCGCCCGCGGGAAGACGGGACGGGTCGTAGACGAGTGCGATCCGGACGGCTTCGACCGCCTTCAGCTCCTCGCAGGCGACGAGGTCGACGGGATCGCCGAGCGCGTCGACCGGCGGTTCGCGGCCGCTCTTTGCGAGCCCGAACGCGTCGGGAACGACGCCCGCCACGAGTTCGACGCGGGCCCCCGCCTGCTCGAGCGTGTATTCGGCGACGCTGCTGGAATCGTATCCCGGAATGGCCATACCGAGGCCAAGCACTCGAGACACATGTCCCTGTACCGCGCGTTCGCCGGCCGGCGGGCCCCGCCGTCGCCGGTCGATTTTTAAGGGCGGATCGAATCGAGACGAATCCTTTTATCGCAGCGCGAACCTATCATACGCTGTGTCCGAGACAGCCGGGTACATGCGCTTTTTCCCGTACGACCAGCCGTACGAGAACCAGCGCGAGGCGATGGACCGCATCCACAACTCGCTGACCCGCGGGCAGAACGTCCTCTTCGAGGGTGCCTGCGGGACCGGTAAGACCCTCTCGTCGCTGGTGCCCGCCCTCGAGGTGGCTCGCGAACAGGACAAGACGGTCGTCATTACGACCAACGTCCACCAGCAGATGCGCCAGTTCGTCGCTGAGGCCCGCGCGATCACCCGCGAGGAGTCCATCCGCGCGGTCGTTTTCAAAGGCAAGTCCTCGATGTGTCACATCGACGTCGGCTACGAGGAGTGTCAGGCCCTGCGGGACAACACCCGTGCCGTCGTCGACGCCGAGCAGGACCGCGAGCAACTCGAGGCCCGTCAGCGCGAACTGCTGGCCGAGAGCCAGGACGGCGACGGCGCGGCGGCCGACGCCCGCTCGGCGGTGATGGACGAACTCGCAGACATCGAGGAGCGACTCGAGGAGTTAGCAGAGCAGAACGTCTGTGACTACTACCGCAATAATCTCACGCAGGATACGGACGACTTCTTCGGCTGGCTTTTCGAGGACGTCCGTACGCCCGACGAGATTTACGACTACGCCGAACAGCAGGAATTCTGCGGGTACGAACTCTTAAAAGAGGGGATCGAGGGCGTCGATCTGGTCGTCTGTAACTACCACCACCTGCTGGATTCGACGATTCGAGAGCAGTTCTTCCGGTGGCTCGGCCGCGATCCCGAGGACGTGATCGCCGTCTTCGACGAGGCCCACAACGTCGAAGACGCTGCCCGCGAACACGCGACCCGAACCTGTTCCGAGCGGACCTTCGATTCCGCGCTCGACGAGTTGGCCGACAGCGACGACCCGCGCTCTGAGGACGCCGCGAACGTCCTCTCGGCGTTTCATCGCGCGCTCGTCGAAACCTACGAAGACTCCTTTGGATTTGGTGACCGCGAGTCGATCGCCGAAAACTGGGAAGACGTCCCCATCGCCAACGAGGACCGCAAGGACGACCTCACGCTCGAGTTCCTGCAGCGGTACTCCGGTAGCGGGATCGACGACGACCTCGAGGCCGCGATGACGCTGGGCCAGGAGTTAGACGAGCAGTACGAGGAGGCCTACCGCGAGGGGGAGACAGCCACGCGGACTGAGTGTCAGACCCTGCAGGCGGCCGGCTTCCTCAGCGCGTGGATGGCCGAGGGATCGGCGGAGGGGCTCTACCCGGTCGTCTCCGTCACTCGGGACGCCGGCACCGACGAGGTCTACGGCCGCGCGGAGCTGTACTCCTGTCTCCCGCGGCAGGTGACCGGCCGGCTGTTCGACGAAATCTACGCAACCGTCCTCATGAGCGCGACCATCCAGCCGTTCGAGGTCACCGAAAACGTCCTGGGACTCGAGGACGCGGTGTCGATGGCCTACGGGCTCCAGTTCCCTGAGGCGAACCGCCGGACATACGCCGTCGAGACGCCGCCGCTCTTTTCCTCGGATCGGGACGACCCCGCGGTTCAGGAAACCGTGACCGAGACGATCCACGACGCCGTCCGGATGACTCCCGGCAACACGCTCGCCTTTTTCCCCAACTACGGCGAGGCGAGCCGGTACGCCGATCGGGTCGCGAGCCGAAGCGATCGGACGGTGTACGTAGACGAACCGGGCCAGTCCGTCGAGGAGCTGCGAAAACAGTTCGTCGCGGACGACGGCGCAGTGCTGTGTACCTCGCTGTGGGGCACTCTCGCGGAGGGGGTAAGCTTCGATGGCGACGACGCCCACACGGTGCTGGTCGTCGGCGTTCCCTACCCGCATCTCGACGACCGCGCCGAGGCGGTCCAGGAGGCCTACGACGCGGCCTTCGACGGCACCGATACCGGCTGGCGCTACGCCGTCGAGATCCCGACGATCCGCAAGACCAGACAGGCTCTAGGACGAGTCATTCGGTCGCCGGAAGAGGTCGGGGTTCGCGCCCTGCTCGACCGGCGGTACTCGCGGCAGGCGAAGCCGGATCTGGGCAAGTACAGCGTCAACGGCATCTTCCCCCACGAGGAACGCGAGGAACTGATCGATATCGACCCGGGAAAACTCAAGTTCGCGATGCGCAACTTCTACGGCGACCACGACGGGTACGACGGCGAGCCGCCGGCACCGTAGCGGCTTCGTTCGAATTCAGTCGTCGGCCGACGCTTCCGGCTGCTCCCACGCGTCGTAGCCGCCGGCCATGCTCGCGACCCGCTCGGCGTCGCCGTACTCCTCGATGAGCCGGGCGGCCTGGACCGAGGTCTGGCCAATGTAACAGTAGACGACGACGTCGTCGGCCCAGTCCCGGTCGACGACGGTCTCCTCGAGTTCGTCGACGGTGACGTGCTCGGCTTCGGGGAGGTGGCCCTCGGCGTAGTCCTCGTCGTCGCGGATGTCGATGAGGTCGAACTCCGCGCCGCTCTCGATGCGTTCGCGGACCGTCTCGGGGGCGAATTCCTCGACCATTATCGTTTCCGGAGGTAGATGCGGTAGACCGCGTCGCCGCTGCGCCAGACCCGCGCGTCGGCGTCGTCGCCGACGGCTCGCGGCACGTTCTCGGTACAGGGGACGTGGTCGGTCTCTTGGACGAGCAGGTCGCCCGACTCAATCTGCTGGAGCCCCTTCTTGGCCTCGACCTGCGGGTACGGGCAGACCTCGCCCATCATGTCCTGGACGAGGTCGGCCTCCTCGAGGAGTTCGTCGGCTCGGTCGTCGCTCAGTTCGTCCGGCGCGTCGGTAACGTCGTCGATGGATGGCATTGTTTCGTGTCTCTGTTGTCGCGGTTTGTAGTTGGCGAACGATTCGATCAGATCGCACAGCCGACTTCGCGGTAGATCCAGTGGGTCATCACGTAGACGCCGGCGACGATGCCGATCGCCGCGATGAAGGAGTGGATCGAGAGCTCCGCGATGCCGGAGTAGATGTTTCCGATGTTGCAGCCGGGAGCGAGTCGCGACCCGGCTCCCATCATCAGGCCGCCGACGACGGCGTTCGGCAGCCGTCGTCGCTTCGGGACCCGCACCGAGAAGTCGCCGCTCCAGAGGGCGGCGAGGAACGCGCCGACGATGACGAACCCGATCATCACCATGTCGACGGTCATCCCGACGCCTTGGCCCTGAAACAGGACCGAGCCCCAGTAGTCGAACGATTCCGCGTCGACGCCGACCTGCGAGAGGAGGTAGCCGGTCCAGCGGGCTTCCGGACCCGTGACGCCGACGATCGAGACCTGACTGAACCACAGCACCGCCGCCGCGGTGATCCCGAGCGCGGCGGTTCGGGGATCCCACGGCTGCTTGCTCGAGGCGATAGGATGACGCCACGCCCGGGCGAGACCGCGGAAGTAGGCCACCGTTCCGCGGACGAATCCGCGGAGGCCGACGACGGGCGCGAGCAGCGCGGTCGGGGTGAGCTGTGCCGCGTCCGCGCGCTCGCCGAAGGCGGCGGCCGTCGATGCGCGGCCGGTCAGCGTCGCGTAGACGAGGACGGCGGCGACCGCGACCCCGAGCGCGAGGAGACTCCCCGGGATCGACGTGAGTTCGAACAGGGTCGCACCCGTCCCGAACGTGAGCGCCTCGAAGTACGTGCTCTCGAGCGTCGGGAAGGCGACGGTAAAGCCGGCGTAGCCGACGCCCATGAACAACAGCGTGAGCCAGAACTGCAGGTAGCCCTCGCCGGCGCGGTAGAGCGTACCGCTGGCGCAGCCGCCGGCGTAGGTCATCCCGACCCCGAAGATGAAGCCGCCGACGAGGCCGGTCAGTCCCCAGTCCGGCGTCCATAATCCCTGATAGTAGCCGAATTGGTAGGCGATACCCCAGAAGACCATCGTCAGAAGTGTCGCAGCGAGGACGCCCTTCGTGACCCGGGAGTCCTTGTAGGCGAAGAAGTCCCGGAAGGCGTTGACGAAACAGAACCGCCCCTTCTGGAGAAAGGCTCCGAGGGCGATTCCGACGATCGCTGCGACGAGTAGCGTTGAGACCACACCGATGCCAAGGGACTCGAGGACTTAACCCGCGGCCACCCGGACGACGCTACCCCGACCGTTGACGCGCTCGAGCCCCGACGACAGCGGATCCGTCGACAGAGCGAGCCGCTATTGCGGAACGATCGCTGTCGTCGGTAGCGGAGATAGCAGCGGTATTTGCAGCCGCCGAAACCGGAGACGGGGCGAATCTTTCGCCGCGCTGTCAGTCTCCACGGGACTGGCACTAGGCCGGCAGCGAAACGCGACTCACCGGCAGCTTGTACGTGCCGTCCCAGAACTCGAGTTCGCTGACCGTCCACCGGATCGGCTCGATCTCGCGGTCGGCCAGTCGCGTTGCGGTCTCGAGATCGCCGCCGCGGGCGAGGGTCACGTGCGGGACGTAGTCGCTGCCCTCGAGTCCCTCGACGGTCTCGAAGGCTTCGGTGAGATCGTCGTGAATCCCCTCGAGTCCGGGGCTCTCGACGGCGAGGTAGACGACCGGTGCCGAACCGAGCGGCGGGTCCTCGAAGTAGTCGATGCCCGTAATTTCGGCTTCGACGGCGGGGGCTCCCTCGAGCGCGCGGTGGGCGCGGTGTTGAAGCTGTGCGACGTGGTCGGCCTCGCCGAGTCGCTTGAGCAGACAGGAGTGGTCCTCGCGGACGGTCTCGAACCCGATGAGGTCGGGGTGGAGCCGGTTCGCGAGCTGGCGAACGCGACCGGGGACCGGGACGTTGACGCTGTACACTTCGATCGATATCGGAAGCGTATCGGTATCAGTCTGCTGGTCTCGGGAGTCGAACGGCCGCTGTCGACCGAGTTAGAGCTGGTCGAGCAACCAGAGGATGATCAGGACGCCGATCGCGAGTTGGATGATGGGGACGAACAGGCCGAACACGCTCGCGAGCGTGCCGAGTATCGCCTCGAGCACCTCGATGACGAGCAATACGGCGATCAGTCCGAGGACGACTTTCAGGAGGGTTTCGACCTCGAGTTTACCGCGGATATCGAGCATATGTTCACGTTCGGCTGACCGTTTGAAAAACACGTCGCTACCGCGGTCGGAAAGACCTATTTAGACGGCTACGGCATGTCATGATAATGGACGTGAGGGGGTTGCGGGCCCTGATCTGCGTGCTCGTGGTGGTTGGGTGTTCGTTCGCGGTCGTCCCGGCCGCAACCGTCGGCACGACGGACACCGGTGTCCAGCGAGCGGTGCTACAGGCCGATTCGGGTGGCGAAGAGACCGATTCGACTGCCGGTCCGCAACTCGAGGACGCCGACGAGATCCATATCGACGTGTTCATCTCCGAGAACGGGTCGGCGCGGGTGACTGTCGACTACCAGTTCCATCTCTACGGCGAGAACAGTTCCGAGGAGCAGTGGGAGCCGTTGGCGGAGAACATCTCCGACGACCCGGACCGGTACGTCGCCGCGGAGCGGACGAAATGGAACGACACCCTCACCGACGGCGTCAACGAGACCAGTCGGGAGATGGAACTCTCGAACATGTCGATCACGACGGAGCGGGCCACCGCGCCGCGGGAGGTCGGCCACGCGGTCGTCACCTTCGACTGGTCCGACTTCGCGCTGGTCGAACTGAACCGAATCGAGGCCGGGGCCGCGCTGTCCGGACTCACGTTGGAGGAGGGGACCTCGCTGCAGTTCCGCTGGCCCGAGGGGTACGCCATCCACGAGAGCGAGGGGACACCGCAGGTACAGCCCTCGCCCGATGACCAATCCAACAACTCGGTCACGTGGACGGACGAATTGAATACGCCCGAGGGCGGGCCACAGCTCGTCTTGATCAAAAGCGATGCCGCCAACGCCGACGCGGGCGGGACCGAGGAGGGACCGACGATGCCGTGGGTGTTCGTCGTCTTGGCCCTCGCACTGCTCGCGACGGTCGGCGTCGCCGGCTGGTTGCTCGGCCGGGATCACTCCGACGGTGAGACTGACGACACCGAGCCACAGACCGTCCGTCGGACCGACGGCTCGCCCGAACCCGAGTCGAACGCGGCTAACGGCCCGCCGACGGAACTGCTGAGCAACGAAGAGCGGGTCCTGCGCCTGCTCGAGGAGCGCGGCGGCCGGATCAAACAACAGGCCGTCGTCTCGGAGCTCGGGTGGACCGAGGCAAAGACGAGTCAGGTGGTCGGTGAACTACGCGAAAACGACGAGATCGACGTGTTCCGGATCGGCCGGGAGAACGTGCTGTCGTTGCCCGACGAGGAGTAGGCTACTTCTGGGTACCTCGCCGTTTCGTCCCGACTCTCGAGTTTCGTCTCCCGAACCCGACCGAACGCCCCGCTGACGACGGGAGCGCGCGATGTAGCAGGATTTAATACTGTGGCTTTGTACGCTTCTAACAATGAGTCAGTCCGTCGGCACCGCGTTCGCGGTTCCCGGTACCGACGGGTCCGTCGCTCGGCGGCGACCGCGACGATTCCGACCGGGCCTTTGAGCCCGCACTATACTACTCCCCCCCAGTTCCGGTTCGTTCCAACGTTCCCGAAATACCAGTATTTTCGGCTAGCAACCGCTCTATCCTTAATTTACGATATTGAAACCAATGAGCTTAAGTCCCTCCTTTGGCTTCACTCGAGTACGACATGACACGCGTTGCACTCGCGTTCTCGGGCGGGCTCGACACGACGGTTTGTGTCCCGCTACTCGAGGAGGAATACGGATATGACGACGTAATCGGCGTTACGGTCGACGTCGGCCAGCCGGCCGCAGAGTTCGACGAAGCCGAAGAAACCGCCGACGCGCTCGGTCTCGAGCACTACGTCGTCGACGCGCGAGAGGAATTCGCGCAACTTTGTCTCGAGAGCGTTCGCGCGAACGCGACCTATCAGGGCTACCCGCTCGGCACGGCGCTTGCCCGTCCCGTGATCGCGGAAGCGATCCTCGAGGTCGCCGAGGAACAGGACTGTACCGGCATCGCCCACGGCTGTACGGGCAAGGGTAACGACCAACTGCGCTTCGAGGCCGTCTGGCGCAGTTCGGATCTGGAAGTCATCGCCCCCGTGCGCGAACTCGGCCTGACCCGCGAGTGGGAACAGGAGTACGCCGCCGAGCGCGACCTGCCCGTCGAGGGCGGCAGCGGCGGTGACTGGTCGATCGACACCAACATCTGGAGCCGCTCGGTCGAGGGCGACGACCTCGAGGACCCGAACTACGTCCCGCCGACGGAGATCTACGAGTGGACCGACAACCCCTCGGACGAGACCGAGGAGATCGAGATCACCTTCGAGAACGGCTACCCCGTCGCCGTCGACGGCGAGGAGTACGAGCCGGTCGCACTCATCGAGCACCTCAACGAACTCGCCGGCAGCTACGGCGTGGGCCGCACCGACATGATGGAAGACCGCATGCTCGGCCTGAAGGTCCGCGAGAACTACGAGCACCCCGGCGCGACGACGCTGCTGAACGCTCACGAGTCCCTCGAGGGGCTCGTCCTCACCCAGGAGGAGCGTCAGTTCAAACAACAGATCGACCAGCAGTGGTCCCAGAAGGGCTACGAGGGTCTGATCGACGCCCCGCTCGTCAGCGCGCTCGAGGGCTTCATCGACGAGACCCAAACGCGCGTGACCGGGACCGTCACGATCCGCTTCGAGGGCGGCCAGGCCCGTCCGGTTGCCCGCGACAGCACGTTCGCGGCCTACTCGGCCGAACACGCCTCCTTCGACACGGAGACGGTCGGGAAGATCAAACAGGAAGACGCCACCGGCGTCGCGAAGTACCACGGCTTCCAGCGCCGCCTCGCGAACGAGGCGATCGCCGCTAACGCCGACGAGGCGGAAGCCGAACTCGCGACCGACGGCAGCGGAGACGACGAGGACTAACGATGACAGAGGAGAGCGCTCGCGACGGGCCCGTGTTCGAGTCGGTGGCCGCCGCGGACGGCGGAACCGACCCCGACGAAGGCGTCGTCCGCCGGGACCGCTTCAGCGGCGGCCCCGCCCGGAGCTTCCTCTCCTCGCTCGCAGCGGACGAACGGATCTTCGAGGCCGACCTCGAGGTCGACCGTGCACACACGGTCATGCTCGCCGAGCAGGGCATCATCGCGGACGACGTCGCGGGGCAGATTCTGACCGCCATCGACGCGATCGAGGTCGACGGCCACGACTCCCTGCCTGACGGCGAGGACGTCCACGAGGCCATCGAGACGGCCGTCATCGAGCGCATCGGTGCCGACGGCGGGAAGATGCACACCGCCCGCTCGCGCAACGATGAGGTCGCGGCCTGTATCCGCTACCGGCTGCGTGAGGACCTCCTCGAGGCGATCGAGACGACGCTCGCGCTGCGCGAGTCGCTGGCGGCCGTCGCCGACGACCACCGGGACACGATCATGCCCGGCTACACCCACCTCCAGCCCGCCCAACCGACCACCGTGGCCCACTGGGCGCTGGCCTACGAGGGAGCCGTTCGCCGCGACACCGAGCGCCTGCTCGCGGCCTACGACCGGGTCAACGAGTCGCCGCTCGGCGGCGCGGCCTTCGCCGGCACGACGTTCGATATCGACCGCGAGCACACCGCGGAACTGCTCGGCTTCGAGGGCGTCGTCGAAAATTCGATGGACGCCGCCTCGAGCCGCGATTTCCTGCTCGAGACGGTCCAGGTGCTGTCGACCCACGCGACGACGTTGTCGGGGCTGGCCGAAGACGTGATCATCTTCGCGAACCGCGGGTTCGTCGATCTGGCGGACGATTACTCCTCGACGTCGTCGATCATGCCCCAGAAGAAGAATCCCGACACGCTGGAACTCGTCCGCGCGGTCGCGGGCGACGCGGCCGGTGGGGTCCAGGGGCTGACGACGACGCTCAAGGGGCTGCCGCGCGCGTACAACCGCGACTTACAGCGGGCGACGACCCACGCGTGGGAGACCGTCGACGCCGTGACCGAGGCCAGCGAGGTCGCGGCGGGCGCGGTCGCGACGGCCGACTGGAACGAGGCGACGCTGGCCGCGGAGGCCGGCGAGGGCTTCTCGACGGCGACCGGCGTCGCGGACCTGCTTGCGGCCAGCGGCCTCCCCTTCAGGACGGCCCACGAACTGGTCGCGATCGCCGCCGAAAACGGGGCAGACTACGACGCACTCGAGTCTGCCGCACAGGAGGTCCTCGGCGAATCGCTCGAAGCCCACGTCGACCCCGCGGCCGTCGAGGACGCGCTCGATCCTGCAAAAAGCGTCGCGAGCCGCGACTCCCAAGGCGGTCCCGCACCCGAAGCGGTCGCCGCCCAACTCGAGTCGGCCCGCGAGGCGCTCGCGACCGACGAGGAGACGCTCGCGAACACGGCCGACGCGCTCGAGGCGGCCCACGACCGGCTCCGCGCGGAGGTGAACGGCTATGTCTGAGCCACTGGCTCGAGCGGTCCGGCGATCCCCGCGAGGGGATAATATACTGATTTCATGATATGTCGAACTGATACAGCGGGACAGTAGGGTTCTCGGTCCGTTAGAGCGTAGTGCGGAAGTATAATTTTGCTGTTAAGTTCGAAGGCTTTAAGGGATCCCGGCCCCCACGTGCGAGTACAATGACCGAATGCGTCGAGTGTGGGGCTGAGGTATCCCTGCACGACGATCTGGAAGTCGGAGAGATCATCGACTGTACGACCTGCGGTGCCGAGCTCGAAGTCGTCGATACCGAGCCGCCGGTCCTCGAGCAGGCCCCCGAGCTTGAAGAGGACTGGGGTGAGTGACCTTGCAGACGGCTGGGATACTGCCGTCCCCCGCCGCGACGCTCCGCGGAGCGCGTAGCTCCGGGGGCCCCAATCAGAGGTGGCTCGCGTGAACGTCGGCATACTCTACTCACGGATTCGCAAGGATGAGAAGCTCCTACTCAACGAGCTTCGCGAGCGCGATCACGAGATCACGAAGATCGACGTTCGAAAGCAGACCTTCGACATCAGCGAGGTCCCCGAGGAGTTCGCGGACCTCGACATCGTCGTCGACCGCTGTCTCGCCACGAGCCGGAGCCTGTACGCCACGCAGTTTTTCGAGGCCTACGGCATCCCCGTGGTCAACAGCCACGAGACCGCGGACATCTGCGCGGACAAGGTGAAAAACAGCCTCGCGCTCGAGAAGGCTGGTGTTCCCACCCCCGCGACGAAGGTCGCCTTCACGAAGGAGACGGCCATGGAGGCCATCGAGGACTTCGGCTACCCCTGTGTCCTCAAACCCGTCGTGGGTTCGTGGGGTCGCCTGATGGCCAAGATCGACTCCGAGTCGGCCGCCGAGGCCATCTTGGAGCACAAGGCGACGCTTGGCCACTACGAGCACAAGGTGTTCTACATCCAGGAGTTCGTCGAGAAACCGGGCCGCGACATTCGCGTGCTCGCGGTCGACGGCGAGCCCATCGCCGCGATGGTCCGTTCTTCGGACCACTGGATCACCAACGCCGCCAAGGGTGCGGAGACCGATGTCTTCGACCTCGACGACGAGGCGCTCGAACTGGTCCAGAAAGCCAGCGACGCCGTCAGTGGCGGCCTGCTTGGCGTCGACCTCATGGAAACCGACGACTCCTATACGGTCCACGAGGTCAACCACACCGTCGAGTTCAAAGCCCTCGACGAGGCCGTCGAGACCGACGTCGCCGGCACCGTCGTCGACTGGCTCGAGGCGAAAGCCAAAGCCGCGGATCCGGACCTCGAGGTGACCGCTTGATGGCGATCAGTACCGAGACCGGCGCGGACGAAAACGCCGAGACGGTCACCGCGAGCGTCATCGGCGGGAGCGGCTTTACCGGCGGCGAGTTGCTGCGATTGCTCGCCGGCCATCCCAACTTCGCGATCACGGAGGTCACCAGCCGGTCGAAAGCCGGCAAGAGCGTCGGCTCCGTCCACCCGCCGCTTCGCGGGTCGGACCTGCGCTTTACCGAACCTGACGACCTCGAGCACGTCGACGTGCTGTTCGCGGCGACGCCCCACGGCGTCTCGATGGGCCAGATAGACGACTTCTTCTCCATCGCGGACACGGTCGTCGACCTCTCGGCGGACTTCCGCCTCGAGAGCGAAGCGCAGTACGAGGAGTGGTACGACGGCCACGAGGCGCCGGAGTACCTCGAGAAGGCTGAATACGCCCTTCCCGAGATCAATCGCGAGAATCTCGAGGGTGCCGAACTCATCGCGGGCGGCGGCTGTAACGCCACGGCGACGATTCTGGGCCTTTACCCGCTGTTCGAGCACGACATCCTCGAGGGCGGCGAGCAAATCGTCGTCGACGTGAAGGTCGGCTCCTCCGAAGGGGGAGCCGGCGGCGGCGAGGCCTCGAGCCACCCCGAGCGCTCGGGCGTCGTGCGCCCCTACGCGCCGACGGGACACCGCCACGAGGCCGAGATCGAGCAGTTCCTCGATACCTCGGTGGCGTTTACCTGCCACGCCGTGGACATGATCCGCGGTGCCAGCGCGACGAACCACGTCTTCCCGTCGGGACCGGTCTCGAAGGGCGACCTCTGGCAGGCCTACCGCGGCTGTTACGAGGACGAACCGTTCGTCCGGATGGCCGCCGGCGGCTCCGGGGTCTACCGCTACCCCGAACCGAAGGCGGTCGCCGGCACGAACCTCGCCGAGGTCGGCTTCGAACTCGACCCGTCGAACAAGCGCATCGTCGTCTTCTCGGCGATCGACAACATGATGAAAGGCTCCGCGGGGCAGGCGATTCACGCCGCCAACGTCGCGCTGGGGCTCGAGGAGACGGCCGGACTCGAGTTCACGGGGCTCCACCCCGTGGGGGCGCCCTGAGATGACCGTGGTTGTCAAAATCGGCGGTGCACGCGCCGTCGATCCGGAAGGCGCGCTCGCCGACGTGGCCTCGCTCGTCGCGGACGGCGAGGACGTCGTGTTGACCCACGGCGGCTCGACCGCCGTCGACGAGACGCTCGAGGACCTCGGGAAAGAGCCGACTTACGTCGAGACCCCCGGCGGCGTCGTCGGGCGCTTCACCGACGAGGAGACGATGGACGTCTTCAAGATGGTGATGCCCGGCAAGCTCAACACCGATCTGGTCGAGAGCTTACAGAACGAGGGCGTCGACGCGGTCGGCCTCTCGGGCACGGACGGCAAACTCCTCGAGGGCAAGCGCAAGTCCGCCGTCCGCGTCAAAGAGGACGGCAAGAAGAAGATCAAGCGCGGCGACCACTCGGGCACGATCGAGTCGGTCAACGCCGACCTGCTCGAGACGGTCCTCGCGGGCGGCTACACGCCCGTCGTCTCCGTTCCGGTTCTCGGCAAAGAGAAGTCGGGCGGCTACACGGCAGTCAATGCCGACGCCGACCGCGCGGCCGCAGCCATTGCGGGTGCGCTCGAGGCCGATCTCGTCGTCCTCACGGATGTCTCGGGCATCTACGAGGACCCCGACGACGAGTCGACCAAGATCGACTCGGCTGCGACGCCCGACGAGTTCGAGGCCGTCAAGGCGGCCGCGGAAGGCTTCATGACGAAGAAAGTCATGGCCGCCGAGGAAGCACTCGAGGGCGGCGCATCGTCGGTTATCGTCACGACCGCCAACGCCGACAACCCGATCACGAGCGCACTCGCGGGCGAGGGCACGACCCTCGAGCCCGGCGCGCTGGGAGACGAGATCGACGAGGAAACCACACAGGAGGCTACAAAATGAGCGATTTGGACTTCGTTTCCGGTAGCAAGCCGATCGGACTCGAGCGTGGTGAAGGTCCGTATCTCTATACTGACGACGGCACGGAATACCTCGACGCGGGCGCGAGCTACGCCTGTACGCCGCTCGGCCACAGCCATCCGGCCGTCGTCGACGCGGTCCAGGAACAGGTCGGCGAGTTGACCTTCGTCGATTCCTCGTATCCCGTCCAGTCGCGCGAGGACGCCTACGCCGCGCTCGTCGCGTCCACACCCGACGGACTCGAGAGCGCGTGGTTCTGTAACTCCGGGACCGAGGCCAACGAGGCCGCACTGAAGTTCGCCCGCTCGGCGACCGGCGACTCGAAGATTGTCGCGGCGACCCGGTCGTTCCATGGACGAACGATGGGAGCGCTCGCGGCCACGTGGAAGGATAAGTACAAGGAGCCCTACGAGCCGCTGGCGGGCGACATGGAGTTCGTCCCCTACGGCGACGGCGAGGAACTCGCGGCCGCCGTGGACGACGAAACTGCGGCCGTCATCCTCGAGCCGATTCAGGGCGAAGGCGGGATCAACGTTCCGCCAGCGGGCTACCTCAAAACTGCCCGCGAGGTTACCGAGGCGGCCGGCGCGGCGCTCGTTCTCGACGAGGTCCAGACCGGCATGGGCCGCACCGGCCAGATGTGGGCCTGCCAGAATGCGGGTGTCACGCCCGACGTGCTGACGACGGCGAAGGGCCTTGGCAACGGCCTGCCCGTCGGCGCGGTCGCAGTACAGGACTGGATCGCCGACGGCGCGGCTTCCCACAACGCCACGTTCAGCGGCGGCCCGGTCGTCGGCGCAGCGGTCCACGCCACCGTCTCGACGCTGGTCGAGGAAGAGTGGCCCGCCCACGCCGCCGAAATCGGCGACTATCTCGTCACCGAACTCGAGGCGGCGCTCGGCGACGAAGTGCGCGAGGTCCGCGGTCAAGGGCTTCTCGTGGGCATCGAGTTGAAACGCGGCGCGAACCGGGTCGCTCGCGATCTGGCGATCGAGCAGCAGGTACTGGCGCTGCCCGCGGGTCGGACCGTCCTGCGACTGCTTCCGCCGCTCGTGATCGACGAGTCGGAGGCGGACCAACTCGTAGAGGCGCTGACCGCGGTCGTCGCACCCGACACAGACTCATAATCATGAACGCGAGCTCGAGCGAACCGATGGACGTAACGGCGGCGGACGCCCGGGAACTGTTGATCGATCTCGTCTCGATCCCCTCGCCGACCCGGGAGGAACGCGAGGCGGCCAAACGCCTCGTGGACTTCTTCGAAGCCCACGACCGAGAGGTCTGGATCGACGCGGTCGGGAACGTCCGCGCGCCGGCGGACGACGCCGTGTTGCTGACTTCCCATATCGACACCGTTCCAGGGGACATCCCCGTCGAGGTCGAGGAGACCGGCGACGACGAAATCCTCTGGGGCCGCGGCAGCGTCGACGCGACGGGGCCGCTGGCCGCGATGGCAGCCGCCGCCGTCCGCACCGGCGTCTCCTTCGTCGGCGTCGTCGGCGAGGAGATTGACTCCAAGGGGTCGCGCTATCTGGTCGACGACCGCGAGGCGTCACCGGACGCCGTCGTCAACGGCGAGCCCTCCGGTGCAGACGGGATCACGCTCGGGTATCGCGGCCTGATCGCCGGCACCTACGTCGCGACCAGCGAGTCCGGCCACACGTCCCGGCCAGACCCGAACGCGATCCAACACGCCGTCCGCTGGTGGTCGGCCGTCGAGGCGTACTTCGAGGGTGACGAGTACGAACCGGTCTTCGAGCAGGTGACGACCAAGCCGGTCGACATCGAAGGCGGCGTCAGCGACGACGGCCTCTCCGTCGAGGCGACGATGGACGTCCAGTTGCGCGTGCCGCCGGCCCTCGACGTCGGAACCGTCCGCGAAGCCGCGGAAGCCAAACTCGAGGTCGGGACCGTAACCTGGAAGGACAAGGTCCCGCCGGTGATGATGAGCTCGCGAACGGAGGTCGCACGGGCGTTTCGCGTCGCCATCCGGAAGGAGGGCAGTGATCCCCGCCTCGTGCGAAAGACGGGGACGAGCGACATGAACATCTACGCTGGGGCCTGGAACTGTCCGATGGTCACCTACGGACCGGGCAACTCGGACCTCGATCACGCGCCCGACGAACGACTGTCGCTGTCGGAGTTCGACCAGTCGGTATCGGTCCTCGAGCGCGTTGCGCGGACACTCAGCGAGCAATAGGATTTTCAGACGAGCTATCAGACTATGACAACAGCAACGAACGAGACGGAGCCGAGACATTTCCTCGACGTCGATGACCTCTCCGAGGAGGAACTGTTCGCAGTGCTGGACAGAGCCGACGAGTACAAACGCGCCGTCGACGCCGGCGAGGACCACGCCGACCTGTCCGGGCAGACGCTGGGAATGCTCTTCCAGAAGGCGAGCACCCGGACCCGAGTGTCCTTCGAGACGGGGATGACCCAACTCGGCGGACACGCGATTTTCCTCGGGGAAGACGACATCCAGCTCGGCCGGGGCGAACCGCTAAAAGACACCTCGCGTGCCCTCTCGCGGTACGTCGATGCCGTGATGGCCCGCGTTTTCAAACACGAGAACGTCGAGGTACTCGCGGAGTACTCCTCGGTGCCGATCGTCAACGGGCTCACCGACGACGCCCACCCCTGCCAGACGCTCGCGGACCTGCTGACGATCCGCGAACACGAGGGCGGCTTCGAGGACGTCTCCGGGAGTGAAGCGACCGGCGGCTCGTCGAACGGCGGATTCGATGGTGTGTCGGCGGTCTGGATCGGCGACGGGAACAACGTCGCCCAGTCCTTTGCGCTCGGCTGTGCGCTGACCGATATCGACCTGACGATCGCGACGCCGGAGGGGTACGAGGTCGACGACGAAGTCCTCGAGCGCGCCCGCGAACTGGGCGGCGATCCGACGGTCACGACGGACCCTGTCGAAGCAGTCACCGACGCCGATATCATCTACACGGACGTCTGGATCTCGATGGGCCAGGAAGACGAACGCGATGTCCGCATGAACGACTTCGAGGGCTTCCAGGTCAACGCGGACCTGCTCGAGCACGCCCCCGAGGCCTCGGTCATGCACTGTCTGCCCGCCCACCGTGGCGAGGAGATCACCGACGACGTCATCGAGGGCGAGCGCTCGATCGTCTTCGATCAGGCGGAAAACCGACTCCACGCCCAGAAGGCGCTGTTGAGTTGGCTGCTCGAGTGAGAGCGCGGCGGACGACGACATCGCGAACGCCGACCCTATTTTCCATCGGCGCGACCTCGACGGCCGCTCACTCGAGCGCCGCGTACGCCGCGCCCAAGAGCAGGCCGTACGCGGCGTGACCGATCAGGCTCTCGACGGCGACGTTCGGGACGGTAGGCGCCATCCCGAACCCGACCGCCGAGAGCCAGAGCGGCATGACGACCACGGCGAGGACCGCCCAGACGGCCAGACCGTAGATGAGGCCCGCGGCGACGCCCGATCCCGCCGTGAGGTGGGCTCGGCCCGCAGCGACCAGCAGCGCTGCGAAGACGACGCCGAGGACGGCCCCGTGGGTGACGTGAAGTATCATTCCCGCAAGCCCGCCCTCGAGGCCGTACATGGCCGGGATCGCGGCCTCGAGGACGCCGGGCGTCTGCATCGCCATCATCGCCCCGAAGACGAGAGCGCCGACGATGCCGCCGACGGTTCCCGCCTGCCAGGGTTCGAGCGCGGTTCCGGTTCGGTCTTCGGTTGCGGTCGCCGTTTGTTGACTCATATCACTCTCTTCGACGCGGGTGTGTGTATCGCTACCTCGGTCGTGCAGCGAGCGTGCATAGCCGCCGGACACGTTTTCGCGAGGCTGTCGGAAGCAAAGCCTCTTCAGGGCGGTCCGTGCAGTGTCGAGCGATGGCCGACCCGCTACGGATCGAGGCCGGCGACCGCACGGCCGACGAGATCATCGACGCGATCGAAAGCGGCCGGTGGGTCGTGGTGACGACGACGAACCTCGGCGACGACCACGAGGTGACGCTGCGCTACGACGGCTCGATCTACTACTGCGACACGCCGACGCGGCTCCACCGCCACGAGAGCGAAGCCGAGATGCGGACCTGCATCCGGAAGATGGGGTACGGGGATGCCGACGGTGACGGCGACGACGAGTGACCGCGCGAGACGACGAGCGTTTGTCGCTCGCCGTCGTAGGGCGGCCATGGCCGACGCCCCCAAACACCGCCTCGGGGAACTGATGGAGGAGTCGAATCCGGCGTTCGAGGAGGTGATGAGCTGCGTGTTCGGGATCGAAGACCACGAGACGCGTACGTATCTCGTGCTCTGCGAGCGGCCGGGCAGCACGATCGAGGAACTGGCCGCGGCGCTCGACCGCGACCGGAGCACGGTCACCCGATCGCTGTCGACGCTGCGCGACCGCGGACTCGTGGGCCGGGATCGACGCCTGCTGGACGGCGGCGGTTATGTCTACCAGTACACCGGCCTCGAACTCCCGGCGGCCAAGGAGCGCCTCCACGAAGCCTTGGACGCGTGGACGGCGATCGTCCACGACGTGATCGACGAGTTCGACGACGCGGAGCAGTGACCGTCGTTCGCTTCGCAGGGCCGACTGCCGAATCCACTCACTTTTTCCCACTCGCCACCCTCTCGACCGACAATGAGTCTCAGTCTCTCGGCCGACCAGCCGGAAGCGCCCGCCAACGCCGACGACGGTGTCTGGCTCGAGTGCATCGACTGTGGCGAGACGTTCGCACCGTTCGACGACGTCCGCTACACCTGTGACGAGTGCGATAGCCTGCTCGAGGTTCGCTACGCCGATCTGCCCACCTTCGATGACTTCGAGGGACAGGGCGTCTGGCGGTACGCCGACGCACTTCCCTTCGAGGCCGGCGTCTCCATTCAGGAGGGTGCGACGCCGCTGTACGAGGTCCCCTCCCTCGAGGACGAAATCGGCGTCGAAGCCCTGCGGATCAAACACGAGGGGATGAACCCGACGGGCTCGTTCAAAGACCGCGGGATGACCGTTGGCGTGCGGGTCGCGAAAGAACTCGGCGTCGGCCGACTCGCCTGTGCGTCGACCGGAAACACCAGCGCTGCACTCGCCGCCTACGGCTCCCGCGGCGGCATGCAGACGCTCGTGCTCCTCCCCGCCGGCAAGGTCGCCGCAGGGAAGATCGCCCAGGCGAGCCTCCACGGGGCACACATCTTGGAGGTCGACGGCAACTTCGACGCCTGTCTCGACATCGTCCAGGAACTCGCGGCGAAGGGCGAAGCCTACCTACTGAACTCGCTGAACCCGTTCCGGCTCGAGGGCCAGAAGACGATCGGCCTCGAGATCCTCGAGGGCTTTCTCGCGGACTACGACACCGTGCCGGACCGGATCGTGCTCCCGGTCGGCAACGCGGGCAACACGTCGGCGCTGTACAAGGCCTTCCGCGAACTCGTCCAGGCCGGCGCGCTCGACGAAGAAGACGTGCCGAAATTGACCGGCGTCCAAGCCGAGGGGGCCGCGCCGATGGTCGAAGCCATCGAGAACGGAGCCGATGAGGTCCGCCGTTGGGAAGAGGTCGAGACCCGAGCGACCGCGATCCGGATCGGCAACCCGGTCAACGCGCCGAAGGCGCTGCCGGGTATCCGCGAAACCGGCGGAACCGCCGTCGCGGTCTCGGACGCGGAGATCACCGAAGCCCAACGCGACATCGCGGCCGAAGGGATCGGCGTCGAGCCCGCATCCGCCGCCTCGATCGCCGGGCTGCGGAAACTTCGCGACGAAGGAATCGTCGCTGACGACGAGCGCGTCGCCTGTCTCACGACTGGCCACCTGCTCAAGGATCCCGACGCCGCCGCTGCAGCGGGAAGCGAACCCGAACCCGTGCCGGCCGATACCGAGGGCGTCCTCGAACACCTGCAGGAATAACGTCAGTCGGGCCGACGACCGCCGTCTGACGCGTCTGACGCCCGACTGACTGACCTTTTTCCGGTCCAGCGTAGTACTCGGTATCGAGCCATGTCCGCCGAGCAACGAGGCCCCACACCCACCCGCTCCGCCGACGATTGGATCCAGACTATCCCGCACCGACCTACCGGCTCGGACGACCGAACCGCCAGTTCGCTGCAACGATCCTCCACCGACTCGGACCGACGGGATTCACCGCTTTCCTACCGGATCGAACGCACGCGGCTCCGCACCCGGATCGCCGCACTCGAGTGTGCGTTAGCGACGAGCGAGCACCGCCGACAGGCCGTCATCGATCGATACGAACGCCTTCTCGCCGACCGGGACGACCCGGACGAGTCGTCGTCCGAACTGCCGGAGCCGCAGTCCCGATCCCTACTGGGTCGGTTGATCGATCGATAACGCCCGCCGGTCGTCCGCCTTCCCATTCCTTCACGACTTCCAACAGTTTATATACTAAGGAAAGCCAATTGAATATATAGACTAATAGCCAATGGCAGATACTGATTCGTCTGCGATCTGCCCCGAGTGTGACGGCAGATTACGGAGGAGGGGTACTGAAATCGTCTGTGAGAAATGCGGGCTGATATCCGCCGAAGATGCGATCGATCGCGGTCCCGAGTGGCGGTCGTTCGAGGACGACGATACCGACCGGCGACGAACCGGCGCGCCGCTGACTCGCTCGAGACACGACCGAGGGCTCTCGACGGAAATCGGCTACGGCACCGGATCCGACTCGAGTTACAGCTCGCGGCTTACCGGTCGGAAACGCCGCCAAATCGCCCGGTTGCGCCGGGAGCACAACCGCGCTCGAATCTCGTCGAAAGCCGAACGGAATCAGGTCTACGGCTTCGCCGAAATCAGGCGGATCACTGCGTTGCTCTCTTTGCCGGACTCCGCCAGAGAGCAGGCCTGTGCCCTCTTCGAATCCGCCCAGTCCGAAGGGCTCTTTCAGGGCCGTTCACTCGAAGGGTTCGCCGCTGCCGCAATCTACGCGATCTGTCGAACGCGATCAGTCGCCCGCACGAGCGAGGAAATCGCCGGCGTCGCGCGCGCCGATGCCGATGAACTCGGCGTCGCCTACGACGCCTTGAACCGCGATCTCGGCCTCCCGACGGGGCCGATCGATCCCACGCAGTACCTGCCGCGATACGCCTCGAAACTCGAGGTCGGCACCGACGTCGAACGCCGCGCTCGCGAACACGTCACCGATCTACTCGAGGCGGGGAAAATCGTCGGCCGCAATCCCAGCGGCGTCGCCGCAGCCTGTCTCTACAAGGCCGCCGGCGAGCGCGAGGAGTGGCCGACGGTAACCCAAGCAAGAGCCGCCGATGTCGCCGACGTGGCAGCGGTGACGATTCGGTCGACCGTTACGGCCCTCGAGGACCGCTGAGAAGCGGGTCTCAACCGACTGTTCTCGGCGACGAAAACTCGTACACGACAGTGTGGGGTCCGATGTCCGCTATGTCGTCCGTAGCGTGTCCGTACTCGGCTCGTAGACCTCGCCTTTCTGTTTGAGTTTATCGATCTCGTGTTCGGCCTTGGAGTGGTCCATTCCGATCTCCTCGGCTCGCTCCATGACGATGTCGACCGGCGCGCCGTCGTCGTATTCCTCTTCGATGTCGCCGATCAATTGTTTGAGGTTCTTGATCCGATCGCGCTGGGATTTCGAGGTCCCGGCTTCGACGATGTCCGCGTCGAACTCGCCGGTCTCGGGATCGACCCCGACGTCTTGCAGACACGAACGGACGATCTCGATGACCCGCTCGGCGTCGCTCTGTTCGACCGTATCCGACAGCCGAACGCGGGCGCTCGCCTCCGAGAGTCGAACCAGCGCCTCGAGTTTTCGGGCCGTCACCGGGACCGCCGCGTCCTCGTCGGTCCCCTTCGACCGCAGATCGACGTAGAAATCTCGGATCGCGTTGCGGGCCTCCTCGGTCATCCGCGGGTGACAGTTCTGTTTCGAGTACGCGATGTACTTGCGCAGGAGTTCCGCGTCGATCTCCGGATCGACCTGATCGGTCATCTCGTCGATCTCGCCCTGACTGACCTCGAGTTGGTTCATCTCCTCGCGTTGGGTGGTTAACTCGCCGGCGTAGTTGGTCGTGATGATGTGTTCCGCGAGGTTGCGGTCTTTCTCCTCGTCGGGCGTGTCCGTCACCGTAAAGATCAGATCGAACCGCGAGATCAGCGCCGGCTCGAGGTCGATCTGCTCGCTGATCGGCTCGTACTGGTCGAAGCGGCCGTACTTGGGGTTTGCCGCGCCGAGCAGCGAACACCGGGACTTGAGTGTGGCGTTGATGCCGGCCTTCGAGACGGAGATCTTCTGTTGCTCTAAGGCCTCGTGCATGGCACTCCGATCCTCGCTTCTCATTTTATCGAGTTCGTCAATAGCTGCGATCCCCTGATCTGCGAGGACGAGGGCGCCGGCCTCGAGACTCCACTGCTGGCCGTCGCCGAAGTCGTCGCGAACCGCTGCGGCGGTAAGCCCCGCCGAAGACGACCCTTTCCCGGAGGTGTAGACGGAGCGGGGCGCGATGTTCTCGATGTATCCCAGCATCTGGGAGTTGTGAGAGATGACGCCGTTCGAGATGTAGTTGTGCGTCCCTTCGATCTCGAGGTCGTACACCCAGTCGTATTCGGGCTCCAGTACCTCGATTGAGACGATTCGGTCCGTCTCAACGGTACTGTCGGCAGCCGTTATTCCGCCATCAGCCAGCACCTCTTTTTCTGCCGACTGACCGACTGCCTCTGGGTTCATCTCCGTTATAGCGATAGCGTCGCCGACCGAGAGCTCGTCGGCTCGGATCGGCCGAAAGATGGTCGCAGTGGGAACGAATAACGGATGCGAGGGCGTTACCTCGAGTTCCCGTCCACTCGAGGTCCGAATCCGATACATCTGTTCGGGTGCTTCTCGTTTCCAGACTTTCGTCGCACGTTGGTTGCCGATCGAGCCGTCGTCCCGTAGCGACGGAACTGCGATATCGATCTCATCGTACCACCCGTCGTCGATCGGTTTCGGATCATCAAGGTTGGATTCGACGAGTTCCCGAATCGGTTTTTCCTGTCCGTTCGCGAGTGTGACTTTCGTATCTCCACGGACGCATTTCCCGGTACCGGGGTCCCCGATCAGGAGCATGTGCAGGTCGCCACGGATCCGCGAGCCGTCGGGCAACTGTTTCGTCACGCCGGAGAACAGTTGAAGGATCATCGCGAGTTTCTCCTGATCGTAGCCGTAGATCGACGGTGCGATGGAGGCGACCATCTCCTCGTAGACGCTGTCGCGGTTCGAAATTTCGTAGATCGCTTTCTTGTCCTCCTCGGTGATGTCCATGTCCTCGAACTGCTCTTCGTCGATCTCGACGGACATCCCCTCCATGTAGAAGTCGAAGACGGGCGACTTCTCCTGTTGGTCGCCCTGTTGCTCGAGTCGGAGGACGCCGGTCGCGGAGACGTGGTCGCCGGGGGTGACTTCGCCGGTGATGTCGTCTTCGATGTTGATGTCCAGTGCTTGGGGGGTCTCGCCGCCGCGGAGTCCTTCGGGGCTTTCCTGAATACGGAGTTTCTGTGAGTCGACGAACTCGGATTGGTCGAAGTTGACCCGGAAGGGGCCTTGCCGTTCACAGCCCTGACACTCGTGGGGCTCCTGAAAGTCGCCGCTCGATTGGGGGACGCGGCTGAGGGTGCCACAGAGCTGGCATTCGAAGGCCGCTTCTTCGATTTTCGGGCGGACGTCGGTGGCCTTGCGGACGATGCCGTGGACCTGCACGAGGGAGTTCATGTCCCGGGCACGGATCTCCCGGATCTCGGGGGATTCCGTTTCGGGGAGGTTTCGGACCCGGACGTGGGCCTGCCCGAGGCTCACGTCGATCGGGAGGTCGTACAGCCGCAGCGCCTCCTCGGCGTAGCGCTGGAGCTGTTCGGGCTGGTTGATGAAGTCGTCGGCGAGGTCGGGATCGAACCGGTAGAGGTCTTGCCAATCGATATGCAGCGAGCGCTGCTCGTTGGGATACTGCTGGGCAAGCTGCTTGATCTCGTTGTCGTAATAGTTGCGGAAGAACTGCTCGAAAGAGTCGACGAGTTCGGAATTTCCCGCTTGCGCCATTGCACTCCCCTAGGACCGCCACCGGGTATAAATGGTCGTATACCGGGGCGAAACTGGTCCGTGTCGGGCGTTCGAACGGCAGCGAGACGTACTCACAGTCGGGTACTCTTCACCCTCGAGTTTCATGGTCGCGGTTGCCAGCTACAGTTGCTGCTCGAGCAGTCGGGCACAATACACGGACTGTCGTGACTACGCGGGCAGTCCCAGCAAGAAACCGGTCGATTTCGGGCCGCATCGACCCGATCCCTGTCCGTCGGGTCGCTGCGGAGTCCGACACGCCGTGTCCTGTCTTCCAGTCGGCCGATTACGTCTCCACACACGTACGTTTCGTTCCGACGTAATGTAGTCACGGCCAATCTGTTTTGGTGGGTGCCTCGAACGGAAGCGATTGGACCGGTCTCGTTCAGCGATCGCTGTACTCGCCGTCGCCCAGACTGTCGGCCGCGACGCCGAGCGTCGCGATCGATCGGAACGCCTCCTCAACGGTGAGATCGACTTCGTGGACCTTCTCGGTGGGTATGTGCATCACGTAGCCGTTCGTGGCCGGGTTCGGTGCCAGCGGCACCATGATCGTCACCATCTCGTCTTCGCCCGCACTGGCTTTCACGACTGGGGGCGTTTCCGCGGTGAGAAACCCGAGCATGTACGCTCCCTCGTGGGGAAACTCGACGAGTTTCACGTCTTGGAACTGATCGGTCTCATCCTCGAGCAGGAGTTTGCTGGCCCGCCGAACGCTCTCGTAAACGGTGCTGACGCCGGGAATCGTCTCCATCGTCCCGTGGATGCGTCCGGAAATGTACGTTCCGGGGGTGTGATCCGCAATGATGCCAATCACGAGGAAAAACCCGATCACGGACAGCAGCGTCACGAGTTGGACAACTGGAACCGGCGGCTCGTCGGGCCAGACGTACGTCACGCCGGTGACAATCGGCGAGAGCACGCCGAGGATGAAATCGAGGACGACGAGCACGACGAGCAGCGTCGCGACGAGCGGAATCGTGATCACGATCCCGTTGATGAGCCACCGCTGCACTCTCGAGGTGGAGTCGACCATGTGTTCTGACAATCGGGATGAGTCCGAAACCGTTGGGCTTGCGGGCGGAATAGCCACCGACTTATCGCGGGGACGGCGTGTTCGGTAGTGCCACAATGGCTCTTCATCTCGGAGTCCTGTCTCTGCTCTCGACGACAGGTACCTCGAGTAGTCACAGCGAGAGATAGTTCCGGGTCACGTCTCGCATCGGGGTTCGGTTCAGTAGATCCAGCAGATGGCGTTACGGCGGACACCTTCACACTTTGGAGCGACAGTGATGACCGCGTAGGCGCATCATTTAGATCCCATGTCGACCCAATCCGATCAGACGCGAGCCGCCGTCCGATGTCAGAGTTGTGGCGCAATTCTCGTCGCCGAGGTCACACCGGACGGCTCCGTCCGCCCCCTCGGAACGAGCGAAGACTGCGTCTGCGGTGACGGCGCGTTCACGCGACTCGAGCAGCCCGCTGTGACCGCCCGGTAATCACCGGTTCAGCTCTCGAGCTCCACACGTGGGTTCGTCGATGCTTTCCATTTGCAGGTCTCCGTCGAAACTACCGATCGCTGTGTCCCTCGAGTGGTGAATAATATAATAGACGTTAGAAATAGTTACTCATTTTTGGCACAGATATTCGATCAATAGCTGTATCAATCGCTGTTGTGAGGTCGTTGAGTGAGTCAAAGAAGCGGTTACTGAGTGCCGCTTGGAGTTGTCTCCAGCATTCTTCGACGGGGTTTAGCTCTGGCGAATACGACGGTAACGTGACGAAGGCGAGGTCGTCACGGGCCGCTAGGTCCGTGACGGCCGACGCCCGGAAATACGGCGCTCCATCCAACACAATAATCAAGTCGTCTTCGAACTCTTTGCATAACGCGAGAATGAAATGTTTTGCGTGATCAGCCGTTACATACTCTTCGAATCGAGAGAAAAAGCAATCACCGTCCTCGGTGATCGCACCTAAGAGACACGTCCAGTCGCGTTGTCCGGACAATTCAACAGACGGTCGCGTGCCACGAGGAAACCACGCGGCACGCGGCTCGACTTGGACGGATTTCTTGGTTTGATCGATACAGACTACTGTGGCGTCCATTTCCCGCCGCTTTTTTTGAGTTCCTCACGGAACGCCTCTTGTTCCTCAGCCTCAGATTCGGCGGCTGTACGGCGTGGTTTTTGATAGCTCAATCCCGCTTCTTTGAGCAACCGCCGACAGCTCGGGATTGAGTACTCGACATCGTACGTCTCGTCGAGATACTGCTGGACAAGCGCCGGCGTCCACGCCGGCGCGTCGAACCCAACTTCCTCGGGAGATTCATGGACTGTTTCCTCGAACTCTTTTTGCTCTTTACCTGAGAATTTTCGCTTTCTCCCAGATCGATGAGCATCAGTAACAGCATGCTCAAGCGACTCGTCAGTGTCGAGTCGCTTAAGCCAGCTATAGATTGTCCGTCGCTGAACGTCGTACCACTTGGCTAGCTCAGTCTGCGTGAGACCATTTTTGTACGCTATTGCCGCTAAGAGCCGTTGTGTCGGCTTCTTTCCTTCCACATTGTCGAGGGCATCTTGTAATTCCTCGACAGAGATCTCGTCGAGATGATCCACTACTTACTCCCACACTATCTGAGTAAAAAGTTCTAACGGTTACTATAGCTTCCCACAAACCAATCGGCGTCTCGATTCGTTAGAACTGCTTTTCAAACATAATTCGGGTTTTGAGTACATATGTTTTGCATCCTTCCGAATAGCGCGTCTATTGTGCCATCAGTAACCTTTATTATTGGACATCCACTACCGAGTAATGAGGTGATGACAACGGATACCAATCCCATCCCGATCACTAGCAATCCACTGTGGCTATTGTGACCACACATCTGTGCGACCCCTGCCATGGCGCACATCGGCCGATTGCTGTTCCCGCCACCGAATCCGCGATTCTCGGCTTTCGTTTTCACGCATTCACTGCTGCATAGCGCTTACTACTGGATCGACGAAATCCGGTCACCCGTGCAATGACTTTCAGTAGCTACTATAGCCCTGCAGATAGTCATTTGCCGACTTCTGGCTCGAGATGAGGTCGGTTTGGGCGGGCTCAAGGGGGTAGCGGACTTCTGATTCGTATATTCGCACACACGAGGTCTAGAACCCGTTTTCGACTTTTGAACGGTCCATTCCGGCCAGAACTGGCGGCCCCGGTCTACGAACTAGAAACGGGGCACCACCCACCCGTAGTAGTCGGTAACAACATCTACCGCCCCGACCGCTACCGCCAAGCCCATCGCTGCACAAACGACGAGGAATATCACCACGAGAGAGACGATATACGTGAGCGTTTCAGAGTCCATACTACCCGATCAGCGGCTCTGTGATAAAAACGTGTGGCAATCCATCGCTGGAATACCTCCCGTTTCATCCGGGCCAACTGGAACTCAGCGGAGAGAGGTGTGACGCTGTACTTTTTCTGCCCTGTCGTTTTGGGACTCCTGTGGGAATCCCAGCCCGATCTCTCGTCTCCTGTCACGGTGCTACGGCTCGAGGTTCGACACCTGTACTCGTCAGATAGCCGCTGCTCGCGGATTTGCTCGCGACAGAAGTGAGTGGGATCGCCCGGATTTGAACCGGGGTCACGGGCACCCAAGGCCCGAAGTATACCAAGCTAACCCACGATCCCGTACCTACCCTACCGTGCGCACATCATAAAGGGTTTCGTTACGAACCGAACGGTTTTCCGCGATGCTGTGGTAGCGGCGGCTATGTCCGGCCTCGAGATTCTGCTGTTAGTCATCGTACTGGTGTCCGTTCTCGCCGCGGCACAGGTCGTCCGGGCGATCAGCCCTTTCATCATCAACGCGGTGGTCGGGCTGGTCGTGTTGTACGTCGCGCAGGTCGTCTTCGGGCTCGGGATCGTCGTGACGCCGATCGTGATCGCAATCGTCGCGATCGGCGGCGTTCCGGGCTCGGTACTCGTCCTCGCGCTGTCGCTGTTCGGTGTTGCCTTCGTGCCGTGACCACCGACTCACTTCCCGAGTGTCTGTGCGATGTCCTCGTCGGTCGCTTCGGAGATCGGGTCCGGATCGGATTCGAATTCGGACTCGAGTGCGATCGCCGATTCCTCGTCCCACTCGGCCAGCAGCGCGGCGACTTCCTCGTCGGTCGCTTCCGGGAGCGAGTCGTCGTCGTCGTCGGCGACGACCGCGTCGAAGATCGTGCCGAACGTAGAGACGACCCGATCCTCGTAGCGCGTCGGATCGAAGTGAAAGTGCGCGTAGGCGTCGACGCTCGAGAGCCGGTTCGTCAGCACGTGTGCGAACTGGAAGACGTCTTTCGGCGAGGTGTGCCGAAGGAGGGAGTCGAGGGAGTCGAAACAGACTGTGATCTCCGCGTCGGCGTCGGCCCAGTGTTTGCAAAAGCGGCTCACGGCGACGCCGATCGCCGAGAGATCGGTCGGGTCGGTGACCGAGTCGGTGACGACCGGTCCGGTGAAATCCGGCACCGATTCGCCGCCGTCGGTGAGGACGTTCCCGACGGTGAGCAGCCCGCATTTCCCGTCGATCGACTCCTCGTCCGGGCACTCCGATTCCTCGTCAGCGAAGGTTACCGTCAGATGAGCCGCGTCGTCGTGACCCAACTGTTCGCAGGCAGCCGACTCGTCACAGCTCGGATGGACGAACAAGACGTTCGCCGGCGGATCGATCGCGGCTGGCGTGCTCGATTCCATAGTGACAGTCTCGGGGCCGTCCCCGCGTTGGACACCGATTCGTCCCTCCGGCTCTTTACCGTTCCGGCCGCCGACAGGTCAATAAAAATGGTTGTGGCCGCGACGCGGTGTATCCAAACCGTTCCGATTCGATCTGCACCGAATCCTATAGGTCGGTATCGCGAAGCTCGAGGTCCGCGACGAGCTCGTAGGGGTGGGCGTCCTTTCGGATGGCGTCGAGGATCATGAAGGCCTGTCCGGGCTCCAAGAAGTGTTCGGTGACGACCTGTCCCAGCGGCGTGGGCTCGAAGCCGTCGATAAAGTCGTACTCGAGGAGTTTCCCGATGGCGTGTTTCGTGGGCACTTCGCCGAGCATGCGGTCGTTGAGCGCCTTCGTGGCCTTGCCGCCGACCGTGACGTTTGCCAGCGTCTCCTCGACGGCGGCGGCCTCGTCGTAGTGGGTCATGACCGACTCCATCTCGCCTTTGAGCAGCTTGAATGCGACCTCGTCTTCAGTCATCTCCATCGAGTTGTGATAGGCCGTATCGGGCTCGACGAGGACGTACACCGTCCCCTTGTCGTGGTAGTCGGGCCGGCCCGCGCGGCCGAGCATCTGGTGGAATTCTTGGACCGAGAGCCACTCGATCCCCATCGCCAGCGAGTCGAAGATCACCTGCGAGGCGGGGAAGTCGACCCCTGCCGCGAGCGCCGCGGTCGTGACGACCGCGGACAGCTCCTGCTCGCCGAACTTCCGTTCGACCTCTTTGCGGCGCTTGTAGTCAAGACCGGCGTGGTAGGGCGCGGCCGAGTAATCGAGTTTGCGCGAAATCTCGTGACACCGGCGCCGCGAGTTGGTGAAGATGATCGTCTGCCCGCGATACCCCTTCGAGGATTCGCTGTCGAACTCGCGGCGCACGAGTTTGTTCTCGACGCGGACTTTCTCCTGGCCGTCCGCGAAGGTGACGTGGCGCTCGATGGGAACCGGTCGCTCCTCGAACTCGATAAGCGTCGCCTCGAGGGCCTCGGTGAGCTGTTCGGGGTTGCCGACGGTCGCAGAGAGGTAGACCCACTGTGCGCCGCCGTAGTCGTCGCGGCGTTTCGCCCGCTGTTCGCAGGTGTACTTGAGCCGGGAGATCAGGCCGTCGAGCCGGTGGCCTCGGTCGTCTTCCTTGAGCGTGTGGACCTCGTCGATGACGACGGTCCCGATGTCGCCCATCTCCTTGCCCGTCCGCAGGGCGTGGTCGATCCCCTCGTAGGTGCCGACGATGACGTCGGCGTTGGGGTCGAACCGCTCGCCCTCGTCGGCCACCCGGCTCGCACCCACGCGGATGGAGACGTCGACGAGGTGGCCGTACTCGTCTTGAAAGTCCTCGTACTTCTGGTTTGCAAGCGCCACGAGGGGGACGAGAAAGAGCATGGTCCCTTTGTTGTTCAGCACGCGATTGATCCCGGCCAGTTCGCCGACGAGGGTCTTCCCGGTCGCCGTCGCGGAGACGACCAACTGGTCGTCCCCGTCGAAGAGACCGTGCTCGACGGAGAGACTTTGGACCGGCAGCAGGGTATCGAACCGATCTTCGAGTAAGTTCTGGAGCCCCGGATGCAGGTTCAACGAGTCGGTGCGAACGGGGTCGACCTCGTCGGTCGTCGCCGAGATGGTATCGAACTTCGTCAGATCGGGATCGAGCTGGCCTTTGAGCAAATTGACGATCCGCTCGAGATCCTGGACCTCCATCATGAGATCCTCGAGTCGTTCCTTTGCGGCACCCGAGACCGCGCCGCCGCCGGAAAAGGACAGTTGGCGCTCGAGTTCCTGTCGAGCGCAATCCCGACAGATCCAGTCGTTGTCGTCCTTGACGGCGGTCTCGGTCGTGATCGGCGAGTAACGGCCCGCGGAGGCACAGTAGCGACAGGTCCTGACGGTCTTTGCCTTGTCCTCGAGCTGGTAACCCGCGAACATCTCCCGTAGCTCGCGTCGCCCCTCGGCGGAGGTCTGTTCGGAGATGCGAAGCCGTTTCGCTCGGCGAGCGAGTTCGACGAACTCGTCGGGCTGGCGCGGCTCCTCGCTCGAGCCTTGCTTCAGTCGGAACTTGGCCGGACGGGGGCCGGCCGACGTTTCGGAGAGGCCGAGTTTCGCGCGGAACAGCCGTTTGCCGTCACGCTCGACGACGACGAGGTAGTCGTCGCCCGTTTGGTGACAGAATATCGTTTCGACCTGCTGGACCTGCTTCGACACGATCCCTATTAGAGCGTGGCAGTATTTCAGCGGTTCGGACTGCGTCGATTCTCCGACCGATCGAGGATCGGATCGATATCTAGTCACAGTGGTATCGAGCGATAATTGCGTTCTATAGCCGTATATATCGCTCTTAGCGACTTACATACGAGGCTGGTCGAATTTCCAATGCGATGGGTCCGAATCCGTGGGAGGGAATTCCGGGTGTTCGTCGCAGCTACGCGTTACGATTTCTCGCTGCGCTCGTCGTCATCGTCCTCATCGTGGGGCTGTTCGGCGGCAGTATTTACGCACACACCGGCAACGAACTGCAGTCCGATGTCGAATCGCAACTCGTCACCGATGCGGAACAGGATGCAAACCGGCTCGATATCTGGTTCACATCGACCGAACGGTATCTGGGGTCGCTTCCCCGCTCGACAGCGTTTCGCAACGACCAGCGGGTCGCAATCGCCAACTCCTTACACCGGGTGACCGACCGGACCGCGTTCGAGGGGGCATACTACGTCGACACTGAGACGGGGGCCGTTCACGCCAATTCCGGCGCGAACGAAATCATCGACGACGACGATACTGTCAGCGCCACGGTCGGCGAACGCTTCTCGGCCGCGACGGCCGACGACTCACAGGTCGTCTTCTCCGAGTCGTTCGAGACCGAGGACGGCCGCCCCGCGATGCTCGCCGTCAGTACAGTCCCGGGCGAGTCCGACCACGCCGTTGTCGGGTTGATCGACCTCGAGTCGCTGTCCCGGTACATGATCGGTAGCGACGAGACGGACGACGTCATCGTCGCCGACGGGAACGGGCGGGTCGTCCTCGCCGAGGACCCCTCGCTGTTGCTCCAAGACGATGTCCTCGAGTCGGGTGCAACCGCGGGCGACGCCGGGACGACCTCGCTCGAGGGCGACGACGGGGAGACCGTCGTCGGCTACGCACCCGTCGGGAGCGAAGGCTGGACGCTGACGACCCGCGTCCCGGCCTCTGAGGCCTACGCACTCCAGTCGAGCATCTCGAACTGGATCCTCGGGATGCTCGCGGTCACGTTCGGCGGCATGCTCGTCCTCGGCCTGACGATCGGCCGGAACACCGCGGGCGAGTTGCGGTCGCTTTCCGCCCGCGCCGCCGCGATCGAGGACGGCGAACTCGAGGACCCCGTCGAGTCGGAACGTCACGACGAACTCGGGGATCTCCACCGGTCGATCGACCGGATGCGGCGGTCGCTGCGTGATCGCCTCGCGGAGGCCGAGCGGGCCCGCACCGAGGCCGAACAGGCTCGATCCGAGTCCGAGCAGTTCTCCCGCCACCTCGAGCGAACGGCCGATGAGTACGGCGAGACGATGCGAGCCTGTGCCGCGGGCGATCTCACGCGGCGACTCGATCCCGACGCCGAGAGCGAGGCCATGGAGACCGTTGCCGCCGAGTTCAACGGGATGATGGACGACATCGAGGCGACAGTGGCCGCGGCGCGGGCCTTCGCCGACGTGGTCGACGAGACGGCCGACTCGACGGCCGACGGCGTCGCCGAGGTGCGGTCGGCCTCCGAACAGGTGACCACGTCCATCCAGCAGATCGCCGACGGCGCGGAGCGCCAGAGCGACCAGTTCGCCGCGATCAGCACCGAGATCGACGACCTCTCGACGACGACCGAACAGATTGCCGCGACCGCCTCGCAGGTCGCGACTCTCGCGGAGCGGACCGCCACCACGAGCGCGGACGCCCGCGAGTCCGCCCGCCGTGCGATCGACGGCATGAATGCCATCGAGGACGAGGCCGACGAGGCCGTCGCGGAAGTAACGCGCCTCGAGGACGAGATCGAGGCGATCGACGACCTCCTCGAGTTCATCGGCGACGTGACCGAGCAGACGAACATGCTCGCGCTCAACGCGAGCATCGAGGCCGCGCGCTCGAGTTCGGGGGACGCGGAGTTCACCGCGGTCGCCGATCAGGTCAAGTCACTCGCCGAGGACACCCAAGAGGCGGCCACGACCATCGAGGAGCGCCTCGAGCGGGTCAGTACCCGAACGGAGCAGGTCGCAACCGTCGTCCGCGAGACGGACGACCGAATCGCGGACCACCGCAGCGCGGTCGAATCCTCGGTCGCGGCCCTCGAGGAAATCTCGTCCTTCGCCGAGGAGACCAACGATGGCGTTCAGGAGATTTCGGCGGCGACCCAACAACAGGCCGGCGCGACCCAGGAGGTCGTGACCATGACCGAGGACGTGACGGCAATCAGCGAGGAGACCAGCGCCGAGGCGGAGACGGTCGCGGCGGCCGCCGAAGAACAGACCTCGTCGCTCACCGAGGTATCTCACACCGCTACGTCGCTATCCGACCGCGCACGGGACCTCTCCGACGCGCTATCGTCGTTCGAGGTCTCGAGTGAGCCGTCCCAGCCGGTCGACCCTGCAGTGGGCGAGGCCGAGGGCGATCTCTTCGCTGCGGCCGACGGTATGGATGGCGATACCGACGACTCCTTCGGCACAGCGGACGGTGACACCGGTTTCGTCGCCGCAATCGGCGGTAACGAGGAGGATGACGACGAAAACGAGCACGCCGACTCGCCGGCTCCGAGCAGCGGCTCCGACTGAGCCGACGGCGGTTTCTCGGTATTCGGACGGTTATTTTCGGGGAAAACTGTACTCGGCCGCTCGAGTGATGATCGCTACTCGAGTGCGAGCGGCAGACGTTAGAACTCGCCGTTGACGATGTCGCTGACTTCTTGCGGATCGTACAGGTTCTCGTCGATGCCGTAGAGTTGTTCGGCCAACTGCTGGGTGACGGCGAGGTTGATGATCGGCCCCTGATAGAGCGGGCCGGCCCGGTAGACGTCGTCGTTCTGGACGGCCGTGAGTTGCTGTGCGACGTCGTGGTTTTTCATCGGCTCGACGACTTCCTGTACGAAATCCTCTCGGGGCTGGTATCGCTCGCTGCGCAGCAGGAGGTTCTCGGGGTCGACGTCGAGGAGGGTCTCGTAATCGATCGCTCCGCGTTCGCTGTGGAAGTCCTTGACACCGGTGTTCGCGAGCGCGTCCTCGACGCCGAGCTCCCGTAGGTGTTTGAAACTCGTCCCGTCCTCGATGACGTAGGGGAGGAACGAGTCGCCGTCCTGTGGCCAGACGACGGCGACCGACGCCGGATCGTCCGAGGGAACGACGTCCTCGAGGGTCGACTGGAACTCGTTGTGCAGCGAATCGAACGCCTCGTATCGGTCTTCTTCCTGAAACACTTCGGCGAGTTTCCCGAACGCCTCGTACAGTGACAGGTAGTCGTAGTCCTCGTGCCAGCCGTAGCCCTGCGAGAAGATGCTGTTCCCGAAGAACGGCGTTCCGGTATTTGCGACCTGCTCGATGTCGTCGTCGCTCCAGTCTGCCCGTCCCTTGAGGAAGTTCGGGTCCATGACGAAGAGGTCCACGGAGTCGGACAGTTCGATGAACTCCTCGCGGGTCAGCTCGTCGCTCCAGAGCGAGTCGATCTCGTCCGGATTCACACTCACGTCGGGAATGTCGTCGTAATACGCCGTGTGATATCGCCGTGTGAGATAGACGGCCTCGGGGGGCTCCTGTCCCAGCGCGACGCCCATATCGGCCCAACTCCCGTTGTTGGCGGCCCACGCCTCGGGGATCGATTCGAACTCGACATCGCCGACCGGCTGCATCGAGACCGTGTACGGATCGACGCTGTTGCCATCGTTCTCGTTGTCCGATCCATCACCGCTGATACAGCCGGCCAGTGCACTCAAACCCGCAACGGTCCCACCTGTTCGAAGCACGTTGCGCCGCGTCCACAGCTGTTTGCTACTCATTGCCTTTAGGTCAGCCTAAAACAATAAAAGTATTCCGCATCCGACCGCGGCGGCGCTAGGGCCGACTTTCCGGCAGTGCTCGCTTGGGTAGCACCTGCAGTTCGGGTTCGTACGTGACCGTCGCCTCGACGCCGAAGACATCGGCGAGTAACTGCTCTGTGACGACCTCCTCGGGCGGCCCCCAGTCGTAGAGTTCGCCGTCACGCATCGCGACCAGATAGTCCGCAAAGCGGGCCGCCTGCGAGATATCGTGGAGGATAACGGCGACGGTAACGCCTTTCTCCTCGTTGAGTTGCCGGATCGTCTCGAGGACCCGGAACTGGTGGTGAACGTCGAGGAACGTGGTCGGCTCGTCGAGCAACAGAACGTCGGTGTCCTGTGCCAGCACCATCGCGATCCAGGCCAACTGTTTTTGCCCGCCGCTCAGTTGCCCGAGTTCGGTGTCCCGGAGTTCTTCGATCCCCGCCAGGTCGATCGCGCGCTCGACCGCTTGATGGTCCGCTTCGCTGACGCCCTCGAAGAAGCCGCGATGCGGGTAGCGGCCGTGATAGACGAGGTCTTCGACCGAAATGGAACTGAGCGAGTCGTTCTCCTGGGAGAGAACGCCCAGTTCGCGCGCCAGTTCCTTCTGGTCGAAGGTGTCGAGATCCTCGCCGTGGATCTGTACCGAGCCCGTATCCGGCGTGAGGTGATTCGAGAGCGCTTTGAGAAGCGTACTCTTGCCGCTGCCGTTCGGGCCGACGAGTGCGGTCACCGCCTCCTCGGGAATGTCGAGGCGTGCACAGTCGACGATCGTCTCCTCGCTCGTCGGGTAGCTCAACTCGAGGTCGTCGCCGACCAGTGCGCTGTCGATCGCGACGCCGTTGTCGTCGGTGATTCGCTCCCGTTCTCGGTTCATGTCCTGCTGTGTGCGTGCCATTATAGCTCACCCATCGATTGTTGCTTCCGCATCAGGTAGAGGAAATACGGGCCGCCGATCAGCCCGGTGACGACGCCAACCGGCATCTGGGTCCCGCCGAGTGCGAGCCGTGCGCCCACGTCGGCGGTCACCATCAGTGCGGGGCCGGCGAAGAGACAGCCGACCATCAGTCGTCGGTAGTCCCCACCCACCGTGTTCCGGACGATGTGGGGAACCACGAGGCCGAAGAAGCTCACGACGCCGGCGACGGCGATCGCGACGCTGGCGGCCAAGATGGCGACAGCAGAGAGGAAGAATCGAACGCGCTCGACGCGCATGCCGAGTGATCGCGCGGTGCTCTCACCGAGCATGAGGACGTTCAACTGTCGTGCACCGGCGAGTGCGATCACGATCGCGACGGCCGCCGGCAGGACCGCGATTCGGACCTCTCCCCAGCCGGTGCCAGTAAGCGAGCCCGTGATCCACGCGATCGCCGTCTGGACGACGCCCAGATCGTCCGCGAAGAAGAACAGGCCCTGCTGGAGCGACTGGAAGACCATGTTGACGATCACGCCGGCGAGCACGAGCCGCACGGGGTTCGTGCCGCCTTTCCACGCGATCGTGTAGACGATCACGAACGCGATCGTCCCGCCCGCCGCGGCGATCAGTGGGAGGAACGGTGCGAGACCGCTGAAGACGACGAGTGTCGCCAGCACGGCGAATCCGGCCCCGGAGCTAACCCCCAGGACGAACGGACTCGCCAGTTCGTTTCTCGTCACGGCCTGAAAGATCGCGCCGGAGACCGCGAGCGTCGCACCGGTGATGATCCCGACGAACACCCGCGGCAGCCGGAGGTTCCAGATGACGATGCTGCCGGTGCTCATCTCCGGCAGTTCGGTCCCGAACAGGAACGCCGACCACGCGTTGAGGTTGAAGACCACCGCCGGGTTGAATACCGCTTTCCAGGCCTCGAAGAACGTCATCGAGTACTCGCCGAAACTCACCTGTATCAGTCCGGCGACGACGGTGACAATCGTACTCCCAAGACAGAAGAGCACGAGCGTCCCCGTGACCCATCCCTCTCGCTCCCGGGCGGACCCGTGCCCATTGACCGACTGCGCTTCTCCCATCGTCATTTAGGTAGCCCTAAAAAGCGTATAGTAGTTGCGGTTGCGAGACGATATGGCAACGAGCGACGTGGCGGCGGCGGCGATACGCCGAGACTGCCCCAGCGGGCACTTCCAGCCGTCTATCGTTCGAACGGCGTCACTCGAGCAGTTCGATTTCGTCGTCGCCGTTGGGGACCGCACAGATGAATGCGCCCGGCTCGTCGCTTTCGTTGCGGTACCAGTGGACCGTCCCGGCGGGAATCAGCAGCGAGTCGCCGATTCCGACCTCGTACTCCTCGTCCTCGAGCCCAACCGTGTACTCGCCCGCGAGGACGTACTGTTCGTGTTCGACGTTGTTCGTGTGTTTCGGGACTTCTGCACCGGATTCGAGGACGAACCGCCGGATCGCGAAGTTCGGCGCGCCGTGGTCGTCGTTGAGCAGTACGGCCTTCTCGAGGCCGTCGGCCGCCTCGACGGTCTCGTACTCGAGGTCCTCGCCGCGACGGAGCAGTGGCTCGGTCATACTGCACGTCGGTGTCCGAGCCAGAAAACCGTCCGGGTTCGCCGAACGCTGAGCCCGCTGGGGGGTGTCCTCCCTCGAGCGCAGTCGAATCAGGGCCGTCGAACGGCCAGCGCGAGGAACGCGATGCCGAAACAACCCGCTAGCAAAGCAGCGTACGAGAGAATCACGAGCGCGTCGCTACCCTGCTCGAGGCCGAGGAACACAGCGCCGACCGCACCGGCGAGCGCGCCGACGCCGAAGACTGCGAGGAGGACGCGTTCGGCCCGGCTCTGCTGATTCGTCGATTCCGTCTCGCGCGTCGCGGCATCGAACAGCGGTTTCGCGTTCTCGTATACCTCACGGGGCAACATGACCGAGGACGGTGCCGTCACGCCTCTCGTCTTGGTGGCGTACGACGGGCGGAGAACGACGGTTTCGACGGCCGGGACGTGAAAGGCGCGAACGGCCGCGAGCTCCTCGAGCGTGAACGACCGGCCGTTTACGCGGACCGTTCCCGTCTCCGGATCGATCCGTCCGCGGGACGTGAGCAGCCACGTCACGGTTCCGGTTCCGGCCGGAACCGCCACGAACGCCGCCAGCAGCACCGTCGGAACCGTCACGACCGTTCCGCCGATCACGACAGCCCCGACGAGGACGCTCGTCGCCAATCGGGGCCCGCTCAGCTGATCGTACCCCGCACGTTCTAGCCAGTCACGAACCGCGGATCGCGCCGTTCGGTCCTCGAGCAACGGGAGGAGATAGAGCAGCGAGAACGGGCCGCCGATCAACAGAAGGAGGGCGAACACCGCGAGCCGTCCGAAAGCCCCGTTCGCGACGGAGAGGGCGACGGCAATAATACAAAAGACGCCGATCAGGACCGCCAACCCACCGAAAAATCCCGCCTGTACGTACCGACAGAGAGGGCCGGCTCTCGAGGCCGCCGCGTTGCGCGACCACGTAACTGCACTGGAGTGATCCGCCACGTACCGCTTTTCGTGTCACTGGGGTATAAAATCACGCTCGAGGACGAACCGTCGGTCGCGACGGTCGGCGCGCCGTGGTCGGCGACGAGGGCTGAGATCGGCTCATAGCGCGCGCCGGAGTTTGGTTGCCAGATACCAGAGCCCGCCGATGGCACCGGCGACGAGTGCGAGGTTGAAGGCGATGATGAGCAGTTCGGGCGGACCGATGGAGAGGACTGGCATATACGATCGTTTGCACCAATCGCTATTACCTTCTTGCCATCATGTCGCCGTTCTCCTGATGCGGTCGTAGTGGCCGAGTCGACCGGTCACCGTCAGTCACGACGGCGCTGTCGCTCAGGGGTGGTAAAATACTGCAGTCAAGTGCCGATACCGTTACGAATTCCGCCTTACAGGCGCTCGACGTTCGTCGCGCGCGGGCCCTTGGGGGCCTGTTCGATATCGAACTCGAGTTCCTGTCCTTCTTCTAGGTCCGGGCCGCCGATGTCTTCCATGTGGAAGAACACGTCGTCGTCCGCGTCCTCAGTCTCGATGAATCCGTAGCCGCCAGTGTCGTTGAAGAAATCAACGGTTCCTTTCGCCATTGCTTCTAAAGGGAAGCGCCGAAAAGTCATAAAGCCTCCGACTCTGCGTTACCCCCGGTACTGGGCCGCTCGTGCGGTCTCGAGGTGGCGATATCGTCTCAAATACTGTCGCCGTCTTCCAGCCGCTGGATCGAGATCGCGATGAAGTAGACGAGCATGAACAGGAAGAACCCGCCCGAGAGCCCGACGAGTTCGACGGTCCCGACGCCTCCGGGGTTGAACACGGCGAAGGCCGCCATTCCGACGACGAATACCGCGATGATGAAGCCGCCGACGGCGTAGTAGAAGGCGATATCCGATTCGAGGCGTTCGCGCATGTGTCTCCCTTTCGGCTCCCCGTATAAGTATTCGAAGTCTCATAGGGAGTATCGTAGAAGTTCATACATTCGGAATACAAGACTGAGAGACACAACCCAGTCGAGAATCACGCAACACCCGGGTGGGTACGATACTCCCTATCGGGAGCCGAAGTATCTTATAGCTGCCACGGCCAACGGGAGCGTATGGCGGACTACGACCTCGACGCGGTCGACCGGGAGATCCTCTATGCCCTCCAGGAGGAGGCGCGGAACCTCTCCTCGAGCGAGATCGCCGACCGGACCGACGCCTCCTCGAGTACGGTCCGCAAGCGCATCCAGCGCCTGGAGTCGGAGGGCGTCATCAAGGGGTACAGCGCGAACATCGATTACACGAAATCCGGCTATCCGATCCGGATGCTACTGTTCTGTACCGCGCCGATCCCCGAGCGAGGGGAGTACATCGACGACCTACTCGAGATTTCGGGGGTCGTCTCAGTCCAGGAACTGATCACGGGCGAACAGAACCTCCTCGTGACGGTCGTGGTCGAAAACGACAGGGACGTTACCCCGATCGCACAGCAGCTCGCGGACATGGGACTGACGATCACGGACGAAGTCCTCGTTCGGAGCCACCAGTCGACCTCGTTCGACGAGTTTTCCTCCCGCTGATATCGCGGCCGACAGTCTCCCGGCACCGCGTCGCTGCCGGCGCGAAGCGACCGATCGTTTTCACGTTCGTCGGATACAGCCGTTCTACCACGTCTCGAGCGGTATGCAATGATCTACCGTGTTACTCTAGGTACCGAAATACGAACGAATTGTTCGAACCAAAGGTTATAATAACCACTCTGTTCACATATGGAGTAGAGACGACCAGTTGAGCAAGTGTTGCCGCGAACGACACGTCATGCCGGAAACCGGTTGCGGGCTGGTCGCCGATACGACACATGACCGAGGACACAGCAACGACCGACGACGACATCGCACCGCGCCCCGAACCGACGCCGCCGAGTTCGGCCGTGCCGCGAGCGTCGACTTGGACGGTTTGGACGCTCTTCATAGCCAGTCTCGGGGTCCTCGCGTTGGCGATCCGGGGCGGCGCTGGCTGGGAGTTCTCGACGCTCCTGCGGATCGACGGCCTGACCGCGGTCATGTGGGTCGTAGTCACGTTCTTCAGCGGGATCGTCCACAGCTACTCGCGGCGCTACATGGCCGGCGACCGCGACATAGAGCGGTTCTTCGGCCGCGTGTTCGGCTTTACCCTCGCCGTCATGACGATGACCGCGGCGAACCACGTCGCGCTGTTCGTGGCCGCGTGGCTGGCGATGGGCCTGCTGATGGCCGGGCTCATCGGTCACGTTCGCGACTGGCCGCAGGCCCGCGCCGCCGGTCACATCGCCCGCCGCTACTTCCTCGCCAGCACCGCGTTACTTGCCGGCTCCGTGGCGCTGCTCGTCTGGGCGACCGGCGCGACGACGCTCACAGGCGTCCACGGGGGTCTCGAGGGCGTCTCGCCGATGGTCGGGCTCGTCGCCGCCGCGGGGATCGTCCTCGCGGCGATCATCCAGTCGGCGCTCCTGCCGTTCCACGGCTGGCTGCTGTCGTCGATGACCGCGCCGACGCCGGCGTCGGCCCTGATGCACGCCGGGTTCGTTAACGCGGGCGGGATCCTGTTGACGCGGTTCGCGCCGTTGATCGGGGACCAACTCGTCGTGATGTCGGCGATCGTCCTCGTCGGCGCGGTCAGCGCCCTGCTCGGGCAAGCGATGATCCTCGTTCAGACGGACGTCAAGCGCAAGCTCGGCAGTTCGACGATCGCCCAGATGGGCTTTATGATACTCCAGTGTGGGCTCGGCTTTTTCGCCGCCGCGATTGCCCACCTCATCCTGCACGGCTTCTACAAGGCGTATCTCTTCCTCTCCTCGGGCGCGGGCGTCGAGCGCGCGGCCCCCAAGGAGGCGGCCCACACCGAACTGGGTTTTTCGGGGGTCGCCGTCAGCCTCCTGACGGCCGTCGGCGGTGGCGTGCTGTTCGGTTTCCTCACCGGGAAGGCAACGAGCCTGACGCTGAACAGCGGCACCATCCTGACGCTGGTCGTGGTCCTGACGACGCTGACCGCGGCTCGAGACATCCTCCAGCGCTCGACCCTGCCAACGGCGGTCCGGTTCGTCAGCGTCCCGGTGATCGTCCTGACCGCGATCGGCGGCTACGCCGTCGCGTTCAACGCCGTCTCGAGGATGCTCTCGGGGGTTCCGATGGCCCACGTTTCGACCGAGATGACTCCCGTCCACTACCTCGTCGTCGCCCTGTTCGTCGGGGCGTATCTCGTCGCGGAACTCGGCTGGTACCGCTCGAGCGAACGTCTCTACGTTGCCCTGCTGAACGTTTCCCAACCCGATTCGGCGACCGTCCTCACCAGTACGGAGGAATACAATGACGCGTAAGGAATCCGACGATCACCGTCGCATCGAGGAGAGCATCGACAGCGCGGCCGAACGCATCGGCTCGGTCTGGCCGCTGCACTCGTTCGTCACAGCAAACCCCCTCTCGGGGTTCGAAGACGAGCCGTTCCACCGGGCCGTCGCCGAGGCCGAGGACCTGTTCGGCGGTCGGGGCTACCCCCACCCGTCGGTCTTCCGCCGCGCGTGGGAATCGGGCCGAATCGACTCAGATACGCTCCGTGCCGAACTCGAGGCCCACGGGATCGACCGCGATCCCGAGACGCTTCTCGAGGAGATGGCCGAGGCCGAAGCGGCCCGCGACGCGGCCGATCCCGACGGCGCGACCGAGGCCGTCGATCGGGTCCTCTCGAAGTGGCTCGCGGCCTTCCTCGACGAGGGGCAGGCCAAGTGGCCGATGCCAAACCGCGAGGACGGGTTCTATCAGGCGTGGCGCACGATGGCTCCCCACGACGGAGATGTTCCGGGCTGTGACGATGCCGACGACCTCTCCGAAACGGCAATCGCGGCGCTCGAGTCGGCGCTCGGCGACTACCCCGAAGGGCGCTGGGTGGAGATCCTCGAGGCCCACCTCGCCGCCCTCCCGGGCTGGAGCGCGTTCGTCAGCCAACGGACCGACGACGACGTCGACCCGTGGCAGGAGTCGTACCCGATCACGCTGGCCCAGTACCTCGCGGTGCGGCTCACGCTCGCGGACCTGCTGGACGCGCCGATAGATCTCGCCGAGGCCTCCGGGACCGCCGACCCGGACGCGGACGGCAACGACGTTCCCCTGCCCGAGATCTGGCTGACCGCGTGGGAGCAGAGCTACCGCGAGCGGCTCCTCGAGGGGATCGACGACTCGGTGTCCGAGTCCGGCGACGCTGCCGACCGGCCGGCCGCCCAGCTCGTGTTCTGTATCGATACTCGCTCCGAGGTGATCCGCCGCCATATCGAGGCCCAAGGCCCCTACGAGACCCACGGCTACGCGGGCTTTTTCGGCGTCCCGATGCGCCACCGGGGCCACGAGGCGGCCGCCGACACCGACGCCTGTCCGCCGATCGTCGACCCGGAACACCGGATCGTCGACCGGCCCGACGACGCCGAGGCGGCCGCCGATCGCAACCGCTGGACCGGGCTCGCCACGGCCGCCCGCAACCACTTCACGACGCTCAAATCGAACCTCGTCGCCGCCTTTACCTTCGTCGAGGGGGCCGGCAGCGCCTACGGCTCGGCGATGACCGCCCGGACGCTGTCGCCATCGACCATCGCGACACTCGAGTCCGCCCTCGAGGACCGCGTCCCGAGCGTTCCCGAGGTCGCTTCGCCCGCCGTCGACTACGAGGAGTACGACGACCACGACCACACCGGTCACGACCTCCCGCAGGGACTGAGCCACGAGGAGAAGGTCGAGTACGCCCAGACCGCGTTCGAACTCATGGGCTGGACGGAGTTCGCCCGACTGGTCGTCTTCGCGGGCCACGCCAGCGAGACGACGAACAACCCTTTCGACTCGAGTCTCGACTGCGGGGCCTGCGCCGGCAACCCCGGTGGTCCCAACGCCCGCGTGCTCGCGACGATCTGTAACGACGCAGACGTTCAGGCGGCGCTCCGCGAGCGCGGAATCGACATCCCCGACGACACCGTCTTCCTCGCGGCCGAACACAACACGACGACCGACGAGATCACGCTCTTCGACGGTCCGGTGCCCGAGAGCCACCGCGAGGATCTCGCGTCCCTGCGCGCCGATCTCGAGCGCGCTCAGGCCGGTGCCGCGGCCGAGCGCACCGCATCCGTCGAGGGCGAGGCAGCCGTCGACGAGGTCGAGCGCAAGGCGGCCGACTGGGCCGAAACCCGCCCCGAGTGGGGGCTGGCCGGCAACGCTTCTTTCGTCATCGGCCCGCGCGAACTGACCGCCGACCGGAACCTCGACGGGCGCGCGTTCCTCCACTCCTACGACTGGTCCGTCGATCCAGACGGCGACGCCCTCGAGGCCATTTTCACGGGCCCGCTCGTGGTCACGCAGTGGATCAACAACCAGTACTACTTCGCGACGGTCGACAATGCCGCCTACGGCAGCGGCTCGAAGGTCACCCAGAACCCGGTTGGCAACGTCGGCGTCGTCCAGGGCAACGGCGGCGACCTGATGACCGGGCTCCCGCTGCAGTCGCTCAATATCGACGACGAACGCCCCTTCCACCAGCCGCTGCGCCTGACCGCCGTGGTCCACGCGCCGGTCGAGCGCGTGACCGAAATCCTCCGCGAGCACGAGGACGTGCGCGAACTGCTCGAGAACGGCTGGATCGGCGATCTGACCGTCGTCGACCCCGAACAGGACAACGAGGCGTTCCACTACGCGGGCGACCTCGAGTGGGCGAGCGAGACGGCAACGGCGACGATCCCGGAGCCGACGACGCCGGTCGCGGAGTCGACGGCCGACGACTGATACGGATTGCTGTACCGATGTACCGGCGCAACCGCCGCCGAATCGCGGTTGCCCGGAAATGACGTACAGTAAACCGTATGAGCCAGCGGCCAGTCAGTCAGCCGATTCTTTGCCGGACAGTAGGCTCTTGATCGTCGACTCGTAGCCGTCCGGTACCAGATCCACGAGCACGTCGGGGTCCGTTTCCCCGTCGACGGTAACGAGATAGGTGCGGCCGGGTCGATCGCCGTAGACGCCCTGAAAGTCGTAGACGAAGCCGTAGACGGAGACGGCGTCGCGGATTTCGGCGGCGGCACACAGCGAGCGCACCTGATAGTCGACGTTGTACTCGACAAGTTGGTTGATAACGGCGTCATCGTTGGCGTCACGGTCGATCAGGTGGCTCTCGAGTCCCTCCTCGACGACCGGAACGAGTTGGTCGACCCACTTGTCGACGCCGCGCGGCCCGGGCGGGTCCGCGCCGGTCGCGACGTGATAGGCGGCGGTGACCGCGCCACAGCCGGTATGGCCCACGACGGCCACGGCGTCGGTGCCGGTGTGATGGATCGGATAGAGGACGCCGCCGTCGATGATCCGGTCACCGTCGTCCTCGTCCCAGACCTGATTGCCGATGTTGCTGGGCGTGAAAATCGTACCCGGCCGATCGACGCCCCACATCCCCTCGTGAGAGACCCGCGAGTCCGAACAACAGACCGCGACGACGGTCGGGTGCTGGCCCGTCTGGACGTCCGCGAAGTACCCGTCGGGCAGCGACTCGACGTGGCGGCGGTTCCCGGCGAGGAGTCGCTCGAGGGTGTCGCGATCGGAGCCCATACCCGACCTACACGAACGGCGAAGAAAAAGGTTCGAGCCCGTGGGTCCGTCGAGACGGGAACGATGGCTGTGCCGCGACCCCGGGTTCCGCGAAGCAAATCTTCACCTGTGGGCGTGCCCATGGACGTATATGGCAGAAACCAGACAGTGGCGACTCGCCAGCCGCCCCGTCGGCGAACCGACGATGGAAAACTTCGAACTCGTCACCGTCGACCGTCCCGAACCGGACAACGGCGAAGTCCTCGTAAAAACGCTGTACCAGTCCGTCGATCCGTACATGCGCGGACGCATGCGCGATGCGGAATCGTATGCCGAACCCTGGGACGTCGGCGATCCCATGCAGGCCAGCGTCGTCGGCGAAGTCCTCGAGTCGAACAGCGGCCGGTTCTCCGAGGGCGATATCGTCACCGGCGACCTCCTGTGGGCGGAACACGCGGTCGCGGACGCGAACGAACTCCAGCGGGTCAATCCGGACCACGGCCCGATCTCGACGGCGCTCGGCGTCCTCGGGATGCCCGGCGTCACCGCTTACTGGGGCCTGAACGATGTCGGCGACCCGAAACCCGGCGACACCGTCGTCGTCTCGGCGGCCGCCGGCGCGGTCGGCTCCGTCGTCGGCCAACTCGCTCGCCTCTCGGGGGCTCGAGTGGTCGGCACCGCCGGCAGCGAGGCGAAAACGACGTGGCTCACCGAGGACCTCGGCTTCGACGCCGCGATCAACTACAAGGAAACCGACGACCTCTCGGCCGCGGTCGAGGACGCCTGTCCTGACGGCGTCGACGTCTACTTCGACAACGTCGGCGGCCCGATCACGGACGCCGTCTGGCCCCGGTTGAACGTCGACGCACGCGTCGCGGTCTGTGGCCAGATCTCGCTCTACAACGAGACCGACGTGCCGACCGGGCCGCGAAAGCTCGCAAAACTCATCGAGAGCCGCGCGACAGTCGAGGGCCTCCTCGTCAGCGACTACCAGCCCCGATGGGGCGAGGCACTCGAGCGGCTCTCGAAATTCGTCCAGAACGGCGATGTCGAGTACCGCGAAAACGTCGTCGAGGGATTCGAGAACGCCCCCGACGCGTTCCTCGGGCTGTTCGAAGGCGAGAACATCGGCAAGCAACTCGTCAGAGTCGCCGAGCGCGGCGACTGACTGCTCGACCTCGAGCGCTACCGGTTCGATTTTCCGCTCGAGTTGTTCACGCTCATTGTTCGCCGAGCCGACGCGTTACCCTCTCAAAAGCCAGAAACAGTTAACTCGAACCGCTGCTCACTGACGGGCGCAGTTGCATGGGGGATACAAACACACCACGCCGGGCGGCAGCGATCTGTGAAAACTGCGGTTCCGCCCGTTCGGTTCGCATCGGCCCGGAGGGAGATGTTCGACCGATCGGAACCGGACTGGGCACCGATTGCACGTGCGAGGACGGCGAGTTCCGCGTTCTCAGCGACGATCCCGAGGTACCCACGGATATCGAATCGAACAGGCCAACGGGGGAGCCGTGAGTGCATGAGTGTCGGCGCTCGAGCGCGCCTCAATCGGTCAGCCCGTAGCCCGTTTTGAACAGGTAGACGTCGATTCCCAGCACGAGGAGCGTACACGCCGTCAGCACCGCAAGCGAGGCAAGCGGCGCGAAGTCGGCGTAGGGTTCGGGGAGGATACCGACCGAGATCAGGTCCGAATAGCCAAGCAGGCCGAATCGGACGCTGTCGACCATGTAGACCATCGGGTTGAGCAAGGAGAGGTTCACCTGCCACGCCTGCTCGAACGTCTCGAGGGAGTAGAAGACCGCGCCGAAGAACACCAGCGGGCGGAGGATGAACTGGTTCATCACGGTCAGATCGTCGAAGTCTCGAGCGACGAGTCCGCCGATGATCCCGAATCCGGCAAATAGCGACGTGATGACGACCATCGTGGCGACGAGATAGAGCCCGTGCTCGATGCTGATCGGCACGAACAGTCGGCCGACGACGGCGATGATGACGCCGACGATGAGTCCCCGGACCGCGCTGGCACCGACGTAGGCGACGACCATCTCGACGTACGACAGCGGCGAGGTCAACGTCTCGTGGATGTACTCGTTCCACCTGCCATGGAAAATCGAGAACGAGGCGTTCTCGAAGGCATTGGAGATCGCGCCGAGCACGATTAGCCCGGGCACGATGAAGAGGATGTAGTCGAAACCGGCGATCTGGTCGATCCGGCCGCCGAGGATCAGCCCGAAGACGGCGAAGTAGAGCACGTTCGTGATCGCCGGTGGCATGAACGTATTCTTCGGGCGACGGACGAACCGCAGTATCTCCCGCCGGAAGAGCGCGCGGAAGCCGACCGACAGCATCAGGCGACCCCCTCCTGTTCGCGCTCGGCTTCGCGTCCGTCGGTCGCGCTCTCGCCGTCGTCTGCTCTCTCGGCCGACGACCGCGTCACCGTCCGATCCTCGCTGCGGGTCAGATCCACGAAGATCTCCTCGAGTGACGTTCTGGTGATCTCGAGGTCGGCGATCTCGTGGCCCATCGCCTCGAGGTCGTTGAGCAACCGCGGCGCAGTCGAGCCGCCGTCGTCGACGCGCACCTCGAGTCGCTCCCCGGAGACCGTCGTTTCGTGTGCGTAGGCTCCGAGTTCGGGCGTATCGGCGGGTGCCGACTCGAGGCGCACGGCGATGGTGTCGGTGCCGCGGCCCTTCAGTTCGTCCGGGGTCGCGACGGTCACTTTCCGGCCCTCGTTCATGATCGCCACGCGGTCACAGAGGCGTTCGGCTTCCTCGATGTAGTGGGTCGTGAGGAGAATCGTCGTCCCTTCCTCGTTGAGTTCGGTCACGAGTTCCCAGAGGTCGTGGCGCAGTTGGACGTCGACGCCGGCGGTCGGCTCGTCCAAGATGAGCAGATCCGGCTCGGTGACGAGGGCTCGAGCGAGCAGCAGCCGGCGTTTCATCCCGCCGGAGAGCCAGTCGAAGCGCTCGTCGCGCTTGTCGTAGATGCCGACCCGTTTGAGCACCTCGTCGGCCCGTTCGGCGGCTTCGCTTTCGGGCACGCCGTGATAACCAGCCTTGTGTTTCAGTACTTCTCGAATGGTAAAGAACCTGTCAACATTGAACTCCTGGGGCGCGAGACCGATCGCGTCGCGGGCCTGCTGGTAGTCGTCCTCGACGTCGTAGCCGAAAACCCGCGCGTCGCCGCCGGTCTTGCGGACCAGGCCGACCAGCGTGTTGATAAAGGTCGTCTTCCCCGCCCCGTTAGGGCCGAGCAGGCCGAAGAACTCGCCCTCCTCGACGGTCAGCGACAGCTCTTGGAGGGCGCGAAGATCACCGTACTCCTTGACGAGGTCGACGGTCTCGATGGCCGGTGGCATCGCCGAATCGTCGGCCCCGGCCGCGGTTAAGAATGTTGGTCTCGGCACTCGAGCCGGCCGTTACTGCCGGTATCGATTCTTACACTGGACCGCTTGCATTGGTACTCCGACGGTCACGGTCCGGTAATCTGGGGCTCAGTCCGCGGTTCGCGGTTGGCCCGACGGCGCGATCGCGCCGCTTTGCTGGACGATGTCGAAGGCAGTCATCACGTCGGTCCGCGAGATCAGCCCGACGAGATCGTCGTCGTCTTCGCGCGGCGTCTCGCCGCGCGAACGGTCAGCGGAACGATGTTCCGCGCTATCGACGACGAGTAGCCGACCGATATCGTGCTCTCGCATCCGCTCGATCGCGGTCATGGCGTCCGAATCCGGCGAAATCGTCTGCAGGTCCCGCGTCATCACGTCTTCGACGGTGTAGGCGTCCCGTTCGACCGGCTCGATCTCGCGGGCGTCGCTCAGCGTCACGAGCCCGACGAGGCGCTCGCCCTCGAACGCGTTCGTGTCGATAACCGGATAGCCAGTGTGGCGCTCCCTGAACATCCGCTGGATCAACGTCGAGACCGTCGTGTCGGGTTCGACGGTGTGGAGTTCACTCGCCGGCGTCATGATGTCGCCGACGGTGACGTCCTGAAAGGCCGCCTTCATCGTCACCTGCTGGGCCTCGCTCGAGGCGGCGATGTAGACGAAGAAGGCGACGCCGATCAGGAGCGGGTTGAACGTAACGAACAGTCCGAACAGCCCCATGCCGACCGCGAAGAGTTTGCCGATGCTTGCGGCTTGTTGCGTCGCCCGCGCGTACGGTTGGCTGCGGGCCAGCAGCGCTCGCAGCACTCGTCCGCCGTCCATCGGGAACGCGGGCACCATGTTGAAGATGGCGAGGGCGACGTTCAACACGGCCAGGTAGCCGAGGACGAACCGCGCGCCGTTGAGACTCGCAGGGGTGACGGCGAAAAGCAGGTACGATCCGACGCCGACCAGCACGCTGACGATCGGGCCGGCGACGGCGATGTTGAGTTCCTGTCGCCAATCTTCAGGCATCTCCGAGAACGCGGCGATCCCGCCGAACAGCCAGAGCGTGATCGATTCGATCGGAAACCCGTACCGCTGGGCGGTCAGCGAGTGGCCGAGTTCGTGGAGCACGACGCCGACGAACAGGCCGACCGCGGCGGCTAACCCGAGCAACCACGGTGTCACGCCGCTGGTGATCGCGCCGACATCGATTCCGGCCGACAATCCATCGTTCAGTATCGTCGCGACGCCCTCGATCTGGGCCCCGATGAGATACGCGAACAGCGGGAGCACTAGCAGGAACGTCAGGTCCAGTTTGATCGGGATCCCGAACAGGGAGCCGATCCGAAAACTCCTCATGGGAACCTGTTTCGGCGGCGGAACCTTAAACACGCCGCCGAGGGGCGGGCTCGACCGCGAATACGTGTGCCCGAATCGTGCTCGCCGTCGCTGCCGCCGTTCGTCTGTGGCATATATACACAATAATATCTACTAGCGTATATATACCCACTCGACCATAGACTTATACACGAGTTCGTGGTCGCTGTTCGTATGATGCTCCAAGACGCGCACCCGACCGACCGACTCAACCAGTTGCCGACCGAACTCGACTCCGCCCAGAGCAAGCTCGTCTACCTCACCCTCGAGGCGACTGGCGGCGCGACGACCGCGGACTTGAGCCGGCTGCTGAACATGCAGAAACTCACGATTCTGAGCGTGCTCTCCTCGCTCGAGAGCGAGGCGCTGATCGAACAGTCCGGCTCCGAATACGTCCCCGCGAACTGAGTGCCGGGTGCGGTCAGTCACCAACCGCCCGCGGAACCGACTCGACGCGGCGCTTCGAAGCCTTTATCCGCTCGGTGGGCTTCCGTTTTCGTAAGTAACCACCATGTCCGACAAACCTGCCTCCATGTACCGGGAGATCAGTAAGCCGGCCTACACGCGCCGCGAGTACATTACTGGCATCCCCGGATCGAAGATCGCACAGCACGATATGGGCGACGCTCAGGCGGACGCCGAGGACTACCCCGTCCAGATCAGCCTGATCACCGAAGAAGAGGTCCAGATCCGTCACGGAAGCCTCGAGGCCTCGCGCCTCTCGGCGAACCGTCACATGCTGAAAAACGCCGGCGAGAACAACTACAAGATGGTCCTGCGAAAGTTCCCCCACCAGGTCATTCGGGAGAACAAGCAGGCGACGGGTGCGGGTGCAGACCGTGTCTCCGACGGGATGCGACAGGCCTTCGGGAAGATCGTCGGCACCGCCGCACGTATCGACGCTGGCGAGCGCATCTTCACCATCTGGTGTGACGTCGACGACGCCGAGTTCGCCAAGGACGCGCTTCGACGCTCCTACAACAAGATCTCGCCGCCGTGTCGCGTCGTCGTCGAGCGTGGCGAAGAACAGCTGATTGCATAAAACGAAGATTTTGCGCTGCGGGTGCGCCCACGGCGCACCCTCGGCAAAAATTCGATTAAAAGCACCGGAAGACGCTTCGCGTCTTCCGAGCCTTCGTTCGCTTCGCTCACGAAGACACTCCTCCCTCCGTTCACTCGCTTCTGAGCGGCGCTTCGCGCCGCTCAATCACTCGTTCACATCAGTCGCCGGCCCGCTCGTTCGTGCCTTCGGCACTCACTCGCGGTCAGTAACGGGGTGACGGCCTGCCCTCCCCCGGGTCGCGGGCACCTCGCAGCGCTCGGTACCCGCACCCGGCCACTCCGTCTCGAGTTTAGATTGCTGTCTCGAGCACCTTTTTGCCCATCTATTCCCGAGTACCGGTATGATCGATCTCGCGGTCGCAAACGACCAGGAGACCTTCGAGCGGATGGGGGAGCCGCTGGCCGAGCGGGGGATACAGGTTCATCATGTGCCCGTGCGCGAGCGCACGGTTGCGCTCGAGGAGCCGCCGTGGGAGCCCGACGAGTACGATGTTGGCTTCGTTTACCCGGGCCGGCTCATGGAGGGCGGGGTCGCTGACGCCTTGCTTGCGGTGCCGTGGCTCAACGACCACGAGACGGTGCTGACCTCGCGGAACAAGGCCGAGGTGCTGGCGCGACTCGGACGGGCCGAGCTGCCGGTGCCGAAATCGGTCTATGTCTCTAACGACGTCGGAGAGGCCGAATTGGCTGCCGTCTTCGAGCGGTTCGAGCCACCGGTCGTCGTCAAACCGAACTCGACGACGCGGGGTGTCGGCGTCGCGAAGGCCCACGATCTGGACTCGTTTCTGGGTATTTGTGACTACCTCGCGCTGGTCCACGACTACCGAGCGACGGGAGATCAGTCGTTTCTCGTCCAAGAGTACCTCCCGAACGCGACCGACTACCGGGTGATGGTTCTCGAGGGAGAGTACGTCGGCGCGGTCGAGCGCCGGCTACCCGACGCGGCGGTGAGCGAGGGCCAGTGGAAGCACAACGTCCACCGCGGGGCGGAGGCGACGGGCGTCGAGTTGCCCGAGGAGTACCGCGAGTTGGCCGAGCGAGTCGCAACGGAACTCGAGATCCCGTTCCTCGGCGTCGACTTACTCGAGACTGACGATCGACTGGTGGTCAACGAGACGAACGCGCGGCCGACGATCGACGAGGAGACGAAGTACGAATCGGACTTCTACGAGCGGCTGGCGGCCGCGATACGTACAGCTGCGGGAAACGCGTAGTCGGGAAAACGACGACCGCGACGGCCCGATTATTCGAGGCTGATGTCCGAGGATTGTTCGGCGCGATCGAAGACGACTTCGAGGACGCCGTTGTTGTAGGTCGCGGCCGCGGTGTGTTCGTTGACGCGGGTCGGCAGGGAGACACGCTCGTCGTACTGGCGGTGTTCGCTTTCGGCGGAGATAGTTAGGGTCTTGCCGTCGCACTCGAGTTCGATGTTGTCCTTCTCGACGCCGGGGAGGTCCGCGACCACGCGGACCTCGTCGTCGGTCTCGTGGATGTCGACGTGGGTGTCCATCCCGAAGCCGTTGTCGACGTTGCTCGAGGAGTCGAAATTGACGTTGCCGTCCGCGCCGTTCATCATCTCGTTCATCATTCGTTCGATTTCGCGGAACAGATCGTCGAAGGGTTCGTCGCGGTCGTCTCGGCGCATGGGGGTGTCTAGGATATCGCGTGGCAAAAACTTTCTGTCGTTGCTATAGGATCCGAGAACCGTCGTTGCGGTCCGTGACGTTCGGACGAGGCGTTTTCCCGTCTCTCGGCTCGAGCGACCGAAAACGTGCCCAGAAGATCGAGTCGAACGGGGACGGGAACGAGGCTACGAAGATCGCTCGAGTCCGGTTCTACAGCCCGATGCCGAGCGAGTCGTTGGTCGTCTCGATGCTCTCTTCGGCGTCTGCACTACCGGTCACGGCACGGATAGCGTCGACGTTCTCCGGCACCACGTCGCTCTCTTGGTGGATGCCCTGGAACAGGTAGAAGTCCCGCCCTTCCGTCGAGATAGACTCCTCCCAGATACAGTTCTCCCAGATGTCGCCCCGCGGCCGACCCGCGTCGAGGGCGTACTCCTTGAGTTTGCCGCTGCCGTCGATGTCCATCCGTTCGGGGATCAGGAACAGCCGCGATTCGTCGGCGAACAGGTCGCGGACCGCGGCGGCGTCGACCTCCTCCTCGAGCGTGACGTTGAGGCTGTGCATGTGCATCAGCGTCGCGGGCACCTTCATCCCGAGCGTGTCGATGTCCAGATCCGGGAAGATGGTCTCGACGTCCGGACCGTGGTGGGACGGGATGGTCACTGGGTTCGGCAGAATGTCGTTGATCGGGCCGCGGTCGGTCTGTCCGGGGTCGCCGCCGCGCCGGACCAGCGTCGCGCGGACCTTCTCGACGCCGTACTCCTCGCGTAGCGGCGCAATAACTCGGGAGAGGCCGGTCGTGTTACAGGAGACGACGCGCACGTGGTCGGCGTCGACGGCGTTCTCGAAGTTCGAGCGCGCGTTGAAACTCACATCGACGAGGTCGGCGTCCTCGCCGCCCTGATAGAGCGCGGGCGTGTCGTACTCCTCGTAGAGTTCCTTGTTCTTGGCCCCGATGCCGGACGGTGTGGCGTCGACGACAACGTCGGCGTCGGCCACGAGGTCGTCGACCGGCCCGGCGATCTCGAGGCCGGCTTCGGCGAACAGTTCCTCGCGTTCCTCGACGGCCGCGTAGAGGGGGAACCCCTTGTCGACGGCCGTCTCGGCCTCGAAATTCGGGCGCGTCTTCGCGACGCCCAGCACCTCCATGTCGGGCTGCTGTCGGACGGCGTCCGCGACGCGCTTGCCGATCGTGCCGTAGCCGTTGATGGCGACCTGTTGCATATACCCGGGAGTGACTCACCGAGCGGGATAATCGTTTCGAGGCCTCTCAGCCGATATTCACTCGAATCGAAGTTCTCAATCGATCTCGAGGCCGATCTCGGGACGCAGTCACACGGGCCTCGCGCCGACGACTCGAGTCGCGAGCCGCCGGCCCCACCCGTCGTTGCCGGCGAAACCGCCAGACCGCCCCCGATCGCGACCGAGGGCAAGACATATCGGCCCGCTGGCCGCAGACGCACGTATGACAGCACTTCGAGCCGCGGCGGAGACGGCGGTCCGCCAGTGTCTGAATCTTGAGACAAGGGAGTCGTGTGCGGTCGTGACGGATGACAAACGCGAACCGATCGGCGAGGCGATCTACGAGGTTGCGAGCGAGATCACCGACGACGCTGTGATCGTTCGCTACCCGCCGGGCGAGACCCACGGTAGCGAGCCGCCGGCACCCGTCGCGGCCGCGATGGCCGGTGCCGACGTGGTGCTCGCGCCGACGACCAAGAGCCTGAGCCATACTCGCGCCCGGACCGAGGCCAACGAGGCCGGTGCGCGAGTCGCGACGCTACCGGGGATCACCGAAGACGTCTTTACGACCGGGCTGGCGGCGGATTACGAGTCGATCGCGGCCCACTGTGAGGCGGTCCGCGAGCAGGTCGACGACGCCGACGAGATCCGCGTGACGACCGACGCCGGAACCGACATCACGTTCGGCGTCGGGGGTCGCGAGTGGCTCTCCGATACCGGCATCGTCCACGAGCCCGGAGAGATGTCGAACCTCCCCGCTGGCGAGGTCTTCATCAGCCCGGAAACCGCCGACGGCACCTTCGTCGTCGACGGGACGATGCGGCCCCACGGGCTGCTCGCGGACGGCCACCGGCTCACCTTCGAGGTCGAGGACGGCCTCGTCACGCACATTTCGGACGACGAGATTCGCGAGACGGTTGAGAACGCGACCGAAGACGTGGGCGACGCCGCGTACAATCTCGCGGAACTCGGCATCGGCACGAACGTCGCCGTCACCGAACTCGTCGGCTCGGTCCTGTTAGACGAGAAGGCGGCCGGCACCGTCCACATCGCCATCGGTGACAACGCGGGGATCGGCGGCGAGACGGAAGCGCCGATCCACCTCGACGGTATCCTCCGTGAGCCGACGGTCTTCGCCGACGGAAGCCCGATCGAACTGCCGACGCCGGACTCGGACTGATCGGAACGCGTTCTCTCTCCTTTCCTGTTTCTCCCGTGTTTTGCCGGTCTCGAGCCGGAAGTCCCCGTCTGGGCTCGAATAACACGTCAGTATTCCTGTCTAAACCTAGTGGATTCAAGTACGGTTACTGTCTGCGTAAGAACGATGAGCGACACTCGAGCGTACGATATCGAGGGTATCGAACTCACGGACGATCGCTACACGGTCGAACAGGGCTTTATTCGGAACAAGTACCGAGCGCTCGATCCCGACGGCAACGTCGTGCTCCGTGGGAAACAGAAGATGTTGAAGATGAAAGAGGAGTTCCCCTTCGTGGACGCCGACGGCGAGGAAGTGTTCACGGTCAAAGCCGGTGGCATCATCGACGTGGCGGGGAACTACGTCCTCACGGACGCCCGAACTGGCGAGGATCTGATCATTCTGGACAACGACTACTCGCTGCTCCAGGACACGTGGAAGATCCGCGACGCGACCACCGAGGAGAAACTGGCCGAGATCAACTCCCGTGGCACGATGGTGACGCTGGCCAGGAATATCGTTCCGTTCGGGGGCTGGATTCCCCACAAGTACGAGATCACGGATCAGACGGGCGATCACGTCGGTTCGATCGACGGCCAGTTCTCACTGCGGGATCGCTACGAAATCGTCATCGACGACGCCAGTTCCGTCCCGAAAGAGCCCATCGTCGCCGCGGCGATGGTTATCGACGCGATTCAGGGGAATTAACGTCGGTTCACGCCGTATTCACCTCGAACCCGGTGCAGTCGGCCGGTTCGATCCAGCGGCGGGAAACGGGTGCGGCGACGACGGCTTCAATCGGCTTTTAGGTACGTAGCCGCTACGTGGGCTATGAGCGAAATCCCGGATCGGGTTCCGACGCCCTGTCCTTCGTGCTCGCCGGACCTCGAGACGGTCCACGAGGTACTCACGGAAGGCGGCGGTACCCTCACCGTTCGGTGTAGCGAGTGTAGTCACGTCCACAAAGTCCAGCCCGACCGCGAGAGCGAAGTCACCCTCGACGTCGTCGTCTCGCAGGGCGGCGAGTCCTTTACGGCGAACGTCACCACGCCCGAAGGCGAGACGATCGAAGTCGGCGACGAGTTCATCCTCGAGACGGAAGAAGTGCTCTCGACGGTTCGCGTAACGAGCGTCGAACTCGACGGCCAGAAGCGAGTCGAGGAGGCTCCCGTCGGCGAGATCGAAACCGTCTGGACCCGCGAGGTCGACAACGTCGGCGTCAACGTTACCGTCCATCCCCAAGACGGCTCGAAAGACGACAGCCGGAGCATCACCGTCCACGTCCCCGGCGACTACGAGTTCGAGGTCGGCGCGGTCGAATCCTTCGGCGACGACGAGTTCGAGATCGATGCCTTCGTCGTCCGCGGCGACGCCGAGGGCTACCGCCGAGACCGCTTCGACGTGGAGGGCGATACCGCCTTCGCGAAGGACGTCAAGCGCGTCTACGCCTACGACGAGCAGAGCAGCGCCTGGTCGGCGTGGTAAGCGGTTCCGCTGGTTTCTGACCGCACCCGTATTTGCCACCCGACACCATACGGTTCTCGAGCGCGTACTCCATCCCCATGTTCGACAGTTCCGACAGCGACGAGGCCCCACGCCAGCGGATGGTCGAGACCGTCGCGCCGCGTGTCGACGACGACCGCGTCCTCGCGGCACTCGAGGCGGTCCCGCGCCACGAGTTCGTTCCGCCCGATCGCCGGGACAGGGCTTACGCCGACCGGCCGCTGCCGATCGGCGACGGCCAGACGATCAGCGCGCCGCACATGGTTGCGATCATGGCCGATCTGCTCGCGGTCGCTCCCGGCGACGACGTCCTCGAGATCGGGACCGGCTGTGGCTATCACGCCGCGGTCACGGCGGAACTGGTCGGCGACGAGGGGGTCTACACCGTCGAGTACAGCGACGAACTGGCCCAGCGAGCCCGCGACCGGCTCGCGGACCTCGGCTACGACGGCGTCTCGGTCCGCGCCGGCGACGGCCGCGAGGGCTGGCCCGACCACGCGCCCTACGACGCGGCATACTTCACCTGTGCGACGTCTTCTTTTCCCGATCCCGTCGTCGAGCAGGTGGGAACCGGCGGCCAGCTGCTCGCGCCGATCGAGCGCGGGATCGGTAGTCAGAGACTCGTCAGCGCCACGAAGCGGGCGGACGGCTCCCTCGAGCGGACCGAACACGGCGGCGTTCGGTTCGTGGAGATGCGGGGATAGTCGGCGTTGCGAGGCTGCCGACTCGAGGCCCACTGTGGGTGACCGCGCAAGCGCGTCATTCATAACAGCCGCCCGGATAGCTGAGGTATGGACCCCGCGGTACTGCGAGAGGACATGGTCGACGGCCTCGAGTCCCCGCCGAGGGACATCCTCGCGGACGAGGACCTCGCCGTTGCAATGCGCGATGTGCCCCGCCACGCGTTCGTCGACGACGAGCGGACGGCCTACGCGGACCGCGACCACGAGGCCCTCGGCACCCGCGTCCTCGCGCCGCGGACGGTGGCGCGACTGCTGCAGGCGCTTGCCCTCGAGGACGACAACTCGGTGCTGATCGTCGGCGTCGGCGTCGGTTATACTGCCGCCGTGGCCGCCGAAATCGTCGGCGAGACCAACGTCCATGCCGTCGACATCTCCCGGCCGCTCGTCGTCGAAGCGCGGGGCAACCTCGCCGAAGCGGGCTACGATGGCGTCCTCGTCGACCGTCGCGACGGTGCCGACGGCCTGCCAGAATACGCGCCGTTCGATCGCATCCTCCTTGAGGCCGCCGCCGTCGATCCGCCCCGCGCACTGCTCGAGCAGTTGACCGACGGGGGACGACTGGTCTTTCCGCGCGGCACCCACCAACAGCGACTCGAGGCGGTCTCGGCCGACGGTGAGACTGACCACTTCGACGCCGTCTCGCTCGAGCCGCTGTTAGTCGAGGGCGAACAGTCGGGTGCCGTCGAGCGCAATCGGACGGCTCGAGAGGACCGCGAGCGGGCACAGCGACGCGCCGAGTCCCGCCGCGGCTGGGAACAGGACTGGATCGAGTGGGACGACGCGACCGACCAGCAGTCCCGGCGGAGCCGATCGCGGTAGCACGGCCGCTCTTCGACCACCGCAGGCCGCAACGACTGGCACTCGAGAGACACGAGTCTCGTCGAACGGATTTTCTCGAGAGCGGAGCACCCGCTCGTCTCGATAGTACTCGCCGCGGAGCGATGTGACTCGACGATATCGGTGCGTCGGAAGTGGGGGTGGGGGAAAGGGGGGTGGCGACAGTCTGTCTCAGATCGCCAGTTACGGGTACACACCGATGGGGGTTAAACGTAATTTCTAATCTTTTAGTGTCCATTGCAAGTAGATACTAATTACTTAGAGCCACCCGACTACGCTGCACCGGACCCGCGATCCGGTAGCTCTTCGGCTCCTGGGTGAGGGTGAGAGACATCGACGGGGTGCTCGAGAAACACCGCCGCAACCGTACGCCCTCGAAACGATGAAAGCGCTGCTTCTCGATTCGCCGGCACCTGTTCCCGGACTATTCAGTCGGACCGGCCGTCGAAGGCGACCGTCACCAGCTTCCGCTCGGCCGCCCGAAGGTGGTAGTGATACGTCGGCGGCGACACGCCGAGCGCCTCCGCGAGGTCCTCGCCGGTGCTCTCGCGGGGCCACTCGAAGAAGCCGCTGTAGTGAGCGGCCTGTAACGCCTCGAACTGTTTGTCGGTGAGCAGGTCCGCAAGATGGGTATCGAGCCGCCGTGCCGACCGCGTGTGCGTCGTCTCCCGTTTCGCCACGAGTTCCGTCTCGGGATACGCTTCCTCGATGGCCTCGACCAGCGACCGCGTCTCGACGCCCTGTGGCACCTCGAGGACCACCGTCGAGACGCCGTCTTCGGCCGTCGCCAGCCGCACCTGCACGTCGTAGGTCCGCAACACGTCGAGAAACGGCGTCGACGCGACCGTGAGTTCGTACAGCGTCTGTTCGTCACCCTCGGACACCACCGACAGCGTCTCGATCGACGCCCACGCCGACTCGAGGACGGCGACCGACGCAGTCGCCGGCGCGCTGACGAACAGCACGATTCCGTCCTCGCCGCGGTCGATGACGCCCTCGAGTGCGATCGGGTCCGACGTCTCGATGTGTGCCGACAGCCGGTTGAGCAGCAGCCGCGAGTCGCCGACGGCGAGTTCGAGTTCGAGCCGGCTGTCGGTCACCATCGCGCGCGTCCGCTCGACCGACCGGATCGCGTGCCCGATCGTCTCCCCGAGTTCAGTAAGCACCGCCCGCTCGCTCTCGCCGACCGAATCGGCCCCCGAGACGTGGACCACCAGCGCGCCGTACCGGCGGTCGTCGGCGAGCAGCGGCACCGCGAGAACCGTCTGATAGCCGTAGGTCAGCGCCGCTTTGCGCCGGGACTGCCAGTGGTCGGCCTCGAGGACGTCACGTACCAGCTGTCCCTGTCCTGTCTCGAGGGTCTCGCGAGCCAGCGCAACCTCGGGTGCACGATCGGCGTCGTCGCGGATCCGGTCGATGTAGGCCGCGTCGACCCCAGACCACGCGGTCGGCGCGGGCGGGTCGTCGTCGCTTGCGGCGATCCAGGCGAAGCGATACCGGTCCGTCTCGGCGAGGCGATTACATACGGTCTCCTCGATTTCCGCGCGCGTCGACGCCTGCGCGACCCCGTGGTTGATCTCCCGGACGATCTCGTTGGTGTGGTTGAGACGCGTCAGCTCCTCGTTTTTCTCGGTGAGCGTGCGGTCGTGATCCCGAAGCAACTGCTCACGTTCGGCCCGATCCAGCGCGGCCTCGGTGTTCGCCGCCAGAATGTGCAACAGTTCGATCATCGTCTCGTCGAACCCGTCGACCGCCGCACGGCCCGCAACCAGCACGCCGTGGGTCCCGAGCGGGACGATCAGTTCGCTCCGGTTCGGCGTCTCGGCGGACTCGAGGCCGTCCCCTCGAGGCACCGACGCCCCCGCGCGCTCCTCGCAGTGGACGTTCTCGTAGTAGGCGCTTTCGCCCTCCGAAAACACCGCCCAGACCAAGCCGTCGCCCCGATCGAAGGTCTGCTTCGGATCGCCCAACTCGGGGGACCGCGCCGTCGACGCCGCGTGCTCGAGGCGGCCGTCCGTCGGCTCGAACGCATAGGTCGCGGCGACCGCCACGTCGAGGAGTTCCGCCGCCGTCTCGACCGCCGACCGGTAGATTTCGTCTTTGGTTTCCGCCCGCATCAGGTCCCGCGTCGTCTCGTGTAACGCCGTCAGCGTCCGCTCGTAGCGGCGCTCGCTCTCGCGGAGTTCCGTCTCTGTCCGATACTGCGCGACCGCGTTCGTGATTTGGTTCGCCAGCAACGCGTACTGCTTTTTGCCCGACTCCTTCTGCAGGTACTGGGTCACACCCGCCGCGATCGCCTCGCTGGCGATTTCTTCCGATCCCCGTCCCGTAAACAGGATGAAGGGCAGATCAGGGTCGTCCTCGCGAACCCGCCCTAGCAACTCGAGGCCGGTCAGCTCCGGCATCTCGTAATCGCTGACGATACAGTCGATGTCGCGACGTTCAACCGCGGCGAGTGCTGCCGCGCCGTCGGTCGCCGTCTCAGCGACGATCGACTCGCGCTCGCGCTCGAGCATCTCTCCGGCGAGATCTGCGAAGCCGGGTTCATTGTCGACGACGAGTACGGTGATCCGTTCCGTCATTGTCTAAATACCCACGCTACCGTTTCCTGACGCACTGATGAGGAACAACTAAACAATTAGCATTCGACTGTTGCTCGTTCGAATTACCTAGCGGTCTTATTTGAACTGGATTCGGAAGAGCACGGAATGCAGCCGTTGAATTCGTAGTCCGACGCCCAGTTTATCGATGGATGGTCTATTTCGGACTCGAACCGAAGTTCCATCCTCTGTTCCGTTGCGTCGGCTGCACGGATCCAGTAAAACTGCTCGTTTTTGGGATAATAGATCAGAAACCCGTCGATCGATCCGTGATAGGTCTCCTCGTGGTAGGTTCCGTCTTTCGTCGTCTGTGAGTGCGTGTTGAATCGGAGCGTTTCCGGTTTATTCGACCACCCTGTTTTGCACTGAATCCGATAGAGTTCGGTTCCATCGTCGACGGTTAGGTCGTATTTGTCGTTATCGCCGAACGGAATCGAGACGCTGTAACCAGCTGCGATGAGTTCGGAAATCGCTCTCGCTTCGGTTTCGTCGCCAACCGCTTTCGAATTTCGCATACCGTGAGGAGCCGCGTGATCCGGTAAGAACAATTGGGTGAGGAGACTGTCGTAGTGCCATTCCCTTGGATGCGTTTTTTGTTGAAAGCAACAGCCTGCTTCGCTTCCGGGCCTGTTTCCGTCTTCGTACCGACATACGCAGTACTCGCCGACTTGGTCTTCGGGGCCGTGGTGAATCGCCAGACGGTGCTTGATTTCACTGGTTCACGGCCTGCGTGATGTTGTAAACTGCACACATCAAGACGAGTTCTCGAAATTCGCCGTACCAGGTTCGCGCACGCACGGCGTCGCCGAGCGTGCGCTTGATCGTCGAGAAGACGGTCTCACACAGCGCTCGTTGACGGTATTGAGGCCCATCGATCCGCGCGTTATGCGCGTGATCGATGGGCCGGAACTCGCGGTGTTTAATCAGCGGTCTTACGCCCTCTTCGCGGAGTTTCTCGCGCAAATCCATCCAGTCGTACCCTTTGTCGGCGGCGAGGCTGGCAAGGTCGCCCGCGTTGCGGAGGGCGACCTGCCAGCCGAGCTGCGTATCGTGCGTTTTCTCGGTCGTACAGTGAACGTCCAGAATCGCGTGACTCTCTGTGTCCACGAGAGCGGTTGTTTTGAGCGTCTTAACCCGGTAATTCGTCCGCCGACAGTAGTGTTTGCTGGCGTTTTCGCGGTCGAAGAACGTCGCGTCGATAGCAGCGTGTTCGCTCGGGTCGTGCAGCTGCGCCGACAGGCGCAGCAGCACTCGCCAGAGAGCTGTCTTGATCCTGTCAAACCACTTCACTAGCGTCGAGTGATGTGGGAGATCGGCCGCATCGAGGCCGATCTCCCCGAGAATATGTGGCATCTCGCTCAGCAAATCAAGTGCTTCTCGGTAGGATTTTTCCAGGTAAACCCGCAGACAGTGCAGCGACACAACCGCATATTCGGCGAAGCCGCCACCCCCTTCGGGGGCGGCGACTTCGCCTCGGTCACCAACAGCATTTTTAGCTAACTGAACGACTTTGCTCGTGAAGCGGGAAATTTTCGACATGGACATCGACGGTTTCCCGCTTCATCTTTCTAGTTCTGACGGTTGAAGCCGACGCCGTACAGCGATTCACCAGAGCCGATAATTGGGATGTCCAAAGACGAGCGGATACGTTTAGTATCGCCGGTAGATCCTCAAACCACGCTTCCGGCCACTCTGATTAAGCTCTCGGCCGCCATCCACGCAAGTAAGCAACACTGATTCCACCAGCAATCCCACTAAACGGAAGGGCAAGTGTCCGAACGACGAGGACCGCTGCCGTCGCCGCCGTATTGGGAATGCCTGCGACGACGACGAGCGCCCCGGCGAGCAGCAGATCATACGCGCCAACGCTGCCTGGAATCGGAACCACACTGGCAACCTGTGGGAGGGGAATGATGACGAGAATTGGGAGGAAGACGGTGTTGACACCGAGGCCGGCAAGGGCGACCCAGAGCATAGCTGCAGTCAAGAACTGTTCAATAAGGCCTCCGACCGCGATGAGAGCAAGCAGACTAGGCGTCTCCTGAAAGCCAACGATTCGTTGCCAATACTGGTCAACACCAGCCGCGACAAACGCTCGGTCATGTGGTTGTTCTCGATAGAGCCCCGATATCCGAGAGACAACTGGCGTAAGCATACTACGACGCTCTTCGAGAGATGATTTCGGGTCCGGAGAATCACACCGCCAAACAAGATGAGACCAGCAATAGTAAGACCGAACGTTACCAGGATGGGAGTCGCATCGGGCGTTCCAATAAGAATGAATAGCCCGAGTCCAGCAGAAAAAACGACCTGTGTACCTGCTTTCACGTATTTTGCGGTTGAGCGGACACCGAGTGCCTCGGAATAACCCGTGTCCGTGGCAACGCTGAAAAACCGAGCCATGATCGGTTCCGAACTGACCGGACCCGCCGGGCTGAGTGTATCAAAAAAGTCACCGGCAAGTGCGAATTGGACGCTTTTACCGGGCGAGATGCCATCTCCGAGCGGAGCGATCGATGCCCAGACCCCGATTGCATCCGATAAGCCCTCCAGAACGACGAGAAGAATGATTATTCCGAGGGCCCACGGTGCAACAGCGATCGCCCGGTTGAGAACCGTCTCGGCACCGACTGTATAAAGATACCCAGCTAAGAGCACACCACCTGCACCAACACCAATGAGGAATCGAAGTCCTCGTCGCACAGTTTAGAGCCTCGCTGTTCCGGGGCGGCATAGTGGTAAGACGGACTCTGTGTGAGCTACTGCTCGAAACCAAGGGTCATGAGTACTGTTGATATTCAGACGATTGGAATCAACAGACTTGAACGGTTCCATCGAAAGGTGACTGTCGTTCCGTCAATCAGCGATTGATTTTCTCAAGCGCGACCAGTTTGGCTGTACGCGAATCCCTGCGAAAACCACACCCTCATTCAAGCATCGAACGAAAGCCAAGAATGTGTCCGTTCGACCAGTAACCGTCTCGCCGTCGTGGCCGTCGTGACTGACGCCCACGGATGGGAGGTCGAGATTTGTGACGTGCACGGTGGCGGTGTTCGATTCGAGTTTACCGGCATCGAAGCTCCATAAGAGGTCCTCCGTGGCATGGAGCAAAACGACGCCGCAACGCCCAGCAAAGATATACGCCTCACACTCGTACTCCATGTGAGAACTAAATGGATAGGATGGGTGCAGCCGTTCGTTCTGAAGAATTCTACCAGACGCTCGTCGAAAACGCAGCGGAGGGGATGCTGACGATCGACGAGAACAGCGACATCGTCTACGCGAATCCGGCCGTCGAAGACATTCTGGGCTACTCACAGGAGGAACTGATCGGGAGTTCGAAGATGAAGATCATCCCCGAACGGCTCCAGCCAGTGCATGCGGCTGCGCTCGATTCCTACGTCGAATCCGGCGACAAGAACATCGACTGGGACGGGATGGAGCTGCCCGCCCTCCACAAAGACGGCCACGAGGTCCCGACGCTGATCAGCCTACGAGAACACGAACACGATGGCGAGCGGTACTTCACGGGCATCATCCGCGACATCACCGAACGTCGAGAACGAGAAGAGCGCCTCCGCGACCAGAAGGATCGGCTCGACGAGTTCTCGGAGATCCTCACGCACGACATTCGGAATCCGCTATCCGTGGCGCGCGGCCATGCTGAACTCGCCCAGGAGCAACACGACATCCCGGAGATCGACCGGATCGCGGAGTCGCTCGAACGCATCGACGCACTCGTTGACGACGTGGCCGAGCTGACGAAAGACGGCGAAGCGATCGGCAGCACTGAACTGGTCGATGTCGAGACGGTCGTCAGGGAGGCGTGGCGAAACGTCTCCACTGGCGATGCCGAGCTCTGTATCGGCACTGAAGTCGGGTCGATCGAGGCCGACGAAAGTCGCCTACACGGACTATTCGAGAATCTGTTCAACAACGCTATCGAGCACGTCGGTGAGGACGTAACCCTGCGCGTCGGTCGCTTCTCCGATGCAGACGGTCTCTACGTCGAAGACAACGGGCCAGGCATTCCAGAGGCGATTCGGGACGACATCTTCGAGTACGGCTACTCGACGAGTGAGGACGGAACCGGGTACGGGCTCTCCATCGTGAAGCAGATCGTTGACGGCCACGGGTGGGACATCTCTATCACCGAGAGCGATGCCGGCGGAGCACGATTCGAGATCACCGGCATCGAGTTTCAATAGAATCGGAAGACCAGTAGCACGACATTCATCCGTTTACTGGCACCACTGGTACTTGGAATGGTTCCCGCATCTTCATTCTATTTTTGGAACCAAACTGCAGGAATCCAATCGACATTTCATAGTTTGGAAGATTTGCAGTAGTTTCACGCCATTCAACTTGACTCGGCAACAGGATTCATATACCGAGGCTAACCACTGGTGAACATGTTCGAATCAGGAGAAATACGAGAGTTTGACGATCTCAGTTTCTCTCCACGGGCGGATTCTATCCATGCGTTGCACGTGGACGACGACGGTTCGTTCGTCGAGTTGGTTGCTACCTTCCTCGAACGAGAACGGGACGACATTCAGATTTCGACTGAAACGAGCGTCGATGACGGAATGCAGGTTTTGGAGTGCAACGAGATCGACTGTGTCATCAGCGACTACGAGATGCCCGAACAGGACGGACTGGACTTTCTCGAACGCGTCAGAGGTGACTATCCGGATCTCCCGTTCATTCTCTTCACTGGCAAAGGAGACGAGGAGATCGCAAGCGAAGCGATCACCGCCGGCGTGACTGACTATCTGCAGAAGGGAACAGGAACGGATCAGTACACTGTCCTGGCAAACCGCGTCGAAAACCTGGTCGAGAAGTACAGAGCGGAACAGGAGGTCTTTCGTGGATTTCAGGCGCTAGAATCGGCCCAGGAGGGAATCGGAATCCTCGACGAGAACGGTGAATACGTCTATCTGAATCAGGCCTACGCCGACGTGTACTGTACCGAACGCGAAGACATCCTCGGGGCACACTGGGAGTCGCTGTACCCCGACGAAGAGGCCGCTCGCTTCCGTGACGAAATTCTTCCAGCGCTCGAATCCGAGGGATCGTGGAACGGCCAGTCGGTCGGTATCACGGCCGATGACGAGCGCGTGGTCGAGGAACTCAGCCTCACGCAATTGGGCGACGGTGGCCACGTCTGCGTCGTCCGTGATATCACGGATCGGCAGGCCCGCGAGAAGGCACTTCGGCGCGAGCAACGTTTTCTGGAAACCGCGCTCAACTCCCTCGACGACCTGTTCTATGTCTTCGACGACGATCTGAATTACGTTCGGTGGAACGACGAGTTCGAGGATGTCATTGGATATACGCCCGAAGAAATTCGAGAGTTATCGCCGATGGACTTGTTCGAGGGGGACACGAAGGCCGCGATCGAAGCCGAAATCGATCGGATTCTCAACGACGGCGAGCGAGTAGTGGTTGAAGGCGACCTTCTGACGAAGGAAGGCAAAACACTCCCCTACGAGTTCACCGGCATCCCCGTAGAGGACGATGGTGCGGTCATCGGTGTTGTCGGACTCGGCCGGAAGAATTCGTGACCGGCATGCATCGTCCGCACTGACTGCCTCGCATTGAGACACTCGGTACTGACTGACGCTGCCCTATTCCTCGAAGGCTGTTTGGTGGTTCAGTTCGCCGTTTGGGGGATAATCTCTATAATGTTGCTTCGACAAACAGTCACTGTGACGGGCTCTATTTCGGTACTTCACGTTGATGACGAGCCTGGCTTTGCGGAACTCACGGCAGAGTTCTTGGAGAAGGAAAGCGAGTCCCTCTCCGTCAACACCGAAACGAGTGCTGCGGATGCACTATGTAGTATCCTTCCTTCTCACTGGAATGGACATATTCATAGAGGACAGCCATAGCTTCAGAGACTCAAATTTAACTTATCAACACTTCGAATTACCGTTTCCTGCTCCCCGGTGAGATGGCATTACGCACGCGCTCTTGGAACACGATGGGTTTTGATTAGGTGTCCCGAATGTACTGCTCAAACCAAGATAAGAGCAGATATGCCGCCTGCTGTCCCGCTTCGATCTGCTCCCGTTGCTCTTGCGGTGTCACCGTTTCCGAGATCGGTGGGACATCGATCCGGATCGACATCGATTGTCCGGTGGGAACGATGTCCATCTCGTCTTCTACCGACGGCTCGTACCGTTCCACGAATGCATCCGCCTGATCTGCGGTGCCCGAAAACTGGAGGTCAACGTCACCTCGTCCCATCTTGTGGATAAGCTTGACATCGGTCGGAAGAGTTGACGGATCAAAGCGGACCCAGAGGTTCCCACCTGGTACGCCATCAGGGCGATCCATCCCCAGTTCGGGGTAGCGATCACGCGCGAGTTCCCAGTAGTAGCGGTGGAGCGACGTCACGTCTTCGTCCGGTTCCCGCGTGTAGCCGCGGCGGTTCTGCTCGATTGCCTCGTTCACCATCTCGGCTTTGAAGTCTGCACGGCGGGAGCCCCTATTCCAGAACCAGTCACGTACGGCTTCATAGGTCACAGTCGCGTCGACGACATCGGTCCTGTCCGTCCCAGCGACGTACGACTTGGGGGCGACTAATCCCGTGATGAACACATCCCACTCGTCCGCTGTTGCTTTCTTTCCTCGCTGTCGATACCGTTCGAGCTGCTCGTCCTGGAACGTCGCATTGATCTTATTCTCGATCAGAACGAGGTGTCGCGTCTCGTCGTGGTGCACTACGCCAAACTCGATGTCTGATTCGCCTAACTCTGAATCGGAAACTGAGTGCCAGACGCCGACAAAATCCTCGATCAGATCAGGAGATTGTCCAAGTTCCCGAAGCAACCATGTTCGGAACTCTGGGGTGGCGGCTAACTCTTCCACGAGTAGGAGGTCAATATCACGTTCTCGGACCGCTTTGAGCGACTGTGAATCGGCGCGCATGATCAAGCCATCACATGAATTGACCTTATTTCTATTCGCGTCAAAACGGGCAGTCACTGGTTCATTCGACAATCGAACGAAAGTAGAGAAGATGGTCGTTCGACCAACAATCGCCACGCTGTCGGTCGATTATTGCGCGTCAAATGGCTCTGGTGAATCGCCAGACAGCACGGACTTCGACCGTTAAATCTAGGAAGGTGAAGCGGGAAACCGCGGATGCTCTATGTCCAAAATCTCCCGCTTCACCGGGAAGGTCGTGACGTTGGCTAAAA
>NZ_JBLVOY010000003.1:0-666793 GCF_059162405.1 Natrinema sp. CRL1 | reverse complement strand
CGCCGGCGATGAGGTCGGGTCTCCGGAGATCGGCCATCGACCGGAACGAGACGGCATTAGCCGAGCGGTAATTCATGTCATCGTTCACTTGCGGACACCGGGTCTTTCCCGACCGAGATCGCCCGTGAAGCGTCGCGTGTTCCTCGGCACGGTCGGGTCGGCGGCCTCGCTCACCACGCTGGCGTACGCGACCCGCCACCCGACCGAGACGCTCGCGGTCCGGATCTGGTTCTCGGAGCGGGCCGCGGCCTACGACGGGATCGGCGACCGCGTCCGCGAGTATCTCGGGGCGACGTTCGCCCTCGAGCACTGGGAACTCGACGTCTCCCTCGGCGGTTCCGTCTCGGTCTCGACCGAGGACGCTGCGCGGCTCACCGCCCGCGGCGAGTGGCCGACAGCCGTCGCGGCGGGCGCGCTCGGCCGCCGGGACCTCGAGCCGGTAGCGGATGCGAACCTGCTGGTGACCGACGGGGGGATGGAACGGGCACCGACCGGCTACGGGATCCCCCACATCGCCTCGGTCGGCGGGGCCCGACACATCGCCGCCCTCGAGCCGTTCGACGAACTGGTCGGCGACGACGCGCGCTCGATCGTTCCGTACGCGACGCCGACGCGGTCGATTCAGGTGCTCGTCCACGAAATCGGGCACGCACTCGGGCTGGAACACGACCACGGCATGGCGTTTCGCGACGGCGAGGCTGTCGTCGCGACGCCGATGCTCGGCAGTTACGTGTGGGACCCCGAATACGATACCGACCGCCCACATTGCGGGGCCGCGATTCCGAACACGGAGAACAGAACACGGAAACTCAGCCTCGCCTTTTCGTCGTGTGCCCGCCGCGAACTCGCGGCCTACGAAGGCGGACTCTTCTCGGATGGTACCCTACAGAGAGTCAAGCCGACGGCTCCCGGCGGCGCGGACCGAGACGCAGCGCCGAACGACCGGCAACGGGATCGGAACGGACTCGAGTAGTGCGCGTCGTTACTCGTCGGTGTCGTCGTCCTCGCCGCGTGCGAAGCTAGCCTGTGGCTCGCCCTCCTGGTCCGTGCCGGCGTTCGGCCCTTCGATAAGCGCTTCGAAGTCGTCGACCTCGTCGTACTGGTCTCGGTACACCAGCGCGGCCTTCCCCGCGGAGGTGATCTCGTAGAGCCCGGACCGTTCGGCGGGACCGATCTTGGTGACGAGCCCGTAGTCTTCGAGCACCGGCAGTCTGGTGTTGATATTCTTCCGGCTCTTGCCCGTGTGAGCAGCCAGATTCGTTGCGACATTTCGTCCCTTGTCCTCGAGCGACTCGAGGATCAGGAAATCAGTTGGTTGGCGGAGTTTCACTCTCGTTCACTCTCGTACCGCACTATATTTCCAGTGGTAACTAATACTTTCGGCTCGAGACCCGATGTTTTCGTCGGTTATTTCCATCCGTACTATTAAGTTGCCGTCCAACGTAGCCCTCGAGTGGGTGGGTCGAGCAACTCGCGACGGATCCCCCATCGTCGCACCCGAACCGAGTCCGGTTCACGACCCGTTGCTCCCCGGTATCGGGCTCGACCGCCACCTGCCCCCACTCGGCTCCCACCCCTCTCCCCCCATTGTCCTCCGTTTGTCGGGTATTACAGCAGAGCATCAACAGTACGGGCACCGGCGGAACCGTGGCCGGAATCGCGTCGCCACTCCCGGTCACCGGTATCAGTCGGCGGTCACGGCCGGCGATTCGTCGGCGGCAGTCAGTTCGGCCCCGGTCGAGCCGAGCCAGGAGAGAAACGACGCGACCTCGGCGGGGGACTCGACCCGATAGGAGGCATTCGAGGGACCGGCGCCGCCGACGCGGATCCCGATCCCGTCCGGCTCGACCGCCCGAAACGCCGATTCGTCGGTGACGTCGTCCCCGATGTAGACGACGGTCGTCGCCGGCGGCTCGTCGGCGGCGATCAACTCGACGGCGTTTCCTTTGCCCCACGGGAAGTCCGGCCCGATCTCGAGGATCCGTTTCCCGGTCGAAATCTCGACGGCATCGCCGCCGAAGCGATCGACGACTGCGCGCGTGATCCGGCGCACGGTCGGTTCGGCGGCCGGCGGCACGGATCGGAAGTGAACCGTGCCCGTCAGGCGCTTGTTCTCGATCCGGCAGTTCGGGACCGACGAGAGGGCAGTCTCGAGGATCGAGCAGAGGCGATCGATCCGGGCGGCGCGCTTGCGCGCGACCGGGTGGACGGCGATTGACCCGTTGCGGGCGAGTTCGAGCCCGTGGTTGCCGGCGTAGATCGCCGGGCCGTCGACGCGCTCGCGGACGTCCGTCAGCGCGCGGCCGCTGACGACCGCCGTCGTTATCCCCGGCATCGCCGCGAGGGTTGCCACCGCGTTCCGATTGCGCTCGATCGGTACCGCGGCGTCGGGATCCTCGACGATCGGCGCGAGCGTCCCGTCGAAATCCAGACAGACGAGGAGGCCGCCGGCATCCGCGAGACGGTCCCGAACTCGGGCCCGTCGCTCTGCGAGCGGCTGTGGCTGTGACTCGGTTTCAGTCATCGATTACGCTGGGGGCGTCGGTTCTTTCGAGTCTGAATCCGAATCTGTATCCGAGCCGGGGTCGGATCCAGCGCTGTTTTCCGCGCTCCCGTCGCCGGTCCGGCGGTCGCCGTGGACGCGTCTGATCCAGTCGAACTGCGTGTCCATCCACGCCTCGATGTCGCCGTTGAACACGCGCTGGCGAAGCGTGTTCATCCGCCGCCGGCGTTCGTACGGCGGCATCGAAAGCGCGTGCTCGAGCTGGGACGCGAATCCGTCGACATCGGTCGGATCGATCGTCAGGGCGTGGGAGCCGAACCGATCGTGTGCGCCGGTTCGATCGCTCAGCAGCAACGTCCCGTCGCCATCGACGCTGGCGGCGATGTACTCCTGTGCTACCAAGTTCATGCCGTCGATTAGCGGGCTCACGATCATCGTATCCGCGCGCCGGTAGAGTGCATAGAGGTCCTCCTCGGGTAGCACGTCCTCGGTGTAGACGATCGGTTGCCAATCGTCGGTCTCGAAGCGGCGGTTGATCCGCGTTACTTCGCTGCGGACGAGTTCGCCGTACTCCTCGTAGGTATCGATCTCAGTACGCGACGGCGTCGCCTTCTGGAGGAACGTGAACCCGCCGCGCCAGTCCGGGTTCCGCTCGAAGAAGCGCTCGAGAGCCGCAAGCCGCTCCGGAATCCCCTTGCTGTAATCGAGGCGATCGAGCCCCAACCCGAGCATGGTGTCCTGGTCAATCCCGTACTCGTCGAACAGGTCGGAAAGCCGGTTGGGATCGGTCGATCGCGCTCCCCGGTCGTACGATTCGGCGTCGACGCCCATCGGCGTCGCGACGACCCGGGTCGTCGTCCCCTCGTATCGGACCGTTCGGTGAGCGTAATCGACGGCGGCTGCGGGCAGGAATCGGTCGACACAATCCAGGAACTGATCGGCGTACCGCTCGACGTGGAAGCCGAGCAGATCGTTGCCGAGCAGTCCCTCGAGGACCGGAACGCCGACCGAGCAGTGCCGAAACGTCGACGCCGACGGCCACGGGATGTGCCAGAACTGCGCGACGGTCGCGCCGGCCGGAACCGATTCCCTGATCATCCGCGGCGCGAGCGCGAGATGGTAGTCCTGCAGCCAGATCACCGAGTCGTCGGTCGCGTGGTCGGCGACCGCCTCGGCAAACCGCTCGTTGACTGTCTGGTACCACTCGAAGTCGTTCGCTCGATCCTCAATCAGGGCGGGAAAGTCGTGACAGAGCGGCCAGAGAACCCGATTGCTGAAGCCGTAGTAGTAGGAGTCGACGGCTTCCTCGGAGAGATCGAGGCGGCGCAGCGTGTATGCTTCCTCCTCCGGCGGGACGGCAACGCAGTTCCGCTCGTCGGTCACGTCGAAGTCGGCCTCGCCGTCGCCCCACGCGATCCACGTGCCGTTGGTCCGTTTGACGACGGGATCGAGGCCCGCCGTCAGGCCGCCGGTCGGTTCGTCGACCGTAATCGATCGCGCGTCGGCCGTCGAACGAGTGCCACCGTTGGCCCCCGTCGGCGGGGAGTCGTCACCGCTCGCGGAATCGGCGTCCGCCGCCGGAGCGTCGTCTTCGTACTCGTGACGATACGGTTGCCGGTTCGAGACCACGATCAACGAACCGGGACAGCTCGGACCGCTCGAGCCGGATGCTTCGTCCGTTCGGCCGCGGCCGTCGGCCCGCCGCTGTCGTTTGCGTACAGTCGTCGACGACAACCGCTCGGTAACTCGCATTCGCTGAAATAGCACAGCCTCCCGACGGGTTGCCTCGCGGCCTGCGATCGCCGGGGGGTTAATACGTTCCTGTTACCAACCGGGCTATCCGGACTGTTCGGCCTGCGTGAAAGTCACCGAGCTAGTATTCCATAATCACCTTCCAACCAAACGTTGATTTTCCGCTCGATCGAACTCTCCCCCATGGAATCCCCGTTCGAGCGCCGGATCGCGGCCTGTCAGCGCCGACTCGAGCGCGACGGAGCCGATCTGGTCGTCTGCTTTCCGAGTCCGAACCTGACCTATCTGACCGGCTTCGAGGAGTCGCCGTCCGAACGGCACCTGTTGCTGTTCGTTCCCGACACCGGCGACCCCGCGCTGGTCGCGCCGGCGATGTACGAAGAACAACTGTCCGAGCTTTCGGTTTCGGATCTCCGACTGCACTGTTGGACCGACGCGGACGACCCGCTCGAGGTCACCGAAGACGTACTGACGGCCTATTCGCTCGGGGGGACGGGCCCGGCGACCGTCCTCGTCGACGACCGGATGTGGGCGACGTTCACGCAGGATCTCCGGGAGCTGCTGCCCGACGCCGAGTTCGGTCTCGCGAGTACCGCTCTCGAGCCGCTGCGAATTCGCAAGGACGACGTCGAACTCGCGGCGCTCCGGCGCGCTGGCGACCTCGCGGACCGCATCTCGGTCGAGATCCGCGCACGCGGGAACGATCTACTCGGGATGACCGAATCGGAACTGGCGAGTGAGATCGACCGACTGCTCGCTGCGGCCGGTGGCGAGGAGCCAGCCTTCGAGACGATCGTCGCTGCCGGCCCGAACGGTGCCCGGCCCCACCACCACGGCGGCTCGCGGGAGATCGAGGCCGGCGATCCGATCGTCTTGGACTTCGGCGCGTTCGTCGAGGCCGATCTCGAGGCCGGGACGGCGCGCTATCCCGGCGACCAGACGCGGACGATCGTCGTCGGCGAGCCGCCCGCCGAGTACGAACGGGTCCACGACACCGTCAGGGAGGCCCAGCAGGCCGCGATCGACGCGATCGAGCCGGGTGTTACGGCCGGCTCGATCGACCGCGCGGCCAGAGCGGTCATCGAGGACGCCGGCTACGGCGACGCCTTCGTCCACCGAACCGGCCACGGCGTCGGCCTCGAGGTCCACGAACCGCCATACATCGTCGCGGGCAACGACCGCGAACTCGAGCCCGGCATGGTCTTTAGCGTCGAACCCGGGATCTACCTCGAGGGCCAGTTCGGTGTCCGAATCGAGGACTTGATTGCGGTGACCGAGGACGGTGCCGAGCGACTGAACGACACGCCACGCGGGTGGGAGACCGGCCGCTGAGCGAGGTACCATCGCTGAGTAGGGAGCCACCGCTGAACGTGATGACGTATCGATCGCTCGAGTTGGCAAGCGACCCGGGACACCGTGTTTCCGGTGAAATGTCGGCTCGTTGCCCACTGAACGGTGCTAATAACGTCGAAATGACTCGGCAGTTTCTGGCGTGGCTCGGCGGTTCGTGGCGCTAGGACTCGTCGGTCTCGATGAGGACCTTTCGAACGACCTCCGGATCCTCGAGCAACTGGTGTTCGGTGTAACTCCCCTCGGCGCTGCCGCCGCTCCGGCGGGCCTGCTCCAGGATGTCGAGGAACGCGTGCTCTTTCAGCAGGTCGCGCACCCGTCGGAGCGAGAGCGGCTCGGAGCGCTCCTGTCGGCAGATTTCCTCGTAGACGTCGTAGATCTTCGTCGTCCGGAACCCGTCCTCTTCGGTCGCGTTGAGCGAGAGCACCGCGAGCGCCTGCAGGACGTACCGAGAGTGGGGGGTCGAACCGCGGATGAGTTCGCGGAAGCGATCGGTTTCGGCCCGCTCGCGGGCCTGCACGACGAATTCCTCGCGAACGGTCTCGCTGCCCTTCGACTGAGCGATCTCGCCGGCGTAGCGGAGGATGTCGATCGCTTTCCGCGCGTCGCCGTGTTCGCGGGCCGCGAGTGCGGCCGCCCGTGGGATGACGGAAGGCTCGAGGACGCCGTCCTTGAACGCGTCGCTGCGGGCCTGCATGATGTCCCTGAGTTGGTTTGCGTCGTAGGGCGGGAAGACGAACTCGCGCTCACAGAGGCTGGATTTGACCCGCTCGTCCAGTCGATCCTTGTACTTGATCTTGTTACTGATGCCGATCACCCCGATCTTGCACGACTCGAGCTTGCCGGCTTCGCCCGCACGCGAGAGTTGCATGAGAATGTCATCGTCGTCGAGTTTGTCGACCTCGTCGAGAATCACGAGGACGACGTCGTACTGGGAGTCGAGTACGTTCCAGAGACGCTTGTAGTACGTCGAGGTGCTGAGTCCCTTATCGGGGATTCGCACGTCGGTGCGTGCCGGTTCGTTCAGCGCGTGGGCGATTGTCTGGACGGCTTGGGTCTCCGTGTTGTCCTGGGCGCAGTCCACGTAGGCGAACGCCGAGGTGACGTCCTCGTCGCCCGCGACGCGGACGGCCCGTTCCGAGATATACTTCGCACAGAGGGACTTTCCCGTCCCCGTCTTGCCGTAGATGAGAAGGTTGCTCGGGCTCTGGCCGAAGATCGCGGGGTTGACCGCGTTCGCGAGCTCCGAAATCTCGTCGTCCCGGCCGACGATCCGCCCCTCCGCGGGGAGGTGATTGATCTCGAGTAGCTCCTTGTTCTCGAAGATCGGGTCGTCGCGCGTAAACAGGTCGTCACCGGAACTCGACATGGTCGAACACCGGGTTTCCGGTGAAATAGTGTTTCCGTTTGGGAGCGCGGACTCGAGTCCGAACGGAGACGTAGCGCAGGAGTTCTGAAACGCGTAGAATCGGCTGCTCAATTCTCATTTGATCGGCTCGGTTGGATCCCGTGCGTTGACTGCCTCCGGTTATCGACCGGGTGTGGACACACACCGTGTTTCCGGTGAAACGGGAAAATGGCGGGTGAGAGGTGCAGTTGAAACGGAGGTTTCCAAGTCACAAACCGAGAGAATAGGAGACGAAAGCACCGGTAGAGGCGGGAATCACCGATTACGACTAGTGGCGAATGCGACTATCGACTCGAGTGGACGGTTACTCTGACTACTATCTAAATAGAATTCTGATTCACTTAATGAACTATACACACAACATATTCATATATGTACCTATGTCGGATCGAAATCGGACCGTCATTCGCGGATACCGGCTGAGGCGGAGTTGACCAGAGAGTGGAGTTGATTCAGTCGAGTTCTCACCACCAGTATGCTGCTCACGACGGAGGTTCCCTTTGGCGACTTTCACCGGAAACCCGGTGTGTGGCCGCTGAACCCTCCGCCGAACGACGCGGTGTGGCATTTCGGTTCCACTACACGCCGTATCCCCTTTCACTGCGCCTTCCGATTTCTCCGGTTCTATTTTGCCCCACCCACTGCTATTGTCCGACCCGCTTCGTGCCGTTTCACCGGAAACACGGTGTGCGTGCAGTCGCCACAAACGATTCGCTCAGGGATCGTTCGCTCGAGGCTCGATTCGCTCCCCCCGATCACCGAAAGCCGGATTCACCGGAAACCCGGTGTGTCCGCCCGCGATTGACTCGTCCGTCGAGAACACGTTCTCCAGTGACGGGAATACACCGGAAAGACGGTGTCCGTGCAACTGGTTCTGTTCTCCGCCACCCACGGTCTTGACTATCGAAACCGATCGCCGCACAACTTTCACCGGAAACCTGGTGTGTTGCACTGTCATGGCCTTGCTGGCTCTTCCGTCCCGATCCGCGTAATTTTCACCGGAAACACGGTGTGGGCCTCAATGCGGCCGATGCGGAGATCTCTTCGGATGGAGTAACGACTCGCGATACCGTTCACCGATCGATCGGTGATCGGCCGGAGTTCGCGCTCACCGGCCGAATCTGCCGCATAGTGTTCGTTCGGCGGTGCCTACTGGACCGCAGCCCAGTCCCGGTTTCCCGGGTCGTTCAATAGTAATAGAGCTCGAGTTCGTGACCGCAGTTCCGACACTGGGTTTCCTTCCCCAGCAGTCGGTTCGAGTCGCTCTCCGCGTGGATCCCCGGTCCCGGGGGAACGGACGCGTCGACTGTTGCGTCACACTCCGGACAGCCGATATGCATATCTGCGTGACCTGTGCGAGACATCGCTCGAGCGTATGCCGTGATCCCGGATAGTTATCGGAGCCGTACGGAATCGCTGGCGCTCCCTTCCGATCGTTCGCGCGCTATAGCATCGGATTTACGCCCCACACGCCGGAGCCGAGTAGCCGCTCCTTTCGGCCGTTCCCTGGCCGTTCGAATCCATCCGTAGATCGTTTCTGACTGAAAGCCGGTGTTTCCGGGATCGAAATCGACCGCCGCGGCGCGACGACTCGGAGTGTGGCGCGGCTACACGGTGTACGTGATGTCTTCGAACTCGAAAAAGGCCGTCTCGTAGCCGTCGTGGCGGGAAACCTGCGGCGGCGCGTCGACGGTCACCGTCACGCGGTCCCCGGTCGCGAGGTCGTCGACCGCAAGCCCGTAGTGATACCCCACCTCGTCGTCGAGCGCCTGCGAAAGCGGACCTTCGCCGACCACCGTCCCGTCGCGTTCGATAGTCGCGGACAGCGAGGTAAGCGGGAGGAGCACGTTGTTGTACGGCGTTCTGGGAGACACTGCCAGATACGAGCCGCCGTCAGCGAACCGATCGGCGTCGGTCGCGAGCGCGGCGAACGCCGCGTCGCCGCTGCGCTCGGTACCCAGCGACTGGCCGGCGAGGTCCTCGAGCGCGGGGGCCTGTCCCATCGGTGGCGGACCGAGTTCGCCGTCGGCGTGTCCGCCACCGTTGCCGTGCCCGGACTCGTGATCGCTGCTATTGCCGTCGCCGCCGTCACCGCCGTCGCCGTGGTCCATCAGCGACAGCGCACCCTCCTCACCCCACCGATCCTCGTCGATCGTCTGAAACGAGAGGCCGTTGATGTCCGAGCGGGCGTACTCGAAGTCGACCTCGAGCGATCCCTGCGATTCCAGTCGGCCCTCGAAGCTACCGGTTCGCTCGAGGCTGCCCCCGACCGGACCGGCTCGAACGCGGACCGTGTACTCGCCCTCGCCGGGCAGTTGGACGTTGTCACCGTAGTGAAAGCCCATCCGCTGGGAGATCATGGGCCACGGCGAGGAGATGCCGTCGTCAATCGGGGAGCCGTCCCGTCGGATCTCGAGTTGCATGTCCGTCGGCAGGACGGTTCGCGTTTCGCGGTCCCAGACGGTGACCATGAGGTGCAGAGTGTCGTCGGTGCCGACCTCGACGAGTTCCGTTTCGTCGCCGTTGACGAGCCAAAAGCGGTGCGGGAAGGTATACGAGAGCGCGACCGCGTAGTCGCCGTCGGCGGCCATGCCGTAGCTCCGCATCTCCTCGCGTGAAGAGGGGAGATAGACCGCGTCGGGTCGGTTCTCCACGAGCGGCGGGTTCGCCCACGCGGACTCTTCTTCGAAGCCGAGTCGCTCGAGACAGCCGGCGAGCCCGACGGTTCCGACGGCACCGATCCCGGCTGCCCCACGGAGGAAACCCCGACGATTCATTAGCGGTCGTTGGGCACCGGCGACAAAACGCCTGTTGGTTCACCGCTCGAACGGGCACAACGCCGCCGTCCTCATTGGCCGACAAACGATTCAGTCTCTCAGAGATACAGTCTCGATGACTGTTCCTCCTTCGTGAATCGAACCAATGAACCTTTGATTCGGCGCTCCTTGGCTCCATACATGGACCGGCGGACATATCTCGGCGGGGCCGCGATAACGGGGCTTACCAGCATTGCCGGCTGTCTCGGCCAGACGCTCGGCGGAGACGGGGGAGACGAGGGACATCCCGATGCTGTACTTGCCCCTCCGGAACAGGACTTGAGCGAAGCGTCGCATCCGAGCTACGGCGACGAATATCCGGCGACGACGCTTCCAGATCCGCTGTCCGGAGAGACGATCTCGACCGATCAGTTCGAGGGCGACCGCACCGTCTTGATGACCTTTCTCTATACGAGCTGTCCGGACGGAATGTGCCCTGCACTGGCCCTACGTCTGCGACGCGCACAGGAAGTCGCGGCCGAGAACGGGTATGGGGACGAGGCCGCGTTCCTCGCGATGACGTTCGATCCCGAGCGGGACACCGAGGAGACGCTTCGGACATTCGCCGAGGAACGCAGCGTCGACTTAGAGGCCGGTAACTGGCACTTCCTGCGACCGGATCGGTACGAGAAAGCACGATCGGTTATCGACGAGACGTACGGACTACCGAAGGAATCGCTAAAGAAGAACTACGACAACCCCTACGACGACCTCGAATACACCTTCCCGCATCTCCCCTACATCTTCCTCGTAAACGAGAAGGGGATCGTCGAACGCGTCTACGTGAAAGGGCACACGGTGGATATCCAACAGCTCGTCGACGACTTCGAAACGGTGGTGACGGGGTAGATGCGTCGGCGCGACGTCCTCGCCGGAGTCGGGAGCCTCGCCGTGATCGGTAGCGGAGGCGCAGTGGCGATACACGGACTGCCGTCGCTCGACGGGGCAGACGACGAGAAACCGGTCGCCGAGCCGCAGACGGTCGAGACAATCGACGCTCCGGGCAGCGACGCCGGCGACGTACGCGTCCCGGCAACCGATCGAGCGACGTTCGTCGACTTTTTCGGAACGTGGTGTGAACCCTGTTCGAAGCAGATGCCGGCTCTGATCGAGGCCCACGAGCGTCTCGGTGACGACGTGTTGTTCATGTCCGTCACGAACGAGGATGTCGGAGGATCGGTGACGAAAGACGAAGTCGTCGACTGGTGGGAAGAGCACAACGGGAATTGGACGCTCGGCATCGATCCGATCGCCGAACTGAGCGCCGCGTACTCCATCGGCGGGGTCCCCTACGCGGTCGCGATCGACGCTGACGGACGGATCCAGTGGTCGGACGGCGGTCGGAAGTCCGCGGACGAATTAGTCACCGGTATCGAACGAGCGCTCGAGGACAGGGACGAATAGCATGATCGATTCGGCACTCGTGACGTCGCTCTCGTTCGGATTGATATCCGGTGTTGCGACCTTTTTCTCACCGTGTTCCTATCCGCTCCTCCCGGGGTACGTCGGCTTCTATGTCAGCCAGACCGAGGGCGATCGGGCGTCGCTGAGCGGTGCGCTGAGTCGCGGATTGGTCGCCGGTCTCGGCGTGCTCGTCACCTTCGGCGTCCTGCTCGGGGCGACGTTCTGGATCGGACACGAGACGCTGTCGGCCGTTACGTGGTTCGAACTCGTCGCCGGAATCGTCCTGATCGCGTTCGGACTTCTGGTCGTCGTCGGCCGTGCGCCGTCGCCGTCGATCGCGCTTCCGAAGCGCCGCTCGAGCGTCCTCGGATTCGCGATCTTCGGCGTCGGCTACGCGCTGGCGGCGGCGGGCTGTGTCGCACCGGTTTTCTTCGGCGTAGTCACCCGTTCGTTATCGCTCCCGACGACTCCGGCGGCGATCCTCCTCGGAACGTACGTCGGAAGTTTCGTCGTGCTCATGGTCTCGCTGACCGTCGCGACGGGAATGGGGCTCGTCGCCAGTGCCGGCCGGCTCGCGGCCTACACCGGCACGCTCAAACGCATCGCGGGCGCGGTCATGATCGTCGCCGGCGTCGGGCAACTGTATCTCGCCATCGTCGTTCTCGACGTGCTCTGACCGCGACCGCGCGAGGCTCCCCACGGCCGCGTTTACCGACCGTCGCCCGAACCCGTCCCCAGTGAATGTGATCGCTGGGACGGTTTTGAAACGAATGTGTGTTTTGCTTAATCCAAAGTGAGAGGGCAAGCTCTTTATTTCCGATCGTCCCCAGTATTCGGCTCGTGAGCCGATATCGGTGTCCCGAATGTCTCGAGGAGGCGGCCGCTGAGGTTGACCGAGCGGTGACGGACGCCGGATTGAAACGGTGCTTCGAGTGTCGGAACTGCGAACACGCGTGGGACGTCGTCTTCTAACGAGCGAACGGGACCTCGGCAGGCAACGGCAGGTCAGGAACCTATCCCGCCGTCTCCCGAACGAGTACGCAAGCGATGTATCAGGATTTGCTGCTCGCGACGGACGGGAGCGACGCCGCCGACCGAGCGACCGATCACGCGATCGAACTGGCGAGCCAACTCGACGCGACCCTGCACGTCCTGTCCGTCTCCGAGGACGGGCCACAGGCCGCGAACAAGGAGGATAAGCTGCGTTCGGACCCGGAAAACGAAGCCGAGCGGGCCGCCGAACGCGCCAGAGACGCGGCGTCGCAAAACGGCGTCGAGGTGACCGGGGACATCCGCCACGGCGTCCCACAGGAGCAGGTCGTCGACTTCGCAGAGACGAACCCGACCGATATGATCATCGTCGGGACGGCCGGCCGGTCGGGGCTCGATCACCTGATCTCGGGGAGCGTCGCCGAGGAAATCGTCCGGAACGCGCCGGTGCCGGTCCTCACCGTTCGCGAACGACCCTGACCGTCGCCGTCCGATAGCGTGACCGAACCGGTGGTTCGGACTCAACCTTCCGTGTTATACGCGAGTACGAAACAGATACTTAATCGGCGTGAGAGCGACGGGAGCGCTATCGTGGTCGCTCGTCTCGCAAGCGCGCCCGTCGACTCGCAGATCCGGATCCGGCGCATTCGGCTGGAGCGACAATCCGAGGTGTGCTCCCCGTGAGCGACAGCACCGCGACCGTCGTCGGCGACGCGCTGTGTGTACTCGTCGCCGGCGACTCCGACCCGGCCGACGACGCGATGGCCGCACTCGCCGCGCGGTTCGACGGCGTCTCGCTGCTCAGGGAGCGAACGCTTGCGGGGGCCCGCGAGCGACTCGCCGAGCGGGAGGTCCACTGCGTCGTCTGTCCGTTCGGGGCGACCGACGACGGACCGGCGGCTGCCGGCGCGACCCTCGAGCGGCTCGCGGCCCGGGCCGACGACCGGCCGATCATCGCCGTCACAGCCGCAGAAGCCGCCGACCGGGCGCTCGAGGCCGGCGCGAGCGATGTCGTCGAGCCCGACGAGTCCCCGGCGGTACTCGCCGCGCGCGTCGGGAACGCCGCCGAGCGAGAGCGGTATCGGCTGGCCACCGAGAAATCCGACCGCCGCCACCGGGCGATCCTCGAGCACGCCGCGGCGGCGGTCTGGATTTGCGACGCCGAGGGAGAGATCGAGTACGCGAGCCCGGCGGTCGAGTCGCGGATGGGGTACACACCGTCCGAACTCGAGCGGACGGCGATCACCCGGCTGGTCCACCCGGACGATCGCGAGGCGGTCCGGGAGACGATCGCGTCCGCCGCGGCGGCCCCGATCGGGACGACCGACCAGGTTACGTGCCGGCTGGGCCACGCCGACGGCACGTGGCACGTCGCGGACCTGGTCTGTACGAACCGGCTCGCTGATCCGGCTCTCGAGGGCGTCGTCATCACCCGATCCGGCCCCGGAACGGCGACCGACGCGACGGCCGACAGTGACGACGCTCGAGCGGGACTCGAGCGGTTCGAAGATGCGTTTTTCACCCTGGGCCCGCGGGGCGAGATCCGGTATGCAAACCGAGCGGCCGGCCGACTGCTCGCCGACATCGCGGACCGATCGATCGACGGCGATATGCAGACGGGAACGGTCGTCTGGGAACTGCTGCCCGATCGGTTCGGTACGACGCTCGCCGATCGGGTCCGCGAAGCCGAAACGACGGACTCGGTCGTCGAGTTTGAGACGAGCGACTCTGAACTCGAGGCCGATCTCTTCGTCGCCGTCCATCCCGGCGACGACGGCGTCTCGGTCTACGTGCGAGAGGTGTCACCCGATGCCGCGTCCGACGCGGCTGCGACTGACCAGGACCGTCTCGCGCTCTTCGAGTCGGTCGTCGACGCGTTAGACGAGGGAATCGCCGTCCTCGAGGGCTCGACGGTTCGGCTGGCGAACCCAGCCCTGCTGGACCTCGCGGGGACGGACTCGCTCGTCGGCCGGGACCTCGAGGCGGTGTTCGACGACGATCTCGCGGCGACGATCCGGGAACGTGCCCGCTCGCCGGTCGTCAGGTGGATGGACCCCGTGACGGGTGAACTCGCGACCGACGCGACCGCCTCGGTCGACGTCTTCGTCGCGCCCTTGCCCGATCCCGAGCGAACGCTCTGTGTCGTCCGCGACAGGCGGGATTCCCGCGCCGCCGCGCTGTCGACGATCCGGCGGACCGTCGCGACGCTTCGCCGCGCCGAAACGCCGGCCGCCGTTCGAGAAACCGTCACCGACGCCGTCCGCGAGTGTGCCGATGCCGACGCGGCCGTCTGGTACCGCGCCGACGACGACCGCCTCCGACCGGCAACAGTGACGACGAGAGAGACGGCGACGAAACGGCCTCCCAGCGGCGACCGGCCGACGCTCGAGCCGCCGCCGATCGATCCCGACGACACGCCGCTCGCGGGGCTCCTCGAGAACGGCGAACCGACCGTCTACGACCGCGCGGAATTCGGCGACGCGCTCTCCCGGGCCGGCCTCCGCGCCGAGCGGATTCTCGCCGTGCCGGTCGCGAATCGCGGGCTCGTTCTCGCGACGAGTACGGAGCCGATGGCGTTCGACCGGATCGAGATGGAATCGCTCGAGACGCTCTCTAACGCCGCTGGGCCCGCGCTTGTGGCCCTCGAGTGCGCCGAGCGTCTCCGGACATGTCGCCGCGACCGGGAGCGAGTGCGGAGCGCCGCGGAGCGGGCCGAGCACGTGTGGGACGATGCGCGATCGTTACTCGACGCCGACACGCGCAAAGCGGTCGAGCGGCGTCTCTGCGAGGCGGTCGTCGCCCTCGAGCCGGCCGAACCGGCCGACGGGATCGAACTCGCATGGGTCGGTCGCGTGGACGAGACTCGCGAGCGGATCGTCCCCGAGACGTGGGCCGGTCGCGACGGGGAATTCCTCGAGTCGATGACGGGTCCGCTGGATCGGGCCGCCGACTCGCCGAACGAGAGGGCCGCGACGACCCGCGAACCGGTCGTTGTCGAGACTCTCGAGCCGGACGCTGCCGGTCGGCCGCCGGATGGCGACGAGGACGGTCGGCGCAACCGCTTGCTCGAGCGCGGGTTTCGGGCTGTACTGCGCGTCCCGATCAAATCGGGCGACCGACGGTACGGAACGCTCACCGCGTACGCGGGGCGGTCCGCGGCGTTCGATGACGCCACCCGCCGCGCTTGCGATCGCCTCGCGACGATCGCCGGCGAAACGATCGCCGCGATCGAGACGAGACGTGCACTCCTCGCCGACCGCGTCACCGAACTCGAGGTCGTCTGCCGGGACGACGCGGAGCCGCTCTCGGCGATCGCTCACCGGCTCGGCCGACGGATCGACGTTCGGGCCGTGATCCCGCGGTCGTCGGGCGGCTCGACGGTGTTCTGCTCGCTCCCCGAGGCTGCGGTCGATGCGGAGACAGACACGATTCATGAGACCGTCGGCTCGCTGCCCGCGGTCGACTCGCTCTCGATCGCCGGCCGCGGGCCCGGTGAGACCGTCCTCGAGATCGGGCTGGCCGAGTCCGCCGAGCCGTCCGTCGCGCGGACGATCGCGGACCACGGCGGCGTCCTCCGCTCGCTCACGCCGGTCGACGACCGGACCAGACTCGCGATCGACCTTGGGGAGCCGGTCAGTGTCCGGTCGTTCCTCCGGGCGCTCGAGGCGGTCCACCCCGGAACGGAACTGGTCGCACGGTGCGACCGGGATCGGCCGCCGCGGGCGACGCGACCGTTCGAAACGCTCGCCGCGGATCTCTCGGATCGACAGCGTCGCACGCTCGAGGCGGCCTACTACGGCGGCTTCTTCGAGTGGCCCCGCGAGCGCACCGGCGAGGAAGTCGCCGAGTCGCTCGGCGTCTCACAGCCCACGTTCAGCCGGCATCTGCGGATCGCGCAGCGAAAGCTGTTCGCGCTGTTGTTCGACGAGCACGGCGGCGAGTGAGCCGTCGCGGCCGCTCGGTAGTACGCTCTTACCGGCTGTTCGGCCGCGATAATTTACGCTTTTCCTTTCAGCGAAAGCGGATGGCTCGCTGATAAATGAATCAATATAGCAGTCGTGCTCGGCTCGGGTTCCGTGTATAGCGTCCACGACCATGTACTCGGCTCGTAATACGTCGTTCAATGAGTGCGTTCGAGGTAAAAGGTAATTACGGCGGTCATCTCCCCGGATGGCGGGTGTGCCGATGAGTATCGATATTGCCGACACAGAGGAGGTAGCCGATACCGAGGGTGTGACCGAGACCGAGGACGTAACCGATATCGACGCCAAAACCGCTGTCGAAACCGGCAGTCAGTCCGGAATCCCGTCTGAGGCCGAGGGCGGAATCGTCGCCCAACTCCGGCTCGATCACCCGGACCTGTTCCTGCGCTCGGCGCTGCGACGCGCCTCGGATATCACTGTCGAACCCGAATACTGGACCACCGTCGAACCGGGACGGACCCTCGTCTTCGTCACCGCCTACGGCTCCGTCTTCGATGACTTCGAAGCCGCCCTCGAGAGTGATCCCACCGTCGCCGAACCGGTCCTCGTCGATCGCTATCCCGACCGGCGCGTCTACCGCGTTGCGGTCACCGACTGCGCGCGCACCTTCACCGCCGAAACCGCCGCCGTCGGCGGCCGGGTCCTCGAACTCTCGAGCGCTCGGAACGGGTGGCTCGTCCAGCTCCGATTCCCGGATCGCGAGCGCCTCGTTTCGTTCAACGAGTACTGTCGCGAGCGAGATATCTCGGTCACGGTCGATCACCTCCGCGTCTCCGACGACGAGGGCGACGGCGTCGTTGCCCTGACCGACAAGCAACAGGAGTTACTCGCCGTCGCCCACGAGGAGGGGTACTTCGACGTTCCCCGCGGCATCTCTCAAGACGAACTCGCGGACCGGCTCGATGTCTCGAAGTCGGCCGTCTCCCAGCGGCTCCGGCGGGCGATCGGCGAACTCTGTGCGGCGACGCTCTCCTGAACGCAGATCGGCTGCAGTCGACCGGTTTCTCGGAGTCGGCCTCGAGACGAACCATACCCAGCGCTCCGTGTCGAGTCTGAAATGAGAAAATCGAACGACGGACCGAGTCGATCGGAGTCGGACGGGGCGTCTCGAGGCGGTGTCGAACGAGTGCGGCCGGGCTCGCGTTGACACCGCTCCCCTCTCCCGGATCGGCTTACTCTTCGTCTTCTTCGTCGTCTTTCATCGAGCCGAGCTGGTCGACCAGCTCGTCCGTCGAGACGTCGGACTCGAACGACATTTCGCCCTGATGATCGTTTTCGTGGACGTTAACGGCTTCTACGTCCTCGTCGTCGGTCGTCTGCTCTTGTTGTTCGGATTCGTCGTAGCTACCAAAACCCATACGTGGTAGTCCCGCGCCACCCCAAAAGGTGTGGCGGTTTATTCCATCTCGACGCGCTCCACACTGCGCGGCCGGCAGCGCGATCGACGCGATCTGTTCCGGTCGTCCGTGGCGGCCTCACAGTCCGCTCGAGGCCGCTCGAAGCCCGTTCGTGGCCGGTTCGGACCACCGAGCGGTCAGCCTCCTCGACCCGCCGATCGAACGGCGCTTGTTCTCCCTCCCTACCGCTGGTTGGCGACGAATACCGCTCGTTCGTCGCTCCGTACTCGAACATCGGGTGGCTGTTCGGTCGGCATACGGTTCCGACGACCGCGCCAACACCCGGAAATCCGACGCGTGAGCCGTTCTGAGAAATTCACTGTTGGTGATTAATGATAGAAATATCGTCACCGCGCAGTATTTGATATTCCCGTCATGACTGGCCAGCGGCGGAGTACACGCGGACTACAGGATTCAGTAGTCCGTCTATAGTAATGGGTTCGGGAGGTTTGAAATTCGATTATGGTTGCGTACCGCCCACCCTCTCGACCGAACGCTGTGGACCGCCGGACCGCTGCATCTCATTCGCGCTCTCCGCCGGAGGCCGGAGGGTCCGACGGCGCGTCGTCTGCAGGAACCGCTCTCGTGTCCGGGTCGCACGTCAGTCTCGAACGGCCCGACGGTCGGTGATCAGCAGATGTGTGGAATCATCGGCCGCGTCGGCGACGGTAACGCCCTCGAGTCGCTTCTGACGGGACTGGAGAACCTCGAGTATCGGGGCTACGACTCGGCCGGCGTCGCCGTCCAGAACGGCTCCGGAATCAAGGTCCAGAAGCGGTCCGGGCGAGTTGAGGAACTGAAGGAATCGATCGGCGACCCACTTACGGGCGAAGTCGGGATCGGCCACACGCGCTGGTCGACCCACGGGCCGCCGACCGACGCGAACGCCCACCCGCACACAGACGAAAGCGAGGACGTCGCGGTCGTCCACAACGGGATTATCGAGAACTACGCCGCGCTCCGGGAACGGCTGGCGGCCAACGGCTACGAGTTCACGAGCGATACCGATACCGAAGTCATCCCCCACCTCGTCCAGTACTACCTCGACGCGGGCTTCGACAGCGAGGCGGCGTTCCGGCAGGCGATCGACGAACTCGAGGGCAGCTACGCCGTCACCGCGATGGTGTCGGGCGAGCACGTCCTCTACGCCGCTCGGCAGGGTTCTCCACTCGTGGTCGGCATGGAAGACGGCGAGTACTTCCTCGCAAGTGACGTGCCGGCCTTCCTCGAGTACACCGACAGCGTGGTCTATCTCGAGGACGGTGACGTCGTCGTCGTCGACGAGGACGGCGTCGAGTTCACCGACCTTGAGGGGAACTCCGTCGTGCGCACGCCCGAGACGGTCGAGTGGGATCCCGAGCAGGCGGGGAAAGGCGAGTACGATCACTTCATGCTCAAGGAGATCAACGAACAGCCGACCTCGCTGGCCCAGGCGATCGAAGGGCGGGTCGATTCCGCGACCGAACGGATCGCTCTGTCCGATTTCGAACCGGGCACCTTCGCGGATATCGACAGCGTCCAGTTCGTCGCCTGTGGGACCTCCTATCACGCCGCGCTGTACGGCTCGCTCACGCTGAATCAGGCCGGCGTGCAGTCGACCGCGCTGCTCGCGAACGAGTACAGCGTGTCCGCGCCGCCGATCGACGACGACACGCTGGTGATCGCGGTCACCCAGAGCGGCGAGACGGCCGATACCCTCACTGCGCTTCGACGGGCCGACGCCGAGGGCGCTCGCACGCTCACGGTGACGAACGTCGTCGGCTCGACGGCTGCCCGCGAGGCCGATGACGCGCTCTTCATCCGTGCCGGCCCGGAGATCGGCGTCGCTGCGACGAAGACGTTCTCTTCCCAGGCCGTCATGCTCACGCTGCTCGGCCAGCGCATCGCGGGCGACCTGCGGAGCGAGCCGCCGGCCGACCTCGAGTCGCTGTTGCCCGAACTCGAGTCGATGCCCGGCCGGATTGACGACCTACTCGCGGAGTCGGCCGCCGAGTCGATCGCCGAACAGTACAGCGACAGCCAGTCGTACTTCTTCATCGGCCGCGGCCTCGGGTTCCCCGTCGCACTCGAGGGGGCGCTGAAGTTCAAGGAAATCACTTACGAACACGCCGAAGGCTTCGCCTCGGGCGAACTCAAACACGGGCCGCTGGCGCTGGTCACGCCCGACACGCCGGTGTTCGCGATCTTCACGGGTCAAGAGGACGAGAAGACGCTGAAAAACGCCGAGGAGGCCCAAACCCGCGGCGCGCCCGTCATCGCGGTCTGTCCGGACGACCACCCCGCCGTCGAGGCCGCCGACGAGCACCTCTCGATTCCCGAGACCGAGCCGGATCTGGCGGGGCTGCTCGCGAACGTCCAGCTCCAGCTTGTCTCCTACTACGCGGCCGACTTGCTCGAGCGGCCGATCGACAAGCCGCGAAACCTCGCGAAGAGCGTCACCGTCGAGTAACGTGGTGATTTCTCCCCAGAGCTTATGCGATTCACTCCCGGCCTGTTCGCTCCTCGGTTCCGACACCTGTCGGAACACTCGTGGCTCACGGGAAGGGCGGGGATTCTCTCGCTGAATCAAGATCGCGACGGGGCACAGTTCGGTTCTGCCGCTCGCTCTTTTCGTTTCGCTTTCGGCGTTTTCAACATTCGAGCCGTTGGGCTCGAGCGTATCCAGACACGCCAGAACGACAATCGGACTCGAGTAGGGGTCAGCGAGGCCGCAGGACCCGAGACCACCCCCGTAGCCCGGTCCGCACGGCGTCGGTAACACGACCCGTACTCGAACGATGTCGGAATCGAACGTGGAGGGTCACTGCGGTGATCGAACAGTCCGATGGCGACACCACCGGAGTCACGGGTATCGACCGATACCCTCCAGTTGGACTAGGTGTTCGATACGATATAAAGGGACTACCTGATAGCCGTGGTATATCAGATTTCATAGGCAAAACGAGAGTCCCGAGAGACCCGGCCGCAACCGGCTCGAGCCCCGCCTACCGGTCTCTATCGGCCGTTTCGCCGGGGTCGATCACCGCGCCAGCCTCGAGTTTCAGGCCGGGTGCCAGGCTCGAGTTGTTGCCGATCCTGACGCCGTCACCGGCGACGACACCGAAGTTTCGACGCCCCGTCGAGAGCCGCTCTCCCTTGACGGTGAATTCTACGTCCGCGTCGTCGCGGCGGCGGTTCGCCACGGTCGTCCCCGCTCCGACGGTGACGGTTCGTCCGAGGACGCTGTCCCTGACCGACGAGCGGTGATCGATCGACGCCCCCCGCGAGAGGACGCTGTTTTCCACGTCGACGCCAGTACCGATCGAGACGTCTTCGCCGATCAGCGTCGCGCCGCGAACGCACGCGTTCGGTCCGACGGTTGCCCCCGATCGAATCAGCACCGGACCCTCGATCACCGTCCCGGGTTCGATCGTCGCGCCCGCTTCGACGACAACTGGGCCTTCGAGGTGGGCCGCGTCGCTGACCGCGCCGTCGATCCGGTGCTCGAGGTCTTCAAGTGTCCACTCGTTTGCCTCGAGTAACTCCCACGGCCGGCCAACGTCGAGCCACCGCTCGAGGGTCACCGGCGTGACCGCGTACTGCTCGACGACCCGCGCGAGCACGTCCGTGATCTCGCGTTCGCCCCGCTCGCTCGCGGGGACCTCGAGCCATTCTTTCGCGTCCGCCGGGAAGGCGTACGCGCCGGCGTTGGCGAGATTTGTCGGTGGTTCCGCGGGCTTTTCGACGATGTCCGTGACGGTGCCGTCGGTCGTGCTGAGCACTCCGTAGTTTCGCGGGTTGTCGACTTCGGCGGCACAGACGGCCGGGCACTCCGCGAACAGGCGGTCGATCGCTGCCGGATCGTAGAGGTTGTCGCCGTTCAGCACGGCGAAGGGACCGTCGATATGTTCGCGGGCGGCGGTGACGGCGTGGGCCGTCCCCGCCTGTTCGGTCTGGACGGCGTAGGCGATCGGCACGCCTCGATACTCTTCGCCGAAGTAGTCTCGGATCGTCTCGGCCTCGTAGCCGACCACGAGGACGATTTCGTCGGCCCCGGCGTCGACGGCGGTATCGATCGTCCGGGCGACGAGCGGTCGATCGCCGACGGGGAGCATCGGTTTCGGACGGGACGCGGAGAGCGGCCTGATCCGTGTCCCCTGTCCTGCCGCGAGAACGATAGCTTTCATCACGCTCAGGTACCCTGATCCGGCGGATAATTATACGTCTGTTACAGCCACAGAACCAAATTGATTGATTTTTGACTGATTTCTGGGCTGCCGACGGCATCGACTTCCCACCCACTTCCGGTCGGTTTCGAATCCGAGTCATCCTCGAGTCCCCGCTCTCGTCGGTTCAGGTCGGCGGGGTCGGATCTGCTAGTCAATTTGCCATTCATCACCGGTGAAAGGTCGAATTACCGTCTCGAAATATCGTATTTCTCACGAAAGAGGCGCTGAAACTCTCGATACTGGGACTGTCTCTCCGGCCGGTCCAACCCCGCCGAAATCCTCGACTAACCATCGCGAGGTGAATTATGCGGTCTATAGTAAATACCGTTCTGTCGCTACGGGTTGTTGATGTCGACGGATCCATCCGCCAACTGGACGCCCATGACGTCCGGCCAGCAAACGACTGCCCCTCGATGTGTCAACTGTGGCAACCAGGTAACACGTCAGTTCGCTCGCGTTTTCGGTGACAACCGCGACGTCGTCCACGCCTGTCCCGACTGCGCGACGTACCGCGAGATGAAGACCTCCGATTTCATCCCGAAAGAAGCGAGATAACCGTTTCGTACGTCCACCCCGCCTCGAGCGCCGTCCAAAGGCCTTTGCTCGCCGTCGAATCGTGAATTTTGCGGGACAGCACGCCTCTCTCAGGCATCCACCGTAACCATCTCGGTGACGAGCGCCCGCGCAGTTTCGAACAGTTCCTCGGCGTCGGCCGCCGACCGCGCCTCGGCGGTCACGCGGATCAGCGGCTGCGTGCCGCTCGCACGGAGCAGGAACCAGCCGCGCTCGGTTTCGACTCTGACGCCGTCGAGCGTTTCGATGTCGTCGTATCGCTTGCGAACCCGCTCGGCCACGTCGGCCATCACTGCCGCTTTGTCCTCGACTTCGATCGACGTTCGTCGAATCGGATACTGCTCGATGCCCGCGACGAGATCGGACAGCGACCCTCGTTCGGCGACCAGTTCGACCAGCTTGCAGGCCGCAAGCGGGCCGTCCGGACAGCGGGTTTCTTCCGGCCAGATCCAGGCACCGCTGGGCTCGCCGCCGAAGACGACATCGGGCTCGGTCGTCCGCTCCGCGACGTAGACGTCCCCGACCTGTGTGCGCGTCAGCGACGCGCCGACGCCGGCCAGCGCGTCGTCGACGGCGAGACTGGTATCGACCGGCGCAGCGACGCGGTCGCCGTCGCCCGCCGCCTCGCGGGCGAAGATGGCGAGGAGCGCGTCTTTCGGCACGAACGTTCCCGTTCCGTCGACAGCCAGCATCCGATCGGCGTCGCCGTCGTGGGCGACTCCGAGCTCGGCATCCGTCGCCGCGACCAGCGTCGACAGCGTCTCGAGGGTCTCTTCGGTCGGCTCACTGGGTCGTCCGGGGAACGAGCCGTCTTCCTGGCCGTTCAGGGTCCGAACCTGACAGCCGAGATCGTCGAGCACCGCCGCCGTGATCCCGCCGGCACCGTTCCCCACGTCGACGACGACGCTGGGTTCGCGCTCGAGGTCGACCGCGTCTCGGAGGGCGGCGACGTGGTGGTCCCGGACGCCCTCGCGACGGTAGCGGTCGCCGACGCCGTCCCAGTCGGCCAGTTCGTAGTCGTCCTCGCGGATCCGCCGTTCGATCGCCGCGCGCTGGTCGGGTCCGAACGCCTTCCCCGAGGGGTTCCAGAGTTTGATCCCGTTGTCCGTCGCCGGGTTGTGCGAGGCCGTCACGACGACGCCCGCGTCCGCCTCGAGGTGGTCGATCGCGCGGGCGATCGTCGGCGTCGCCTCGACGTCGACCGTCAGCACGTCCGCGCCGCACTCACGCAGTCCCGCGCCGACCGCGTCGACGAACATCGATCCGCTCTCGCGGACGTCGCGACCGACGACGACCCGGTCGTGTCCCTCCGAGGCGACCGCGCGGCCGACCGACAGTGCCACGGCCGCCGTCACCTCGTTGCCGACCCGTCCGCGGATTCCGCTGGTTCCAAACATACCTTCCTCTGACAGCGGCGAGCGCCTTACTATGCACGGGTTAATCCGATTGTCCGTCCGAAACGGAGCCAGATCCCGGTCTCGAGGGCGCTTTGGCATCGTCTGTGCCGTTCGACAGCGACCGCTCGCAGCAACTGTCGCTCGCTGGCGGCCGGGGGTCCTATCGTTAGTTCCTCCCTGTCGTTCTGAACTGTCAGTGCCGTATATATGAGTCACACCGGTACGCTCGAGTGAGAATGAAACCGGCACAGCATGCCGCCGACGGACGGAATCCGATAGCTGACGAGAGCGCGACTCCGCTCCGACCGACCGGGACGAGGAGCGTCGATCGATCGCCGACTCGAGCGCCGCGATCCGAACCCACACCGGCCGACTCTCTCGACCACCGCCAATGAGCGCGACCGAACCCGACCCCGAGATCGACGAGGCCGCCGAGTCCGGCGAGAGCAGCGACGCCGGCGACGACGCGACCGACGACGGCGCGCTCGCCGAACTCCCGCCGAGCGCGAAACTGGTCTACAAAGTCCTCGAGTACGAAGCGCCGCTGACCCAAGAGGGGATCGCGGCCGAATCCCGGCTCTGTCCCCGGACCGTTCGGTACGCGCTCGGGAAATTAGCGGATCGAGATCTCGTCACCAGCCGGGTCTGTCTCGAGGACGCCCGGCAGTCGAAGTATCGGCTCGCCGAGTGATGGGTCCTCGTCGCGACCCCATTCATCGAATTTCAATTAGATATAAAATACTAGCGCGCCGACAGATAGTCGGAAGTCAGTGCCAATGGACGAGGGCGTGCGTCGAAACGCCCCGGGTGGTAGGACACCCGAGACTGGCTTCCAAACCGGTGCGGTCTCGAAGCCATGTTTCACTTGCTTCCTCCGAGACATAAACGTCTCGCACGACGACAGTACCGCGTTCGAACATCGAGCAGACGCCAGTGGCCACGCCGAGGGCTGGCCCCCACTCGTAGTTGGAGGGACGGATGAGCGACGACACCGAATCGTCCGCGGACGACGAACTCACGCTCGACGGCGACTCGATCGCTGCGAACACCTCACAGACGGGACGACAACCGGTCCACTGTCCGCGCTGTGATACGCCCATCGCGCTGGTCGTGAGCTACGGCCCCACGACCCACGAGGCCAGCCCCTGTGGTTGTCGGGTTTCCGGCGATATCCTCGAGCGGAGCGGGGCCAGTTCCGAGTAAGGGAACGGACGACGCGGCATTTTTTCGCGGCGACGCTGACCCGACAGTACCGGACTCTCGAAGACGAGCCTGTTCTTTCGGCTGACCGGCGCGAAGAAGACGACGTATTCGCCGACAGGGCCCGTACTATCGGTGTTTCTGGTACCGATCGACCAGCAGGTCGACTCCGAAGGAGCCTGACGTGATCTCGTAGTGGGTCTCGAGGCGCGGGTTGAACTTCGCCTTGTATCGGTTGATGCTCGGGACGCCGGCTCCGACGAGGTCGTACGCTTCGATCGAGCTGTGCAGGCCGTCTCGCATGACGTGCCAGTCCAACAAATCGTTGATCGCGATATCGACATCGGCATCCGGTTTGACGCCGCCCTGCCACCGATACCGCGTCCGCTCGGACTCGACGACCAAGATGCCTCCGAGAAACTCGCCGTCGACGCGACAGACGTAGGGCCGGATCGCCCCGTCGGGAAGCGTCTCGTAGACCGAGCGAGCGAAGTCGGTACTCAGCCGGAACGGTTGGTTCTGGCTCTCGTAGCGTTCCCGAACCTTCTCGACGATGCGTTCGACGTCGTCGCCGTCACCCTCCTCGATCGTGTACTCGTCCTCGTCGGCGTTCCGGATATTGCTCCGCGCATCGCTGCTGAACCGCTTCAGCAGGTCGTCCTCACTGCCCTCGAGGTCGACGATATACGTGTGTCCGGGTTCGACGTCGTACTCGCTCCAGACGAAGGGTCGGATGTCGTCGAACTCCGCCGTGACGAACTTGCAGTACAGCGGCGATATCTCCTCGTCGATCCACTCGAGACAGCCCTCGATAAACCGCTTGGTTCGGCGGTCGGCCTTGCGCTGTTTGAGTTTGTCGACGTTCAGCAGCGACGGACCGAGATAGGAGGTCCACGAGTGGGGTGCCGGCGAGAACGCCCCGGTGACCGGCCCCTTCGTGTACTCGAAGACCGGGAAGACGCCGACCGGTTCTTGGCCCTTGAAGCCGGCGAGTAGATGCGGCGTCGACCCGGTGTCCTCGGCCTGCAACCGGAGCGCTTCGGCCCGGAAGAACGGGTTCGTGCCGTCGGATCGTTCGACGTAGCGGTTCCATTCGTCGGCATCGGTTCGCGGATCAAGGACGCGTATCTCGATACTCATAGATAGCCAAGGTCGGACAGTCGGTCTTCGACGGTCCCGTCGTCGGTCGCCGTGATCGGCTCCCGGTCGTAGGCCGGGTACGTCTCCTCCGCGCTCCCGTCGACGACCGGGAGCGCCTCGCCGTCCATCGCGGCGTCGATCGGCACGTCGAACAGCGAACAGATCGTCGGTGCGACGTCGAAGATCGACGCCCCCTCGAGCGAGGCGGAGCCGTCGAACGCCGGCCCGGCGGCCGCGACGACCCCGTTTCGCTTGTGATTCCACGATTCCATCGGCTCGCCGAACCGCGCTTTGCCGAGGTCCGCATCGAGTTCGTTGTCGAACCCCGCGGGAACCGTTACGATATCGGGGGCGTCGTCGACGTGGTCACCCTCGAAGTACCGCTCGCGGGGTTCGACGGCGTCGAACATCGGCTTCTCGTCGGGTGTCCGCACGGCCGAGAGCGTCTCGATGAGGTCCTCGCGGACGGACTCGTAGGCCGATTCGGGCACCTGCCCGTTCGGCTCGCGGCCGGCGAGGTTGATTCGGACGCCGAGTTCGCTCTTCGAGCGGACGTAGGCTCGGGACGCCGGGAAGTCGACCTGTTCGCTCGCCGCCCGGATCATGTCGTTCGGCACCCGCGTGCCGATCGTCTCTTTCAGGCCCACGCGGTCGAGTGCGCTCGCGACACGCTGGGTCGTGAGCCCGGCCCTCGCCGCGACGTTCATCGCCCGCTCGAGCGCGCTCGGCTCGCTGTCGCCCGTTTCGGATCCCTCGAGAAGGTCGTTCTCCCACGACTTCGACCAGTTCGGCATCCCCTCGCCGCCGCTCCGAGAGTGGACGTAGCCCTCGTCCCGGAGGAACTCGTTGATCCGGAACGCCTCGCCGGAGACCTTCCCCATGCCGTGGTCACTGACCACGAGGACGTTGTCGGGGTCGGTCCGCTCGAGCGTCTCGGCGAGCTGGCGGTCGACCTCGCGGTAGACCGCCTCGATCGCTCGCTTGTCACCGGGTCGCTCGTGGAACACGGAGTCGGTCTGCTGGAACTGCAGAAAGCCGAAGTCGGGTGCCATCCGGCGGCAGAGATACCGGAACGCCTTCCCCCGGAGTTCGATCGTCCGTTCGTACCCCTCGATCGAACGGGCCGGTGCCGGCCCGCTCCGGGGGTAGAGCCAGTAGTCGCCGCCGCAGGCGAGCTTGACGTCCTCGAGGATTCCCTCCGGATGGCAGTCCGGATCCTCGGGGGCGGTCAGCCCCGGAATCAACGCGCCGTCGAAGGCCCGTGCGGGATGGGTCACGGGAACGTTGACGACGACGCTCGAGAGGCCGTGATCGCTTAAGAGTTCCCAGACCGGGCGCTCCCGGACGTGAGTCCCGTTGACGACGCTCCAGTCGTAGCCGTCGAACGAAAGGAAGTCGTAGACGCCGTGCTTGCCAGGATTCTTGCCCGTGTACAGCGACGGCCACGCACTCGCCGTCCACGGCGGAATCTGGGACTCGAGCGGCCCCGCCGCCCCGCCCTCGAACACACCCTGAAGGGTCGGAAGATCGCCCGACTCGAACAACGGCTCGAGCACCGGTAAACAGCCGGCGTCCAGCCCAACGACGAGCAGACGAAGGTCTTTATCGCCGGTCGAACCTGCCATAGAAGCGTTGTCCGGTCGGGTCGGCTTTGTTATGCAACGTGCTTACCGGCGGTAAGCTCTTGCTGCCGGCTCTACGGTCCGGATAGCAATTCAGCTCGCGTGACTGTCTGGTCGAGTCGACGTGTGTACGCGGTGGTTTCTACGCGATCGGCGGCTGTACCCTCCCTATCACTAAGGTCCCGCTCGTCACCGTATTACGCCGATGACCGTCGCTACTGCTTCCGTCTCTCCGGACCGATCTCAGGCATGATCAGCGCTACCCCCTCCGTGTTCGATGTCTCCGTCTCGCGGTCGGGGCCGGGGATCGACCGATTCGTCGATCAACAGGCCCCCGACAGCGTGCACACCTACTACGGTGCCGGGAAGGTCGCGCTTCGGGACGGCCTCGCCGGTCTCGTCGAACCCGGCCAGAACGTCCTCGTTCCCGCCTACCTCTCGCCGGCCGTCGTCGAACCGCTCCACGACCTCGGACTCGAGTCGCGGTTCTACGCTATCGAGGAGAGCCTCGCGCCGGATTTTGCCGACCTCGAGGCCCGGATCGACGACGACACCGTCGCGGTGATGTCGGTCAACTACTTCGGGTTCCCACAGCCCGGCCTCGAGCGACTCGCGTCGCTTTCCGACGAGTACGACTGCTATCACATCGATGATAACGCCCACTCGCCGCTCAGTATTCACGACGGAACGCTGCTCGGCACCCACGGCGACCTCGGCATCACGACCCTGCGGAAGCTGCTGCCGGTCCCCGACGGCGCGTTGCTCTACTGCACTGACGACGAGGTCACATCGCAGTTTGCCCCCTCCTCGCTGGCCGGCCGCTCGGACCGGATCGGGACCGTCGACTGCCGGTACGTAGCCGCCTCGGTCACCGAACGCGTCCTCGAGACCAGCCCGTCGCTCCACCGATCAGTCGAAGACTTCCTCTCCGACGGAGCTGAGGACTCGTCGTCCGTGGACCCGAGCGGCCGGTACGAGGCCGCGAAAGTCCCCATGTCGCGGTTCTCGGCGATCGTCGCGGACGCCGCCGATCCCGAGGCGATCCGGACCGCTCGCCGGGAGAACTTCCGGACGTGGCAGGCAATTCTAGACGGGCGCGACGATCTGACCCCGCTTTACGATCGGTTGCCGACGGGAATCAGCCCGTACGAATTTCCCGTGCGGGCGAGCGACGCCGAGGCGCTTCTCGGGGAACTCGAGGACTGCGGCGTCGTCGGTGCCCACACGTGGCCGATCCTCCGTCAAACCGTCCGCGAGGACGAGACCTACGAAACGTCGACTCGGCTCGCGGACGAACTCGTCGCGCTGCCGGTCCATCAGGGGATCGAGCCGTCGGCGATCGAGGTCGTCGGCGATCGATTGGGGCGGTGAGAGCGGCGCTTTTGCCGCGGCAACCGATCGGACGCGAGTTCCGTCCGGTCGAACGGACCGGGTCCCGCGCTACCGATCGGCGGCCGCCGCCGGCAGCTCCGCGCGAACGTCGTCGCTCAGCGCGTACGTCCGTTCGGCCGACCGCTCGAGCAGCCCCTCGGTGCGAAGCTCCGAGACGAGACTTTGGACGGCGACCCGCGAGCGGTCGACCCGATCGGCGACCGTCTCCGTCTGGAGGCGGCCCTCCGTCGCGAACAGCCCCAGAATCGTCTCGGCCGTCTCGGCCGAACACTGCGACCCCTCGCACGCGCGGTCGACCCGGTCGCTGATCCACGACACCTCGAGGAGTTCCGACAGTTCGCGCTCCTCGTCCGCGACGACGAACCCCGCGTCGTCCGCCGTCGTCTCCCGATCGGGCTCCTCGTCGGCGGGCGTGTAGCCGAACTCGATGTCGTCGCCGCCGGCCTGGACGATCGACGACGCCGAACCGTCGTCGGTCGCGGCGTTCTCGTCCTCATCGGTCGCCGGTTCGCCTTCCTCGCTCTCGAGGTCGCGGACGACCCCGCGCAACTGTTCGTTTTCCGATCGGAGCCGATCGACTTCCGCCGACTGTCCCGCGAGTCGATCTTCGAGGTGCTCGATTCGCTCGTCGCGTGCCTCGAGTTCGTCCTGTAGTTCGTCCCGCTCGGCCTCGAGGTCGGCGATCTCCTCGTGGAGCCGGCGCAGGTCCCCGCTCTCGCCGGGGAGTTGCGACTGGACGGTGTCCGTGTTGCTCAGCGCGTCGGCCATCTGTCTGGCCGCACTCGAGACGTCCCGCGCCGACGAGAGTTCGTCTTCGAGGGTCTCGATCCGTTTCTCCTTCTTCTCGAGTTCGGTCTCGAGTTCGTTGATCCGGTCCTGTTCGCGCTCCTTGCGTTCGGAGATGTTCTGGAGGTCGCCGACCAGCGCGTCGGAGACGGACTTGAGTTCGGGCCGTTCGAAGTCGTCGAGACCGGGGGTCGCGCCGGCGTCGAAGGTCCGCTTGCGGCGGAACTGGATCTTCCGGACGTCGACCTCGGTCCAGTCGGTCTGGACGAACGCCTGCCCGTCGTCGAGATCCGAGACGAGTTCCTTGTACTCGGTGTCGATGATCCGGCCGACGACTTTCGTGTCGTTGTCCCAGGTCAACCGGTGCCAGACGAGCCAGTTCGCCTGCGTGATGAAGTCCTTCTTGACGTCGGCCGGACGCTGGCTGATCCCGACGATGCCGAGGCCGTGTTTGCGCCCGCGCTTGCTGATCTTGATCAGCAGGTTGCCCGTCTCGCCGACGCCGCCGCCCTCCGGGATGTACTCGTGGACCTCCTCGACGACCAGCAGGAACGGCTTTTTCATCTTCTTTTCCTTGACGAACAGCTGGCGGGCGACCTCCCGCAGTAACTCGTCTGCCACGTCCTCGTCGAGATAGCCCGAGACATCGAGGATGACGGGGACGTTCTCCTCGAGGGCGATCGTGGCCATCTGCTCGGCGTGTTCCGGCCCGATCTGGATATCGCACTCCTCGTCGGCCCCCGCGTGGAGCATCTCGTACTCCTCTTTGAGTCCGTAGTACTCGCCGTCCGTGTCGACGATCAGGAGTGGGTAGCCGGCCTCGAGCAGTTCCTCGGCGATCACCGACGCGGTGTTCGATTTGCCCGAGCCCGATTTCCCTGTCACGAACCCGCGCCCGGTCAGCAGTTCGACGACGGGCAGTTTGAGGTCGGCACCGCTATCGGTCTCGCCGACGAGGATCTGTCGCTGCTTGGATTCCTCGTCGCTCACCGACCCACCACCTCGCGTCCGCGCGGCTCGTTCATACTATCAATACAGTTCGAATACGCGACCTTCAATATTGGCCTCGACTCAGCCTCGATAGCTGCCTGACCGCTCGGCTTGGGACTCGAGTCCGCTCAGTCCTCGCCGCGCTCGACCGTCTGCTCGCGGACCGTCATCCCCTTGCGGCCCAGATGCTGGAGTTGCTTTCGGGCGAAATCCTCCTCGCGCGTGCCCCGCGTCGCGAGCACGTAGACGAGCGCGCCGCCGGCAGGGCGCATCGTCCGCCCGGCCCGCTGAGTCCCCTGCCGGCGGGAACCGCCCAGTCCGGACGCGACGATGGCCAGATCGGCGGTCGGCAGGTCGATCCCCTCGTCGCCGACCCGGGAAATGAGCAACAGATCGCGCTCGTCCCGGCGGAACTCGTCCATCAGCCGCCGGCGCTCGTGGTGGGGCGTCTCCCCGCTGAGGAACGGGACCTCGAGCGCCTCGGAGAGTTCCCGGCCCTGCTCGAGGTAGTCGACGAAGACGATGGCCTTCGCGTCGGGGTGGGCCGACAGCAGGTAGCGGACCTCGTCGATCTTGCCCCGGTTGCGCGCGGCGATTCGGTACTTCTCCCGGCCATCGGCCGAGCCGTAGGCGTTTGCCTGCTCGTCGTCGCCCCACGGTACGTACCGGATCTCGAGTTCGGGTTCGGCGACGTGACCCGCGTCGAACAGCGCCTCCCAGTCGGTGCCGATCGGCGGGCCGACCAGCGTGAAGATCTCGGTCTGGCGGTCGTCCTCCCGGATGGGGCTCGCTGAGAGCCCCAGGCGGTGCTTCGACTGCAGGTGCGTGCTTCGCCGGTAGACGTCCGAGGGGACGTGCTGGCACTCGTCGAAGACCACCAGCCCCCACTCGCGGTCGTCGAACAGCGAGCGGTGGCGGTCCATCCCCGCGATCTGGTAAGTCGCGATCGTCACCGGCCGGACCTCCTTGCGGCCGCCGTGGTACTGGCCGATCTGGTGGGCCTCGAGCGACGTGTACTCGAGGATCGTGTCGGCCCACTGCTGGGCGAGGTCTCGGCTCGGCACCAAGACGAGGGTCTCGCCCTCGACGTGGGCCATCGCACCCATCGCGGCGACGGTCTTCCCGCTGCCCGGCGGCCCGACGAAGACGCCCTCGCCGGCCTCGGCGAAGCGGTCGACCCACGTCCGCTGGTAGTCTCGCAGCGACACCTCGAGATCGATCGGCAGTTCCTCGCCGGACTCGAGTTCGCGGTGGTCCTGGACCGGATAGCCGGCCTCGTAGAGGATGCGCTTGATCGCGGCTTCCGACCCCTCCTGGACCCAGTCTTCGGTCTCGGAGATCGGCGCGTGGACGTGTTCCTCGTCGAGTTTCTGCCGGGCGACGTTGCCCATGATCTCCGCGCTTTGGCCCTCGAGGACGGTGTAACCGTCGTCGTGGGTCACCAGTCGGAACTGGTGGGCCCGGTCCCACTGGCTCTCGACCCAGTCCTCGAGTCGCTCCGAGCGCTGGCCGAGCGCCTGCCGCATCGTCCGCGCGAGATCCTCGAACGAATCGTGTGGGGTCCCCCAGATGTCCGCCGGCCGGACGACGTAGCGATAGCCCTGTTCGCCGTTGCCGTCCGCGAGGTGGGCGAACTGCGAGAGTTGCGCGCGCGTGAACTGATCCGGCCGATCGACGACGATTTCCCGGCGCTTCGGGAAAACGACTACCCGCTCGCGATCGGTGAGATCCTCGAGTTCGGTCGGATACCAGACCACCGGATCGGTCGAGACGGCGTGGCGCTGTAGCTCGCCCCGCTCGGCGAGGACCTCGAGTCGATCAGTGGCGTCTTCGTGGGGGATCTCGAGGGCTCGAGAAACGGCCGCGGCGGTGAGGACCGGGCGGCCCTCCCGCTGGCTCGCGTCGTGGAAGTCGGCGATCGTGAACTCGAGGGCGGCCTCGTTGTCGCCGTCGGCTCCCTCGTTGCCGGCGTCGGTCGGCTCCGGGTCACCCGGCGCTGTGGGATCGCCTCGCTGCTCGTCTGCGGGGGTCGGAGAACGATCGTCGGTCACTGCCCGGCCCTAACGGCGGTGCGGATAAACGGATTTCGCTCGCCGACGGCGGCTCACGATCGGCCCGTGCCGAGCTCCGTTCCAGCGGGGCCTCGAGCCCGGATAGCTATATTTGGCTGGACGACATCGGATCCCAGTATGTACCGTGCGATCCTCCCCGAGGGACAGATCGAATGCGACCGGTACGACCGGAGCGAAAACGGCGTCGACCTCTACGATGCCAACGATGCGTTCATCGCGTTCGTGCCCTACGCCAACCTCCACGCGCTGGCCGACGAGGACCTCTACACCGGAGACGCGACCGAGGAGGAGCGTTCGATCATGTAGCCGGCTGCTGATCGATCGCCTCGAGTTGCTCGCGATAGCGGTTCCGAACCGTGACGACGGTCGTCTGGGCGGTGTCGGCGACCGCTCGCTGCGGGATGGTCTCGTCACAGAGCAGTCCGGCGGCGTAGATGGCCGCGGCGGCGAACCCGGTCGGTGATTTGCCGGAGTGCAGGCCCTGCTCGGTCGTCCGGTCGATGATCTCGATGGCCTTGGTTTCGACGTCCTTGTCGACGTCTAACTCCGAGCAAAACCGCGGGACGAACTGTCGGGGGTTCGTCGGCTCCAAGTTGATATCCAGTTCGTCCGCGATGTACCGGTAGGTCCGGCCGATCTCCCGCTGGTCGACGCGTGAAACGGCCGTTACTTCCTCGAGGCTCCGGGGAATGTCTTCCTTACGACACGCCGTGTAGAGCGCGCTGGTCGCGACGCCCTCGATCGAACGCCCGCGGATGAGGTCCTGCTCGAGCGCCTGCCGGTAGATGACGCTTGCAGTCTCTTTGACCGGCTTGGGGACGCCTAACGCGCTTACCATGCGGTCGATCTCGGAGAGGGCGTACTTGAGATTGCGTTCGCCCGCGTTTTTCGTTCGGATTCGTTCCTGCCAGACTCGGAGTCGATGGAGTTGCCCGTGTTTATCGGCCGACATCGAGTGGCCGTTGGCGTCCTTGTTTCGCCAGTCGATGGTCGTCGTCAGCCCCCGGTCGTGCATCGACTGGGTCAGCGGCGCGCCGACCCGGGAGAGTTCGTCGTGTTCCTGTGCGTTGAACGCACGCCATTCCGGCCCGTAATCGATGGGATCTTCGGTAAGGACGAGGCCACACTCCGCACAGACCTGTTCCCCGCGGTCCGGATCGTGAACGATCGTGTCGGTCTCGCAGTCGGGACACAGACCGGTCTCGACCTCCTCGGACTGTGATTCGGTGCTGTGTTGATCGATGATAGACCGCGTCATCAGTACCGGAGAGAAGTCATGCTGCCACTGTAAGGGGTTCACATGGTTTCGCGGGAAACACCGACTTACGAACCCACCGGCTGTCGGTCAGTGTGTCGATTCATCGGACCGATCACGGCGACTCATATACCGGGAATCGTCGGTCTGTTCCGGTCGATCTCTCCAAAGAGAGGTAGATGAGCGATACGACCGTCAACTGCCTCGAGCGAACAGAGACGACGGTCGTATCGCGACCGTGTCCCATCGGTCGTGTCCGGGCGAAACGGCCGTCAGCCGGTCGTTTCGACCCATCATGGTCAATGTGTGCATGACACATGAAAGCTGCCGATCGTTGTGCCGACCCGGTCCCGTAAATCGATGATTCACGGAGTAAATCCGTCGTTCGGCTGTGAACTGTCGTTCGACTTTATCTTGATCGGTTCGAACGTTCGGTACCAGTGCCGTGTTTGAAAACAGTCCGTCGGACCGCACCAGCGTCGAGTGCCCCCGCAGACGGGGTGTGCGTACGCCGCCGATATACGACCGCAATCAGGTGATACCGAGCGGCTTCGACGGCGACCGGAACCGCACGTCACAGCGCCGGTCAGGCGGTGTGGCGACACCGTCTAGAAGTCGTCCCGTACCTCCTTTGCAGCCGGTGCGAAACGTGGCTGTGCTTAAGAGTATCTCTGTTGGTGTTCAACTTGGTGTGTCAATCGTGATTTCGACCTGCCGTTCGAACGTACAGCGGTCGCCGTTGGGCCGACGCTTCGGGACGACGAAGTCTCGGTGTCAGTGGACCCCCAGCTCGAATGGAGTCTATACAGCCGGAGGGGCGGCATAATGTCCTCGATCGATACGTCGCTCCCGGACGAGATCGCGTCGGTCGCCGACGCCGACGAGGACGAACGGCTCTCCAAGGACGTTATTTTCGAGCTCTTAAAGAATCGCCGTCGCCGGGAAGTCCTCGCGTACTTGCTGGAAGCCGACGAAACGGTCACCCTCGGCGAACTCGCCGAACAGATCGCGGCGTGGGAAAACGACACCGAGGTCAACGCGCTCAGCTCCGACCAGCGTAAACGGGTCTACGTCGCCCTCTATCAGACCCACCTGCCGAAGATGGACGACGCCGGGATCGTCGAGTACGATCAGGATCGCGGGCTGATCTCGCTTGCGGACAACGCCGACCTGCTCATGATGTACCTCGACACCGACACCCACCGACAGGACCGCTGGGATCGGTGGTACGCTGGACTCAGTGTGGTCGGTGCTACCCTTCTCGGCGCAGCGCTTCTCGGTGCGCCGCTGCTTGCGGCCGTGCCGCTTGCCGCCCTCGCGGGCGTCGTCGTCACCGCCTTCCTCTGTCTCTCGACCGCACACGTCGTCCGGAACCGGTCTCAAGAACGCAATGTCGACGGCAAACTCTCCCGGATCGAGTGATCCGGCGATCACGCTGACAGTCCGTTTCGTACATACAACCGGCCGGCCGGAGTACTCCTCTCGTTCGTCTCGAGTCCCGTGATGGGTGTTCGGTCCTCGAGTCGCTCAGCCACCCGACCACGTCTCAGTGTCATCTCCCACGAACATCGGACACTCCCAGCGACGGCGGTGACCGGCGACCGCTGTTGTCGGATCGCTAAGAAGGCTTTTTAATACCCGATTCCGTACGTTCAGACGGCTCCCGACGACCGTCATCCACTACCGGAACAGTCGCGTGCCAGCAGCTGTTCCTGGCGCGGGAGCCGCTTTTCGAGCGCACATCGCTCTCCGCCTCGAGCGTCGTCTCTGACCCGATCGGAAACCCGCTCGACGGTCGGGCTCGAGTCCCGGATTTCGGTCCCGTCTCACTACGTCCCCGCGGGAACGAGCTGACGGCATCCACGCGCGTTCGTCGCTGGCGGTGGCACCGGTATCAGTAACAGGTCCATACCCGGCCGACCCGCCGCGGGATGGTTAGCGGTCGTGAAGTAATCGGTCTAAAACTAATGATCGGAGTACTGTCCGCTTCGTCATGGTCGTTCGAACCGCAGTCGTCGGCGCAGGAACGGTCTCGCGAGCGCATCTCGCGGGCGCGCAGAACAACCCAGACATGGAACTGGTCGCGGTCTGTGACCTCGACGAGGAACTGGCCCGGGAGCGGGCTCGAGAGTTCGGGACGATGGCCGTCACGGACTTCACCGAACTCCTCGACGAACTCGATTGCCTGCACGTGTGTACGCCGGTCCAGACCCACTTCGAGATCGCCCGGCAGGCGATCGAGGCCGGCGTCGGCGTCATCATCGAAAAGCCCGCGACCGTCACGGCCGAGGAGGTCGAGCAGCTACAGACGCTGTCACGCGAACACGACACGCCCGTCACGGTCATCCACAACCACCTGTTCTACCCGGCGGTCCGCAAGGCCCGCGAACTGATCGACGCCGGGGAACTCGGCCACATCAAGTCCGTTGACACGCTCTATGCGGGACTCACCCCGCCAGATCAAGTCAACCGGGGGTCGTGGGTGTTCGAGCTTCCCGGCGGCGAGTTCGAGGAGGGGCTGCCCCACCCGATCTACTCGGTCCTCGGCATCGGCGGCTGGCCCGAACGCGATGACGACATCTCCGCACAGACCGTCCTCTCGGAACAATACGAGGAGGACTTCGAGTACGATCAGGCCCAAGCGCAGTACGTCTCCGAGGACGGCGCGCTCTGTAACGTGACGATGCTCTCGGGGACGCTGCCCCAGCGCCTCCACGTGATCACGGGCACCGAAAAGTCGCTCATCGTCGACGAGATCAACCAGTCGCTCTACGAGGTCGACGAGGACTACACCTCCTCGGTCATCGCCCGCTCGAAGAAGAGCCTCGACGTCTCCCTCGCACAGGCCTCGAGCACGCTCGAGAACGTCAAAGCGGTCGCGACCTCGCGGTTCGACGACAGCTGGGAGTCGGAGACCAAGACGAACTCCCACTGTGCGATCTTCGACGAGTTCGTCGACGCGATCGAGGGCGACGCCGAGGTGCCGGTCCCCCTCGAGCAGTCGAAGTGGACGATCCGAATCATGGAGACCATCCGCGACGCCGCCCAGCCGAGCCGCGAGGAGAGCGCGGGGGAGACGGCGGAGCCGTCAGAAGCGGCCGACGCCACGCCCGCGGCAGAACCGGCCACGCCGGACGACGAAGAATCAGTCCCGGCCGACCTGTAGCGAGCGCGAGAGCCGCCCAGTTCCTCGTTTCAAATGTCACTCTCACAGCGTCTCGTCCGCGGAGTCAAGGCCACGTTCGGTGCCGAACTGCTTCGACTCGGCGCGCAGGGCGCGATCACCCTGTTGCTCACGCGGGTGTTCCTCTCGCCCGACGAGTACGGGCTGATCTTCCTCGCCATCGCCGTCTTTTCGATCGCGACCCTGTTCGGAACCCTCGGCATCCCGAAATCGATGGCGCGGTTCGTCACCGAGTATCGAAACACCGACGAGTCCCAGATCCGCCACATCGTCCGCTCGTCGATCGCGTTCAACGCCCTCACCGTTGCGATCGTCTGCGTCCTGTTCTTCCTCTTTCGGGGCGCGATCGCGGCCGCCTACGGCGAGCCGGGACTGGAACCGCTACTGGCCCTCGGCGTCGTCTACATCGTCGTCAAGGTCGCCCACGGCTACCTGCTGATCGCGTTTCAGGGCTTTGGCAAGGTGACCCTGACCGCGGCGACCAGTACGGTCTCGAGCGTCGGGCGACTCGGCTTTATCGTCCTCTTCGTGGTCGCCGGCTTCGGCGCGTACGGCGCGCTGGCCGGCTTCGTCGCCGGCTACCTGGTATCCGTACTCGTCGGGAGCTATTTCCTCTATCAGATCCTCGCGTCGTATCCGACGACCGACGGCGGCGAACCTGGCCTCTCGAAACGCATCGTCAGGTACAGCCTGCCGCTGACGGCGTCACAGGGCGCAAACACGTTATACAAACGCGTCGACACGTTGATGGTCGGCTTCTTCCTGACCCCGGTCGCGGTCGGCTTCTACGAACTCGCCAAGCAAGTCTCGACGTTCGTGATCGCGCCCGCGGACTCGCTCGGCTTTACCGTCGCGCCGACGTTCGGCGAGCACAAGTCCTCCGAACAACTTGAGCGGGCCGCCCGCGTCTACGAGCAGTCCCTCGAGTACGTCCTCCTGTTGTACCTGCCGGCGGTCGCCGGGATCGTTCTCCTCGCAGACCCGGGTATCCGGTTCGTCTTCGGCGAGGCCTACGCCGGCGCTGCGCCGGTCTTGCAGGTGTTTAGCGTCTACGTCCTGTTTCAGGCGATCGATAAGATCACCAACGACAGCCTCGATTACCTCGGCCGGGCGACCGAACGCGCGGTCGGCAAAGGGATCACCGGCGGGTTGAACTTCGGTCTGAACCTCCTCTTGATTCCGGCGATCGGCGTCGTCGGCGCGGCGACCTCGACGGCGCTCTGTTACGGCCTCATGGTGGTGTACAACGTCTATCTCATCGACCGCGAACTCGGGCTTCACTGGCGGCGACTCGGGAAGTCGATCGGAGCCGCCGGCGGCGTGACCCTCGCGATGACCGTCGCCGTCGTCGCCTTACAGCCGTTCGTCACCGGGATCGCGACCCTGCTCGCCGTCATCGCCGCCGGCGTCGCGGTCTGGGCGGTGCTGTCCGTCGCGAGCGGCCTCGTGGACGTTTACGAGATCAAGGCTCACATCTAACCCGACGCCGGCTATCGGCGGTACCACGCCGGCTTTGTCGCGTCAACGGTCGTTGTACTCGAGTCGGCTGATTCGGTCACCCACGTGAGTCGCTGCTCGCGGGAGTTCCGTCGACCCCTGCGATCGCTTCGCTCTGCTGTTCCACTGTCCCCTTCTGAGTGCAGCGGGTTCTGACGCGCAAACACAGTATTTCTTGACTGTGACGTGAACGGACTCGATAGCCGCCGACTGCCGCAATCGGCGTTCGGTCGGCGTTCAGTTTTGTCCGTATTTTGCAACTTATCGCCGGTGTAGACGGTCCGAGTATCCGGATGAACGGGCGGTAATAGACTATTACCTCGGTGCCGTCTATCGATTCTAATATAAAACAATCGTGCTATAATACAATATATTAAACAAGAAAAAGACATGAATCCGTGATAGTCTGTTTATTTTATACAGAATTAAGCGGAAAGTTTATGGGGGCATACTGTCGTTACCCGAACGCATGGCACGCGACAATTCGGTATTGGATGACGACGAATCTGCGGATAGCAGCCTCGAGGGCGGCAATTCGGGCGGTAATACTAGATTACTCGACCGTCGCTCGTACCTGAAGCTGACGGGTGCGGCGTCCGTGGTCGGCGGCGGGTTGGCCTCCGGTAGTGCAGCCGCTGCCGAGGACTACGAGGTCATCGAGGCCTCCAACGAGTGGTACCGCATCGACGACGGCGAGGTCTTCGAGAACAAGCTCATCGACTTCTCGAACGGCAACTGGTTCGGTCTCTACGCTCGAGAGTCGACGAACTGGACGATCCGGAACGTCGGCTTCGTCGGGACTCACCGCCACGACAGGCACGCGATCGCGGTCGCCGACGTCGGCGGCAACACGTCGACGATCGAAAACGTCTACATGGGAGACGGCTGTATCCGGCCGAGCAGCTACAGTTCCCACGGGCAGTGTGGCATCTGGGTCGCCCCGGAACACAGCGGCCACATCGACATTCGGAACTGCAACGTCCAGGACTGGCCAAACAACGGGATCTACGCGTCCGCCCCCGGCTACAACGGCAACGGCGGTACCGTCCATATCGACAGTTGCTACGCGGCGAACAACTACGTCTCGAGCTACCGACTGAGCTCGGACGGCTCGAAGTGTACGAACTCCGTGGCGTACAACGACGGCAACGGCCGGTACAACGGCCGCTGTTTCTGGGGCTGGAACCCCGGACGGATGGTCGTCTCGAATTGTGACTTCAGCTCCGGCTCCTACACCAACGCGATTCACCTCGGCCGGAGCGGCGAAACGACGCGAATCAGCATCGACAACACACGATTCGACGGGATCAGCCAGCGCGGGAACGTCCAACTCTCCCGCGGGAGCGGGCTCGGGTCTAACCCCGACCTCTCGATGCCCGAGGGCGTCCCGACCTCCGCAGAAGAGGCCGCAAGCGGTGGCTCTTCCGAGCCCTCGCCCAGCCCCGAACCGGGGCAGGACGCATCCGAACCGTCGCTGGCGAACACGATCGTCTTCGACGGGAACGGCACGGCCGAGACCACGAGCTACGAGTTCGTCGTCAGCGATACGGTCGAGGCGAGTACCGACGAAAACGCGACGATCGACGCGGCGGCGTCGGTCGACGATACCCGCGCAAGCGGCACCGTCGCCGACTACCTCGACGCGTTCCGGTTCGACGGCCAGATCGAGCGCCTGTCAGTCGACGGTGACGCGACCGTCCGCGTCAACGGCGTCGAGATCGACCCCGCCGACATCGACGACATCCTCCAGAATATCATCCTCATCAACGGGAGCGACGAGGATTCGACTCGCTACGAGTTCTCCGTCAGCGGCGAGGTCGAGCGAAGCAGCTACGACGGTGCCTCGATCGACGACGAGGACGCCATCGAGGGCGGCACCGTCTACGGCGGCGTCGCCAACTGGAAAGACGCCTTCAAATTCAGCGGCGAGATCGAACAGTTGACCCTCGACGGCCCCGGCACGGCCTCCGTCAACGGCGAGCAGGTCGATCCCGCCGACTTCGGCGCGGACCTTCCGCACGTCCTCGAGGTACACGGGCCGGGCGTTCCGGTCGGCTTCGAGATCACGGTCGACGGCGAGATCGAATTCGCGGGCGACGACGAACCCGAGGACGAAGCGACGACCATCTCGGGCTCGACGGTCCAGAGCACCGTTACCAGCGACAGTCTCCGTTTTCGCTTCTCCGGGGCGCTGACTGACATCACGATGTCCGGCGGCAAGGCGACGGTCACGGTCGACGGCGAGGAGATCGACCTCGAGGAGTACGGCGATCCCGAACTCCTTCCACACGCGATCGTCTTCGACGGTACCGGTGCCGGACCGAGTACGTACTCGTTCCGCGCGACGGACAAAGTCATCAAGGCGGAGTACCGGGACGCATCGATCAACGACGCCGACATCATCGAGGACACGACGGTCCGTGGCGGCGTCGACGGCTGGCTCGACGCCTACTGGTTCGACGGCGATATCGAGGACTTCAAAATCCTCGGCGATGCCACGGTTGACGTCCAGTACAACGCGCGCGAACAGTAATTCCGTCGCGGTTTCGACGACGGTTCGGCTCGGTTCGGTCTATTTCGGCGCTCCTCTCGATTCTCGGCCCGTGAGAGCCTGATACGTCACGATTTCCGACTCGAATAAACCGTTTCGTCCTGTTCATCCGTGGGCGATTGGCACCGCTCTCCGACTCTCGATATCGTCATGACCGGTCTCGTCTCGGCTTCGACTTTCCAACCCGGTCCGTTTCTGGACGTGACTCGAGTAGCGAGAAGACACACGCTGGTGGGTCGAACCGTGCCGGCAGTTCGCCAAACAGTCAGTCCGGGTTTGAGCTCTCACGGACTCCGGACGAGCGTGGCAATTTGCCGGCCGGCCGACTCGAGTGGACCGATGGCCTCGAGTTCGATACTCGAAGTACTAATCCGAGTCCCCGCGCTGCATACCGTCGGGTCGATACCGCGTTCTCGACGAACGCTGGGCGACAATTATCGGGCCCCCGGTGGGTATCGACGCACCGGTCGAAGAAAAGCAGTAGTACGAAAAACGAGTCAGCAATCGCGTGCGGTGAAGCCGCATGCACACCATCACGCGGCGGAGGGAAAGGGTGCGTCAGCGGGGACTGCAGCGGCGTGGAGTGGGAGGTTGCGTCAGCGGGGAGGCGTCAGTGGATCGGTGGAGGGAGTCAGCGGGACCGCGGCGATACTCGTGTTAGTTCTGGGAGCCGGCGGCCGCCTCTTCGGGGCTGGTCGGCACGCCCTTGGGGATGAACGCCTCGGGATCGGTGCCGACGCTGTCGCCGAGTTGGACGGTCGAGCCGGCCTCTTCGGAGATCCCGGCCTGCTCGTCGTAATCGGTTTCCGCGACGGTGACCTCCGTCGGGTTGCCGTTCGCACCAGCGACAATGGCGTTGTTCTGGCCGTTCATCTGGATCTGACAGCCCTCGACCTCGATCGTGCCGGGGGCCCACGCCCAGATACCGCGGCCGACGTAGCCCTCGCTGCTGTCGACGTAGACGCTCGAGTTGGTGATCTTACTCCCTTCGGTGCCGAGACGGAAGTGCGAGACATAACAGTTCGCGGCAAAGCTGCTGTCGATGTGGATCGTGCCGCCGCCCTTGTTGCCGGGGGCGGAGCCGTAGATCGCGTTGTCCGAGAAGTTCTGGATATTGACGTTCTCGAAGTCGATGTGGCCGTTGTGATCCGGGGCGACCCAGAAGGCGGTCTGCCCGTGGCCGTTCGGATTGGTGTTGCCCGTGCTCGCGCCGTCGCCGAGGTAGACGTTTTCGACGGTGGACGTGCCGCCGCCCGTATCGGAGATGCCGAACGTGGCGGTCCCGGTACCGGAGGTGTTCTCGCCTTTGAAACCGACGTTCCGGATCGTCCAGTCGCTGCTGTGGGCGGTGACGATGATGTCCTGGCCGGTCGTCATGTCGATGAGTTTGTTCTCCCAGGTCTCGCCTTCCTCGAGGGTGATCGTCTGTCCCTGGGCTTCGATGACCTCGTAGTCGTCCTGGGCGGCGGCGGTGCCGGCACCGCCGATCGCGGTTGCTGCAGTCGCCACCGCGGCGAGCGAGCGAACGTAGTTACGGCGGGTTAATCCGCTGTTACGGCCTGCAGTCGGAGTAGTTTCCGTGTCGGACGTACGGGGGTTCTGCGCCATACAATTCCGTAACACCAACTTACACCCATAAACTTTTCCTTGGAGATATGGCTTAAATTTACAGACAGTATTTCTAACACTGGAGAATCGCACACAATCTACCGGCGTTCACTCACGAAGATACGAACGAATTGATGGCAAACGCCTGCTTCGTAATCAGATTATTTCCGAGGAAATACGAGAATATCCGACGGAGAGCCGATCTCGATGCGGTATTCGACGGTCAGAACGTAACCGGACGCTCAGCAGAGATACAGCCGTTTCGTCCGGACAGTATCGTGTTTCTCGAGCCGTAATCGTCTTTTACCGGCCGATTTGCCCCGTTTCGGTCGGTCCGCGGCCGGTCGGATGGCCTCGACCGCTGCGACAAACAGACTGCGGTTTGCAGTCAATTCTCAATCATCTGTTACTCGGTCGCAGTTCGAGCGGCTATCGTCCGAGCGGGTACGACTGATCGGTCGGGACCTCGAGCAGCGTGTGGTCGCTGGCCGGCCCGATCCGGGATCGACTCGAGGAAGAAGCAAGTCGACGAGCGGGCCGAACCCGGCTCTCGTTTCGACGAACTGAGACGCAGCAGCCTCGACGGCGAACCGCGCGGCGTCACGAAGGCGGGGAAGGCTACGGCTCGCTGCTGACCGCGTACATCTCGAACTCGTCGTTCGAGATCACCTTGTTCGCGCCCGGTTCGGTATCGAGGCCCTCGAGGGCGGCGTTGCGGTAGTTGAGCTCATCGTAGACGGCGATCTCTTTCGTCTTGTCCCACTCCGTGACGGTGAAGTAGTACTCGTCGGTCGGATAGGCCCCACTGTAGTTGCCCTCCGAAAACGCGGTGGCGTTGACGGAGCCGGTGGCCGCCGACGCGCCGCCGATCCGGTCGCCGCCGCCGGAGATACCGTTGATCCCGTGATCGTACCGGTAGGGATCGTACCCCATGCCCGCGTAGGGAACGTCCTCGGCCCCGTGGTCTAACCCGCTTTCGTACCCGCTCATCATTTCAGGGGTCACGTGCTGACCCGGATTGTAGATCAGCGGCGAGGCGAACACCGTCATCAGCCCGAGGACGAGACAGGCCCCGAGTACCAGCGCCGTGACCGCGTTCGCCCCCGGCCTCGAGATCACGCCCGAGAGTCCGCCCACGAACTGTGCCAGTGCGACCCCGGCGAGGATAGTCAGGAGCACGTAGATAAAGCCGACCTGTCGGAACGCCATCGTCGGGGTTCCGACGAAGTAGACGGCGAACAGCCCGCCGAGCGGGACGAGCGCGAGCGCGATGTAGTTGACGAAAGCCCTCGTCTCGCCGTCGAGTCTCGTCCGGCCGAGCCAGACGGCCAGTACGAACAGGCCGACGATGAGGCCGATGATCGCCGCGTCGAGGAAGAGTTTGACGAACAGTTCGGTGAGACTGCCGCCGATATCGGTGAGCGACCCGCCCCGCTGGTCGACCTCGGCTCCGGCACCGATATCTTGCATCAACAGACCGGAGACGAGCCCTGACGCGGCGCTCCTGAATCGCTCGTTGCCGAGCGCCCAGAGCCCGAACATCCCACCGAGCGTGATCGTGTGTGCGTACGTCGTCGGGTGCTCGAGCATCGGGTGGTCGTCGAACCGCCGCCGGGCGAGGAACTGAACGCCGCTGATCGCGCCGACGAGGATGACGATATTGAACATCTGTTGGGGATGAACCAACAGGAGCGCGAGCGCGGTCAGATAGACCAGCGCGCTGAACGGTGACAGTCCGAGGGGGAGTCGCTCGAGCGTCGACCGCCGCCGGAGGGAGGCGACGAGCGCGAAGACGACGGGCGGGACGAGAAACAGCGCGTTCGAGTTGGTGTGGACGCCCATGAACGTCGCGATATTATTGACCGGTAACACCATCCACGAGACGATTGCGGCGAGGCCGACCGCCAGTCCGCCGCCGGCCATGCCGCGGACGGTCAGCGGGACGAAGACGGCGAACGGGACGAACAGGACGACCATCCCGATCAGGAGGCCGCGTTCGATCGGGACGCCCCCGAGGAAGTGTAGTACGGTCGCGATAGCGTGGAGTCCCGGATAGAACAGTTCGTGGGGTGCGGTCCCGCCGCTGACGATGTCCCGCGTCCAGCCCAGATGCGTGAGCGCGTCGCCCATGCCGGCGAACCGATAGTTTCGGATCACGGGCAGACTCACGATGGCCGTCACCGTCAGCGCGCCGAGTGCGATTCCGAGCCCCTGCTGGCGGCCGCGACAGGAGAGGGCCGTCCCGACCGCGATGGCCAACGCGAGCGCGAATCCGGCCCAGACGACCGTCGGCGACCCCACGTAGACCGAGGACTCGTAGGCCGTCGCCGGGTTCGCTCTCGCCACGAGAACGCCCGCCGCAACCGCAAGAAACCCGGCCGCGATCGTCGCGTTGAGCGTCGCCCGTCTCATGTCCTCTCACCGTGCTCGTCCGGGCCAGTCTCGAGATACATCTTGCCCGTGAGGTCGGCGCTGGCGTGGTTTGTTATACGGCTCCTACCGTCGAAACCGCTGGCCGGCAGCGCCCTCCGATCGCGAATCCGAGTACCGAACCGGCTTCGATCCCCACGATTCCGCGACTCGAGCGGCAATTCGTCCCCGCAATCGGAGCGACTGCCCCGTACCCGGACCGCACTGGCGTCACTATCCGCCACAACCGAGGTATGCTGTTCCTATCGATTCCGAACAGTCGGCTATGGATTGCGTTCTCGATTTCGGACCGATCAACGGTTCTGGTGGTTTTTGTAGCCGGTCGTGATCCGCTCACTCGAGAGCGACACACCCTTCACATATGTCATCGATTATCATTGATCGGATCACCGCCGACGACGGGACCCTCGAGTGCTCGGTTCGCTGCTCGGCCGACCTCGAGCGGTTCTTCAGCGACGAATCGTTCCGGACCAGCTACGACGTGTCGATCGCGGACGTGCCCGAGGGGGTGCTCGCGATTCCGGTCCTCGCACAGGTCTGTCCGGTCGCGTGGGCCAACGGCGCGGACGTCTACGTCGACGAGGTCGACGCGACGTTCGCCCGAGCGCTCGAGGACGTCAAAGCGTCGCTGTGCGAGATGCACGACTTCCTCGAGGGGGGGACCCTCTACGCGCGGCGGACGATCGAGCCGGAGCCGGCGACGGGCGACGAGAGCGGCCTGCTCTTTACCGGCGGCGTCGACTCGACGTGTTCGTACGTCCGCCACCGCGAGGAATCGCCGACGCTGGTCAGTATCCGCGGCTGGACGATCACCCCCGACTCCGCGGACGACGAGAAGTGGGAGGCCCTGCGATCGCGCGTCTCGAACTTCGCCGCCGATCACGACTGCGAGACCGCGTTCGTCGAGTCGAACATGCTGTCCTTTCTCGATCACCCCATGCTGTTGGCCCACTACAAGCGCCACGTCGACGGCGGCTGGTACAGCTCCGTCGGCCACGGGCTCGGGCTGCTCGGCCTTTGCGCTCCGATGGCCTACGCCCGCGGCATGGCGGATCTCTACGTCGCCGCGACCCACTGGGACGGGATCGACCTCGAGTGGGGGTCCCGACCCGACATCGACGAGCACGTTCGGTGGGCCGGCACGCAGTGTCACCACGACGCCTACGAACTCACCCGACAGGAACGGATCGATGTCATCGCCGACTACATTCGAACCGAAGACCCCGACCTCCAACTGCAGACCTGCAACGATCAGATGGCGGGCAACTGCGGCGAGTGCGAGAAGTGCTACCGCACCGCCGTCGGCCTCCGCCTTTCCGGGCTCGAGCCCGCAGATCACGGCTACCCGTTCGCCGACTCGGACTATCACCAACTCCGCCGTTCCCTCGAGCGTGGCGACTGGGTCCTCGGTGAGGACGAGCGACACATGTGGGCGGACATCCGCAAGCGCGCCGGCGAGACCGAACCCGCGACGCCGGCCGAACGGACGTTCTTCGAGTGGCTCGAGACCGCCGAACTGGACGAACTGATCTCCGCCTCGGAGCCGCCGCTCTCCCACCGGCTGCTCCGGGCCGGCGCGAGAAATGCGCCGAATACCGTCTACAATACCGTCTACCCGGCGTGGATCACGGCAAAAACCGGCCTCCGCCGCGTCCGGTCCGATCGGTAATCGTTCGGTTCGGCCGGGGGACCCGTCCGCTGTCGTCGTCTCGCGATCCGTGTCTCTCTTCCGGCTTCCATCGACGGGCGAACGATTGCTTCCCGCGGGCGGCTTCCCGCACCGCCCGCCACGCTTTTCTTCGCGCTATGTGAACGTACCGCGCAGTGGGACGATGCACGTTGATATCGGCGATCTGGCCTCGATCCTGCTCGAGCACGCCCAGGACAAACTCGCCGTGGTCGACGAGTCGGGGGAGTACCTCTACGTCAACGACGCGAGCACATCTATTCTCGGCTACGAACCCAACCAACTCGTCGGCGAGCGTGCACAGGACTTCGTCCATCCCGACGACACGCAGGCGGTTGCGGACCGATTCGAGCAGCTCGACGCCTCGGGCGACCGGTCGTCGACGGTCCGGTATCGTCACGCGACACGGAGCGGCGGGTGGGTGTGGCTCGAGAGTCGCTTTACGGCCCTGCCGGACGATGTCCTCGACGGCTACGCCGTCAGCTCGCGTGACATCTCCGATCAGGTGGCCGCGGAGCGGGAGCGCCGGGACGCCGAAAGCCGGCTCCGAACGATCGCCGGCACCGTCGGCGACGTGCTCTGGATGTTCGACGGCGACTGGTCCGAGATCCTGTTCGTCAACCCGGCCTACGAGGACATCTTCGGCCAATCCGTCGCGGACCTCGAGGCCGATCCACAGCAGTTTCTCGAGGTCGTCCATCCCGACGACGTTGCCTGCGTTCGCGAGGCGATGGCCCGCGCTTCGAGCGGCGAGTCAGTGGAGGTCGAGTACCGCGTCGACCCGACCACCGACTACAGCCGGTGGCTCTGGGTGCAGGCCGAACCGATCGTCGAGGACGGGGCAGTCGTCCGGATCGTCGGCTTCACTCGAGACATTACCGATCGTCGGCGGCGGGAGCGCCAGTTGGCCGTCATGGATAACCTCCTCCGGCACAACCTGCGGAACGATCTGGCGGTCATCCTCGGTAACGCCGAGTGTATCGCCAGCGAAGCCGACGAACCCGCTCGTGGGCGCGCGGAGATCATCCGCCAGCAGGGCGAAGCCCTCCTCGAGAGCGCCGACAAGCAACGCGAGATCATCGATCTGCTCACGGCGCGGGCGATCCCCGACGAGATCGATCTCGTCCCCGTCGTCGCCGACGCGGTCGAAACGGTCCGCGAGGCGTCTCCGAACGCGACGATCGAGACGGTGCTTCCCGACTCGGCCACCGCGAACGCACTGTACGAGATCCAACTGGCCGTAACCGAACTGCTCGAGAACGCGATCGACCACGCGCCGGCGGGGTCGCCGGAGATCTCGGTTACCGTTCGATCTCGGCCGGAGACGGTCGATATCGAGATCCGGGACAGTTGTCCGCCGATTCCGGAAGTCGAGTTCCGCGTCCTGACCGGCGACTGGGAAATGGACGATGTCTATCACACGTCGGGACTAGGGTTGTGGCTCGTTTACTGGGTCGTCGACCTCTCGGACGGCCACATCGCGTTCGAACGCATCGAGACGGGAAACGAGATCACCGTGACGCTGCCCCGCGGCCAGCCGTAGTCCGCAGTCCAACGGCTTCCACCGAAGAGCCGGACACGGACCCCGACAGCGGGGGCGTAGAACAGTACTCGAACCGGTCGTGGTTGCCGATCGGCCGCGTTACTCCATGTACCCGAGGCCCTTCAGCCGGTCCTCGACGTCGTCGAAGTCCTCGTCGACCTCCTCGTCGGTCTCAATCTGGGTCAGCGTCGTGCGCTCGACTTTGGTCCGTGCGGGCGTGCCCGCCTCGTCGAAGGCGTCGAACAACACCCGCCCGTCGGCGTTCTCCGGGACCGGTTCGCCGATCCCGTGGAGCAGGGTCGGGGCGACGTCGACCACTCGAGCCCCGCGGAGTTCCGCCCCGGGGGCGATCGACGGCCCGCGACAGAGGACGATTCCCTCGCTGCGGTGACTCGCGTCGTAGGTCCCGGTGTCGCCGAGCACCTCGTCTGCCATCCCGCTGCGGGACTCGTAGACGCCGCGGCCGCTGACCACCAGGTCCGGCGAGTCCTCGTCCGTCGGGAACAGTTCGTCGCCGTCGTGGACCTCGAGCAGCGCCTCGCCGTCGTCGTCGGTCGCCGACTCGAATGCGGCGCGGATGTCGGCTTTTACCTGTGGCACTTCGCTCGGCGAGACGACGCCGTTGTCGAAGCGCTCGGTGTCGTTGATATAGCAGTTGCCCGTGTCGTGAACGAAGGCGACGGTCCGGTCGTAGTCGACGTCGTAGAGGGCGTGATCGCCGGGGATCTGTTCGGCGACGGAGTCGACCAGCCGTCGGGGCAACGACTGGACGAGCGTCTCCTCGGTGATCCCGACCCGATTGAGCGCCCCGGTGATGGCGTCCCGGGAGATGCCGAGGCTCGCGAGCGCGCCGCGGGTGCCGTCGTCCTCCCGCCGGAACAGGTAGCCCTCCTGTTCTAAGATGCGGTTGACGTAGACGAGGTCCTCGATCGGACCGAAGCCGTGATCGGAGACGACGTAGAGGTCCGCGTCGTGGTCGTCCGTGTACTCGAGAACTTCGCCGAGGATCTCGTCGAGTTTCTTGTAGTGAGCCAGCAACCGATCCATATCCCAGATGAGGTGTTGGAACCGGTCGGGGGCAGTGTAGACGAAAAAGAACAGCTGCCAGTCGTCGCCCGCCCGATCCATCTGGGTTCGCATCAGTTCCCGCCGCTTCGCGAGCATGTCGTCGACGGCGACCTCGAACTCGTCTAACCGATCGGCGTACTCCGGATAGTCGAGGCTGATGTCGTAGTCGGGGATGCGGGAGTCGATCTCGTCTTGCAGGTCGGGCGGATGAGCGAACTCCCGATCCGTCGAGGGCGTCATCATTCCCGTGACCATGGTCCCGTCGATCTCGCGGACCGGATACGTCATCGGGACGTTCCCGACGTGGGACGGCCCGAGCTGGTCCCACAGGGCCGGCTGTGCCAGATCCTGGCTCGTATACATCTCGTGGCTGTATTCCGACGAGAGGTTCTGGAAGCCGTATATTCCGTGTTTGTCCGGCCAGACCCCCGTAGCGATCGACGGCCACGCAAGCGGCGTCGTCGGTGGGCGAGTGCTATCGAGCGTTCCGGACGCGCCTTCCTCGCGCATCCGAGCGAAGTTGGGGAGTTCCCCCTCGTCGCTCCATCGCTCGATGAGTCTCCACGGCACGCCGTCGAGTCCGAGCACGAACGCTCGCTCGGAGGGAGTCGTAGATCCGCTCATATTTATTGTATGAGACGTCGAAGACGCCTGCTGTCCTGTGCGTTTCCCGATGAGCGCTTTGTTATAGAGAGGTTTCAGGGCTCTTCCCGCTCGAGTCGTCCCTGTTCGGTGTCGTTACCGGATCGCTCTGCGTTCGTCCGTCTCCCGGCGCTGTGTCGTCCGCTCGCGTGCCCAGCGGCGTCCGGTTGCGATCCCGACAAGGGCTCCATAACAAAGCCATCCAAACGCGACCGTTCGGATATGAAACGCGTTCAATCGTGGTGGGATCAGTGGGCAGCGTCATAATTTCCCTCGATGCCGAACTCGGCTGGGGATTTCACGATCTCGCCGAACCGCCGAGTGACCGCGTCGAGGCCGGCCGCCGCGGCTGGTCCGTCATGGTCGAGTTGCTAGAGGAGTTCGACGTGCCCGCGACGTGGGCCGTCGTCGGCCACCTCATGCTCGACTCCTGTGACGGCAGCCACGCCGACCATCCGGCTCCCGACGGCTGGTTCGAACGCGAGCGAACCGACTGGGCCGACCGCGAGGACCTTCGGTTCGGTCCCGACCTCGTCAACGACATCCTCGAGTCCGATGTCGACCACGAGTTCGCCAGCCACTCCTTCTCACATGTCCTGTTCGGTCGTCCGGAGACGGACCGCGAACTCGCCGTCGCCGAACTCGAGTGCAGCCGCGAGATCGCGGCCGACTGGAACCAGTCGGTCGACTCGTTCATCTATCCGCGCAACGACATCGGCCACCGCGACGTGCTGGCCGAGCAGGGTATCCGGGCCTATCGGGGCAGATCGCCGACTCGAGACGGCGTTCGCGGCGTCTTCGACTCGACGATCCGGGATCAGTCGATGCTGGTCGAACCGGCCGTCGACGAGCACGGGCTGGTCAACGTCCCCGCGTCGATGTTCCTCTTCGGATTCGAGGGGCCGGCGCGGACGGTCGCGGAATCGATTTGGGAGGACCCCATGGTCGCGCTGGCCCGCCGCGGGATCGACGAGGCCGCACGCACAGACGGGCTCTTTCACATGTGGCTCCATCCGAACAACCTGACCCGCGAGCGGGACGACAAGCGGATGCGAGCGATCCTCTCGCACCTCGAGCGCCGGCGTTCTGCGACCGATCTCACGGTGGAGACGCTGGCCGACGTCGCCGACCGGATCGTGGGCCCGGCAGGTTTTGACGAGCAGGCGACGGTGAGTTGGAACTGACCGCCACCCGGCGGTCGAATGGGAGTGCTACTCGCCGTCGCGAACGGGTATGACGACGATAACAAAGCCCGCAGGCGACCCGTTTTCGGACAGATGGCACTACCGCTTCTGAATCGATGGACCGACTCGAGTGCACTGTCTCTTGGGATCCTCGGCGTCGGCAACATCGGGCTGGTACACCTGAAATCCGCAGTCGCGATGCCTGGCGTCGAGGTCGTTGCGGCCGCCGACACCGTTCCCGGAAACCGCGAGCGAGCCGAACGCGCCGGCGTGTCTCGTACCTACGATGACTACGCGACGCTGCTCGAGTCCGAGGAGTTAGACGCAGCGGTCGTCGCATTGCCGCCGTTCCTCCACGCCGAGGCCGTCGAGCGGGCCGCCGAGGCCGGCATCGACGTCTTCGTCGAGAAACCACTCGCGCGCTCGACCGAGGAAGCAGACGAGATGCTCGAGACCGCCCGCGAGGCGGGCATCGCCGTCGGCGTCGATCACACGCTGCGCTACCAGCCCGACATGGCCGGCGTCAAGCAGGCCTACGACGAGGGCGGCGTCGGCCACGTTCCCTACGCCTCGATCACGCGGCTCAACGACCATCCGCTGGGGAAGCCGCCCGCCGACGAGGCACCGCCAGAGTGGCCGATGGACCCCGACGCCAGCGGCGGCGGCTCCCTCGTCGAACTCGGCGTCCACTGTTTCGACCTCCTCGAATGGCTGTTCGGCGAGCTCGAGGTCGAAGACGCCTCGATGGGGCGAACGCTCGAGACCGAGGCCGAAGACGCCGCGACCGTACTCATGACGGCCCCGGAGACGGAGACGACGATCACGCTCCACTGCGGGACTTACCAGTGGGAGCAACTCCCGGAGGTCAACACCCGGCTGCGTCTCGAGGGAGTGACGGGAACGATCAGCAACCAGGAGCACCTACCCGAGAACTTCTATGCCGGCGCGGCCGCGTCCGCCCTGTCGAACGTCGCCGGCCGACTCACGAACGGCGAGCCGGATGTCTTCGGACCGACCTTCTACTTGCAGGCCCACTACGACGCGCTGGCGGACTTCTGTGACGCGATCCGCGCAGGCGAGCGGCCGCCGGTCGACGGAGCCGACGGCCGACGAACCATCGAGCTCGCCGAAACGGCCTACGAACTGGCCGCCGAGAGCGACGACGAGGCGGCCGAACCCGAGACCCCGGAGGTGACCCTATGAGCGCGATGCCGGTCCGCGCGACCGCGGTCGACGCCGCCGATCGGCGCGGCAGCTGGATTCCCGACATCGATGCCCGGATGGCGGCCCTCGAGTCGCCCGTTCGGGACCTCCTCGAGCCCTCTCTCGAGACGCTGTCCGATGCCGATCGGATCACGCTCGTCCCGGACGCCCACTACCCGTTTCACCCCTCCTCGGGCATGGTCACCGATCCCGCCGTGATCGGGGCGATCGTCGACCGCCTCGAGCGGCGGACGGACGCCGAGATCGCCGTTGCCGGCGCGAGCGACGACCGGATCGCCTTCGATCGGACCGCCGCGTATCTCGGCTACGCGAGCCTGTTCGAGCGTTTCGACGCGACCCTCGTGGATCTGGCCGACGATCACCGCGTAGACGACATCTGCGAGGTCGATCGGAATCCGACCGCGGTCTCGGTCCCGAGCCGGCTCGCCGAGAGCACCGCGGTCGTCGTCCCGTCGCTGCGGCCGTCCGAGGACGGACCGGTCGCGGGCGCGATGCGAACGCTCGCCAGTACCGTCGACTGCGACGCCGATCCCGCGCGGGTACCGGTCGCGGCGACGCGCGCCGTCGATCCCGCGCTCGCTGTCCTCGATGCGACCACCGTCTACGGCGGCGAACCCGCTGCGGGCGATACCCTGTTCGCGGGCCCCCCCGTCGACATCGACGCCGTCGCGGCCGCGCTGCTCGGGCGCTCGCTCGAGGCCGACGCGGCCCTCGAGATCGCTCGCGGTGACGACGGTCCGATCTCCGTCGAAGGTGACGTCGATTTCGACCGACTCCGCGATCGAATCCCGGACGGCGAGTTGCCGCCGCCGGACGAGACCCATCCCGCCGTCTCGACCGCCTACCGCGTCTACGCCGCGGTGGCCGGCGACGCCGTCCCGCCGCAACTCGAGGGCGGTCGATGACCGCGATGACCGACGCACGCACGGCCGCGGTCACCGGTGCCACCGGCTTCCTCGGCTCGCGGCTCTGTGACCGCCTGCTCGCGAAGGGCTGGACCGTCCGCGGGCTCAGCCGCCCGACCTCGGACCGGGGCGACCTCGATGGCGTCGAGTGGTACGTCGGCGATCTCTCCGACCGGGAGACACTGCGCGATCTCGTCGACGGAGCCGACGCGGTCTTCCACCTCGCGGGAATCGGTCTCTGGAACGCCGGTCCCGAAACCGTCTGGGCGGTCAACCGCGACGGGACCGAGCGCGTGCTCGAGGCCTGTCGCGACGGCGACGCGGGCCGTGTCGTCTTCACCAGTACCGCCGGCACACGCCGGCCGCCGGCAGACGCCGAACTCGCCGACGAGACGGACGTGGCCGAGCCCATCGGTGCCTATCAGGCGTCGAAGGCCGAGGCGGAGAGCTTGGTCGATCGGTACGCCGACACGGGCGGGGATGCCGTTACGGTTCATCCGACCTCGATCTTCGGCCCCGGTGACGAGGAGTTCACCGCCCAACTGCTCTCGATGGGCGTCGACCGGACGATGCCCGCCCACCTCCCGGGCGGCCTGAGCATCGTCGGCGTCTCGGACGTCATCGACGGGGTTCTCGCCGCGTACGAGCACGGGACCAGCGGCGAACACTACATCCTCGGCGGCGAGAACCTCTCCTATGAGTGTGCCGTCTCCCGGATCGCCAACGCCGCCGACGGCTCGCCCGCCCGAATCCGCGTCCCGGCGACCGCGATTCGGGCCGCCGGCCCCGTCGCCGAGGTCGTCGACGCCGTCGCCGACCGCCGGATGTTCCCCTTCGACCGGCAGATGGCGAATCTGGCGACCCAGCGGCTGTTCTACAGTTCGCGGAAGGCAAGCGAGGAACTGGGCTACGAGTACCGGCCGATCGAAGACCACGTGCCGGAAGCGATGGAGTGGTATCGGACGGAAGTACAGTAGCTATCTCTTCTCGCTTCTGAGATCGGCGTGCGAGAAGCCCCGTTCGTCCGGAACTGATCCTCCGCAGAAGTAGCGATCTCTCGTAGCCGTGGGCTTCACTCGAGCCCGGCCGCGCCCTGAACCCGCTTTTTCTCACCGCTAGATTCCGTTTCAATTACCGTCCCGGCGACCCGCTCGTAGACTGCGAGCATTCGATCGGCCGTCCGCTCGATGCTGACCTCGCGGGCGGCCTCGCGGCCGTTCGATCGCTCGCCGCGCTCGAGGACGTCGATCAGCCCCCGAACGAGGTCCTCGTCGTTCGTTGCGACGTGGGAGGGGTCGACGCCGGCCAGTCGCTCTCGAACGTCGCCGACGTCGACGGCGACGACGGGGAGGTTACAGGCCAGCGCCTCCTTGACCGAATTGGGCGAGCCCTCGCTGTCGGAGGTCAGGACGAGCGCGTCGGCCGCGTTCATGTAGTCCGAAACCGCGTCGTGATCGACGCCGTAGACGGTCCGGAGTCGGACCGGCCGCTCGAGGAGGTTGTCGACGACGCTCACGACGCGTTCAGCCCGCGAATAGTTTTTCACCCCGCGTGCGGGCGAGTACGGGAACAACACGTTATACGCCGACTCGTCGTCGTCCCAGCCCACGGTTTCTTTCGCACGCTCCTGTGGCTCCGGCCGGAACATCTCCAAGTCGACCCCGTCGGGGATCACCGTACAGTCGCGCCCGAGTACCTCTCGCATCTCCTCGGACATGACGACGACCTCGTCACAGAACGGCGCAGAGGCGCGGCTGACGGGAGCGATGGGGCCGTGGACGTCCGATCCCCACAGCGAGAGGACGACCGGCTTGCGGAGCTGTGCGATCGCCATCGGTGCCGTCAGCCCGTAGTGGGCGTGGATCAGGTCGTAGCCGTTCCCGGCCTCCCTGATGACCGCCGGCACCGTCCGGATGTAATCCGCCGGGCTCCGGTCGGTGTCGGCGGCGACTTCGCCGGCTACCGGCACCGTAGTAAAGGAGACGCCTCGCTCCTCGAGTGCCGCCATCTGCTGGTTCATGAAGGGAGCGTCGGCGTTCGCGGTGAGCGTGAGGACGTGCATCTCGGTGGGTACGGAGACGACCTCGCGGCGTTTTGTTATCCGCAGGGCCCGCTCGAGTTTTCTTCACGTACACCTAGACGTGCGGGCCGTATCCGGCGACTTCCGCGCGAGGCCCCCCGTAGCGATGCTATTACAAAGGGTCGACGAGGGATAGCTATCCTCGATGCGGATCCTCGTCTTGGCGAATACGCCAGCACACGTCCACCTGTATCGACACGCCGTCGACCGCCTCGAGCGAGCGGGACACGACGTGCTCGTGCTGACCCGGGAGTACGCCTGTACGACCGACTTACTCGACTATTTCGACATGCCCTACCGGGTGTACGGCCACCACGAAACCGACGGCTACTCGGCGCTCGGGTTCGCGCGCGAACTCGGCGGCCAGTTCCTCACCATCGGGACCGAAGCGGTCCGGTTCGATCCAGACGTGATCTTCGGTCGGGGCCCCTACGCGGCCTACGCCGGCACGCTCTCGCGGTCGCCGGTCGTACTCGTCCTCGACGACGAGCCGGGCGACTTCAACCACACCGTCTCGCGACCCTTCGCCGACTGTATCCTCTCCCCGGCAGTCACGCGCCGCGATCTCGGCGACGCCCACTACACCTTCGACGGCTTCAAGGAGTGTGCCTATCTCCACCCCGAGGTCTTCGAAGCCGACGGCGATGTCCGGGAGTACCTCGACGTCGACCCCGACGAACCGTACGTCATCGCCCGGTTCAACGCCCTCGACGCACTCCACGACACCGACCTCGAGGGGTTCCGTCCCGAACAGCGACGGGACCTGATCGAGCGCCTGAGCGAGGATGCGACGGTCTTCGTCTCCGACGAGGGCGGCGAGATGGACCTTCGGGACCTCCCCGCCCGCTCCTACGACCTCCACCCCGCGCTGATTCACGACGCGATGGCCGAGGCCGACCTGCTGGTGGCCGACACCGGCACGATGGCCACCGAGGCCGCGCTACTCGGCACGCCCGCCTTTCGCTACCGCGGCACCGACGACCACGAGTACGGCGAGTTCCAGGAACTCGAGCGCGCCGGCCTCGCCGAGCAGTTCGATTCCTACGACGCGGTCCGCGATCGCTCCCTCGAGATCCTCGCTGCCGACGACGCGGACGCCCGGTGGCAACGCAAACGACGGGAGTACGCGGCCGATCTCGTGAACCTCACCGACCTGCTCGTCGACGTGGCCACCTCCCGCGGGGAACTCGAGGGACTCGACCGCTCGACGAAGCGAGTGTTGCAACCCCGTTCGCGGTCGATGTAGCGGTGCTCGACCGGATTTCGCGGCGATATCGGCGATCCCGTCGGTTCGCCGGTCACGAAACACTTTTGGCCATCTCCGGAAAAGAGCCGACTAGTCCCCCCGTTCTATGAGTCTCTCTACACTCCTCAGTGAGCTGTTCTCCGGCGATGAGACAGCCGCTGAATCACCCGATACAGCCCCGGAAGGCGGCGAGAACGTGCCGTCTGTCACGGTCGTCCACGAGTGCCGCAACTGCGGGACGAACGTTTCGGCCGGCACGACGCAGTGTCCCGCCTGCGAGGCCGATGACATCGTGACGTACTCGATCGAGTGACCGACACCGACGGCAGTCGGTCGGACTCCCGGGAGAGGGGTCACTCCGTCGTTCGACCCGTCCGCAGAAATTCTCGTCGTCGGCCACAATCGCGCGACGTTCGAACGGACTCCCGTACTCCTGCTCGTCCGTCTTCCGCTCGAGGACCCCGTTATCGCGGCTCGCTCCGCGCCGGCACTCGCTCGTCGCGGTCCCCGTCGGGTTCGTCAGGCCGGTCCTGTTCCGTCGCGTCGGCACATTGAACCTCGAGGTCCTCGTTGGCCTCGGCGTCGAGCCTGATGGCAGTACCCAGTGAAACCAGCCCGAGCAGGCCGGCGACGAACGAGGCGATGCCGGCCGTAAAGCCGTCGTTGCCGTCGATCGCACGCGCGACGGAGCCGAGAACGCCCGCCGCGCCGCCGACGAGCCCCGCGGTCCCGGCGGCGTAGTAGACGACGGCCGGGTTGAACGACCGGACCACGTACCGCGTCTTCAGCCGCCAGCAGAAGCTCCGGAGCAACAGCAGCGAGACAAACCGGACGAAGGGCACGTACTTGATGCTGCTCTCCTCGTCGCCGTAGACCGCGGACATGGGTACGTCCGCGACCCGACAACCCGCCACGTTGAGGTGGGTCAGGAGGTGATTGAGGAAGCCGTACTGATCGGTGATCGACTCGAGGTCGAGTGCCTCGATCGCCTCGCGCGAAATGGCCGTGTAGCCGTTCTGTGGGTCGCCGATCGACCAGTAGCCCGAGGCGAACTTCGAGAGGCCGGTGAGCATCGCGTTTCCGACGAAACGGAACGTCGACATGTCCTCGCGGTCCTCGGCGCTGCGCAGCCGGTTGCCCTTGGCGTAGTCGGCCTCGCCGGTGACGACGGGGTCGATGATCCGATCGAGAATTTCGGGGTCCATCTGCCCGTCGCCGTTCATCACCGCGACGACGTCGATCCCGTCCTCGGCGGCGCGCCGGTAGCCGGTCTTGACCGCCGCGCCGTAGCCGTGGTTTTCCTCGTGGCGGATCGGCACGACGCGCCGACCGTCGCCGCCGTCGGCCACCGCCAGTTCCGAGTCGGCGGTCTCGTCGTTCGCCCCCTCGTTGAGCCGGTCGGCGATCCGCTGGATCACGTCCCAGCTCTCGTCCGGCGACCTGTCGTCGACGGCGTAGATCCGGTCGACGAAGTCGGGCACGGTTTCGATGACACGGCCGACGAAGGCCGCCTCGTCGTAGGCCGTCACGACGACGCCGATCTGCTTGCCCTTATACATCGTTGCCTCCGTCCGTCCGATGGGCAGCCGGTTCGCCGTCGGCGGCCGCCGATCGTTCGGTCGGTTCCGCCGAGCCGGTCTCGCCCTCGCCGTCGGGCGACCCTCGCGGCGGTCGACCGTCGCTCGAGCCGCCGAGATCGTACTCGCGGTGGGCCGTCGCCGAGAGGTCGACCGCGTCCCGGCCGTCGACGACCACCATGGGCTCGAGGGCGGGCCAGTCGATCCGGTCGAAGTCCGCGTGCGGGGTGACGATCACCGCAGCGTCGAATTCCTCGTCGGCGATCTCGTCGATTCCCACGGCTCGAGCGCCGTAGTCGGCCGGATCGACGAGCGGATCGACGCCCGCGACATCGGCTCCTCGCTCGCGCAGGCCGTCGATGACTCCCAGCGCGGGCGATGCGCGGGTCTCCTCGACGCCCGGTCGATACGTCACGCCGAGGACGACGACCGAAGCCTCCGCGAGGTCGGTACCAGTTGTGGCGAGTTCCCGCCCGAGGCGGTCGACGACGACTGCTGGCATCTCATCGTTGACCCGGCGCGCCGTCTCGGTCACGGCCATCGGCTCGTCGGTTCGGCCGAGCAGGAAGTGCGGGTAGTACGGAATGCAGTGGCCGCCGACGCCCGGGCCGGGGTCGTGGAGTTGGCACATCGGCAGGTCGTTTGCCGTGTCGATCGCCTCGCGAACGGAGATCTCGAGTTCGTCCGCGAGCCGCCCTAGCTCGTTTGCCAGTCCGATGTTCACGTCGCGATAGAGCCCCTCGAAGACCTTGACGGACTCCGCGGTCGTCGCGTCCGAGACCGGGTGGACGTCGTTGTCGGAGAGTTCGTCGTAGACGACCGCGGCCGCGCGCGTGCTCTCCTCGTCGACGCCACCGACGACCTTCGGGTACTGGCCGCGGATGTCCCGCAGCGCCGTCCCCGAGGACGTGCGCTCCGGACAGAACGCGAGCCCGAACTCGTCGGGCTCGAGGCCGCTTTCGCTTGCGAGGTGGGGCCGGAGGACGTCCCGGCAGGTTCCCGGCGGGAGCGTCGATTCGGCGATCACCAGATCGCCGGGCGCGAGGCCGGCCGCGATGTCGTCGGCGACCGACTCGACCGTCGCGAGGTTCGGCTCGTTGTCGTCGTCCAGCAGCGTCGGGACGATGATGACGTGGATTCGCGCGGCGTCGGCCGCCGCCGGCCCGTCGGTCGTCGCCGCGAGCCGGCCGGCCGCGACCTGTTCGGCGACCAGGTCCTCGAGGCCGGGTTCGCCGACGACGTGGCTCTCGCCGTCCGAAACCGTCTCGACAACGGCCGGATCGACGTCGACGCCGGTCACGTTCCCCGTCGTCTCGGCGTAGACCGCCGCGAGCGGGAGCCCCATCTTGCCGAGCCCGTAGACGGCGACCGGAACCTCGCCGCTCGTCACCCCGTCACGCTGCCGGCCGGGCGACTGGCTCGAGCCGTAGATCCCCTCGATCGAAGCGTCGGCCATCAGGCCTCCACCTCCGGTTCTCGGGGCTTCTCGTCGTCGGTTTCGTCTCCCGGCCCCGTGGCGAGCCGGTCGATCAACTGGACCGTCTCCAGGGCCGCGATGCCGTCCTCGGCAGTAACCTCCGGCTCGGAGCCGTCCCGAGCGGCCGCGACGAACGACTCGAGTTCGTTCCGGAGCGGTTCGCCGGTGTCGACGCGGGGCCGCTCGACGACGCTCTCGTGGCGGTACCGGGACTGGCCGTCGTCCGTGAGGTACTCGGGATAGGAATCGCGGTGGATCAACACCGACTGCTCGAGGTAGTCGACCTCGACGAGACACTCGCGGGCGGTGACGGTGAGTTTGCGCACCTTCTTCTGGGTGACACGGCTCGCAGTCACCGACGCGACCACGTCGTCGTACTCGATGGTCGCGGTGGCGTACTGGCCGCTTTCGGTCCCCATGGCGGTGACAGAGTGGGGCCGCTCGCCGAGGATCGAGCCGACGATGTCGACGTCGTGGACCATCAGGTCGAAGATGACGTTGCCCGGTGCCGTCCGATCGATCGGCGGCCCGAGTCGCTCGGCGTCGACGCTGATCACGTCCAGATCGTCGATCAGGTCCGCGACGGTCTGGACCGCCGGATTGAACCGCTCGATGTGGCCGACCTGTAAGACCAGTCCCGCCTCGCGGGCCTGTTCGGCGAGTCGCTGGCCCTGTTCGACGGTCTCCGCGATCGGTTTCTCGACGAGTACATTGACCCCCGCCTCGAGACAGGTCGAGACCGTCTCGTAGTGGGCGTGTGTCGGCACCGCGACCGTCACGACGTCACAGCGCTCGAGCAGCGTCTCGAGGGCGACCGGTTCGGTTCCGTACTCGGCGGCGACCCGCCGAGCGATACCCTCGTCGCGGTCGGTGATGCCGGCGAGTTCGACCGCCGGGAGTTCGTCGTAGACGCGCGCGTGATTCTCGCCCATCGAGCCGACGCCGATAACGCCGGCTCGGATCGGTTCCTCGGTCGTTTCGTCCGTCCGTCGGGTAGTGCTCATTGGCTGGTGAAGTGATCGCGGACTGCTTCGACGACGGTCCGTCGGTCGCGCTCGGAGAGGCCGGGATGGACCGGCAGCGAGAGCACCTCCTCGCCCGCCCGCTCGGCCTCGGGCAACGAGGCCGCGGCCGTGCTGACCGTCTCGTAGGCCGGCTGGCGGTGGATCGGCGTCTCGTAGTAGATGCCGGTCCCGACGTCCCGCTCGGAGAGGGTTTCCTCGAGCGCATCTCTGTCGTCGGTTCGAACGGTGTACTGGTGGTAGACGTGGCGGGAGCCGGTCGGCTCCGTCGGCGTCTCGAGCGGGAGATCGGCGAGGCGCTCGTCGTAGAAGGCGGCGTTGTCGCGACGCGCGCGGTTGAATTCGGCGATCCGCTCGAGTTGGACGCGGCCGATCGCCGCCGCGACGCTGGTCATGCGGTAGTTGTGGCCGAGGGCGACGTGGTCGTAGCCGCCGGTGCCGCTCATATCCCGGCCGTGATTGACGTAGCTCGCGGCGCGGTCGGCGATGTCCTCGCGGTCGGTAACGACCATCCCGCCCTCGCCGGTGGTCATGTTCTTCGTCGGATAGAACGAGAAGCAAGCGGCGTCGCCGAACTCGCCGACTCGTCGGCCGTCGATCTTCGCCCCGTGGGCCTGACAGGCGTCCTCGATGACGAACAAGTCCCGCGCGTCGGCGATGTCACACAACGCCGGCATGTCGGCCGGCAGGCCGTAGAGGTGAACCGGGAGAATGCCGACGATATCGTCCCGCTCGTCGAGCACCCGTTCGACATCGGCCGGGGACAGCGTGTACGTCTCGGGATCGATGTCAGCGAAGACCGGTTTCCCGCCCGCCAGCCGGATCGCGTTCGCGCTCGCGACGAAGGAAAACGGCGAGGTGATCACCGCGTCGCCGTCCTCGAGTCCGACGGCCTCGAGCGCGGCGTGGAGCGCGGTCGTCCCGTTTGCGGTCGCGACACCCGCTTCGGTCCCGCAGTAGGCCGCGAATTCTTCCTCGAACGCCCGGACTTCCGGCCCGTCGGCGAGCCGTCCGTTCTCGAGGATCGATTCGACTCGCTGGACGGCGTCGGCGCTGAGTTCGGGATCGGCGATCGGCACCGGCGTCGTCGTCTCCCGTTCGGGGTCGATCTCGGCCTCGGCCGTGTCGGCTCCCGCCCCGGAACCGGTGCCGGCGTCGATGCTCGTCTCGGTCTCGGCGTTCGTCTCGGTGTCGGTCATGCGAGTTGGTTCGCCCCCTCCAGTGGCTCCGGGAGCGTTTGGATGGTCGCCGGCGACCCGACGGCCATGCTGTCGGCCGGCACGTCCTCCGTGACGACGGCTCCGGCCGCGACGAACGCGTTCTCGCCGATCGTGACGCCGGGCAACAGCGTCGCGTTCGCACCGATCGACGCGCCGTCCTCGATCGTCGGCCCCTCGAGTCCGTCGTCGGTCCGGACGGGGTACCGGTCGTTCGTCAGCACGGCCCCCGGTCCGACGAAGACGTTGTCGCCGATCGTCGTCTGGGTCGGGACGTAGACGTTCGTCTGGAGGCTGACGTGCGAGCCGATCGTCGTCTGCCCGTCGATGACCGTCTTAGTGCCGACGAGCACGTCGTCGCCGATCGACGTTCCCTCGCGGACGAGCACGTCGTGTCCCGTCGCGAAGCCGTCGCCGATCGTCACGTCGCCGTAGATAATCGACCCGTCCCTGATCGTCGCGTCGTCGCCGATCCGCGTCGGCTCGTCGAACTCGCCGTAGCCGACCGTCGCGTCCTCGATCGTACAGTCGTCGCCGCGGACGACGTCGCGAATCGCCTCGCTCATCGCGGACCACCGCCGTTCTGACGGGCGTCGTTCCGGGCCTCGCTCGAGCGAACGCGACATCGCGTCATCGCGTCCGTTCGGACCGCTGATCGACATCGTGGTCGGTCGCGTATTCGTTTCATAGTGAATCGATACCCGCGTGGGCAATCGTGCTGACACAGCCGGTAACGAGGCTTTGTTATCCCCGGCCTGAGGGTCCCGTAGCCGCGAACTACAGCCTCACCGAGGGGGAAACGCGCGATCACTGCGAGCGGCCCGCCTGCAGCCGTGATCGTCAGTTGACACTCGTCTCGAGCGTTGAAACATCGGCGTAGGTGTCAGTCATCGCCGCTAACTGGTACAATTCCCTTTCGGACGGGTAGCCGAGTGATAGTAAAGTGTCATAGGCTGGCATCCGGTAGTGTGAGGAATCCGACTACACCCGTCAGACGGGAACGGGATCCGATCCGAGACGACGAGGACACACATGTCTGACAGCGAACTCACGCAAGCCAAACTGTTCGACGTATTCAGCAACGCACGCAGGCGGCGCACGGTCCAGTTCCTGAAACGACAGGGCGGTTCCTGCGATCTCGCACCGCTCGTCGAGCAGGTCGCTGCCTGGGAGAACGACACCGATCCCGACGACGTGACCCGGACCCAACGCCGGCGGGTCTACATCTCGTTGTACCAGACCCACCTGCCGATGCTCGAGGATCACGGGATCGTCGACTGGGACCCGGACGGACACGAGATAGAGCTCTTGCCAAGCGAAGACCGCTTCGAGCCGTACCTCGATCGCCACCTCGAAGACCAGCGCCAGTGGCACCGACTCTACGCCGCCGTGACCGCGGTCGGCGTCGTCGCGTTCGGGCTCTCGGCGCTTGCAGTCGGTCCGCTGACGACGGCCGCCGCGCCGGTCGTCGCACTGGGGCTCTGTTTCGCCGTCCTCGTTCTCTCGGTCGTACAGCACGTCTCGCGTCGTCCGGGACTCGCCCGTTCGTTCGGCCGCGCGAGCCGATAACCGCCGCTCTGTGTCCACCTCGGTCCTCGTCATCACCTCCTGCAGTCTCCTCCGTGTTTCGTTACCGGGCCCGCTCAGCAGCGGCGCTCGAGACGGCGAGGCGGCGACACTGACGATTGACCGCGTCCTACCGCGCCCTGCTGACGCTCGTCGCGTTCGACAGTAGTCTCCCGACCGCGACCCCATCGACTACCGGATCGTCGACCCCATCAAAAACAGACACCCGAGTCACACTGCGGCCGTTATCCGTCCGAATACGACGCGCCGACGGCGGCTCGAATCGTCCGGCGGCGCGTTACTCCCCGGTGACCGACACCCAGAAGTGGGTCGTCTCGTCCGCGTTCTCGTTCGTCGGCGTCGCCGGCGGCTCGTCCGCGTAGAGCAACACGCTGATCCGAACCGTCTCGCCCGATTCCGCCGTCGGCGCTATCGACCGCTCTCCGGTCCCGGTCGCGCCGTCCGAGACGCTCGCATCGATCCGCCGTAATTCGGTTCGGTCAACGACCTCCCTGTCCTCGAGGCGCTGTTGTTGGACGACGACCGTGTAGTCCTGATCGGTTCCCTCCTGATTCTCGATGGCGATCGTCAGCGGGATCGACTCGCCCGACTCGACCTCGCTAGGCAGCTCGCCCGCGACGATCTCCCCGTCTTCGTCTTCGCTATAGAGCGCGAGTTCGGTGAATCCGCCGCCAGACGCGGGCACTAGAAACGCCACGAACAGCGCGCTGACCGCCGTTCCAACCGCCAGTACGAGCAGTATCGACGAGGCCGTCGCGACCGCGCTCTCGCCGCGTCCGAACGATCCGAGGGTCGCGATCGGCGAGACCGAAAAGCGCTCGCCGGCCGGCGTTCGAAGTCGTCGCAGCGCACCGATCTGTGCGGTGACAACCGTGATGACGACGAGGGCGGCGGCGATCGACGTCGCGGTCAGTGCTACTCCTGCGAGCGGCAATGCTACAACGACGAGCGGAACGATCGCCAGCGACAACACGAATCCGAGCCCCGCTCGCTCGGTGGCATCGATCCCGCGGGGGCGACTCTCCGTGACCGTCGTCGCCGTCTCGCTCGCGTCTCGCGCGCCGGCCGGGAACAGGACCGAAACGAGCGCATAGCCCGGCAGAAAGAGGGCGAGCGGAAACGTCACGGCCAACCGCAGCGTGCTCTCGCTCGCGAACGATGTCACGACGAGAGACGCGATTACCGCGCCGATCGAGACCGCTGCGAGGTCGACGGGATAGCGACGAATGGCCCCGAATCGCGTCCAGCTACTCGTCCCATGACTCATCGACGATACACCGGCGTTCGCCGTTCGGCGTTCGATCTACGTGCTGACCTTACGAATGCCATTCTCGTGGCATCGCTCCACGCTTCGGTGCTTTGTTATGACCGGGTTACCGTCCAAACCGGTCGCTGACGCCCTCAGAACGCGATAGAGTGTACTCATCGGAACGCTGGCTCTCCGTTTGAACCGGCCTCTTCCTAAAAGTCGACGTACTGTGCCTCCCATTCCCGGCGCTCTTCGATCCGCTGTCGACCGGCGTCTGTGATCGCGTAGTAATTCGTTCGTCTGTCGAGTTGTCCCTTCTCGACCAGCTCCTTGTTGACGAGCGTGTCCAAATTCGGATACAGCCGCCCGTGATTGATCTCCGAACTGTAGTACTTCTCGACTTCGTCCTTGACGGTCTGCCCCGACGGTCGGTCAGCACCTGCGATCACGTACAACAGATCACGCTGGAAGCCGGTCAGGTCGTGCATTGCTCAATCACACTGACCGTTCTACTGAATAGATATTTGTTATCCGTCTCATACAGGTTCCGTTCGTTCCATTCAGACGAAATTACCCGAGCGAAACTGACTGTTCCGCAACTGGTCGGGAGTTCGAAAACACGATCGGTTCCGGACTCGAGTCGATCGAGAGGCGATAGTGACCGAGACGAACTCGTCCCCATATGCCGGGTAACCGTTTCCGAGACCGACGAGCGCTTACTCCTCCGTATCCGAAACCGCAACATCGATCCCATCCGCGCCGATCCGAACGCGGAGAACGTCGACGGTCGCTTCGTAGGCGGTTGTATGCGACCCATCGTCGTCGAACCGTACGCACTCCGCGATGAGGTCGCTCTCGAGGAGATTGTTGATTCGTCGATACACCGTCGCCGACGAGCTATCCGTCCGTTTGGTCAGCTCTTTTGCCGTCTTCGGACCGTCGCTCGTCGCCATGAGGATCGTCCGGGCACAGTCGTCCCCGAGGACATCGAGCTGGGCCGATGGGTCGACAGTCGACTCCGATCGCGTGTTCGTGTTACTCGCTTGCGTTGACATAGTCGTAGTCACCCGTCGATGACGGGCAGGCTCCGTTCGCTCTCCGTGAGAGGTGACGATTCGAAACGGTCGGCAGTTGGACCACCACTGTCCGGGGTTCCACCATTACATTCCAGCACAAAAATCGGTAAGCGATAGTGGTATTTTATAACGATGTACCTTACCGTCTGGCGCTATTTCGTTGCGCGACGTAAGATCATATTTCGATCCGGAAACCACGGCTTTCGGTCCATTTCCGGCTCGGTCAACTCAGCCTTTGACCGCCCAACACGGCCCAATACGACTGAATTCGGATTGAGGTCGATCGAACGATTATCCCCTATTCCGCGGTTTTAAAACGTCTCGCGGGATATATCGGCCGGAAAGAGGGTGTTTCTCGGTTCCCATGCCGCCGCCGCGAGTGAACGGTCAGCGTCCTTTATTCGCGTTTGCTCCCCTCGATACGATGATGCCCGGACGGGTATCGCGTCGAGTCGACGGTCACCGTCGACTCGAGGCCGTCGCGGTGGACACCGATCGTTCCAGTCCACGCGGCGGGATACGCGTCCGAGTACACCCCCCAAACCATGAACTCCACACAACACGACTGGAAGCCCATGGAATCGTCGACAGCCGGCGCTCGGTGTCGAAACTGCGGGACACACGTGACACAGCAGTTCGCCCGCGTCTTCGGTGATAACGGCGACATCGTCCACGGCTGTCCGTCCTGTACGACTTATCGGGAGATGCAATCCGGCGGGCATCTCCCCGGCGACTGAACCCCGCGCTCACCTGTTTTCGGCTGCCACACTCACATTCGACTCCCCTCGGTTAGCTGCCAAGCCCCTGGGCCGACCGGCTCGAGGCCGCACACCGGTTCGCCCCGCTTTTGCCGTCCCATCGGCTGCGCCATTATTTGTCACGTCCATTCGTGGTTGTCTCCCCACCAGAAGCGATTCGATCGCTCGATCCCGCGGCGTCGTCGCCCGTACCTGCTCCCTACTGTCGCCCGCGAATCCTGCTTGCTCGCCACGGGAACCGAACGAGGCCGTAACCTGCAAAAGTTAAAGTTAGTGGTGAGTGAAGTGGGATACATGGTCACTGGTGGTGGATTGTCCGTCGAGCGCCTGTTCCCCTTCTCTCTAATCGATGTCAGTTCAAACGGACAGAACTGAACCGCTCGCGGAGAGTGAGGTGTTTCACATCCTCGGCAACGACAGACGGCGGGCTATCGTTCAATTGCTCGCCGAGGAGGGCGGACAGATCGACGTCTCCGATGTTGCGACCGAGATCGCCGCGACCGAATCCGAGACGACGCCCGTCCCGAACAACCTCTACAAGAGCGTCTACGTCTCGCTCCAACAGACACACCTTCCCCAACTCGAGGAAGACGCCGTAATCGAGTACGATTCCGACGCGAAGACGATCCAACCCGGTCGCCACTTCGACGAGGTGCTTCAGTACGTCGACGGCCACGCCGCCGATCACTCGCAGATTCTGCGACTCCACCTCGTGCTCTGTGTCCTCGGCCTCGCCGTCATCGCGGTGGCCGGACTCAACCTCCCGCTTGCCTCGAGCATCGATCCGGTGCTCTCGAGCGTGCTCGTGTTTCTCGTGGTCGCCGCGAGCAGCCTCTACCGGCTGCTCGGGTAGGCCACGGCACGGTCGGGTCCTCGGTGGACTCGCCGGTTCGATACCCGCTCGAAGCGGAGTTGTATCGACAGCCGCGCTACCAGTCCGGCGACACCGCTTTCGGATAGCCGATGGTGGGATCGTCGAAAAATCGTGTTCCGGTATCGCCGCACCGCGACGGCGTAAAAAGACGCGCTGTCCGTTGGATCGCTCTCCTTAGGCGACGACGAATCCGATCGCAGCGGAGTCGTCGGTCGTCACACCGTCAGTCTCGTTGTCGGTGTCGAGACCGTCGTCGGTCTCGTTCGTTTCGTTCTCATCGATTCCGAATTCGGACTCGTTAGACTCCGTGTCGTCGAGTCCGTCCTCGGTCTCCTCGGTCAGCTCGATCATCGCGACTTCACCGGACTGATCGGTCAGCACCATGTGGATGTAGCTGCCGGCCTCGAGATCGGTCGTGTCGACCTCGAATTCGACAGTGTCGCTCTCGCCGCCCTCGAGTGTCACGTTCTGCTCGGCGACGAGGTCACCGTCGAGACGGAACTGGGCCGCCTCGGTGCGCTCCTCGTCGGTCGGGTTCTCGACCGTCGCCGTTACCGTGAGCGTGTCGCCAACCGTGGCGGTCTCGGGTGCCTCGAGATCAGTGACGTTGAACGAATCGGCCGTCACTGCTTCGTCAGCGGTTTCGTTGTCGTCGGTTTCGTTGTCGTCGATCGGCTCTTCATCGACGGGCTCCTCGTCGACCGGAGTCTCGTCGGTTTCGTTGTCGTCGGTTACGTTGTCGTCGATCGGTTCTTCGTCGACGGGCTCCTCATCAACGGGCTCGTCGTCGGTTACGTTGTCGTCGTCCGGTTCTTCAACGACTGGCTCCTCGTCGGTGATGTTGTCCATGCCGTCCGGCAGATCGTCGGCGCTGAGATTCTCACCGACGACGAGGACGTAAACGCTCGCGTTTTCGACGTTCAGATTTTCGATGTTTAGCTCCTCAACCGTGACGAAGATCGGACGATCCTCGGCGTCGATCGGCATTTCGTCCATCGGTTCTTCGACGGTTACGTTATCGTCGATTGGCTCTTCATCGACGGGTTCCTCGTCGACAGGCTCTTCGTCGGTTTCGTTATCGTCGATCGGCTCTTCATCGACGGGCTCATCGTCGATCGGAGTCTCGTCGGTTTCGTTGTCGTCAACCGGTTCTTCGTCAGTTTCGTTATCGATCGGTTCTTCGTCAACGGGTTCCCCGTCGACCGGAGTCTCGTCAGTCTCGTTATCGTCGACTGGCTCTTGGACCGGTTCGTCGACGTCGGTCTCGTTATCGTCGACTGGCTCTTGGACCGGTTCGTCGACATTGGTCTCGTTATCGTCGACCGGTTCCTCGTCAGTCGGTGCTTCGTCGTCTACCCCGCCGACGGTAACCATCGCGTCGTCGGTCACGGGCTCGTCCTCGGGCGTGACGAACGGTCCGTCAGCCTGCCCTTCGGTTTCGACGAAATCGTACTGCTGGTTGTCGTTCGTATCGCGGTGTGGCATCGCGATCAGCGTCTCGTCCTCCTCGAGCGGCTCGTCGAGCGTGACCTCGACGCTCTCGTACGTGCCCGCCTCGAGGTACTCCGACGTACCGATGACGCTCTCGAAGACGTTGCCCACGAGGAGGCTGCTGTCGTGGATCGTCACGAAGCCGTCACTCGCGAGGGAGACGTTCTCGACGACGACCGTGTCGTTCTCGATCGTCTGGTCGTTAAACGTCACATACGCGCCCTGTTGGCCGTCCGACTCCGTTTCGTTTTCGAGCCCGGTCTCGCCGGTGTCGGACTCGGTATCGTTCTCGCCCTCCTCGAGTCCGGTCGCCGTGTCCGCGCTCTCTGCCGTCGCTACTGATTCGTTCGTCGATTCGGTGTCTGTTCCGTCATACTCGTCCTGACTGACGTCGCTGCTCTGGGTCCCGCCGGTCGCGGCCGCCGCGACCATCGCCCCGCTCGAGCAGACGAGCATCAGTGCGGTGAGTACAACGAGTAACTGATTGCGTGCGTTCATAGTTGCCGTGATGGCATCACTCTCGTCGTTGGTTTGGCGGATAAACCGGCAGAACCATTACGCTGAGAAATTGGATACTACGGCCCGACAGTGCCGGGTTCCGTTGTGTGGCCACCGACGGAAAACAACGATTGCTGATAGGAACGGCCGGCCGGTTAGTCGTCGTTTGCCTGTTCGGGCGACTTCGACGCCGTTGGTTCGTGTCCCGGCAGGCAGACCAAATTCTCGCGCCCGAGTCGCAGTTTAGTTATCTGACCATCGTCCTCGAGATCGGCGAGCAAGCGACTGACTTTGGCTTTCGACCAGTCGACCGAATCGACGATATTCGACTGTTTCATCCGCCCTCCGTTCTCCGTGAGGAGTTGGCGCACCCGCTCGCGGTCGGTCACGAACTTCTCGCGGTTCGACTCGGTCTCGTTTGCGAGCGAGTCCGGTTCCTCGTATCGGTTGCGAGCAACGAGTAGTCCCCCAAGCAGTGCGAGCGCGGCCATTCCGACCAGAGCCACGAGATGGGCACCGCCGTCCAGTTGGAGCGGCTGGGTGACACTCGGGACGTACTCGGACCACGCGGGACCGATCGACGCGACTGCACCGGTGATCGACCACCCCCTCGAGTCGGAGCGAATGGAACCCTCTCGTCCGATAGTCATGGCTTCGAACGGTCTGTAGTCGCGTGATTCATGTCCAGTACCGTCGTGACCGCTCTACAAATCGGTTTTTATAAGGCAGGGACTGATAGTCCCCGGCGAGTATATCACGACAACTGTGATATCGACGTAGACGGCCACTCCGACGCTGTAGGCGTCGTTTGACCGGCGAATTCGATGGCGGCGGTATCGGAGCAACGCGGTTCGTGAGGATGGTACTGCAACACTCGCCAGGCATGGTATAGGCAGCCTTTGCTCGACGGATTGAATAAACTCGATCGGACGTTTGGAACGGCTAGCGCGGATTCGTCCCGGATTCAGCCGGTAAGACAATGTTAGCGAGAGTCTCCGGTGATCGAACACGACCGCGGCCGCAAGCTACTCGCTTCGAGTCGCCTTAACTGTACGAGCTACCCTCGCGATTCGGCTCGAGCGCGGTCCCGGTCTCCATGTCGGCACCATCGGACCGCCCGTCGCCGACCAGTGATCGAATGCCCGACTCGAGGCCGACGCGGGCATCGAATCCGAGATCGCGAGTCGCCTTCGCCGTGTCCGCGCCGCTGTGTCTGATATCGCCGGCCCGCGGGTCGCGGTTGACGATCGTCGAGGACGAACCGGTCGCATCGCGGACCGTCTCGGCGAGTTCCCGAATCGTCGTGCGCTGGCCCGTCCCGATATTGTACGCCTCGCCGACCGCGTCCGTCGTCGCCGCCCGCAGGTTCGCCCGGACGACGTCGCTGACGTGGACGAAGTCGCGGCTCTGCTGGCCGTCACCCTGAATGGTGATCGGCTCGTCTGCCCGCGCCTGCTCGAGAAACGTCGAAATAACGCCGCTGTAGGGCCCTTGCTGGCGGGGGCCGTAGACGTTGAAGTACCGCAACGCCACGGTCTCGAGCCCGTACAGCTCCTCGTAGAGCCGGGCGTACTGGTCGAGCGCGAGCTTCTGGATACCGTAGGGCGAGGTCGGCTTCGTCGACGCCGTCTCCGGCACCGGCAGCTCCTCGGGGTGGCCGTAGACGGCCGCGCTCGAGGCGACGACGACCCGAGCGTCCTCCTGGCGGGCCTGCTCGAGGACGAGGAGGCCCGCCTCGAGGTTTGTCCGGTTGCTCTGGCGTGGCTCGTCGACGCTTTGGGTAACGCTGACGACGGCGGCGTGGTGGAAGATCACGTCGACACCACGGGCCGCTCGCTGGAGCGCGATCGGATCGCGAACGTCACCCTCGATGATCGTCACGTCGTCGGGGACGGTAGCCCGGTCGCCGGTCGTGAAGTTATCGAGAATCCTGACATCGTTGCACGGTGCCAGCGCGTCGACGAGGTGGCTGCCGATAAAGCCTGCACCGCCGGTCACGAGGATCGTCTTATCACTGATTACTGGCGAGTCCATTTGCCGGGCCAACCAGTTCCTCGCTGTTTAGTATCACATTCGTACCCCCGCTAACCCCGCGGCTGTGTACGCGTAGGTAGTGCTTACGGTCGCTCTCGTCGGTGGCTCGGTCCCGACCGCCGGGACGATCGCAACAAGCTATAAGTCACGTCGTCGGACATGGTGGGTCAATGTCGATCGCCATCGGCCACTTCGCGTTCGGGGCGGCGATGACGACGTTGCTCGTCACCTATCTCGTTCCGACCGACCGTTATCCGCGAACGATCGTCCTATTCGGTGGTGGATGGGCGATGCTACCCGACTTCCACTGGATTAGCCCGATCGCAGCCGAGCGGCTCCGGGAGCTCCACCAAACGTCGGTGCTCACCGATCTCTTCTGGCTGCACCGGACATGGGACCGGGTCGACCCGACCGATTCGAAACTGGTCGCCGCGGGACTCCTCGCGTTCCTTTTCGCTGCGACGGCGGTCGCGGAACGCCGGGAGTATCAGGTCCCGCAGGCGGTCGAAACGACCTACCAGGAGTATCTGAACGTCGACTCGGGGGAGTGAGTCACCGAATCGATTCCGTATCTCCGACTCGGTCGGTTCCCCCGCTCGAGATTCCGTTGTCGCCGCCGGGGCGGACCCGTTTGGGGAAGCTATATGCGCGGCCCTCGGCAATCCCACGCCAATGACCGTCGACCTCGTCGTGCGCAACTGTACCGTCGTCACGCCCGCGGGTCGCTCGCCCGACTCGGGAGTCGCCGTCGAAGACGGCCGAATCGTCGCCGTCGGCCGAAGCGACCGGCTCCCCGACGCCGACCGTATCCTCGACGGCGAAGGGAACGTCCTCGTGCCCGGCATCGTGGACTGTCACATCCACAACCGCGAGCCCGGACTCGAGTACAAGGAAGACTGGGAGTCCGCGACCCGGGCGGCCGCGGCCGGCGGCGTGACGACCGTCGTCGGAATGCCGAACACGGACCCGGTCATCGACCGGCCCGAGCACCTCGAGATCAAGTTCGAGCGCGGCGAGGCGTCGGCCCACGTCGACTTCCAGAGCTACGCGGTCGTCACGAGCGAGAACCTCGATCTGCTCCCGGAAATCGACGAAACCGGCGCGCTCGGATTCAAGGTATTCCTCGGCTCGACGGTCGGCGACGTACCGCCGCCGAGCGACGGCGAGATCATAGAGGCAATGGAGAAAATACGGGAGACGGGCAAGCGGCTCGGCTTCCACGAGGAAAACGGCGAGATCATCGACCACTACACGGAGCGATTCAAAGCCGAGGGGCGAAACGAGCCGATCGACCACTCCCACTCGCGGCCCGTCATCGCCGAGCAGGAAGCGGTCGAGCGGATGATCACCTTCGCGGAGGAGACCGGCGCGAAGATTCACATGTTCCACGTTTCGTCGGGCTCGGCCGCCGAGGCCGTTGAGCGAGGGAAAGACCGTGGCGTCGACGTGACCGCGGAGACGACGCCCCACTACCTCTGGTTCACCGAGGACGTGATGCGCGAGAAAGGAAATGTCGCTCGAGTGCAGCCACCCATTCGGAACGCCGAGGAACACGACAAACTCTGGGACGTGGGTATCGACGACGGCGCGATCGACTGCATCGCCACGGATCACGCGCCCCACACCCCCGAGGAGAAGAAAGTCGACGACCCCTTCGGCAACACGTGGGAGGCGATCTCGGGGTTCGTCGGCCTCGAGACCGAAGTCCCGGCTATGCTCAGCTTCGTCGACCAGGGTCGATTCACGCTCGAGGAGTGGGTCCGCCGACACTCGACGCGCCCGGCCCAAGTGTGGGGAATGTACCCCCAGAAGGGGTCGCTGCAGGTCGGCACCGACGCGGACTTTACGATCGTCGACCCGGACCGCGAGTGGACGCTCGAGGACCGGCGGGATCTCCACTCGAAGAACTGCGTCACGCCGTTCGAGGGCGAATCGTTCACCGGGAAGGCGGTCGCGACGGTCGTCCGCGGCAAGCCGGTCTTCGAAGACGGGGCGGTCGTCGGCGAGTCGGGGTACGGGACGCGCGTCGACGTCGACTGATCCGAGTTTCGGTGCCGATTTGCCGGCACATCCCCGACTCCGGGTCTGTGCCGGCAATGACAGACAGCAGACCGTCTGACCCACGAACCCGTTGAACCGGCGGGTCGTCGGTACCGTCCGCCGCGACTCTTTTCAGATCGTGAAAGCGGCGGTCGGTTTATATTCTCGTCCCGCCCGTCCGACCGCAATGAAGATCACTCGCCATGACTGAAACAGCATCCGAGCCGGACGAGCAGGCGGAATCGGACGGACCGACCGAAACGGACAAGACCGAACAGCTCAGGTCGGTGTTCCTCTCGGTTACCGACGGCGACGCGGAGCCGGTTGTCGAGTCCCAACGCGAGGACACCCGCACGCGAGAAATACGCGAGGACCGGAGCGACGAGGTCGTCGGCCCCGCCGAACACCACGGACTCGAGGACGCGCTCGACGATCCGGAGCCCGCGGACTGACCGGGCCCGCTCACTCGAGGTCCGCGCCCACCGCATCCTCGACGGACGAAAAGCCGTCGCGCTCGAGCAGCGCCGAGAGCCCTCGATTGATCCGTTTTGCAGTCGACGGCCCCTCGTAGACGAACCCGGTGTACAGCTGAACGAGCGAGGCACCGGCGCGGATCTTCGCGTAGGCGCTTTCGGCCGAGTCGACGCCACCCACACCGATAATCGGGAGGTCGCCGTCGGTGTACTCCGCGAGCGAGCGGATGACCGCCGTCGAGCGAGCCTCGAGCGGCTTCCCGCTGAGTCCGCCCCACTCCTCTTGCCGGGGCGAGTCGAGTCCCTCGCGACTTGTCGAGGTGTTCGTCGCGACGATGCCGTCGAGGTCGAACTCCCGAACGATATCGACGAGATCGAAGACGGACTCTTCGGGCTCGTCGGGGCCGATCTTCACGAGTATCGGCACGTCGCGGTCGTTTTCGGCCTCGAGCGTCTCGAAGATCGCCCGCAGGTGCTCGGGCGAGCCCTCGTCGAATTCCTCGGGCGTGTTCGGACAGGAGACGTTCACCACGACGTAGTCGGCAAAGGGCGAGAGCCGGTCGAAGACACGGCGGTAGTCCTCGATGGCCTCGTGCTCGTTCGAGGAGTTCATTTTGCCGACGTTGACCCCGAGCGGGATCGAGGGAGTGCCGTCGGCCTCGAGTCGCGATTTGACCCGCTCCATTCCCTGCCCGTTGAATCCCATCCGGTTGACCATCGCCTCGTCCTCGCGCAGGCGGAAGAGCCGAGGTCGGTCGTTGCCCGACTGTGGGTAGGGCGTGACGGTTCCGATTTCGACGAAGCCAAAGCCCAGTGCCGCGAGCGCGTGGGTCACTTCGGCGTTCTTGTCGAAGCCGGCGGCGACACCGACCGGGTTCGGAAACGTGGTGTCGAACAGGTCGACCTCGAGAGCGGGGTCGTCGTACTGATACGCATACGAGAGCGCCGCCCGCGTTGGCCGCGTCGATTGGGCCGCCCGGAGCGTTCGTTTGCCGAGATCGTGGGCCGTCTCGGCCGGGAGTTTGAACGCGAGGGGGCGGACCCGCGAGTACAGCGTCATTGCAACCACGTGCGGACGGCCGATAGGTAAACGTCCCGAAGCGCTCGAGGTCGTGTCGACCGCGGCTTCCCAAAAACGGACTGCCAGGAACTCGGGGCGAAATGCCGTGCCGTCGTGCCGTCGTCCGCCGGCTCAATCCTCGCCGCGAACCCGCGTCGCGTCCGGGCCGAACTCCGACTCGAGGAGGTCGGGGACCGTCTCGGGGGTCACGTCCGAGTACCAGGTGTTTCGCGGCTGAATCGAAATCGCAGTGCCGTCCTCGCTGCACAGCCCCAGGCAGTCGGTTTCGCTGACCGAGACCGCCGTCCAGAAGGCGTCCCGTTCGCGGAGCCAGTCTTTGACTGCCGCGACCGTTTCCTTGGCTCCGACCGCGCCACAACTCGCGTACTCGCCGTCGCGATCGTTGGTACAGACGAAAACGTGCGCCTCGAGGCGCTCGCGGTGTTCCTCGGTCCGGTCTTTCATGGACTGGTCAGGAGGTCGTCGCGTCGCTCGGCGGTCGAACGTACGCCGGCCCGCGTCTGGAGCCAGCCGAAACAGCCCGCGACGAGTGCCCAGAGCGCGGCCTGGCTCAGTGCGGTCAGTCCGCGGAAGGCGGTCACGAGTTCGGCCGGCATCGAGCCGGACTCGACGATCGTCGGTGCAGCAATCGCGGTGACCGCTACGAGTACGACGATCGGGACCGTGGCTGCGACTCCCCCGAGCGGTCGGCTGCGCACCGAGACGCGCCGGTAGCCGTAGATCGAAAGGGCGGCGACGAGTGCGCCGACGGCCATCAGTCCCGCATACATTGCGATCCGGAGCGTAGGATCGAACGCCTGTTCGGCACCCGGCGTCGTCGGCGGGAGCACCAGCCACGGCGCGACCGAGACGGTGAGGAAGCCGGCACCGGCTAGGACGTAGGGCTTGACTCGCCCGCGACCGGGCAGAGCTGGCTCGAGGAAGTAGAAGGCGAGCGCGAAGACGCCGCCGAGCAAGATCCCCCAGAGGACGCCGCTGCCGACGCTCACTGCGGCGGTCGTCGCTTCGCTCACCGCGTGAGCGTGCTCGCCAGCGGCGTGGGCGTGCTCCCCGGCCTCGTGGGCATGTTCGCCGGCGTGGGTGTGCTCGCCGCCCTCCGCGACCGTCTCCATGTAGCCGATCATCGGGTTCGCAACGACCGCCATGTAGGCCCCGTATGCGATCCCCGCAATCGCGCCGGCGAGTACGCCTCGCTCGAGGTAGTCGACGAGCATCGGTCTCAGTGACAGACGACGCCGGCGGCGTGTCGGAAGTTGTGCATCGAGTCGTGGATCAGCGGCTCCTGGAGGAACAGCAGCGCGAACGAAAGCGCCGCAGCGAACGCGAAGACGGCCAGTAGCTGTGCTGTCGTAAGGTCGTCACGGGCGGCCCCGATTCGACCGTGAACGGTTTCGGTCGTCATGCAAGTCAGATTTCTCTACTGAAACTGTGCTTGTAAAGATACCGATCGCAAAGCGACGACAGCGGATCGCGCTCGTACCGACCGTTCGACGGAGAGACGACCCAAACCTCCAACGTCTGTCAGGACCTCACCGGTGAACGCGTCGGAATCCGTGACTACCGGTGGATAACGAAATCGTTTTCCTACGGCTACCGCTTGATTCGACTACCAACGAGAGCCATGAGTACCCAATGTCGGTCCCCTGGAGGGAGACGCCGTGGCGGCTAACCGCCTGCTCGTCCCGTTGTCTGATACGGTAACCGTCAGGCAAACGGTCGGCTACGCCGTCCAATCCGGGCTCGAGGCAGCCGATTCGCTCGAGTGCCATCTCGTGGTCGCGCTCCCCTACGACGCCGACGTGCCGGAGAGCGACCAGCAACTCGAGGATGCCGAGGGGCTGCTCTCCCGGGCGCGAAACTGGGTCGAAGAGGACGCCGGCGACGCCGACGTGACAATCGAAACCGCGACGCTCGGTGCCGACGAGTACCTCTTCGGCCCGCGAGATTATGCCGAAATCTTCGACGCCTACGCCGACGAACACGGGATCGACCGGGTCGTCATCGATCCGGAGTACCAACCCGGCGTCACCGCACAGCTGCTCCAGCCCCTCGAGCGCGAACTCGAGCGCATCGGGCTGGCCTACGACGAGGCCCCGGTCGAGCGCTCGGCTCGACACGGCCGTCTCGCCGGCGGCACCGAGGATTTCGACCGCCTGTTCGCGACGTTCCTGATCTCCTACGGCTTCTATCTCGTGTTGGGCGATCCGACCTACTGGTTCGATCTCCTCACGGGCGCGGCGGTCGCCGGCATCACCGCGATCTCGCTCGCGCGGGTCACGTTTACCGTGCCGCTCGACCGCGTTCAGTCGCCGATCCGCGTCGTTCGATTCGTGTTCTACATCCCCTATCTGCTCTGGGAGATCGTCAAGGCCAACATCGCGGTCTCGGCGGTCATCCTCCGGCCGTCGATGCCGATCGAGCCCTCGCTGACGCGGGTCAACACCCGCGTCCGAAGCGGGCTGCCGCTGACCGCGCTGGCAAACAGCATCACGCTCACCCCGGGCACGCTGACGGTCCGGGCCAACAACCAGCAGCTGCTCGTCCACACGCTGATTCCCGCCGCTCGAGACGACCTCTTCGACGGTGGCTTGGAACGGGCGATCCGCTTTGTTTTCTACGGTCGCGAATCGGCGGCGATCCCATCGCCGCGCGAACGCGACGACACCGAAATCGTCGGGGGTGACGAGCTGTGATGCCGACCTCGCTCGAGAACGCCTTCCTCGTCGCGGCCGGCCTGTTCGTCGTGCTGGCGATTGCGGTGTTCTATCGCGCCGTCGTCGGGCCGACGACCCAAGACCGGCTGCTGGCGGTCAACGTCCTCGGGACGAACACGGTCGTCATCCTCGCCCTGCTGGCAGCGGGGCTCGATCAGTCGTGGTTCCTCGACGTCGCGCTGATCTACGCCCTGTTGAACTTCCTGATGTCGATCGCCATCTCGAAGTTCACCGTCGAACGGGGTGGTGTGCTGTGATCGAGCCGATCGCGCTCCAGTCGACCGTCGGGACCGTCCGGTTCTGGGCGATCGTCGTCCTGCTCGGACTCGGCGTGTTCTTCACGCTCGTCTCGACGGTCGGCGTCCTCCGTCTTCCGGACATCTACGCCCGGGCCCACACGGCCTCCCAGACGGACACGCTCGGGGCGGGTTTCGCACTCGCCGGCGTCGCTCTGGCCTTCGGCTGGCAGCACGCGGCGGTCTACACCGTCTTACTGCTGTTTTTCGTGTTCATCACGAACCCGACGGCGGCCCACGCGATCGCCCGCTCGGCCGCGGAGACCGGCGTCGAGCCCGTCCTCGCGGACGAGGGTGCCGCCGAACCCGAATCGTCCGCTGAACGCGACGTCCCGACCGAAACCGACGGTGAGACCCGATGAGCCTGTTCGCGTACTCGCTCGTGATCTTCATCCTCGCGACGGCCGTCGCGACGGTGTTGTTCCGGGACGTGCTGTCGGTCATCATCGTCTTCGGCGCGTACAGCCTCGGGATGGCCATCCTCTATACGTTCCTGCTGGCACCCGACGTGGCGATGACCGAGGCCGCGATCGGTGCTGGCGTCACGACGCTGTTGTTGCTGTTGACGATCGCACGCACGACCCGGCCCACGACCGACGCGCTCAGAGAGCGGATTCACGTGCCCGCGGTCGTCGTCGTCGGCGCGTTCGTCCTCCTGCTGTGTACCGCAGTGCTCCCCGAGATGTACCCGGTCGGGAGCACGTCCACGCCGGTCTGGTCGAACCCCGACGTGACCCAACACTACATCACGGAGACCTACGAGCAGACGGGCGTCGAAAACGCGGTCACGTCCGTCCTCGCCGCCTACCGTGGGTTCGACACCTTCGGCGAGGCGGTCGTCGTCTTCGCAGCCGGCGTCTCGACTCTGCTCGTCCTGAAACGCGAGGTGTTCGCCTGAATGTCCGACTACGACGATACCTACACCGAGAGTCAGGTGATCATGACCGCCGTCAAGATCATCGCACCGTTTACGCTCACCTACGGGCTGTTCATGACCTTCCACGGTGCCGACGCTCCTGGCGGCGGGTTCCAAGGCGGGACCATCGTCGGCGTCACCGTCCTCATGCTCGCCTTCGCCTTCGGCATCGAGCCGACCCGACAGTGGCTCAAAAATTCCGTTATCACCGGGCTCATCGCCGGCGGCGTCGTCATTTTCGGAGCCGTCGGCCTCGGGATGATCGCGCTGGGCGGGAACTTCCTCGAATTTACCATGCTCAAGGAGGTCTTCCACATCAAACCGAAGTGGGGGCTCGAGGCCGTCGAGATCGCCGGCATCTCGCTGATCGTCTCGGGGGTCATCATCAGCCTCTTCTTTACGATGGCAGCCGGCTTTTCGCCGGAACGGCCGAGCGGGACCGGCGGCATCAGCAATGCCAACAACGCCACCGAGGGTCCCGATTCGCCCGTCGCGGAGGTGAACGACGATGATTGAACTGTTGACCGAGCGCTACACCTACGTCCTGATGTTCGTCTTGCTGGGACTTGGCATCTACATGGTGATCGCCAGCGAGAACCTCGTCAAGAAGCTGATCGGGGTGAGTCTCTTTCAGACGGCCATCTTCCTGTTTTTCATCTCGATGGCCTACATCAACGTGGAGGGCGCGTCGGCACCGATCGTCCCCCACCACGGGGAACCCGGTGAAGTCATGGTCGCGAGCCCGCTGCCGCAGGTCATCGTGCTGACCGCCATCGTCGTCGGCATCGCGCTGACGGCGGTCGGGTTGGCGCTGATCATCCGCATCTACGCGGAGTACGGAACGCTCCGCGAGGACACCCTTCGGGAGGTGCGCGCCGATGAGTAACGTCGATCTGTTGCTCCCGCTGCTGATCGCCGTGCCGATCATCGCGGCGACGCTGCCGGTCGCGCTCGGCCTGCGGTTCGACCGAACCGGTTGGTCTATCGCGACGATCACGACGACCGGCCTGTTCGGTGCTGCCGTGGTCCTCGCAACCGTCGTTTACGCCGGCGGAGAAGCGATCTATCACCAGCTCGGCGGGTATCCTCGGCGCTATGGGATCGAACTCGTCGCCGACGAGTTCTCGATGCTGATCGTTCTGCTCGTGACGGGGGTCGCCGCCGGCGTCCTCGCGTATACGCGTCAAGGTGGGCCGCGCGGCAACACGTTCTACACCGCCTACCTGCTGCTGGTCGGCGGCCTGCTCGGGATCTCGCTGACCGGCGACGTGTTCAACCTCTTCGTCTTCCTCGAGATTACGAGCCTGGCAACCTACGCGCTGGTCGCCAGCGGCGACGGTCCCGAGTCGGCGGTCGCGGCCCTGAAGTACCTGATCTTGGGCACCGTCGCCGCGTCGATGTACCTGATCGGCGTCGCCTTCGTCTTCATGGCGACGGGGACGCTCAACATGGTCGAACTCGCCGAGGCGATTCCGGGGGCAGAGGCACAGACCTTGATCCACGCCGGCTTCGCGTTCATGGTCGTCGGCTTCGCTGTCAAGGTCGCTCAGTGGCCGCTACACACGTGGCAGCCGAGTGCCTACCAGCAGGCACCCGACGGCGTGACGCCGCTGATCGCGGCGCTCGTCTCGACGGCGTCGGCCTACGCGTTCGGCCGGCTGATCGTCACCGTCTTCGAGGTCGAGTACCTCGCCGCAATGCCCAACGCCGCCGCGGTCGTCCTCGCGATAGGCTGCGTGAGCGTCCTCGCGGGCACCGTCCTCGCCGTGATCCAGACCGAGGTCAAACGCATGCTCGCGTACTCGTCGGTCTCGCAGTTCGGGCTGGTCGTAGCCGCTTACGGGGTCGTCATCGCCGGCAACTCCGAGACCGCTTTCGTCGGTGCCGCGATCCACCTCGTCGGCCACGGCCTGCTGAAAGCCGGCCTCTTCCTCGGGGCCGCACTCGTCGCGGCGAGCTACGGAGCCCGCACCGTCGACGAGTACGCCGGCCTCGCCACGGAGCGCCCGATCATCGCCGGGTCCATGGCCGTGCTCCTGTTCGCGCTCGTCGGCGTCCCGCCGGGCGTCGGCTTCGTCGGCAAGTGGTACATCGCGCTGGGTGCCGTCGAGTCCCAGCTCTGGCCCGTCGCCGCCGTGATCTTCCTCAGTACCATGCTCACCTTAGCCTACGCCGCCCGCCTGCTCGAGAAAATGTACTTCACGCCGTCCGCAGTGGTCGACCGGCCGCACGCGTCGGGTGCGGTGGCGACCGACGGCGGTGATGCCGATAACGACGACTCCAACGCCACCGATCCCGGCCTCGAGGGAGACGGAACCGCGACCGCTGCCGCCGCGATCCGCGGCGGGGAGACGCGGGATCCCGTTTCGACTGGCATGGTCGCGATCGTCGTCGTCGCCGCGCTTGGTGCCGTCGCGCTCGGGTTCGCCGGCGGCACGCTCGCAGACTTGCTCTCGCCGTTCCTCACGGAGGTGTTCAACTAATGGTTGCAGACATCCGACCGCTCGCCGCCGTGTTGGTCTCGGCGGTCGCCATCGTCCTGATCGTCGCGTCGCATCGCCGACCGAACCTCCGCGAGGGCTGGTCAGTACTGGCCGCCCTCGCGAAGTTCGCCATCATCGCAAGCATGCTCCCCGCGGTCATGGACGGCACCGTCTTCCGGTGGAGTCTCGCGGATTCGACGGGGATCCAGTTCCTCGAGGGGATCGACTTCGCCCTGCGGGCCGATCCGCTTGGGATCTTCTTCGCCCTGCTCGCGAGCTTCCTCTGGATCTTCACGTCGTTTTACGCGACGGGGTACATGCGCGGGCTCGACGAACACGCCCAGACGCGGTTTTTCGCCTCATTCGCGGCCAGTCTCTCAACAGCTGTCGGGATCGCCTTCGCGGCGAACCTGGTGACGATCTTCGTCTTCTACGAGCTGCTGTCGCTCGTGACCTACCCGCTGGTCGCCCACAACGAGGACAGCGAGGCCCGCATCGCCGGTCGCAAGTACTTGACCTACACGTTCTTCGGCGGCGGGGTCTTCCTGCTCGCCGGCACCGTCATGATCTACTGGTTGACGGGGCTGGTCGGGAGCGGGCCGACGCTCGCCTTCGAGGCTGGCGGAATGGAAGCACTCGCCGCGGCCGCACAGGTCGAGCCGGTCTACGCGCAGGCAGCCTTTTTCCTGCTCATCGCCGGCTTTGGCGTCAAGGCCGCACTGATGCCGATCCACTCCTGGCTCGCCGACGCGATGGTCGCGCCGACCCCCGTCTCCGGGCTGCTCCACGCGGTCGCGGTCGTCAAGTCCGGCGCTTTCGGCATCGCCCGCGTCATTCTCGAGGTCTACGGTCCGGGGCTGATCCACGACCTGCCGCTCGACGTCCCCGGAATCGGCGAGGTCGGGCTGAATATCCCGGTTGCCCTCGTCGCCGCGTTCACGCTGACCGCGGCGAGTATCATCGCATTGCGCAAGGACCACCTCAAGCGCCGGCTCGCCTATTCGACGACGGCACAGCTGTCCTACATCGTGCTCGGGCTCTCGATGTTACATCCCTACGCGATGGTCGGGGCGCTGTTTCACATTCCCGCACACGCGTTCGCGAAACTCACGCTGTTCTTCTGTGCGGGCTCGATCCACGTCGAGACCCACACGGACTACATCAGCGAGATGGCCGGCATCGGCAAGCGGATGCCGCTGACGATGACCGCCTTTACCGTCGGTGCGGCCGGGATGGCCGGGCTGCCGCCGCTTGCCGGCTTCGTCAGCAAATTCTACATGCTGATCGGGGCCGGCTACATGGGCGGCGAGTACTGGCTGTTCGCCGGCGCACTGTTGCTGTCGGCCGTGCTCAACATCGGCTACTTCTGGCCGGTCGTCTACACCGCCTTCTTCGAGAGCGAGGACCGCCACAACGCCAAACCGTTCCTCGAGTTCCCGCGAGGCGGCCTGCGCCAGTCCTACGGGAGCGAGCCGGACGACGGCCACGTCGCCACCGACGGGGGCGAACGACCCGATAGCGAACGCGAGCGAAGCGAGACGGCCGAGGAAACGGATGCTGACACCGCGGGAGACGAAACGTTCGAGTACGCCGTCGACCAGAACCCGAGCGACCACACGGTTTCCGACGGGAGCGAGACGACGGGTGAGTCCGTCGACGCCACGGATCATCACGGCGATCACGACGACCACCTCACCGGCGGCCCGCCGGCCGACGGCTGGCAACGCCACTCGCCGTTCACCGAGAGCACGTGGCTCATGCTCGCGCCGATCACGATCATCGCGACGGGCGCGATCGTCCTCGGCGTGGTCCCGGACTACGCCGTCTTCCTCGATCTGGCGACCCGGATCGTCGAGGGCGTCTTCGGGATGCCGTTCGAGGAACTCGGGAACGTCCCGTTCGATGAACTCGTCACGGAGGTGAGCCGCTAATGGAACTCGAGTTCCTCTCGCTGGCCTACCCCCCGCTTTTGATCTTTGCGGCGGCGCTGCTCGTCCTCATCTTGCCCCGGATCGCCGGCTTCGCCCTCGGCGCGGTGAGTCTCGCGGCCGTGCTCGCGATCTCGCTGGTCGCGCCGGAGGGCCAACACCTCGCCGGGACTTTCCTCGGGTTCGAGGTCGTCCCGTTCTACGTCGACGGCTTCTCCCGAATGGTCGGCATCGGGCTCGGCTTCCTCGGCGTCTGTAGCGTTATCTACGCCTACTCGAGCGAGGCCAGTAAGACGCTGGTCGCGTTCGCGCTCGTCTACGTCTCCTCGTCGATCGGGGCGGCCTTCGCCGGCGACTGGCTCGTGCTCTTGTTCATGTGGGAGCTGATGGCCGTGACGAGCACGCTGGTGGTCTGGCAGTACGGCGGCGAGGCGGTTCGCGCCGGCTTCCGGTACGCGCTCTTCCACGGTACCGGCGGCGTGCTGGTGATGCTTGCGGTCGCCGTCCACTACGTCGAGGTCGGGTCGTTCCTCTATACGGCCACCGACGGGATCGCCACCGGAATCCCAGCCATACTCGCGGTGCTCGGGATGGGCGTCAACGTCGCCTTCATCGGCTTCCATACGTGGCTGCCCGACACCTATCCGCGTCCGCACATCGCGGCCTCGGTGTTCCTCTCGGTGTACACGACCAAGACCAGTGCGTTCGTCCTCTATCGGGCGTTCCCGGTCGAGGGAGCCCACGACGTATCCATCTACGTCGCGTACATGGGCGGGTTGATGGCCGTCTACGGCGCGACCTTCGCTCTGTTGCAACACGACATGCGGGCGCTGCTGTCCTACCACATTCAGGCCCAGCTCGGCTACATCGTCGCTGGAATCGGGATCGGATCCCAGCTGGCCGTCGCCGGCTCGATGAGCCACCTGTTCAACAACGTGTTGTTCAAGAGTCTGCTGTTCATGGCCGTCGGGGTCGTCATCTATCGGACCGGCGAGGAGGATCTCTATCACCTTGGCGGGCTCTGGCGCGAGATGCCCCTGACTGCAATCGGATTCGGGCTCGGCGCGCTCTCGATCACCGCGATTCCGGGATTCAACGGCTACGTGAGCAAGGGGATGATCTTCGACGCCGCTGATCCGGGCTACTACGGCCAGCCCGAGTATCAAGCGCTGTACTGGCTGCTCTGGCTCGGCGCGATCGGAACCCTGCTGTCGTTCATCAAGCTCGGCTACTACGTCTTCTTCCACGGCGAGAGCGACGTCGAGGTCGCCGACGCCAAACCCGGCCAGACCGTCGCGATGCTCGGGCTCGGCGGTGCCTGTCTCCTCTTCGGGGTCTGGTGGCAGGGACTCGCCGACCTCGCGCCGACGCTCCACGGCCACGGCGGCCACTTCACGTTCTCGTATTACGGCGGCGAGAGCGAACTCCATCCCTACAGCCTCTCTCACCTCGAGACGGCGGGAATCCTGACGGCGGTCGCCGCCGTCACGTTCGTCCTCGTCCGAAAACCGCTCTCGAAACTCGATCTGGGCGATCCGGCGATGATCATCTATCCGGTGACGTATACCTTCAGCCGCTGGACGATGCTCGCGGTGACCGAAACCTATGCTGCCGTCGATAGAGCGGTCGTCGGCGGGGTCAAACGCTGTTACTGGCTCGGCAACAATCCCGTTCTCGCGGTCGACGCGGCCGCGGGCCGACTCCCCGACTGGATGGTCGATGTCGACGAACGACAGCCGACGGATGGCGGCCGCCCGTCCACAATTCACCTCCGAACGGGCATCGGAACCACCGTCTTACTGCTGACGCTCGTTCTGACGGCGATCCTGTGGCTCCTCGTGGTCTGAACGCAATATCGACACCGACTCGCACGCCGTCGCTTCCGATTTCGGTATCCGATTCGCTTCGCGTCTCAACTGCGGTCCGGCTGCTCGTCTCGCGACTGCCCATCGTCGTCGACGACTGACGGCTGTTCTCCCGAAACGACGATCGACTGCTCGAGTACCGACGCCCGAAGCGTCGGTTTCGACGCCGACGCTTCGCGGCGGTACGCGTCATCGTCGCCGTCGTGCCGCACGCCCCGCGGCGTCAGGTAGTTGCCGTCGATGTCGATGCCCGCGTCCTCACAGAGCCGTTTCAGAACTGAGCGCGCGCCTTCGGTGGTAATCGCCGGCAACGCGATGGCGTACTCTCGAGCGAGTTCAGTCGCCGTCGCGCTCTCGAACAGCGTCTCGATCTCGCGCTCGTCGCGACCCCGGTCGCGAAGCACCGATCGAACTCGCGCCGCGATCGACGGCGCGTGACCCGTCGGAAACAGCGGCCAGTCGTTCGACGGCGGGTCGAGCACCACCCGATAGCGACGCAGCGGCGTCCGTGCGCGGGCGGGGAGCGGGACGTCCTCGAGACGCTGGGACTTTCCCAGCACGCGGATCGTCCCCGTATAGAAGTCGACGTCGTCCCACGTCGCACCGGTTCGCCGGTCGTCTTCCGGTACCCGGAACAGTTCGGACCCCCGGACGTTCGAGTGGGCGAGTACGGCGACCATCGCGTACTCGCGTAACCGGGCCCGTCGATCGCTCGTCGAGGAGGCAGTCCCGAGCGCTCGCTCGCGGACGGTGCGCTCGAGTTCGCGCCGTTGTCGTGCGGTCCACGAGTCGCTTTCCGAGCGCGTTTCGGCGGTCGGCAGCGCGGTCTCCGCGCGGTCGGCCGCGGCGGGGTTGTCCACGAGAATCCCCCCACGGACACACCACGAGAGGAACGCGCGGACGACCGCGTAGTAGGTGCCGGCCGTCGAGGCGGTGTACTCTCCGCGGTCGGTCCGTCGGCGGAGTTCTTCCGCGTACGCGCGCATGTGTTCGACTTCGAGTGCGAACAGCACAGTGAGGTCGTGTTCTCGCTCGAGCCAGTCGGCCCACCGCCGGAGGATCGATTCCGCGTTGGCTGCGTAGGCTCCGGCACCCGGCCCGTCGGGGTCCCCGACGGCCTTCCGCTGGAGATAGGCGTCGACCGCGTCCGTGATCGCGACCTCGGTCACGGAGCGATCACCCGTCCGGTTACCGCGCGACGACACGGCGTAGACCGTCGCCTCTCGCTTCGGGCGCTGGCCGGCCGCTCGAGGCGGCGACCACCGCGGCGAAGGCGGAACGGGTAGGTGTCGCCACGGATCATCAATTCGTCCCATACTGTTCCGCGAGCCTAAATCCGTGTTTCGGTCCCACGGGGTCGGAACGAACGCGATCGGCCGCGACCGGCGTGTAGTTGTTTCCGGCTGAAGAGGACTGATCCTCGAACGGGGGTTAGCCCGGCGTTCGCGTCTACAACCGGTCAGCAGCGTCTCGCACCGACGGTTATCCTTTCGGTGGTTACTGGCTCGAGAGCGGTCGATCGAGGTCACAGTGACGACCGTTCTGGGAACTCACGATATTCGGTATATCGAAATATGATTTATGGTTCGTTGTTTGACGGTATCGACCGTGATTTCGACCGTCGCTTAGGATGGGTGTTGGTGTCTGATCTTTTCCGCCGTCATCCCCGGGACTGGCGTCCCGCAGTCTTTGCACTTCCACTTCGGCGTCGGCCTTCCGCGTTCCTTCTCGAGGTCCTGTTTGAACTCGAGGTGTGCACCACACGGACACCGATAGGTCGTGCGGGTCATGGCCGAGCTAACCCAGCGAGAGCGATAAACGGTTCGCCGAGCACTGGCGAGATAAATTGGTCGTTCGAGGCTGATCGGCGGTCGTGAGGTCGCGCTCCGCTGATTTCGACGTGAACGTCCCTCGAGCAAATTCGACCGCTCTGGAGAGTCGATCGCAATGAGCGGTCGACGAACGGTCCGGACTCGCCAACGGACCCAATCTTTGCCGTCTCGGGCCCGGGGTCTGTGCGCTCGTAAACCACTCCGCTCGATGAGGTCGCCCCATATTTATCGCTTCTCCGATCGAACAGCCCTCCGAGTTTGCTCATACGGTGACACCGCCGGGTTCAACTCGCGAGTCGCGGAAAACGGGTAACCGCGGCTCCGAAAGTAGTCGTTGCGAACCGCCCGACCGTATCATACTCCGACCGAGGTGGGGTTGCAGAGTGGCAGCACTCGATATCGTTGTGGGAGACGTCGCGATCGATTCGTTTCGTCAACATTTCACAGTGTCCGAATGGGACCTGCAGCGGCGCTACCTCTGGTTCGAACACTCGTTTCGCTGTCCTCGCGGACTCGAGGCGGTTATATCCCACCGCTGAGCGAACCGGCGGTTCGCGATGTACGCGAATCTTCGAGTCGCTTGACTCGGGAATCCTCGCTCTTCAGCGCGGGGAGGATGTCAACGGTGCAGATTCGTCAGTCGCGGTGTTGATCGTGGCTGAAATCGCGTGCCCCTACCGAAGCGAATCGATTCGTTGGTATCGCCTGCTAAAACGGCCGTCTATCGGCTCGAGCCTCGTCGTAAATCATATAACGCGATATGTAATCTGTCGGAATCTGTCGCATGATTCCGGATGTCGGATCATCGTCCGTATTACCGCTTATCACCGTTTTGGGGCCGAGTGGGGTCCCGAGACTGCGTATCTCGACGGATGTACGACCCCGTAGCGAGGTGTTTTCTCGTTCAGAAAAACCGGACTGCTTTTGATAGTTATACCGGAACGAACAGTTATACCAGTGAGTGAGGAACCTGACCTGTCTACATTGCTCGCGGTCCTCGACGACGAGTACGCACGGGATATCCTCACCCACACGAGCGTCGAACCCATGTCTGCTAGTACACTGAGCGAACGGTGTGACGCGTCCCTCCCGACGATCTACCGGCGACTCGACCGTCTCGAGGAGTGTCACCTCGTCACCGAAGAGACGGAACTCGCACCGGACGGCAACCATTACAGCGTCTACAGTGCGAACCTCGACCGACTCGAACTGTCGCTGGAGGACGGCTCGTTCGCCCTCGAGTTGACGTACAGCGAAGAAGACGTCGCCGACAAGTTCACTCGCATGTGGGAGGGGATGCGATGAGCCGGAGCGTCGTTCGGATCGACGAGGCGACGTTGTTCGAACTGTTGACCGTCACGAGTCTCTTCCTCGTCGCTCTCTTCGGGGCGGTGATCGCCTATCAGGCCTACCGTGGGTACCGACGCAACGGTGCGTCGTCGATGCTCTATCTCTCGATCGGGCTCCTCCTGTTGACGATGTGTCCGTTCCTCGTCAACGTCGCGGTCGCTACGCTAGTCAGTCCGGATCAAACGGTCATCGCACTGCTCGAGAACGTGAGTAGACTGATCGGACTGGTTGCGATCACCTACTCGCTGTACGGGCAGCATTGAGCGAGTATGGCGATCGGTGAATGGTAGGGCCGAAGCGATCCCGAGACACCGTTTCTGCGAACAGTGAGAGGGTGGGTGCGACGCCGATGTCCCCGCGCGAGGGGGGCTCGCGGGGACTGGGGCTGGCGTCGCACCGGTGGGGATGATCGGATGCGGGGATGCATCGGGGGACCATCAAGGCGTGCGGGGCTGACCTCTCGTCCCCCGCTTGGATCGTTTCGTGCCGACCTATTAGTGATACGAGCGCGTTTTCTGGGTCGGAAAATCCATGTGCCGACGATTGCTCGCGTGTGGTTCCACAGCTTTCTTCGATCTCGTCGCCGTAGGGCCGCTATGCAGTACCTTCTCGGCACCGACTCCGTTCACACGACGGCGGCGATCTGTGACTATCTCGGCGATCGAGTCACCGCCGATGACGCGGTGACCGCGATTGCGGTCGCCGACGACGCGACGACGCGCCGCGACGGCGAGGAGGCGTTGAATGTCGCGCCCGTTCGACTCGCGGTTGCGGGCGATGTCGAGACTGACCTTCGATCGGGCACCCCCGCAGAGACGCTCCTCGAGGCGGCGGCGGAGTTCGACGCCGACGAAATCGTGATCGGCACCCACAGCGGTACTCCCGGTTCGACCGGTGGTCTCGGTTCGACCGCACGGCAATTGCTCGCCGATGCGAGTCGGCCGGTGGTCGTCGTTCCGGTTCCGGATCTCTAACGCTGCGAGCGGTGTGCTCTCGGAAGCGAAGGCGGTCGGATCAAGTTGATCACAGGCTGCTGTCGGCTGGATCGTATCGCTACGGAAAACGGTTGTTGTGGCTACCTTACCCGACGGGAAAACAGGGACCGATTAGAACGGGAACAGCGAGTCTGCCTCGAGATCACGCTCGATGAGTTCGATCTCGTGGCCGTCCTGATCTCTCGTGAACGCGTACATGTTGTCGTTGCTCTCGGGGTCGCGGTAGTCGTCGGCTCCGCGCTCGAGGAGTTGCTCCCAATCGTCTTGGAGGTCATCGATACGAATACAGAGGTGACCCCACGCGTCGCCCATGTCGTACGTGCGGCCGTCGTAATTGTAGGTGAGCTCGACGGACATCGCCTCGTCGGGGGCATCGCGGGGCTCGACGAAGTAGTTCGCGAAGGTATCGGACTCCCATCGGCCGACCTCGTCGTACTCGAACTTGCGGGTCCAGAAGCCGAGCGCCTCGTCGGCGTCCTCGACGCGGATCATCGTGTGATCGAGCGACCAGAGCGCCCCCGTCTCACGCTGGACGATCTCGACCTCGTGGCCGTCGGGATCTTTGACGAACGCGTAGTCGCCGCCGCAGGATTCGGGATCGCGGTAGTCCTCGACGCCTTCATCCATGAGCTGCTGATAGTGGCTCTCGAGTTCGCCCTCGGGGACGCGGACGGCGATATGGCCCCACGCGTCGCCTACCTCGGGCTCTTCGCCTTCGTTATGGGTAATCTCGAGCATCGCTCCCTCGTCGTGCATCTCTTCGGGGCCGAGGTAGACGATGGTAAAGCCGTCGCCCTCGAAGCGGTCTTTCTCCTCGTACTCGAGGTGGGTCTGATACCAGTCGAGCGATGCCTCGAGGTCAGCGACGCGGATCATCGTGTGATCGAGCGTTCCGTCCATACGCTATCTCTGTCTTGCGGACGGCAAAAATATGGCGGAGACGGCGGTCTAGTCGAGGTCTTCCGGGGTCGATCCGGGTTCGGCCTCGGTCTCTCGACCGGTGCGGTCGACGTCGGCCGAAGAGGCCCTGGGAGCAAGCCCTTTGCGCTGGGCGTCGATCTCCGAGAGACCGTAAACGAATCCGACCAGCAGGACGACTCCGAGGGGGAGGAACACCACCCACGGAACGCCGAAGAAGCCGTAGAGGGCATAACAGACGACCACGACGAACAGGACGGTTCCGGCATAGTAGAGCTGCGTGCGGATGTGATCGATGAGGTCTGCACCGGTGAACGTCGCCGAGAGGACCGAGGTGTCGGAGATCGGTGACGAGTGATCGCCGAAGATCGCACCCGAGAACACCGCCCCGACCATCACCGGCATGAGTTCGAACGTGCCGGTGAGCTCGTAGGCGACGCGGATCGAGATCGGAGTGACGATGCCCATCGTCGCCCACGACGACCCCATGGTGAACGCGACGAAGGCGGAGACGAGCAACACGACGATCGGGAGGACGGCCGGCGAGACGACCCCTTCCGCGACGCCGGCGACGTAGCTTCCCGTACCGAGTTCCTCGGCGACCGCACTGATCGACCAGGCTAGCACCAGAATCGTCACCGCGGTCAGCATCAGGGAGAAGCCATCGAGAATCGTGTCAACACTGTCACCGAGGTCGAAAAGGTCGTAGGCCAGTCCGATGAGGATCAAGGTCGCGACCATCGCGAACGAGCCCCAGACGAGCGCGGCCGCGAAATCGCCCGCGCCGACGACGTCGACCAGCACCTGGACGACGCCGTCGTTTCCGATGGCGGTCTCGAGCGACGTCGTCGCACCCGCCTCGGCCTGCTGGTCGAGCCACGACTGATAGCCGGTCCAGAACGCACCGGAGAGCGTGACCGCGATCAGCACGACGATCGGTGCGAAGAACGTCCGGAGCATCGGTCGGTCCTCGATCGGCGCGCCCAGATCCTTCTCGACTTCCTGAAGGGGCTGTGCCTCGTCTCGGTTTACTTTTCCAGTCTGCCACGATCGGTGCTCGGCGTCGAGCATCTCCCCGTAGTCGCGCTGGGAGAAGACGATGATGCCCACCATGACGATTGCGAGTAGGGAGTAGGTATTGAACGGAATCGAGCCGACGAACGTCTCGAACGCACCCGGCGTGTCAGCCGCGGTGACGGCGTAGTCGTCGCTCTCGACGAGGGCGGTGTATCCCTCGTCGATCATCGAGAGCTGGAACGCGACCCAGCTCGAGAGCCCGATCGTCGCGACGGGCGCGGCAGTCGAGTCGACGATGTAGGAGAGCTTTTCGCGGGAGATACGCAACTGATCCGAGATCTCGCGCATCGTACTGCCGACGATCGCCGTGTTGGCGTAATCGTCGAAAAACAGGAGGATCCCCAGTATCCACGTCGCTGCACCGGCGGTGCGCTGGGTCTCGAGCCGGCTGGTCGCCCAGTTGCGGACGGCGCTCGCACCGCCGAGTCGCCAGATCAGTGCGACACCCGATCCGAGCAGCAAGGTGAACACCAGGATATTCGCGTGGAACACGTCCGCGATGGATCCAGTGATCCACTCGAACGTCTGTCCGATGCCGATGCTTCCGGTGGCGATGACTCCGCCCGACCAGATTCCGAGGAACAGCGACAGGATCGGTCGCCGCGTCCAGATCGCGAGGACGATCGCGAGCAGCGGCGGAGCCAGCGAGAGCGCGCCGAATTCAGCCATACGTACCTAGTCTTCGGGCTGTCGTATATTCTTCACCGTTCCGATTCGAATCCGGTCAAATCAAACATTTTAGCCTGAGGAAAATATCGGAGAGTGAGCACCTCGGACACCATCTACTCCACCTTTCGAGACGATCGTGGACGGTGTATGTTGGATGCACTTCTGGACCGAGCGCGGTGACGGGTATGCGCGAGCGACGGGGCCGAACCGGTTATCGCCGCAGAATCAGCTTCAGCACGTCTTCATCCTCGAGGACGTGATCCGTTCCGACCTGCTGTTTGTCGTGGGCCGCGCTGGGTCCGGTCACCCGGGCGAAGCGGAACCGCTCTTCCATCTCGCCGCCGAGTTTTTGGATGGCCTCGCCGACTGTCGAGCCCCGCTCGATCACGAGCGGTTCCTCCCAGTCGATGCCGCGGCCCGGTTTCTCCATGTAGACTCGGATGAGACCGAGGTTCTCCCAGATGCGGTCCTTGAGCGCGTCGAGGCCCTTCTCCTCTTCGGCGCTGATGAAGGTCACGTCCGCGGGCTCGAGGTCGCGCTGGCGCAACTGCTCGTCGACCGTCTCCTTGTAGTCGGGATCGATCAGGTCGACCTTGTTGACGCAGGTGATCGAGGGGATATATTCCCGGTTATCCATCAGGCCGTCGACCAGCCGGTCGATAGAGACGTTCTCTTGGAGGTTCAGATCGGCGTTGACGTAGCCGTGCTCGCGGAGGACGTCTTTGATCGTCTTTTCGTTTAGGTCCTGATCGGTGCTCGAGGTGATCTTGATGCCGTCTTTGATCTTCGGGCGGACGGTGACCTGCGGGGGCTCCTGATCGATGCGGATGTTGATGTCGTAGAGTTCCTCGCGCAGGCGGTCGTACTGCTCGATTTCGAACACCGAGAGCATGAAGATGATCAGGTCGGCGTTGCGGACGACCGCCAGCACCTGCTGGCCGCCGCCCTTGCCCGCCGCCGCGCCCTCGATCAGTCCCGGCACGTCGAGCAGTTGGATGTTGGCACCGCGGTGGTTCAGCATGCCCGGATTGACGTCGAGCGTCGTGAACTCGTAGGAGCCCGTCTCGCTTTCGGCGTTGGTCAGCGAGTTCAACAGCGACGACTTCCCGACGCTCGGGAACCCGACCAGCGCGACGGTCGCGTCGCCGTGTTTCTCGACGGAATACCCGCCGCCGCCGCCCGACCCGGACTGTTGTTTCTCGAGTTTCTCCTTTTTCTCCGCGAGCTTCGACTTCAGCCGGCCGATGTGGGCCTCCGTCGACTTGTTGTAGGGCGTATTGGCTATTTCGTCTTCGATTGCCTCGATTTCATCCTCGAGCCCCATTTGTCAGTATGCAACCGGTCGCGCCGAAAAACCCTTTCGAGACACGCGTTGAGAACGCGCGGCGGCAGCCGTCGGCAGACCCTTCCCCGCAACTGGAGTGAACTGCCTGTGGTCTCGAGACTGCGTTTTCTGCCGAATTGGATAATCGTTTCCTCGATTACGTTTCCCTCGTCAATGTTGTATTAGCTATACCATCCTGTGAGACATATGATAGCATATGCGCAGGCGAGAATACGTTACGGCAGTGGGGAGTAGCGTGGGCGCGCTCGCGGCGACGGGGGTGGGACACGCCCAGACGGGATCGCTCGAGCGGGTCTGTCCGGCGGCGACCACGACGGCCGTCCGGCCCGGTGACGACATCGTCTTCGAAGCCGCGGCGTCTCCGGGCGTCGAACCGCAGGCGGCCGACTGGCGGATCGACGGACCGAGCGAGGACGCGATCACGCCGTACGACCCGTTTTACAGTTACACCTACATCACCGGGAATCCGGCCGCCTACGGGCAGTTCGATGAATCGGGGACTCACGAGGTCCGCGTGACCGTCGACGGGACGACCGTCATCTGGACGGTCGAGGTCACCGAGAGCGCGCCGGCCCCGCCGGACGCCGACGTGACGTGCGATCCGGCTCCGGACGCCACGATCACGGTCCGCGACGAAGTCGACGTGACCGCGTCGGCCGCCGACGATTCCGGGACGCTCCATCGGCTCTTCTGGCAGGAGGGGCGCAACGCCACGTACGTCGACCGGGTCGACCTCTCGGGCTCGACGGGGACGGTCACGTATTCGACGACCGGCGGCAACGCGATCTGGTTCATTGGCGACTATCCGATGATCGCGTGGGTCGCCTGCCTGGACGGCCGATTGGCGTCCGTCCGCACGGACGGGCCGTCGGTCGTCGCGTTCCAAAACGTCGCGATCACCGACACGAACGCGCCGGTTCTCGCGGGCGAAGATCTCATTATTGAGGCCGAAATCGATGTCGAAGGCAACTCCACCTATCACGGGTTCGTCGACGTCGAAGCCGATCTGATCGTCGGCCACGACCCCACGCACGTCGACAGTCGGACAGTCGAGGTGTTCACCGCCCGGACTGAGACCGTCGACCTCGAGTTCACGACGGCGACCGTCCGCAACACGCAGACGTTCCCGGCTCGCGTCGAGACGGCCCACGCCGCCGCGGAAACGGACGTGACCGTCATCGGAACGGAAGACGACGGGTCGCAGGGCCACCTCGAGGTGACCGGCCTCGAGACGAACGCGCCGGTAACGGGTGGCGAGTGGCTCGAGGTGACGGCGACACTCGCGAACACGGGCGACGGACCGGCCGACCGCGATGTCGAACTCGTCGTCGGTCATGATCCGACGACGGTCGATACGCAGAGCGTGACTATCGGCACGGGCGAGACGACGACGGTCTCGCTGGGCTACGAGACCTACTCGGTCCGAAACGACGACGAGTTCCCGGTACGGGTGAGAACGGGCGACAACACAATCTCGCAGACCGTGCTGGTCTCCGGACGCGACGGAAACGACGGTGATTCGGGTGAGTCGTCGTTCGCGGTGTCGATCACCGGAACGAACGCGCCGGTGACCGGCGGCGACTGGCTCTCGGTGACCGCCGCTATCGAAAACGTCGGCGACGCCGCCGGCACGCACGACGTGGAACTCGTCGTCGGCCGCTCGCCCGAAGTGGTCGACGCCGCGAGCATTGGTCTGTCGCCCGGCGGGAGCGAAACAGTCTCGCTCGGCTACGAGACGTATCCGGTGACCACCGACGACGTGTTCCCGGTAGTGGTTCGATCGCCTCATGCGAGCGACACGCGGACGGTGACGGTCCACGGAACGGGCTGATACCGCCGGCGGTCGCTGGCCGGATGCGGATCTCGAGGCCGGACTTGAGTCTCGGAACGGGCCGGTCTGCCGGCGAGTTGCGTTTTCAGGCCGACGGTTCGGGCTCGGCGGTCCACTGGCGGGCCGTAGCGGTGCGTCACGACGAATGGATGAATCTTCACGCGTTACTATCCCCTTCGGGGAATCCTCGCCCTTTAGGGCGGGGAGGATGTCAAGCCACCGAACGTCGACTCAACTACGCTATTTCCTGCAGCTACCACACCCGTCCATTACCAATGCCAACAGACTTCGATACACATAAACGGCAGGCGGCGGGTGCTAGCTGTATGTCGAACGCGTCGCAGCTGCGTGATAGCACCCAGATCGTCCTTCCGCGGGCGGCACTCGAGGGGCTCGAGCCGCGGCTCGACGACGAGTTCACGGTCTCCGTCGTTCCCCACGGCGAGGACCGCTGCCGGATCATCGGCAGCCCGGTCGAAATCAAGGAAGCGAGCGAGTTTCTCGCCCGCCACGGCGTCACCGTACGCTGATCGGGTTTCCGTCGCGCACGGCGGAATTTGTTCGGTTCTGTTTTCGAGTCTCTCCGGCCGCAGTCTCGCCGTTACCGCTCCGGATGCGTCGGTGCGTCGAACCCGCCCCGGACGAGCGGCTTCGCGATATGCCGACGCGCACACGGGGGAACTTCGTACCAGCCCACCTCGAGGTCGCGCTCGAGCGGCTGTGTCGCTTTCCCCGCCGTCTCGGTTCCGCAGTCCCGACAGCGATAGCCCTGATTCCGGCCCGCGCTCTTCATCGTCCGCCCGCAGTCGGGACAGGTCGGCGTGACCCGCTCGGTCCGAACGAGGTCGCGGACGGCAAATTTCTCGAGTTTGAGCGTTCCGCTTGCAACCTCGCCGCAGGCGGTGATCCGGTCGCCGACGCGTAGCGCCCGCACTCGATCGCGGAATCGCTTGGTCGGCTCGAACGCGGCACAGGTGAGCCGATCGGGTGCGGTCTCGCCGGCCTTGTCTTCCCTTCCCCCATCCGTCGGTTCCGGCGACTCGAGGGCGACGAAGACGTGGCCCCCGCGTCTGGTTTCGGGCTCGGTCGCGACTCGCCCCTCGAGCCGGTAGGCGCGCCCGTTCGCGACGGCTCCGATCGAACCGTCTCGGAGGTGGCTGTCCGTCCCCTGATTCGTCAGAAATAGCTGGCTCGCGGCGACGGGTTCGCTCTCGATCCGCTCTGCGACCGATCGAACCGCGGCCGCTTCGTCGCCGCGGATCCCGTACAGGATCGGGCCGGGCGTGTGCGGCACGCAGACGGTCTCGTCCTCCCTGCGATCGACGGTGTCCCAGACTGCGGGATAGCCCCGGTCGGCCGCCGCGAAGACGCTCTCGTGATCTACCTCGCGGGCGGTTCCCCAGCGCTCTTCCTCGCGATAGGAGATGTACTCGTGGGTCCACTCCTCGAGGGCCGCCCACGCGCCGACGGCGGCCAGCGCGCCGATCCGGCCGCGGCCGTTCCCCGCGTGCCACGATCGATAGCCCTGGCGCTCGATCGCCGCCGCGGCGTCGGCCGGCTCGAGGTGGTCGCGAATCGCGTGCCACGCGAATTGCCCGATCTCGTCGGGGATCGCGCTCGTGTCGGCGGTGTGGTCCGCGACGACGAGCCCGGGATTCGTCCGCTCGTCCGCAGTTTCGGCAAGCGACTCGAGGCGTTCGCGGGCGACGGCCTCGGCGCGGTCGGGATCGCAGTCGGTGTGGATCGCCAGCGCGGCGTTCCCTCGCGTTTTGTACTCGACGGCAGGGTTGAGCCGGACGAGGAGGAGCCGTTCGATCGTCCCCCCCTCGCGGCGCAGCCGCTCGGCGATCGTCGCGGCGACGTAAGTCGTACACATCCCCCGCTCTCGCGAGTCGGTATCGTCGATCCCGACGACAGTCATCGGCGACTCTTGACGGGGGATCGGGTAACCCCTTTCGGGACGCCGCGCCGTCGCCGATCAGCAGGACCTGATATATAAGTATACTCCTGATACACGATCGAATCGCGACACGGCACTCGGTCATCGCGGGGAAAACGTCTTATAGGAGGACTCGCTTACAACCCCGTATGTCCCGCTCCGCGCTAGTCGGCAACGTGACCGCGATGTTAGAGGACGCGGGATTCATGGTCAGCGAACGGTGTGCGATTCGACCGAAGAGCTTCGATATCGCCGCGCGCTGTGGCGAGGATCTGATCCTCGTTAAAATCCTCGCGAACATCGACGCGTTCAACCAGGCGACGGGCCAAGAGATGCGGCGACTGGGGACCTACCTCAACGCGACGCCGCTCGTCATCGGCCTGCGCAGCCGCGACGAGGATCTGAAACCGGACGTCGTCTACTTCCGACACGGCGTCCCCGTCTTCAGCCCCGATACGGCGTACAACCTGTTCATCGAAGAGGTCCCGCCGCTGATCTACGCCGCCCCCGGCGGCCTCTACGTCAACATCGACGGTGACCTGTTAGCCGACGAGCGAGAGGACCGCGACTGGAGTCTCGGCCAACTCGCCAGCGAACTCGGCGTCTCCCGGCGGACCGTCTCGAAGTACGAAGACGGGATGAACGCCTCCGTCGAAGTCGCGATGAGCTTAGAGGAGATGTTCGACGCGCCGCTGACGAGCCCCGTCGACGTCCTCGAGGGAGCCGACGACGTCCACGAGAGCGAGACGACGCCGGACGACCCCGAGGCGGACCCGGACGACGAACAGGTCGTCGCCGTGCTCACGCGGGCCGGCTACAGCGTCCACCCGACGGCCCGGTCGCCGTTTACGGCCGTCAGCGAGGACGAAGACGACAGCGAAATCGTTCTGACGGGCCACTCGAAGTTCACGAAGGCCGCGGAGAAACGCGCTCGGATCATGAGTTCGATCGGGCAGGTCACCCGCACGCGATCCGTCTACGTCGTCGACCGCGCCAAACAGGAGTCCGTCGACGGCACCGCGCTGGTCGAGCGCGACGAACTCGCGACGTTCCGGAACGCCGACGACCTCCGGGACGTCATTCGGGAGCGCTCCGAGCACGAAGAAGCGGCCTGAGAACCACCTCGATACCCGTATTTGAGCGGACCAGAACCTCTTCGATAGGTACTGATGGAGACGAACGTTGCCGTCGATATCGTCAGCAAACGCCACGCACTCCTCGTCTGCTTATCGCGGTGCTCGGAATCGTGTTCACCTACGGCACGACCGTCACGACTGTCACCGATGCAGCGCTCTTCTTCGCCGTCTCCGTCGCGATCGGCTATCTCCTGTTTATGCTGTTCAGCCTGCTCCCATCGATTCTGGTTGGATCGATAATCGATGCTATCGCTGGAGAACGGTCGGCGATTAAACTGGGATCGAGCCTTCGGATTCAGGCCGCGCCGCTGCCGTACGTTTCCTCGAGGTACTCGACGATGTCGTCGCTTTCGGGCATGCCCTCGACCCCGTGTGCCTCGTCGACGATGACCGGGACGCCGGTCTGACCGCTTACCTTTTCGACTTCGGTGCGCTCGTCGTGCGAGCGGGGGACCTCGATGATGTCGTAGTCGAGCTCGAGGTCGTCGAGTTTCGAGCGGACCTTAGCACAATACGGACAGCCGGGAAGCTCGTACATCGTGATGTCTGCCATGCGGGGTTATTGCCGCGGAAGACGTATCAGCCCACCGGTCGACCGGGCGATTGCCGGAGTCGAGCTGAGCCGAGCGAACCCGACGTTCGACCGCTCGAGGCGCGTATTGACGAGCAAAAGCGGACCGAACTGTCCCGTCAGAACGAGAGCATTTCGGCGTCGACGGCGAAGAAGACGGCGAAGTAGAGGATGAATGCGATGGCGAGTGCCCACTGGCCGAGCGAGACGTCGTCGGCTTCGCCCATCGAGGCTTTGACGAGCGGGTAGCTCATGATCCCGGCGGCGAGTCCGTTCGAGATCGACGCGGTCATCGGCATGACGGTGATCGTCAGTCCGCCGGCGATCGCCCACGCGGGGTCCTGCCAGTCGATGTCGGTGACTCCCTGCAGCATGATGATGCCGACGACGACCAGCGCGAGGTAGGACGCGTACTGCGGAATCGCGCTGATCAGTGGCACGAGCAGCAGGGATAGCACGAAGAGGAGGCCGACGACGAGCGCGGTAAAGCCGGTCCGGCCGCCCTCCTCGACGCCGGTCGAGGATTCGATGTAGGTCGTCACCGTCGAGGTCCCGATCATCGCGCCGACGGTGGTTCCGACCGCGTCGGCCATCAGCGGCTTCTCGATCTCGGGGAGATCCCCGTTCTCGTCGAGGAAGCCCCCGATCTGGGAGACGCCGATGAGCGTCCCGGCCGTATCGAAGAAGTCGACAAAGAAGAACGTGAAGACGACTAGGACGAAGACGAGCGGATCGTCGGTGATCATCCCGAGTCCGTCGATGAAGCCGGCGACGAGCGGCGTGAAGTCGTACTGAACGCTCGCGATCAGGCTCAGGATGCCCTCGTTGGTGACCTGCTCGTAGCTCCCCGGCGGCGTGAGCGTCCCCGGCGAGACGACGTCGAGGGCCGTCAGCAGCCAGCCGGCGACGGCCGTGGCGAGGATGCCGATGACGATCGAGCCCCGAACGCCGCGGGCATGAAGAATGAGCATCAGCGCGAGTCCCACGACCGAGAGCGCGGCGACGGCGCTCGTCGCGACGTTGCCCATCGTCACGAGCGTTTCAGGGTCCGCGACGACGATCTGCATCTCCTGCAGTCCCAAGAAGAGCAGGTAAACGCCGATACCGGCCCCGACGGCGAACTTGACGGGTTCCGGGAAGAGTTCGATGATGTACCGTCGCGCGCCGATCGCGGTCAGCACGATGAAGACGACCCCTTCGACGAAGACGGCCGCGAGTGCGACCTGCCACGGGACGCCGAGCCCGAGGACGACCGTGAACGCGAAGAAGGCGTTCAGCCCCATCCCGGGTGCGAGGCCGAACGGCCTGTTCGCCCAGAACGCCATCACGAAGATCGCGACCGCCGACGAGAGAATCGTCGCGACGGTGATCATCTGCGTGACTTCGCTCGAACTGTAGCCCTCGAGCGCGATCGCCTCGCTGAGGATGGCCGGATTGACGACGATGATGTAGGACATCGCCAAGAACGTGGTCAACCCCGCGATGGATTCGGTCTCGAGGTCGGTATCGTGCTCGTCGAAGCCGAAGAACGTTACGAGTGTCTCGATAGCCCCCATGTTGGATGCTCGAGCATAACCACACGGGTTAGTTAAACGTTCTTGTCCGCATTGATGCCCAGAGTATGCACGTTTGTGAATAGAGAGTGAGCGATCCCGACGGTTCGATCGCCGATCGACTCGAGCCAGTGAGCGTCGACGGGACGAACGTATTTTACCCCCGAGCGCGTACCGTGGTACCATGAGGTTTGTCATCGTGGGATACGGTCGGGTCGGCTCGCGGACGGCAACTATCCTCGCCGAAGAGGGCCACGAGGTCGTTATCGTCGACGACGACGTCGACCGCATCGAGCGCGCGAGCGACGAGGGGTTCGAGACGGTGCGAGGCGACGGGGCCGACGAAGACGCCCTCGTCGATGCGGGGATCGAGGCCGCCGACGCCATCGGCGCGTTCACGCCCGACCTCAACGTCAACTTCGCGGCGTGTATGGTCGGCACCCATCATGGCTGTCGGACCGTCCTGCGGATCGACGAGGACTACCGCGAGGACATCTACGAGAAGTACGCCGAGGAGGTCGACGAAATCGTCTACCCCGAGCGACTGGGCGCTGCGGGCGCGAAGACGGCCCTGCTCGGCGGCGACTTCAACGTCGTCGCCGACCTCGCCGCCAACCTCCAGTTGACTGTCCTCGAGATTCAGGAGGGATCGCCGGCGGTCGGCAAGCGAATGAGCGAACTCGAACTGCCGGAATCCGCACGGATCTACGCACACGGGCGCGCACGTGAATCACTGACGATCCCGCTGCCGGGCACCGAACTTGCGGTCGGCGACGAGGTCGCGATCATCACCGAGACCGATCGCGCGTCCGCGGTTCGGTCCGCGCTGTTGCCTGTGAGCGCCTGACTGTGCTTTCGACACGGTCTTGTCGCTACGATCGAGCGCAGCTACTGCCGTTTAGGAAAGGGTAGAAAACCGGGAGCAGGCGCGCTGACGGCTGGGATGGGGGGAGGTGGGGAGACCGTCGCGCGCCTGTTCCTTTCGTCACACCGGTAGCCAATAAAACCGCGTCAGACGATCGGCGGACGAGAGTCAGACATCGACGCCGGCACGCTCCCGAACGCGGCTCAGGCCCCGTCCTCGAGCCGGAAGACGAGCACGTTCTGGTGGACCATCGAGGGGACAAAGGAAAAGGGGTAGCCGTAGACGTGGAGGTCCTTCGTCGGGTCATACCAGATCAGATTCGCCGCGAGCGTGAGCGGTGCGGTTGACTCGATCGCCCGCGCGAGATCCGCCGAGAGGAACTGGTAGGACTGCTCGCGGTACATGTCGCCGATGAAGACGACGACGTGGCCGTCCGGCGCGACGGCCTCGGTGAATCGGTCGAACTTCGCGGCCATGTCGTCAAGCCACTCCGCTTTCGTTTGGTGGTCGTCGGACCCGTCGGCCGCCTCGAGATCGGTGTCCGTAGCGTCGGCGGCGTCGGTAGCGGTCTCGTCGAACGACCCCAGTTTACTCTCGCGGGTCTCGCGTTCGTTGCGCGTCTGCTCGAGTTCGTCCATGTGCCAGTAGGGGACGTCGGTCAGCAGGAGGTCGACGGAGTCGTCGGGGACGTCCTCGATCAAGTCGGCGCAGTCGCCGTGTCGGAGGTCCTGTTCGGCCAGCGGCGGCTCGCCGCGGGCCCGGCGCTCGTCGTTTTCCGCCGCGAGGACATTCCGGTAGATCTCGATCCACCGTTCGGTGCGCTCGAAGCCGATGGCCTCCCGGAGTCCGGTGCCCTCGTGCTCGCAGAAACTCGCGCCGAGCAAGGTGCCGCCGACGCCCGCGAAGGGGTCGAGGACGGTATCGCCGTTCTTGCTGAACCGGTCGATCAGGTCCGCACAGAGCCGCGGCGGTTTCTGGCCGCCGTGTTCGCTGCGCAGCTCGTGTTGAACCGCGGGCGGGTAGCGCTCGGCGATCACGGACTTCGTGGCGAACTTCCACTCCTTGCCCGTGAGGTCGTTGACCCGATTGCGCTCGTCGTAGACGCCCCGACCCTCGATATAGCGCTGGTGGTCGGCCAACTCGTCGGTATCGATCACCTCGCCGTCCTCGACCGGCAGGGATTCCCCCCGCGCACGGTCCGCGTCGAAATCACCATCTTCGTCCGTGAACAGGCGGCTCTGGCGGTGTCGATCCCCGTCGTCTGCCATACCTCGAGTGCTCACGGGAGTCGCTTAAACGCTTATCTTCGATCATCGCCTCGAGCGTGGCGCGGATCGACGCGGCGCAGGTGCCGGACTATTTTCAGGGCTCCGTGCGAAGGAGTTCGCCACGATGGTGCCTCTCGGAGACGTGGCCTCGCTCGTCCTCGGCGTTCTCGCTCTCTGGATCGGTGCCCGCCTGCTCGTGACCGGTGCCTCGAGACTTGCTGGCGCGGCCGGCGTTTCGGCGCTCGTCGTCGGTCTCACGGTGGTCGCGTTCGGGACCTCCGCGCCCGAGATCGTCGTCTCGACTGGGGCGGCACTCGAGGGGCGAGGTGACGTCGCAGTCGGGAACGTCGTCGGGTCGAACGTCTTCAATCTCGGTGTGATCCTTGGGACCGTCGCCGTCCTCTCGCCGTTTCGCGTGACCGAGTCGCTGCTCCGGCGAGACGCGGTCGCGATGGCGGCTGCGACGGCTGTTGCGACCTTCGTCCTTGCAAACGTCGTGGTCTCGCGGCTCGAGGGAGTGCTCCTCCTCGCCTTGCTGGGTTGCTACCTCGGCGTGCTCGGCGTCGCGATTCGGAACGCCGACCGCGCGGACGACGCGGCAACCGACCCGCTCGAGCCGGCGGACGTGCAGACGGCGTCCCCCGTCACGTCGAACGGCGGCGAGCGGGAGGTTCGTCTCGGGCGGGAGACGGTCCGCGTCCTCGCCGGCCTCGGACTCGTGATCGTCGGGGGACGCGTGTTAGTCGACGGAGCGGCCGGGCTGGCGTTGGCCGTCGGTATCTCGGAGTGGGTCGTCGGCGCGACGATCGTCGCGGCCGGGACCTCCCTGCCGGAACTCGTCACTTCGGTCGTGGCTGCACGCGGCGGCGACCTCAGTATCGCTGCGGGGAACATCATCGGCTCGAACGTGTTCAATGCCCTCGGCGTGCTTGGGATTACGGCAGTAATCAGCCCACTGACGGTCGATCCAGCCGTCTTTCTCGGGCTGGCGTGGCTCGCCGTCGTAACCGCCCTCTCGACGGTGGTACTCGCAACCGGGCGGACGCTCACCCGACTCGAGGGGGTCGTCCTCGTCGCGCTCGGCGGGAGCTACTGGGTCGTCAGCGTTGCCGTCTGACTCGAGGACTTGTGCGGTCGGCGATTCGTTGCCCCAGTTCCGAGGGCGGTGACGCGAGTGTTAGCGAGACCATTTGAACGTCCCGCCCCTATCTGGGGTATGAACATGCTCGTCGACGGCGAGTGGCGGACGGACGCATACGAGTCGACCGGTGAGGACGGCTCGTTCGAACGCCAGACGACGCCGTTCCGCGACGAAATTCGCGACGATCCGGACGCTCGATTCCAACCCGAGGCGGGTCGGTATCACCTGTACGTCTCTCTGGCCTGCCCGTGGGCGCATCGAACGCTCGTGACGCGAGCGCTGAAGGGCCTCGAGGACGCGATCTCGGTCTCGATCGTCGACCCCTACCGCGGCGAGGGCGGTTGGCAGTTCACGCCCGAGAAGGAGGGCTGTACGCCGGATCACGTCCACGACGCGGAGTTCCTCCGGGAGCTATACGTCCGCGCTGATCCGGATGCGACCTGTCGTGTAACGGTACCGGTGCTCTGGGATACGCAAGAAGACACCATCGTCAACAACGAGTCCGAAGAGATCATGCGGATGCTCGACACCGAGTTCGACGAGTACGCCGATCGAGATGTCGATCTCTACCCAGAGGGCTACCGCGACGAGATCGATCGGGTCATCGACGAGATTTACGATCCGATCAACAACGGCGTCTACCGCGCCGGCTTCGCCACGAAACAGGGACCCTACGACGAGGCGGTCGACGACCTCTTCGCCGCGCTCGACCACTGGGACGAGGTATTGGCGGAGCAGCGTTATCTCGCCGGAGACCGGCTCACCGAAGCCGACATCGCGATGTTCACGACGCTCGTCCGGTTCGATAACGTCTATCACACGCATTTCATGTGTAACGTCCAGTACATCCGGGAGTACGACAACCTCTGGCCGTATTTGCGGGACCTCTACCAGACGCCGGGTGTCGCCGAGACCGTGAACATGGACCACATCAAAGAACACTACTACACGACCCATCCCGACGTGAACCCCCACCGGATCGTCGCCCGCGGGCCGAACCTCGCGTTCGAGGCACCTCACGACCGCGACGAACTTCCGGGCGGCCCGCCGTCGGACCTCGTCCCAACGGCGAACGCCGACGACTAACGGAGAGTCGGCCTCGAACGAGCGAAACGAAAGCGCGGTAAAAACGACGTGGGCAGACAGCTTACGATTCGGCTGCCGTCTGATCGGCGTCGGCCTGGTCTGCGTTTTCGGCGTCAGTTTCCGGGGCATCTCCCTCGTCAGCGGCTGGCTCGGTATCGGCTGCGTTCGCGTTTCTCGAGCCGTCGTGACCGGTCTCGCGCCGCCAGGTCTCGAAGCTGTGTTCGAACTCGTCTTCGGCTACGAACACCTTCCAAAGGATCCAGACCGGTACGAGCACCGGGATCAGCGGGATCAGGATAATCACAAGTACCGCCGCCATGATATAGCCGAACAGGGACATCTGGGTGTTCGGCCCGTAGCCCGACGACTCGGACACCTTGATTGACATGTGGTGCGCTACGAACGTGTCGGTATTCCGTCTTTCGATTCGATGGGTCCTCGCGGGAACGAACTCGGCTGAGGGGCCGTCGATTCGTGACAGTTCGGCAGCAGCCACCGACAGTCCAAACGGATTCGGATGACTCGAGTTCGTTTCCCGCTCAGTCGTCGCCCAGAACCGCCTCGGAGTCGTCTTGCGGGCGGTAGCCGAGGTCGAGCATGGTCTCGGTAAGCGAGAGGAAGCGTTCAGAGTTGTCGGACACGCCGTGGGCGATCAGGGGCGAGTCGTCGAGCGTCGTCGTCGCCGCCGCGTTGAGCACCCGGCGGCAGTCGCCGGGGCTGAGCCACATCGCGCGGGCGTAGCGCTCGCCGGCGGCGTCTCGCTCGTCGCAGATCTCCCGGAGTTCGTCGCGGGTGAGCAGCCAGCCGATCCGCAGGCTCACCACGTCGAACCCGTGTCGCTTGGCGTAGTACGACCCCATCGCCTCGCCGAAGACCTTCGTGACGCCGTAGTGCGTGTCGGGGTTCGTTGGATCGTCCGGCCGGACGGCCTCGGGGCTGCCGCCGGTCGATTCCGACCGATTCACCGAGGCGATGTTCCCCATGTTGACCGCGTGGTTCGAACTCGCAAAGACCACCCGCTCGAGGTCGTTTTTCTCGGCGGCCTCGAAGGCGTTGTACACCCCCTCGACGTTCGGCCCGCTGAGTTCGTCCCACTCGGCCCGCGGCGAGGGGTTGGCCGCGAGGTGAATCAACACGTCCTGGCCCTCGAGGGCGTCGATAAATTGCTCGCGATCGGTGATCTCGAGAGGCTCCGCGTCCAGGTCCTCGGTCTCGCTGTGGGTAAAGAGTGTCAGGTCGTACTCGTCATCCGGGAATGCGTCGATAGCTTCCCGTCCCACGTTACCCGCCGCGCCGGTGATGGCGATATTCGTCATACGGAATGTACAGCACAGGTGTAGAAATAACTCGGGGCGGCGCGTTCCGGTCTCGAAAGCGCTGCTCGTTGCCGCCCGGCGGGTAGCAATACGGGCTGTTGGCCCAATCTGCGGTCGCGTCGCCGCCGCTCGGCTTACGGCTCGACGACGATCTTGCCGACGCTCTCGCGGTCCTGCATCGCCGCAAAGGCCGCGTCGGTGTCCTCGAGCGCGTACGTTTCGTCAATTTCCGGCCGAAGCTCGCCGTCGGCCACGAGATCGATGAGTCGCCGCAGATCGTCCTGGGTGCCCATCGTGGAACCGACGACGCGCTTGTGGCCGAGAAAGAGGTTCGCCACGTCGATCGTCGACTCGTTGCCCGCCGTCCGGCCACAGATCGCCATCGTTCCGCCGCGGCGCATGACTGCCTGTCCGAGTTCGGTAAACTCGCCACCCAGGTGGTTGATAACCGCGTCTGGCGCACCGATCTCTCCGACCGCCGCACGAATCTCGTCGATAGCCGTCGATTCGACTCCGTGATCCAGTCCGAGGTCGCCCACCCGCTCGAGTTTCTCGGCCGACGAGGACGTGCCGATCGTCCGCGCACCGAGGATATCCGCGAGTTGGACCGTCGCAACGCCGACACCGCCGGTCGCACCGGGCACGAAGACGAGGTCGCCGGGACCGACCTCGGCCCGCCGGAGCATGTGGAAGGCGGTCATGTACGCCGTCGGAACCGCGGCGGCGGTCGTCGCCTCCACGCCGTCGGGCAACGGAATCAGTCGATCGGCTGCCACGCGGGCAGTTTCGGACAGCCCGCCGTGATAGAGCGAGAACTGCTCGCACATATTTTCCGGCCCCTCGCGGCAGAACCGACAGGACCCACACGTCTCGTTCGGGCAGAGAACGACTCTGTCGCCGGGCTCGAGGCCCTGTACGTCCTCGCCGATCTCGCTGACGACGCCGGCCACGTCGAGCCCCGTGACGAAGGGCAGGTCGTCGGCGTCGACCATCGCCGAATCGCCCTCGAGGATCCAGAGGTCGTGGCGGTTGATCGCGCAGGCCTCGACGTCGACCAGCGCCTCGCCGGGCCTCGGGTCGGGCTCGTCGCGGTCGATCACGCGCACTCCCTCGGGACCGATCAGATCGGTAAACGCTGCGGCTTTCATCGGTTTTCGGGTCGGTCTCGAGGGCAAAGACCCTAGGGAAGGCGGCACTGGGATCGGAAACGCGAGTCTCGCCGCTCGATCGGCCGCCGTTAGGCCGAGTCCGGATTCGGCTCGGGAAGGGCCCGGAGCCCGCGGGGCGGCACGAGGTAGTTCGCCCGGTTGCGGACCCTGATGTACTGGAGGATACCGTTGTTCGTCCGCGAACTGACCGATCCCTCGGTGAGGTCGCTCCCGGTCATCGCCTCGCGCGTTTTCACGAAGTCCGCGATCGAACGCTGCAACGAGAGGAAGTGGGTGGCCGCCGCGTCGTCGTCGGTCGAATCGAAGTCCCGGCGGAGGATGATCGGCTCGCCGTCCTCGCGGGCTCGCGCCGCCTTCTGGGCGTGGCCGACCGTTCCGCGTCGCGCGTCCTCGGCGGCGTCGCCGCCGACTTCGGCGATACGACTCGAGTCGCCGAGGTTGTCTCCGGCCCCGTCGATCAGCCCCTCGTCGGCGTGGGTCGGCGAGAACATTTTGGAGACCCGAATCTCGCGGCTGTCCTGTTCGTACCACTGGTGGAGGTGCAGCCGGATCTTCGAGAGGTGGATCGTCGTCCCGCCGGCGAAGGGACCGTCCTCGATCGTCACGCGGTCCTCGCTCGCCTGCGTCTTCCTGAAGCCGGATTTGAACCCCATGAACATCGGCGCGTCCTCGGGAACCGGCTCGCTGTCGGGGATGCCGCTGACGCCGGACTGGCGCTCCGCCGGGAGGCCGCGGCCGATGAATCCCGTTCGGCGCTCAGCCACGTCGAAGACACCCTCGAGGGTGCCCTCGACTTCGAGCCCGTTGAGGTCCTCGAGTTCGCCGTTCAGCGCCTCTTCGGCGCTCAGCGTGACGTGGCCGTAGTCGCTGGCCAGATGGAGCAGGGCGTCGTACTCGTCGAGTTCTGGGTCCTCGATCGGCGCGAGCGCTTCGGGATCGGGCAGGTCGACGCTCTCCGGTAAGTCGGCCTCGAACCGGTCAAAATACGCCGGGCCGTAGCCGATGGTAAACGCCAGTCCCTCGTTTCCGCGTTTGTAGGCCGTCTCGAGGGTTCGGAACGCGGCCTCGAGTTGTTCGCGTTCGCCGTCGGCGTCGGCCGGCCCGTCGCCGACGTACTCGAGGCCGAGCAGGAGGTGGTGTTCGGGCGGTTCGATGTTCCCGTGGTCGTCGGTCGCGAGGAACTCGTTCCACGCGTGCTGGCGATCGGGAAGTTCTGCGGGGTTGAGCGCGGCCTGTGGCACGTCTTCGGTCTCCTCGCGCTGGAGGCAGGCTGCGAGGGCGCTCGCACCGCCGATTGCGACGGCGCTGCGGACGAACGCGCGACGTGAGAGTCCGCGGTCCGAACCGTTCATACACGCCCCTCGGGGGTTCGCGACTAAGGGTATTGCGGTCACTTCGTCCGGAGCACTCGGTGACGCGGCTCTCGACGACCCGCGGTTCACCGACAGCGCGGAAGCGACAGCAGTGGTCGCGACGGCACCCTCGCTCGAGGTCCCGCGGTCGGACTGCGGTGCCCCCGCTGCCAGCCGACGGCGTCTGGACCGGTACAGCCATCCGTCCGAGCGTGGTAGAATATGGCATGATACAGGTCGAAGTCTTCGCCGAGATCGATGCCCCGCCGTCGGTCGTCTGGGACGCGCTGCTCTCGTTCGACACCTATCCCGAGTGGGATCCGATCGGTCGCACGATCGAGGGCGTCGCCGTCGAGACGACGGCGGGTGCGGGCAGCGCCGAGTCCCCGGATTTCGCTCGGCTACTCGACGGCCCGATCGCCGTCACCGTCGACCCAGGGAGGCGGCTCGCGTGGCTCGACCGACTCGTCGTTCCGTTCGCGTTCGACCGCTATCACGAGTTCCACCTCGTAGCGATCGACGGCGGCGAGCGAACGCGACTCCTCCAGCGGGAGACAGTCCGGGGCGCGTTCGCCCCGCTCGCGTTCGACGAGGCCCGCGTCGAACGGGCGTTCGTCGAAATGAACGACGCGATCGCGGCCCGCGCCGAACGCCGGGCGAGCGCGAACGCGATCGCCTGATTCCCGATCCGTAATCGATCCCCGACTGCCGAATCGACCCCGCCCGAGCGATCAGACCAACTCGAGTAGCGCGTCGAGGGACTCGATTTCGTGTGCCGGCTCGCTCGAGAGGGCGTACTCCCTGCGGTGATCCCGCCGGATGAACGCCGCGTCGATGCCGGCCGCGTCGGCCGCAGCGATGTCGACGCGGCTGTCGCCCACGAACAGCGGGTTTTCGACCGCGAGGTCGGCGAGCGCCTGCTCGAGGTAGTACGGCGTCGGTTTCTTGCGCTCGATGCCCTCGAGGGTCGGCTCGCGACCGTACCAGACGTCGACCGCGAGGTCACAGTGCTCGAGAACGTTCTCGATCGTCTCGTGTTGGTTGTTGCTGACGATCGCTGTCGGAGTCGACAGTGACTCGAGGGTCACGACATCGTCGTAGTGGCGTTTCCGACCGGCCCGAAGCTCGGCGAGTTGGGCCGCGATCGCGGCGTCTTCGCGGGCGCGCCAGAGCTCGCCGGGATCGATGCCGTGGCCGTCGGCAATCTGCTGCAGCGAGAACACGTCCGGACTGAGCAACGTCTCGATGTGATCCGCGGACGGATCGGCGACGCCGACGCTCTCGAAGGCGTCGGCCATCGCGTCGATCAGTACGTCTCGATCCGTCGGCGTCGTCAGGACGCCGTCGTTGTCGAAGATGACCGCGTCGTACGCCGTTCGAGTTCCCATGTAGATTATCGTAGAACACGGAGGGATTTCGGCGTTGTGTCCGACAGCGACCGAGGTTTCTCTTCACTTGCTCGACCGACCTGACAGCCGGCCTTGAGCCCCATCGATCGGCTGAAGCAAAATACTTATACATCGCTTGACAATCGGCCAGCCGCTTCACTAATTCCGCTATGACAGCCGCCCCTTCCGATTCCGCGACGCCGACCGACGACTCGGTGACGACACTCGAGTCGGTCCGAGCGGTCGTCCGGTCGCGTCTCGGGATCGATCCGCGGGCGCTTGCCGCGTTCCGGATCGGGCTGGGACTCGTCGTCCTGGGCGATCTCCTCGTCCTCCGGCTTCCGGGGCTAGTCACGTTCTACACGGACGCGGGCGTCCTCCCGCGCTCCGCCCTCGAGCAAATCTCGCCCGCGCTCGCGACGTGGTCCCTCCACGCTTTGTCGGGGTCGGTGTGGGCACAGGGACTCTTGCTCGCGCTCACCGGCATTTTCGCGACGTGTGTGCTCGTCGGCTACCGACACCGGCTCGCGGCCGTCGGCACGGCGCTGCTCCTCGCGTCGCTTCACGCCCGCAACCCGTATCTGGTCAACGGCGGCGATACGATCCTCATCTCGTTGCTCCTCTTGGCGGCCGTTCTCCCGCTCGAGGCCCGGTGGTCGCTCCGTTCGCGTCGGCTCGAGTCTCGGTCCGCGAGCGGGGAGCGCCGCGACGATTCCCGGGTGGTTTCGACGGCGACCGCGGTCCTCTGTCTTCATATCGTCGTCATCTACGCCATCAACGCGATTCTCAAGTTCCGGAGCGACGCGTGGCTGTCCGGCGTGGCTGTCCAGCAGATCTTCCGACTCGAGGACTTCATCGACCACGTAGGGCCGACGGTCGCGGAATTTCCTCCCCTCCTGACCGCGATCAACTGGCTCTGGATCGGAGTTCTCGCCGCGTCGGTACTGCTCGTGGTTGCACCCGGTCGGCTCCGAACCGCGACCGTCGCCGCCTTCGTCGGCGCTCACCTCAGCATGGCGGCGACGATGCGACTGGGTGCCTTTCCGTTCGTCATGGTCGCTGTCCTGCTCGTCTTCCTGCCGCCGCGAGTCTGGGACCGCCTCGAGTCCCTCGTTTCGGCACGTGGGCTCGAGCAGTACCTCGCGTCCCTCGTGAGGGGTGAGGCAACCGGAAAAACGAGTACGGAAGCGGCCGCGAGCGAGAGGAACGGGGGGACGGGTCTGGAGGCGGCGAACGCGGAAACTGGCTCGACTGCAGCCAATTCGAGGGTCTCTCCCCGTGTTCGGCGCGGTGGACGACTCGCTGCGGCGGGGCTCCTCGTCTGTCTGTTCCTTGCCATAGTTGGCTGGCAGGTCGCCGCAGCGGGGCTCGTCGATACCCCGGCCTCGAGCGACGACGGCGCGCTAGGGAGTGCGAGTTGGGCCTTCTTCGCGCCCCAGCCGCCCGACTCCTACAGCTGGTACGTCGTCGAAGCGACCGGCGAATCCGGGACCGCAACCGATCTGGTCACCGGCGAACCGGCGACGTTCGAGCGACCGGACAACGCCATGGATCGGTACCCGACGACGCTCTGGAAGCGGTACGGGACGAAAGGACAGGGCGCGGGCGACGCCACACTCGAGTCCGCGGGCGCGTACTTTTGTGACCGCGCTCCCGACGGAACCGAGTCGGTGACGATCTATCGCGTCGAACAGCCGGTCGACGCGGATGGGCCGGTCGGCGAGCCGATTTCCCACGAGAAAGTCGCGCGGTCGTGTTGATACCCGGGTTCGGTGACGAAACGGGCGCTGACACAGGACCACTGCTCCCGTCCGGAGGTTCAAGTACCGGCGGGCGACCAGAGCCGCCGTGAGCTACGAGATGAGTCCCGAGGCGCGCGTCGCGCAGTCCGATTCACGCCGTTCCGGCCGGGTGGACGATGGGCCATAGGGCGCTCGTCGCCTACCGGCGGCCGGACCGTCTCTACGACCTGCGGTACAGCCACTGGGGCGGCGAGACGCTATCGCTGGCCGACGAGATCACGGGGGCGACTCCCCTCGCCGACGGCGCGGTCGAGGGGTCCCTGCTGGCGGACTCGATCACTCGCGATCGCATTCTGCAGGACTTCCTCGATCCCTGTGTCCACGAGGCCCTGTACCTCGTCACGCCGACGGTAGACTACGAAGTCGACGCCTACCGCGTCTGCTGGCTCGAGTGGGGTGACGGCCGCGACGACGGCCGAGGTGCGATCATCGCCGCTCGGTCCGACGACGGGGACGGAGCCGGGTCGGGGACCGGTAATGAGGGCGAGCGTATCGAGACCTGGTTTCGCGCGACCAAGACCGCGCTGGCCGACATCATCGAAATGGGCGCACTCTCACGGCGGGCCGCACAGGCGTACCTCGAGGCTCGCGTCTGCGAGGATCAGGACGGCATTCTCTACACGTACGGCGATTCGATCGACGAGGAGTCGTCGTACACGCCGACGCCCGATCGCTGGTCCGAGGATGTGAGCCGAGAGACCGACGAGCGGACTGGCGGCGGGGGCGAACCCGACGAGTGAGCGGGGCAAAGTCGAGACGGCAAACGCGGCTGGCTTCGGACTCACTCACTCGCTGGTGGTCCAGCGCGCGTCCGCGAGCGTCCGCTGGACAACCTCGTTTCCGACCGCGTCCGCCAAGGTCTCGAACCCGGCCCGCTCGCTCCGGTCGCTGGCGTTTGCGACCAGCCGCGAGACGATGAACTCCGGTGTCGAGCGGCCCACGGTATCGAACCGGGGCTGGTAGTCGACGAGCAACTCGAGGTCGGGGTTGAGCCCCTCCGCGAAGATGCCGTCCACCCGCGCTTCCGGCGGGAGCGGCTCTAAGTCGTCCGCGAGGTGGGTGACGAACACGGCCAGCGCCTCGCGGTCGACCGAGAGCGTGACGAGCCCGTGGAGCAGGTCGGCCGCGCTGCCCGGTTCCGTGATCGCCTCGAACTCGTCGACCAGCATCAGCGTGCGCCCGCCCGTCGAGAGCGGCGGGACGATCGATTTGAGCGTCGACTCGAGGACGCCGGCGTTGAAACTCGCGTGCCGGCGGTGGAAGACCAGCGAGTCGACGGGCGTCACCTCGGCCCGGTCTGCGGGGACCGGCAGCCCCATCGCCGCCAGCAGGACGACCTGACACAGCGTCTCGAGTAGGGTCGTTTTCCCGCCGCTGTTCGCGCCGGTGAGGACGGCGACGCGGTCCCTGCTCGGGACCGAGTCGACGCCGGCCGGGACGCTCGTCACGCCGTGCTCGCCGAGCCCGTAGGTGACCGGCTGTACCGACTCCCCGTCGCGTGCGGCGAGCGTGAGGTTGCGCGCGTTGACGACGGACACTGCGGCGTCGTCGCGGTCAACAAAGACCGGACGGGTGCAGTCGTACTCGAGCGCAAAGCGGGCCAGCGAGAGGTGTAGTGCGATGTCGTCGACCGCTGCGACGGCCCGATCGATCGCGTCGCGGGCCGTTGCGAGCGTTTCCTCGAGGTCGCTCGCGACGGTCCGTTCGCGCTCGTCGACCGCTTCCGTGAGATCGGCACGGAGCGTTCGCAACGTGTCGCCGACGAAGTCGGTCGCGTCCGTTGCGTCGGCGGGCATCGCGTCTCGGACCCGATCGATCGTCGCGTCAGTCTCGGTCAACACGTGGTCCTCGAAGGACTGCCGGAACCCCTCGGCGTCGCGGACGCCCGCCGAGCGCAGATCGTCGATCAACGCGAGCGCGTTCGCGTCCATGTCCTCGACCGCGCCCAGATCCGCCCGGAGCCGGTCGAGTTTCTCGTCGGCACCCTCGCGGACCCTGCCGCCGTCGAGTGCCGCCAGCGCTTCGGCGGCTTCCCCGAGCGTTTCGCCGTCGAGGTCCGCGATCGCGACGAACGGGCCGGAGTCGACCCCGGCCTCGAGCAGCGCCAGCGCGGCCTCGACGGCCGCGTGCTCGCTCCCGTCGCGCTCGTCGTAGCGCTCGTAGGCCTCGAGTACAGCCTCGCGGTCGGCCTCGGCGAGGTCGGCCCAGGCATCCCGGGCCGCGAGCACGTCGTCGAGTCGCGATTCCATCGCCTCGCGGCCGTCGAGGGGCGTGAGGACACGGATTCGATCGGCCGCCCGCTGGGTGACTGCGTGTTCGACCGCAAGATCCAGTAGCTCCTTGTATGCCGACCGCGCGTCGCTGGTCGACAGGATGTCCATGCCAGCGCCGCCGGTCGCCCGCCGGAGGATACGAGTCGCGCGGCCGCGAGCGAGTCCGGCGTCGGCAAGCGCCCGCACGTCGCCGCTTTCGATCGCCCGGATCGCCGCCTCTCTGCCTAACTCGTCGACCAGCGTCTCCCGCGTCTTCGGGCCGACCCCCCAGTACTCCTCGAGTCGCATACGCTGTTGACTCGCGGCGAGTGTCTTGAACGCTGTGTCATGTTTCCTCGCACCGGTCACGTGGACGCTACTGCTATCGACCGCTCCCGTTCGGAACGATCGGTTCCCGCTCGAGCGAACCGGCCGGCTGTGCGTTGGCGTGTCGGTACACGTTCGCTCGCAATATATACACGAATATGGGTATGATCTTACTCGAGGGAGAGTCGAAGCAGCACAAACACGGGGATTTTTATCGACTCGGTGCCCTACTGACTCCCATGACTGATGGGCGGGGCGAAACTCCCCGGCGAACAGGGATGACCGAAAAGTGTGGCGTCGTCGGCGTCTCACTGGACGGTCGAGACGCGGCACGACCGTTGTACTACGCGCTCTATGCACTCCAGCACCGCGGGCAGGAGTCCGCGGGGATCGTCACCCACGACGGGTTCCAACAGCACAGCCACGTCGAAATGGGGCTCGTGGGCGATGCCTTCGGCGAGGGAGACCTCGATGCGCTCAACGGGTCGGCGGGGATCGGCCACGTCCGGTATCCGACGGCCGGCTCGGTCGACTCTTCGTGTGCACAGCCCTTCTCCGTCTCGTTTAAGAGCGGCTCGCTCGGCCTGAGCCACAACGGCAACCTCGTCAACGCCGACGAGATCCGCGACGAACTCGCCGCCGCGGGCCACGCCTTTACCAGCGACGGCGACACCGAGGTCATCGCCCACGATCTCGCACGCAATCTGCTCGAGGAAGACCTCGTCCGCGCCGTCAAGCGCACGATGGGGCGGATCCACGGCTCGTACTCGCTGACGATCACCCACGACGACACGGTCCTCGGCGTGCGCGACCCCCAAGGGAACCGCCCGCTCTGTATCGGGGAACTCGAGGACGGCTACATTCTCGCCTCGGAATCGGCGGCGATCGACACCTTAGACGGGGATCTCGTCCGCGACGTTCGGCCGGGCGAACTGGTCGTCCTGCAGGAAGACGGCGCGGGCTTCGATACCTACCAGCTCGTCGAGAACGAGCACACCGCCCACTGTTTCTTCGAACACGTCTACTTCGCGCGACCCGACAGCGTCATCGACGACACGCTGGTCTACGAGGCCCGGCGGAACCTCGGTCGCAAGCTCTGGGAGGAAAGCGGCGTCGAGACCGATGTCGTGATGCCGGTCCCCGACTCCGGACGCGCGTTCGCATCGGGCTACGCCGATGCGGCGAGCGAGACGACCGCCGACGGCGAGGCTCGCGACGCGGACGACGACGGCGTCGAGTTCGCTGAAGGCCTGATGAAGAACCGCTACGTCGGCCGCACCTTCATCATGCCGACTCAGGACGAGCGCGAACGCGCGGTCCGACTGAAGCTCAATCCGATCAAATCCACGATCGAGGGCAAGACCGTCACCGTCATCGACGACTCGATCGTCCGCGGGACGACCTCGACCCAGCTCGTCCAGCTCCTCAAGGACTGCGGGGCCAAGGAAGTCCACGTCCGCATCGGCGCACCCGCCATCGTCGCCCCCTGTTACATGGGCATCGACATGGCCACCCGCGAGGAACTCATCGCCTCGGACAAGTCCGTCGGCGAGATCCGGGACGAAATCGCCGCCGACAGCCTCGCTTACCTCTCGACCGACGCCGTCGCGGACGTGCTCGGCAAGGAACGACTCGACCTCTGTCTGGGCTGTGTCACCGGCGAGTATCCCTACGACATCGAGGGCGAAGAAACCGACCGCGACGTCAGTCGACCCGACGTGGGCGGCACACAGCTCCCGGCGGACGACTAGAACAACGAAATTTTACTCTGCGAGCGCGGCAAAGCCGCGCTCTCGGTAAAATTTCGATCAAAAGCACTCTTCCCTCCCCTCCAGCCGCGCGTTGCGCGGCTTTCGGGTCAGTCGTCGGCCCGCTCGCGCCGCCGGCGCTCGCGGTCGCAATCGGTGTCCTCCCGCTACCTATCCTTGGAACGCATCCACGAACTCCGTCGGGAGCGTTCCGATATCGATCCCCCACGCGATCGGGAGCCAGCCGACCGCGACGAGTGTGATCAGGACGATGCCGATGACGTTGAGCCCGACGCCGATCTTGGCCATCTGGGGCAGCGTGATGTAGCCGCTGCCGAAGACGATCGCGTTCGGCGGCGTCGCGACCGGGAGCATGAATGCGAACGAGGCGGCGGTCGCGCCCGCGATCATCAACCCGAACGGGTGGACGCCGATCCCGACCGCGACGCCCGCGAGGATCGGCATGAGCATCGCCGTCGTCGCCGTGTTCGAAGTCACCTCCGTCAGGAAGATCGTCATCACCACCACGGCGAACAGGATCGCGATCATCGGTACCCCCTCGAGGAGGCCGAGTCCCTCGCCGATCCACGCCGCGAGGCCGGTCTCGCCGAAGGCGTTGGCGATCGAGAGCCCCCCGCCGAACAGGAGGATGACGCCCCACGGGATGTCCACGGCGTTCGTCCAGTCGAGCAGGAAGGTGTGGTCGCCTTCGGCGGTCGTCGTCGGGAGCGTAAACAGGACCAGTGCGCCGCCGATCGCGACGATCGTGTCGGCGTCTTCCGGCGGCGTGACGCCGAGGAGCGGATCGAGCAGGCTCGAGCCGATCCACGCCACGGCCATCCCGACGAAGACCACGGCGACCAGCCGCTCTTGCGTACTCATCGATCCGAGCCGCTCGAGTTCGCGGTCGATCGTGTCCGCACCGGCGGGCAGTTCGTCGAACTGGGGTGAGACGGCTCGAGTGACGTAGCCATAGACGGCGACGAGGCCGACGATCGAGATGGGGACGCCGTAGAGCATCCACTCGGCGAACGACACCGATTGACCGAACAGCGCGTCGGCCTGTCCGGCAAAGAGCACGTTCGGAGGGGTCCCGATCAGCGTCGCGACGCCGCCGACCGAGGCCCCGTAGGCGATACACAGCATCAGCGCGATCCCGAACGAGAAGTTCCCTTCGCTGGTGTCGACCTCGAGACCGGTTTCATCGACCAGATCGGCGGTCTGGTAGATGACCGCCAGCGCGATGGGGACCATCATCATCACGGTCGCGCTGTTCGAGACCCACATCGAGAGGAAGGCCGTCGCGAGCATGAACCCGAGGATGAGCCGCGAGGGCTCGGTGCCGACGGCCTTGATCGTCCGCAGGGCGATTCGCCGATGGAGTCCCCACCGCTGCATCGCCATCGCGAGGAAGAACCCGCCCATGAAGAGGAAGATCAGCGGGTGGCCATAGGACGGCGTCGTCTCCGCGACGGGGAGCGCCCCAGTCAGCGGGAACAGAACGATCGGCAGCAGCGATGTCGCGGGGATCGGAATCGCCTCGGACATCCACCAGACGGCGACCCACGCGGTGACGGCGGCGACGGCCTTCCCCGCGGCCGAGAGTCCGTCCGGTGTCGGCGAGAGGAAAATGAGCGCGAACAGGACGGGCCCGAGGACGAAACCGATCCGCTGACGGAGTCGATAGGTGCCGCCGACATCGAACGGCGAGCCGCCGTCGTCGCCACGGTCGCCGCGGTCACCACCGCCAGAGCCGTCGGAGTCCTCGCCGCTGGGGGTCTCGCCGCCGGATCGAGTCCCCTCATTCGTCGCCCGATCGCGACCGCCGTCGGGGAATACCCGCCGTGCGAGGCGTCGTTCTTCGGCCGTCAGATCGTCCATGCCCGCGATCATAGCCGGCGCGTCGAGCGCGAGATACGCCTTCGTCCGAGCGTTGACGGTCCACAAGTACGCCCACAACCGCCGAGAGGCCGATTCGGTGGCCGACTCTCGCTCCCTCACCATTCTCCGCGTTGCTCCCACGAGGAGCCGTATAAATAGTGATCGCTTACGTTACCGAACCGAACGGAAACGAACGAACAGGACACACAAGACGCTGGCCGGACAAGCCGAGCTATGCCACTGTTGCAGTTCGAGACGACGCTGTCGCTGTCGGGCGCGGAGAAAACCACCATCGCTGACCGGGTCACGGACCTCTACACGGACGAGATGGCGACGACCGCGGGCCACGTCGCCGTGACGATCCGGGACCGCGATCCCGGGGATCTCCACCTCGGGCGCGCCGTCGACGACCCGCTGGTGTTTCTCGACGCCGAGATTCGACAGGGCCGATCACTCGAGCGCAAACGCGCGTTCGCGTTGGCGACCATGACCTATCTCGGGGACACCTTCGACGTCCCCGACGAGAACATGAAGGTCGTGTTCACCGAGCATCCGGGCGAGTCGATGATGGGTGTCGACCGCGTCGGCGGCGAGTGGGACGAGGACGGCGATGGCGAAGGAGACGACTGAGCCTCGAGAGTACCGGACAGACGACGGTACAGACGACCGCTGAAACCACTATCCGTCTCGATCTCGAACGGAGATACATGTACCGCGTGTTGCTTCCCGTCGACGAAACCGAATCGCGAGCGCGGGCCCAAGCGGTGGCCGTCTGCGATCTCCCGGCAGCGGCGACCGAGGTCTCGGTCGACGTGCTCCATGTCCGCGACGACGCTGGCGGCACGGACGCCGAGTGGGCGGCGGGCGGGTTCGCCGAGGAGTACGCCGACGAGATGGAGCGCCTACAAGGAGACGAGGCGCTCCCCGGATCGGTCGAGGCGGCGGTCAACGTACTGGAGGACGGCGGTCTCGAGTGGACGGTCCGAACGGCGACGGGCGACTCCGCGGAAACGATCCTCGAGGCAGCCGCGGAGTACGACAGCGACCTGATCGTCGTCGGCGTCCGCAGTCGGTCGCCGGTCGGCAAGGTGCTCTTCGGGAGCGTCGCGCAGGCGGTGATTCTCGATAGCGATCGACCGGTAACGGTCGTCCCCGTGGAGTGACTCGACGTAGCCTCGACCTGACGGCGTCCGCCGGCAGTCGTCCGAGCCGTCGCTTCTCGCCGAATCTCGTCTCGACGGCCGGAGCCGACTCGGGTCCGGCCGCTCAGGTCGCTATCCACTCCGACTTCTCGCGCCCGTTACCACCGCCAGCGTCCGGTTGGGTACTCGGGCGGTTCTGAGGTAGACGCGGGCGTACGCGAGTCGGACGATCGGACCGACGAACGCGGCGAGAACGGCCGTGACGGCGACCGCGGAGCTACCGCAGACAGGCCGCGACGACCTCGAGCATCCCCTCTCCGCGGACCTCTTCGGCAAAGAGGGGAACCCGCCGAACGTCGGTGCCGCGGAAGAGGTCCTGGGCCTCGGCCAAGGCACCCTGCTGGACGTCCCACCGCCGCTGACAGAATTCGCAGTCGTCGAGGTTCGGCTGCAGGAACTCGCCGTCGACGTCGTCGGTGACGTTCGACAGCGGCTCCATCACCCGGTTGACGACGACGGTGCCGACCGGAATCTCGAACTCGCGGAGCTGCTGGCGCAGCCGCTTCGATTCGAAGACGCTCATCTCTTCTGGGACCATGACGATCCGGAAGTCCGTCCGCGCGGGATCTCGCAGAGCCGCTCGCAGGCGCTCGATGCGCTCGCGCAGTACCTCTAAATCCTCGAGGTCGCTGTCGTCGTCGAGATCGTCGCCACCGCCGAACATCCCCTTGACGCCGTCGAGCATGCCGCCGATGCGCTGGCGGAATTTCACGAGCCGGCCCATCATGGTATCCATGATCTCGGGCAACTGCAACAATCGGAGGGTGTGGCCCGTCGGGGCCGTGTCGACAATCACGCGCTCGAAGCGCTCGTCGTCCATGTACTCGAGCAGGAGTTGCATCGCCGCCGCCTCGTCCGCGCCGGGCATCGCGCCGCCGAAGAGGGCGTCCATCGGCGATTCGCCGCCGAGCATCTCGCCGAGGCCGCCGAGGGGACCGCCCTCGGCTCCCTCGCTGCCGGGGAAGGGTGAACTCTCGCTGCCGAGCCCGTTCGCGCCGCCGGTGAAGGGGTCGTCCGCGTCTGTGCCCGCATCTGCCTCGGCTCCCGCGCCACCGAACGGCGTCTCGCCTCGCTCCATGGCGGCCTCCGGATCGATCTCGGCCGCGTAGAGGGGAATGTCGTCGCGGATGCGGCCGGGGTCGGACGGGATATCGGTCTCGAACGTGTCCGAGAGCGAGTGGGCCGGGTCGGTCGAGACGACCAGGGTTCGGGTGCCGCCGCGAGCGCTATCGAGCGCGGTCGCGGCTGCCATCGTCGTCTTCCCGACGCCGCCTTTCCCGCCGTAGAGGACGTACTCGGGGCCGCCGATCGGTTCGTCGGACGGTTCGACATCGACGGTCTCGCGCTCACTCGTCTCCGCGTCGTCGACCGAGTCGGTCGGGGTCACCTCGATAGAGTGTGCGTCGCCGTCGCTCTCGTCTCGCTCCGCTTCGTCGACCGGTTCGACGTCGATGCCGCTCATGCGTCCCGGTTCCCGGTCCGAACACGAGTATTCGTCGGTTGCTTGCGGTCGCTAACTCGGCGATCGTGGGCTATCGCTTGGGCGTCACGTCGAACGTCGGCGCGACGCCGCGGACGGCGTCGATCAACGCCAGACAGACCGGAACGGCCCACAGCGTCGCGTACAGGGCCTGCGTGAACGGATTCGAAACCAGCGAGTACCGGAGTCGCCCCCATCGGCTCTCGAAGCCGACCGCCTCCCAGGCCGCACGATAGGACCCCCAGCTGTAGTAGCACCAGACGACGCCGTTGAACAGGACCAGCGGGAGCAATGCCGCCGGAACGACGGTTCCCGCCGAGCCGGTGAGGGTCAGCCACAGGATGGCCAGCCCGACCGGCAGCCCGAGGACGTTCGTTACCGACAGAAGTTGGGTCAACACGGTTCCCGCCCAGAACCGCCCGCGCTCGAGGCCGGACCAGCCCGGCGTCAGCAGGTGCCTGTATGGACCCCGAACCCAGCGGCGTTTCTGTGTGATCCAGGCCTCGAGGTCCGCGGGACAGAGGTCTTGGACGTAGCGGTCCATGACACCGAGCGTATAGCCCCGTTCGTGGGCCGCGACGCCGAGGGCCATGTCCTCGGTCACGGCATCGAGTTGCCACCGGTCGAGGTCGTACAGTACGCCGGCCGAGACGAAGTAGGCCTTTCCCAGCAGTTGGTAGGGGCCGCCGGTCGAGTTGGCATAGACCAGGTCCGACCACGCCGCGATCCCCATCGACTCGAGCAGCGGGAGGGGGCCGTCGTCGACGTTTCGCGCGGTCTGTTTGGCTTGGACAATGTCGTATTCCGTGAGACCGGCGGCAGCGAGTTCGAACGTGTCGAGGGGCACCTGTGTATCCGAGTCGAAGACGGTCACGACGTCGTCGGCCGAAAACGAGAGCGTGGTAAAGGCGTAGGTCAGGGCGGCGGCTTTCGTCCGCGGGACGCCCGTCCCGCTGAAGGTCCAGTCGCCGGGCGAGCGGTCGGCCGCGAGCGCCGCCCGGTCGACCGCGACGAACTCGACGGCAAGGTCGTCCTCGCGTGCGGCGACCGCCTCGCGGACCGCCGGTACGGTCTCGTCGTCGGGCTCGTAGATCACGTACACGGAGACGCTCGCGGTCGGGTATCGCTGGGCGGCGATGTTGTCTAGGGTCGCCTCGAGGACGGCCGGTCGCTCGCGGTGGATCGGGACCAGAACGCGGATTCGACGGACCGTCGACGCGGGGAGCCGACAGTTCGACGTGGCCCCGGACCGGGGCCCGTCTGCCGGCCGTTCCGTCCCCATCGGCGAGGGTGCGATACCTGCACCCGAACCACCGTCAGCTCTCGCCAGTGGCCGCTTCCGGTCGCGTTCGGTCGCCTCGGCGACGACCCGCTCGAGGGTGCCGTCGTCGATGACGGCATCGGATCGGCGAACGAGCAGCGTCACCAGCGCGCAGTTGCCGACGAAGTACGCCAGTTGGGTCAGGATGAATACCGCGACAACGGCCGCGAGCAGCATTACCGGGAGAGTTGCATTCCCGCCGTATCGGTATTTCGGCCGGACTGTCACCGTCGCCGATCGGTCGGCATCGGCCGGTCATACGGTTTACTGTACGTCATTTCCGGCGCAACCGCGACCCGGGCGGCGATTGCGCCGGTACATCGGTACAGCAATCCGTATCAGTCGAAGTACGCCGCCAACCGCTCGGCCGCCTCCTCGACGCGCGGGGTCACGAGGGCAAAACGCAGCCATTCCGTTCGCGAGTCGCCGAAGGCCTCACCGGGCATCCCGGCCACGCCGGCCTCGTCGATCAGTCGCTCGACGTTCGCGAGCGTGCCGGGATAGCTGTCGAAGCGGGCCATCACGTAGAACGATCCCTCGGGACGGGTGTACTCGGCACCCGCCGCCTCGAGCGCGTCGGTAAACGTCGCGACGCGTTCGCGGAGGCGCTCGCGGTTGCGCTCGTAGTAGTCGGGCCCCGTCTCGCGTAACGCCTTCAGGATCGCGTACTGGCCGGGGCGGGTAGTCGCGACGTTGACCAGCATGTGGCGGCTCTTGGCGTCGTCGACGAGTTCCGGCGGGAGGATCGCGTACCCGACCCGAACGCCGGTGATCGCCATGGACTTCGAGAACGCGTTCGTGACGATCCGGTTGGCCGAATCGGTCTCGAGGGCGCTCGCGAACGCACCCGAGAGGTCGTAGTGGTCGTAGACCTCGTCGCTGATCAGGATGGCGTCGTACGCCTCGGCGACGGCGACGAGTTCCCGCATCGTCTCGGCGGGGTAGACCGCGCCGGTCGGGTTGTTCGGCGTGGTCACGACGATCGCAGCGGTCTCCTCGGTCGCGGCCGCGCGGACGGCGTCGGGGTCGAGTTGGCCGTCGTCGTCGGTCGTGACGAACCGCTGGGTTCCGCCGAGCATCGTCGTCTTCCCGGGATAGTAGGGATAGACGGGATCGGTCAGCAGGATCTCGTTCCCGCTGTCTCGCTCCAGGGCCCGCGCCATCGCGAGGTAGTTCGCCTCGCCCGCGCCGTTCGTGACGATAATCTGCTCGGCGTCGACGCCGCGCCGGGTTGCGATCTCCTCGCGCAACTCGAGCAGCCCCTCACTTGGCGGGTACTGGAACCGATCTGGCTCGAGGTCGGCGTACTCGCGCAGGCCGTCCCGGAGCGCCTCGGGGGGCTCCCAGTCGGGGTTCCCGCTGACCATGTCGATGACATCGCGGTCCGCCGCGTCCGCGTACTCCATGACCTGGAAGAAAAGCGGCGTCTCGTAGTTCATGGTGGGTACTGGGCGGCCGCTGCTGGTTTGGCTTTTCGTTTCCGCACCGAGCGCGAGGAATTCGGCCGCTCGAGTTCGGCCGAACCAGTTGAGCAGTGACCCGCACTGGGCCGGCAACCCTCGCTTTCACAACGATTCCGCCCCTCGATTCGAGCATGAACGACGAAATCGACCGCGAGCTACCGATGGGCATCGCCGACGCCTTGCGGGACGCCGAGGAGACGCTGGCCGTCGCCGAGTCCTGTACCGGCGGCCTGATCGGTGCCGCGATCACCGCCGTCCCGGGCGCGAGCGACTACTTCGATTCGGGGCTGACGACCTACGCCTACGACGCCAAGCGTCGCTACCTCGGCGTCAGCCGGGAGTCCCTCGACGAACACGGTGCCGTCTCCGAACCCGTGGCCCGCGAGATGGCGCGGGGCGTCCGCGACGTAGCGGACGTAACGTGGGGAGTCTCGACGACCGGCGTCGCCGGCCCCACCGGCGGCACCGAAGCGAATCCGGTTGGCACCGTCTACATCGGCGTCTCCTACGCGGGGCCGTGGGGGTCCGAAGACTCGTACGCGACCGTCTCCCGCTACGTCTTCGACGGCGACCGCGCGGACGTCCGCGCCGCGACCGTCGAGCAGGCACTCACGGACCTGCTCGCGGAACTCGAGGCGCGCTGAACTGGAGAAACGGGTCCGTCCGACCTCGATTTCGGAGCCGTCGCGCAGCCGAATTGACACGGATCAGTGACAGTCTCGAGAGTAAACTATTCCCCCGTCGGCTCCCCAGATGCGGGTAGATGAACAAGAAGGGTCACGTGCTCAACGCCGTTCTGTTGAGCATCGGACTGGGGTATCTGCTCGAGCCGGCGGGGGATCTAGAGACGTTTCGAACGATGATCATGATCGGCGTGCCGGTCTCGCTGGGGGCGCTGTTTCCGGACGTCGACACCGCCTTCGGCAAGCACCGGAAGACGCTGCACAATCTGCCGATTCTGGCGGCGTTCGTCGCCTTTCCGTACGTGTTCGGCAACCTCGAGTACGTCTGGATCGGCGTGTTGACCCACTACGTCCTCGACGTGGCGGGGAGCAAGCGGGGGATCGCGCTGTTCTACCCGCTCTGGAAGAAGGAGTTCGGGCTGCCGATCGGCGTCGCGGTCAGCAGCAAGCGCGCCGATCTGATGATGGTGCTCGTCACCGTCGCCGAACTGGTACTGGTCGCTCTGGTCGTCTTCGAGATCCCCCAGTGGGGCTTCGAGATGGGCCGGAAGACGCTCGGTATCTAAGCTCGCGCCGGAAGCGGGCGCGGTCGACCGTCCCGCGGCGCGGCCGTCGCGGTCGGAGTGGAGACCGCTTTACCTAAATCGAGGCGCTAATGCCCCTTCCTCAGCGAGCGCCGAAGGCGCGAGCAGGGAGGGGATACAGCGTCCCCAGAAATCGAAGGTTTCTGGTGTGCGAACGAGACGCTCCGCGTCTCGTCAACGCCGCTCGTCTTTCTTGGACTGTTCTACAGCAGGCCCGCAGGCCCACACCATCGGTAGTTTTATGTTTCTACTCAGTTTAAACATTGGTAATGGATCGGTACGAGGTTGAAGGCCACGAAGTCCACGAAGCCGAAGTCAAACCAACCGGTAACGGGGCTCACGTGCTCGTTCCCAAGCGGTGGCGAGGTAGCACTGTCAAAGTCGTCCGCGTCTCCGATCCAAACGACGAAGACGAGTAAACCATGCGCTACAACTACAGGTATCGGCTCAACCCGACCGACGAACTCCACGAACGGTTAGCGTGGACTGTCGATACCTGCAGACAGGTCTACAACCACTTTCTGCACCGCCTCAACCGAGAGAACGGAACCTCGGCATACTCCGAGCAGTCAGTCCTTCCCGACCTCAAGAACTGGTGGACCGACCTGAAACAAGTCCACTCGAAGGTGCTGCAGAAGGTCGTACAGCGACTGTACGACAACCTCTCGACACTGAAGGCGCGAAAGAACAACGGCTACCGCGTCGGCGAACTCAAGTGGAAGCCCCCGCAGGAATATCGCTCGATCAAGTACAGTCAAACCGGCTTCAAACTCAAAAACACGAGTGGCCGTACTGTACTTTCTCTTTCCAAAATCGGCGATATTCCGATGGTCTACCACCGCGACGTTCCCGACGACTCCACGATCAAAGAGGTCGTCGTCAAGCAAGAACCGACCGGCGAGTGGTTCGCCGTTCTCGGAATCGAAACCGAGGACGACGCACCGCCGAAGCCCAAGACACTCGAGGACTGTGTCGGTATTGACGTGGGCATCCTGAAGTATGCTCACGACAGCGACGGAACAGCCGTCGAGTCGCCGGACCTTTCCGACGAACGCGAGCGACTGGAGCGCGAGCAACGCAAGCTCTCGCGGAAAGAACACGGGTCGTCGAACTACCGCAAGCAACAGCGAGTCGTCGCCAAACGTCACGCCGACCTGAAACGAAAGCGCCGCGACTTCTTGCACAAACTCTCGAACCACTACGCTCGAGAGTACGATCTCGTGGTGGTCGAAGATCTCGACGCGAAGGGGTTGATGGAGCTCCCGTCGAACAGCCGGAACCGTGCCGGAGCAGCGTGGGGAACGTTCCTGCGGATGCTCGAGTACAAGTGCGAACGCGAAGGCACGCACTTCGTCGCCGTCGATCCGGCCGGAACGACCAAAGAGTGTGCGCCCTGCGGTGTCTCGACCGACAAACCGTTGTGGGTCCGCGAACACTCCTGTCCTTCCTGTGGCTTCACCGCTGACAGGGACTGGAACGCGGCCTACAACATCTTGGTACGCGGACTGAAGCAAGTAGGGACGGGCTGTCCCGAATCACCGCCTGCGGAGACTGCGCTCCCTACGGGAACCCATTCGGTTCCTGCAAAGCGCGTCGTAGAAACAGGAAGCCCCATCTGCTCACGGGCGCGAAGCGCCCGTTCGCATGGTCCGTGAGACCTTTGGTCTCACGCTACCCTCAAGGAGCGAACCGCGTCAGCCGTGAGCGAGTAGGGTGGGGAGGAAGTCACCGGCGGTTCGGCGACCACTCGTCGCAGGCGTCCATGTCGTCCATCGCCGTCTCGTGGCGGGCACAGTAGGGAACCATCCCCTCCGAGGAGCGGACGTACTCGAAGTGCTCGCAGTTCCCGCAGTAGCGGTCCGTCGGTTCGGCCGGCGTCTCGGTCGCCGACTCGACAATTTCCGCGTCGTGGCCGTCGCCCGTCTCGAGCGGCGAGGAGAGGTCCGAGGCGGCGGAGCCGCCGTCGCTGGTCGCAGCGCCGACGGTCCGGCCGGGAGTCGATCCGGTTGCAGAGCCGCCCGACGCTCGCGACGATCGGCCGGTGGACGAGCCCTCATCGTATGAGAGCGTCGTTCGGTCGGTTTCGGACGCGTTCCCGTCGTCGGCGTTGGTCTGCGTTTCGACGTCTCCGTCCGGCGTCCCGCCGAGGAAACCGATGCCGCCGAGTCCGCCCGCGTCGCTCGAGTCCTCGACCTCGAGGACGGTCTTGTTGTGACGGGTGACGTTCATCTGGAGGTTGCCGCCGGGATCGTTGCGCATCTTGAAGGTGGCGACGGCGCTGAACAGACACCAGATCGCCGGCAGGAGCCCGAGCAGGTAGATGGCTGAGACCTCGAGCGTGAGCTGGTTGCCGCCGTAGCGCCAGTGTTGGGGGTAGGCGTGCCAGAAGAGCGCGACGCCGAGCAGACAGAGGCTCGCGCTGATCGCGGCCGTGGCCTGGACGCGACGGCTGGCCGGCAGTACGACGAAGACGCCGACGAGGGCGGTCGGGACGCTGAGCCCGGCCAGTACGCCCGCGGCGCGGACGGTCGCGAACTGGGCGGCCAGCTCCCCCGAGAGCGCGACCGCGTACCCGCCGAAGAGATCGGTCGTCGCCACGAGTACGGCCACGACAGCGAGGACCGCGCCGAGGAGTACGAGTGATGTCCCCGCGTACAGTCGGCGACTCGTCACCCCCGGTGCCGTCCCGTCGTAGGCCTCCGTCAGGCTTGTCATAGACAGTCGTTCGGCGTCCCATCACAAAACGATACGTCAGACACACCTCGGTTGTCGGAGAGGTAACCGGTGTGTGACTCGATGGGACCCGCGGAAACGAAAGCTTGAATCGCCGCCCTCGCAAACGACCCCCTATGAGCGACGAGGACGAGGAAGCCGAGCCGGCAGTCTCGCTCGGAGAGAGAACCCCGGTCGAGGGCACGCCGCTCGCCCGCGTCAGTTCGCGACTGGCGTGGCCGAAGGAGAAGAGCGAGGTCGACCGACTCGAGGGCGACGCAGTCATCCGAACGCCCGACGGTCCCCGCGAGCTGTCGACCGTCCTCGAGTCGGTCGACGAGACGTACTTCCAGCGCCATCAGGAGTTCGAGGGCCACGTTCGGGACGTGATCGGGACCGGGCCGGTGCCGACCGCAGACGAGTAACCCGTGGCCTCCGAGCCGGGACAACGCGACGATCACTGGCTCCGCAAGCGCATGCGCCTCTCGTGGATTCAGCGGGCGTTGCTGGTCGGTGCCGTGGTGACGGTGCTGTGGATGCGGTTGGTTCCCAGCGATCTCGACCAGCGGATCGTCGTCGACGCTGTCCTCCTGATCGGGGGACCGCTCGCGCTCGGGCTCGCCCACGGAAACCGCATCGGCTGGCGTATCGATCGGACCGCGGTACGCAATACAGTCCTTCTCGGACTGTTCGTCGTCCCGTTTTACGTCGTCGGCTCGACGCTGCCGACGATCCGGGCGTTCTACCCGATCTGGGAGACCTCGGCCGCGCCCGGGTCGTTCGTCCCGCACGCGATCAAACTGTTCGTTCTCGCGCTGGCCGCCGAGACCTACTACCGCGGCCTGCTCTGTGTCGGCGTCAGGGAGATCGGGTTCGCCGCCGTCTTCATCAGCCCCGTCGTCTACATGCTCCACCACGCCTCGAAGCCGCCCATCGAGTTCCTGCTGTCGGGGCCGACGGATATCCTCTTCGGCGCGGTCGACTACAAGTCGAATTCGATCCTCCCATCGGTCGTCGCCCACGGCGGCGGCCTCGTCTTGCTCGACTGGCTCGTCCTGCACGATCCGCTGTTCGATCCGGCGGTCGTGATTCGGTTCCTCGAGTGGCTGCCGGTCCCGCTGTAGCAGGGACCCGGTGGTCGCCGCCCAACGAGTCGATCGACGGGACCGATTAAGGGCAGGGACGACCAACCGTGGCCTATGGCACTTCCCATCGACCCGACGCAGATCGAGCCGGCGGACTACGGCGAACACCGCGCGGTACTCGAGATGGACCACGAGGCGGCCATCGAGCACACCCGCGAGGTGTTCACCGAGGCGGGATTCGGCGTTCCGGCTGAGTTCTCCCCGTCGGAACTGCTCAACGAGAAGGTCGACGCGGACCGCGATCCGTACTACGTGCTCGGAGCCTGTAACCCCGAGATGGCGGATCGAGTACTGGACGTGACCGAGCAGATGGGCGCGCTGTTCCCCTGTAACGTCGTCGTCTGGGAGGAAGAACCGGGCCGGCAGGTCGTCTACCACGTTTCGATCATGAAGATCGCACGATTGCTCGGTATCGCTCCCGACGACGAGAACTGGCAGGAGATCGTCGAGACGACGAGCGAGATGGTCGACGAGGCCTACGCGAACCTCTAAAACCGGCCCCTGAGACCGTCTCGCTGGTCGTTCTCCGCATCGCCCTGTCGGTTCTCGAGTCTGCATCCCGTGACCGCGCTGGTGGCGTCGTCGGGGGCATCTCCCTCTTCGACGTCGTCGGCCCCGTGATACTCGCGGCGTTCAAAGCCCGCGTCCCCGTCGCCGATCGGCTCGAGCGGGCCGATTCGGACGACTCCGTACCCGGAACCGAACGAGAGCAATCTTTCGTCGAAGCAAAACAGTAGTGGCTGTGACGCCGACACGCGGCTCAGTCCGCGGTCTGGGTCCGCTCGGCCCGGCTGGTCGTCGGCACGCCGCGACCGGTCAGGGCCATCGCGAACAGCACGAGCGGCGAAAGGAAGCCGAACAGGTAGAACGGCGCGTACTCGAGGGTGGGGACGCCGGTCGCCGAGGCCATGAAGACGCCGCCGGCGTGCCACGGAAGAAGTGCGCCGGTGGGGGTCCCGGCGGCCTCGACGGCCCGCGAGAGTTCCTCGCTGTCGAGGCCGAACTCCTGGTAGAGGTTTCGCAGCGTCAGTCCCGGGAGGACGATGCTCATGTACTGCTGGGCGGTGAGCGCGTTGATGAGGATCGCGGAGAGCCCGGTGCCGGCGATCAGGCTGCCGGAACTCCCCACGCCCTGCGAGAGGCGGTGGGAGAGGACGGCCAGCACGCCGATGTGCTCGAGGAGGCCGCCGAGAGAGAGCGCGGCGACGACGACGGTGATCGTCCACGCGGAGCCGGTGAGGCCGCCGGTCGCGAGGAGTTCGTTCACGAGGTCGGTCCCGGTCTCGGGGGCGGTGCCGCTCATGAAGACTTCCCACGCGGCGACGAAGCCGGTGCCCTGGACGAGAATCGTGGTGAAGACGCCGGCGAAAACGCCGGCCACGAGCGTCGGGAGCGCGGGGTAGCCATAGAGCGCGAGGCCGAAAGTGACCACGAGCGGCAGGAAAGCGAGTACGGAGAGGTCGTACGTGCCCGCGAGTGCGGTCTGAATCTCGACGATGCGGCCGGCCGGGATCTCGCCGCCGGCCCGCAGGCCGAGCGCGGCGAATCCGAGTACCGAGAGGCCGAACGCGATGGCCGTCCCCGTTCGCATCCGGCGGATGTGGTCGTACAGCGGCGTATTCGTCACGCCGGCTGCGAGGTTGGTCGTGTCCGACAGCGGGGACTGCTTGTCGCCCGCGTAGGCACCCGAGATGACCGCACCGACGGTGAGCGGTCCGGAGACGCCGAGCCCCGCACCGATCCCGACGAACGCGACGCCGAGGGTCCCGACCGTCGTCCACGAGGACCCGATCGAGAACGCAACGACGGCGGCCAGGATCGCGGCAACGGGCAGGAACACCGTCGGGGTGAGCAACTCGAGGCCGTAGTACATCATCGCCGGGATCGTCCCGGCGTCGACCCACGTGGCGATCAGTGCGTAGATCGTAAAGATGATCAACAGCGCCTGTAGCCCCATCAGGAGGCCGCTCGAGATTCCGTCGGACAGTTCGGACCAACTGTAGCCCAGATAGCGACCGAACGCGCCGACGAAGACGATACTCCAGAGCAGCGGGACGTGCGGATCGAGGCCGAGAACGGCCGATCCGACGCCGAGGAAGGCGACGACCGCAAGCACCGGAACGAGCGCGAGAGCGAACGACGGCCGCCGTTCGGGCTCGAGGTCGTCGATCGTTGTCGGTGTGAAATCGGCTGACATCGGCTGTGGTATGCACTTGGGGAATAAAAGTAGAGCGGTTTATTACCCGAAGGTATGTTTCGCGATACCAGTGGCCACATCATTCCTGAGTGACAGCTGCTTAGCAGTCGGTTCGCTGGTCGGCATTCGATGGACCTGCGGCGAAAATAGCGGTCGACCGATTCACTCCGAGGTCGAGAACGCGCTCAGATTGGCCTGCAGTCCGGCCGCGAGTTCCGACTTGCGCCGCAATCGGGCGTAGGATACCGGCAGCCGGGTCGCAACCTCCGAGACCGCCTCGTGGAACGTCTCCGCCTCGCCGTACTCGCCCTCGAAGGCGTTGCGAACGCTCTCGCGGACCTGCCAGACGCCGACGGGGGCCCAGTAGTCATCGGAGACTTCGCGCAAGACGAGACACTTCGCCTGTCGGCCGATCGACTCGAGATACTCCAAGACGCCCAGTCGGGTGGCGTAGTAGGCTCCCGCGGTTTCCTCGACGTAGCTCGAGCGGCCCTCGTAGCCCTCCGAGGCGCTGGCCATCCAGATGTCGTCCTCGGGATTGGGGTTCCAGATGCTGCCCGGCGCTTTCATCTCGACGAGTTCGAATTCCCAGTTGCCCGGCGCGAGCACGATCCAATAGCGGTTGCCGACGTACTCGTTGGCCCAGACCTGCACCTCGTCGATGCTCGGCGCGTTACGGATGCGCCCGCGCAGGTACTTGCCCACGGTGTCGTCGACGGCCGTGATCGACCACCGCGTGGGAACCAGCCGGCGCTGTTTGGTCTGCCCGAGCGCGCCCGCCGAAAGGATCGAGTTGATTTCGTAGACATCGAAGCCACGCCGGTAGAGGTAGGTCATCGCGCCCTGTGCCTGCCAGTCGTCGTCCTCGAGGGTCTTTTTGACCGGTTTCGGGACGTAGGGGTTCTCCCGCAGTTCGGCGTTGGTCGCGTTGGCTCGTGGCCCGCGCGGGGTCGCTACGTCCGTGCCCGCGTCGAGTCCGAGGTCGGGCTTGTCGTCTAGGCCGATCTCGAGGTCGACCGGCCGGTCGGCGATGGCGACCTCCCGCTGGACGCCGACGAAGCCGTCCCAGACGTCGTCGACGCTGGGCGTCAGCCGGCTCGCGATGCTCGGGGAGTCGACGTTCGCGCGCTTGCTCGAGTTCAAGAGTCCGGTTCGGCGCTGGAGCACATCGTCGATGGCGTAGCCCTGCTGGTACCAGTTGCCGTCGGTGACGTACTCCGCGGCGTCGCCCTCGTCTCCGACCGGCGAGAGCAGTCCGACGGGGATATCCGGGTAGTTCGACCGCCCGACGAAGATCGACGGCGAGGTCGATCCGACAAGGGTATCGCCGCTCAAGGCGTCGTCGAACTTCCGTTCGAACTCCTCTAAGTGATCCGTAATCGCGTAGGACTTTTCCTTGGCGAGGCGGCGACGTTCGGCCTCCTCATCGGGCTCTAAGTCCTCGATATAGTCGCCGAGGCGCATTCACTCGAGCTAGGGTGGGGACGGTGTTGAATGTTGAGTTTCGGGCGGCCAAGCGCGCGTTCGGGATCCGACCGATCACGCTATTCGTGTGACTCCTCGCTCGGTTTCGGTCGGCAGAAGTGTCAGAGGCAGAGGTCCAGTCGCGTATGCAACCGAACCTCACTCACTGCTTCGAGCCGGGGTATAAAGTAGTCGCCAGTGCGTTTTCTGAGTCGGAAAACGCGCGGGAGATACGACATCCCCGACCGCACTCGAGGGCGAGCGGTGGCACGCGGCAGTCCGCTATCGAGTAGTTTAAAAACGCCGGGCGGAAAGGGATAGGTATGAGTACGACCGACGACCGAGAGACGCGTTCCTGCGTCTCCTGTGGGCTCAACATCGCGGGCACCAACGCAGCCGCGTTCAAGTGTCCCGACTGCGGCCAGCAGATCTACCGCTGTGCCAAGTGTCGCAAGCAGAGCAACCTCTACGAGTGCCCCGACTGCGGATTCACCGGCCCATAAGGTTTCACAATGGGAAAAGTTGCTGCCAAAATCAAGGTCATGCCGGACAGCCCCGAAATCGACCTCGACGCGCTCCAAGAGCGCCTCGAGAGCACCCTCCCCGAGGGCGCGAAGATCAACGGCGTCGAACGCGAAGAGGTCGCGTTCGGTCTCGTCGCGCTCTACCCGACCGTGATCGTCCCCGACGGCTCGGGCGGCACGGAAGCCGTCGAGGAGAGCTTCACTGAGGTCGACGGCGTCGAAAGCGTCGGCGTCGAAAACGTCGGCCGCATCTAACGCACGGCGTCCGTTTTCGCCGTTTCGACTCGAATCATCGGTGAGCGATGCGTTTTCCGCCCGGATTCGTGGTCCGATGACTGAGCAGCCGGTATCGCTCGAGAAGCGTCCTCGACCGGCTCTCGAGCGATCGAAGCGCGCGAGGAGAGCGGGAGATCGGCAAGTCGAGAGCGGGTACGAGAGCGGAACGCCAGACCGTGCTCTCGCAACCGCGATCGCGGGCGGGCCAGTCCGGCTCCGGTTACTGCTCGCGGTTCGCACCGAGGTCGGCCTCTGAGACGATCTCCGCGCCGATGGCCGAGAGGTCGACGGTCACGTCTGCGGTGACGGCCTTACTGATCTCGTCTAAGTTGCCGGCGAGAACCGTCAGTACGTCGTCGGGGCTGGTGTAGACCAGCATGTTGCCGTCTTTTCCCTCCGCCACGAGCTGTGTATCGTTCAGGACGACCTGATCCTTCTGAATCGTCGCCGAGACGACCGGCAGCGCCGCCGGCTTCCCCGGTTCGTCGTCTCTGACCTTGCGGATGTGAACCTCGTCGAGGTCGATGACTTCCTTGTACTCCCGTATCTGTTCGGCGCAGTCGACCATGTCGTTGAGCAAGGCGGTCCGCTTCTCGTTGCCGTGGTCGCCGTCGAGACAGTGCTGACAGACGCGGAGTTCGAGTCGCATTACGCGCCGATTGGGGTTGGATACCGATGAGAATTCCGCTTCTGTCCGTCGCCGCTCGCGCTCAGTCCTCTATAGTAGCCACTGAAAGTCATTGCACACCTGATCGCACGACTGCGTCGCGATCAGTGTGTAAATCGTTTCAGTGGCTACTATAGCTGCTCGTGGATCTCTCGAATCCGCTCTGTCCCCCGGTCGACGTATCCGCCGTGATAGCACACGGTGTGGTCGATCTCGAGGGCCGCCAGCGTCCCGACGGACTCGATTGCGCGGCCCATATCGGGCGTGAACTGCGGTTTCGGGCCGGCGAGGGGCTCGTCTCCGTCCGCGACCAGCGCGTCGCCGGCCACGAGCAGGTTCCCCGTCGGGAAGTACAACGAGACGTGTCCGGGCGCGTGGCCAGGTGTGGCGACGACCGCCATCGGCCCCGCGAGCGTCGGGATCCGGACGCCATCTGCCAGTTCGATATCGACATCGACGGGCGGATACCGGTCGCTGTCCCCACCCTTGATCGGTTCGCGCTCGCCGGACACGTACGGCGCTTCGTCACGATGGGTCGCGACGATCGCGTCGACTCGCTCGAGCAGTTCCGCGAGTCCGCCCGCGTGGTCCGCGTCGTGGTGGGTCAAGACGACGAGCCAGATGTCCGCGAGTTCGAACCCCATCCCCGCCAGATGGGTCTCGAGTTGGCCGACTGCGCCGGTCGGGCCGGCATCGAGCAACACCAGTCCGCGGTCCGTCTCGACCGCCGTCGGGGTAAACGTGTGTTCGCCGCCGCCGTACTCGAGGGTCAGTGGAAGTGCGTACACGCCGGGATCGTCGCGGTCGGTCATGCGGTTCGATTGGCGGGCCGACCCCAAAGGCGTAGCCCTCGAATTGACGGCACGACTCGAGTGTGGGGGAGAATCGGATGCTCGACGATTCAGGAAAGAACGCCGTCGATGGCTCCCTCGAGGTCGGCGATCAGGTCGTCGACGTGTTCGATCCCCACCGAGACGCGGATCAGGCTGTCCGAGAGCCCCGCTTCGATGCGCTCCTCGCGGGGAATCGTGGCGTGGGTCATCGGCGCGGGCTGTTCGATCAGGCTCTCGACGCCGCCCAGGCTCTCCGCAAGGGTGAAGACCTCGGTGCTCGAGACGACCTCGCCCGCCTCTTCTAAGCTCGCGTCGAGTTCGAAACTCAGCATGCCGCCGAAGTCGTCCATCTGTTCGGCGGCGATCCCGTGGCCGGGATGAGACTCGAGGCCGGGGTAGTAGACCCGATCGACGTCGTCGTGATCCTCGAGGAAGTCGGCGATCGCGCGGGCGTTCTCGCAGTGGCGGTCCATCCGGACGGGCAGCGTCTTGGTGCCTCGCAGGACGAGGAAGGACTCGAAGGGGCCGGGTGTTGCACCAACGGAGTTCTGATAGAAACCGAGTCGCTCGTCCAGGTCCTCGTCGTTCGTCAGGAGCGCCCCGCCGACTACGTCGGAGTGGCCGCCGAGATACTTGGTCAGCGAGTGCGAGACGATGTCGGCACCCAGATCGAGCGGCCGCTGGAGGTACGGGGTCGCGAACGTGTTGTCGATCGCACACAGCGCGTCGTGGTCGTGGGCAATTTCGGCTGCGCCCGCAATATCGACGACTGACATAAGCGGATTCGTCGGCGTCTCGAGCCACAGCAGCGCCGTCTCCTCGCGGAACGCCGCCTCGATGGCCTCGAGGTCGGTCATATCGACGAAGGAAAACTCGAGGTCGTAGTCCTCGTAGACCTGCGTGAAGATGCGGTGGGTCCCGCCGTAGACGTCGTTGCCCGTCACCACGTGGTCGCCGGCCTCGAGCAGGTTCAACACGGTGTTGATCGAGGCCATCCCGCTGGCGAACGCGCGGCCGTACTCGGCGTTCTCGAGGCTCGCGAGGTTTTCCTCGAGGTCGGTGCGCGTGGGGTTCCCGGTGCGGGAGTACTCGTAGCCGCGGTGGTCGCCCGGCGCGTCCTGCTTGTAGGTGGAGTTGGCGTGAATCGGTGTCATCAACGCGCCCGTGTCGGGATCGGGGTCTTGGCCGGCGTGAATCGAACGCGTCTCGATCCGGCGGTCGTTGTCGTCGTCCATATTGAAATAGGGGATTCGCGGTCGGATCACTGTTGGGGACAATATTGGCGGAACGGCCAGGCGAGTGCAAGTAATTGTACCGCGCGAGCGAAGCGAGCGCGGCCTTTTTTGGTCCAGATTTTTGTTCCCAACGCGGGACCTTCGGTCCCGCGAGCCGTGCGAACGGGTACTCCGTGCCCGTGAGCAGAGAGCGGTTCCTCGCACAGCGAGGAATCCCGAGGAGCAAAAAGGTGGGCGTAATACGTGTGTTTTATAACCGTCACCGGACAAAGCGGTCGTACGACTATGCCGAAATCTAATGGCCCTCGTCAGGGAACCCGACGAAAGCTCGCGAACGATCCTCGAGACCGCGGCGGCTCGCCGCCACAGCGTGCGATTCAGGAGTACGAGGCAGGTGAGAAAGTCCACCTGAAGATCGACCCGAGCGTTCCGGACGGTCGCTTCCACCCGCGGTTCGACGGACACACCGGCGAAGTCGTCGGTAAACAGGGTAGTGCCTTCAAAGTCGAGATCAACGACGGCGGCAAGGACAAGACCCTGCTCGTGACCGCGGCCCACATGCGCGCACAGAATCAGGAGAAGAACCGGATCTAATCAGGGATGACGATCTTCAAAGAGATCGTCGACGAGGAGTTCCTGACGGTCTCGGAGACGAAGGAGCTGCTCGCCGACATCGAAGCCGAACGCGCGATGGACGAGGATCGCGAGCTGCGCTACGAGCTCGCGCGAGCGATCGAACACGCGAACCGATTTGCGGTCCTCGAGCCCGAGGAGGCCCAAGCGCTGGTCGACGACCTGCAGGACATCGAGAAGGTCGACGAGCCGACAGCCTACAAGATCGCCAACCTCCTGCCACAGGACCGGGACGAACTCCGGTCGGTGTACGCACAGCAGCGGTACTCGCTGTCGGGGGACGAACTCGACGAGATTCTCAACACCGTCGCACAATACGCCTGAACACGGCCTTCGTGGCGTTGCGAAGCGGCTTCGTCACTCGCCGATGCGTAAGTAGCGGCAGCGCTCGAGGCCTCGTCTCCGGGCCGATTTCGATTTGTCCGTGACCGTCACCTACTGGCAGAGAGCGATGCGTTTGCTCTGAATCGGCGGTAGCGAGGACTGTGAACGACATCGACCCACACAGCCTGCGCTGTCAACACCTTCGGTGGGAGCCACACACAGCCACCTGCAAGCGGGCCGACTCTTTAAGTACGGCCTCGCCGTACTGTAAACCAATGAGCGAAGCTGATAGCGATGAGATGGACGTTCGTCGTGCGGTCGTGTTGGATTATCTCGCACATGGGCTATCGGACGACGGACGACCGCAGTACGCGAAGTCGCCGGCAGGCTACGCCGTCGGCGTCGAGGACTTTCAGCTCTATCAGGTCGCCTTCGACGAGGACGAGCGCCTGACTATCGGGAGCGAGGTCGTCGTCGAACCGGCAGCCGAGCGCGACATCGTCACCGAATGTCACCGCGTCGAGTACGAGGATCTCTCCTCGGGGGCCCAGTCCGAACTCGAGTACGTCGTCGCCGACCTCGTCGAGGAGAACGAAGAGCGATTCGTCGACTTCTACAACGACGCCCAGCCGATCACGCTGCGGCTCCACCAGCTGAATCTGCTGCCGGGCATCGGGAAGAAGCTCCGCAACGGCATTCTCGACGAGCGAAAGCGCAAGCCCTTCGAGAGCTTCGAGGAACTGTCCGAGCGCGTGTCCGGCCTCCACGATCCCGACGAGATCCTCGTCGAACGCATCCTCGAGGAACTGCGCGACGACGACCTCAAATACCAGACGTTCGTGGGCCGGCGCGAACAGGAACAGAACCAGTAACCGTTTTGCAGGGCCGTCGACCGGGTGGTTGCCGGACTGGCTCCCGAGCCTGAGACGGTGCGTTTACACCCGCCCCAGCCATAGCGTCGGCAATGAGAGACCCAGACGGACTGATCGCTCGGGCGGGCGTCCGCGGCGATCCGGACCGCGACCAGCACTTCCTCGTAGACGATCGCGTTCTCGATCGATTGCCAACCTATCTTGAAGAGACCGACGCCGACACGAGTCACCTCCTCGAGATCGGCGGCGGAACGGGCGCGCTGACCGATCGCCTGCTCGCGGTCGGCGACGAGGTGACGGTGGTCGAACGCGACCGCGAACTCGCCGACTTCCTGTGCGAAGAGTTCGCCGACGAGATCGCCGCCGGCGACCTGACCGTCGTTCAGGGCGACGCGCTCGAGGTCGATCTCCCCGAGTTCACCGCGTCGGTCTCGAACCTTCCCTACGGCGTCTCGAGCGAGATCGCCTTTCGGCTCTTTCCCGAAAAGAAGCCGCTGGTCTTGATGTTTCAACAGGAGTTCGCCGAGCGGATGGTCGCCGAGCCGAACACCGCGGAGTACGGTCGGCTCTCGGTCTCGAGCCAGCACTATGCGGACGTCGAACTCGTCGAGTCGATTCCGAAGGAGGCGTTCTCGCCGCCGCCGGCGGTCCAGAGCGCGGTGGTTCGGGCGATCCCGCGCGAGCCCGACTACGAGGTCGCCGAAGAGGACTTCTTCTTGCGGTTCGTCAAGGCCCTGTTCACGCAGCGCCGGAAGACGATTCGGAACGCGATTCGGAACACGGCCCACATCTCCGGACTCGCCGAACCGGAGGCGGTCGTCGATGCGGCCGACGAGGACGTGCTCCGAAAGCGGGCCGGCGCGATGGCACCGAGCGAGTTCGCCGCGCTCGCCCAACTCGCGAGGGACGTCGGCGAGCCCGAGACGTAGGGCTGGACCGCTCGCGTCGGATTCGATGGGCGCGGAGTCGCCGCTCGGACGGGGCGAACTAACCAACGGATACTCAAAGCTGGGCTGAAGACGGATCGAAGAGAACAGCATGTCCGGACTACTGACGCGGCTCGACCGGCTCTCGGAGGTGTTTCCGACGACGCCGCTCAAACTCGCGGTATCCCTCGTAGCGGTCGGGCTCGTCCTCGCCGTGTTGCTCGCGTATCGGCGGTTACACGGGCGCGTGGCCGAGCGGACGCGGCCGCTGTACGCGGACGTGGTCTCGGTGGCGGTGCTGATCGGAGCCTGTGCAGTGAGCGGGGGAATCGTACTGGGCGTCTGGGACCGTACGGACGAAGTTCGACAGCTCTTCGTGGGACTCGATCCGGGCGGCGACACCGTTCCGCGGGCGGTGTTTTCGTTCATTCTGATCATCGTGACGGTCATCGTCACCCGGTTTGCAAAGCGAGTGATCGAGGAGGTGATGGACTCGACGGCTGCGGTCACCGAACACCAGCGACAGATCACCCACCGACTCTCGCAGGTGATCATCTGGACTGTCTCACTGGTCGTGATCCTCGGCATTTGGATCGAGGACCTCGGGAGCCTGCTCGTCGGAGCCGGCTTCCTCGGGATCGTACTGGGCATGGCGGCCCGGCAGACGCTGGGGACGATGCTCTCGGGCTTCGTGCTGATGTTCGCCCGGCCGTTCGAAATCGGCGACTGGATCGCAGTCGATGACAACGAGGGAATCGTCACCGACATCTCTATCGTCAACACCCGCATCCGGTCGTTCGACGGCGAGTACGTTATGATCCCCAACGACGTGATCGCCTCGAGCATGGTCACGAACCGCTCGAAGCGGGGTCGCCTGCGACTCGAGGTCGAAGTCGGGGTGGACTACGGAACCGATATCGAACGCGCCACGGCGCTCGCGGAAGCCGCGATCGCGGACGTCGACGCGGCGCTGACCGCGCCGTCGCCACAGATCGTCGCCAAGTCCTTTGGCGATTCGGCGGTGATACTCGGCGTGCGGTTCTGGATCGACAAGCCGAGCGCGAGACGCTACTGGACGGCCCGGACCGCCGCGATCAGCGCCGTCAAGGCGGCGTTCGAAGACGAGGACATCAAGATCCCGTACCCGCAGCGCGAACTGTCCGGGAGGGCCGAGACCGGTAGCTTTCGAATCGCCGACGACGAAGCGACGCCGGCCGGGGAATCCGGCGGCGACGGCGAATCGCGCGAACACCGCATGACGACACCGGAGGACCGATAAATGACGCTCGAGGACCGACGCGACGAGGAACCGGACGTCTACCAACCCGCCGAGGACTCTCACCTGCTGGCCGAGGCGGCCTGTGACCGCCTCGAGGGTAGCGAGGTCGTCCTCGAGGTGGGAACCGGCTCCGGCTACGTTGCCAAACAGATCGCCGACGACACGGGGGCTCGCGTGATCGCGTCGGATCTGAACCCACACGCCGTACGGCAGGCCAGCACCGAGGGCGTCGAGGCGGTGCGGGCGGATCTCGCCTCGCCGTTTCGGGACGGAGCCTTCGACGCGGTGGCGTTCAACCCGCCGTACCTGCCGACCGATCCCGAAAACGAGTGGGACGACTGGATGGAACGCGCCCTCTCGGGCGGCGAGGACGGCCGCGCCGTCATCGATCCGTTCCTCGCACACGTCGGCCGCGTGCTCGCCCCCGACGGCGTCGTCTACCTGCTCGTCAGCAGCCTAACGGGGGCCGACGAGGTGGTCGAGGAAGCCGGCGAACACGGGTTCAGCGCCGTCGCCGTCGCAGACGAGTCGTTCCCCTTCGAGACGCTGACGGTGCTCGAGTTGCACCGATAGCGGTCGCGAAAGTCGACGAGGAGACGGACGCCTTACCTCGTCGAGGTGCTATCGTGAACTCGTAGCACAGTATTCGATTCGAATCTGTTTACTGACTTGTCGGAGCCGTTTCAGCCCCGTTTCCGACGGGTATTCCGCTGGTATCTACTGTCTGTCTCACGTTCACATCCATCTCGAAGCCCAGCCCAGAAATCGGCTGAAAGTCGGAGAATAACTCCGATGCATTAGTTTGGATGGAAAATATTAAGCGTCGGTATAGCCTAGCCGGGAGTACGATGACTGAGTACGTTTCGACCACGCCGGGGCTGTATCCGCTCCCGGACTGGGCGAAAGACGACCTTTCGGATCTGAAAGGACACCAGAAACACGACCTCATCAGCGGCGACGAGGACGAGGCGATCACCGCGGCCTACGAGGAGGCCCGCGACGAAGTGATCGGCGTCCAGCAAGACGCCGGCCTCGACCGCGTCGTCGAGGGGCAACTGCGCTGGGACGACATGCTCGCCCACCCGCTCGCGGTCGCCGACGCCGTCGAAACGCGCGGGATCGTCCGCTACTACGACAACAACAACTTCTACCGAGAGCCGGTCGTCCAGGACGACCTCGAGCCCACCGGTGATATCGCAGCGGAACTCGAGGCGACCGCGGAACTGGCCGCTGGCGACGACTTGCAGGCGGTCCTTCCCGGTCCGTACTCGCTTGCAGACCTCGCGACCGACGAACAGTACGGTGACGAGGCCGCGTTCCTCGACGCGATCGCCGACTTCCTCGAGGGCGAGGTCGACGCCTTCCCCGAGCACGAGACGCTGTTCCTGCTCGAACCCTCGTTGGTCGAGAACGCGCCCGACGACGGCCAAGACGAGCGCGCGAGCGAGGCGATCGATCAGATCGCGAGCGCGACCGACGCGGACGTGGTTGTCCAGCCCTACTGGGGCGCACTCGAGGAGAAGGTCTACGCGCACGTACTCGACGCCGACATCGACGCGGTCGGCTTCGACTTCGTCGCGAATCAGGACGACAACCTCTACAACATTCAGGAGTACGGCGCGCCCGACGACATCGCGCTCGGTCTCGCGGACGGGCAGAACACGCTCGTCGAGGATCCCGAAGCGATCCGCGATCGGGTCGAGTGGGTCGAAGGCCAACTCGGCGTCACCGAGTTCGAGACGATCTACCTGACGACGAACACCGAGACGTTCTACCTGCCCTACGGCAAGTACGTAGAGAAACTCGAGGTCCTTGCCGAAGCTGCGGACCTCGCGGAGGTGAAAGCAGCATGAGCACGAACGAGAACAAAGAGCAGTTCCGACCGCCCGAGCACGATTCCGACCACTTCCTGCTGACGACCGTCGTCGGCTCCTACCCCAAACCCAAGTGGCTCAACCGCGCGAAGGAACTCTACGAGGACGACGAGCACGGTTTCGACGCCGACGACTATCAGGAGGCCAAGGACGACGCCTCGCGGCTTATCACGAACGAACACGAGCGCGCCGGCTTAGACGTCGTCGTCGACGGCGAGATGCGGCGCAACGAGATGGTCGAGTTCTTCGCCCACCGCATCGACGGCTACGAGTTCAACGGCCCCGTCAAGGTCTGGGGACACAACTACTTCGACAAGCCAAGCGTCGTCAGCGAAGTCGAGTACGACGACAGTTGGCTCGTCGACGAGTACGAGTTCACCGCCGACGCCAGCAACCGACCGGTCAAGGTCCCGATCACGGGTCCCTACACCCTCGCGAACTGGTCCTTCAACGAGGCCTACGAGGACGACGACGAACTCACACTCGAGCTCGCAGACCTCGTCAACGAGGAAATCGAGAAGCTCGTCGACGCCGGCGCGCGCTACATCCAGATCGACGAGCCCGCGCTCGCGACCACGCCCGACGACCACGCCATCGTCGGCGAGGCCTTAGAGCGCATCGTCGCCGACCTCCCCGAGGAGGTCCGCATCGGCCTCCACGTCTGTTACGGCGACTACTCCCGAATCTACCCCGAGATCCTCGAGTTCCCGGTCGACGAGTTCGACCTCGAGCTCGCAAACGGCGACTACGACCAGCTCGACGTCTTCAAGGACCCCGAGTTCTCCAAGGATCTCGCGCTCGGCGTCTGTGACGCCCACGTCGCCGAGGTCGAGTCCGTCGAACAGATCGAGGAAAACATCAAGAAAGGCCTCGAGGTCGTGCCGCCGGAACAGCTCGTCGTCTCGCCGGACTGTGGCGTAAAGCTGCTGCCCCGCGAGGTCGCCTACGGCAAGATGGAAAACATGGTGCAGGCGGCCCGGAACGTCGAGGCCGACCTCGACGCGGGCACCATCGATATCGAGCGCGGTGCGCCGACGCCAGCCGACGACTGACGCTCTCCCGGTCGCGTGTTCGGTTTTCGCTTTTTTTGATCGTCGGTAGTGTGTCCTTCGTCCAGCACAACGCTCCTCGAGTCTCGACTCGCAGTCGACCCGGTCGATCCCGCCGGTATCAGAGAAGATCGATGCGTCCTGGGATTCCGCCACTCCTGACGACGATCGACCCGTCGCGGCGAACGATGATCCCGTAACTGAGCAGGGTACACTCGAACACCACGTCGTCATCCCGTCCGCCGTCGCTCCGGACCGACTCGTCGACGGCGAACGTGATCGACTCGAGACTCGAGGCGTCCGCCGGAAGCGCCGCGAACGTCTCCGACGGCACGTCTCGGATCTCTCCTTCGATGGTAAACGAGAGCACGTCGGGGCGCGGGTCGATCGAATCGGGTCCGCCGTCCGCGGACGACCGAAGGGCGTCGATCCCCTCTGCGAGCCCCTCCCGGTCCGGCGTCGCGACGCCGACATCGACGGTCTCGAGTCTGAGAGTTGCCGAGCCGGTCAGATCGAGTGCGACGGCGTCTGTGCCACCGCTCGACAGGGTCACGCGGATCGGATTCATCGTCGTTCCCGCGAATTCGCCGAGTACTGTCTCGGTCACGCTCAGATTCCCCTCCACCCTGAATTCGATCCCGTCGGGCGGTCGTGTTTCCACGATAACATCCGACAGCCGAATACTCTCCGCGTCGTCGAATCGGACTGTGTTGCTCATCGCTCCCTCAGTGAGCCTACGGTTCGAGCGGGGGAAACTGTACCGCCGAGACCCGGCGTGTACGGCGTAATCCACTGCGTACCCGTGTCTATCCGATTGCTACCCGTGGTGTGCCCGACATAGCTAGTTGTTACTCGCTAGATAGCTAGGAATTATTTATGCAGTACCGAGTTATGTTAGAAGTTTGCATGCCAAAGAGAAACGACCACGATGGCGTCGACGAATCGCGCAGAACGTTCATGAAGGCGACCGGGGCGGCGACGGCCGCGGCCGGACTCGGAACTACCGGTGTGGCGGCCGACGCCGGGAAGCGATCGACACGTCTCGAGGCCCTGATCGAGGCGATGACCCTCGAGCAGAAAGTCGGCCAGATGACCCAGGTCGCGATCGACGATCTCGGCGAGGGGTTCGGCCCCGAGACCGCGTTCAACGATCACGACGACGTAGACACGCTCGGCGGGTTGTTCTCCGAACTCCACGTCGGATCGATCCTCAACGGCGGTGCCACGGGACCGACCGCCGACGGCGAGGAGTTCGTCGAGGGACTCAACGGCCTTCAGGAGTACACCCTCGAAGTAAACAAGCCGGCGATCCCGTTCGTCTGGGGCTGTGACGCCCTTCACGGGAACTGCCTGCTCGATGGGTGTACGAGCTTCCCGCAGCGGCTCAACATGGGCGCGACGCGCGATATCGACCTCGTCGAGGCGGCGGCGACCCACACCGGCGACTCCGTCGCGGCGATCGGCGGCCACTGGAACTTCGGGCCGACCCTCGACGTCTTGCGGGACATGCGCTGGGGCCGCTACTTCGAGGGCCACAGCGAGGACGCGATGTTGCTCGGCGAAATGGGGAAGGCTCGCGCCCGCGGCTTCGAGGCCAACGGCCGGGTCGCCGCGACGGTCAAGCACTTCGCCGGCTACGGCACCCCGAACACCGGTTCCGACCGGACCCACGCTCGGACCTCGATGCGGGACCTGCGGACCCGCCAGTTCGAGCCCTATCGGCGCGGGCTCGAGGAGGCGGAGACGGTGATGGTCAACAGCGGCGCGGTCAACGGGAAGCCGGCCCACGCCTCCTCGTGGCTGCTGACGACGGTCCTGCGCGACCGGTTCGGCTTCGACGGGGTGGTCCTGACCGATTGGGACGACTTCGAGCGGATGATTTCCAACCACGAGTATCTGCCCGACACCGACGCGGGCTGGCGCGAGGCGGTCAGACGTGGTATCGAGGCCGGCATCGACATGCACATGTGCGGCGGCGAGACGGCACCGACCGAGTTCATCGACACCGTGATCGACCTCGTCGAGAGCGGCGACCTCTCCGAACAGCGCATCGACGAGTCGGTTCGTCGTATCCTCGAGCTCAAGGCCGAGCTCGGGCTGTTTGCGGACCCGCTCGCGCCGGAAGACGAGATCGACGAGATCGTCGGGGGCGCTGCCGACGTCTCCGAGCAACTCGCCAAGGAGTCGCTGGTCTTGCTGCAAAACGAGGACGACGCGCTCCCGCTCGAGGGTGTCGACGACCTGCTGCTGACCGGCCCCGGCGTCCGCGGGGGGACGGAAAACCGGTTCCTGATGCAACATGGCGGCTGGACACTCGGCTGGCAGGGAATCGAGGACGGCGACCTGACCCCGGACGGCCCGCGGCCGCGCCAGAATACGATCGAGGGCGAACTAGACGCCCGGCTCGGCGACGGGCTCACGCACGTCCCGACGGAGTACGTGCCGGCCGTCTACGAGAGCCTCTATGAAAACTTCGACAACGGCTTTTTCGACGTCACTGACGAGCAGGAAGCGGCGATCCGTGAGGCTGCACCGGGGTCCGACGCCGTCGTCATCGTCCTCGGCGAGGGGACGCACAACGAGGGCTTCGGCGACCGGGACAAGATGCGGTTCCTCGAGGCCCAGCGGGAACTCGTCGAACTCGTCGATAGCGAGACCGGCGACGACGTGCCGCTCGTCGGCGTAATCCTCGCCGGAAGCCCGCGTGGCACAGCGGAGACGTTCGAGCATCTCGATGCCGTGCTCTTCGCCGGCCAGCCGGGCAGCGATACCGGCGTCGCGATCGTCGACACGCTCTTCGGCGACTACAACCCCTCGGGAAAGCTCCCGTTCACGTGGGAGTCCCACGTCGGACACGTCCCTCAGATCTACGACGAGTATCCGCCGCGTCACCCCGACGGGGCGGGCGATCAAATGGTCCAGTTCGAGTTCGGCCACGGCCTCTCTTATACCGACTGGGCGTACACGGACCTCTCGCTGTCGACCGAGTCAGTGAAAAACCCCGCCTCGAGGCCGACCGTGACGGCTCACGTTACCGTCGAGAACGCCGGCGACACGGCCGGCGAGCACATCGTCGAGGTCTACAACACCGAGTCCGACGGCTCCGTACTCCAGCCCCACCGTCGCCTGATGGGCTTCGAACGGGTCGCCCTCGGGCCGGGCGAGCACGAGACCGTCGCCGTCGACCTCGATCTCTCGACGCTCGAGGTCGTTCCCGGCGACGTCCCCGGGTGGGCCCCGCGGGTCGTCGAGGCCGGCGAGTACGAACTGACCGCCGGCTCTGACTGGGGCGTGAACGCGAGCAACGAGGATGGCGGTGGCGGTGAGACGACGACGCTGACCGTCGGCAAAACGGCCTCCATCACCGATCCCGAGCCGACGCCCGGCCGCTACGATATCGACGGCGACGGGAACGAAGACTTCAGTGACGTGATGGAACTCCATCGACGGCTCAAACGCCGAGAGCGGTAACGGGCCATACCGTACCGGTATCCGTCGCGGGAACGCGACCGTCCCGCACCCGCTTCGACAACAACTAACTGTTGGCTCGGTGAACGAGCAGCCATGACCCTCGAGATCGGCGTTCTCGGCTATCGATTCATGGGGAAAGCACACGCGAACGCGATGGCGCGGCTGCCGATGTTCTTCCCGGACGCACCCGAAATCGAACGCAGCGTTCTCGTCGGCCGCGATGAAGACGCCTTGTCGGACGCCGCCGACCGACTCGGCTTCGAGTCGATCGCCACGGACTGGGCCGATGTCGTCGACGACGTGGACGTCTTCTACAACCTCGGCCCGAATCACGTCCACCGGGAGCCCTCGATCGCCGCGCTCGAGGCCGGAACGCCGGTTTTCTGCGAGAAGCCGCTCGCGCCGACGCTCGAGGAGGCCGACGTAATGGCCGAGACGGCCCGGAAGGCGGGCGACGACGTGCCAGCCGGCTGTGCGTTCAACTACCGGTTCGTGCCCGCGATCCAGTACGCAAAGCGGTTGCTCGAGGCGGGCGAACTCGGCGAGATTCGGCAGGTCCGCGGCCGATATCTGCAAGACTGGCTGGTCGACCCCGAGGCCCCGTGGTCGTGGCGCAACGACGAGGAGATGGCCGGCTCGGGCGCGCTGGGCGACCTCGGCTCGCACACGGTCGACCTCCTGCGATTCCTCGTCGGGGCCGACGACCTCGCGGGCGGGATCGAACGGGTCAGCGGCCACCTGCAGACGTTCGTCGACGAGCGCCCCGTAGAGGGCGGCGACGAAACCCGTCCCGTCACCGTCGACGACGCCTATACCGCCCAACTCGAGTTCGAGAACGGTGCCGTCGGCTCGCTCGAGGGGACGCGAGTCGCGGCGGGCCACAAGAACGATCACACGATCGAAATCCACGGCTCCGAGGGGAGCCTGAAATTCTCGCTCGAGCGGCTGAACGAACTCGAGGTGCTTCGGGACGGAAATCGGGGCTACGAGACGATTCTGGTCACTGACGAGGACGACCCCTACGTCGACCACTGGTGGCCACCGGGCCACGTGCTGGGCTGGGAGCACACGTTCATCCACGAGAACTACGAGTTCCTCAGCGCGGTCGCGAACGGGGACGCGTTCGAACCGAACTTCGACGACGGCCTCGCCGCCCAGCAGGTCCTCGACGCGATCGAGCGGAGCGACGAACAGGGCGAGTGGGTCGCCCTCGAGTAGGCCCATCGCCGGAGGCGTCGGATATTCCCGGCTGGCGACCCAACGACGACTCGCTATGGCTGCGGAGATGACTGCCTACGTTATCGAGGAGTACGGCGACCCGGATGTCTTTACGGCGACGACCCGCGAGGTTCCCGAGCCCGAGCCGAACGAGATCCGCGTCGCGGTCGCTGCGTCGAGTCTCAACCCCGTCGATTACAAGATCCGGCAGGGTGCGCTACCGGACTTTGCCCCCGAATTCCCGGCGACGCTTCACTGCGACGTGTCGGGCGTCGTCGACGCCGTCGGAGCAAACGTCGACCGGTTCGAGGAGGGTGACGAGGTGTACGGCATGCCCGGCGGCGCGGGCCGGCAGGGAAGCCTCGCCGACTTCGTCGTCGGCCACGCCGGCACGTTCGCGCACGCACCGGACTCGATCCCGCTCGAGGAGAGCGCCGCCCTCCCGGTCGTCGCGCTCACGGCGTGGGAGCTCCTCGCCGACAAGACGAGCGTCGACATCGACGAGGAGGTACTCGTCTACGGTGCCAGCGGCGGCGTTGGCCACATCGCGGTCCAATTGGCCCGCTGGTTCGGCGCGGATGTCACCGCGACGGGCTCGAGCGCGGAGAAACGCGATCTCGCGGAGCGACTCGGTGCCGATGCGACCGTCGACTACACCGAGACCGACATCGAGGCGTACGTCGACGAACATGCCTCCGGGGCCGGCTTCGACACCGTCGTCGACCCGATCGGAGACGACCACCTCGAGACGGCCTTCGACGCGGTCCGGCCCTACGGCACCGTCGTGACGACCGAGTCGAGCGCGGCCCAGGAACTCGACCTCGGCCCGATGCACGCGAACTCCCTCGAGCTCGGCGTCGTACTCGTTATCTTGCCCGTGTTGCTTGGCGACCGGCAGGAGCGTATCGGCGAGGAACTCGCCGACATCGCGGCACTCGTCGACGACGGGGCGGTCGAACCGCATATCGACGAACGATTCGCCTTCGACGACGTTGCGGAAGCGCACCGCCGCGGCGAGGCCGGTGATTTCCTCGGGAAGCTGCTGCTCGTCAACGAGTGAGCGGCGACTGTCGTAGCCGCTGACTGGGTTTACACACCGACCGAAACGCCGTCCGTCGGTCTGGTATGCAGCGATTGGCAGTGGCTACGGTAGCGCAGTGACTCGCGGCGGTCGGCCGATCGGCCTGTATTGATTCGAGGCCGCGTAGTTGGCTCCCTTATCGTGAGACTGCCCGAGCGCTACGTCGATTCGATTTTCCCGACCGTGTGAATCTCGTCGTAACGTACGCTGCCCTCGTCGAGCGGTTTGCCGTCGATCTCGAGGTAGCCGGGTTCGAAACTCGTCAGTTCGCCGGTGACATCGGTTTCGTGGTCTTCGGTCCGTTCCTCGCTGCGGACCTCGACGATATCGCCGATCTCGAGGTGTTCTCGGATGAGGGCTTTCCGCCGGTCCGCGTCGGTATCGGGTGAAATCTCTAGATCGGTCATCGTGTGTCGACGGTCCACGGCCACGCGGGTAGTAGTTGAGCCGGTATTCGCAACTCGCGGTCGTCGATCGAGCGGGCCGCCGCGCTCGGACGACCGTTTTTGTACGAACGGGCCGAAACGCGACCGATGAAGATCGTCAAGGACAGCGTCCACGACCACATTCAGGTCGACGGCGTCGCCCGCGACCTCCTCGACACGCCGGAACTGCAGCGACTCCGGCGAATCAGCCAACTCGGGACCGTCTCGCTGGTCTATCCCTCAGCCAATCACACCCGCTTCGAGCACAGCCTCGGCGTTTACCACCTCGCTTGCGAGGCCCTCGAGCAACTCGGCGTCGAGGGGCGGCAGGCAGAGCGGGTCCACGCTGCGGCCATGCTCCACGACGTCGGCCACGGGCCGTTCAGTCACAACATCGAGGCGCTCACGTACCGCCGGACGGGCCGCTACCACGACGACGTCCACGACCTGCTCGCGGACGGGGCGGTCGGGGGCGTGTTGAGAGAGCACGATTTAAAACCCGAAACGGTCGCGGATCTGGTCGCCGGCGAGGGCCGGTTCGGCCAGCTGGTCTCGGGCGAACTCGACGTCGATCGGATGGACTATCTGGTCCGGGACGCCCACCACACCGGGGTTCCCTACGGGACGATCGATCACGGACGGCTCGTCCGCGAACTCACCTTCGCGAACGGCGAACTCGTCCTCGACGAGGGGAACGTCCAGACCGCCGAGAGCCTGCTGGTCGCGCGGGCGCTGATGAACCCGACGGTCTACAGCCACAGCGTCGCCCGGATCAGCAAGGCGATGCTCCGGCGGGCGAGCGAACGGCTACTGGACGCTCCTACCACGGATATCGACGCCGAGACCCTCCAGCGGATGGACGACTACGATCTGACCGTCGCCCTGCGCTCGTGTGACGAAACGGCGGCGTTCTGCCGGCGACTGGACCAGCGCGATCTGTTCAAGCGGGCCGTGTGGGCCGAAATCGACGACGTGCCGGGCGGGATAATCGAGGCCGACCACGAGACGATCCGCGAGTTCGAACGGGAGATCAGCGACCGGGCCGGCGTCGATCCGGACCACGTCATCCTCGACGTGCCGAGTCGGCCGTCGATGACGGAGTCCACGACGCGCGTGATGGTCAACGGCGAGATCCGTCAACTGGGCCAGCAGTCGCCGCTGGTCGAGGCGCTGCGCGCGGCCCAGTACTCGCAGTGGCGGCTCGGGGTCTACTCGCCGCCGGACCTGCGCGACCGGATCGGCCGGGCCGCGGTCGACGTGCTCGGGCTCGATATCGACGGCGCGCTGGTCAGCGAGGTCCGAGACGGGCTGGATACGACGCTGGACCAGTTCGTCGACTAGCGAGACCGACGCGGCTACTGCGACCAGCGGCCGTCTATCAGTCGTATCGGTCACATCGACTGCATCGCCTGCGGACGACCGAGGTAGCCAATTCAGGGTCGCGGCTTATCCCCCGTCGGCGGAGAGTACTCGGTGATGAGCATATTTGTCAGTCGCCTGTCCGTACTCCTCGTCGTCGCGACCGCTATCGCCGTAGCACTGGTCGGCTGGGCCGGTGGTTTCCTCGCGATCGAATCGCTCGAGCGGTCGGAGTCGGCCGTCGTCGTCGGCCTCGCCTTGCTCGTCGTCTCCGGACTGCTTGCTATGCTGTATGAACCGCTCGAGATAGACGACGAATCGAACTGACGCCGACGCTGGCTGCCAGTTGCCCGCTGTCCGCCTTCGTCGCCTGTCGCTCACCTTCTCGGCTGCCCGCTGTCTACCGTCCGCTGGTCCGCCGTCGACGCCACCCCGAATCGTTGAAGGCGGTGACTGCAAACTACCTCGTATGGAACGAACGGGAACGATCCTTCGCGGCCGCGAGTTCGAACCCGTCGAGGGTCGGGTCGTCGTCGGCGACGACGGCCGCATCGAGGCCATCGAGGAAACGGCGGTCGAAAGCGACGACATCATTCTCCCGGCCTTTGTCAACGCCCACACCCACATCGGCGACTCGATCGCCAAGGAGGCCGGCGGCGGCCTCTCGCTCGAGGAACTGGTCGCCCCGCCCAACGGGCTGAAACACCGGTTGCTCCGGGACGCTGCCCGCGAGGAACTCGTGACCGCCATGGAGCAGTCGCTACGATTCATGCAGCAGGCCGGCACCGCCGCCTGTCTAGATTTCCGCGAGGGCGACGTGGCGGGGGTTCGGATGCTCGAGGACGCCGCGGACGGACTCGATATCGACGCGCTGTCGTTCGCCCGCGGCTCTGTCGACGCGATGCGCGCCGGCGACGGCTACGGCGCGAGCGGCGCGAACGACGACAGCTTCGACCGGGAGCGGGCGGCGACTCGCGAGGCCGGCAAGCCCTTCGGCATCCACGCCGGCGAGGTCGACGAGACCGACATCGACCCGGCTCTGGACCTCGAGCCGGAGTTTCTGGTCCACATGGTCCACCCCGAACCGAGCCACCTCGAGCGGGTCGCCGAGCAGGAGGTCCCGATCGTCGTCTGCCCGCGCTCGAACCTCGTCACCGACGTGGGGCTCTCGCCGTACGCGGACCTCCACGAGCGGACGACGCTCGCGCTCGGAACGGACAACGTGATGCTCAACTCGCCGTCGATGTTCCGCGAGATGGAGTTCCTCGCGAAACTCTCCGACCTCCCGGCGGCCGAAATCCTCCGCATGGCGACGATCAACGGGGCCGAAATCGCCGACCTCGAGTACGGCCTGCTCGAACCCGGCCGGGAGGCCAGACTGCTGGTGCTCGACGGCGATTCGGACAACCTCGTCGGCGCGCGGGACCCGGTTCGGGCGGTGGTCCGGCGAGCGGGTGTCGACGACGTTCGCGAGGTCATTTACGGCTAGCGCGACCCAGAGCGCAAGCGGCCGAACCGGCAGCGGCCTCAATCGAGTCGCTCGGACGTTTCCGCGTGCGCCCTCGCGAGTTCGACGTACCGGTCAGCCGTCGCCTCGAGCCCCGGATCGTCGATCTCCGTTTTCGGCTCGGCGGGCGCGCCGGCGACGAGCGTCGATGCGGGAATCTCGGTGTCTTCGGTGACGACGCTACCGGCGGCGACGACCGCCCCCTCGCCGACGTGAGCGCCGTCGAGGACGACCGCGTTCATCCCGACCAGCGCGCGCTCGGCGACGGTCGCGTCGTGGACGATGGCGCTGTGGCCCACCGTCGAGTAGGGCGCGAGTTCGGCGTCCTCGTGGAGGACGGCGTTGTCCTGGACGTTTGCTCCCTCGCCGACGACGATCCGGCCGTGATCGCCGCGTAGCGTGGTGTTGGGCCAGACGCTGGCCTCGTCCTCGATAATGACGTCGCCGATGACGACCGCGGCGTCGTCGACGTACGCGGAGTCGGCGACCCGCGGTTCGATCCCGTCGAACGATCGTAGCATAGCCGTTCCTGTCTCGAGAACCGTCTTGAAACTGCCCATCGGGATCGGCGGTGGTCGCACGAACTGATCGCTACGTCGGTCGTTTCCCGGACCGAACGAACTGTACGAACTGATTCCGTTCTAAAACCAATACAGTTTGGCATCACGGCTAATGCGCGGTCCGTGAAAAACGATACATGGCGGCATGCTGCCGTCCAGACGGACAGCGCCTGCCGCCGTGTCATCCCCCCGAACCACCCACGGTTCGGACTCCCCTTTCGTTTCTCTGCCCTACCCCTCCCGATCGGCGTCGGACAATCGCTCCGAGAGTCGGTCGAACCGTTCCCGCGCCGACTCTCGACGCTCTCGTTCCGCATCCTCGCGATACGTAGCCTCGAGTACCGTCTCCTCGTCGACGATTACCTCAAAAACGGCCCCCTCGTGTCGGCCGTCCGCCGGCAGGCGCTCGGCATCGACGAGGCGCTCGTCGACCGCGTCGCCGTCGTCCTCGAGCAGGAGGACCGCCGTCTCCCCGTCGACGATCCGATCGAGGACTGCAGTATAGCGCTCGCTCATGGTATCACCCTGCGGTACGCGTGCCAGCGCCATCAATCGCCGGTCGTTCACTACCGATCGTCGGTTGCAGACCGTCACCCGCCGCTCGCGGCTCGACGGTCTGAGGTGGGTCGAGCGACGACTGTGCGTCCCGTTTCCGCTCGAGCAACGCTTCCGGATCGGTTGGTGCGTCGCGTTCCGTCTCGACCGACGCGTCGGTACCGTCGCTCGTCAGGACGATATCGCCGTGGACGCCGGTCCAGTAGGTCTCGATCCCGCGGTCGGCGAAGGCCTGCAGGACCTCGTCGTGGGGGTGGCCGTACCGGGAGTCGAGCGCGCTCGAGATGATCGCCGTCTCCGGATCGACCGCCTCGAGGAACGGGCCGCTCGAGGAGGTCGACGAGCCGTGGTGGCCCGCCTGATAGGCGTCGGCGGCGAGGGTTTCGCCGTGGTCCTCGACCAATCGGCGTTCGGTGCTCGCCTCGATATCGCCGGTCGTCAGGTACGAGAACTCGCCGAACGAAAGCGAGAGGACGACGCCGTTGGCATCGACGCTGTCGCCCTCTCGGTCCTCGGGCGGATTCAGAACGGTTGCCTCGAGGTCACTCTCCTCGAGCGGCAGCGTATCGCCCGCCGCGACTTCGAACAGTCGGACATCGTACTCTTCGATCGTATCGAGGTAGTTGTCGTAGGTCGCGGTCGTGTGGGGCACGCCGGAGTCGTAGGCCGCGCCAACGCCGTCGCCCTCCTCCTCGAGATATTCGATGACCGCGGGGTGGCCGCCGATGTGGTCGGCGTGGCCGTGGGTCGCCACGAGGTGATCGACGCGGTCAATGTCGTGGGCTCGGAGATAGTCGATGACTGCCTGCCCGTCGTCGCGGTAGTCACCCGTATCGATCAAGATCGTCTCGTCCGCGGGGGTGACCACGAGCGTCGAATCGGCTTGTCCGGCGTCGATGTGGTGAATCTCGAGGTCGCCGCTGACATCGCTCGCCGGCCCGTCGCCCTCCTCGATACTGTCGATTCCACTGCTACAACCCGCGAGGACGAGCAGTCCCGCGACCGCCACGACCAGTACGCCTCGTCGCATTCGTGGTCCGGTCGACGGTCGCTGTGGATATGTGCGTTCGGACCTGCCAACAACTGTACTGTTCGGACAGAACCTATCACGGCTCTCGAGATCGAGTGTCAGAACGAAACATCGTAATCACGAACCGCGAATCGCAACTCGACTCGACGGCGGCCCCTCTCAGAAGGCGTCGCCCTCGAAGCTCGTCTCCGCGTGCAGGCTGTCTTTCAGCGCGTCGTGGACCTTGCAGAGTTCGAAGGCGCGTTCGATGATCTCCTCGCCGGTGTTGTCGTCGACGTCAGCTTCGACGCGGATATCGAACTGGATCGACTCGAGTTTGTCGTCGTCGTTGAGGTCGCCGTTCGCCTCGATTTCGATTCGCCCGAGGTCGTCGGCTCCGCGCTGCTGGCCACCGACGCGCAGTGCCGGCACGTAACAGGAGCCATAGGCCGCAAGCAGGGCCTCGAGCGTGTCGGGGGCCTCCTCGCCGTTGGCGTCGATCGTCGTCTCGAACTCCCGGATCTCGTTCGTCGCGCTGTACCCCTCCTCGGAGACGGTGGTGACTGCTTTCGCCATGCGCTCGAGACGTCCACGGGCGGTGCTGTAAACGTTTGGTGCCGATCGCTCCCGCGCGTCTGTGGCTCGGAACCCGCTCTCGAGGCCGTCTCTCCCGACCGAATACGGCCGTACTATGCGACGACTCGTCGACACCCTGCGTCTGCAGCGTGGCCCGACTTGGCGGTCGCGACACAACGGCTACGAACGGACGATGGCAACTCTCAACAGGAACTCGGCGAAGAAGCTCAGCATCGTGTCGACGGTACTCGACGCCGCGATGGCGTTCCGGCGCGGGCAGCGAAAGAGCGGTCTCCTCCTCCTCGTTGCGGCCGCGCTTTCCTCCCGCATCCCCGGCATTGGGACGGCCGTCTCGCTGTTCCTCAGAGTCGTTCGACGGCTCCGATAACTCGAGGCTATGGTCGACGTTACCGGGCATCTCGGGATAGCGCTGTTGTTTGCCGCACCGGCGTGGGCGGTCTGGGGCCGGCGCGGTGCGCTCGGATTCACGGCCTTCGCGCTGGCGACGGCGATGCTCCCCGATACCGATCTGGTGCTTCGACACGTGCTCCCGGTGACCCACCACGGGGTGACCCATACGATCCTGTTCGTCGTTGTGATAAGCGTTCTCGCTGGCATCGTCGCGGCCCGGTATCTCACTGACTGGTTCAACGCCAACCGCAGGATTCGAAGCTCCGAAATCGCGAGCGAGACCGTCTTCGTCTTCGCGACGGCGGGACTAACCGTGGGTAGCATCAGCCATCTCTTCGCTGATCTCCTCTCCGCACCCGATATCGCAGCGCCGCTCTCGCCGTTCTGGCCCGTCTATTCCGAACCGGTGATCATCGACGTGATCTACTACGATTCGCCGGTGTGGAACTTCGGCCTGTTCGCCGTCGCCATCGGTCTCCACGCGGTACTCGCCCGATACGAACGCTACCCGCTCGAGACTCGCTACCGGATCGGTACCGCTGCGGATTCCAACCGTCACGCGAGCGACGATTGATACCGAGCGCCCGACTTGTCTGCCCGCCGAAAAATAGCGCCGGCGATCGATCGTTTCCGTCTTCGACAGCGCTCCGATCAGGCCTCGAGTTCGAACGGCTCGTCGGCCTCGAGGACGTGAACGTCGGCGTCGCTACCCGTGCCGCGCACTTCGCTGGCGAAGTCTTCGGGATCCTGCTCGATCGGCGGGAAGGTGTCGTAGTGTTGCGGGAACGCGTGGTCGACGTCGAGCCAGTCGACGGCGATGGCTGCCTGCTGGGGACCCATCGTGAAGTGGTCGCCGATCGGGACGATCGCCGCGTCGGGCTCGAGATAGGGACCGATCACGTCTTTCATCTCGCTCATCAGGCTGGTGTCGCCGGCGTTGTAGATCGTCGTCGATTCCTCGTCTGCGACCTGGGTGGGTTTCGTATCGGAGATGACGAAGCCGGCCGGCATGCCGGCGCTCGTGTCGTTTTCCGTCATGATGCCGTTCGTGTGGTCGGCGCGGGTCATAGTGACGTAGGCGTCGCCGCACTCGACGGTGCCGCCGAGGTTCATCCCCATCCCGCCGACGGCGTCCTCGAAGCCGAACTCGTCCTCGCAATAGGAGACGAGTTCCGGGGTCGCGACCAGCGTCGCGTCGGAGAACTCCCCCGCGTGTGCGATGTGGTCAGCGTGGCCGTGTGTCAACAGGACGTAATCGGGTGTGTCGACGTCCGCCGGCTCGAGGTCGGTTTGTGGATTGTCGAAGAACGGATCGATCAGCAGCTCGGTCTCCCCCACGGTGACGTGCCACGTCGAGTGGCCGTACCAAGTAAGTTCCATAGCACCTGCGTGATTGGGGCGAATCCACCATAAAAGTGGGCGGGGCAACCGCCCGCTCCGTCTGCTCGCCGGCCGTGTTCGACCGTCCCCGTTGTCCGCAACGGCTGCTTGACGGCCGGCTGTGGATATGTACTATCACCAACGCTTATACGTCAGGTCCAGAAACGGGAGCATGCCGCAAGCGAACTGACACACCACGCATGCGGTCGGGAACGCCCCGTTTCGCCGCGATAGATCGCGGTCGTACTGTGACCGTTGCCGGAACCCCCGTGACCACCACTTGGCAATCCACCACTGCGTTCCGCCGGCAGCCACTGCCCGTGACGGCGATGCCGTGCCGTTTTTTACCCGGGGCCCGTACGCCGACTATGCTCGCACTCACGCTCGAGGAGTTTATGGTAGAGCTAAACGACGGCGCGATCAAGAACGTCGGCCCGAACAACAAGGCGGCGACTGTCAAGTTGTTCGACGTCGACAGCGCCGAGGCGCGGGAGTTCGGTGATAAACGCGTCAAACTCGTCTTCGAAGACGAGGACGACAACGAAATCCAAGTCTCGCTGTTCCCGGAGGACGTTCGGTCACTCGTCGACGATATCGAGTCGCTCGAGGAGGACTCGCCCGTTTTCGAGTGACGGCGGGGCGATATCGCCGTTCCGATCGCGGTTCCGTTCGCGGACGCATTTCGACAACCGTTTTAGGGCGAAACTGCTTGGTCCGAGTAGATGGGTAACTGTATCATCTGCGGCACACCCGTTGACGGCGAGATCTGTCAGAGCCACGAGGAGGATGCCCTTTTCGAATTTCGCGGCACTGCCGCCTCACAGCTCACTCCCGGCCGCTACTACCGGGGGACCGTCGACGGTTACGCCGACTTCGGTGTCTTCGTCGACATCGGAGACCACGTCACCGGCCTGTTGCATCGAAGCGAACTCGACCAGCGACTCGAAAGTCTCGACTGGGAACCGGGCGACGACGTCTACGTCCAAGTGCTCGACGTTCGGGACAACGGCAACGTCGACCTCGGCTGGTCGATCCGCCAGCGCGAACGCGAGTTCCGCGGCAAACTGATCGAGACGGCAGACGACGAGTTCCGACCCGAGGAGTTCGGGGACGACGCCGACGACTCGTCCGCTGAGACGTCCGACTCCGCCGGGGAGTCGACGACGGACTCCGACAGCGAGAGCGAGCAGGAACTCACCGACGACCGAGCCACGAAAGCCGGCAATTTGCAGGCGGCCGCCGAGGAGACCGAGCCCGACTCGGAGACGGACACCGTCGACGAGCAGCCCGCGGCCGCGGAAACCGCTGGCACCGTCACGAGCAGCGGCTCCGTCGCGACCGAGTCCGCCGCCGCCTCGACGCCCGCGACCGACGACGCCGCCGATTCTGAGCCGGAAGCCGAACCGGAACCCGCACTCAAACGAACGACCATCGAAGCCATCGAGAACCAGGTCGGCAGCGTCGTCCGCCTCGAGGGCGAGATCACCGGCGTCCGCCAGACCAGCGGCCCGACGGTCTTCGAACTGACCGACGAAACCGGCAGCGTCGAATGTGCGGCCTTCGAGGAAGCCGGCGTTCGCGCCTACCCCGAGGTCGAGGTCGACGACGTCGTCGCCCTCGAGGGCGAGGTCGAACACCACCATGGCGACCTGCAGGTCGAGACCGAATCCCTCGACGTTCTCGAGGATGAGGACCGTGAGACGGTCGTCGACCGGCTCGAAAGCGCGATCGAACGCGAGGCTCGACCGGCCGATGTCGCGCCGCTTGCCGACCACGAGGCAGTGGCAGCCGTCGAGGATAGTATTGCCGACGCGGCGACCGCGATTCGGCGGGCCGTCATGGAAGCGCGCCCCGTCGTCGTCCGCCACGGCGCGACCGCTGACGGCTACGTCGCCGGTGCCGCCATCGAGCGCGCCGTCCTCCCGCTGATCCGCGAGAAACACACCCGCGAGGATGCAGAGTACCACTACTTCGAGCGCCGCCCGCTCGACGGCCGCGTCTACGACATGGACGCCGCCACCAGCGACGTCACCTCGATGCTCGAGGCCCGCGAGCGACACGGCGAGCAACTGCCGCTCGTCGTCCTCGTCGACGCCGGCTCGACGATCGAGTCCGCCGACGGCTACGAGCTGCTCTCGCTGTACGACGCCGACGCGCTCGTCATCGACGACAGCCGAGCGGACGACGAGATCGCCGACGCAGTCGACGTCGCCGTCGCCCCGTCGATCGCCGGCGCTGACGTCACAGACGTCACCTCGACCGCGCTGGCGACCAACGTCGCCGCCCACGTCAACGACGACGTTCGCGACGACTTAGAGCACCTCCCCGCGGTCAGCTACTGGGAGAACACCCCCGCGGACTACCTCGAGCTCGCTACCGAGGCCGGCTACGACGAAACCGGCGTCTCCGAACGGCGCGAAGCCGTCGCGCTCGAGGCCTACTACCAGTCCTACAAGGACAAGCGCGAACTCATCATCGACCTGCTGTTCGACGACGACGGCGATCTGGCCGCCCACGTCTCCGAACAGTTCCGCGACAAACTCGAGACCGAACTCGAGACGGCGCGGGAGAACCTCTCCGTCCGCGGTGTCGACGGCGTTACCGTCTCCGTGCTCGACACGGACGCCTTCACGCACCGGTACAACTTCCCGACGACGATCCTGCTGCTGGATGCGCTCCACCGGACCGAGCGCGACCGAGCGGACCCGCCGTTCGTCACGCTCGGCGTCGGTGACGACGAACTCCACGTCCGCGCGACCGACCCCGTCAACGTCCGCGACCTCGGCGATGCGATCGCCGAAGCGGTCCCGAACGGCGGCGTCAGCGTCGTCGGCGGCCGCGACGGTCACGTCGAGTTCCTGCCCGGCGAACGCGACGCGGTTCGTGAAGCCGCACTCGAGGCGCTCGGCGAGACGCTCGCGTAAGACTCGCTCTTCCTCCGTCGTCCGCTGACCCCATAGCGGCGGCGCTCCCCGGGTCCGCGCTGATGGCATCGAGGCGCTCCCCCGTCGTGTGAGTGGGTCCACGCTATTGGCCGATCGAGAAGGAACGACCGCAAATACTTGACCCGATAACATATTTCCGGAGCCGAGCCGATGGCTTCCGTATGGATACTACCGAGGGGAGCGATCGCGGGCGGGGTGGGGACGATCCCCGGACCAGACTCCGCGAGAACGCGACTGGGATCGCGTCGCTGCTCGTGACCGGACTTTGGCTCGGCGGTTTGCTCGCCGATCAATCGTGGTGGCTCCCGGTGTTGGTCGTCGGATACGCCGCCGTCATCCCGCTGGTCGCGATCCTCTTCGGCGACGAGGACGACCGCCGAGAGTGGGTCGGTGACGACCCGGACGAGTCGGGGACGGTGACGGAATCGGACGCCGAGACGACCGCCGAACCCGCAGCCGACACACGTGACGCACTCGAGACCCTTCGCGAACGCTACGCCGCCGGCGAGTTGACCGACGAACAGTTCGAGCGTAAACTCGAGCGGTTGCTGGACACGGAGACGCTCGAGGACGCCGCGGACTGGTCTCGAGCACGGAAGAGGGATCACGAACGGGAACAGGATCGGGACCGAGACGGAACTCGAGAGCCGGAGTTCGAACGCTGATCAGTCGTCGGTCGGCTCGGCCTCGTCGGATCGCTCGGTGCGGTCGGGGCGCTCGACCGCCGACGGGTCGGGCCACGTGACGCTCCCGAGGAACGGAATCCCGATCCGCTCGGCGGCGCGGGCGATCATGTGCGAGCCGGTCGGCACCGTCAAGAAGAGGAAGACGATTCCGATGAGCGCGGTCAAACCCTCCGAACCGGGGCCGAACTCGACGAAGCCCGCGAGGAAGATCGCGGCAGTCCCGAGCGTCGTCGGCTTGCTCGTGGCGTGCATCCGGTTGTAGACGTTCGGCAGCCGCAAGAGACCGATCGTGCCGACGGTCAGGAAGAAGACGCCGACGACGATCAGCGCGACGCTGACGGCGGTCTGGATCATTCGATCACCTCGCCGTCGGTGACGAACTTGGCGACGGCGACGGTCGCGATAAAGCCGATGATCGCGAGCACGAGGCTCACCGTGATGAACAGGCCTCGGTCGGTCAGGAGCGCGAACAGGACCGCGATCGCGACGACGTTCGTGGCGATGGCGTCCAGCGCGACCACGCGGTCAGGGTTTGTCGGCCCGCGGATCACGCGGTAGCCACAGAGGACACAGAGCCCACTGACGAGAACCAACGCGGCCCGGATCGCCGTCTCGAGGACGGCGGGATCGCTCTCAGTCATCGTCGTCACCTCCGGGTTGGCCGCCCGTGGTACTGTCTCTTTCCCCGCCGGAGACGACGATCGGTCGCGGCTCGTCGTCGGGCGACGCGTCCTCGGCGAATATCTCGAGCGCGTAGTCTTCCCACGTGCGGATCGGTTCGGCGATCGCCTTGGGGTCGCGGCCGTTGACGCCGTGGACGTACAACGCGTTCGTCTCGTCGTCGTAGTCGAGGGTCACGGTCCCGGGCGTGATCGTGATGCTGTTTGCGATGACGGTGATCGCGAGATCTGATTCGACCCGAAGCGGGACCAGAATCACTTCGGGTTCGATCGGCATCCCTGGCGAGAGTACGCGGTAGGCGACGTCGATGTTGGCCCGCAGGAGCTCCCAGACGAACGCGCCGAGATAGAGCCCGGCGTAGGGAAGCGCCCGAACCCCACGCCCGATGTCGACGTACTTGCCGTACAGCCGCCGAAAGACGAAGGCGACCGGCAGGCCGACGAGCAGCCCCGCGAGCAGACCTCGGACGAGCGATATCGGCGTCAGGGGCATGCCGCGGACGAACACCCACAGCACGGCGAAGACGACGCCGATGACCGGCCACGTGCGGACCCGCATCAGTGCTCACCCCCGCTCGAGCCGAGCAGGTCGTCGGCCGCGTGCGGATCGACGGCGTCGACGTAGCCCTCGGTGTCGAGTGCCGCCTCCGCGGCCGTTTGCGCGAACTCGTAGACGGGCTCGAAGCCGATCCCGACGCCGACGATCGCCGTCGCGAGGACGACGAGGACGGCCACCTGTACGGGGTCGACCGTCGCCGCCTCCACGGCGGGCGTCCGGGCACCCCAGAAGCTCCGATTCCACAGGCGGGTCGCGTAGGCGATGGTCAACAGCGACCCGACGAGCAGGAGGACGATCGCGGGGCCGTTCCCCGCTCGAGCGGCGGCGTCGAAGACGAGGAACTTGCCGAAAAAGCCCGAGAGCGGCGGGATGCCGACGAGCGCGAGCGAGGCGATGAAGACGGAAATCGCCAGCGGCGGCGACCGGCGCGCGAGCCCGCCGAGGTCCTCGAGGCGGGTCGTTCCCGTCGCGGCCCTGACCGTCCCGACCGCGAGGAAGAGCAGCCCCTTCGCCAGCGTGTGGTTGAGCGCGAACACCAGTGCGGCGATGATGGCGAACCGGCGCAGTTCCGGGCTGGCTGTCGTCGCCGCGATCGCGACCGGGATCGCGATGAATCCGACCTGCCCGATGCTCGAGTAGGCGAAGACCCCTTCCATGGAGTCACGGCCGACGGCCCCGATGCCGCCGAGGAGGATGCTGGCGGTGGCCATGACGAACAGCGCCGCGCCGACGAACGGTAGCGGCGAGTCGCCCGCGATCGTCAGGCCTGCCAGCGGAACGGAGAGGTCGACGGCGACCTCCGCGCCGGCGAAGACGGTAAAGGAGAGCCGGATGATGGCGTAGATCCCGACCTTTTTCGTCGCGCCGGCGAGCAGGGCGGTGATCTGGGGCGGCGCGGCCCGGTAGGCGGTCGGGATCCAGAACTGGAAGGGCACCAGCCCGGCCTTGATCGCGAACACCGACAGGAGCAGACCGAGCAGGCCGACGACCGGCACCGGCTCGAGGCCGTAGGCCGCGGGGTCGGCGAGTCGCTGGGCCAGATCGGCCATGTTGAGCGTGCCGGTCGTCGCGTAGATGCCGCCGACGCCGAGCAGGAAGACGGCGCTGGCGAGCAGGTTGAGCGAGACGTACCAGAACGCGGCGCGGGTGTGCTGGGGACCGCCGCTGTAGGCGACGAAGACGTAACTCGCCATCAGCATCACCTCGAACCAGACGAAGAGGTTGAAGAGGTCGCCGGTGAGGAACGCGCCGGTGACGCCCAACGCGAGGAAGTGAAAGAGCGGGAAGTAGTAGCTGCGCCCCTCGCCGCCGGGGAGGTGTCTGGTCGAGAAGACCAGCGAGCAGACGCCGAGTATCGCGACCATGGTCAGCATGAACGCCGACAGCCCGTCGGCGACGAGCGTGATGCCGAAGGGGGCCGCCCAGTCGCCGACCTGATAGGTCGCGATTCCCGGCGCGTCCGGCGCGAGCACGATGTACCAGTCGATGGCGGCCACCGCAACCGCGTAGGCCGCGCCGCCGGCGAGGCTCACCGCGGCTCGAGCCCGGGGTCGACGGCCGAGCAGGAGCGAGCCGACGGCCGCGACCAGCACGATCAGCATCGGCGCGATCACGAGCTGTGATTCCGTGCCGACGGGCGGTGCGGTCATGGTCGATCACCCGATGCTGTGCTCATCGCCGTCGTTGGCTGCGCGTTCATCGTTCGCGATCACCGAGTTCCGAAACGTCGAGCGTGCCGTGTTCCTCGTAGACCCGATACGACAGGACGAGCGCGAACGCGGTCATGCCGAAGCCGATGACGATGGCGGTCAACACGAGCGCCTGCACCAGCGGGTCGGCGGTCGCCGGCACGTGATCGCCGTGGCCCGCGAGGACTGGCACCGAATCAGCGGTCGCCGGCGCGATGCCGCCCATCGCGAGCAGGTAGACGTTTGCGGCCTGACTGATGATCGCCAGCCCCCAGACGACTCGGACCAGATCCCGCCGCAGAAGCAGGAAGGTTCCGAGGGCAAAGAGCGCGCCGACCGCGGCCGCGAGGACGACCGCGGTCATTCGGCTCCCACCACCGAGAGGATCGTGAGCAGGCCACCGACGACCACGCAGTAGACGCCGAAGTCGAAGGCCAGCGCGCTCGCGACCTCGAGGTGGTCGTAGATCGGCACCCCCTCGAGCATGACGAACGTCTGCGTGAGGAACGGCTCGCCGAACACTAGCGGTCCGAGCCCGCTGGCGACCGCGATCGCGAAGCCGTAGGCGAACAGCCGGCGGTAGGCCACGACGACGCGGTCCCGCGAGGGTTCCTTGCCGGGGTCGACGTCGCGACCGAGGACCCCCCGCTCTAAGAAGTCCAGCCCGAAGGCCATGTAGATGATCGCGAAGGCCGTCACCGTGAGGACGCCGCCGATGAACCCGCCGCCGGGGAGGTTGTGGCCCTCGACGTACAGCGAGGTCGAGACGACGAGGACGATCGGGACGATCGCTCGAGCGGTCGTGCGCATGATGACGGTCGTCATTCGTTGCCACCTCCGGAGGTCGGGCTATCGCGCTGTGTTCCAGTTGGGTCGTCGTTTCTCGAGTCGTCTGCAGGCAGTTCGTCACCGGACGGAGTGTCGTCGTCGCCATCGTCGTGGTCTCGAGTGGCGGACCTGCCGCCCTCGCCGCGGCCGCGCATGACGATCAGCGTGAGGATCGAAATCGAGGCGAGCGCAACCACGGCGAGTTCGCCGAGCGTGTCGAAGCCGCGGAAATCGACGAGTGTCACGTTGACGATGTTCGTTCCGCCACCCTCCGGAACCGCTTGCTCGGCGTAGTAGCGGGCGATATCCGTCGGTCCGTTGGGACGTGCGCTCGTCGTGACCAGTACCGTGACGAACGCGGTCGCGCCGACGGCGACGGAGACGACGGCATCACGGACGCTCCGACCGACCTCGATCTGGTCGGACTCGGGGATTTCCTCGATCACGAGCAGGAAGATCACGAGTACGAGCGTTTCCACCACGAGCTGGGTCAACGCGAGGTCGGGCGCGCTCGCGAGGATGTAGAAGATGGCGACCATAAAGCCCAGGATCGAGAGGGTGAGGACGCCCGCGATGTGGGAGTCGGAAGTGACGACGGCCAAGCCGCCGATCACCGCGACGAGTAACACGAGCCCGATCGCGAGCGTGACCTCGAGGCCGAACGCGGCCGGCGCGATGGCACCCGCCGCGACGAACCCGGTGAGTGCGAGCGTACAGGTCGCTGCGAGCGTCCACGTCGCGTAGGTTCGCAGGAGACCGTTGTGAACGTACTCAGCGAAGGCTCGTCCCTCGTCGGAGAGGCCGTCGACGATCGTATCGTACCACCAGTTCGCGCCGATCGGCGGCACCGCCCGCGGGATCGCGCGGATGCCGTCGTGAAGCCGGCCGTAGGCCGGGAACGCGACGAGGCCGACGCCGATCGTGACCGCGCTCATCCCCACCGCGGGCGAGTACGATGTCGGGATGCCGACGTGCATCTCGTGTGGGTCGATCGCCGTCGCCTCGAGGCCGGATTGGATGATGGCACGGACGGCGAGTTCAGGGTCGACGCTGACGACGGCGGCGAGCAGCGCCAGCACGGCCGGCGGGATGAGCAGGGTGACGGGCGGGCGGTGGACGTGCCCGAGATCGGCGGGTCGCTCGCCGAAAAAGAGCGAGAGGAACTGCAGCGAGTAGAGGACGGTAAAGATGCTGCCGAAGACGGCGACGGCGGGGTAGAGCCAGCCCAACAGCCCGATATCGTGGTGGTGGCTCGCCTCGACGGCGGCCTCGAAGAGCAGTTCTTTCGAGTAGAAGCCGTTGAACGGCGGAATCCCGGCCATGCTGAGCGCGACGACGACGGTGATCGCCGCCGTCACCGGCAGGTCGTGGCGGAGCCCGCCGAGCTTGTCGATCTCCCGCGTCCCGGCTTCGTGGGCGACGATGCCGGCGACGAGGAACAGCGCGGCCTTGAACAGCGCGTGATTGAACAGGTGGAAGACGCCGGTCTCCGCGCCGTAGACGGAGGTAAATCCGAAGCCGGCGACCATCAGGCCCAGATGGCTCGCCGTCGAGTAGGCGAGCAGTTCCTTGATGTCCGTCGACGCGACGGCCATGATCGCACAGACGGTCATCGTCGTCAGCCCGAGCGTCGCGAAGAGAAACAGCCACTCCGGGCCGACGAGCATCGGGCGCACACGGCCGATGAAGTAGACACCGACTTTGACCATCGTCGCCGAATGGAGAAACGCCGAGACGGGCGTCGGAGCCGCCATCGCGTTCGGCAGCCAGAAGTGCAGCGGGACCTGTGCGGACTTCGTCCCCGCACCGATCGCGAGCAGCCCCAAGACCGGGAGGAACAGCCCTCGATCTCGAAGGGCCGCCGCCATCACGTCGGGCCGTTCCAGCATCGCGGACAGATCGAACGCCGAGGCCGGACCGATCACGTCGCCGGCGACGATCGACAGCAAGAGGAAGCCGACGAGCAGGAACAGTCCCCCGCCGACGGTGATGAGCATGGCCATGCGGGCGGCGTACTGCGAGGAGTCGTCGGCGGTGTAGTGGCCGATCAGGACGAACGAACAGAGGCTCGTGAGCTCCCAGAAGAGAAAGATCGCGATCAGGTCGGCGGCGAGTGCGACGCCGACAATCGACCCCATGAACGCCAGCAGGGCGGCATAGAACCTGACCAGCCCCGATTCGCCGTGCATGTACGCGGGCGAGTAAGTGAAGATGAGCGTCCCGATACCGCACGCCAGCAGCGCGAACAACAGCGCCCATCCGTCCACGTGAAATCGGAGCGCGATGTTCAACGAGGGGATCCACTCGAGCGCGACGGTTCCATCCTCTCCGTACTGGCTGGCGAGGAGTCCAAACGACGACAGCGCGACGAGGCTCCCCGCGAATCCCGTTCCCTCTCCGAGGACCCGAAAGAACAGTGGCGTCAGTGCTGCGGCGATAAACGGCAGCGCGACCGCGGCGACGACGATCGCCAGGTCGGGAGACATTCAGTACGCCGAGGGTAGGGCGAGACCATCCTTAAACAGTTACCTTTCGGTCGGTGCTGCCGTGTACGGAATCGCAGGCAGCGACCGCTCGCCGGCAGGCGTTGTGATCCGGACCGGTCTCGGATCGGCTGGGACCGTCGGCGAATCGGCGAGTCCGACACGCTTATTCGCGAACGGCCACGAATCACGTGTAGTGAGTACCGAGACGCCAGAACCGACCGAAACCGAAGCGTTCGAGCGGGTCTGTGAGACGCTCGTCGAGCGGATTCTCGCCGGCGAGGTCGAGCGCGACGAGGTCGAAAAAGCCAAGCTCGAGGCCTGTTCGGAACACTCGGCACCCAAGGTGCCCAAAAACTCCGAACTGCTGGACTACGCCCCCGAGGAGCACCGCGAGGACCTAGAGACCGTGCTCCAGCGCAAACCGGTCCGGACGGCCTCCGGCGTCTCGCCGGTCGCGATCATGACCTCGCCCGAGCGGTGTCCCCACGGCAAGTGTCTCTACTGTCCCGGCGGCCCCGACTCCGAGTTCTCGAGTTCGCAGAGCTACACGGGCGAAGAACCCGCCGCGGCCCGCGGGGTCCAGAACGACTACGACCCCTACGGGCAGGTCACGCTGCGACTCGAGCAACTGCGCCAGATCGGCCACCCCGTCGACAAGGTCGAACTAATCTTGATGGGCGGGACAATGACCGCCCGCAGCCACGACTATCAGGAGTGGTTCGTCAAGCGCGCGCTCGAGGCGATGAACGACTACGACGTCGACAAGGAGCCGGAACCGGCACAGGGAGTCAGCTTCGCCGAGGAGCCCGAGGAGTACGAGTTCGAATACCTCGAGGACGTCATCGCGGAAAACGAGACGGCAGACATCCGCAACATCGGGACGACCTTCGAGACGAAGCCGGACTGGTGTGACCCCGAACAGATCGACCGGATGCTCGACCTCGGCGGGACGAAAGTCGAGGTCGGCGTCCAGACCACCTACGAGCGGGTCAATCGCGACATGCATCGGGGTCACGGCGCGCAGGCGTCGATCGAGGCCAACCAGCGGCTGCGGGATTCGGCGTTCAAGGTCGGCTTTCACATGATGCCCGGCCAGCCCGGCATGTCCAAGGAGATGTGTCTCGAGGACTTCCGTCGGCTCTTCGAACAAGAGCAGTGGAAACCCGATTACCTGAAGATCTACCCTACGCTCGTGGTGCGGGGCACCGCGACCTACGACTGGTGGCACAAAGACGAGTACGAGCCGCTGTCGAACGACGAGGCCGCCGATCTAGTCGCGGAGATCAAGGACATGATTCCTCGGTACACCCGGCTCCAGCGGGTTCAGCGGGACATTCCGGCCGACTTCATCGACGCCGGCGTCTGGAAGTCGAACCTGCGACAGCTCGCCCGCAAGCGCATGGACGAACACGGCTGGACGTGTGACTGCATCCGCTGTCGCGAGGCCGGGATGCACGACGAGGAACCAGATACCATCGAACTCGACGTGCTGACCTACGAGGCCTGCGGCGGCACCGAGCACTTCATCTCCTTCGAGGACTTCGAGAAGGACCTCCTCGTGGGCTTCTGTCGGCTCCGGTTCCCGAACGATCCCGTCCGCCCGGAACTCGAGAACACGGCCCTGATCCGGGAACTACACGTCTACGGGTCGGAGGTCGCCATGGGCGACGAGGGCGAAACGGACCAGCACCAACATCAGGGCTACGGTCGTCGGCTGATGGAGCAGGCCGAAACCCTCGCCGCCGACGCCGGCTACGACAAGGTCAGCGTCATCTCCGGCATCGGCGCTCGAGAGTACTACCGGAACAAACTCGGCTACCATCAGGACGGGCCGTACGTCAGCAAGCGCCTGTAACGAGCCGAATTCACGGTGCGGACACTGGTCGACGCGCTCTCGCTCAATCGCCGCCGTTCTCTTCGATTTCCCCTTCGAGACGACGCAGTAGATCGATCGCCGAGACACCGAAAATTCATATAGGTAGGAACGGTAATAGCCAACGCCGACCTTCGTCGGCACCGTTGTCACCCATCCCCCACTCCGACAGCGGCACACCGATTGCCTCCTGCCAGAGCGCGCCGACACCACCTATCGCTTGCTCCCCCGACGCGACAGCCTCGGCGCGCTCGACACCCGTACTTGTGCCGGCACTCAACTGGGTCAAAGCGGTCGCTCTGTTCTCGTAATCGACTCGTTGTCACCTCGAGTCGGTGGGCTGTGCGTTGGACAGGCCGTCCGAATTCGGACCAGCCGGCTCGAGTTCAGACCGCGAGGACGGTGTCGACGAGCAGCATGATCGCAAATCCGAGCACGAACGTCGCTGTCGCGGTGTCGGCGTAGCCGTGCCCGTGACTCGAGGGAATGAGTTCGCGGAAGACGACGGCGATCATCGCGCCGGCGGCAAAGCCGGCGGCGACGGGGAACAGTCCGGAGACGACTGCGACCAGCGAGAAGCCGATGGCCGCGGCGATCGGTTCAGGAATACCGCCCGAGAGTGTGGTATAGAGCAGCGTCTTCGGTCCGGAGACGCCGGCTCGGACCGCAGGAACCGCCATCGCGAACCCGTCGGGGACGTTCTGGACGGCGATCGCCGTCGCGATAGCGACGCCGAGCGCCGTCTCGCCGCTGGCGAACGCGATGCCGACCGCCAGCCCTTCGGGAACGTTGTGGATGGTGACGGTGCCGCCGACCAGGGCCGCCCGGCGGAGTTCGTCACCCCCGTCGCTTCTTGGGTCGAGGTCCGCGTCCGCCTCGGCTGACGGCAAGTCGCCGGCAGGGTCGAACTTCGCCTCCGTCCCTTCGACGCGCTCGCCGCGAAACAGGAGATGCAGGTGCGGGAAAACGGCGTTAACCACGAGCAGGAACCCGCCGCCCGCGAGGATACCGGCGACGACCTCGAGGGGCGATCCCATCTCGAGGCCGGGGAGGACGAGCGCGAAGACGGCAGCGCCGACCATGATGCCCGAGGCGAGTCCGAGCGACCCGTCGTAGACGCGGTGGCTGATGCGGTCGGTGAGCAATAGCGGCAGCGCGCCGATCCCGGTCGTACAGCCCGCGATCGTCGCGACGATGACGACTTCACCGAAGGGTGACATATCGGTTCGGTTCGCCGCCGTCTCGAAAACGTTTGCGATCGGAAGGGACACGCGGTCACAGCGACGCTGAAGTGAGTCGCTCGATTACGGCTCGTCTCAGTTCGGGATCCGCGGCTGGTCAGTCGATCGTGACCTCGAGTTCGAGCAGGCCCAGATGCGGCGGTGCGCCGCCGCCGTTCGTACGGAAGTCCTCGGGCGTCGAGTTGACGACGCTGTAGAAGTCGTCCTCGCTGGTCGGCACCAAGGTGCTGCCGTCGTCGCGCTGGAGGAACGCCGGCGTGTCGGTCCCCTCGATGAGGTCGCGTTGCTCCTGCCAGTCCTCGTCGCCGTAGATGAAGGTGCCAAAGGAGAACCGCCCCGCGGCGAGCGCGTCGGATTTCGACATGAACATCCCGGCCTCTTCGGCGTTGTACTCCTCGTCGCTCACCCACGCGATCGCCGCGACGCCCTCGGACTCGAGGAGGTAGAAGTCCCACGAGAGCGTCGCGTCGAACACCGCCCAGACGCTGCGCGGGCCGACGGTGTGGAGTTCGACGCTGAACGCGGGCCGCAGCCGCGAGCCGTCCTGTTCGGGGACGAAGGTGGCGTCGTAGCCCGGTGACCGGATCCCGCGGTCGTGGTAGACGACGCCGTCCATGTCGACGTCAGCCTCGATTCGATCGATGATCCCGCTGACGGTGGCTCCGCCCTGATTCTCGAGGTGCTCGAGGAAGTCGGGGAACTGGGAGACGTTTTCCCACGGTCGGTCGTCGCCCGCGCTCATACGGCTCGCCCTCCGCGGAGATCGGTCGCTCGGTCTCGATGTCCGTGGCGCGGAGCCGTCCCGGCTGGATCGTGCGTGGTGCCGCCGACAGCGTCGTCCATATCCGATACTGGGGGACGGCGGGGATTAGGCTTTCCGACCTCCGATCGCTGCGTACTGAGTGGGCACTGATAGCGGCAATCGATCCGGGTTGTGATCTGTATCGGACACCCTCAGCGGGTCGTGCTTGACACAGGACGGTTCTCCGATAAAATTCCCTGCAGTTTCGTGACCGAATCGCCCACCACAGGAACGTACTCTTATGCCCGTTCGGCAGACAGAGGGCAGTAATCGATGAGCAGTCAGACGACGCTGGATTCGACGCCGTTCGATAACGCCGGTCTCTTCTCGGATCACTATCTGAAGAACACGGTTTCCGAAACGGAGCAGTGGGACTGTGATGCGGAGGCGGAAGCGGCGTTCGACGCCCTGACGGAGCTCTGGGAAGCGGAACGGGACGTCGTCGATTCGTATCTCGAGTCCGAGTTACAGGACGTGTGGATCGACGAGGTCGTCTCCCGTCTCGGATACGACGCCGTCACGGAGACCCCGATTCCGAGCGAACGAGGGCACGTCGACTACGTCTTGTTTAGTTCCTCGAGCGTCCGGCGACGCGCCCGCAGTCTCGACGACCTGAACGAGACGTACGCGAAATCGACCGGCATACTCGAAGCCAAACAGTGGGACGCCGATTTCGAGAGCGAATACGTTGATCGGCCGTATCGAAACGCCTCGTCGCAGATTCGCCACTATCTCGATCGAACGCCGGAAAACATTCAGTGGGGATTCCTCACAAATGGTCGCAAATGGCGGATCTACAGCAATCGCGTCTACGAGACGCAAATCTATTACGAGGTCGACCTCGTGGACCTCCTCGAGAACGGGAGCCTCTCCGAGTTCAAGTACTTCTATGCGTTCTTCCACCGGGACGCGCTGACGGGAGCGGTCGGCGAATCGTTCTTGGATACGGTCTACCGCGAGAGCGAGATCTACGCGGAGCAACTCGGTGAGGACTTGCAAGACAACGTCTTCACGGCGCTTCGCGTCCTCGGTGAAGGGTTCGTTGACTGCAACGACCTCGACGTAACGGCTGAGGGCGAGGCCGCCCGTCGCGATCTCAAAGAGCATTCCCTCGTCTACCTGTACCGATTGATGTTCGTTCTGTACGCCGAGGGCAAGGGACTCATCCATCCCGTCTCCGAGCGGGCCAAGCGGGACTACGAGAGCGAATTCTCGCTCGAACGCATCCGTGAGGATATCGTCGACCAAGCCGGCAGCGGCGAATATTTCGACGATTTCAGCGCTCACTCGCGAAGTTACTGGGACCGTCTCGACCGGCTCTTCGAACTGATCGATACCGGCAACGACGACCTCGGCATCCCGGCGTACAACGGCGGTTTGTTCGCCGTCGAAGAGCATCCGTTCCTCGAGGAGAACTACGTTTCGAACGACTATCTCGCGCGAGCCATCTACTATCTGAGTACGACGACGAGCGACGACGGCGACCTGATCTATGCGAATTACGGCGATCTCGACACCCGACACCTCGGGTCGGTCTACGAGGGTCTTCTCGAACACCGATTCGAGATCGCCGAGGAACAGTTGTGGGCAGTCGCTGCCGACGACGGGCAGGTTTGGGTCGATGAAGAGGCGTTCGCCGAGTACGATGCTTCCATCGATGTCGTCGAAAAGGGCGGCCTCTACGTCGTCAACGACGAAGGGGAACGACGGTCCACGGGGTCGTACTACACCCCCGATTACATCGTCCAGTATATCGTTTCGCAGACGCTCGACCCACTCATCGAAGACATCAGCGAATCGCTGGAAACGGACGGGTACGAGCCGGGGACCCACGAGTATGCCGGTGAATTCTACGCGCGGGTTCTCGAGCTCAATATCCTCGATCCGGCGATGGGCAGCGGTCACTTCCTGACCGCGGTAACGAGTTACCTCGCGGATCAGGTCCAGGAGGTAACGCTCGAGGCGGAGATTTCCGGCGTGATGAACGAAGAGGAGATTCGCCGAGCCATCGCCAAGGAGTGTATTTTCGGCGTCGACCTGAACGAGATGGCGGTCGAACTGGCAAAGCTCTCGATGTGGCTGGAGACCCTTGCGAGCAACAAGCCGCTTACGTTCCTCGACCATCATTTCAAGCAGGGGAATTCGCTACTCGGGGCCGACCTAGATGACATCGACGACCTCCCCGATTCGGACACGCGAACGGACGTCGCGGACGGGCAAGCGACGCTCGATCCGTTTCTGAACACTGTCCAAGACACGATCGACAGTTACCTGCGAGAATACGCCGCGTTCGCTCGGATGGACGACGACACGGTCGAACAGATCGGCAAGAAAAAAGCGAAGTACGAGGAGGAAGTCGAGGGAGAGGAAAAGCGCGAGCGATTGGACCAGCTCGCGAACGTCTATCTGGCGACCCATTTCGGCGTCGCCGTTCCCGACGATGCCTACGATAACCTGAAGCAGGCCCTTCGCGCCGACCACGAAACCCCGTGGGAAGCCTTCGAGGAGAAGTCGTGGTTCCAACGGGCACAGGACGCGGCCGCCGAGCACGACTTCTTCCACTGGAAACTCGAGTTCGTCGAGGCCTTCTACACCGACGGGCAGACGAAATCCGAACGGGGGTTCGATGCGGTCGTCGGTAATCCGCCGTACTTCAACCTCGAGACCGTGACTGACGAGAGGTTCAGCGACTGCCTCGAGCGACGGTACCCGGACATCTACGCCGGAAAAGCCGACATCCACTATTTTTTCTGTGGCCTCGGATTCGAACTCCTCAGAGATGGGGGACAGCTCGGATATATCGTCTCTCGATACTTCACTGAAGCACACTATGCACGAGGACTCCGCGAGTCGCTTAGTAGCAGCGCGGACATCCACGAAATCGTCGATCTCGGGAACAACCAGGTGTTCCCCGGTGTCGATACCTTGACCGTTATTATGCGCCTCGCAAAGGGGCGACCGGTCGACGAGACGACGATTACGTATCTCCGCGACGAACTGGAGTCCGATCCACGGACGATTCAGCAGACGATCGAGAAGATCGTCTCGGCGGAGGAAACCGACCTCGGCGGACAGTACACGATGGCCGAATCCTCGTTCGGAGCGGATCGATGGGGGATTCTGCCGAAATCCATCCTCGACATCAAAGAGACGATCCGGGACGCGGGGACGCCCCTCGGGGAGAATTACAGAACCGGGCAGGGACTGATGACCGGCCTGAACGAGGCGTTTACGGTCTCGCCCGAAGAGATCGACGAGTGGGGAATCGAGGACGAAGTGGTGAAACCCCTCGTCAAAAACGGCGATCTCAGGAAATACGAGTACAACCCGCGAGGGCTGGACGTCCTCTACTTCGAGGGGAAGCGTATCGAGGACTACCCGAACGCGATGGAGTACCTCTCCCAGTACCGGGAGCAACTGGACGACCGCGCCAAGGACTCCGTCGAATGGTACGAATACCTGAACCCGATCAACAAGGAGATCTTCGAAGACGAGACGAGAGAGAAACTCATCTGTCCGTTTACGGCGACCGAGAACCGCTTCTATCTCGACCAGACAGGGCTATACAACGATGGCGGCGACATCGAGGTCATCGTCCCCGAGGCTGACGGCGCGCCGGAAAACGAGTACGTGGCTTGTTTACTCAACTCCACGCTGTTGGAGTTCTTCCACCTCAACCACGCGAAATTGAAACGAGACGGCTACTACGAGTACTTCGGCAACTCGCTTCAGGCGATTCCGCTTCTCATGTCGCCGGAAGAGACGGACGCCGATACGGCGTCCATACCGGCTGACGCGTTCGATGATGGCGTCCCGGACGACATCGAAACAGCGCTTATCGGCGTCTATCACGAACTGGTCGACCTACTCGAGGAGCGACGCACTCTGCGTAAGGCACTCGATCCGTTCAAGTATCTCTCTCGTGACGCGCCGACCGAGGACTTCGAAGATGTCCTCGCCGAGGAACTGAAGTACGCGACTCGAGTCGACGAAATCGCCTTCGAGTCGCGACACGATATCGACCGGCTCGCGCTCGAGAGATCGGAAGAGTCCGATACGTGGCTCCTCCGCGCCCGGCTGAAACTCCGCGAGGCGACGGACGACGGGGACTACGACTGGAAACGTAACGAGGAGGGCAACGGGATCGTCCGTCGGTGGGTCGACCTCTACGAGTTCCCCGCCGATCTCGTCGATGAACCGCGACTCGAGAAATATGCAGTCGTGTTGGATCACTACGACGAGTTCGCGAACAAGAGTCCGAAGAACGGGTACCCCGGCGGGAAGACCCGAACGGTACAGCAGAAACTGGACCGAGCGGACCTCCCGGTCGTTGACGACGCCGATCTCACGCCGCACTTCGAGCTACGGGACGAAATCACGGCTCGAGAGGCCGAAATTCGGGAACTCTATCGCGCCGTCGACGACATCGTCTACGAGATGTACGAACTGACCGACGATGAAATCGAGACCGTCGAAGCGGAAACCGGCGTCGGGTTGACGTTAGAATAGAATAATGGGTGATGATACCATACTGATACCTGTCTTCGATCAGCCGGACGCTATACCTGTGCACTTACCGCAGTAGAATCCAAGCCAGAAACAGTACTGGAAAGACAATACCAACTAGAATCACTCCAAAGGAGACGATTTCTATAGAAATCATCGAAAAGAGCAGTATCCCAAGAATCGTAACTAAAAGTCCGATAATAATATTGAGCCTGAGTAATATCGGGTCATCATCCATTAGTTAAAGTCCAATAAAACAACACATGTATTTTGTGGATTACACTTGTTTATAGTCTACTGAGCGGCAACTACACGTGCGAATTGAACAGCCGTACTTCAGAAAACATTTACAGATAGTTTTCAATGAAAAGCCATGAGACAGCGAACAGTTCTTGGAGCAATCACGGCAACTATGGCTACAGTTTCTGGATGTATAACTCGTGTATCCTCTGAAAGAAAGAAGACTTTCACTGTAGAGAGTAGACTGAGTGAGACGGTATATATAACAATATCTATAAAAAGACCTAGATTTCTCCGGGGTGAAACTACTGTTGAAGAGACTAGTTTTACGATGGAGAAGAATACTAGGTACGAAAATCACGTCCCTATCGCAGAGAAGACAGGAGAGTATATAGCCGAAGTTACGATTGAGGACCGAGGGACTGTGACGGAAGAGTTTGACTATGGGGGGCCAGTTACTTCTCCTGTCCTAAATATTAGTGAGGAGATGCCATATGATGACTCGTTTTCCATATCTATAGATATGGCCCCAGATGCCTGATTCCTCACTGAAATAATAGTAGGTACTTTACCTGCACTAAGCGATATGTGCTTGTCCTGTACTTACCGATGGGGCAGCCCCTCTCACTACGCGGTCGTCCGGGATCAGGCGCTGGCGTCGGAGCGACACGTCTTTTTGACCGGGACTGGCAATTTCGGGTATGGATCCAAAGCGGGAACTCACCAGCGTCGACCTCGCCGCTCTCGTCGGGGAACTCGGGGCCTACGAGGGCGCGAAGGTCGACAAAGCGTACCTCTACGGCGACGACCTCGTCCGGCTCAAAATGCGGGACTTCGACCGCGGTCGCATGGAACTGATTCTCGAGGTCGGCGAGGTCAAGCGGGCTCACACGGTCGCCCCCGAACGGGTGCCAGACGCCCCTGGCCGGCCCCCGCAGTTCGCGATGATGCTCCGCAACCGCCTCTCCGGTGCGGACTTCGCGGGCGTCGAGCAGTACGAGTTCGACCGCATCCTCGAGTTCGTCTTCGAACGCGACGACGGGACGACCCGGATCATCGTCGAACTGTTCGGGCAGGGCAACGTCGCGGTCACCGACGGCGAGTACGAGGTGATCGACTGCCTCGAGACGGTGCGGCTCAAATCGCGAACGGTCGTGCCGGGCTCGCGCTACGAGTTCCCCGACACCCGGACGAACCCGCTGACGGTCTCTCGAGAGGCCTTCGACCACGAGATGGACGACTCCGATACGGACGTGGTCCGCACGCTCGCGACACAACTCAACTTCGGTGGCCTCTACGCCGAGGAACTGTGTGTTCGTGCCGGCGTCGAGAAGGGGATGGATATCGAGGACGCCGACGAGGGCGTCTACGAGCGGCTCTACGAGACGATCGAGCGACTCGCGCTCGACATCCGCAACGGGAACTTCGATCCGCGGCTCTACCTCGAGCGCGACGACGAGGACGACGAGGGCGAGGACGAGGGTGACGACGCTGACGCCAGCGTCGTCGACGTGACGCCGTTCCCGCTCGAGGAACACGACGACCTCGACGGCGAGGCCTACGACTCGTTCCTCTCGGCGCTGGACGACTACTTCTTCCGGCTCGAACTCGCCGAGGAAGAGGAGCCGGACCCAACCGACCAGCGGCCAGACTTCGAGTCCGAAATCGCCAAACAGGAGCGGATCATCGAGCAACAGCAGGGGGCGATCGAGGGCTTCGAGCAGGAGGCCGAGGAACTGCGCGAGCAGGCCGAACTGCTCTATGCCGAGTACGGGTTGGTCGACGACATCCTCTCGACGATTCAAGGGGCCCGCGAGCAGGACCGCTCGTGGGACGAGATTCGCGAGCGCTTCGAGGAGGGTGCCGAGCAGGGCATCGACGCCGCCGAGGCCGTCATCGATGTCGACGGCAGCGATGGGACAGTCACCGTCGATATCGACGGCGAACGGATCAACCTCGTCGCCGGACGGGGCGTCGAGCAGAACGCCGACCGGCTCTACACCGAGGCAAAGCGCGTCGAGGGGAAAAAGGAGGGCGCGCTGGCCGCGATCGAGAACACCCGCGAGGACTTAGAAGACGCCAAACGCCGCCGCGACGAGTGGGAGGCCGACGAGAGCGGGCCCGTAGCGGAACCCGAGCCCGACGAGGACGAAGAAGAGACCCAACGCGACTGGCTCTCGGAGCCGTCGATTCCGATCCGCGAGAACGAGCCGTGGTTCGACCGCTTCCGCTGGTTCCAGACCAGCGACGAGTACCTCGTCATTGGCGGCCGCAACGCCGATCAGAACGAGGAACTCGTCAAGAAATACCTCGAGCCCGGCGACAAGGTCTTTCATACGCAGGCTCACGGCGGCCCCGTCACCGTGCTCAAGGCGACCGATCCGAGCGAGGCGTCCTCGAGCGAGATCGAACTGCCGGAGTCGAGCATCGAGGAGGCCGCCCAGTTTGCCGTCTCCTACGCCTCGGTCTGGAAAGACGGTCGCTACGCGGGTGACGTCTACGCCGTCGACTCCGATCAGGTCTCGAAGACCCCCGAGAGCGGCGAGTACTTAGAGAAGGGTGGGTTCGCGATCCGCGGCGACCGAACCTACTACCGGGATACGCCGGTCGGCGCGGCGGTCGGCATTCAGTGTGAGCCCTACACCCGCGTCATCGGCGGCCCGCCGTCGGCGATCGAAGCGCATGCGGTGACGACGATCGAACTCGAGCCCGGGCGGTACGCGCAGGCGGACGCGGCAAAGCGGCTCTACCGCCAGTTCCGCGAGCGCTTCGAGGACGAGACGTTCGTCCGCAAAATCGCCAGCCCCGACCGGATTCAACACTTCATGCCGCCGGGCGGCAGCCGGGTCGCGGAGGACTGAGACGGGTTGCGGTCCCGATTTGTCGGCGAAGTCCCGACCGCTCTGGGGTTGAGCCGGCACTGACGGACAGCAGGCCGTCTGAGCGCGGATCGGCAGCGACCGCTCGGATAGATTCTTGCGGTTGAACTGCCCGGGACTGTCCGTTGCGGGGCTGACTGTAACCCCGATATGTACGGCTCAACGCTCATTGGTGTCCCCGGACTAGCGCGTTCGATGCTGTACCCATTCGAGGCGCTCGGCCCCGCGCAAGTCAGCGATGGGATCAACGGCCCGATCATCGTCACCGCGGTCATCCTCGTCGCGATGGTGGTCATGGTCGGATTCGTGGTGTTCCTCGCGCTCGGTCCCGGCACGCAGCCGTATCAGGCGGAGCACGCGGAACCGACGCCGACCGACGATAGCGGCGTCCGCGACGGCGACACGGAGGAATCGTCGGATGCCACGGCAGAGTCCGGGTCCGAGTCCAGCTCGGGCTCCGACTGACGAGTGCGAGTCGACGGTTGCTTTCTTGTACCCGTTTCTCATTTCGACGGTGAGGCTGCACGTGCCGGGTCCACGACTACACGGCAGACCGTGGACGCGACTCGCATGGCGGACATCGATACCGACACCGACACGGAACCGGATCTCGGCACCGCGACCATCGTCTACGAGACGCCCGGCGAAACCGACGAGCGGGCCACCGTGGACAACGATCGAATCGCCTACTTTCAGGATCACTGGCTGTTCGCCTACGGCACCGACGAGAACGGCAACGATGTCGTTCGCCGAGTTCCGAAAGAGCGCGTCCACTACGTCGAACGCTCCGTCGACGAGATCGAAGAGACGTTCGAATCCGGTCTCGAGAAGGCCAAAGGAAAAATCGAGGAGTTGCGGGACTGAGTCCCACCCGAACGCCGTCACCGACGAGGGCGAGCGACCGGCCCGTGAGTGCCGGCGTGGGTGAGGTGCCGCTCAGCGGTGTTCAGAAGCCGGTTCGTCGACGTGTGACTCTCGGATCGAGATACGGATGTCGGAGCCGTCCTCGAGGTCAGTCGTCGGCTGACCGGAGTTTCCCGGTTCGGACGAACCGCGGTCGACGGTTCGGAACCGTTCGCGTTCGGCGGCGTCGTACGCTGAACTCATCGCGATCAGGAATCCGACCATTGCCGTCACGAGCGCGACGACACCGATGGCGACGGCACCGATCGAGGCAACGGTACCGGCGAGGACTTCCCCGGAGACGAGCAGGGAGACGGCGGTGACGACCGCGATCAGGGTCAGGAGCCGGGCGAGTCGACCGGTGTCGAGGCCGCGGTAGGTCTTCTCACCGGTCGTGTCGGCCAACACGGACAGGACGCCGTCGTACGAGTCATCGGTTCGAGCGTTCCCGAGCGAGTGAGTCGACTGTGCGACCCAGACGCCGGCAGTGAAGTTCAAGAACGCGACGAACGATACGAGGCCGACCTGCCCGTCGACGAACAGTCCCGTTAGAATCGCACCCGTAAACGTCACTGCCATGATGGCGTGAGTCACGAGCGAGCGGGTGCCGAAGTCTTCCAATCGAGCTATGTGTCCCATGTTCATACCCAAATGAGGTCTGCAACGCGGATAGCGTCGCGCCCTTACTATGTTGATTGGTGACAATAACCACGATTTTCAGCGGTCGCTGATAGGTTCTGCCGCTCGGCCGACCGCAACGAGGACCGACCGGGCGAGGTCGAAAACCCGCGGACACACCGATCGCAGCCCACTTACCGCCACCCCGTGAACGAACCCCCATGCAGATCAAAGACCGGGAGCAGGTCGAGGGCGGCCGCGAGCGGATCACGGTCGTCCCCGAAAGCGTCGACGACCTCTGGCACCTGCAGTACGTCCTCGAACCCGGCGACCGCGTCGCGGGCGATACGACCCGGCGGATCCAGCGCAACGACGACCAGATGCGGGACACGGGCGGCGAGCGCGAGCACATGTGGGTCGCCATCGCCGTCGAGGACGTCGAGTTCCACAAGTTCGCCAACCGGCTGCGGATCGGCGGCGAGATCGTCGCCTGTTCGCGCGAGGATCAACTGAACTTCCACCACACGCTCAACGTCGAGGCCCGCGACGAGATCTCCATCGAGAAGCGGTTCAAACCCGATCAGGAGGCCCGCCTCGAGGAGGCAGAGGAAGCCACGGAGAATCCGGACGTGGCAATCGCGACCGTCGAGGAGGGCCAGGCCCACGTGCACACGGTCGCCCAGTACGGCACCGAAGAGCGGGCGACGATCACTGGGACGACCGGGAAAGGCGAGTACGCCCGTGGCCGCTCGGAGCTGTTCGAGGAACTCGCGACGGTCCTCAAACGACTCGAGGTCGACGCTATCATCCTCGCCGGGCCCGGCTTTACGAAACAGGACGCCTACAAGTACATCGAACAGAACGAATCGGAACTCACCGAGTTGATTACGATGGTCGACACGGCGGCCGTCGGCGACCGGGGCGTCCACGAGGTGCTCAAGCGCGGTGCCGTCGCGGATGTCCAAGAGGAGACCCGCATCGAGAGCGAAGCCGAATACATCGACGAACTCACCCGCCGCATCGCCGACGGTGCCAAGGCGGCCTACGGCCCCGAACAGGTCAAAAAGGCCGCCGAGTTCGGCGCGATCGAACGGCTGCTCGTCCTCGACGATCGACTGCAGAAAGAGCGCGGGCCCGACGGCGAGTGGGCAATCAGCGTCGACGACATCGTCCGCACGACCAAACAGAAAGGCGGCGACGTGACCGTCTTCTCGAGCGAGTTCCCGCCCGGCCAGCAGCTGTCGAACCTCGGCGGGATCGCGGCCCTGCTTCGGTACCGACTCGAGTGAGCGTGCGGAACCGGCCGCGACCCGAATCGCCTACTCGACCTGCATTTCGTCGCTGGCCTCGATCAGTTGGATTAACACGGTCGCGAACAGCGAGCCCGAACTCCAGATCGCTGTCTCGCCGCCCTCGCCGCCGAGGACGCTCAACAGGATGCCATCGTCGTCGGCGATGGCGATCCGGCCCGACCGCTGGTCGTCGGTTCGGTGGGCCGGGGGGTCCTCGACGGTAACGCCCTCGACGCCGGCGAACTGGCGCTGGATTTCCTCGCGCCGGCTGACGATGATCACCGCGACGCCGGCCGCCGCGCGCTCAGCGAGGGCTCGTTCGATCGGCTCCGTGATCAGTTCCGGGAGCCGGGTCCCGAAGACGATCCGCTCTTCGGCCTGTGAGAGGATGTCGACGGTCCGATCATCGACGCGGTCCCGGCCGCGGACCGTCCAGATGTCTTCCTGGGTCTCCTCGCCGGCCGGCTCGTTTTTGACGGTTTCGACGTACTCGAAGGCCCGGTCCTGCTCGTGCTCGAACCGGTCTCGGAGCGTGTCTCGAGCCTCTTCGACGCTGACCGGCCGGTACCGGATCGGGTTCGCCTGCTGGACCTCGAGCAGCCCTCGGTCCTCTAAGCTCTCGGCGACGCTGTAGACCTGCGATCGGGGAACGTCCGTGATCTCGGCGACGTCTCGTGCCGTCCCCGCGCTCAACTGGTGAAGCGCGATGAACACCTTGGCCTCGTAGCTGGTGAGTCCGAGTTGTTCGAAGGCGTCGACGGCTTCGGGTTCGCCGGTACTCACTCGCGGTCACCTCCGTTGGGCTCGGTCCCGCCGTCGCTCGCGGTCGGCGTCCCCGTCTGAGCACCCGACCTGTCGAACGACACGTCGGGGCCGAAGTACCGCGTCCACAGGACCAGCAGCGTTGGGAGCACGACGACGCTGGCCAGGAACGCGTAGGTGATCGTCAGTCCGGTGATGATCCCGAACTGGCGGAGCGCGGGGAGGATCGCGAAGGCGAGGGTCCCGAAGCCGCCGACGGTGGTTGCGGCGCTGCCAAGCAACGCCCCGCCGGTGCCGGTGACGGTCGTCCGCAACGCCGACCAGACGTTGCCTTGGCGCTCGAGTTCGAGCCGGTACCGTTCGCTGACGTGGATGCTGTAGGCGACCCCGAGCCCGACCGTGAGGCTCGTGATCATCCCCGTCAGGACGTTAAACGGCATTCCGATGAGGTACATCGTTCCCAGGATCCAGCTGACCGAGAACGCGACCGGAAGCAGGGTCACGGCCCCGAGCGTTGCGCTGCCGCCGGTCAGCCAGTAGGCCGCCGAAAGGAACAGGAATACCGCCACGAGGGTAATCACCAAGCTCTCGAGGACGGTATCGAGCAGGTCCTGTTCGACGATGTAGCTGACGATCGGGTCGCCGGTCGCAGTGGCGGTCCAGCGGCCGTCACCGCCGTCTTCGAGATCGGTTGCGATCGTGCGCATTTCTGACGTTGTCTCTGCGTTCGTGGCGTCGCCCTTAATGGCGACGACCAGCCGGGCCGATCGGTACTCGCCGTCGTCGGTCCGGGAAAGGACCTGACTGGCGGCTTCCTCGTCGATCTCGAAGAATTGGTCGTACAGCGCCGAGACGTTCTCGTCGGGAACACCGTCGTCGTCGGTGTCGGCCGCGTTGAACGACTCGTTGAACGACTCGTTTTGCCCGGCGACCTGCTCCATCGTCGAGAGCGGGTCTTGGATGTCAGGTTCGCCCGTCGCTAACGTGTAGGCGATGTCGCTCTCCGCGGTGTCGTTTCGCGTCTCGTTGACCTGTTCGAGGAAGTCGTCATCGTCTACATCACCGTCGACGAGGAGTTGGGCCTGGCGGTCCTGGCGCTGGAAGTGCTCGTTGACGTACTCGAGGTCGTCCTTGGCGTGGTACTCGCCAGGGGCCATCCCGCCCGGCAGGTTCTGGGTCCACGCGGGGGGACTCTCCGCGAGGAAGTCCTCCTCCTGGAAGCTGGTATCGACCTGCGTCGCGCCGTAGGCCCCGCCCGCGGTGAGCAGGGCGACGACCAGGAGGACGACGAGGGGGATCCGGCGAGCCGCGCTCGAGCCGATCGTCAGCACGTCGCTGAAGCGGCCGCCGCCGGTCCCGAACGCCCGTTTGTGTCGGTCGACGCCGCGGGCCTCGAGGAACTCGTCGATTTCGATTTTGGCGGCGGGGATCAGCGCGCCGAAGACGATCAGCGCGGCGACGATGCCGACGGAGCTGACGATGCCGAACTCCCGGATGGGGGCAATCGGGCTGACGAGATTCGAGAGGAAGCCGATGACGGTCGTGGCCGTCACCCAGACGAGGGCGGCACCCACGCCGGCCAGCGCGGTTTTCATCGAACCGCGGACGGTCCCGCGGGTACCATCTTCTTCGCGCTGCTCGCGATGCCGCATGAAGACGTGTATTGCGTAGTCGATCGACAGCCCGATCAGCAAGACCGGCACCGCGACGAACATCTGGTTGAACGCGATGTCGGCCCAGCCCATGAATCCGAACGTCCAGACAAGGACGGCGACGATGCCGACGACCCCGAGCACGATGTCGAGCGGATCGCGGTAGGCGATCAGCAACGCGACGACGACGAACAGCAACGCGAGCGGGCCGACGATGGCCAGGCTGTCGTTCATCGAACGGTCGATCTCGTCGGTGATCAGCCCGCTGCCGAAGACGAGGTAGTCCTGCTCCTGCATCTGTGCCAACTCGCGGATCTCGAGTTGACTGTCGATGAGTTGCTCGCTGACCGCGCTGCCGCCCATCCCTTGGCCCTCGTCGCTGGCAGTCGACTGGGTCAGCAGGGTCATCCGCGCCTCGGCTTCGGTACTGCCCGGCTCGTACGACGTCGACATCAACCCGATCGCTGCGCTGTCGTCCGACTCGTTCGACGACAGCGTGTTCTCGAGGGTCCGGTCGTACTCCTCGTCGCTCAGGTCCTCGAGGGCAGCGATCTGGTCGTCGATCGACGGACTCCCCTCGCCGCTCTGGAGGACCCCTGCCGTGGCAGCGCCGCGGGCTCGCTCGAGTTCCGCGGTGAGTTCCTGATACTCGGGATCGCTCTCGTCGAGGCCGTAGCGCTGGGATTCGATCGAGCGAATCCGGTCGATCGAGTCGGCGTACTGGGCGGTCTGGGTCTCGCTGAGGTTCGCGGTCGCCTCCTCGACGACGGCGTCGAACTGTGACTCGAGTTCGTCCGCTTGCGCTTGATATTCGGGGTTGCTCTCGTTATAGGACTCGTTTAACTGCTCGTACTCTCGCTGGAGCGCGATCGCCTCTTCGACGCCGGCACCGAGTTGTGCGCCGCGCTCTTCGTTGATCGCCGTGATCGCGACGACGTTTTCGACGCCGGTTATCGGCTGGTCTTCGACGAGCGTTTCGTTGATCGACTCGTTCGCTCGGAGTTCCCGTTGGAACTCGAGCGACGAGACAAGCGACTCCTTCGTGAGAACGTTATCGCCGCGTGCGATCACCTGGACGCGGGTCGTATTCTCCTGTTGTTCGCTCGTGAAGTTTCCATTGATTCGCTCGAGGGCTTTCGCTTCGTCGGATTCGCCCTCGAACTGGGCGAGCGACGAGTCGTCGTCGACCATCGGCATCCCCGCTCCCACGGCCGCCGTCAGGAGCAAGAGAACCACGAGCACGATCCGCGTGTGGCCAGTAATGGCGGTCGCGAGCCGTTCGGGTACGCTCATTCGATCACCGCGGTGTTCGTCCGCGAGAGTTCGGGAGGCATCTGTTGTTATGATCCTACAAACGCCGCTGTATATACGTGTTCGCCCTCCCTCTCACGAGCTGAATAGTCAGTCCCAGCGGCAACTCGAGGCTCTGTTCGGGGAACGAATCTGAGAAAATAGAACGCAAACGGACCTGTGCCGACGCCAGTGCAGTCACTCGATAGAGACGGTTTTGAGATCCTCGGCGAACCGCACGTCGCCGTCGTAGTGGGCACCGATCGACTCGAGCATCTCCTCGTGTCGGCCCTCGGTGTGGGGATAGAGGTGGGTCAGGTAGACGCGGCCGATTTCCCGGCCGGCCAGTTCCCGGCCGAGGGCGTCGGGCGTCGGGTGGTTCGAGACGTCGACGTCGTCGGGGAACGAACAGTCGTGGGCGAGGATCGCCGATCCCTCGGCGAAGTTCGCCAGCCCCGCGAAGGCCTCGCTGTCGCCGCTGAAGGTGAAGAGATCGCCGAAGCGGTAGGCCAGACACGGCAGCGAGTGGCGGGTCTCGTAGGCCGACACCTCGAACCCCGCGACCGAGAACTCGCCGGGGACGACCTCTCGGACCTGTACCTCGAGTTTGTCCTGCATGTACTCGTAGACCTCGAGGAGGTCGTCGACCAGGTTCTTGGTCCCCTGCGGGCCGACGATCTCGAGGTGTTCTTCGCCGGCGAGCCACCGGGCTTTCATCAGCGGCAGCAGGTCGGCGACGTGGTCGAGGTGGTGGTGAGTCAGCAGCACCGTCGAGACGGCCTCGTAGCCGACCCCGGACTGCTGGAGGCGCTGGAGCGCACCGGCTCCGCAGTCGACCAGCAGCGTCCGACCGTCGTCTTGGACGAGAATCCCCGCCTGAAAGCGTTCGCCGGTGGGCATCGCCGAGCCCGTGCCGAGAAAGGTGACACGCATACGCGGGCTTGGAACGCCCGGCCCGATAAGGGTACCTCTCGCCGCCGTCGCATGGCCGTCGGCCGCAGGGCGAACGGTATAACTCGCCGACCTCCGTCGTACCGGTATGCGCGCTGCAGTACTCGAGTCCTACGGCGAACCGCTCGCGATCGAGACGGTCGATCCACCGTCGCTCGAGCCCCACGGCGTCGTGGTCGACGTTGAGGCCTGCGGAATCTGCCGGAGCGACTGGCACGCCTGGCAGGGCCACGGCGAGTGGGCCGACGATCAGGTTCCGCTCGGCCAGATCCTCGGTCACGAACCCGCGGGCCGGATCGCTCGAGTCGGTGACAGAGTCGACACGCTCGAGGTGGGCGATCGGGTCGCGATTCCGTTCAATCTCGGCGAGGGATCGTGCTACCAGTGTCGCAACGGCCACGGAAACGTCTGCGAGGACGGCTACGCGCTGGGGTTCGAGTCGAGCGTTCCCGGCGCGTTCGCAGAACGGATCCACGTGCCCCACGCCGAGTTCAACGTCGCCCGCCTCCCCGACTCCGTCTCCGCGACCGAGGCGGCGGCGCTTGGCTGTCGGTACGTCACGGCGTTTCACGCGCTTTCCCACCGCGCCGACGTCGGCGGCGGCGACTGGGTCGCCGTCCACGGCTGCGGCGGGCTCGGACTGGCGGCCGTCCAGATCGCGGCGGCGCTCGGCGCGCGGGTGATCGCGGTCGACGTCCGCGACGAACCGCTCTCGATGGCGACGACCCTCGGTGCCGACGCGACGGTGAACGCGACCGATGTCACGTCCGTTCCCGAGGCGATCGAGGAAATCTCCGATCGGGGTGCACACGTCTCCGTCGACGCGCTCGGCCGCGCTGAGACCTGCCGGAACAGCCTCGACTGTCTCCGTGTCCGCGGGACCCACGTCCAGATCGGGCTCACGACCGACGCCGAACGCGGCGAGGTCGCCCTGCCGATCGACGAGGTGACCCGGTGGGACGTCACCGTCGTCGGCTCCCGCGGGATGCCGCCCTCGCGCTACGACGAACTCTTGCGGATGATCGAGGCCGGCCGCCTCGAGCCCGAGCGCTTGGTGACGCGCCGCGTCGCCCTCGAGGACGTTTCCGATCGGCTCGCCGCGATGACCGAGTACGAGACCAGCGGCCTCGAAGTCGTGACCGAATTCTGAGCGATGGGGTGTCCTCGAGTCCCAGTCTCAACCCTGAATCCTGACTCCTCGAGCGGTGATCTGTACACTCAGTCGATCGACCGACTCGAGGACCCGCGGTCGCCGTCCTCGTCGGCCGCCGGCGGGTCGGTGCCGAGAACGCGGTACCTCTCGTTGCCGCAGGCACAGCGTCCATCGATGCCGATCGGCTGGACGGTTTCGTCTCGCAGTATCCGGACTGCGATCACGTTGTGACACTGGGTACAAACCGCGGCCGCCCGGCGAGCCTCGGTATCCATTGGCGCATGTACTGTGGCCCCGTACTTCAGGCTAATTCAGGCGGACTAGCCAGTCACTGTCGCTGACGCCACGACTCGAGCCGAGCGGCGTCGATGGCGTCCCGACGGCCCGGTCCCGATCGGAACAGAGCGCACGATCGGGGCTTTTATCGCCGCATCCGTCCGACCGAAACGTACGAACCCATGACTGTCGTTCTCGCCGGCGTCGGTGCTGATAGCACGAACGTCGGCGCGTTGGCTCCCCTGTACGACGACGGGCGCTTCGAGTACGTCCCGATCCCCGAGAAAACGCGGGCCACATCCGAACCCGAAACCCTCGGCTCGTGGGAGTTACGAGCCGGCGACGGCGTCGCGGCGGACCTGACGACTCGAATCTCGCCCCAACCGGTCCGCGGCGGGGCAGAAACCGTCACCGGCGACGACCTCGAGTCGTGGCCCCTTCACCGCGATCCGAACTTCGAGGCGCTGACCTACGGCGAGCACCGGACCAGCGGCTACGTCTCGCGGCTGCGGGCGCTCGAGTCGGGCGATGTCGTCGGCTTCTACGCCGGATTGCGCCGGCCCGACGGAGACCGAGCGCACCGCTACCTGATCGGCTACTTCACCGTCGACGACGTGGCCGTCGTCGGCCCCGACACGCCGCCGGCCGAGCGCGAGGCGATCCTCGCAGCCCACCCCGAAAACGCCCACGCGAAGCGCGCTCGAGACGGCGACCTCTATCTCGAGAAGCCGGTCGTGATCGTCGACGGCCGCGAGCCCGGCGGGCTCTTCGAGCGGGACCCGATTCGGCTCAGCGACTACTACGTCAGAGACGGCAACGAACGGGCCCAATACTACCTGCGCGACGAGATCGAGTCCGACTGGGACGTTCGGGCCGGCGGCGCGAACATGATGTACAAGCCGGCCTATCGCTGTGGACTGTCGGGCGCTGCGTTCCGGGAGCTGGTCGGTCGTCCCGGATCACGTTCGGCCGACCGACCCGAGCGCGTCTGAGAGTGTGACCGCTCATTCCCGGCAATCAGTTCTCGAACTCGTCCGCTCACTGCCCCCGTCGACCGTGTCGTCGTCGAACCGCTCGAGGCGTTCGACGAACGGCTCGATCGCCTCGAAGTTCGACCCGAGCGTCACCTCGGTGGAGGACTCGTCGTACGCGACGATGTCGTGTTCGTCCAGTCGCGGGAGATGGTTGTGGACCAGTGTAGCGACGACGGCTTGTCCGGAGTCGCCGAGTGAATCCGGCTCGTCGGCATCGTGAGCATCTGACGTGAGGTGACAGGCCAACTCTCGAGCCGTCGCTTCCTCCGCATCGATGAGATAGCGGAGGACGGATCGACGCGTCGCGTTCGAGAGGAGCGCGAAGACGGCGTCGATCTCGTGTGGTTCCGAGCGGTGTCGTGACATAGGACACAGTTACCGCTGAGTGGAACGACAGTAACCCCTCACTGGTTAGGTCTCGCCGGGCCGCGACCGATGGCGATAGCCGCCCGTAGCTCGCAGATCGGTTCCGCATTGGTCGGTTTGATGTAGTGACGCGATAAACGTGCGTGCAGTGACTGGTTCCGACGAGACGACGCCGCGACACGACCGCGTTGAGCGTCACGCGACACCCGGGCCGCGCAACTCGCTTGCCCACTGGACCGCTGCTCGCAATCCGCTCCGGGTCGCGATCAACTACGTCGTCGTCTGGCTCGTCCGGATCTCGCCCAGCCTCCGGCTCAAGCGGTGGCTCCTGGGCTGTCTCGGGGTTACGGTCGGTGAGGGCGTCTCGTGGGGACTCGAGGCCACGCCGGACGTCTTCTGGCCCGAACTGATCACCGTGAAGGCGGATGCCATCGTCGGCTACGACGCGACGCTGCTCTGTCACGAGTTTCTCCAGGACGAGTACCGGACCGGCAAGGTCGTCGTCGGCGAGCGGGCGATGATCGGGGCCGGCGCGATCGTGCTGCCCGGCGTCGAAATCGGCGAGGGGGCCAGCGTCGCGGCGAACTCGCTGGTGACTCGCGACGTGCCAGCCGGGGCGACGGTCGCGGGCGTGCCGGCCCGACGAATGGGCGACGACGGCGGCGAGGAGGAGCCGACCGGGGCCGCGTGATCGACGGAATGCGCGCTGTTCGGCGTTCGAGATCGGCGGACCGATTGTCGGTTGTCTCCGCTGGAATATAGCGGCCGCTGTCGAAACGCTACTGCGAAGACGGGATCGAAACGAGAGGTTCAGGGACGAGTGGCGCGCTCTACAGCGACGACCAGGACTTTCGCGCCGCGTTCCACGAGGTGATGTCGGCGATCCAGCGAGCGGCGATCATCTTCTTCAAGTTCTGGGCCGGGAGACCGCCGAAGGTATCGACGGGCAGGGAGATGCCGAAGGCCGGCTTAACACCGTGGGCGACGGCCTTCTCGCCGACGGAGATGACGGTTCCCTTGTCCTCGTGCTCCCAGGTCTTCAGCGGGCGGTTCTCGATCGCGCGGGCGATGTTCTCGCCAGCGACTTCGGCGGCCTGCCACGCGGCCTGTGCCGTCGGCGGCGCGGGCTGGTCACCCTGATCGATGATCGCCGAGTCGCCGATCGCGAAGACGCGTTCGTTGGAGGTCTGGAAGTTCGCACCGGTGTTGACGCGGTTGTGTTCCTTCTCGAGGTCGGCGTCGTCGAGGGCGTCTCGGCCCGTGATGCCGCCGGTCCAGACGAGGACGTCGTGATCGAGGGGCTCGCCCTCGTCGAACTCGATGTGGTCTTCGGTGGCCTCGGTGATCGGGTCGTCCGTATGGATCTGGACGCCGGCTTCCTCGAGCAGGTCGCGCAGGGCCTGCTGAATTTCAGGGTCGTTGCCGGGGAAGATCTCCTCTAAGGCCTCCACGAGGTGGATCTCGATGGGGGCCCGGTGCTCGTCGCGGAATTCCGCGATCTCGCCGGCGGTCTGGATCCCCGAGAGCCCAGCGCCGCCGATGACGACCTGTGCGGGCTCGCCGCGGGTCGCCTCCCGACCGGCCTCTTTGACCGCCTCGTGAATCTCCATGGCGTCGTCGAGGCTCTTCAGGGTCAGGGAGTGCTCCTCGAGGCCCGGGATGCCGTAATAGGCGGTCTGGCTGCCGAGGCCGACGAGGACGTAGTCGTACTCGACATCGTCGCCGTCGGCGAGTTCGACGGTCTGGTCCTCGACGTCGAGGCCGGTGACTTCGTCCTGAATGAAACGAGTGGATGGGTCCGCGATCTGATTGACCGGGAACGTGATGTCCGAGCGGACGTCGGGGTCCCGAATCACGCGGTGGGACTCGTGTAAGACGAGATGATAGTCGACGTCAGCGATCCACGTTAGCCGCGCGTTGTCCCCGAGCTCCGACTGGAGCCTGTTGATCGCACCGGTTCCGGCGTACCCGGCACCGAGCACGACGACGTTCTCTGTCATATACCACAGTGCGAAACACTATGATACAAAGCTGTTGAAACCGGAACCAGTGTGTCTACTGTTGCCATACCGCCGAGTCGATCCGTACGCGGAACACCAACTGTCAGTGCCAGCCGCCGCTCAGAGAATGCGCTTTCCGAACGTGCTCGCGGTTAGTTCCGCCGCTAACGTCGCCGTCTCGTTAGCCTCGTCCAAGATCGGATTCACCTCGACGACATCCATCGATCGGAGCACCCCGTCGGCCTCGTCGCGCCGGGAGAGGGCCTCAAGTGCGGCGTGGGCTTCTCGATAGGTGACGCCGCCGCGGACGGGGGTGCCGACGCCGGGTGCCGTCTTCGGGTCGAGCCAGTCGAGGTCGAGGCTGACGTGGACGCCGTCGGTGCCGTCGGTCGCGATCGCGAGGGCCTCCTCGACGACCGTCGAGACACCCCGCTGGTCGATGTCGGACATCGTAAAGGCGGTCATCTCGCTGTCGCGGATCAGTTCGCGCTCGCGCTCGTCGATGCTCCGGAGGCCGACGTAGGCGATCGACGACTCCTGGAGGCGAGGCGCGGGTGCCCAGTCGGTCTCGCCGAAGGCACCGCGGCCGAGGGCCGCGGCCAACGGCATGCCGTGGACGTTTCCGCTCGGCGTCGTTTCGGGCGTGTTCAGGTCCGCGTGGGCATCGAACCAGATGGCACCGAGGTCGGCTTCGCGGGCCGAGCCGCCGAGCGAGCCGATCGCCACCGAGTGATCGCCGCCCAGTACGAGCGGGAACTCGCCGTCGGCCAGCGTCGCTGCGACTCGATCGCCAACCCGCGTACAGACATCCTCGACCTCCCGCAGAAACTTCGCGTTCCCACGGCTGGGCTGGTCGGCGTCCGGATCCCGTTCCTCCGCGCGCGGCATCGACAGGTCGCCGTCGTCGATCGGCTCGACGGCCGCGCGCTCGAGGCCGTCGGCCAGCCCGGCATACCGGATCGCGGACGGTCCCATGTCGACGCCGCGGCGGTTCGCTCCGTAGTCCATCGGCGCACCGATGATTCTGACGGTCCGTTCCATACGCCCGGTACACCGTCTGCCGGTTTGGTCGTGGCGATCCCGCGGCTCTCCCGCTGGCGATAGCTTTAGGGTTAGACGTGTCTAAATCCGGATCAGCATGATGCTGAGCGACGTGATGGAAGACTACCTCAAAGCGATCTACCGGCTCCAGCGGGAGACCGACGACCGGATCAAGACCTCGGAGATCGCCGCGGAGCTAGACGTCACGTCGCCGACGGTCACGAGCATGCTCGATAAACTCGAGGAACGGGAACTCGTCGACCGCGAGAAGTATCGCGGGGTGACCCTAACCGACGAGGGCGAGACCGTCGCCCTCGAAATCGTCCGTCATCACCGGCTGCTCGAGGCCTACCTCACCGAACACCTCGATTACGACTGGTCGGAGGTCCACGCGGAGGCCGACCGGCTCGAACACCACATCAGCGAGGACTTCGAGGCCCGCGTCGCCGACGCGCTCGGCGAACCGACGGTCGATCCCCACGGGTCACCGATCCCCAGCGCCGACCTCGAGCCACCCGAGCGGCCCGACGGGGAGTCCATCGCCGCCTTCGAGGCGGGGGATGTCGTGACCGTCGCCGAAGTCGCCGACCGCGACCCGGAAGTGCTCTCCTATCTCGCCGACCACGGCGTCGAGCCCGGCGTCGAACTCGAAATCCTCGAGATCGCCCCGTTCGGGATGGTGACGGCCCGCTCGAGCGAAGCCGACGAGCCCGTGTCGCTGCCGGAATCCGTCGCGGCCCACGTTTGGGTCGCGGAACCTGCGGAGCCGGAACCGTAGCCGGCAATCGGCCACCTCTCGAGTCCGAGCCGCGGTTCTGGTCGAACGAGGGCCGACCCGGTTGTCCATGGAGTGCGAGCGGGCTACCTTCTCACCGCTCGACCGCCAGCCGATATCGCGTCGGTGACGTGACCCGACCTCCGTGGCGAGATCCCGCTCGAGCGAGTTCTTATTCTGCTGTCGATCGAGAAATAAAACGGATACCGACCTCCCGCGACGGACTAAACAGAAACAGCTTCCTGTTCCCGATTCAAACGGGACAATCCTTCCGAAACACTCCGGCTCACCCGCCGGGTTTAAGGAAACCAAATACGAATCATAGTCTATGTCATCCATCGAACTCACACCCAGCCAGAAGAAAATCCTGCGTGCGCTCACGAACCTCCACAAGGAGACCGAAGACGCCATCAAAGGCGAGGATATCGCCGAACAGGTCGACCGGAACCCGGGGACGATCCGCAACCAGATGCAGAGTCTCAAAGCCCTCCAACTCGTCGAGGGCGTACCGGGGCCGAAAGGCGGCTACAAACCGACCGCGGCCGCCTACGAAGCCCTCGAGATCCAGCAGATGGACGAGCCCGCAGCGGTCCCGATGCAACACGAGGGCGAACCCGTCGACGACACCATCATCGAAGAGATCGACCTCTCGAGCGTTCACCATCCGGAACTCTGCCGCGCGGAGATCCACATTCAGGGCACGCTCAGCGACATTCACGAGGACGACTCCGTTACCGTCGGCCCGACGCCGCTCTCGAAACTGCTCATCGAGGGGACCGTCGACGGCAAAGACGACACGAACAACATCCTCATCCTGCGGATCGACGACATGGTCGCTCCCTCCGAAGAACCGGCCCACTGACTCGGCAGTCGTCCGCGTTCTCCGCTGTCTTCTCTAGTGTTCGCTCTTGCTCTTCTCGCTCGCTGTGGCTCGACTTGCCGCGTAAAATCGATCCGTGAGACGACTCGAAACGGGCTGGGTGTTCAGCGAGTTCAGTTCGCGTCGTCTGCGTCGGCAGCATCGATAGCCGCCGACGCGGGAATGTCGTCGACCGCGGCGACCGCATCGCCGTCCTCGACATCCATGACGATCACGCCCATCGTGTTCCGTCCGACCGTCGAGATCTCGTCGACGCGGGTGCGGACGATCTGTCCGCGCTCGCTCATCATGACGAGCTGATCGTCCTCGTCGACCGCCTTGACGGCCGTGACGGGACCGTTTCGCTCGCCGGTCTTGATGTCGATCAACCCTTTTCCGTATCGGGACTGCGTGCGGTACTCCGAGAGCAGCGTCCGCTTCCCGTAACCGTGCTCGGTGACCGTCAACAGCGCCTGTTCGTCGCCCTCGTCGGTCGCGACCAGCCCCGCGACGGCGTCGTCGCCTTGCAGTTTGATTCCATTGACGCCGCGGGCGTTCCGGCCCATCGCGCGGACCTCGTCCTCGTCGAAGCGGATCGTCATTCCGCCCTCGGTCGCGATGACTAGATCCTGCGAGCCGTCAGTGACCTCGACGTCGACGAGTTCGTCGCCCTCCTCGAGATCGGCGGCGATAATCCCCGTCGAGAGGATGTTGTCGAACTCCTCGCCCGCGGTGCGCTTGACGTAGCCGTTCCGTGTGGCCATCGTCACGAACTCGTCGTCCCCGAATGCGTCGGTGTCGACGATGGCCGTGATGTCCTCGCCGGGGTCGAGATCGAGAATGTTGACCGCCGATTTTCCGCGGGCGGTCCGGCCCATCTCGGGGATTTCGTAGGTCTTGAGCCGGTAGACCTCGCCCTGATTCGTAAAGCAGAGCAGGAAGTCGTGGGTGTTCGCCCGGAAGACCGTCGAGACGCGGTCGTCTTCCTTGACGTCCGCCCCGATGATCCCCTTGCCGCCCCGACCCTGGGGGTCGAACTGCTCGATCGGCATCCGCTTGACGTAGTCGTCTTCCGTCATGACGACGAAGACCTCCTCCTCGGGGATGAGGTCCTCGTGCGTGACGGTGCCCTGATCCTCGATGATCGAGGTCCGGCGGTCGTCGCCGTACTCGTCTTTGATCTCGCGGAGTTCGTCTTTGATGACCGAGAGCAGTTCCGACTCGCTCTCGAGGATCGTCGTCAGGCGCTCGATCTCGTTTTGGACGTCCGCGTACTCGTCTTCGATCTCGGCTGCCTCCATCGAGGTGAGGCTCCCGAGTTGCATGCGGACGATGTGGGTGGCCTGCTCCTCCGAGAAGTCGTAACTCTCCTGTAGCGCGGATTTGGCGGCCGAGCGGTCCTCGCTGTTGCGGATCAGTTCAACGACGTTCTCGGCGTTCTCGACGGCCGTCAGCCGACCTTCGAGGATGTGGGCCCGATCCTCGGCCTCCTCGAGGTCGTACTCGCTGCGCCGACGGACGACCTCGCGGCGGTGGGAGATATACTCCTCGAGCGTCTCCTTGAGCGAGAGCACCCGCGGCTGGCCGTCGACCAGCGCGAGGTTGATGACGCCGAAGGTTCGCTCGAGGTGGTTCTCGAGCAGTTTGTTCTTGACGACCTCGGCGTTTGCGCCGCGTTTGAGTTCGATGACGACGCGGACGCCGTCGCGGTCGGACTCGTCACGCAGGTCGGAGACCCCCTCGATTTCGCCCTCGTTTACGTCGTCGGCGATGCGTTCGACGAGGCGGGCCTTGTTGGACTGGAAGGGGAGTTCGGTGATGACGATCCGCTCGCGGTTCGATTGCCACTCCTCGACCTCGAACTCGGCGCGAACGCGGATGCGCCCGCGGCCGGTCTTGTAGGCCGAGTAGATGGCGTCCCGGCCGACGATGTTCGCGCCGGTCGGGAAGTCGGGGCCTTTGACGTGCTCCATTAAGTCCTCAACCGTCGCGTCGGGGTCGTCGATCAGTTCGATGGTCGCGTCGACGACCTCGCCTAGGTTGTGCGGCGGAATGTTCGTCGACATCCCGACCGCGATCCCCGAGGAGCCGTTGACCAGCAGGTTCGGGAACGCCGCCGGTAGTACGTCGGGTTCCTGCAGGCGGTCGTCGTAGTTCGCCGAGAAGTCGACCGTGCCCTTGTCGATATCCTCGAGCAGTTCCTCGGAGATGGGGGACATCCGGGCCTCCGTGTACCGCTGTGCGGCGGCCGGGTCGCCGTCCATCGAGCCGAAGTTCCCCTGGCCGTCGACCAGCGGATAGCGCATCGAGAAGTCCTGGGCCATCCGGACTAGGGTGTCGTAAATCGCGCTGTCGCCGTGGGGGTGGTAATCACCCATCGTCTCCCCGACGATCGAGGAGGACTTGCGGTGACTGCTGCCCGAGGAGACTCCCATCTCGTGCATCGCGTACAGGATGCGCCGGTGGACGGGCTTCAGGCCGTCTTCGACCCGCGGCAGCGCACGGCCCGCGATGACGGACATCGCGTAGTCGATATACGACTGTTCCATCTCGTCCTCGATACGGACGTTCTCTACGGCTCGCGCCTCTACATCGGTCGGTTCGGGTACGTCTGAGCTCATTCGTTCACTATGTGTCGTGGGTATCGCGGTTCGGTTGCCAAGCACTGCATCCGTGAGCGAGTTCGCCGTGTGAACTCGCGAGCGGGCCGACGAGCGACCGTCGGGAGCGAGGAGTGCTTTTCATCGACCTTTTGCACTGCGGGTGCGCCTTCGGCGCACCCTCGGCAAAACGTCGGTCGTTAGATATCGATCCACTCCGCCTCCGGAGCGTGATCTTTGATGAACTGCTTGCGGGGTTCGACGGCATCGCCCATCAGGACGGAGAACATCTTGTCCGCCGCGGCCGCGTCCTCGATCGTGATCTGTTTGAGGATGCGGTTGTCCGGGTCCATCGTCGTGTCCCAGAGTTGCTGGGGGTTCATTTCGCCGAGTCCCTTGAACCGCTGGACCTGCGAGGGGTTGCCGTCGCATTTCTCTTCGACGATCTGATCGCGTTCGGCTTCCGTCATCGCGTCGTAGGTCTCCCCGCGATACCGGATGCGATAGAGCGGTGGCTGGGTCGCGTAGACGTAGCCGCCCTCGAGCAGCGGGCGCATGTGCCGGTAGAAGAACGTCAACAGCAGGGTGCGGATGTGTGCGCCGTCGACGTCGGCGTCGGTCGCCATGATGATCTTCTTGTACCGGACGTCGTCGATGTCGAACTCGTCGCCGATCCCCGCGCCGATCGCGGTGATCATGTTCCGGATCTCGTCGTTCTCGAGGATGCGGTCGAGGCGGTGTTTCTCGACGTTGAGGATCTTCCCTTTGATCGGGAGGATGGCCTGGAACTCCGGATTTCGGGCCTGTTTCGCGCTGCCGCCCGCGGAGTCACCCTCCGCGATGAACAGTTCGGCTTCCTCCGGCTCTTTGGTCTGGCAGTCGGCCAGTTTGCCGGGCAGCGATGTGGAGTCGAGTGCCGATTTTCGGCGCGTCAGCTCCTCGGCCTTCTTGGCCGCCATCCGGGCCTTCGCGGCCTCGACGGCCTTCATCACGATCGCTTGGGCGGTGTCGGGATGTTCCTCGAAGTAGGTTCCCAGGCCCTCGTGCATGGCGCTCTCGACGATCCCCCGAACTTCGGAGTTGCCGAGTTTCGTCTTCGTCTGGCCTTCGAACTGGGGATCGGGGTGTTTGATCGAGATGACTGCGGTCAGTCCCTCGCGGATGTCCTCGCCCGAGAGGTTGTTATCGAGGTCGGAGAGGAGATCGTTCTCGTTGGCGTAGTCGTTGACCGTGCGGGTGAGCGCGGTTTTGAATCCGGTGAGGTGGGTCCCGCCCTCGCGGGTGTTGATATTGTTCGCGAAGGCGTGGATCGAGCCCTGCAGTTCCTGTGTGGCCTGCATCGCGACCTCGACCTGGATGTTCTGTTCTTCGTCCTCGAAGTAGATGATGTCCTCGTGCATCGCCGAGCGCGTCTCGTTGAGATACTCGACGAACTCGCGAATCCCGCCGTCGTACTCGTAAGTCTCGGCGACGGGCTCGTCGTCGTCGGCATCGATGCGCTCGTCACGGAGCGTGATGCGGACGCCGGAGTTGAGGAAGGCCAGTTCCCGAAGCCGGTTCGACAGCGTCGAGAAGGCCATCTCGCCGGTCTCGAAGATGCCCGTGTCGGGCCAGAACCGGATCTGGGTGCCCGTCTCCTCGTCCGGCTCCATGTTGCGGACCCGCTCCATGTCACCGACGGGTTCGCCTGCTTCGAACGCGTGGCGGAAGACGGCTCCGTCGCGTTTGACCTCGGCCTCGAGGCGTTCGGAGAGGGCGTTGACAACGCTGACGCCGACGCCGTGGAGGCCGCCGGAGACCTGATAGGACTTGTTGTCGAACTTGCCGCCGGCGTGGAGGACAGTGAGAATAACCTCGAGTGCAGGGCGGTCGTACTCCTCGTGGGTATCGACGGGAATGCCGCGGCCATCGTCGGCGACGCTCACCGAGCCATCCTCGTGGATGGAGACAGTGATGTCGTCACAGTGGCCGGCCAGTGCCTCGTCGATCGAGTTGTCCACCACTTCGTAGACGAGATGGTGGAGGCCTCGAGAATCGGTAGAGCCGATGTACATCGCCGGTCGCTTTCGCACAGCCTCCAGGCCCTCTAAGACCTGAATCTGTCCGGCGCCGTACTCGCTTTCCTGGGACATGTAAAACCTGCTTTCGGGTAGTGGTCCGGCCCTAATAAAAGTCACGTGTACGCGCGCGAGCGCGAACAGTCGAGCCGCTGCCAAAGCGATCGAACGAACGGGAAACGGCCCTTAGATGACCGCGTCGAAGTCGTTGTGACCCTGAATGTCGACGCCCTCGTCCGTGACCTCGGCGAGGAAGACGCCGTTGCCCGAACCGGTGTCGCGCTCGACGGCGCTTTTGATCGCGCGAGCCGCGACCGACTGGGCTTCCTCAAGCGAGAGGCCCTCCTCGTACTCCTGCTCGAGGAGGCCGTAGGCCAGTTGCATCCCGCTGCCGGTGACCGTGTAGTCGTCTGCCATCACGCCGCCCGCGGGGTCGATGCTGTAGACGTGGCTGCCCTCGCTGTCGACGCCGCCCAGGATGGGGTTGATCGCGCGGAAGGGGCCGCCGCGGGCGAAGTTGCCCGCGAGCGTGGCCAGTGCCTCGATCGGCATCGTCTCGCCGCGTCGGGATTCATAGAGGTTGACCTCGGAGCGCAGCGTTCGGATGAACGATTGTGCGCCGCCGACCGAGCCGACGAGGGTCAGCGCTCCCGTCGGGTGGATCTGCTCGACCTTCTGGACATCCTTGTTCGAGACGAATCGCCCGCCCAGACTGGCGCGCATGTCCGTCGCGATGACGACGCCCTCGTCGGTCGTGATGCCGATGGTCGTCGTTCCGGTCTTGTTGACGGTGTCACCGTGCTCGTCGCCCTGCGATCCGTTGGGGAGCGAGCCGAGTTCGGGGTCGTACGGCGACGGGTCGGCGTTGCCCTGCGGGCCCGACGCGCCGGTCCAGTTATTCATCGCTTTCCTCCGTCTCGATCTCCGCGATGATCGACTCAAGGCGGTCGTCGTCAACCGAGTGGAACGATTCGTCCTCGGTGGTGATCGTCGCGACGTCGACGTCTTCGGCGGCGACGACCTCGTCTTCGGGTTCGCTGAGCGCGCTCACGGCGAGTTCGAGGCCGCCGTCGACGTCGAGATCCTCGCGGTAGTTCTCCTCGAGGTAGCCCTGAATGACATCGCGGCTGCCGCCGATGGCGGCCGCCTTCCACTCGTAGTCCGTGCCCGAGGGGTCAGTTTCGAACAGTTTCGGCTCGCCGTCCTCGATCCCGCCGACGAGAAGGGCGACGCCGAAGGGACGCGCGCCGCCGGTCTGGGTGTACTCCTGAATGTGGTCGGTGACCGATCGGGTCAGCGTCTCGACGCCGATCTGCTGGCCGTAGCGGAGCTGTTCGCCCTGCGCGCGGCGGCGTGCGAGATCGACGAGCTGGCGGGCGTCGGCGACGTGACCGGCGCTTGCGACGCCGATGTGCTCGTCGGCCTTGTGGATCTTCTCGACGCTCGAGCGTTCCATGAGCGGCGAGCTGACCTGCCGGTTGGCGGCGAGGACGACGCCGTCGGGCGTGCGGAGCCCGACGCTCGCAGTCCCCCGTTTGACGGCCTCGCGTGCGTACTCGACCTGGTAGAGGCGTCCGTCCGGGGAGAAGATGGTGATCCCCCGGTCGTAGGCCTGCTGTTGGGATTGTCCTTGCATAGGTTTCGTTGGTCTTCACCTCGGGTAAGGGATAGTGATTTATAGGCCTTCTTCTGAAGGCAACTTCGGTCGTCCCGATACGAAACGGCCCCACTGTTCCCCGAGACGGCGATCGGTTCGGGCTGGCGACTCCGGGTCGGTTGCGATTTCCCATTGCCGACCCACCGCTATCGCATTTTCGTCGCCTCGACCCAGTAAGTATTGCTTACTCAGCCCATCTACTTGAAAGATTGGCTGCCATCTCAAGCTTTTCACTCAAACGAGTCCCGGTCGTTGGTTTCGGTACAGCGTTCCGTACCACAGTGAACGGATGACTACACCAACGGGTCCCCTCGAGCCCCCTGACGGCTGGGTCCGAGGGGAAAGTCATCTGCCGCTTTTCGGCCCCGACACATGAGAGAACACAGTACCGCGCCGGGTAGAAATGTCGAACAAGTGAATAAAATAAATCCGCGGAACGGCTTTAGTCGCTGCCTCAGGGCAACTAATTTCGGAGATACCCGTGTCACGATTCTAGATCACAACGGCGATCGCTCGAGCGCCGATCAGTCGGTCCCGCGGCTACCGGCCACCGTCGAGCGATCGACGCGTGGACCGTCCGCTGACGGCCTGTCGACTGTCAGCCCAGTCCTCGAGCGCCGGGGTGATCCCGCGTGAGCGAACAGTCGGCGTCCACCTCGACGGTCGTCGACGTCGTTCCCGGTGGCGAAGCGATTCACGGCGCGCTCTACAAATACGGACTGGGCGTCCTGTTCGCAGCGAACGTATTCGGTGCGGGCTCGGTCTATATCCTCGCCGACACGGGCGCGAACTTCGCGTTCTCCCTGCTGTGGGTGCTGCCGCTTGCCTTCCTCATCGACATCGCGCTCCACGACATGAGCGCGCGACTGGCGGTCACTGACGAACCGCTCGCCGACTACATCGTCGACGTTCTCCCGATCGGCGGCTCCGCCGTCGTGGTCCTGATGTCGCTGATGTCCGCGCTGTGGGCCGTCTCGAACTACGCCGTCGCGGGCGCGGCGCTCGCGTGGCTCCTTCCGGGCCTCGACAACGTGATCGTCGGCATCCTCCTCGCCGCCGGCGGGGGGCTCGCCATCGTCGAACTCAAAGTCTACGACCGCGTCGAGGCCGCGATCGCAGCCGCCGTCTTCGCCGTGTTCGGCTCGTACGGGCTGCTCCTCGTCGGACTTGACGTCCCGTGGCAGTCGGTCGCCGGCGGACTCGTGCCGATCCTCCAGAACGAAATCGGCTATCTCACGGCGGTCATCGCCCTGCTGGGGACGACCGTCTACTGGCCGAACTTCTTCATTCAGTCGAGCATCAAGCCGACGAAAGAGTGGGACGACATCTGGAAGTACCGCCGGGACAACGCCGCCGGCATCGCGACGACGCTCACCATCGGGAGCTTCGTGATGATCGTCTCGGCGGTCACGCTCTCGGAAGGCGAGATGACGCTGACCGGCCCCGGTGTTCCGCTGGCGGACATCCTCGGCCAGGGGGCGCTCGTCGTCTTCGTCCTCGCGGCGTTTCTCGCGAGCATCACGTCGGCGACCGGGACGCTGTTCGGTGCTGGGTTCATGGTCCCGCAGTCGCTCGGCCGCGACACGGTCTTCGGCGACGTCGCGTTCCGACGGACCGTCGTCAGCCTGATCGTCCTGTCGGCGATCATCGCCCTGGCGATGCTGGTCTACACCGGGTTCGGCCCCGTGGAGATGGCGATCATCATGCCGGCGGTCAACGGCGCGATCGGACTTCCGGTGACGGTCTTCGCGCTCATCGGAGCCGTGAACAAGTACTACGACATCGAGTGGTACGAAAACCTCGGGTTCGTCGCGGCGGGACTCGTCTTGCTGATCGGCAGTCTCACCACGATCCAGTCGCTCTACGAGACGATCGTGGGGATTCTCTGATCGCGACCCGAGGTATCGACCGTGCGAGCACACGATCGCTCCTCGAGTCCCGCGCTCGAGAACGCGGCCTCGTTCGATCGGCTGAGTCGGTCAGGAACTGACGACTGTACTCGATAATTTGATCCGTCGCTGACCCGAAAGGCCCGAAATCGGAAGGATTAGTTCGAGCGCCACGGACTACCGGATAACTCGCCCCTCGATGCTCGGATTGCCCTTCGACCTCTCGCTCGTCCTGTTGCTCGTCTCGATCGCCTTCTTCTCCGGTATCGGCATCACCACGATCGGTCCCGGTGGCATCTTCGTGACGATCGCGCTGTACTCGCTGACCCCGCTGGCCTCGAGTCAGGTCGCCGGGACCGCCCACGCGACGTTCGTGGTCACGGGGCTGGTCGGCAGCGCGGCCTACCTCCACTCCGGGGAGATGAACACCGGCGAGAGCCGCGCGATCGCGATCGTCCTCAGCGCCGCGAGCGTCCTCGGCGCGCTCGTCGGCGCGTACGTCAACGCCTTCGTGCCGCGCTCGGTGTTCGGGCTCCTACTCGGCGGCGTCGCGACGGCCGTCGGCGGGATCATCCTCTACCGGGAACGCCGCGGGTTCAGTCCGATCTACGACCTCGAGCCCCTGACTCGTTCCGGCAAACTCGTGTTGGCGGGCCTGGGCTTCGCTCTCGGGGTTTGCAGCGGCCTGTTGGGGATCGGCGGCCCCGTGCTCGCCGTCCCCGCGCTGGTGCTCGTCGGCGTGCCGATGTTGCTCGCCGTCGCGGTCGCGCAGGTCCAGTCGATCTTCATCGCGACCTTCGCGGCGTCGGGCTACTTCCTGCAGGGGAACGTCCTCGTCCCGCTCGCGGTCGTCGTCGGCACGCCGCTGCTGTTCGGCGTCGTCGTCGGTTGGCGGGTCGCCCACGCCATCGACCCCGAGAGACTGAAGGTGGCACTCGGGGTCGTCCTGCTGGGCGTCGGCCCCTATCTCGCTCTCTGAACCGCGGGGACGATCCGGCGGACGCGGCATCCACGGACTGCCGGAACCAGACTGAAGGGATCGCGGAGCGACGTTGACGACCATGGCACCGCGGATCCTCGTCCCGTTCGACGACTCCGACCCCGCCGACGACGCCCTCGTTCACGCCTTCGACCTCTTTCCCGACGGCGAGTTCGTCGTCCTGACCGCCGTCGACACCACCTCGCTCCCGTACATCCCGAACACCGCCGACCCCGACCCGGACGAGAACGAGGCGCTGTTCGGCGAAGCCGCCGACCGGCTCGAGGCGGCCGAGGAAATCGCCGCCGAGCACGGGATCGGGATCGAGACGCGGGCGAGGATCGGAACCCCGGCACAGGAGATCCTCGAGTACGCCAAAGCGCAGCCGGTCGATCACATCGTCATCGGCAGCCACGGCCGGTCTGGCGTTGCGCGGATCCTGTTGGGAAGCGTCGCCGAAGTGGTCGTCAGACACTCGCCGGTACCGGTCACCGTCGTTCGGTGAGGCTGCCGCGACGGGCGAGCCCCACCGGTCCCGCGGACCCTGCAAACACGGGCAGCGAACTCTTTGCGCCGAGGGGCCGACTGCGACTCGAGAGCACGATGAGCGAGTACGACGGCACGGAAAATCCCGAAACGCCGTGGCGGGGCGACGAGGACGGCGCGTCCGAGGACAACACCCGCGGCGACGAGGGACTGACTGGCGGGGACAGAACGCCGTTCGCACCGAACCCGGACGAACGAGGGAAACGGCCGTCGGCGGTCGCCGGCCTACTCGGGCTCGCGCTGGTCACACAGGCCGTCGCCCTCGACCTCGCCGCGGGCCAGTTCTTGAACGACGTGCTCGTCGGAGCAACGCTGTTCGTCGCCGGCGCGTACAACTACTACCGCCGGTCGAACGAGACGTTCGGGAGCCTCGGCGTCGCCGTTCTCGTCGCGCTCCTCGGGCTGTGGCTCGTCGCGTCGCCGTTCCTGTTCGGCGCGGGATCGGGCGTCGCCGAGATCGCCACCGGCCTCGGGTTCTGGTCCGACATCGTCGTCGGCCTGCTCGCGTTCGGGGTGGGGTCGTACGGTGTCTTCCGAATCCGCGAACGCCGCCGGGACGCGGACGTGCGGCGGACGGCGACCTGACGCGGCGACGGTTCGCAGAGCCGGTATCGGGGCGGCTCCTCTCGCGGACCGTGACTGTGGCATACTCCGGCAAAATCCACTTATTCCCCGTTCTGGTAGGGTGGTCCGATGCTTCCGCTCGTCGCGATAGTGCTCGCACTCGTCGTCGGCGCGGTGATTCTCGAGGTCGTGTCGTATCGAGCGCTCGAACGGATTCCCTCGGTCGCCACCGAGGAGTTTCCCGAGATCGACCGGGAGCTACTGGGGAAGTTCAGCAGCTTCGATCCCGAACTGGGCTGGTGTCCGCAGCCAAACCGGGAGAAACAGAAGGACACGGGCGACCACCTCCCCGGTGAGGAGGTCCGCAGCGTCGTCACCTACTCGACCGACGAGTACGCGAGCCGGGTCTGCCCGGCGAGAGAGCGCGATCCCGACGCCGACCTCACCGTCTCGACCTACGGCGACTCCTACTGTTTCTGCCGGGAGGTCGACAACGATGACACCTTTCAGCACTACCTCGCGCAGGAACTCGACACGCACGTCGCCAACTACGGCGGCGGCAACTACGGCCTTGATCAGGCGCTGATGCGGCTCAAACGCCAGTATCCCGACGATCCGACCGACCACGTCTTCATGGTCGTCACCGCCTCTTCGATCGCGCGCATCCTCTCGGTCTGGAAACACTATCAGGAGTTCGGCAATATCCTCGCGGTCAAACCCCGATACGTCCTCGAGGACGGCGACCTCGAGCGCATCGAGAGCCCCGTCGACGAGAAAGAGGAGTTGCTCGACCTCGAGTCGAAGGCAGACTTCCTCCGGGAGTACGACTTCCACTACGACCACTGGTTCAACCCCCATTTCGCGACGCGGCCCTACGCGGCCGATTTCCTCGAGAAGGACGAACACCTCCGGTACGCCGGGTATACGGCCGGAAAGGAACTCGAGCGCCGGCTCGGGCGGTCGATTCCGGGGATCGACTTCGATCTGGCCCAGACCCAATCTGCGCTGCGGCTCGAGCGGCCTCGCGTGCGATACCACGAGCGCCTGTTCGACAGCCACGAGAATCTCTTCGACGCGCTCATCGCGGAGTTCGTCGACTACGCCGACGAGCAGGATTTCGAGCCGATGTTCGTGATGGTCCAGCAGCTTCGGTACGCGACCTACGAGTCCGAACACGGCCCGATCTACGGCGACCTGATGGACCGGCTCGACGACCGGTACGACGAGCTGACGACGATCGACATGGCGACCCACCTCTCGCCCGCGGACGGCGACGTCGAGTCGCTGTACGTCGAGCGCGGGGAGGGCGGTCACTACAGTCCCGAGACCAACGCCGAGATCGCGCAAGTGCTCGCGGACGTCGTCGAGGAGCGAGCGGTCGTCGAATGAACCCGGTTTACCTCGTCGTCGGTATCGCCATCCTCGTCACCGCGATCGTCGACATCATCTGGACGACGCTGTGGGTCGACGGGGGCTCCGGGCCGGTTTCGGGCCGGCTCACGACCGCCGTCTGGAAGGGGCTCCGCGCCGCGACTGGGGACCGAGACCGCGCGCTCGGCCTCGCCGGGCCGCTCACTCTGACGCTCACGCTCGCGACGTGGATCGGCCTCATCTGGCTCGGCTGGACGATAATCTTCGCGAGCGATCCCTACGCCGTCGTCAACAGCCGCACCGGCGGTCCTGCAAACTGGTGGGGCCGGCTCTACTACGTCGCCTACACCATGTTCACCGACGGCAACGGGGATTACACCCCGGTGTACGGCGGCGACGTCTGGGAGATCGCCAGCGCGCTGACGACGGCTACCGGGATGGCCTTCGTCACCCTCGGCGTCTCCTACGTCCTGACCGTCCTCGGTGCCGTCTCGGACAAACGCTCCTTTGCCAGCACCGTCACCGGGCTCGGCGATCGCAGCGAAGCGTTCCTCCGGGCCGGCTGGAACGGGGAGGACTTCCGAGGCCTCGAGTTGACCGTCGAGACCCTCGCGGCGGACCTAAGCACCCTCGCCGAGCAGCACAAGTCCTATCCGATTCTGCACTACTACCACAGCGAGCAGGCCGATCGGGCCTCGGCCGTCGCCGTTCCGATCCTCGACGAGGCGCTCATGCTCTCCCGATACGCGCTCCCGGAGGGCGAGGGGCTCGACCCGGCGATCGTCGAGACCGGCCGCTCGAGTACCGAAAGCTACCTCGAGACGTTGGACGCGTCGTTCATCGACCCCGCGCCGTCGGTCCCGCGGGCACCGGACCTCGAGCGCCTGCGCGAAGACAATATCTCGACCCGCTCCGACGAGGCGTTCGCCGACGCGCTCGCCGATCTGACCGACCGGCGACGGCGGCTCCTCGGCGTGGTCGAGGCGGACGCGTGGGAGTGGCCGCCGGTCGAGGAGTAGTACAGGGGCAGCTCGCGGTAGTTCTCCGAGACCACCGGACGGGATTCCGCCCGGGCTCGGCAGAAACGCGGCCTGATATTCATGGCGTTCGGAGTCGTTTGCCACCCATGGAGGAGTACGACTTTCTCGTCATCGGCTCCGGATCGGGACTGGACGTGGCAAACGCGGCGGCGAATCAGGGGCAGTCGGTCGCAGTCGTCGAGAAGGGGCGACTCGGCGGGACCTGCCTCAACCGGGGCTGTATCCCCTCGAAGCAGCTGCTGTACCACGCCGACGTGCTGGAGACGATCGAACGGGCCGACGTGTTCCACATCGACACGACCGTCGAGGACGTAGCGTTTGCCGAAATCGTCCGCGAGGTCACCGCGGACGTTCACGGCAGTTCCGACGCGATCGAGCGCGGCCTCTCTTCGTCGGACCGCCACGACCTGTACCGAGCGGAGGGCCGGTTCGTCGACGAGCGGACGATCGAACTCGTCGGCGGCGACCACGACGGCGAGCGGCTCACCGCCGGCACCGTCCTCGTGGCGGCCGGGACCCGTCCGGCGATCCCGTCGATCGACGGCATCGAGTCCGTCGACTATCTCACCAGCCGGGAGGCGCTGCAACTCGAGTCCCCGCCGGATCACCTCGTGATCGTCGGCGGCGGCTACATCGCGGCCGAACTGGGCCACTTTTTCGGCACCTTCGGCAGCGACGTGTCGATCGTCGGCCGGCGGCCGAATCTGCTCCCCGACGCCGACGAGGAAGTAGCGGCCGAGTTCACCGAACGGTACGCGGACAGATTCGACCTGTACACCGGCTACGAGGCCACGGCGGCCGTACAGTCCGGGGGATCGATCACCATCGAGGCGCGGCCCTTTTCGGAGTCCGACGGCGACGCGGACGCGGAGACGACCGAGCCCGGCGAGACGGTCTCCGTCACCGGCGGCGAACTGCTCGTAGCGGCCGGCCGCGTCCCCAACACGGACACGCTGAACGTCGAGACCGCCGGTATCGAGACCGACGCGGCCGGATTCGTCGAGACCGACGAATACCTGCGGACGACCGCTGACGGCGTCTGGGCGCTCGGCGATATCGTCGGCGAGTACCTGCTGAAACACAACGCGAACCACGAGGCCCGAGCCGTCGCGCGAAACCGCTTCGGTGAGGCCCTCGAGCCGGTCGACTACTCCGCGATGCCCTTCGCCGTCTTCGCCTCGCCGGAGGTCGCCGGCGTCGGACTCACCGAGCAGGAACTGCGCGCAGACGGACGCGAGTACGCCAAACGAACCTCCCGCTACGAGGAGACCGCTCGCGGGAGCGCGATGAACGCCGAGGGGTTCGTCAAGTTGCTCATCGACCTCGAGGGCGAGATTCTGGGCTGTCACATCATCGGGCCGGCGGCCTCGGATCTGATTCAGGAGGTCGTCGTAGCCATGACGGCGGGTACCGGGACGGTTCGGGACGTTCGGGAGTCGGTCCACATCCACCCCGCGCTCTCGGAGGTCGTCCAGCGGGCGTTCTCCGGGGAGTTCACGCGCGGCGGGGGCCACGATCACAGCCACTGAGACGGCACCGCGAGTCTGCCCTCCCGACTCGACTCTCGAGACCGTTCGGGGCGTCGAACTATCGCGGCCGGCGACGGCTTTGCACCCGTTATGCACGACCGCAGGTTCCTTTTGTGACCCCGCGGCATACGACCGTTCGTAATGACGAACGCTGCGATTATCATTCTGGCAGGCACCGAGTCGCACAGCGACACCGGCCGTCTCGTCAACGGCCTCGAGGCGGCAAAGGAGTTCGCCGAGAACCCCGACGACGAACTCGAACTCATCTTCGACGGTGCCGGGACCCAGTGGATCCCGGAACTCGAGGACGAAGACCACGACTACCACGACCTCTATCAGTCCGTCAGCGACGAGGCGGCCGCCTGCGACTACTGTGCCGGCGCGTTCGGCGTCGGCGAAGCGGTCGACGATGCCGGTGTCGTCACGATCGACGACAACGGCGGCCATCCGAGCGTCCGCTCGCTGGTTGGCGACGACTACGAGATTATCACCTTCTGAGCCGGACCCTTCCCCGATCGCGGGTCGAATCGCCATCGAGCCATCGCGGACCCCGTTACGGATCCACTTTCACTCCGGTAGCACACAGCTTTTAGCCCCGCCGTTAGTATGGGAGGACGATGACGTCGTTCCAGTCGACACTCGGTGACGAGCCGGGGATCGCCGAGGAGCTGGCCGAGAGCCAGCAGTCGATCTCCATCGCCGAGTTCTTCGAGAAGAACAAGCACATGCTCGGCTTCGATAGCGGTGCTCGAGGCCTCGTCACGGCCGTCAAGGAGGCCGTCGACAACGCCTTAGACGCCGCCGAGGAGTCGGGAATTCTCCCGGATATCTACGTCGAGATTCAGGAAGCCGGCGACTACTACCGCCTGATCGTCGAGGACAATGGCCCGGGACTCACGAAAGAAACGCTCCCGAAAGTTTTCGGGAAACTGCTCTACGGCTCTCGCTTTCACGCACGCGAACAATCCCGCGGTCAGCAGGGGATCGGTATCTCTGCTGCAGTTCTGTACGCCCAGCTGACCAGCGGGAAACCCGCGAAGATCACCAGTCGGACGCAGGGCTCCGAGGAAGCCGAGTACTTCGAACTCATCGTCGATACCGACAGCAACGAGCCCGAGATCAGCGTCGAGGAGACGACCACGTGGGACCGCCCTCACGGCACCCGCATCGAACTCGAGATGGAGGCCAACATGCGCGCCCGCCAGCAACTCCACGACTACATCAAGCACACGGCGGTCGTCAATCCCCACGCCCGCCTCGAGTTGCGCGAACCGCAGGAACACTTCAAGTTCGAGCGCGCGACCGACCAGCTTCCCGAGGAGACCGAAGAGATCCGCCCTCACCCCCACGGCGTCGAACTCGGCACCGTGATGAAGATGCTCACCGCGACGGACTCCCAGACGGTCTCCGGGTTCGTCCAGGAGGAGTTCACCCGCGTCGGGAAGAAGACCGCCGACTCGATCATCGACGCGTTCCGCGACCGCCACTACGGCCGCGAGATGCGCTGGCGGCCACCCGCCTCTCACGAATCGATCGACCTCCACGCCGCGGTCGAGGACGCGACCGCGAACAAGGGTGCCGACGCGACGGCCGCGTTCGCCGACGCCATCGCCGACGCGGTCGCGGACGCCGATCGCATCGCCCACTTCGAACTGCGCGAGGCCGTCGAGTCGGCCGCCGAGGCGGTCGAGGACGACCACGGAACGACGTTCGGCGACACCGTTCGGGAAAACGCCGTCGAGGCCGTCTGGCTCGAGCTAATCGACGCCGCCGAGGCAGACGGTGACGCTGCAGCCGAGACGGCCGACGAAAGCGAGACGCCGACCGACGCCGACGGCGACTCGAGGCTCGTCGCCGACCTCTACGATCTCGCGGACGGCGCGACGAGCACCCGCAAGGACGACGAGGTCATCCACGCCTTCGCCGACCGGCTTGCGGGCAAGTTCGAGGATCCCGAGGACGTTCGCCACCGGTTCACCAACGAGGCTCTTCGAGAGTTCGTCGACCGGGCCGCGGACCTCACCGAGGAGTACGACGACGTCTCATTCGGCGAGACCGCCCGCGAGAACGTCACGGAAGCCATCTGGGACGTGATGGCCACCGTCCCGGACGACCCGCCGCTCGTCCGCGAACTCGACGGCGACCGCGACGCCACCAGCAACCTCGTTGACGCGATGCGCGCGACCGACATCATGGCACCGCCGACGCGGTGTCTCGCACCCATTTCGGAGGACCTGATCACCGCCGGCCTCGAGAAGGAGTTCGACGCCGACTTCTTCGCCTCGGCGACCCGCGACGCGGGTGTCTCCGGCGGCGATCCGTTCATCGTCGAGGCCGGGATCGCCTACGGCGGCGACCTGCCAGCCGAGGGCACCGGTGAGGTCATGCGCTTTGCAAATCGGGTCCCGCTGGTCTACCAGCGGGGTGCCTGTGCGACGACGGACGTAGTCAAGTCGATCGGCTGGCGCAACTACGGCCTCGACCAGCCCGGCGGCTCCGGCCTGCCCAACGGCCCGGTCGTGATCATGGTCCACGTCGCCTCGACGAACGTTCCCTTTACCAGCGAATCGAAAGACGCCGTCGCGAACGTCCCCGAAATCGAAGACGAGATCGAACTCGCGATCCGGGAGGCCGCACGCGACCTGAAGAGCTACCTCAACAAGCGCCGGTCGATGCAACAGCGCCGGAAGAAACAGAACGTCCTCGGGAAGATCCTCCCGGAGATGGCCGAGAAGGTCGCCGAAGTCACCGGCCGCGACGAACCCGACATCGACGACGCGATCGCTCGCATCATGAACAACGTCCTCGTCGAGCGAGAGGTGGCGGCAAACGGCAACGGACAGGCCGTCTCCGTCGTCGTCGAGAACAACTCGGGGACGAACGAGTCCCTCGAAATCACCGACATCGTCTCGGCCGAGCCCACCGATCTCTCCGACGGCGCGACCGTCGTCGAGATGGACGGCGAGTGGTTCGTCAAGTGGGAGCCCGAGGTGAAAAGCGACGACGAGGCGGCCCTCGAGTACGAGGTACCGGACGACGCGACGTTCGATCTGGATGTCAAAGGCGTCGAGAGCGAGAAGTTGACGGTGAAACAATGAGCGCAGACGATACCGAACAGGCACGAGAGCAGTTGATCGATCTCGCGGCGCAGTTCTACGATCAGTTCGAACTGGGCGAGATTCCACACATGTCCGTGCCGACACGGACGAAGAACAACATCGAGTACGACGAGGAGATGGACGTCTGGGTCTACGGCGACCGCGAGTCGACCCGGTCTGCCAACTCCGTCCGCGGCGCGCGGAAGCTCCTGAAGGCGATCTACACAATCGAGTTCCTCTCGGAACAACTCGAGGAGGACCGCTCGTCGACCCTGCGTGAACTCTACTACCTCTCGGAGAGCTGGGACAACGACGAGGCCCAATTCAACGATCAGGACGAGTCGAACAGCATGGTCGAGGACTTAGAGATCGTCTCGGGGGTCACCCGCGAGGACTTCCACATGCGCCCCGAGGAGTCGGGCGCGACGATCATGGGGCCGCTGTATCTGCGAGAGCAGACCCGCCGCGGTGAGCGGAAGATCCACTGTCAGGAAGACGTCGGCGAGGGCGGCTACCAGATTCCGAACAACCCCGACACGATCGACTTCCTGGACTGTGACGCCGACTTCATCCTCGCGGTGGAGACGGGTGGCATGCGCGACCGACTCGTCGAAAACGGCTTCGACGAGGAGTACAACGCGCTGATCGTCCACCTCAAGGGCCAGCCCGCACGGGCAACCCGCCGCATCACGAAGCGACTCCACGACGAACTCGACCTGCCGGTGACGGTGTTCACTGACGGGGACCCGTGGTCGTACCGCATCTACGGCTCCGTCGCCTACGGCTCGATCAAGTCCGCCCACCTCTCGGAGTACCTCGCGACGCCCGAGGCGGACTTCATCGGCATCCAGCCCGCCGATATCGTCGAGTACGAACTGCCGACCGATCCGCTGGCGGACTCCGACATCAACGCCTTGGAGAGCGAACTCGAGGACCCGCGCTTCCAGACCGACTACTGGGAGGAACAGATCGAACTCCAACTCGAACTCGGAAAGAAGTCCGAACAGCAGTCGCTGGCTTCTCACGGGCTCGACTTCGTGACGGATACGTATCTCCCTGAACGGCTCAGCGAGATGGGCGTCCTGTAGGCACCGCTTTCCTCGAGTCATGATCTTATCGTCCGCTCAATTGGGGAGCCGAGCGTCGCGCACCCGACTCGACTCCATCGATAGTCGAGAGACGAGAGCCGAAAGAATCGATCGCGGCGTCGACGGCCGCGAGTTCGGATCGAACGCGGTCGCCGACTACCCGATGAGTCCGAGTCGAACGGCCGCGCCCATCGCGCCGAAGACGAGCACGAGGACGAGGCTGACGACGTAGTAGGCGTGCCACGCTCGCGACGGGCGGAACGGCTCGGGGAGGTTCTTCTCGACGACGTACCAGTTCGCGGGGTAGAAGAAGATCTCCGTGACCGCGAGGAGGGCGGCGACGTAGAGCAACAGTGTCACCGGCACCTCGCCGAGTGCGAGGACCATCGCGCTGCTGCCGACGACGGCACCGAGGACGACGAGTTTCCGGACCCGCTCGCTGTCGATGTCGTCGTTTTCCAGCGCCATCGGCAGGATGTCGCCGGTGGCTCGGGCGGCGCCGTCGAGCAGCGTGATCACGGTCGAGTACAGCGCCGCGAACCCACCGATTAGCATGGCGTAGTACGACCACTCGCCGAAGGAGTCGCTCAGTACCGACCCGATCGCGACGGCGAGGTTCGCGTCCGTCGGCGGCTCGGGATAGAGGACGTTCGACGCGAGGACCACCATCGCCACGATCAGCAAGAAGCTAAAGACGTACCCGATATTGAAGTCGCGGCGGCCGGTTTGGATCCACGCCCGGATGTAGTCGTGGTGTTTCGGATCGTCGGGATCGAGCCCGCGTTCCTCGAGTTCGCTCGCGCCGTCGCCTTTCGCCATGCTCCAGCTGCCGATCAGGATGCTCGTACTGAATCCGGTCGGCGCGAAGCCGGCGGCGGCGGCGAACAGGCCGACGAAGACCGGCCCAGTCAGGTCGGGCACCGTAAAGGCCGTTTCGGCGACGATGTCGCCCGACGGCGGTCCGACGATCACGCCCACCAAGAGGATGACTCCCAGCGCGACGGTAAAGGCGATCAGCACCGTCTCGAGCAGGCTGTACCGCGAGAACGTGACGAGCAAGCCCGCCCCGCCGACGAGGGTGATGTACGCGGCGGTCGCGGTGAACCACTCGGGAGTCAACGCGGCGGCAAAGGCCGCGGTGTTCATCCCGACGCTGGCGGTGATGAACGTATACATGCCCGTAAAGACGAGGATCGTCACCCACAGCGCCCAGTTTTTGGGACCGGGAAGCTGGTCGTAGGCTTCGATCGGGTTCGCGCCGACGCCGTAGTTGTACCGGATGCCGAGTTCCCACGCCCCGTATTTTGCGACGTAGATGAGCCCGAACATCCAGATCGCCACGAGTCCGAAGCTGCCGCCGAGCGTGGGTGCCAGGACGATGTGGCTGCCGCCGATACTGATCAGCGCCCACAGCATCGACGGGCCGAAGTGTTCCTTGAAGAACCCGCGCCAGTCCCGCTCCGGGTACTCAAGGCTCGGCTCGGGAACCTCCGCGGCTTCCTCACCGGCCATCGTGATCACCGGCTGTGTGCGGTCTCGTCTCGAGGCCCGAGACCGTTCCAGTGGGCCGTCTCCGTTTCACTGTGGTAACGCCAGTCATGAGTGTCGGAGAATTCCCCACTGCGTACTTATATCGTGCGAATCGCGGGTATCTCTGTGAAATCCCTGTCATGACGGAAACGCTCGATGCGGGTGGCGGTCACACCTTGGCTGCGGGCACTGACCGTCTCGGTCGCGTTCTCGCTCGCCCTGTGTCTGCAGGTACAACCGGTACCCGTCTGCGAGGCCACTCACCGTCTAGAATAGTGACATGGCGGACGACAAAAACGACGAACGGCCGTTGCACAGCGACCCCGACGAGGGCGCGATAGACGAACCGACGACCTCCAACGCCCAAGAAGCCGACGAGGCCGCGTGGATGATGAAAGAGGGGATCACGGTCGGGTTGATCGCCATCGGTGCCATGATCCTCCTCGGGCTCGGCCTCTTGCAGGGGTCCGGTCTCGTCGACTTCTTCGCCCCGATCGCCGACTCCGGGTTCGGGCAGTGGATCGCACTCAGCGTGCTGGCACTGGCCGCAATCGCGCTCTTCGCCTGGTCTCGAGTCGGCGTGTGAGAACGGACCGATGTGCCTACTCGTCGAGGACGACCGGGACGCCGCGTCTCGCGACGTCGATCACGAACGCGTCGACATCGATTTCGCCCGCGTGGACGGGATCGTAGCGGACCGGCAAGACGAGATCGGGGCCGATGTCGGCGGCCAGCGACGCGGCCTCGTGGCGATCCATCGTGACCGTCCCATCGATCGGCGAGAGCAAGAGATCGGCGTCCATCTCCCGGTGAAACGGCAACACGTCGGTGTCGCCGGGCCAGAACGCGGTGATGCCGTCGACGGTGACGCCGAAGCCACAGCCCTGTCCCTCGGGGTGAGCCGCCCTTCCGTCCTCGTCCGTGTGCGGGCCGGTCGGATCGTTGTACGCCGGCGTCGTGAACAGATCGAGCGGCCCGAGGACGAACGATTCGTCGGCGCGGACGCGTTCGACCTCGAGCGGCAGTGCTTCCGGCCGTTCGTCGACACTACCGCTCTCGCTTGCAGCCGTCGCGACCGACTCGTGGACGACGACCAGCGCGTCCTCGCGGGCGACCCGCTCGATCGAGTCGGGATCGTAGTGGTGGTCGTGACTGACGAGAATTAGGTCTCCGTCTCGAGGGTCTTCATCCTCCAACACGCCGTCTCGACCCAGAACCGGGTCGACGTAGATGACCGCGCCGGTTTGGCCCTCGAGTCGGACGGCCGCGTTGCCCAACCAATCGATCGTCACGGCGTCGAAGCTGACGGTCATGCGTACTCGTTCTGCGAGCGAGCCGAAAAGTGTTCGACTCCCGGTCGGCTGTGACCTCGAGCGATCCGAGCGTCCGATCCGAGAGGGTCGGCCTCGAGGTGCCGGTTCGGGGTACCGATCTCAGGGAATTCGAACTGAGTGCTCGAGCGTGCCGACGCCGTCGATTTCGATCTCGACCTTGTCGCCGTCGGACAGCGGGCCGACGCCTTCGGGCGTGCCGGTCGCGATCACGTCGCCGGGCTCTAAGGTCAGATAGGTCGTGATCTCGGCGATCAGTTCCGGGATCGAGAAGATGAGTTGCTCGCGGGAGCCGTCCTGTTTGAGCTCGCCGTTGACGCGCGACGTGACGGCCGCGTCCTCGGGAACCTCGTCGGGCGTCGCGAGAACCGGGCCGAGCGGTGCGGCTCCGTCGAAGGCTTTCCCGCGAATCCAGTTCTGTTCCTGACGCTGATCGTCGCGGTTGGAGATGTCGTCGACGCAGGTAAAGCCCTCGACGACGTCCATCGCGTCAGATTCCGGCACGTGACGACACTGCTCGCCGATGACGACGCCGAGTTCGGCCTCGTAGTCGATCCGATCCTTGCCGGCGGGCGCGGTGACGGTGTCGCCGTGGCTCGCGACCGCGTTCGGCGGCTTCAGGAAGAGGAGCGGTCGGTCGGGGAGATCGGAGCCCATCTCGTCGGCGTGGTCGGCGTAGTTGCGGCCGATACAGACGATTTTCGACGGCTCAGACGGCGGGAGCACGTCGATTTCGTCGCTCTCGAGCGCGTAGCTCTCGTTCGCGAAGTGGACTGTGCCGTTCTCGTACTCGCCGCGACGGACCGCGCCGGCGGGGTCGCGGAAGCGGACGTATTTCACGCTCGGTGGAATGGTCGCAGGGGGTAAAAAGCATTGAGGAGGCGGCCGGCTCGAGGGTGTTCTCGACCGGCGGCGGGCTACGGGTCCCTCTCGAGTTCCGCCATCGCCTCCCGCGCCGCGCGGTCGGGTTCGTCGGGGTAGGTGTAGAGTTCCAGCGTGGCAAAGCCGTCGTACTCGACGTCCGCGAGCGCGTCGAAGATCGCCCCGAAGTCGAGGTCGCCCTCGCCGGGGATCCGGTGGTAGTGTTTCCCACGGCAGCCGCCCGCGATGTCCTCGAGGTGGATGCCCGTGATGGAGCCGGCGCTGGCGCGGATGCTCTCGGGGACGTCCTCGCCGTAGACGGCCGCGTGGCCGATATCGAGGTTGATCCCGAGGGTGTCGCGACCGATCTCGTCGAGCAACTCGAGCGCTTCGTGGGTGTTCTCGATCAGCAGTTCCGGTTCGTACTCGATGCCGACTTCGACGCCGCGGGGGTCGGCGTAGTCGAGGATCTCGTGGAGCGAGTCACGGAGGTACTCGCGGGCCGCCTCGGGCGGCGTCCCCGGAAGCGGACGGCCGGTCGCCAGACAGACGGCCGGCGAGCCGACGGCCTCGGCGAGGTCGATCGCCCGCTTCGTGTACTCGATGCGCCACTCGCGGGCCGCGTCGTCGGCTCGAACGATGCTCGGCTCGAAGAAGGCCGACGGCGGCGCGTCGTCGTAGTAGCCCATCGCCGTGTTCGCGTTGACGTTCGAGACGGCGAGCCCGGTTTCGGACAGGGCCTCGAGGAGCGCCTCGCGGTCGCCGTCGCCGAACTCCGGAAAGTAGGCGTGGGGGGCGTCGCCGAGCAGTTCGACGCCGGCGTAGCCGTGGTCGGCGATACGGCGAACCGCCTCCGGGAGGGTGTGGCGCGCGTACGCGTTCGTCGAAAAAGCGAGTGTGACCATCGATCTGCGTGTCGTACGGCGGAGCGCCACTAATTCGTTGGCCCGTCACATTCGAGGGGCGACCGGATCAGGTCACGTCGAAGGCACGCGAGAGGCCGACCGCCGGGACGAGGAACACGCCGGCGGCGACCGCCCAGCGGAGTCCGGTCGCGGCGGCGAAGGCCGCGTCGAGCAAGACGAGGCCGAGTATACAGGCCCCGACCGCCGGCCCGACGGTGCTCGGTACCGGCTCGGCGCGTGCGGCTCGCAGGGGCCGGCCGACCCACCAGCAGAACGCGGCGACGAACGCGAGGGCGACGACGGTCTCGAGCCCCGACGGGCCGACAGTCACGAGATACCAGCCGACGGCGAGCACCGCCGCGATCGCGCCCGCGGCGGCGACCCCGACAGCGCTCCGGTTTCCGCCCTCGGTCTCTCGAGCGGCCATGAACGTGACCGCGGCGATGTAGCCGGTGACGACCGCGGGGACGGCGAGTAATCGGGTCGGAGACTCGAGGAGCACGCTGCCGGCCGCGGTCGTCCCGAGGACGACGTTCAGCCCGCGCGTCGCCCCCATCGCGAGGAAGCCGGCGGCGGTCCCCTTCAGGAGGCCGTCGTAGGCGACGATCGCGAGGGCGATCGATCCGGCGGCGACGGCAGCCGGCCCGCCCGCGACGACGCCGGCGAGGACGACAGCGACGAGCAGCAACCCGACCCCCAGCGCGAACGCGGTTCGCCGCGAGACGCGGCCGGACGGAATCGGCCGTTCGGGCCGTTCGCGCGCGTCGATCGGTGCGTCGAACGCGTCGTTGAGCGTCGTGCCGGCGGCGTAGAGGAGGACCGAGCAGCCCGCGAGTCCGCCAACCGTACCCGGCTGCGGATCGGAGCCGACGGCGGCCACGAGCGCGGCTCCGAGGATCACGTCCGGCGGCGCGGTAAAGAGGTTCGGGACGCGGATCAGCGCCGCGTACGTGCCGACGGTGGCCCGCAGACCGGCGTCCGCGTCGGGCTCCCCGAGGGCGTCCGACTCGCCGTTTCCGTCGGTTCCCGACCGGACGCCGCCGGCCACCCTACGCCCACCCGCGTTCCTCGAGGTAGTCCATCGCCTCCCGCGCAGTCTCGATCGGCGTCTCCTCGTAGGGGTAGAGTTCGACGGTGACGAAGCCGTCGTAGCCGCGGTTCTCGAGTTCGTCGAGGAAGGCGTCGATCTCCATCGCCCCGTCGCCGAGTTGCGTGTGTTCGTGGGTCCGATCGGCCGGGATGTCCTCGAGGTGGTAGTGGGCCGTGTGCTCCCAGAGCGGCTCGACCAGTTCGGCGGGGTCCTCGCCGACCGCGTAGAAGTGGCCGGCGTCGAAGTTACACTTCACGCACGGGGAGTCGATCCGCTCGAGCAGTTCGAGGAACTCCTCGCCGGTCTCGATCAGCAGGTCGGGTTCGGGTTCGACGAGCAGGTCGACGCCGAGTTCCTCCGCCGTGGGGATGACTTGCTCGAGACTGCCGACGAAGGTGTCGAGCGCCCACTCGCGCGATTTTTCCTCGGGGATCGGGCCGCCGGGTTCGATCGAGATGTAGTCGTGACCGAGATCGGCCGCGGTCTCGAGCGCCGCGAGGGTGTAGTCGATTCGCCGCTGTCGGTACTCCTCGTCGGGTTCGATGTAGGAGGGGTGGTGAAAACCCTCGATGGCGGTCAGCATGAACGCGTTGGCGTTGCTGATGGAGATCCCGTGTCGTTCGAGGACTTCTTCGACGCGCTCGCGTTCCTCGTCGGTGGCGTCGGGCGGGTACAGGTGCGGTTCGTCGAGCAGGATCTCGACGCCGTCGTAGCCCGCGTCGGCGATCGACTCGATGGCGTCCTCGAGTTGGTACTCCCGAAACGCGTTGGTGGAGAAGCCAAACTGCATCGTCAGGCCTCGTAGTCGAAGTTCGGCGACTGGTCGAAGAACTCGTAGGGGTTCTCGAAGACGACTTTCCGCACGTCCTCGCGGTCCCAGCCCCGGTCGAGCATCGTATCGCGGGCCTTCGGCACCGCGAGCGGATCGGAGGGATCCCAGTCGGCCGCGCTATTGAAGATCATGTTGTCGGTGCCGTACTCCTCGAGCAGGTCGATCGCCGACTCGGCCTCGATCTTGCCCGGATAGAGCGTGAAGCCGATCCAGCAGTCGGTCCGCGTCGAAACGTCGATCGTGTTCTCGGTGTTGTGATCGATGATGATCCGCTCTTGGGTGACGCCCATCTCCTCGATAATGTCGACGATGCGCTCGGTTCCGGACGGCTTGTCCGTATGCGGCGTGTGGACGATAACCGGGAGTTCGCGTTCTTCTGCGATCTCGAGCTGGCGGCGGAACGCCCACTCCTCGTCGTCGGTGACCTGATCGAAGCCGATCTCGCCGACACCGACGACGGGGTCGCGGTCGAGATACTCCGGAATCCGGTCGACGACCTTTTCGGCCATGTCGCGGTAATTGGCTTCCTTGGGCTCTAAGCCGATCGTGACGTAATGGTCCATGCCGGCGGCTCGCTCGGCTCGGTCGGTCTCGTGGTCGATGATCTGCTCGAAGTAGTCGAAGAACGAACCCGCGTTGTGTTTGTCCTGCCCGCTCCAGAACGCGGGCTCGATATAGCACTCGATGCCGGCCCGTCGCGCTCGTCGGTAGTCCTCGGCCGAGCGCGAGACCATATGCATGTGCGGGTCGATAAGTCGCATACCGGCCGTGCCACGAGCGACCGGTTTGGTGCTGTGATCGTTCGATCGGCAAACGCGAGGTTGCGAACGGCGAATTGGCTGCTTCTACGGCCGGGATACGGTGTTACAAGCGACTAACACCGGATTACTCCCGCTACGCGAGTCATAACGAAAGCCGTCCGGACCGCACCATCGCGGGAATGACTGCACGAACGAGCGACGGCCGCGACGGCAGTCCCCCGGTCGGGATCGACGAGCACGACTTCTCCCGGCACCCGGGCCGCCCGACCGACTGCGCCGAACAGCACCGCTGATGCGTCTGACCGCTCCGTTCGATCGCACGACTACGACATCCGATTCCGAAATCCGATGACAGACCCCATCGTTCCCGAGACGACCGACAGCGTCGGCCGCGTGATCGTCCTCGATATCGTCGGCCTCCAGCCACAGCACATCGACGCCGAGCGAACGCCAACCCTCGAGTCACACTTCCCGTCCGAATCGGTGACCGACCTCCGCCCGCCGTTCCCCGCGGTGACGGTGCCCGCCCAGACGACGCTGGCAACCGGACTCGGTCCCGCCGAGCACGGCGACGTCTCGAGCGGCGAGTACGATCGCGAACGCGAGACGGCGGCGTTCTGGGAGCGCGACCGCGACGGTCGGGACCGCATCTGGGAAACGGCCGGCGAGGAGACGGGGTTGACCACCGGCGTCCTGAACTTCCAGCACCTGATCGGGACCAGCGCCGACGTCGCGCTCACGCCCTCGCCGATCGAGGACGAGGACAACACCATGCTCGAGATGGACTGCTGGACCAACCCGGACGGCTTCTACGACGACCTCCGGGACGAATTGGACCACTTCCCGCTGCACAACTACTGGGGGCCCGGTGCGAACGAGGCGGGGAGCCGCTGGATTCTCTCGGCCGCGAGCGAGGCGATCGAGCGGTTCGATCCCGACCTGCTCTGGGTCTACGTCCCGCATCTGGACTACGTCGGCCAGAGCAACGGCCCCGGAAGCGACGCGTTCGACGAGGAACTCGCGGTCGTCGACGACCTCCTCGCGGACTTCCTCGCCGACCTGTCCGGGACCGACCGCTGGGACGAGACCCTCCTCACCCTCGTCAGCGAGTACGGCTTCCACGACGTGGATCGACCGGCGTTCCCCAACCGCGCGCTCCGCGAAGCCGGGCTGCTCGAGACGGACGAGGACGGCGATGTCGACATCCCCGGTTCGGACGCGTTCGCCATGGTCGACCACCAAATCGCACACGTCTACGCCGACCCGGGCTCGGCGGCCGACGCCCGCGACGCGCTCGAGGGACTCGAGGGAATCGACGCCGTACTCGAGGGCTCGGGCAAGGCCGAGTACGGAATCGATCACCCCCACGCGGGTGAGATCGTCCTCGTGGCGGATCGGGACGCGTGGTTCCAGTACTACTGGTGGGACGATCGCGCGGCCGCGCCCCCGTACGCGACCGAGATGGACATCCACAAGAAGCCGGGCTTTGACCCCTGCGAACTGTTCTTCGGCGACGAGGGACTCGTCTCGCTCGACACCGCGAAGGTCGGCGGCTCCCACGGCCGCGTCGACGAGTCGGCGTTCGGCGCGTTCGGCCTCGGCGGCCCGGCCGCGCCCGCACTCGAGGGCGACGAGCCGGTCGACGCGACCGACGTGACGCCGACGATCGCGGATCTGCTCGGACTCGAGGGCGATCTCTCGATGGACTTCGACGGCGCGTCGCTTCGGCAGGGTGACTGAGCGGGAGACGTGGACGGCGTTCTCGAGGCGACGACAGTGTTTGTTGTCGGCAGAACGAGGGGTGCAACGTGCGTGATATGATGCCATTGCCGCCGCGGAACGGAACGCTTTTCATTAGGCCTCAGCAAGAAAGAGTTGCGAGACGCGCTCCGCTGGTTCGCTGAACACAGTGGTGCGGGGACCGTGTGAGCTCCGTTGGTGTAGTCCGGCCAATCATTTCGGCCTTTCGAGCCGATGACCTGGGTTCAAATCCCAGACGGAGCATACCCTTCTGGGTTTAGATGCCCAAACGACCTTCGATAGCAACCGGTCTCTCTACGACCGCGATTTCGGAGGTGAGTGCGGGTGCAACTGATCGAGACCGCACCCCACGAGTTCGCGGCACACTTCCTCTTTGCCGAGCACGGTCTCGATCCGTTCTTCGCGTGCGATAGCCGGATCAAGGACGGCGACGGGAGTCAACACGCCGAGTTCGAATTCGAGGGTGAGCCGTGGCACGCGACGCTATCCTATCGTGACTCCGGGCTCGAGCATCCAGGCGACCAGCTCCCGACGGGAACCGAGTTCCGACTCGCGGAGATGCGCGAATTCGAACTCAGCGTAGAGAGCGGCGACGATGTTGTTGGTGAACGGTCGTTCCACACTCATATCGCTCCGCGCTGGCAGGGAATGCGGAGCAAGGGCGGTGGGACGATCTCCATGCCCGACGATCTTGAGGAAGGGGTGAACCTCCACGTTCAGGGGTCGAATATCGAATTCGATCGCTATCAACCGCTGATCCAGCGGGCGATGCGTGCAGTCGGAATCAATAGCCGATACTTCGACAAGCTGCACGAGTTTTCGACGATCCTCGATGCCGAGCGATACGTGCGCATCGACAAGAACGAAAGCGGCCCAGTGCATGCTCGAGACGGTCCGATAGCCCAACTGGGTCACCTGCTCGAGAACGACCGCACGGGGCGACGCAAACTAGTTCAGTACGACAGCGATGAACATGCTCGAGATCGCCCCGGATACTATCACACGGCGACTCTCGGCCCACGACGTGTCCGTGAGGCGTTTCCATCGCACGAGCTACCGAAGGAGGTGAAGCACTACTACGCGCAGCAGGCGGTGAGCCTGGACAACAATCGGTCGATCGCGCATCCGAAAGTCGGTGTGTCCTACCAACGATCGTTCTGGAAGGAGCAACTCGATGCGTCCCCAGCCGATCTCGAACGTCTCAATCGTGAACTCGAGGAGACGCTTCTCAGCGTTCTCGCGGAAGCGGGCCTTCCACTTCGATCGGGGGCTGGAACCTACGTCGACGATGCATACTTCGTGGCCGAGGACTCCGACCGCGACCGCGATATCATCGAACTCGACTTCACGCAAATCAAGCACCGTCAAGAGTCGGTCGTCATCAAGCACCTCGCGGACGGCATCGCCCCGACGGCGTGGGAATCCCTCGAGGTTCTCGTCACGGACGGTGGCGAGGTGAGTCCACAGGATATCGCTGACGAGACGGGCCGCCATCCAGGGAGTGTCCGTAGGGCCCTAAACAGAATTCCGGAGCTGGTCGAGCGGGAGTATGGACGGGTCTCTCTTCGATCGAAGTACATCGCGGATCTCGTCCACGACGCAGTGAAAGAAGCCAAGGAAGCAACGAGACGAGCTGCGGAAGCCGGTGCCAAGGCGATCGAAGCGGCCGAACGCGGACTCGATCAATCGACGAGCGCGTTCATCGCATGGGCTGCAAAACACGATATCGATGTCCGAGACCGGGATGGAGAGGAGCTGCGACTGGAGTTCGGTGTCGTAGACGATATCAAGCGAAAGATCCGAGAAGGCTACGAGTTGTGGACTGCTGCCGATATGCCCGAGGACCGGTACCGGATGGCCAAGATCCAATACGAGAAGGAGATCGACTCTGGTCTCCGGTCGATCGATAAGACTGAGACGAAATCATTTGTCTCAGTGGCGTGGCACCACCTCGGCTGAACCCGCCTCGGTAGTGGCAACACTATCTAGCGCGGCGATTTCGCAGCAAACTCTGCTTCTTTCTGTATAGCTCGGTGTTCCACCCCCCAGGGGTACGGCACGGGAAGGCAGGAATGTGTTTTGCTGAAGTCCCCCTTAGGGACACACCTAAGATAGAATCTAGCGATGACCGTTAATTTTCATCTGTTATCCGATTTGTTTGACTTTCTCAATTACCGAGGAACTTCCAGCACCATCTCTCAATTTCACAGTAACTCTCATTCCGTTTTCTAATTGAGCTAACTCTTTCTTCTCTTCTTCATCTATCTCCGCATCGGGGAGATGGCAAGTGAATTTATTATCAGGGCCAGGACTAACTTCAGACAGATATAATGTTCCATGAATATCCCCGGCACCCTCAACTACCATTAGTCGTTTTGTTTTTTCTGCTTCTCTAACCTTATTCCTTCTCTCCTGCTTCTCAGTTTCGTACTTAGCGGACGAAATTGCATTCTTTGCTCTCTCAGTTATAGTATATCTCTTTGGAGTCTGTATGAAAGATATGCGTCCGATCTCGTCTGTATTGAATCCCGACTTTTCTAATGCAGTAATACTCGCATTCAAACGATCTATCTTCTCACTATCATCCGTGTCAGACAAGAATTGCTCAACAGAGTCTGTCGTTATCTTCAGTTCATGAGCCAGTGCTCTTTTTGCATCCTCATTTTCATTCACTTTCTCCAGTAGCCTGTCAATTTCCTCCTGAGCCTCCTCATCTACTGAATGGATGATTTCGGCTGTTCTTTCATTGAGCGCAACCACCTGACGAATGCCAGTCTCGCTCAATAAACCACTTTTAACCAGACGCTGGATTATAGATGGTGTAAGTGCAATATCCGTATCTTCTAATGCGGATTCTGCGTCATCGTACCTGAATTGTTCCTCACCAAAGATCTCATAAAGGGCTAAGAGCAGACGCGCTCGAATCTTTGGGATCCCTTCTATACCTGTCAGTATATCTGATGTTTTGTCTACCTCTTCAATTTGGCTTTCAGAGATCGTCCTCGAAGAAGTAGATGTAATTTCGCCTTCTTCCTCTTTCTCCTGCTCTTCGATCCTATCAAGCAAATAACTAGTAAGATATATTGATAAAGATGCAGATCCAATACGAGCAGACATGTCCACTGCTCTCTTCACCATAGATGAATTCATTCTTTCCTTTAAATCAAAAGGGGAGCTTATTTTCGACCAAGCCAGACGGGGCACAATTATATTACTCTGGCCAGATATTATAATATAAATAACCAGAACAATTGCGATTCCGGTCTGTAAACTCATATAGTCTTCTGGTGTACCAGACTCAGCAATCGCAAATATCAGGAAAAGAATAGAACTAAGAGAGAATCCAATTGCTATAGATAATAGACCAGTCAGCTCATCAGTTTCTTCTTCGTACTCCTTCTTTCCATCTGCAATATCTTGTTTAAGAGTACTCCGGCCATATCCATTAGAGATAGCATCTTCTAGAGGGGAGAACTGATCTATTGAACTTGATCTCGTTCGCCGAAAAACGTATGTTAACGAGATGACTGCCAATGCCCAGAATCCCAATCCGAACTTGCCGAAATCCGATAAGACAACAGTACTAATTTTCTCGATACCTCCTTCCAAGGTAGAGAATATCGGTGTGAAAAGACCCAGAACTAAGAGGTTGATTTTTATAAGTTCAATAGAATTATTAGCGAGATCCTCCAATCTGCCTGCTCTATGATCTAAAAGGACATCGGTTTCACCACTTAACTCATCCTTCGCGCTTCCCATTGAGTAGTATATAAAATTGGATAGTGTGTTTCAATAATAGTTTCTACTTACCTTTTCCTCAATGTTCATCACCTATCATATCCTTCCGGAAAAGAGCAGGTCGACATTCACAGGATAGTTATCGTGTCCGGTTTGCAGAGATCTCGGACAATAATCACCAAAGGTCTGGATTATTCAACGGTACTCAAGGACAAAAACGGATAATTCTGTCCGACTTTCCCCGAATTCTCGGACACTCCTACGAATGCAGCATCGGGGTCAGTGGTATCCCTTGAGGTGTTAGCAGCTGGCAGTTCCTCAGTCCAGGAGCCTGTCGTGGGTGTCAACTGGGTCGGCTGCCCGAGGGACGAACCGACCATCTGTAATCTTCTTCGCCACCTCGTGGGTGTCGATGTCGTGCCGTCAGATACTCAAACGCACTCTATGGCGCGGAGAAGTTCGTGCTTCCGAAAAGTAAAGAATGGGAGGTTGTCTTGATGTAGTAAATGGACCCCATTGAAGACGCCCTCGATAAAGCCAATACCTCCGCTAGCGATGATTTCGGTTTCCGGTCAGCCTTACATACATTGAAGCGGCAAATCGATGGGGAAATCCAGAATGAACTTCTCTACAATATCGCTCTTCTCGAATCCACCGACGCCGAACACCCGTTACTGGAAGCACTTCGAGGCTACCAACGTTGGGAGAACGAGCAAGACTACGAGAACGGAGCAGAGTACGCCTTGAAGAACTACGAAGAAGGAATCGACCAGACCCTTGATGACTGCTGGTTTCACGTAGCGAGCTGGTCCCTCGCCGCGTACATCGATCTCGCCGACTCATTGAACCACGAAGACCGATTACAGCAGGCCGTCGACGACGCTATCGAGTTGATCGAAGAGCAGTATTCAGAGTTCGATACAGACGAGGGGAGTGCGGGACGCATCTTGGATGCAATCTCGGAAGCGGACCTTCGATCGATTGATTCAGCAACGCTTGATCGACTTGTCGAGTTCACTTGGACTCGTGCGGAGTACACCAACAAGCAACACAACTACCATGCGCAGCGGAATTACCTCCATCGTATCCGTCAAATCCAGGAACAGAGGGACGAATCCATCGAAGATGTCCAAGAGGGACTAATTGAGTCCTATGAGGACGAGATTGAGTTCCAGAAGACGAGAGGTCACTTAGTGACTGCAACGACGATAGAGGGAGCACTGAAAGAGTGTGAGTCGTTTGCCGATGAGGATACACTCAATCGATGGCGGCTTGGAAAACGCAAGGAGAACCGAAAGGGAATCGAACAGGAGATGGAGCCCGTTGGTAGTGAGGTCCCTGATGAAATTATTGAGAATTTCACTTCTACCGCGAACACGTTGGTCGAAAACTTCGAAAATGCTGCCAACGAGTTCTCACCCGAACAAGCGTTCTTGGGTCTCGTGAAAGTCCCTGTCTTTCTTCCTCACCTCGATGACGAACCCTCTGACTCTGGGTCGCAGCCCGAAGAAAAGGCAGAAGGGGAGAATTTGTTTCCAACGGCTTCGCTTACCGAGATCTTCCCACGGCGGTATATGACTCATGAGGGAGACTCGGTCTCCAGCGAAACGTCAGATATTGATGTTCCCGATTGGTATTCCGCTGAGGCAAGATTATCGGTCGGACTGACTGCACGGGTGTTGTATAAACTCATCAATCAAGGGTTGATCAAGGAGCATAACTTCTTCACATTGCTTGAATCGATTGACGGGGCAACTGTCGATGACAAAGCCTTCCTGACGGATTTCATCATCGCGTTCTTCGAGAACCGGCATGCAGAGGCGGTCCATCTCGGGATGTCCCGTCTCGAGGGAGCAATAAAACACCAGCTGGAGGCCTCGGGCACTGCGATTACTGCGTCCATTCGCGGCGAAGATCTTCCGAAGACGTTTGGTGGATTGATGAATCGGTTGGACGGGTTGCTAGACGAGGAGTATGTGACGTTTCTACGGTTCAGATACCACGACGCTACTGGGGGGGCGCTGCGGAATCGTACTGCGCACGGTGAACTCCGGTACAAGGAGGCTCACTACGATTTCTCGGCGTCCCTGCTTGTGGAGATCTTCCGGAGTGCGGTGTATATCAGCGAATTAGACCAAGAGTAGTTATCCGTAATGAGGAAAGCCACTACGTGTCGGAACAGAGGCAGCAATTCGTGGATTGTATGGATACTGCTGCTTGTCATGCACTGCTCTGTGGATTGTCTTTCTCAGATCTGCTTCAATTGGCCACTTCCTCAGGTACAGACGGAATAGAGACGCCACACGAGTTGGCTAGACGACTACGGAGCCTTAATTTCGAGACTATCATTGACACTGTAATAGCGCAGATTAAGCAGACTAATTAATAATTCCGTATCCTAACTTGAATTTTTAGTTTGTATTCTATCGTACCTTCCTAGGGGTTTTATTAGCTGATTGGAACAAATATGTGTCATGAGTCAGTCTAGGGGTGCGTCGGATTACGGTGTTGAAGATGCGCGAAAAATTGCTGGCGAAATTCGACGAGATATCAATACTGCCGTTCGAGTCATTCAAGATGCATCGGAAGCAGACACCATTCGATATCTACTGAACGAGTTAGAGGAACCGTTTGGACCTGACCCAGTCGATATTCACCACGATGGCCAACGAGGGATCGGTCAAGTCCGACAGGCTATTTTTGAGAGTCAACTGATCTCGACTGAGTTGAAACGGGATGTTATCACTCGAGTTGATGACCCGCGAGATCACAATGTCGCCGTCCCCGATTCAGTCTGGAACAACGCCCTCGCTGCTCTTGCAGTCGGTAAGCCTGTTGTCCTGTATGGTCCAACAGGAACAGGAAAGACCACACTCGCCAAGCAGCTTGCTATGGAGACAGCTGTCGGCTACGATATTGAAACCGCCGCCCCCTCGTGGACAGACCAGGATATCATCGGGAAAATCGCACCAGACTACGATGACAATGAAGTTGAATACGTCAAAGAACCAGGCTGTGTACCACACGCAGTCCTCCAGACTGAAGCATATAATGAGGATTGGGGACTCATCATCGACGAGTTGACTCGGGCAGATATATCTCGTATTTTTGGTCCGCTCTATACTGCGATCGAGAATCGATCCCAGACTCTATTCGTGACTGACAATGATGATTCAGTCACACTCTCGCCGCGAGTAAAAATCATCTGCACGATGAATGTCTCTGATCGAACGGTTAACGAACTTGATGATGCGATTACCCGTCGGTTCGCGATGATCAAAGTTGGAGGCTACGACTACGACAGCCGTGACCAACTCTTTCGTGACTGGGTGAACACCTCATTGGCTAATTTGCCGATTGATTCAGATGCACTCATTTCGCTATTCCATGCCGATTACGAGGGTCTCAACTTTACTGACGAAGGCGAGGGGATCCATCAGTTCGGTCCGATGCATTACCGAGACGTCGTCGATTTCCTCGCGAAAGCTACGGATCCAAATCCCGATCCTGATTCTGATTCTGGCGTAGGGGTCTATAGTGCCCATCCAGAGCGAGCTGTCGGTGAAGCGTTCAAAATCTACATCCTACCACGATTGTTGAACGACGCCACCTTCTCGCAGATCCAGGAGCTCCCGACGCACTATCGAGACTTAAATGAGCAGTTCGATTCATTTGATCTGCAGCCAGCAGTTGACCTCGCCGAACAGCGGCATCAAAGTGAGGAACAGCGTCTCAGCGGCCGATGAGTACACGCAACCATCGTGGTACGGGAGCATCTGGACGCGATATCGACGGCGCTTTAGCCCCTCATATCACCGTCGAGGAAAAAGGAAAGCGAACCCTTGAGGAGTATCCAGAGGATATCGTCGACCAACTTAAGAGGGCGGCCTTTTCAGAAGCCAAGGCTTCGAACACCTACGTTAAGCGTGTTCGCCCGACAAACGATGCCAGCGACTCAAAGGTTGTCACTGTCGAGATTTCTGAGAAGGAACTCGTCATCGAAGCCGAAGATGTCGTCGGTATTGTGAACCTCACACCCAATGCAACGCTCCAGATCGACCCGAAAATTGGGTGGAGTGAGATTTTAGAAATGTTCCTCGATGTCGGCGAACGAGGCCGCACCCTCGAATATCGAGGAATCCCTATTCGGGAGTTTCTGGCTGACGATATTGGAATTGAGGATATCTTCGTTGTCGTCGCCCTCAACTATCTCGATAGCTTAGACGATATCTTTCGTCACGGGTTTATGCGTTCATTTAAGAAGGAGCGGACTCAGGGACTCCAAGGCCGTGGTCGAATCGATATCGAACAGAGCCTCATGAACTTTGACCTCCCAAATGGGGTACCGAAACATGAATTCGTCGAAAAGAAGGTCGAATATAGTATTCCTGTCAATGATATTATCTTCAATGCCGGAGTTGAACTTGAGCGTCTCTTTCATTTTTATTCTGACTCCGATGCGACCAGTAGTTACACCCGAATTTTTTCTCGACTTGAACGAGCAGTAAACCGTCTCAAAAACAGAGGAATAACCGGTGAGAGTATCTCCATCGGAGATGTTCCCAAAATCAATTCCGACGATATACCGCGGCAACGGCACTACTACACTGATGCACTTCAAATCTCGAAAACCATTCTTTCATCAACAATTGGCCAGCCCCTTGATGAAGGTCGTGAGGAACTTTTGATGGAGTACATCATCGGGATGGAGTCACTGTTTGAGGAGTACGTTACACTTTCGTTGAGCGATGAAATTGAGCAACTTCAGAAGATGCCTTCAGTCACTGGCCTTGATGATATTTCTATTGAGAAGAAGTCATACCAAATCTTCGACGACGAGGATCTCACTTTCTCGAGTCAACCCGATCATGTCGTCCTCAACGAAGAAGTTGACGTAGAAGCGGTCCTTGACAGCAAGTACTATGCTCAAGACAAGAACCCACTTGAGGGCAGCTGGGCTCGATCCCGGTTACTCTCCTACGGATTCCAACTCCAAACTGACTGTCTTGGGGTGATAGCTCCGCTCGCAGAGCCAGCCGAGTACGCTTTTAAAGATAGACCTGGGACGCTTCACCTTATTGCCCCTGAGGAATCACAATTTACTACCGAAGGCCTCAGAAACGCAATTCGCACCTTTTTGCGGGAATCAATCAGTGAAGAGAGAGATATTCAGGCTCTCGATGACATCAAACGGCTCGGCATCAGTCATCCAGATGTCGATACAACCCGTCTAGACAAGGCGTTAGACTCACCTTCTCTTCAGGGCGATATCATTACCAACGAGTCACGGATAATTCTCAAATACATTACAATCGAGGCACGCCTTTCTGACGAAGTTCATCCAAGAGGCACACCATGGATGGGTCCTATGAGAAAGTTCCAGTCATATCTCTCTGAATATGTGAGTGACTACGATGTCGCTATTCCCGTGTTCATCAGCAGTAACGATCCAGAAGCAACTAAGATTCGAAATGAAAAAGACGATTCTTACGATCAATATGATGAGTCAACCGAGTTTATTCGTTTCCATTGCTTTAATCTAAATGATGATGGATCTCCACTTAAATATACAACACCTGAACCATATAGTATAAACTGGTGATTGTACAAATCTAAGGATACTTCTCCTAGCCGATATAATTACTTGAACAATACATAACTATTCCTACTATATTCTTGAACGAGTTTTAGGCCGGGACGTTCATATTGTTGGGATATATTCAACTAAGAAATGCCAGTCGTTGAAAGCGCCCTTATCACAATTGGTGCCGAAATTGGCACTCGAGGCTACGATTGGCTCCGTGAATCGAGTGCGCAGGCAAGTGCCCCACTACAGGCAGCGCGGGCCGCAACACATGGAACCGACGTAACTGTCGATGAGTTGTGGAATGCGTTTGCGCGGGCATCGGAGGATCAGACCGTTCAAGAATTTGGATCTCGACCGGCAAACGAGGCTATCGATGAGATCGTTTCAGAACTTGACTCTGATGGAGATGCTGTGTCCCAGGCAGTTGTCGAGATGTATCTCGAGGAGTTAGAGAACCGCCTTGTTGGAGAGTCAGATCATGAAATATTGTTAAAATATTTACGAGCGATCGAAGACGATCTTGAGAGTTTGATTGCTGATCTGGAACAAGCGCGATACTATCGAGCATTTGAACGCGGTGGATTAGAGGAGGTGATTTCCCAGCTTCGAGACCAGTTGGGGCTGATTGATACGATGGAGTTTGTTGGCCGGCCGGAATTGCCAGCAGACCTTTCGCAGAAGCATCTGATTGTTGGACGGAAGGGCAGTGGAAAGTCACGTGCCCTTCTTCAGTATGCGAAACAACGGCTGGACCGGCGCGATATCGGAACAGTGCTGCTACCCTCACCAGCTGTACAACGGCTTGATGATATTCAAGCAGCGTTGACACGTGAATACCGAGGTGATGTATTGTTGCTGTGGGATGACATTCATAGTATTAATCGGGCTACTGAGAACAGCGTATTCTACGAGTTCGTACAGAAACTGGAAGCGAACCTGGAGACAGATCAGCAGTTGCACGTGATTGCAACGTGCCGAAGTGAAGACCAAGGGAACCTCCAGCACTACAATCACTGGAAAGAGGACCGGGTTTGGCGTGAGTTTGACCGTACTCGTCTACAACCGCTTGAAAATGAAACGCTCGAAGCGATGATCGATCAAGTGGTTGAAACTTATGATCTCAACTTTAACGAGGGGGCTCGTGAGCGGTTTCGGAAGTTTGTCGGAACTGGTAGCCCAAGTCCGTTCTATCTATCTTCTGCAGGTTATTTTTTGGCTTCAGAGAAACAGCCGGAGCCTCCTGAAGGAACAGTTACGCGTGCGGAGATTCTCGACATTCCACCGTACGGAGTTGCAGTCTGGAAGGAACAGTATGAACAGGTCTGTCATGAATTCAATGATGCACGTTATATTCTACTGGCAGTGAAGCTCCTCGACCGAGTTACTACCCAGTATGATCGTGAGCTTGTCCGCGGGCTCTTCGTGGAGGTGTTTAATAGCGAGTCGTTTGACTTTGACCGGGCACTTCAGCAGTTGCGGGATCGCCAATGGGTGACACTCGGTGACTCAGGGAAGATCTTGCAACTTCACGACATCCAGATCGCTGGAATCGATGACGATATCGATCATCTGTCTCATGAATTTGCCATTTTTCTTGCCGAGACGGCACCTCAGTACATAGATCAAGAGGTTGCAGTAGGACTTTGTCAGAATTTCCTGTTAGATTTGCTCATGAATCCGTCTCTAGAAGATGAGTCGGTTATCGAAGAGACGACCGAGAAGTTATTGGGTAGTGATTTACTCGAAGATATTCAGCCGAAAGTCAGATGGATGATATATGTCAACTATAGTGGGTATCTACATTCCAATAGTCAGTCAACTGAGGCGCTTGAATATACGACGAAAGCAATCCAAACACAGCCAGAGAAAGCAGGAGGCTACATAAATCATGCATCGGTGGCTGCGTATGCGGGTTTAGATAAAATAGCAGAAGGCGCATATCGCCGTGCGATTGAACTCAGTGAAGATGGATCTAAACGCGCGTTCTTTCGTACGCGGTTCGCCGAGTTTCTCAGTTCTCAACAACGGGCCAATGATGCGACAGAGATGTTCTTAGCAGCGATCGAAGAATCGAATCAAGACCCGCAGATCTGCCAGCGATATGCGCAGCATCTGGAGCATGTTAATCAGATTGGGAACGCTCGTAATTGGCACCGAACCGCACTCAATGAGAGTGATGGGTTGATACCGAAGGCTCGCTACGCATCGTTCCTTCGTCGACATGGACCTACTGAACGACTTGAAAAAATAGAAACGGAGTTGATTCAGTTGGCTCCCGCTGGGTTCAATTCGTTGGATGATCTCTTGAAAGCTCTACATCAACCACAGTTGCAGATACACCCAGAGACACATAATCAAGTATCGCTAGAGGAACGGGAAGACTATCTCACATCAAAAGAGGCAGAAGATATTGCAGATCAAGAAGGACCAAAAGCGGCGGCAGAATGGTTGGAAGACCAGATTAACGAATTTGAGTCACCGCCCCTCTATGGAATACTGGGAGATTACTGGGCTGCTGCTGGAGACCCCGAGCAGGCGCTGAAAGCCTACAAACAGGGTCTTACTCTTTCGAATGAACAGAGTGAGCCCCAAACAGTCGTTCAAGTAGCACAGCGATCTTGCATAGAACTTGAGGAGGCTGGAGCGGAGGAGACCGCTGTCTCACTCTGTGATTTCACACTGGATCAACTAGAAGGCAAGGGACGCCGAACATGGGTAGCGAGAAGCCAGCTTGGTCGATTCAGATGTACGCTCGAAGCAGTAGATGACGAGCAAGCTCTCATCAGTACTTACGTAATCGGTCGCCGGCATGTGCTTGCCGGTGACATCGAAAATGCAGTCAATTGTTATCTCGATACGTGGGGACGACGCAATATACTTGGCGAAGATCACGACTTCAGGATTGAGTATGGAGTTCCAGCTGGTGTCATGGTGCTTGCTGTCGTAGCAGACAACGATCTCTACGGAGAGGATGTTCCGCTTGATGAAATCCGACAATTCGTCGCGAACCATATCGAGGAGGCTGATGAAGAAATAAAATGGCTGTATGCCGAAGTCCAGCACCAAATCGATGATGAAAATCCAATACTGCCCTGTGATCGGATTCCAACCGCGGAGTATACCCACCCACAGGACATCAAATTGGATAATGAGGAGTATGAGTTCCCCGAGATGGTTCAGGAAGACAAAGCGGCATTTCAGACTATGCTTGCCTACTTACAGGGCACTCATAACGTAAACAAAACAATCAGTGAGGAGGGGTTCTCATAACTGACTTCCATGGATAGTTGGGTCTCATCGCTGTCCTTGATCTACAATTTTGTCCCAACAGACCATGAAGAATGGGGGTTTCAGTGCAGTAATTGGACCGGAATTCGAAATAAATTGTCCTCGAAGACAGGCTTCGCGGACAGTTTGATTAGGTAGGTAACCTATAAGTTTACGTGATCAGATCGTTCCCACATTAGATCAAAGAGTTCTATAGCCTCCTCTACGGGTTCATCCGCTTCGGTATATAGTCCAGTATTGTAATAGTCTACGAGTTGGTCACGAGTCAGATCAGCTGTCGTTACCAGAAGTCGTGATTCATCAGCAAGAAGCATTCGGCTATGAAGAGGTGGTGTACTTCGTACGTTTCCTTCGGTTGCTTTGATCAGCTCTCTTATCACTGATTTTTTAATCGATTGACGGTTGCCGCTATCAACATCGCTTGGCGGCCGTGAAAGGATTCTTATATCAGGCCCATTAGGCTGTTCGGAAGCATCAATGATCTCTTCATATACCATATCGATATATAGTGAGGATATCCGAAGTGAATCAGTTGCGTTAGTAACCATCTTAATTGCCCGATCCCGGATAGATGTTTCGCGGGATGACAAATTCGTAGCAGGAATTGTTGCAACTAGGTCCGGAGTTGCCTTCGATAATTGTTGTTTTTGCACATTCTGCTTCCAACGAGCTTCAACACGAGAGACTCGAGGTCCTCGGCCTGCTGCGGCCAGTCCAAGACCGATCCGTGCTAGTGTAGTTGCTGGTGATGTGACTATATTTTTAGTGGTGACTGATGAAAAGTCGCCAATTTCAGCATTGGATTTCAAGCTGCTTATAGCTTCTTCTGATGGATTTTCTATCTGATCGTCAACCAAACTGGAATCAAACGGATTTCTTAATTCTTGGGCTGCTAATTCTTTTTTCAATTTATCGTTATCACCTAGGTATTTGAAGTTCTTGACGATATTAGTAGATGATATCTGATTGGCAAACTCGGTAGTCAAACTCTGTTCAGAATCTGTTCTTGAAAGAGACCAAGTAGCAATTGATATATCTTTTAACTCACGGAGTTGGAGGATATATTCTCTGGATGCCGATTGGGTGTCTGAATTATTAATTAAATCGACGATTGCAGAGGCAACTCTTTTCGGATTTTCCTGCTTGCTGATCTCCTCTGCTATTGCTTCCACTTTTTCCCTATTATCTTGGAAGTCATATTCTGCTAGGAATAATAGAGCAAGAGGCTTATTGAATAAATTATCTGGATTTGAATTGAAGCTCTTCAGAACATAGTTAGCTGCCAAATCAAGCGCTTCATCGTTACTTGATGCAATATTTAGAATCCGTGCGTTTCCTTCTGTTCCACCTTCCCCCATTATTTGTCCATCGCTTGTTTGAATTCTCTCAAGAGAATTGATTGTATCTTCAATTATGTCGTGATCATATAGATCTATACCATATTTATCAAGCAATTTGAGTAAGAACCAGTAAGTATGTGGATCTTCTTGTGAAGTAATCTCCCAGGAGGGTCTGCTAGAGAGTTCGTTGACATAATCATCAACTTTCTCTGAATCACACAGGTCCAATAGATAGAATATATCTGCATGTTTCGCCTCATATTTTGGAATTGTGTTAGTCAAACCATCCAGAATACTGTGTATTTCTTGAAAAGTATTTGAACTGGATTTTAGTAATGGATCAGTCATGGATTCCATCTTTATACTATTTATGACTATCAACTTGCTTGATTAGTTGATTTACGATATAGGGCTATGCTGTTAATCTCTTACTCGCATACAGTCTCTCGCAATTCCTCGACGAGTTCCGGATGATGTTCTTCTAGAACTTCAATATCTTTCTCGAGTTCATCAAATCGGTCCCGAACCCGTGAGATAGCTTGATACCTCTTGCTTTCATCTTCCACATTACCTGATATGTATTTCCGTTCAGTCGCTGTCATCAATGCTCTTGTTCTTGCCATATTGTAGTAGTCGTGTCTACAGCTGTATATGTACATACGGTTTGATTTGCCAATGATGCTATATTATGAAAATTATAATACATTTGCAAATGAGTAAAGTTCAAGGGATTGGATAATAGAATAGCGACTAAGCGCGGGAGTTCGGCTGAGGAAATGGCCGACGGGTGCTGCCACACCCTCGACCGTGCTGGAGAAACCAGCATGATACCTTACGAGAACGACTCGGATAAGTCCAGCGTACAGATTCAGGAGTTCTGGGGAATCGTTGCACGGGGGCATAGTACCAATGAATAATCGTGGGTTAGAGGATACTGGTCGAAAATTGCTCCAGAAAGAACTTGAGCGGATAAGCGAAGAAGTCGCCCGAGACGCCTTTTCGACATCGGCACGTCGCCTCGATCGAGGCGAAGAGCTACGAGCAGAGGACATCTACAGAATGCGCGCAGCGATCGACGAATTGCAAGAGATCACTGAACTGGCTGCTGAGGCGACACAGGGAGTTGCACCACTCCCCGATGTCTGGGACGTTCTCGATGAGGAAGCCCGACTACGGTACGTCCAGCGCACTCGAGAGCTACGCTCGAAGACGAAAGACGAGTAGCAAGAGCAAACCAGGTAACAGCAAAAAGCTCTACTACCAGCACTCGATCTCGCTGGTCGATTCGCTTTCGATCTGCTCGCGGTAAACGAGTTGGTGAGATAGGCCCCTTCTTTCCCCTTCTATCCCTGCTCGATGTTGCCTCCTGCCCCTTCGCCGTCCCTTGCTTTTCGCTGGCTATCGCTGGTCTCTCACTGCTTGAGTGGAGAAATATCCCCTTGACCACCTGCTACCCACCCCCTGAACCCCCTCGTTTTTGCTGGTCGTCTCTGTCTTGAACCCCCTTGCCGTCCCTTGCTTTTCGCTGGTCGTTTTGCCTCGATCAGAGCGACCGCCCCTCGAGCAGCCGCTACCACCCCCTTGTTGCCTGGTCGTTGCTGCTCTTTCGCTGCTCGGGCCGGGCAAGGTGTCCCCGACCGACTCCTACCACCCCTTCAGGGCCCCCTTCTGACTGCTCGAAAGTTGCTCGTGTCCCCTTGCCTTCTCCGCCTTTTGGCTGGTCGCCACTGGTCGTCTCTCCCAGAACCGTTCCGACCAGTCGTTCGACCAGCCATGACCACCCCTCAAGGGCCCCCTTTCTAGCTGCTCGAGACTGGGTCGTATCCCCCTGCCGTCTCTGCCTTTTCCCGGTCGTTTTGCCCCGATCGAGATGGCTGCCCCTCGACCAGCTGCTACCACCCCCTTGTTTGCCTGGTCGTCGCTGCTCTTCCGCTGGTCGAAGTTGCTCTACACGTCCTTGTTCCTACCTCAGAATTGGCCTCATTCACCTGAGATCGATCGGAGGGCTTCCCACTCTTCGTCAGTGAGATCAACGTGACGTACTAGACCAGCGATTTCGCTATCGCTCAGCGGTTCGTCCTGTCTCAACTTCTCACGAGCTCCCTCGTAATCGATCTCCCAAACGCTCCAATCCACATCGATATTCACGGTTGCCTCTGCGGTTAGCCTGTTTCCGCGCGAGTCGGTGTGTTCTCGGTATGAACTTGCCTGTTCGATACCTTCCTCCACGATGTCCTCGAAGTCCACGGAGGTCTGTGTACTAATCGCGTGATAAAGAAACCCGATAGTGAATGCCGCCCCATCGTAGACTTCGGGCCCCCTCGACTGATTCGGAGCTGGCGGGGGAGTCATGTCGCTGAATATGGTCTCAATCTCCTGCTCGTCCAAACAGCCTAAGAGTAGTTCGAAGTCCAGCAGCCCGTTCCTGATGCGATCACGGAGTCGTTGGCGTGATTGGGCCTCGACGTGTTCCTCGAAATCTTTTTGACCGAACAGATACTCGCGATCGTTGTATGTGAGGAGTCCAGACGGACGGCTGCGCGGCTCGTCGGTATAGCGCAGTTGCAGTTTCCGCTTTTCGACTGCCTCCTCGTCCTCATCGTCGTAATACGGCATTAGCCATAGATACTAACGGTGTAATATAAAAAACTAATTAGGAAGCGCACATTGTGGCTGATATGTCGTCGACCGAGTGGACGAGTATCCCAGTACACCCGGACGTACGAAACGAGATCCGCGAGGAGAAACCGGCCGGAGAGTCCTATACGGAATTCCTGCAAGGTCTCCTCACTCAGCAATCGGCTGACGACGAGAAGACACAGTAGCAGGCATATACCAACGGCTCAGCGGTGTTGGTCCACGGCGACAGAACACTGGAGTGCTGGAACACTCCAGGGCTCTCCCCTTCATCCGGGGCGGGTGTCGCCGGCGAAGCAAATGGATGCTGGAGCCGATCAGGAAGATCGGAACCCCGTACCAGCTGATACGCAATCATTGTATATCAGCATTCGGGTTCCTTCTGGGCTCCGGCTCCGGTCTGGCCGGCCGACTCGGCTGCGAAGACTGGACGCATGCACGCAACCCACGATGATAACGCGGAACGTAGTCAGGTCGACTCGAGCGACGAAATTAGTAGCCATACTAGCGACGAGATTGGAAAGCGAATCGAGCGATTCGGCCACGACAAGATCCGGCTCGTCGAGTGCCCGGTCTGTGGTGTTGGCCTCAGAAACAAGAAGACCGCACATCACATCGAGAAACACTCTCCTTCCGATTTCGGGCTAACCGGGGGTGAGTTCCTATGAGTGGGACCGCTTCCGATCCGGATCGGTACGTCCAGGAGAACAAGGACACGCTCGTCCGTATCATCAAACACGGCGACGACAAGTTCGTTCGAGGGCTCGCTCTCGCGGCGATAATCCGCTATGGAGACGAGCCGCTCCTCCACGATATCGAGCACGAAATCGATCGAGCGAAACAGGACATGGAGGGCCGCGTCTAATGACGACCTCAGTCCGTACTGGCGTCGGCGAACTCTCGGGCCTCCCGGAGTACCCCGGGATTCTCGTCGGCGAGTTCGATGAACTGCTCTATTCGCTCGAGATCGTCGAGCAACTCGGGATCGTCACGGGCGATCTTGAGGAGTTCAGTCCGCGTCTCCTGTTGTCGCTCCTCGATCTCTTCAACTGCCCCGTGTTCCATCGCTTGACCACACCATACACAAATCGATTCGTTCCGTGGGGTATCGTTGTGGCAGCGGGGACAGGTAAGAGGTGCGATCGGATCGGTCTCGTCTTCCTCAACGTCAGCACCATGCGCCTTAGCAACTGCTCGGTCATTGGCATCACCGAATACAGCAACGTATCGAGAAGCCACGTCGGAACCACGAGACCACCCATGGTGGTCTTCCAGATGCGCCTGATTAACGCCCTCCGAAGCGAGATAGGAGGCCGAGGATTTCCGCATCTGAGTAAACGTTACCTCAGTATGGTTGATTCCCGCCTTTCGGGCCGCTCCCTTCAGAATTTTCAGCTTCATTTGATAGCTGACATCCTCGGGAGTGTTGATTTTCGACCAAAGAGGTGCCTCTGGGTCGTCTGGAGAGGGATGAGAGTTCAACCACTGTCGAAGATATGGGACAGACGGGATCAAGGTGATCGTCCTCTCACCGACCTTTCCGTCGACAGAGATTCGCAACCCGTACTGGTGGTCGGAAACATCACCAACAGTGAGATTGCGGATCTCCCCACTTCGGGCACCCGAGTCCCACGCGACCGCGATGAGGGCTTTGTCTCGGGGCTGCCGACACTCGTCGAGCATCGGCTTAATGTGCTTGTCCCACCAGAGCATCTCGGCGGGATCAGGAGTCGGATTGTAGTTGCGAGCCGTAGTCGTAGGAATCCAAGAGAGGGAGTCCGGGATGTCATCTCCCTCCGTAACGTGTTTTCCGAACAGTCGGAGGGCGATTCGATAATCTCGATTCGACTCTTCGTTGTCGTAGGTATCGTGGATCCAGCGGACGATTTCCTCAGCAGCACCCTCGTCGTCAAGAGTAGCTGCAAGGTCGCCTACTTCTTCGGCCATCCGAACGCAGTGTCTGAGCAACTTTTCACGTCGTTGCTTACCATACTGGCTACCGAGAAGCGTGAGCTGTTTATCGAAGTCTTTGAGCGCCTTTTGATCGTCTCCAACCATGTCTTCGCCGCGTTCGATACGCTCCTGCAACCTCCCGAGTCGACGATCAACGTTTCGCGTCATCCATCTTGGGGATTATCAGATGAGCATGTAAACCACCGGTTGGAATCCCAGACGGAGCATTTTTCGACGAACAAATTCGTGAGCCGAAAGTGTGGGCTGTGAGTTGAATGGGAGAAACGTGAGCGGTACGAGCGGTTCGCGTAGTTCAAGTCCCAGGCTGGACACTTCTACGGCGGTCTTCGGCGGATTTGAGCGCGATCCCTATCAGTCGATGAAGCGAAACTGATCACTTTCTGCCGGTATACGGGTGAAGTCGGTACGTGAGGTCTCGTCGCTTCTACGGAGTCGACAGAGCCGGGATTTCGAACGGGAAGCGGTGTAGTGCTCCTATCTGGGTCCGAAGGCCGCGATATCGGCCCCCACCGTCGCCAGTGCGTCGGCGGGATTCGGGTCGCTGTCTGCCAGATGCGTGTACCGATGGTCCGGAACGCTCGAGAGTGCAGCCCTAACGGCCTCGCTGTACGTCTCGACGCCTGGCTCTGTCGGGCCGTTGCCACCCCAGACGTCTCGGATGACGGTCATCGAATCGATGCGTACCTCGAGTTTGCGTGGCTCGTAGCGAGCTAATAGTTCGGAAAGTCCGAGCTGGAGGGCGACGTATTCGGCGGTGTTGTTCCCCGCCCTGGAACCGACGGGTCGGCCGAGACGAGCGAGTTGGTCCTCCCCAGCGTCCATGATGACAGCGCCCGCCCCAGCGGGACCGGGGTTGCCGCGTGAACTGCCGTCGACGTAGAGGACGAATGCGTCGCTCGTCGGCTCGGGGACGGATGGCCGGGTGAGTCCCGACTCCAGCAGGGCCTCGAGTGCGCGACGCAACTCCTCTGGGGTGGTTTCGGGGTCGAAGAGACCGCCATAGCCGGGGACAGCGTCATTGATCAGGTCGGTGGCGGCCGTCATTTCGTAGCCGACGCCCGCGAGTACCTCGTCGACGAGCGCGGCCAGCGGCGAGAGGTGTTCGGACGGGAGCGGGTCGTCGGTCATGGTACGTGTCGCTTCGGGCTTCGGTTCCGAGTGATCATACCCTCGGTCCCTGACGATCTCGTTGGCTTGGTCCACCGCTGCATATCGGTTCTCGGTGGTCGAGCGGGATAATCCCTTCCGGTACACCGGTGGCTGGCCGCGTTGAATCGGTTGGACTCTCGAGAGAACCGATGACGGAAATAAAGGCCTGCCGAATAGAGTGGCGGAGTTCAGCATGGCCGAACGGTTTTCGTCCCGCTTTTTGACGCTGAGAACCGCCCCCGTTCTGTACAGTTGCCGCCAAGTTACTGTGAGTGCAGTAATTCGCACCTCTACAAGCGTTGTCCGCGCACACTGCAACACCGACTTACCGGACGCGGATAGAACTGGATATTCGTAAACTCCTAGTAGGTGGAGTGTGTCATACCACTCAATGACCTACGAACACCTGGACTCGGATCTGGTAAACGAACTGCTCAACGACGGCCGCGCGAGCCTGCGCAGCCTCGCCGAAGAACTCGATGTCTCCGTGACGACGGTCTCGAATCACCTCTCCGATCTCGAGGAAGAGGGCGTGATCGAGGGCTACACGCCGAAGGTCGACTACGACGCGGTCGGCTACGACGTAACCGCCGTCATGCAGCTCAAAGCTGAGGGGAACGCGCTGCCCGAGATCACCGAGACGCTGAAAGACCACCGCCAGATGATCTCCGTCTACGAGGTCACCGGTGACTACGACGTGATCGCCATCGGGAAGTTCGAGGACACCGACGACATGAACGATCAGATCAAGACGCTGATTACCGATCCCGACATCAACCAGTCGAACACGAGCATCGTGCTCAACGCCGTCAGCGAGAACGAACAGTTCGAACTCGATACGGAGTAAGAACGGATCGCCGTCGAGCCGCGGCGAGACTCTACTCCTTCTGCTCGCCGGTGACTGTCTCCTCGTGAGCCGCTGCTAGCAGCCCGAGACCGGCCACGAAAAGCGTCGCAGTCGATCGGGGCCGTTCGGCTACAGATAGTTCGCGATCCAGTAGGCGATATAGAGGCCGAACAAGACGATGCCGCCGACGCGGGTGACGCGACCGCGGGCAAGCATGGCCGTCACGACGAGCAGACAGCCGGCGAGAAACGGCCAGTGGAGGGTCAACACGTCTCCGCCGGACCCGATCGGATGGAGGGCCGCGATGATGCCGACGTTCGCAGTCATGTAGAAGACGGTACTGCCGACCACGTTGCCGACGGCGAGTTCGGGGCGGTGTTGTCGCACCGGTTCGACGGTGAGCGCCAACTCCTCGATCGAGGCGATGAAGCTCAACACCGTTGCGCCGAACGCCAGCCCCGAAATGCCGAGCGCGACGAAGATCCCTTCGGCGCTGACCACCGTGATCCCGGAGCCGATCGTGAGGCCGATCGTCGCGAGGACGGCCACACCCAGATTGAAGCGCCCGCTTCGATGCTCGAACGACGGGACGAGATCGTCGAGATCGAGATCGAAAGCCGAATCGCGTGCTCGATTCACTCGCCGGTCGGGTTCGTCGCCGCCGTTCGTGGCCTTCGTTTCCCTCCCAGTCCTCGCATCCGGTTCGGCCTCCAGACCGACCACCTCCTGTATCTCCTCTGCAAGTAGATACGTCGTTTCGGAACGCCCCTCGCGCCAGAAGATCGCCGTGAGCAGCGGGACGAACAGGGCGAGGAGCGCAGTTCCCTCGAGTAGGCCGATCGTTCCGTCGAGGGACATCGCGAACGCTGGGACGGGGACGAGAACGAGCATGAGCAGATACAGCCGCGGAACGTCTATCCGAAACGGAACGAGGAGCCCCGCGAGACCGACGGCGACGGCGAGGACGAACAGCGACTCCCCGAACACCGTTCCGAGCGCGAGCGCCGGGAGTTCGACGAACGCCGCGGTGACACCGAGGACGGCGTTCTCGAGGTCGACGCCGGCTAACACGACCGCGAGAAGGAAGCCGGAAACCCCGAGCGAGACGGCGCTCTGGGCGACGGCCTCGATGAAGACCTCTACGCACCAGATCACCAGCACGACGCCGACGAGAAACAGCCCGACGAGGGCGATCGGGGAACTCGGAACGACCATGTCTCCGCGTCTACACCGCTCTATCACTTATTATCAAGTGTCGGCCTTCGAGGCGATCAGCGAACGCCGGCCTGCTCACAGCGCTTCGGGAATCGGGATGCCGCCGAAGAAAAGAAGCGAGCACAGCCAGTAGACGACGTAGAGGGCGACGAGCGCGTAGCCGTGGTGTCGGCGAACCCGTCCGGTCGAGATGACGGCCGCGGCGACGGCCGTGAGGATGGCGACGGCGGGCAGGTGAAAGAACAGGACCTCGCGCGGAATCGTCACGTCGGCGACGTACGTGATGACGCCGACGTTGGCCGTCACCGAGAAGATGACGCTCCCGATGACGTGGCCGATGCCGATCTCCGGAATCCCGCGACGGACCGGCTCGATCGTCAACAGCAGGTTTTCGACGGTCAACACGAGTGTCAACACCGTCGCGCCGAAGACGGTTTCCTCGATCCCCCACGACTCGATGATCGCCTCCGAGCCCGTCTCGAGGAGCAGCGCACCGGCCATCACGCCGACCAGTGCCACGCCGGCGAACCCGAGCCAGAAGACGCCCTCGTAGCGTCGCTCGGCGACGTAGCGGTCTTCGGGGATGTCCTCGAGGACGGTCCTGCTGTCGACGTCTTCGATGGCGAGTTCGTCGATGGGGACGCCGCCGTCGGCCTCGATTCGCTCCGCGATCTCCGAATCTCTGAAGACGGGCACGTCGCGTTGGAGTTCCCGGACTACGATGTAGCCAAAGAGCGCGACGAAAATGCCGGTGAGAACGAGCCCGTGTCCGAGCGTGAGGGTCTCGACGATGACGAACGGAATCAAAAGCAGCGGGGCGATCGCGAGTAGCAGCAGGTAGTCGCGGGGAACCTCGACCGGGAACGGTCTGTAGATCGCCGCGACGGCAAGCGTGATGCCGGTGATCGCGAGAGCAGTCCCGAGCGCGGTGCCGAGCGCGACCTGCTCGAGTTCGCCGGCACCGAACACGAGCGCGACGACGGTGTCGTCGAATTCGATCCCGGTGAAGACGATCGCCAGCGCGAATATCGAGACGCCAAGCCCCAGCGCCGCCCGCGTGAGATAACTGATGAGCTTTTCGACGCTGTAGGTTAGGACGATCGCGCCGATAGCGAGGACGAGGTACGCGGCCCACAGCCCCTGTGCTTCGACCACGCTCTCGACGGCCGCTTCGATCATGTCCATGATCCACGGTAGCTGTTCACATATAGCTAACAGGCCGGGAATGGATTTCCGTGGGAAATGTATACACGCTCGAGCGATCAGAACGCAGTTTGCCGTCGGTGGATGGCTCCGTTCAGTCGCTCGCGAGCCGATCTGTCTCGTCGACATCATCGGCCTGGAGAACGAAGGTCCGTTCGGGCGGCGGGGTGATCCGTAACTCGACGCTGCGGACGAGTTCGTAGTATTTCTTGTTCCCGCGCCGGTAGTGTACGACCAGTCCCGCCTCTTCTAGCGTCGAGAGGTGGTGGACGGCCGTCTTGCCGTCCATCCCGGTCGCCTCTGCGAGCTCCGAGACGTACATCGGCTCCCGCGAGAGTTCCCTGAGGATGGCGAGGCGCGTCCCGTTGCCCAACGCGTCGAGCAGGTCCATACCGCTAGATATCGGGCGCTGCACACAAGAAGGGTTTCGGCGATCAGTCTAGATTCGCGGCTCGAGCCCGGCCTCAAGGTCGACGTATCGAACGGCGTGAACGAGGCTTTATTTCCGTTGGCATGTCACTCTGTCCCATGAGCGATCGCGTCGACTTTCCGGACGAGCGGACCAGCGACCGGCGGACGATCACGAGCGGCTTTTTCGAACAGGAGGTGTATCTCTCCCGCGAGGAGACGGCGGCGTTCCTCCACGATCTCGCCGACCAGCTCGAGGCCGGCACCTCGTTTACGATCTCCGCGTCGGAGTGGGAGATCCCCTTCGACTACAGCGATCCCGTCGAAGTCGAGGTCGAGTTCTCCGAGCAACGGGACCGCGAACTCGAGATCGAACTCGAGTTCACGGAGCCGAGCGGGGGTGACGACCTCTCGGTTCGGTAGTCCGTCTGGTGACCACGACATCTTGTCGTCCTCGATCGGTGAAAATCGGCCGTAAAGCACCCTACCAGTATTTGGATGGCGAGTTCGTGAGTGACCGATCCATTTCTCGGGAACCGATCTTGCGCTGTACGGATTTCCGGCGGGCCGATCCGTCGAGTATCCACGACTCCCGAGACCGTGACTGAGACGGGAGTCGGCGGCGTTCGGTCGGGGTCCGCTCGCCGATCGGTACCGAGAGTATCGCCGCGACGGACGTGTCGGCGGGGTTCCCGCCGGGGACGAGTACCGGTGACGAACGCGACCCGACGACCGGTCGTTCGTCGCCGATCTCGTCGGCTGGTTCGTTTCCCGTCTCGATGGACGACCTTGGCCATTTTCGTCTTTCAGCCCCTGGTTTCCGTTGGCAATTATTATCGGCCACAGATCCTTCGAAAGCTATTAATACAGCGGTGTGGCGGTAGATAGCAATGGATCAATCCCTCGCGGTCGATGCCGACGGGGTACACGAACGGATCGTCACCGGAGTCGCGGCACTCGAGGGGGTCGATCCGCTCTCGCTCCCGCCGCTGTTCGACGCAGTTGATCCCGACGCACTCGCGGCTCTCTTCGCGACCACGGAGTCGGGCGGCCCCCGATCCGGCCACGTCGGCTTTACCTACGTCGACCATCAGGTGACGATCGAGTTCGACGAGACCGATACGCCCGTCGTGACGATCGATTGACGGCCCGGCTGGCCGACCGGCCCGCCGGCCGTCGATCGGGAGAGGCTGCCAGTGGGGCGTTTAGCCGGGGCGGCCCGATTTCGTTCGAACGAAGACTAATGCTGGCTCGGCTGATACGTGTCGCCGATGGCAGAACTCGAGCGGCTTCGCACGTATCCGGTGAAGGGACTCGACGGGATCGACATCGAGGCGGCTCCAGTGCTCGAGGGCGGGACGATCGCCCACGACAGGGAATTCGCCCTGTTCGACGCCGACGGCGACGTTCTCAACGGCAAACGGACCGACCGAGTACACGTTCTCGATACCGATTTCGATCCGGAGCGGGCCGTCCTCACGGTCGACCCGCCGGCGGGAGAGACGCGCCGGTTCGATCTCGACGCCGACCGCGAGACCGCCGCGGCGTGGTTCAGCGAGTTCTTCGACGCAGACCTCTCGCTCGAGCGAGACGCTTCGCTGGGCTTCGTCGATCGGCGCGAAATGGGGCCCTCGGTAGTCAGCACGGCGACCCTCGAGACTGTCGCGTCGTGGTTCGACGGGATGACCGTCGAAAGTGCGCGGCGGCGGATCCGGGCGAACGTCGAGGTGTCCGGCGTCGCGCCCTTCTGGGAGGACCGGTTCGTCGGCGAGGACGCGCCGGCGTTCGAGATCGGCGGCGTTCGACTCGAGGGGATCACGCCCTGTGGCCGCTGTGTCGTGCCCCAACGCGATCCCGACACTGGCGAACCGATCGAGGAGTTCCGGAACCGATTCATCCGGAAGCGGGAGGAAACGTTCCCCGAGTGGGCCGACGCGGCCGCGTTCGATCACTACTACTCGCTGATGATCATTACGCGCGTCGCCGAAAGCGACCGCGGGAACACGCTTCGCGTCGGTGATCCGGTCGAAGTCGTCTAACGGCTCCGTCTCAGTGGTCGATTCCGGGCCGTTGGAACGTCGTCTCGGCCGACTCGTTCCCGCGGGTTGGTCCGTTCAACGCGTCCTCGAGTTCCGGTGCGGCGAGCACCTCGTTTCGCTCGGGTTCGTCCGGTCGACGGAAGTAGTAGGTGTCCGCACAGCCGGCAACCAGTTCGGAAAGCGGTCGATCCTCGTCGTGGACGACCGAGACGAGGTCACCCGTCACCGCGACCAACGCGGCGTCGTCGGGTTTGTAGAGCGCGTCTCGGAGTTCGCTGACGGTACTGTCGGCCGGTAGCTCGAGGGTAACGCCGTCGACGGTCGTCCATCGCGTCTCCATGTCCCGCTCTTTGGCCGTATTGCTCTATACGGTTGTGCCCGCAGACACAGGCCGGCCGCCGGCCCTCGGTCTGAATCGGGGTCGTTCGCGGCCCTCGTCCCGACGCCGTCCCGGCGATTACCGCCCGCGGGGCCAGTGCGATAAAGTAGGTTCGCTTGATTAACCAGACGTGATGACCGATCGAAAGGGGGACGCGATCGAAACGCTCGAGTACGTGGCGCGCTCGTCGAGTCGGGTGCAGATCCTCGAGACGCTGTCCGCGGAGGGTGCCGTTTCCAGAGACGCGTTGCGGGCCGAGGTCGACGTCGTGCGAACGACGCTGCAACGCAACCTCACAGGGCTGATCGAACGGGGGCTGATCCGCGAGCGCGATCGGCGCTACGAACTCACGTCGGCCGGCTCGCTCGCGACGGCCGGGCTTTCGACGGCGATCGAGCGGATCGACGGGGCGGAGCGCTTGCGACCGGTGCTCGAGCGGATTCCGGCGACGGAACTCGACTTCGATCTCGAGTGGCTGGTCGACGCAACGGTCGTCGAAGCCACCGCGGCGAATCCCTACGGCCCGGTCGAGTACCACGCTGCGAGCCTTGCGGACGCGACGCGGGCCCGAGTGTTGCTGCCGGCGACTGGGGCCGAGCCAATCGAACGGACAAAGGAGGCCGTCGAAGCGGGCGCGGTCTTCGAACTGATCGTCACGGAATCGGTCGCCGAGACGCTGCGGACGGAGCCGTCGATCGCGGACTCGTTCGCGACGGTCGCCGCATCCGACTCCGTTTCCGTCTCCGTCGTCGAGCGCGGGATTCCGTTCTATCTGGGCGTCGTCGACGATGCCGTCCAGATCGGTGTCGACGACGAGAACGGCCTTCCGACGGCACTCCTCGAGTCGACCGATTCGCGGGTTCGAAAGTGGGCGATCGATCGGTTCGACTCCCTCGCGGCACAGGCCACGGCGATCGATTTCGAGGAGTAGTCGTCTGGGTCGGACCACCGTCGGGCGGGTGGGAACTCGAGCCGACGCGTGCACGCCGTGCACATGCTGTGCGGGATACACTGATACGGGCTCGCACCGGAGAGTACCGATGCGGTAGGTGGTAATTCGCGCGGCACTGACGGTCAACGGATGGGGGGAGCATTCGTCGACGGGCCGCGACGCCGATCGCACGACACCGACGCCGGTTCCGGCCCGCCCCGGGACCGCTTTTCGACCTCGAATGGCGCGCCCTCGAGATGCCTCTCCGTTCCGCGGGCGCTCGATTCAGGAAACGCTTAGGATGTCGCGTCCGGAACGCAGCATGTGAGCGAGAATCGAGTCGTTCAGGGGCGAATGGTCACAGCGGAAAAACTCGCGGAACTGGTCGAAGGCGACTCCGTGATGGAAGTCGATTCGATCGTCGAGGCCGACACGGAGTGTCCGGACTGTGGCGGAAACGTACTGAAAGTAGTGTACATGCCGTCGGTTACCGAACTCGTGACCGGCTGGAAGTGCCAAGACTGCGACTGGAGCGAGGACGACCGGGACTGAGCCCGTCTTTGGGTTGGGAGGCCGGCCGACTTCGGAGAGCGATCGGTAGAGCCGCAGCTTCTTAGAGTGTGATAGCGACCAGGCCGAGGATCGCACTCGCATAGAGGGCGACGACGACGATCGAGTCGAGTCCGAGTCGTGCGAACACGTAGCGAGGCCGAAAGATGAGTCCCGTGACATAGACCGCCGTGAGTAGGCCGCCGAGGCCGGCGAGATAGACGTTACCGGCGGAGAGATTCGGCAGGACCGCTCGCCCCGTAACAATCGACGCGAGCACGAACAGCACCGGAAGAAACGTGTTCCCGCCGAAAACGTCGCTGACGGCGAGCTGGTAATCGCCGAGCCGCACTGCTGTCACTCCGGTCGAAATCTCCGGCAGCGCCGTCACCGCGGCGAGTGCCGTCGCCCCGAAGACCGCGCCGTCCACCCCGAGACTCGCCGCGAGCATCGAACTGCTTCGCTCGAGTGCGAGCCCGCCTACAAGGGCCACCGCCGCTGCGAGACAGAACAGGGCGAGCGTGTGGCTCCGAACGTATCCCGCCGCTCGCGTCAGTTTCTTCCGTCGCGTGACGCCTCGCGGTTCCCGTTGTCCCTCCGGCGGCGTCCCCTGTTCGTGCCACGGCAGATCCGTGCGCGCCTCCGAAACGAGCCAGACGCCGCCCGCCCACAGCAGCGCGATCAACACGCCGGGCGGCGTCACCCGAGCGACCACGAGCGTCCGCGGCAGCTGGCTGCCCATGATGACGACGAACAGAATGGCGATCACGAGGACCCCCTCGAGGACGAGAACGAGCGACGCGGCACGGTAGGTCAGCGTTTCCGAGGGTCCGACGACGCCGTCCAGATAGACGAGGACGACGAGTTGTATCGCGACGCCGCCGAGAATGTTGCCGATCGCGAGCGGGAGGGTCCCGTTGAGCGCCGCACTCGTCGTAATGACGATCTCCGGCAGGTTCGTCACGATCGCGAGCAAGACGAGTCCGCCGAGTTCTTCGCCGAGCCCCCACCGAACGACGAGGATGTCGGTGGTATCCGAGAGGCTGACGCCGGCCAGATACACCGCTACCGCCGCGACGACGAAGACGACCGTCGGAACGAGTACCGTCACTGTCGGTTCACCGTACTCGAGATTCGCGTCTCGCTCATCGATCAGCACACCGAAACCTCGGACGATTCGTCGCGCCCGTGTGCCGCCCGCAGGCACCGGTCGACCCGTCGCATCCGACGGTCCATTCGGGGAGGAGACCGAATAGCGTTGGCCCTGTCACCAATGGTAGATCGACGAACGCCCGCGGTCGCCGATCACAGCGCAAGCGATTGGCTCGCGGGTTCGACCACAACCGGCTGGGAGCAGTCACCACACCAGCCACTCGAGGGCCACCACGACGGCGGCGAGGAAGACGTGTTCGCCGTCGACGACGAACCCGTAGTACAGCGGACCGCGATCGGGGGTCGCGAAGGGGATGTACGCACAGACGTAGGCGTTCATCGCGAGCACGACGAGGAACGTGTCGGGGAGCACGCCGGTACTGACGAGGACGATGACCGCGGCGGCGACGGCGACGGTCGAACACAGCGCGAGGAGCCGAGTCGACTGCGGGCCGAACAGGTTCGGAACCGTCGGGATACCCTCCGCGCGGTCGCCCTCGATGTCCTTGACGTCGAAGATCGCCGCGGCGATGGTGATCATGGTCGTGACGTAGGCGAACAGAAACAGGATCTCGAGGGCGTACAACTGACCGTAGTAGTAGCCGACGCCGAGCGGGATCGCGCCCCACGCGAGGCCGACGACGAGGTTTTTCACGAGGAAGATCCGTTTGACGCCGCCGACGGAGTAGAGGACGACGACGGCGAGCGGGAGGAGCATGTACGCCGCGCCGGGCAGGCCGAGCGCGACGGCGACCCCGATCGCGGCCACGTAGAGACCGATCCCGAGTGCGAGCCAGAGTCGGCCATAGCGCTTCGTAAACGCCGCGCGCCGCGGGACGTTTTGCTCGTCCTCCTCGAGGTCGGTAAAGCGATTGACCGTGTAGACGAACATCGTGGCCGCGAAGACGATAAACAGCGGCAGGGCCTCGAGTGGAAGCGCCGCGAGCAGGACGGTCGTGACGACGACGCTGACCGTGGCCAACGAGATGAAGAGGTTACTGTGAACGAGAAATCGGAGGGCGGCTTTCACCGATGACACCCAACCCGAGGATCGGTGCGTTGCGGTGGGGTTCGTCACAGCGGGTGCGCCTCGTGGCAGTAGTAGGGAGAGGCGACGTTTGAATGCTGTGTCGGAGTGCCAATCGCCTCGGACTCGAGTCGGAGCGGTCGACGGTCAGGAAGTGAAAAAGCGGTGACGGGCTCGAGCAAAACGCGGTCTGCAATCTGGGCATCCGGATTTTATCGCACTGGAAAATCAACTACTCTCCGTGGCGATTTGGCGGCGAGTTCGGACGTGCGGGTAGGTCACACCCACCTTCGATTGAAAACCCACAGAAAGACGGCGGCCTGGAAAACGAGACGCCGGTGACGAAGCCGGTCGAGTCGATACACGTCGATGGATATCACGTGACGAGCGGAAACTGGCAGGATTTAAGCAAGGGCGGAACGCCCGTTCGAATGGCATGAAATTACACGAGTATCAGGCGAAGAGCGTCTTCGCCGATGCCGGGATTCCGACGCCGGCTTCGGAGCTCGCCTCCGACGTCGACGGCGTCGTCACCGCGGCCGAGGAGATCGGGTATCCAGTAGCGGTGAAAGCGCAGGTACAGGTCGGCGGCCGGGGGAAGGCCGGCGGAATTAAACTCGTCGAGGACGAAGACGAGGCACGCGAGGCAGCGGAGTCCATTCTCGGGATGGATCTGAAGGGGTATCACGTCGACCGCGTGCTCGTCGAGGAAGCGGTCGACTTCGTCAACGAACTCTACGTCGGGATCACGATGGACCGCGGCGAAGGCAAACCCGTCGCGATGGTCTCGACCAAGGGCGGCGTCAACATCGAGGAAGTCGCCGAGGAAGACCCCGACGCGATCGCCCGCGAACACATCGATCCCGCCTTCGGGATGCACCCATACCAAGCGCGGAAGGCCGTCTACGACGCCGGCGTCGATCAGTCGATCGCGCGCGACGTCTCGAGCGTGCTCACCACGCTCTACGATCTCTGGGACGAGAAAGACGGCGCTGACGCCGAGATCAACCCGCTGATGGTCACGGCCGACGACGAGGTCATCGCGGCCGACGCCGTGATGAACATCGACGAGGACGCGTTGTTCCGCCAGCCCGAACTCGCCGAGATGGAAGAGGAGGCAGCCGGCGGCGACGAACTCGAGCAGAAGGCCGACGAGTACGGCTTCGACTACGTCCGTCTCGACGGCAACGTCGGCATCATCGGCAACGGTGCCGGCCTCGTGATGACGACGCTGGACCTGGTCGACCACTACGGCGGCCAGCCCGCGAACTTCCTCGACGTCGGTGGCGGCGCGAAGGCCGCCCGCATCGCGAACGCGCTCGATATGGTGTTCTCGGACGATAACGTCGATTCGGTCGTCTTCAACATCTTCGGCGGGATCACACGCGGCGACGAGGTCGCCCGCGGGATCAACGAGGCACTCGAGCAGTTCGACGAGATCCCCAAGCCGGTCGTCGTCCGACTGGCCGGCACCAACTGGGAGGAAGGCATGGAAATTCTCAACGAGGACCTCGTGACGGTCGAACAGACCCTCGAGGACGCGGTCCAGCGTGCGGTCGAGTACGCTGGGGAGGTGAACGAATAATGAGCGTACTAGTCGACGACGACACGCGCGTCGTGGTACAGGGCATCACCGGCGGGGAAGGAAAGTTCCACGCCGAACAGATGATGGAGTACGGCACGAACGTCGTCGCCGGTGCGGTCCCCGGCAAGGGCGGGCAGGAAGTCAGCGGTGTGCCGGTCTACGATACGGTCCACGAGGCCGTCGACGAGGAGAACGCCGACACCTCGGTCATCTTCGTCCCGCCGGCGTTTGCCGGCGACGCGGTCTTCGAATCGCTCGACTCCGATCTCGACCTCGCGGTCGCGATCACGGAGGGCATTCCGACCCAGGACATGGCGCGGGTCAACAAGCGCCTCTCCGAGACGGACACGCGACTCATCGGCCCGAACTGTCCCGGCCTCATCACGCCCGGCGAGGCCAAGCTCGGCATCCTGCCGGGGAACATCTTCTCCGAGGGGAACGTCGGTCTGGTCTCCCGCTCCGGGACGCTGACCTACCAGGTCGTCGATAGCCTGACTAATCGTGGCATCGGGCAGACCACCGCCATCGGTATCGGCGGCGACCCGATCATCGGCACCGACTTCGTCGACGCCCTCGAACTGTTCGAGGACGACCCCGACACCGACGCCATCGTCATGTGCGGCGAGATCGGCGGCGAGGACGAGGAGGAAGCGGCCGCGTTCATCGACGACTACGTCGACACGCCGGTCGCCGGCTTCATCGCCGGCCGCACCGCCCCCCCGGGCAAGCGGATGGGCCACGCCGGCGCGATCGTCTCCGGCTCCGGAACCGGCACCGCCGAGAGCAAGATCTCGGCGCTCAACGACGCCGGCGTTCCCGTCGGCGACACCCCCGAAGAAGTCGCCAACCACATCGAAGAGTTCCTCTCGTAACGCTTCGATCCCGCGATAGCCTCGGCCCGTGATCGCGTTCGCGGGCCGTGTTGCGCTATTTTACACTCGATTCGATCGACACGTCTCCTCCTCGAGCAACTGCGCTCTCGCCCCGCTGTCCGACTCGCAGTGTCCGTCGTATTCGCGCAGTAAAACCACAGACGCGGGGCAATCGTCCGTCTGCCGGGCTGGCTCGAGTGTGCGAACTGCGGGGACGAACACTGCAGTCCGGAGAGCCGCCGATCCGGAAACGGGCGGCACGCAGTGTCCCGAGTGCGGCGCAAAATCGTACGTGGTTCGACGGGAGAGACTCGCGTGGCACCCCGGACCGTGACCGCTCTGGAGGGCAATCGAAACGTGAGAATAGATCTGGGGACACTCGGGCTAAGCGGCGCGAATCGACGGGCATCCGCAACGCGCGATCACGGCTGGCCCGTCGACGGGGACGGTCGACCGAGCGGGTCAGAACAAGCCGCCGAGCGACGACCGAAGCCGACCGAGCGGCCCCGACGACTCGTCATCGTCAGCCGTCGCGTCCGCATCGTCGTCGGCCGCGTCCTCGGCTCGATCGGGGTCGGCCTCCGTCTCGAGAGGCGCGTCGTCGGCCGCGGTATCGGCTTCTAGATCGTCGCGTTCGCCGTCCACTGCCGTCTCCGTACTCGAGTCGGGGTCCGTCTCCGGGGCAGTATCCGCATCGTCTATCGCGGTCGCATCTTTCCTAGCCTCTTCCGTCGTGTCGGCTGGGTCGGCCTCGAGACCGTCCCCGGACTCGCTCTCGACACCGGACTCGCGTTCGGACGGCTTGGCAACGGGTTCGGCATCGCTCGAGGTCGTCTCGTCGTCGGTAGCGCTGGTTGCGTCGGTAGCAGCCACCTCGTTAGCGTCGGCGTCGTTCTCGGCGGCCGACGGGTCCTCGTCGGCTGACTCTGTACCGTCCGCCGTCGCAGCCGGGTCGCCGGTCTCGTCGTCCTGCGAACCGTCGGACGCGTCCGGATCGATCCAGAGGAACTCCTGGTCTTTCGTGCGCCCGGTGAGGAGCAGATCCGTCAGTTCGTCGTCGTCGGCCAGCAACTCGTCGTCGACGTGCGTCTCCGGCTCGGGATCCGGCTCGTCCGCACTTGCGATGATGTCGTCGGGACTCTCGTCCGCGAGCACGTCGTCGGCACCCCCTTCGTCGGCCGCGTCCGCGCGGAGTTGATCGAAAACATCGGCGGCCGTCCTGTCCTCGACGCCGTCGCTCCCGTCGTCGGCTCGGTCCCCGTCCGTCGGTTCGGACCGGCGATCGTCCCCCGAATCGACGCCGGTCTCGACGTCCCCGAACAGGTTGTCGACGCTCGAGCCCACCTCGAGTGCCCCGTCGCCCGGATTGTCTGTTGTACTATCTGTCATGAAGGCCCTTCTATGCTAGTGGATTATCACGCGACTTTAATTTTTGGAATTTTCTCAGTCACGATAGATGAGAGAAGTAACGTATTAGTGTACTGGCCGTTAGACGGAGTCGACGATATCGGAAGTTGACAACCGACTAGTGAACGGGGCTATCGGGTGACGAGACGAACAATCACGGGTTGCGATAGGATAGAGTCCGTTACGGCCGACCGACAGCAGACAGGAGGTGGGAAAATCGCGTCGCCGGCGACGATCTCGGGTCTCTTAGCGGGTCGATGGCGTTCGATCGACGAAGTCGACGATGTGCTCGGCGATTTCCTCGCCGGCGTCTTCCTGGAGGAAGTGGGCGGCCTCGTCGATCCAGATGTCGGGCTGCTCGCTCGCGGTCGGGATGTGGTGTCGGAGCGGGTCGCGGTCGTGAGACGTGATCGGGTCGTCCCGCCCGAACAGGACGAACGCCGGTTTCTCCCACTCGCCGAGGCGCGCTTGGGTTTCAGCCATCAGCTCCGCTCCGGGATCGTCGGGGGATGTGGGAACGAGACCGGGAAACGTCCGCGCAGCGGCCATGTATCGCTCGTCCGGGAACGGGGCGCGATAGGCGTCGACCACCGCCTCGGAAAGATCTCGGTAGCAGCCGTTTCGGACGAGTCTACCGATGTCGAGGTTGTCGGCGGAAGCCACCATTTCGGCGAATTCGTGCCATCGGTCGCTCATCTCCTGGGTTCCGTCCGGGACGCCGGTGTTCATCGGGACGAGGCGCGCGAACCGGTCGGGTTCGTGGGTCGCAAGCGCCAGTCCGAGGACGCCGCCCCAGTCCTGGCAGACGAGCGTGATGTTCGTCAGGTCGAGTTCCGTGACGAAGGTCTGCAGCGCGTCGTAGTGCATCTCGACCGTGTACTCCTCACGGTCCTCGTACCGATCGGAGCGGCCGCAGCCGATCAGATCGGGAACGACGACGCGACCGCGTTCGGCCAGGATAGGTATCATCTTCCGATAGAGGAACGACCAGGTGGGTTCGCCATGGAGACAGAGGAACGTCTCCTCGCCCTCGTCGACGCTCTCATCGGCGGTTTCGACGTAGGCCATGCGTAGCCCGCCCACGTCGACGTACCGTGGCTCGTAGTCGAAATCGGGAACCGCCGTGAACCGTTCCTCAGAAATACTGACAACCATACGCCACGATACCACATACCACTATTCAAAGATTCGGGAACTGAGATGAATTCGTCTTTCGTTTCTGGACGGGACGCTCGAGACGCAGAGACACTGCCGACTCCTGTACTCACGTCGGGACGCTATTTCGGCCTTGTCGAACAGTCTCGCCCCCATCTGCGAGTACTGATTGGCCTCGAGCACCGGTCGACTGAGAGAACCATCCAAAAACATTATATTCTCGTTAACCACTTCTAGAATCGTGGTTTACGAGACTGGCAACGAGACGGTCGACGACGCGCTCGAGCGGGTGCTGGCCGGCGAGGTGCTCGATCGAACGGACGGGCTCGCGCTGATGGCCCAGCCGGTCGACGCCCTCACCGAGGCCGGCGCGGCCGTGCGTGATCGCTTCGGCGACGGCACGGTCGACGCCTGCTCGATCGTCAACGCGAAGGCGGGCAACTGCGCCGAGGACTGTGGCTTCTGTGCGCAGTCGGTCCACTTCGACACCGGTATCGATACCTACGATTTCCTCGGTCCCGAGAAGATCCTCGAGGCCGCAAAACGGGCTGAACGTGACGGTGCTCAGCGCTTCGGCATCGTCGTCGCCGAGAAGGGCGTCTCGAAAGAGCGCCGACCCGAGGAGTGGGAGGAGGTCCTCGAGTCGATCCGACTCGTCCGCGACGAGTGCGACCTCGAGGTCGACGCCTCCCTCGGGATACTCACGGAAGAAGAGGCCGCGATCCTCGCCGACGAGGGGATTAACCACTACAATCACAACATCGAGACCTCGCCGAACTACTTCCCAGAGATCGTCGACTCACACAGTTTCGAGGACCGGGTCGAAACGCTCGAGGTGGCCAAGGCGGCCGGGATGGACCTCTGTGCCGGCGTCATCCTCGGCATGGGTGAGACGCCGACCGATCGGGTCGAGGCCGCAATCGCCCTGCAGGACATCGGGATCTCCTCGCTTCCGGTCAACGTCCTCAACCCGGTCGCGGGGACGCCGCTGGCCGAGCAGGGGGTCGACATCAGCACCGAGGAGATCGTCAAGACGGTCGCGGTCTACAAACTGCTCCACCCCGACTCGCGGGTCCGCCTGACTGGCGGCCGCGAGGTCAACCTCGCACCCGACGAGCAGCACCTGCCGCTCGAGGCCGGGGCTGACGGGCTCCTCACCGGCGACTATCTGACGACCGAGGGCCAATCGCCCGGCGAGGACATCGAAATCATCGAACGCGCCGGACTCGAGCCCAACCGGGAGACCAACGAGTTCGACCCCGAGGCGGTCAAGGCCCGCCACAGCGGATCGGCGGAGACCTCGACCGACGGGACGGCGAGTACGGGCACGGAACCGAGCGACGACTGACGACGCGAGACGCGAAGTCAACAATACATCGACAGAGATGAACGAAATCACGTTTGCGGTACTCGGAACCGGCGGTATCGGCCGACGAGCACTCGAAGTGAGCCAGCACAAGGACGCGCTCGAACCCGTCGCGGCGTGCGATCGCCACGGCGTCGCGTTCGACGGCGACGGCCTCGACGTGGACGAACTGCTGGCGGCGACGGAAGGCAATATCGACAGCGAGCCACGAGACGACGAGGTGGCGACAGATGGCGGATCGGGAGCGACGGCCGCTGAAAGTGGGGTCAAACAACACGGTGAGCAGCGGGGTGTCGTCGCCTCGAGCCAGGCCCGTCCGAGCGAAGACCCCATTCGGGAGGTCATCGACCGCGGCGACGGAATCGACGCCGTCCTACTGGCTCTGCCGAACTACGAGCACGACTTCATCCCGCGGACCGCCGACCGCTTCGTCGAGGGCGACTATTCGGGCGTACTGGTCGACGTGCTCAAGCGCTCGCGCGTGATCGGCATGCTCGACGACCGCAGCGAGGACTTCGAAGAGGCCGGCATCACCTTCATCTGCGGCGCGGGCGCGACCCCCGGGCTGCTGACGGGCGCGGCCGCGCTGGCCGCCCAGTCGTTCGTCGAAGTCACCGCCGTCGACATCCACTGGGGCGTCGGGCTCAAGTCGGGCTACGAGGACAACCGCGGGACCGTCCGCGAGGACATCGCACACCTCCCCGAATACGACATCGAGACTGCGCGTGACCTCTCCGAAGCGGAGATCGAGGCGATCATCGACGACCACGACGGCGTCATCGAGTTCGAGGACATGGAACACGCAGACGACGTCCTGCTCGAGCGGGCGGGCGTCTGCGACGCCGCGGACGTCACGGTCGGCGGAGTTCTCGACGTTCGCAACGACGAGAAGCCGACGACGACTACGGTTCGCGTGACTGGGCGAACGTTCGATGGCGAGACGGCGACGAACACGTTCGAACTCGGCGACGAGACGAGCATGGAAGCGAACGTCAACGGGCCCGCATTGGGTTATCTCAAGACCGGTGTCCGGCGGAACCGCGCCGGCGAGTACGGCGTCTCCGGCCCGGCGGATCTACTGCCCGGCTTCTGAGTTTCGGCCCGGAACGGGCTCGCTGACGTTCGATCGCACATGATACCGATACTGCAGAATTCACGGCGTATCAACCGTCTCGAGCCGGCCGCGCCGGCCGCTCCGAGTCGAACCGACCGGTCGATGAGAACCGTGAGAGTCAAACCGTGGCGTTGAGTTCCCTTACCCGAATGGCCGACCGCGGGTTCGACCTCGAGGACCGACTCGACACCCTCGAGGAACACGACTTGAAACGCGCCCTCTCGCCAGTCGACCGAGTTGCCGAGCGGGGCTACTTCGCCGAGCCCTCGGGCGGCGAGTTACCCGTCCTCGAGTCGGCGGAGGCGCTCGTCTTTGCCTCGAACAACTATCTGGGACTAACGGACGATCAGCGCATCCAAGATGCGGCCCGACAGGCTGCCGCGACCGTCGGGACCGGGGCCGGAGCGAGCCGCCTCGTTACCGGCGACACGATGGTCCATCAGGACCTCGAGCGACTGCTCGCCGAGGTCAAAGGGACCGAGCGCGCGCTGACCTTTTCGTCGGGCTACGCCGCGAACGTCGGGACGATCACCGCCCTCGAGCCGGACGTCGTCTTCTCCGACGAGTTGAATCACGCGAGCATCGTCGACGGCTGCCGGCTCGCGGACGCCGACACCGTCGTCTACGACCACTGCGACGCCGCGAGCCTGCGGTCGGCCCTCGAGGAACGGGCCGACGCGGCCGCGCGGGAGGGCCGAGACCCGACCGACGAGTCGTGGCTGATCGTCACCGACTCAGTGTTCAGCATGGACGGCACCGTCGCGCCGCTCGAGGCCATCTGTGACGCCGCCGAGGCCGTTGGCGCGTGGGTGATGGTCGACGAGGCTCACGCGACGGGGCTCTACGCGGACGGCGGCGGCGTCGTCCAGGCCGAGGGGCTCGAGGACAGGATCCAGATCCAAATGGGCACACTCTCGAAGGCGCTGGCGAGTCAGGGCGGCTACGTTGCCGGCAGCGCGGACCTGATCGAGTGCATGGTAAACGACGCGCGCTCCTTTGTCTTCTCGACCGGCCTCGCCCCGCCGGCCGCCGCGGCCGCGAGCGAAGCCTTACACGTCGCCCGACACGGCGACGCGCGCGAGCGACTCTGGGAGAACGTCGCTCACCTCCGCGACGGCCTCGAGACCATGGGATTCGATATCTGGGGTGACTCCCAGATCCTCCCGCTGGTCGTCGGCGATCGGGAAGATGCGATGGCCCTCGCCGACGGCATTCGGGAGCGCGACGTCGTCGCGCCGGCGATCCGGCCCCCGACGGTCCCCGAGGGAACGAGCCGGCTCCGCGTCGTTCCGATAGCAACCCACGACGAGAACGACATCATCGACTGCCTCGAGGCGTTTCGCGCGGCGGGCGAGGAGGTCGGGCTCCTGTGACCGCGACCCGACCGATCGCCGTCGTCGGCACCGGGACCGGCGTCGGCAAGACGGTCGTGACGGCCGGACTCACGCGACTGCTCCGCGAGGCCGGCCGCGACGCGCGGGCGATCAAACCGGCCCAGACTGGCCATCCGCCCGATGACGATGCCGGGTTCGTCGCCGCGGCCTGTGACGATCCCGCGGCTGCGACCTGCCCGCGCTATCTCGAGCCGGCGCTCGCACCTCGCGTCGCCGCCGAGGTCGCGGGCGAGGATCTCTCCTACGAGACGATTCGCGCGGCCTGCGAGCGCGAGATCGAGGCGACGCCGGTCCCGATCGTCGAAGGAATCGGCGGCCTCCGGGTACCACTGGCCGGCGACCGCGAGGTGATCGATCTCATCGCCGACCTCGAGGCCGCAGCGGTCGTCGTCACACGCTCGGGACTCGGCACGCTCAATCACACCACGCTCTCGGTCGACGCGCTCGAGGCCCGCGAGATCGATATTTGCGGGATCATCCTCAACGAGTACGCCGGCGAGACGGTAGCCGAACGGACCAACCCCGACGAACTCGAGCGGATGACCGGCCATCTCGTCGAGACGGTCCCGCCGGTGGACGACGATATGCCTGCCGGAGAACCCGACCCGCGTCGCCTCGCTGCCGGCGTCGGCGATGCACTCGCTCCAAAATTTCTGGCGTCGCTTCCAGTAGCCGGTCGCTAAGGTACGTCGCGGTCAGTCGGCGGACGGTGCCGGGAGCTCGTCGTCGACTGTCGTCCGTTCGCGTTCGGACGACAGATCGGCCCCCGCCGCGTCGAGTTCGACCAGTCGGGCGACGACCTCGGATTTCCGGTGTTCGACCTCGAGGTGGACGCGAAGGTCGTTCCGGTCGTCGTACGACTCGGTACAGAGCGGGCAGCTACGGGAGTCTGTCATTCGGTCGGTCACCACGAGATGGCACACCGTTCATCGACGTAATAGTGTCGTCAGTCGATGAATTGATATGTTCGATGGGAAAGAACCTCGGTTCGCAATTCCCGTCACGTCCCCGGTCCATTCAACCGGCGGCGTCGGCGAACGGCGACCTCGGGGGGTCAGAAGAAGTCGTCTAACCCCGACTGATCCTCGTCCGGGTCCTCGACTGCGGACGCGTCGTCCGACCGCTCGCCGTCGCTTCCTTCTTCGGCCTCCGTCCCTGCGAGCGCCCGTGGGGAACTCGAGTCGTCGGCGGCGTCGGCGAACGGCGACCTCGGGGGGTCAGAAGAAGTCGTCTAACCCCGACTGATCCTCGTCCGGGTCCTCGACTGCGGACGCGTCGTCCGACCGCTCGCCGTCGCTTCCTTCTTCGGCCTCCGTCCCTGCGAGCGCCCGTGGGGAACTCGAGTCGTCGGCGGCGTCGTCGTCAGCGTTCGCATCGGACCCCGACTCGGCGGCGTCCGCATCACTCTCGCTCGAGCCTTCGGCCTCGAAGAAAGCGTTGCCCGAGTGTTCGACTGCTTGCTCGGCTTTGCGTTCTGCGGCGTCCTCGACGATCGACTGGACCTTGTTAGTGTCTTTGCCGCTGCCGGTGACGAAAGAGAGTTCCGACTCGTCGAGGTCGTATGCCGCGGCCATCCGGACGGTCAGGTCGCGGTTCTTGCAGTGGTGGGTCATCGCCGAGAGGAACGGCATGAGTTCGCGGCGGGCCGTCGCGACGCTTGTCCCCTCCCGTTCGGCGATACGCTCGGCGATCGAATCGCGGGTGTTCCGAGTCCCCTTGGTCCGGCCGAGTTTCGACCAATAGCTTGGCGGGCCATACCGTGTCCAGCCGCCCTTATCGCCGCGTCTCGAGGCGGCGACGCCGGCGGTCATGTTGTCCGTCGCGTACCGCCAGTAGGAGTAGTCCTGGGTCGCCCGCACCCGACCCAGCCAGCGGTCGGCGTTCGCGAGGAACCCGTAGGCGTCGGCCAGTTCCGCCCCCTGGTAGTCTTTCGGGACGTTGTCCTCGATCCAGTTGAGCAGGTCGTCCGGCGTCTCGTCGACATCGTAGGAGGCCCGCAGCGCCCCTTCGGCGTCTTTCTCCTTGATGAGTTCGTCGAGGAAGTCGAAGATCCCTTCCGTCGTATCACGTTGACCGGTCACCACGTCGTCGACGGTCAAGCGTTCGGTCTCCTCGGCGACGGCCTGCAAGTCGTTGACCGCCGAACGCAAGTCGCCGCTCGTCGATTCGGCGATTTTCTCGAGTGCGTCCTCCTCGAACTCGACACCCTCGCGGCGGCAGATGTCTCGCAGCACGGGAACGATTGACCGCTTCGAGACGTCGCGGAACTCGATCGTCTCGCAGGAATTGCGCAGCGACTTGCTCATGTCGTAGAACTCGTTTGCCACGAGGACGATCGGCTGGTTCGCGTCCTTGACGACGCGGGTGACCTCCCGCGAGCCGCCGTAGTCGGCGTTGCCGTGGAAGTTGTCCGCCTCGTCCAAGATGACGAGCCGACGGCCCGCCTCGCCGCCGGTGAGCGTGCCGCTCTTTGCGGCCTCGCCGGCGACCTTCTCGATGACGTCGGCCCCGCGGCTGTCGCTGGCGTTCAGTTCCATGACGGGCCAGCCCATGTCGTTCGCCAGCGCGTGGGCGGCGGAGGTCTTCCCGATTCCGGGACTGCCGTGGACGATCACCGACTGCCGGTGGTCGTCCCAGCTCTCGGCCCACTCCTCGAGTTTGTCGCGGGCCTTGTTGTTTCCGCGCACCTCCGACAGCGTCGTCGGGCGGTACTTCTCCGTCCAGTCGGTCATTGGAGACAGGTTGGTGCGAGTCGCGTTTAGTGGTTGCGGACGCTACTCTTCGGTGACCGTCTTCAAGTCGAGACGAGGCGTAACCTCCTCGTATGTGTCATCGCTCGAGACGATAGTCTCCCCGTTGGATTCGACGAGGTGAAGCGCGTCGAACGGTGTGAACCCGTGGTCTTCCACGTACGTCGCCGCCGTAACGACCGTCTCCGCGTCACCACGTACCTCGACGAGGTTGGCTGCGTTCGAAACGACTCGTTCGGTATCACGGTCCTCGCGGTAGGCAACTAAAAGGAGTTCGATGAGCGTGAATTGCGACGTCCACAACTCGTCCCGTCGGTCTCGGTATACCGCTTCGGCGGCGTCTCCGAGCCAGTCTTCATTCTTGATGAGCGCGAGCAGAAAGTCAGTTTCCGCATACATTTACTGTCCGGCCTCGTCGAGCGCTGCTTCGCGTGCTTCTTCACGAAGTTCGTCGGCCGACTTCTCGACATCCGCAAACTCGTCTCTGAGTGCCTCGAGCGGGTCGTCAGCGAGCGGAACCAATTTGACTCCGTCTGGAAGCTGAACAACGTGATATCGGTCCCCGTATCGCTCTCGGACCTCCTTCGGGAGCGTGAGACGACCGCGGTCGTCCAGCGCTACGTCTGACATATCTTGGCGTACGGTGGGCGAAAATAAAAATGTTCCCCGATATACAGAGATACCCATTCTATCTCCACTGGTCGGAATTCATCTCCGCATCGACGAGCGAACGACGAGACATATTCGATGTTCTCAGTACATCGAATCTACATCGTATTTTCCGGACTTCTCGGTCCAGTCAGTCATTGGCTACTGTAGGTGTGAGTCGCGTTTAGTGGTTGCGGAGCTCGGATCCGCTCGGTCCGGTTCCGGGACGATTCGCTCTCCGAGTCGCTCACTCGAGGGCAAGCGAGCAGATGCCGTCACGCGTTCCCGCGATCACGTCGCCGTCCACGGCAAACTGCTTGATCTGGGCATCGACCGAGGCGGCCCCCGTTACGTCGCCGGTCGGATCGAGCCGAGAGAATCGCGTGTCGTCGATCCGTGCGATCACACTGTGTGTGTCTGTATCGCCGTTGTCGGCGATCTGAAGCGACTCGACCGATGCCGAGTCGGTGATCGATTCGTGCCACAGTTCGTCGCCGTCGGCTATCCCGTACGCCCGTATCCGATCACCCGCGACGTATATCCGGTCGTGGGGAACCGAGACCGTTGCCCGGTCGACTCCCTCGATCGTCCACTGTCGGTCGCCGGTTTCGACATCGAGCCCGACGAGTTTGTCGCCGGCGTCGACGACGACCCGTTTGGTATCGACGGCCCTGATCGACCGGTACGATTCCGAATCGGCGTGCCAGTGTTCCTCCCCGTCAGCGATTGCGGCGATACCCTTCCGGGTCGAGACGTACGCGATCCCGTCGCCGATCGTCGCATCGCGGATTCGATCGTCACCATCGCCGTACGTCCAGCGGACGCTCCCGTCGTCCGGATCCAGTGAGAGGAGTCGTCCAGTCGTCACGTAGACGTTGTCCGTCACAGCGGCGACCGTTACCTTCCGTGACGACGTCGCCGGTTCGGAGACCCGCTCGCTCCAGCGCGTCGTCCCGTCGTCCGTCGCGAACGCGTAAACGACGCCGTCGTCACCGCCGACGTAGACGGTATCGTCCGCCACTCGCGGGCGGGAGTAGACGCTGCCGGTCTCCCGTGACCACCGCAACTCGCCGTCGTGTTCGATTGCAATCGTCTTGCCGATACCGTTGCCGATCACATCGTCGCCGTAGCCGGCGTAGACGGCGTCGGTCACGGTCGGTTCCGTATACATTGAGTACATACCGCTAGAGCCGTGCGTCCACAGGTGATCGCCGGTTTCGCGGTCGAGGGCGAAGATACCGCCACCCAACCGCTCGGACTCCTCGAGCAGGCTGTTTTCGGTACCGAACACGGTTCCGTTCGCGACGATATCGACCCGGCCGCCGACATCGTGGTACCACTCGTATTCGCGATCGCTCTCGCCCTCGCCGCCGTCGGTATCGCTCGAGTCGCTGTTCTGTTTCGCGACAGGCGTCTCGCTACTGTTCGTGGCGAGTCGCTTCTCGCTGTCGAAACAGCCGGCGAGTGCAGCGATGCCCGTGCCAGCGGCAGCAAGTAGCGTTCGTCGATTCATACCAATAATTTTGGACATGATATAATGTATTTTTTCATGTGTGTATATTGACCCTACCGAATGAAAGGAAGAATGCGAGCAACTTGTTCGGCTGCCCAGCGGAGACGGGCGCGTCTCCGTCAACTCGGCGAGGTGGACCGCGCCGAAGGTCTTCGCATATCGCTGTGATCCGCGAGGGGAATGCCGGTCGCGCGTTTCGGGATTTCAGTTCGTGCCGTAGACGAGAACGGTGTGCTCGGCCGCGTCATCGTCCGATTCGATGCGGATGGGAAACTCCTGATCGGCGTCGACCATCGTGGTTCGATACCCCATCGTGAGTCCCGTCTGCTCGCCGGCCTCGAGGCTTACCGAGTGCTGTTCGACCTGCTCTGCGCTGTGGCCGACGATCAGCGCGAGGTTCTGCGTGCCGGCGGCTCCGCCGGTGTTTGCGACCGTCGCGCTCACCTCGAGGAAGTCGCCGGCGTCGACCGGGGTATTGGTCTCGAGGCTCGTCACCGAAAACGTCGCGCTTCCCTCGCCGGCCCCGTCGCCGGTCTCGTCCGGTTCAAGCTCGCGCAGACACTGCTGGGCATTCGGGTTTCCGTGTGTGGTGCTACCGGTCCGATACTCCATCTCCTCGGTCGCGAGTCCCGAAATGACGGTGCCATCACTGCCGTAGCCCGGGATCTCGACGGTGATTTCGCCGTCGCCCTCGCGTACGGTGGAGTCGCTGCCGATTTCGAACACCACCGTTCCAGAGAACGGCGCGTCGACATCCTCGCCGAAGACGAACCCGTCTTCGAGCATGGTGTTGCCGTACAACCCGTCGTCGTAGAACCCCGTGCTCGCGAAGGCGACGTCGCCGGCTTCGAAAGTTCCCGTGATCTCTGCGCGGGTACAGGACGGAAACGAGACGGTCGGCTCCGAGCCCCCGCTTTCCTCGTCGGATTCGGTGTCGTCGTCTTCCGCGGTGTCGTCGGACGCTCCATCGGACCCGTCGGTATTCGAATCGCCGTCCGATGTGGTCTCATCGCTGGTCGAGGAGTTCGCGTCACTGAACGACTCGTTCGTGGTCTCGCCCGTTTCGTTCCCGGAGTCCGGCTCGGCCTCGGCGGCCGAACCGTCAGACTCCGCGTTGAGACAGCCCGCGAGTCCGAGTCCAGCACTCGAGACGCCGATAAAGGTCCGTCGTTGCATAGCCGGAGGAAGCACAGCTCACCGCATAAAGATGTCGCAGATATGTTATATCTGATTACAGTCATGGTCCCGTGAGAGACCGTCCACAGTAGCGGACCGTCGGCTCGAGAGCGAATGACCCACGAGATGATATCCCACGGAGAATTGGTCGGCCCCGACGCGACTCACATCGCGCTTGTGCGGCGGCTCAGTCGGTCGACTCCTCGGCCTCCGGGGCGACCTCGCTTACGGTCACGCTCGAGATACGCGTCCCCTCCACGTCCTCGACGGCCACCTCGTAGCCGTTGACTTCGATCGAGTCACCGGTTTCGGGGGCGCGACCGAGGCGGCTCAACACGAGGCCGCCGATAGTGTCGAACGCGTCGCTCTCGAACTCCGTTCCGAGGAGTTCGTTGACCTCCTCGAGCGAGACGCCGCCGTCCATGGTATAGCTTCCGTCGGAGAGTTCGTCGACCGAGGGCTCCATCTCGGCGACGTCGAACTCGTCTTGGATCTCGCCGACGACTTCCTCGATGACGTCCTCGATGGTCAGGATCCCCTCGAAGGCTCCCCACTCGTCGATGACGACGGCCAACTGGACGTTCCGGCGGCGGAACTCCGCGAGGATCTCGTCGATCCGGCGGGTCTCGGGGACGATGAGTGCCTCTCGAACGAGGTCGCGTGCGGTCGGTTCGGCGTCCGCGCCCTCCCTGTCCGCGGCCTCGATGGCTTGCAGCACGTCTTTGGCGTGGACGAAGCCGATGACGGGTTCGTCGGCCTCCTCGTCGACGACGGGGAACCGGGTGTAGTTTCCGCCCGCGGCGACGCCTCTGAGTTCGGAGAGGGGCATTCCGGCGCGGACGGTCACGACATCCGGACGTGGGATCATCACTTCTCGAGCGATCGTATCGCTCAGATCGAAGACCGCTTCGATCATCTCGACTTCGTCCGTATCGACGGCTCCCTGATCGCCCGATCGCGAGACGATCCGCATGATCTCTTCGGGGCTGTGGCTCTCGTCGCGCTCGGAGGCCGGCGCGACGCCGATGAGTCCCGTAAAGAAGTTCGCCGTTCCGTTGAACACGATGATGCCGGGAACGAACACGTAGTAGAAGAACTTCATCGGCCGGGCGACCAGCAGCGAGATCCGTTCGGCGTCCGCGATGGCGAGGGTCTTCGGCGCGAGTTCTCCGAAGACGACGTGGAGGAAGGTGATGACGCTGAACCCGATCGCGATCGCGACCAGATGAACCGAGCCCGCGGGGAGCACCGAACCCAGGACGGGCTCGATGAGCGAGGCGATGGCGGGTTCACCGACCCACCCCAGCCCAAGCGAGGCGATCGTGATGCCCAGTTGCGTCGTCGCGAGATAGTCGTCCAAGTTGTCCTCTATCTCTTGGATGAGTTCCGCCGACGACCGCCCCTCCTCGACGAGCGTCTCGATTTGCGTCGACCGAATCCGAACCAACGCGAACTCCGCCGCCACGAAAAAGCCGTTCAGGAGGACCAGAAAGAGGGCGAAGCCGAGCCGCCCCAACGAGAAGGCGATGTCTACCATCGCTGCCACCCTGCCGATCGTATCCGAGCCGGCACTGCCACCATCGCGCCGACGCCGTCCTGTGACCGACTAGCCGACCAACGCATCGGCGCGCCCGCTCGGATTCCGAGCGGGCGCGCACGACACGAGAGACGAGATGTGCCGACACATCCGCCACCAGTGAAAATGACCATACCGTCACTTGGCACACGACTTACAAAACCGTGGCGCTGGCGATCGGCAAATGTCGGCCTCGACCGGCGTCCTCGCATAGTCCCGGCGATCACTCGAGCGCTAGCCGAGAGCGAGGCGAGCGTCGCGGCGCGACGACCGATCGCGTTCCAGAGCCGATAACTGCCCGGGAATCCAAGGCCGAGTATGAACGTCGCGATCGTCACCGTCGGCGACGAGATCCTCGCGGGATCGACGACCAACACCAACGCGTCGTGGCTGGCCGAGCGGATCACCGAGCGCGGCGGCACGGTCGGACGGATTCTGACGATTCCCGACGACCGCACACTCATCGCCGACTACGTCGCCCGCTGGCGCGACGAGTTCGACGCCGTGATCGTCACCGGCGGCATCGGTGGCACACCCGACGACGTAACCGTCGAAGCCGTCGCAGATGGCCTCGAGCGCGACCACGTCGTCCACGGCGAGATCCGGGAGCGGCTGGTCGAGAAGGCGGCCGCGTTCCGCGACGAGAACCCGGAGATGGTCGAGGAGTACGACCTCCGGCTCGACATCGACGCAGCGGCCTCGATCCCCGAGGGAGCGACGCCGATCGTCACCGACGAGGGATGGGCCCCCGGCTGCATCGTCGAAAACGTCTACGTCTTCGCCGGCATCCCCGACGAGATGCAGGCGATGTTCGAGGCGGTCGCCGACGAGTTTCAGGGGGCATCGACCGCGCAAACGCTGTACACGCCGGCACCCGAGGGATCACTCCACGAGGTCCTCGAGGGTGTCACCGAGCGCTTCGATGTCGCCGTCGGGAGCTACCCCCGAAGCGAGAATCGGCCGGGCCGAATCCGCGTCTCGAGTACCGATCCCGAGACGGTCGAGGCCGCGATCGCGTGGCTCCGCGAGCGCGTCAAGACGACGGCCCCGCCGTCCACGAGCGACGAGTCGGCCGAGTAGGTCGTCCGCTCGTCCGCGGCGACGCTGCTCTCCTCGTCAGTTCTATCGGCGTTCCTCGACGATGCGGACGACGACCGCAGTGAATCCGGCAAGCGTGAGGACGAACCGTTCGCCGGTCGCCGCAATGGGGAAGATCCGCTCGACGGCCGTCGCCGGCTCGTCGCGGGTGGGGTCGAACCCTGTTCTGTAGTGGGTGTTTTCGGTTGTTCCGCGGGCCGTCGACTCGGCGAGGGCTCCGGCGTCGAGTTCGACGAAGGTCTGGACGAGCCCGCGCTGATCGGTCACGAGCAACGAGCCGGACAGGTCGTAAAACCGGTCGTGGAGCGGCCAGAAGAGATTGACGCCGTTAAAGAAGGCGTCGAACAGGATGTGGGCGAACAGCACCGCCGCCACGCCCGTCCACGCGACGCGGCGGCCGTAGGGTCCCCACCGTTCGTCGACGACCGACCGCTCGCGGAGCACGCCGTCCCACAGCAGGACGGCGGCGGGAACGAGGACGATCCAGACGTTGTGCAACGCCGCGCGGTGGGTGCCGGGAACGACGATGCCGATCAGCGTATCCAGATCGAGGAGGGCAGCACAGCCCATGACGACCAGAATCGCCCGGGTATCGAACTCGTCGCCGAGCAACGCGACTCCGAGCAGCCCTGCGAACGCGACGTGGACGACGGTCGATGGCATATCCCGGCGACTCGAACCGCGGGGGCTTGACTGTTGGGGCGCTCGAGCGATCGATCCGTCTCCGGTAGCTACTTGGCCCGACCGGGCGACCCTCGGGTATGAGCGGACGCGGACCGAAACGGGAACTCGCGGAGAAGATCGCCGGGGAGATCACGCTGAGCGACGACCCCGGTGCCACGCTGCGGAAGTGGCGCACCGACTTCGACATCTCACAGACCGATCTCGCGGCCGAACTCGAGGTTTCGTCGTCGGTGATTTCGGACTACGAGAGCGGCCGCCGGGAGAGCCCGGGGATCGGCGTCGTCGGCCGCCTCGTCGAGGGACTGCTCTCGATCGACGAGCGCCGCGGCGGCGAGCGCATCCGACAGTACGGCCGCGTCCTGTCGGCGGGCTTCGACAGCGACGTCGTCTACGACCTGCGGGAGTACGCCACCTCGCTGCCCCTCGAGCGACTCCACGACGATCTCGAGGCGACCGAAGTGGCCGCGGGGGGCACCGATCAGGTCAGCGGCCACACGGTCATCGACAGCATCGAAGCGATCACGCGCCTCTCGACGGAGGAGTTCTTTCGACTCTACGGCCAGAGTACGAACCGCGTGCTCGTGTTCACAAACGTCACCCGCGGCGAGGGCGTCGGCATCGCCCTCCGAATGGTCAACCCGACGCCGAACGCCGTGATCCTTCACGGCCTCGAGGTGGAGAACCTCTGGGATCACGCGGGGGAACTCGCACGCATCGACGGCTACTCGCTCGCGGTCACGTCGGCACCGCTCGACGACGTTCTCGAGCACCTCGTCACCCTCGAGTAGCGCCGTCGGGCGGATCGGCGCTGGGCGGCGAGCGACGCCGCGTCGATCGGCAGTATCGTACGATCGTTCGGTTCGTGTTTCTCGTTTCGACGAAACGGATTTTCGATCCGGTATTGATGGGAACGTATCCCACATCGATCGGAAACCCCTGGGTTTATTTCGTTGTCGTCGCATTTCACTCGTAAGCGAGTATCCGGCTTCTGGATACCGTCTCACGTCTCTCTTGTTTCGGGTCCCTCGAGCAATGCGTCGTTTGGCGGGCCGACGATCGGACTCGGGTGAGAGACGAGACGCACTCCGGCGCTGGCCGCACGATCCCCGACCCGGGCGACTCGCGGCCTCGCTACACGACACTCATCTCCAATGACAAAAGACCTCGAACGAGACCTCGGACTGCCGTCGGTGATGGCGATCAGTATCGGTGCGATGATCGGAAGCGGGATCTTCATCCTGCCGGCGTTAGCGATCAAAATCGCCGGCCCGGGCGTCATCGTCGCGTACCTGCTCGCGGGACTGCTCGTTGTCCCCGCCGCGTTGAGCAAGTCGGAAATGGCGACGGCGATGCCCGAAGCCGGCGGCACGTACATCTTCATCGAACGCGGCATGGGGCCGATACTGGGAACAGTCGCGGGCGTCGGTACGTGGTTCTCGCTCGCGTTCAAGGGCGCGCTGGCGCTCGTCGGCGGCGTTCCCTACCTCGTGCTTCTGTTCGATCTGCCGGTCAAACCCGTTGCGCTCACCCTCGCGGTAATCCTCATCGCCGTCAACGTCTTCGGGGCGAAACAGACCGGCCAGTTGCAGGTCGCGATCGTCGTCGTCATGCTCGCCGCGCTGGCGTGGTTCGTCGGCGGCGGGGCGACGGGAATCGACCCCGGCCAGTTCGACGGCTCGTTCGACGACGGCATCGGCGGCCTGCTCGCGGCCACCGGCCTCGTCTTCGTCTCCTACGCGGGCGTCACCAAAGTTGCGAGCGTCGCCGAGGAGATCGAAGATCCCGGCCGAAACATCCCGCTGGGCATCCTCGGCTCGCTGACGTTCACCACGATTCTGTACGTTCTCATCGTCGCGGTGATGGTCGGCATCTCGCCGCTCGAGGCTCTCGCAGATTCGGAGACGCCGATGGCGATCGCCGCCGAGGGCGCGCTCGCCCGACCCGGCGTCATCGCCGTGGTGCTCGCGGCGATCCTCGCGCTCGTCAGCACCGCCAACGCCGGGATCCTCTCCTCGTCGCGGTACCCCTTCGCGATGAGCCGCGACGACCTCGCGCCGCCCCGCTTTGCGACGGTCAGCGACCGGTTCGGCACGCCGACGACCGCCATCACGCTCACCGGCGGCGTCATGCTCGTCCTGATCGCGTTCGTCCCCATCCTCGAGATCGCCAAGCTCGCGAGCGCGTTCCAGATCCTCGTGTTCATCCTGATCAACGTGGCCCTGATCGCGTTCCGCCACGCCGATGTCGAGGAGTACGAGCCGAGCTTCGAGTCGCCGCTGTACCCGGCGATGCAGCTCTTCGGGATCGCGAGCGGCTTCGTCCTGCTGACCCAGATGGGGACCGTCGCCCTCGCGGGCGCGGCCGTTATCACCGCGGGCAGCATCGGCTGGTACTGGGTCTACGCACGTCCGCGGATCGACCGCGCCGGAATCGCCGTCGACACGGTCCGCCGAACGACCGGTCGCTCGGCCGTCGACCGAACCGAAGACGCGCTCGAGTCGACGACCTCGAATGTACTCGTCGCGCTGACCGAAGGGACCGGCGAGGCCCGCGAGCGCCAACTGATCCGCATCGCCGCGGACGTCGCGCGCGAACGCGGCGGCGGCGTCACGGTCATCCAGTTCGACGAGGTGCCGGATCAGGTGTCGCTAGGCTACGCCTCCGAGACGCAGTCGCCGGCGGATCTCCAGTTCGAGGAACAGACCGGGGAACTGTGTCAGGAGTTCGATGTCCCGATCACGTACGGGGAGATCGTGAGCCACGACACGAAACACGCGATCGTCAACTTCGCGGCCCACGAGGGGGTCGACGCGCTGTTGATGGAACGCCAGCCCGGCGGGCTCCGCCACCAGTTCATCGGGAGTCCGATCGAGTGGATCCTCCACCGCGCCCCCTGTGACGTCGTCCTCGTCGAGGACCGCGACTTCGACGCCGTCGATGAGGTAACGGTGCTCACCGATCGGAGCCCGTTCGATCCGTCGAAAGTCAGGATCGCCGACGCGCTCGCCACCGAGTTAGACGCGACGGTCCGGCTCGTGTACGCGATCGAGTCGTCGGCGTCGGCCGACCTCAGACGGACGATCGAGGACTATCAGGACGAACTCGTCGAACTCTGTTCCGCGCCGGTCACGACCGAAATCATCGAAACGGACGGCTCGGTCGAGGGACTGATCGGGATCGCACAGACCGCCGAGTTCCTCGTCATCGGGCGCGACGGCGGACGGCTGCAACCCATCCTCGGGAACGACCTCGCGGACCGGCTCATCGACGCGACCGAGTCGCCCGCGCTCGGCGTACACGCCCACGGCACTCATCGGCCGGGACTACTCGGCCGGATCGTCGAACGGTTCGTTTTCTGACCGCAGTCGATCGACTCGGGTCGCGCCGGCTTGCCCCCATTTCTACCGCCTCGAGGGCACCTCGAACCGTCCTCGAGCGCAAAAAGAGAGAAGCGGCAGAGAGTGAGGAGTGTGAAGAGAACGACCGCTGTCGAGGAACGATAGCTGACTCGCGGCGAAAACGAACCGGGTCAGGCGATCTGTGCTTCGTACTCGTCGGCCGAGAGGAGCGCCTCGAGGTCGTCGAGATCGTCCGGTTCGATCTCGAGCATCCAACCCTCGCCGAAGGGGTCCTCGTTGACGAGTTCGGGGGCGTCGAACAGGTCGTCGTTGATCGCGACGACCTCGCCGCCGACGGGCGCGTAGAGATCGGAGACGGCCTTGATCGATTCGACAACGCCGAACTCGGCTTCCTGTGCGAGTTCGTCGCCCTCGTCGGGGAGTTCGACGAAGACCACGTCGCCGAGTTCGTCCTGTGCGAAGTCGGAGATACCCACGCGGACGACGCCGTCGGTCTCGAGTGCCCACTCGTGCGATTCCAGATACCGTCTATCGTCGGGAACGTCGAAGCTCATTATACTGTGTCGATGAAGGGTGTGGTTTCAACTCTTGCTTTTTTCGACTGGCCGCGGACGACCACCTGCAGGGTGGTCCCTGGCTCTGCGTACTCGACCGGAACGTAGCCGAGGCCGATCGGTTTCTCGAGGGTCGGGCTCATCGTGCCGCTGGTGACGGTGCCGATGACCCGGCTTTCGGTGGTCGTGATGTCGTAGCCGTGGCGCGGAACCCCGCGGTCGATCAGCTGGAAGCCGACGAGTCGCTCCTCGACGCCGCGGTCCTCGATCGCAGCCAGCGCGTCTCGTCCCACGAACTCGGTATCGAGGGCCACGGTGAAACCGATGCCGGCCTCGTAGGGCGTCCGCGGGTTCGACTCGGGGTCGAAATCCTGCCCGGCGAGTAGCAGGCCGGCCTCGATGCGGAGCGTATCGCGGGCCCCCAGCCCGCAGGGCTGGCAGTCGATGGCCGTCCAGATTTCCTCGGCGGCCGACCACGGGACGATCAGTTCGAAGCCGTCCTCACCAGTATAACCGGTTCGAGCCGTCCAGCAATCGACGCCGTCGATCGTCGCATACTGGGCCTCGAACCGGTCGAGATCGGTGACCGGTTCCTCGGCAACGCCCTCGAGCAGGTCGGCCGCGTTGGGTCCCTGAACGGCGAACATCGCGTACTCGTCGGTCCGGTTATCGACGGTCGCCTCGAGGTCCCAGTCGTTGCGGTAGCTGAGCCACCGTTCGTGGGTCGCCTCGTCGGTGCCGGCATTGGGGACGAAGAGGTAGGTCGGATGGGACTCGTCGGGAAGCCGATAGACGACGGTGTCGTCGATGATGATCCCGTCCTCGTCGGTGATGGCGGCATACTGGGAGTCACCGACCGCCAGCCGGGACACGTCGTTCGACGTCAGCCGTTGCATCAACGCCGTCGCGTCCGGGCCGGTGACGTGAATCTGGCCCATATGCGAGACGTCGAAGACGCCGACGTCCTCACGGACGGCCGCGTGCTCGGTCTGAATCGAATCGAACTCGACCGGCATGTCCCAGCCGCCAAACTCCGTAAACTTCGCCCCGCGATCGTCGTGTATCCCACGTAACGGCGGCGTCTGAAGCGGCATACCCGGAACGTCATCCGCGGAGTAGTAATGTCTTTTCGTCGCTCGAGCACGCTCGGCCGCTTGAGGCGGAGCTGGAGACGGCAGGAGAAGGGAGTCAACGGCCGGCGTCGAAACCGATCGCCCGCAGGCGGAGTAACTGATTCCGATTACAACGCGAGGGGCTACCGTCTCCGGTTGCCGAAAACATATGGCTGAAAATAACGTAGCCGGAAGACAGTATGAGTGCCCCGACGCTCGAGCCACAGGCCGACTGGACCCAGTTGTACATCGACGGCGAGTGGCGCGACGCCACCGGCGGCGAGACGATCCCCGTCGAGAACCCGGCGAAACAGGAAGTCTTTACCAACGTACCCGCCGGGACCGAGGCGGACGTCGACGCCGCCTACGAGGCGGCCGAGGCCGCACAGTCGGACTGGGCGGCGACGCCTCGAGCGGAGCGCAACGAGATCGTACAGAACCTGCTCGAGGAACTCAACGCAAACTTCGAGGAGATCGCTGGCCTGCTCGCGACCGAGGCGGGCACCCCCGGCTACCGCGCGATGGGCGAGTTCGCCACCGCGACCGGCGACGTGGAGATGGCACTGGAGCTCGAACCGCCCGAAGAGGAGGTTCGACCCTCGTCGTCGATCGACGACAAGGACAACCACATCGTCTACGAACCGGTCGGCGTCGTCGGGATCATCTCGCCGTGGAACTTCCCGCTCCATCTCTCCTTGCGAGCGCTCGCACCCGCGATCGCGCTGGGCAACACCGTCGTCCTGAAGCCGGCGACGGACACCCCGATCACCGGCGGGCTGCTGATCGCGACGCTCTGTGAGGCGGCGGGTGTCCCCGACGGCGTCGTCAACGTCGTCACCGGCCGCGGCTCGGAGATCGGCGACCGGATCGCCAACCACCCGATTCCGCGAGTCGTCTCCTTTACCGGTTCGACGCCCGTCGGCAAGGGCGTCGCCGAGCAGGCCGGCAAGAACCTCGCGCTGCCCGCCCTCGAGCTCGGGGGCAACGCGCCCTTTATCGTTACCGACGAGGCCGACCTCGAGCGGGCCGCTCGCGCCGGCGCGTTCGGTTCCTTCTTCCATCAGGGACAGGTCTGCATCTCGATCAACCGCCATCTGGTCCACGAGGACCGCTACGACGAGTACGTCGACCTGCTCGTCGATCACGCCGAGTCGCTCGTCATCGGCGACCCTTCCGAAAACGACGATGTCACCTTCGGCCCGGTCCAGAACGAAACCCAGCGCGACGATCTGGTCGAATTCATCGAGGGCTCGCTCGAGGCGGGCGCGACCCTCGAGACGGGCGGCGAGGCCGACGGCCTGTTCGTCGAGCCGACTGTCCTCTCGGACTGTACCAACGACATGCCGACGGCCTGCAACGAGCACTTCGGCCCCGTCGCACCCGTGATCCCGTTCTCGGACGACGAGGAGGCGATCGAACTGGCCAACGACACCGAATACGGCCTCTCGGCGGCCGTCTTCTGCGAGGACGAAGACCGCGCTCGCGACCTCGCCGATCGCGTCGAAGCGGGCATGGTCCACATCAACGACCAGCCGATCAACGAGGACCACAACGCGCCCTTCGGCGGCGTCAAACAGTCCGGGCTCGGTCGGTATCACGGCGAGTGGATCACCCGGGAACTCACCGAACCCAAGTGGATCTCAGTCCAGGGAGAGGAGCGCGATTACTTCATTTTCGAGTGATGCGGTGAGTGGCCGGCTGCGTCTCCGTCGGCGCTACCGTCCCCGTTCTTCGAGTCCCAACGTGTACTCGCCGCGGCCGCTGGTCGCGTAGACGTAGAACCGGAACGTCTCGTCGCCCTCGAGCGAGAGGGTCATCGACTCGACCGCATCCGTTCCCGTCAGCGACTCGTCGTAGCTCCACCGATCGGGTTTGCTGCCGTCGGCGGTGACGAAGAGGTCGACATCGCCGTCAGGAGAATTCTCGATTGAAATCGTGATCGAGCAGGGATCGGCGGTGTTCAACCCGTAGCTGTAGCGATCGCTCTCGCCCCACCAGCCGCTGCCGTCGAGCGTCCCACTCGCGCTCGCGGTGACGGTCTCGTCGCCGCACTCGCCGCCAGACTCGTCCTCGCTTTCGGCGTCGCCGCCGTCCGAAAACGGATCGGTTTCGACCGCTGCGGCCGCGTCGACGCGGCCGTGGCCCTGTTCGTCCGCGCTGAGGCCGATGTCGACCGCGGTTGCCCGCAGGTGCTCGCGGAGTTCTGCCCGCGAGAGGTCTGGATGGGCCGAGAGCGCGAGCCCCGCTACGCCCGAGACCACCGGCGCTGCCATCGACGTCCCAGACATCCGGGCGTACTCGTTCCCGGTCACGCTCGAGACGAGCCGAGACCCGGGCGCGGCGAGTTCGATCGCCGACCCGGTGTTCGAAAAGGACGCGACCGAATCCTCGTCCTCGAGCGCGGAGACGGCGACAACGGTGTCCTCCGCCGCGGGCGAGAAGACGCGGTCGCTGCCGTCGTTCCCGGCTGCGCCGACGAGGAAGACGCCGCGGTCGGCCGCGTACTCGCAGGCCGCGGTCAGCGTGTCGTAGGTGCCGTCGACGCCCAGCGAGAGGTTGACGATGTCAGCCCCGACATCGGCCGACCACTGAATCGCGTCGGCGATGTCCGAGAGCGATCCCACGCCGTTCTCGTCGAGCGCGCGGGCCGAGAGCAGCGAACAGTCGCTGATGCCCGCGTGGCCGGTGCCGTCGTCGGTCCCGCCCGCGGCGACGCCACTGACGTGGGTGCCGTGGTTCGCACCTCGAGCCGGGTACGGATCACCGTCGCCGTCGATGAAGTCCTCGCCGATCCGGTCGTCGACACACGCCTCGAGCGCGGGGTGGTCGTACTGGATTCCCTGATCGACGACGGAGATGACGACGTCGTCGCTGCCGCGGGTGGTCTCCCAGGCGGTCTCGCAGCCGATCTGCTGGGGGGCGTGTTGGCGGTCGTAGTAGGGGTCGTCCGGCTCGAGGAGCGACTGGACAGTCGCGTTCGGCTCCGCGTACTCGACGGCCGGCGAGTCGGTGATCGCGTCGATGAACGCCTCGCGAGCGTGCTCGGGTGCGTCCGTCGGAAACTCCACGACGGCGTAGCGGATCGTCTCGTTCGTGTGCACGACATCGGCGTTGCCCGGAACGGCGGCGCGGGCTTCCGCCGCCACGTCCGCCGCCGACGGGGAGACGCCGACCAAGATCTCGTCCGTCTTCGGCCCCGGATCGCGGCCGGGCGTCGCACTCGCGACGCCGCTCGAGCCGAGGAGGCCGCCGACGGCGATCGAGCCGGCACCGGTCAGAATCGTTCGGCGGTCGCAGGTTCGGTCGGGGGTGTCGTCGAGGGGACCGTTCTGTCTCATTCGGACGACAGTCACCAGTACCTGAAATTAGTAAACTCTTATCGAACTCGAGATTGTTTCGTTGGACAAATATCACATCCATTCGGTTAGAACCGAAGAACGATCGCACTTATACGGAGGATATGTGCAGGGCAGTGCTGAAACGTCGGTGAGCGCGCCGAGAAACCGCCGCGGTGTTTTCGAATTCCCGACCGGAAACGGACTGGTACGCCGCGGCTCGCCCACCGCCGCGTTTCGTCACATCTATCTCGCGGCCACGGGAATTCCGGGATATGTTCGACCGCGTTCGCGCCCGTCTCGCCCAGTCCGGCGACCCACAGCACGACGCCGAGCCGGCGGTGGGCCTGTTCGTCGACGGGCCGAACGTCTTCCGCGACGAGTTCGACGTCGACCTCGACGATCTCCGCGACGCGGCCCGCGACCTCGGACGGGTCGGCGTCATCCGAGTCTACCTCGACGAACACGCCACGCCCGGCCTGATACAGGCCGCCGAGGCCCGCGGCTTCGAGGTTATCGTCACCAGCGGCGACGTCGACGTGAAACTCGCCGTCGACGCGACCGCGCTGGCCGGCGACGGCACCGTCGATCGGCTCGCGATCGCCTCACGGGATACCGACTTCAAGCCCGTCCTCGAGTACGCGGGCACCGTCGGCGTGGAAACGATCGCGATCGCGCCGGGGTCACACGGTCGCTCGGACGCGCTGCAGAACGCGGCCGACGATGCGATCACGCTCGATCCGTGAGGCGGCGCTGCAGCGTTGAAAACGAGGAAAAACCAATTTTCCGGAGCGCTACCGGTCGTACGAGCTCTCGCCGACGACCTCGACAAACTCGCCGCGACCGCTCGCGGCCGCCTCGTCGAACTCCGTGACGCGGACCCGTACCTGCTTTTCGATGCAGTCCGGCCCGGCACCCTCGACGATCAGTTCGGTATCGCCGATATAGGCACGACCAGACGTGCCGTTCGATTCCGCGATGAAGACGTCGACCTCGCTGCCCTGCTCGAGGGCGGGCCGGGACGTGCGGAAGCGCCAGCCCTTGAAGTACTTGCCGAGGAGGCTCATACGCGAGCCACCTCCTCGGTCTCGCGGTCGGTTATGTACTCGCGGCCGAAGCCGGTCAGCGCGGCGACGATGAAGACGGCGACCAACAGCCAGCCCTGAAAGACGTACGGGACGACGTCGATCGGCGTGACGACCATCGACTGCTCGAACCACTCGAGGTCGCTAGGCAGTTGCTGCATCGCGCCGTAGGCGGCGAGAACGCCGCCGGACCACGGGAAGATGTAGCCCATGGCGGCGGTCTGGCCGTCCAAAATGTTCGCTCGGCGGTAGCCGTTCAGGTTGAACCGCTCGCCGACCTTCGAGATGTAGGGCCCGATCGCGACCTCGGCGGCGGTGTTGATCGTGATGATCGCGTTGATCAGCGCCGCGGTGCCGACCATCGTGAGTTCGGCGTTACGGACGTTCGTCGCGAGGTTCTCGATGGACCACTCGAGCAGTACCTCGAAGGCACCGCCGCGGATCATGATCTGGGCCGCGCCGATGATCAGGAGGACGAGAATCGAGAGTTCGAGGAACCCAGCCACGCCGTCCATCAGGCTCCCGCCGACGCCGACCGCGTCGGGCTCCTCGACGATCGTGAGGATCGGTAGGGACTCGAGCGGGCCGGCCAGCGGTGCGTCTTCGGGCGCGTTGAACATGACGATATCGCCGAGGCCCGTCAGGCCGAAGACGAGGTTGAAGACGATCGCGATGACGATCCCCCACGAGATCGCCTCGACGATGTGGCGGCCGGCGACGGCCGCGCCGATCACGGCGAGCATCGAGATCACGTGGACGAGGCCGATGGCCTCGCTGCTCTCGAGGAAGATCGCTTGGGCCTCCGCACCGACGTCGAGGCCACCCATCATCCCGCCGGCGACGACGTAGCCGGCGAACGCGATGACGGCGGCGACGATGACGTACTTGAACCGCGAGGCGACGACGCCGCCGATATCGGCGTCCTGCGTGACGGCGCTGACGATCGTCGTGTCGCTGACGGGTGCGAGGTTGTCGCCGAAGATCGCTCCCGAGAGGATCGCGCCGAACAGCAAGACGGGGTTCGCGCCGAGCAAGACGCCCGCCGGGAAAAAGAGGCCGACGAATGCGACGCTCGCCCCGTAGCCCGTCCCAATCCCCGTCGTGAAGACGGCGGCGAGGACGAACGTGATCGCCGGGAACAGCGCCGCGCCGACGCCGGCGGCGTCGGCCAGCCAGACCAGTCCACCGACGAAGCCGCCGTCCTGTAGGAGCTGGGCGAACATGCCGGCCCAGATCCACGCCACGATCGCCGTCACCGCGACGGGCTGGGTCATCCCCTCGAAGATCGTGTTGGCGTAGGACTGCCAGTTCCCCCGGACGAAAAACATTCCGAGGATCAGCCCGACCAGGATGCCGACGATGAGGCCGCCGGTGTCGCCGATTCGCCAGAGCGCGGTCTGAACGATAGCCCAGACGATGAAAAACGCGATCGGAAGGGCGCTCATCCCGCGGCCGCCGTAGAACTCGACCGTCGGCCCGCCTTCGGTTTCGCCGCTGATGAACTGGTCGGCCGCCCCCTCGTCGGACGGCGATTCTCCGTTCGTACTCATAATCGATCACTCATACTGAAACACATTCGTCCTAACTGGATGGGTCATCATAACTATTGTTGACAGAATCGTCCAATTCGATAGTCGATCGGTATCAATCCTTTACTCAGTACGGCCGAAGGTTGTGATTTACCTATCGAATTCCGATCGGATCCCGGCCGGTCTTCGATCGGTTTCCGTACTCGCTCGCGACCGTCACTCTCCGTACCGAAGTCGGTGACCTTTCCAGCGCGGACCGCCCAGTAGCGGCTATGATCGACGAGACGCCGATCCTGGACGACCACCTCCACCTCGATCCGGACCACCACCGCGGTATCGACGCCGTTCGGGACTTCGCTCGGCTTGGCGGCACCCACCTGCTCGTAGTGAACAAACCCTCCTGGCACCTCGGCGTCGAGGCCGAGTCCGGCGAGGACTTCCGCGAGGTCTTCGAGCGAACCATCGACATCGTCGCCGACTCCTCGAGCGAACTCGAGGGCCGCGCGTGGCCCGTCCTCGGGGTCCATCCGGGACTCGTTTCGCGGCTGGTCGACGAGCGCGACTTCGCGCCCGAAGAAGCCCGAGATTTGATGCAGGCTGGGATCGACGTCGCCGCCGAATACGTCGACGCGGGCGAGGCGCTGGCGCTGAAATCCGGCCGGCCACACTACGAGGTCGACGACGCGGTCTGGGACGCCTCGAACGCGGTCATGCGCCGCGCGTTCGAACACGGGGCCGACCTCGAGTGTGCCGTCCAACTCCACGCAGAGGCCAGCGAGGACATGACCGCGGTCGCCAACTGGGCCGAGGACGCCGGCATGCCGGCTCACAACGTCGTCAAACACTACGCGAGCGGCCGGCTCGAGGGGCCGACACCGAGTGTGATGTGTGATAAGGACCGCCTCGAGACCGCCGTCGAGCGCGGCGAGCCGTTCTTGATGGAGACCGACTACATCGACGACCCCGATCGGCCGGGCGCAGTGCTCGGTCCCAAGACGGTTCCCCGACGAGTCCGGTGGCTCCTCGAGAACGGCCACGACGAGGCGGTCCGGAACGCCCACGTCGAGACGCCGAAGCGGGTGTACGGAATCGATACGGAGGCGACCCTCGATCGAACGGCGTAATCACTGCTTACGTTTGCTCGAGTGCGGACAACAACGCAGCGACAGGCAAGTGGCAAGACGACGCGAGAGCGGGGCTGTAACTGCGCCTGAGCGGTTTTTCCCCGTCGGTCAGACGGTCACGCGAACCGTCCAGTGTAGAGAAAGGCCTTTCAAGCGGCCGGTGTAGGTGTCTGTATGAGCAATCCCCCGACCGAGTTCTACTCGGAGGAACGCTGGCAGAACTGGATCGATCGAATCAAAGACGAAGACATCGATCCGGAGGACGAAGACTCGGCTCGACTCCTGCTCAACCTGCAGGACGACACAGCGATCGCGATCGCCAAGATCGTCGCGGCCTACGACGACGGGGAACTCGGCGAGGAGGAAACGCTCGAGGAGATCAACGACGTTCGCGAGATCGTCCTGAGCGAAGTCGACATCGAGGACGAGGAGAAACTGATCCTCGTCGACGGCGTCCAGACGAGTCTAGTCTGTGTCTTCTTTGCGGCAGAAGAGTACGTCGCCAACGGCCCGGCCGAGGAAGGCACCGTCGGCGACTACCTCAGCGCGGCGGCCGACGCCGAGGCCGAGGAGGACTTAGACGCCGCCCTCGGCTATGCGGCACAAGCGGGGACGCTGATCATCGACGAGCAGGACCTCGACATGACCGTCGCCGAGGACCTCGACTACGGCCTCGTGACGGAGTGGATCAACGGCCTCGACAGCCTCCAGAGCGCGATGAGCGATCCCGAGGTCGTCGAGGAAGACGAATAACTGCGTTCGCGGGCGCGAGGTCGCGTATTCTCGACGGACAGTACCACAGGTCAGATAGCCGTCGGTGAGTCTCTCTGAGCGACAGTCCACGCGCTGTGGGCGGAACGCAACGCGTCCCATCGCAGCCTCGTCGACTCGAGCACAGCCGGGTTTCATCGACAATCGTCGAAATTCTGAACGACAATACCTTGTATCATCACCTGTATTGACCAGACATGACTGCAGTCGGTATCGACGCCGTCGAAATTTGGACCGGGAACCTCAAACTCGATCTCCCCGGTACGTTCGCCCCCGAAAAGGGCGAAGACCCGGAAAAGTACACGAAGGGGCTCGGCCTCAACGCCAGTTCGTTCCCCGACAGCTACGAGGACATCGTCACGATGGGCGCAAACGCCGCCCACCGGTTGATGGAACGCAAAGGCCTCGAGCCCGACGATATAGGTCGAATCGACGTCGCGACCGAGAGCGCGTTCGACAACTCCAAGCCGGTTTCGACGTACGTCGCTGGCTGTCTGGAGCAGGTCTACGAGGGCGACTTCCACCACGCGAACAAGGGCGAACGGAAGTTTGCCTGCATCGCGGGGACCCAGAGCTTAGACGACGCGTACAACTGGATCCGCGCGGGCCGCAATCGCGGGCGCTCGGCGCTGGTCATCGCGACCGACACCGCACTCTACGCCCGCGGTGACGACGGGGAGGCGACCCAGGGTGCCGGTGCCGTCGCGATGCTGATCAGCGAGGACCCGAACCTGGTCGAACTCTCCGCCGAACAGGGCTACGGCTCGGCCGACGAGACGGACTTCCTCAAACCCAACCAGCAGTTCCCGAGCGTCGACGGCAAACGCTCCGTGCAGGTCTACCTCGCGCGGATGCGCGAAGCCCTCGAGGACTACGAGAGCGTCGCGGGCGAAGTCCATCCCGACGACCTCGTCTTCGCCCCGTTCCACACGCCGTTCCCGGGGATGGTCCGGAAGGCCGCCTTGCTCGCCTACCGCCACATCACCCGCAACACGGAGTACGAGGACGAACTGGCCGAAGAGATCGGCCGCCAGCCACGGCCCGAGGCGTTTGACTCCGACGACGAGTACCGTGACGCCCTCCGGGAGTACATGGACCTCCTCAAGGACACCGAGCAGTACGCCGAGTGGTACGAGACGACCATCGATCCGACGCTGACGATCGCCCGCGAGGTCGGCAACTGGTACACCGGCTCCGTCCACGTCGCCCGCGCGAGCGCGCTCAAACACGCCCTCGAGCAGGACCGCGAGATGACCGGCGAGCAACTGCTCGTCGGTTCCTACGGCAGCGGCGCGCAGGCAGAGATCCACTCCGAGACGGTTCGGGAGGGCTGGGCCGAGGAGATCGAGGCCTTGAACGTCGACGAACAACTCGCCGAGCGCTACGAGATGTCGTGGGACGATTACGAGGAGATCCACGACGCCCACAACCACGAGATGGACGTCGACGTCGAGGAGTTCACCACGCCCGACGAGGAGTTCGTCTTCGACGGCTGGGGCCGTATGGGCGAACGGAAGTACCGATACGTCGAGTAGCGGTTTTTTAGCGTAGATTTTTGCGAGCGAGCGCTTGCGCGAGCGAGGAAAAAGGTACGTCGGTATGGGCGAACGGAAGTACCGATACGTCGAGTAGCGGTTTTTTAGCGTAGATTTTTGCGATCTCGCAGCGGGAATCGTTGCAGTGGACTAATCTATCGGGACGTTGCAGCCGGGAGTATGGCAGACCGTCCCGAGCCGCCGGCATGGGTCGTCGAACAACCCGCGCTGACCGCGCTCGCGCTGGTCGGGATCCTCCTCGGGCTGCGTATTATCCTGCCGTACCTGCAGTACGTCCTCTTCGGGGTCGTCCTCGCGTACATCCTGTTGCCGCTCCAGCAGCGTCTCGAGCGGTACTTTCGGTCGATGATCGCGGCCTCGATCACGATCGTGATCGCGGTGATCGCCATCTTGATCCCGATCGTCTACATTCTCAGCGTCGCGCTCAGGCAGACGGGCCAGCTCGTGACCGCGGTCCGGAACGGGGAGGTCGACCTCGAGATGATCGAGTCGATGGTCGCCGAAACGGGATACGATGTCGATCTGACGGCGTTCTACGAGTCCTATCAGGGCACGATTACGGGCGGGCTACAGGGGCTGGCGACCGGCGCGCTCGATGTCGTCGGCGGGCTGCCGGGGATCGCGATCGGGCTGACGATCACGCTGTTCGTCTGTTTCGCACTGTTGCGCGACGGCGACCGGCTGATCGAGTGGCTGTACCGGGTCGTCCCGATCGACGACGACGTCCAGCGGGAACTATTCGAAGAACTGGACCGGCTGATGCAGGCGTCGGTCGTCAGCAACGTCCTCGTCGCGGCGATTCAGGCCGTGATGCTGGGCGTCGGGCTCGCGATCCTTGGGATCCCCGCAGTCGTGTTGCTTACCGTCCTCACATTCTTGCTCACGCTGTTGCCTCTCGTCGGCGCGTTCGGCGTCTGGGTCCCCGTCTCGATCTATCTCGTTGCGACGGGGCGGACCGTCGGCGCGGTCGCGATCGCGGTCTACGGCCTCCTGGTCACCCTCTCGGATACCTACCTCCGGCCCGCGCTCATCGGTCGGACGGGCGCGATCAACTCCGCGATTATCGTCGTTGGCATCTTCGGCGGGCTTATCACGTTCGGTGCGGTCGGCCTGTTCATCGGCCCCGTCGTCCTCGGCGGCTCGAAGGTCGTCCTCGACATCTTCGCTCGAGAGCGGGTCGACGGCTCGGCGGGCGAGACGGAGTCGGAGCCTCCTGCTGAGCCGTCCGAGGACACGGCCGCCGGGTCCGGAGCGACGGCCGACGCCGACGGGGACGGGGACGGCTGAGCGCCCGGTCGCCGGTCGATCAGTCGTTTTTCCAGTCGCCCGGCTCGACACCGTGGATCTCGCCTTTCGCCTCGCGTTCGCCCGGCCAGAGGCCGACCGCGAACACGGCCGCAAAGAACAGGACGAGGGCGCCCGCGACGAACACACCGGGGACTCCCGGCAGTTCGGCGGCCTCGGTCCACTGCTGTTCCGGGGTAAACAGCGTGATTTTGAACAGCCAGCCGATTCCGGCCACCGAGAACAACAGCCCGTACACCCGACGGATCCGTCGGGAGAGTGCCTCTCGAGTCGAGACCTTGAACGTAGGGTATCGGAGGTCGTCGCTCAACTCCTCGCGCCAGGCCGAGTGTTCGACCCCAGTCGGCTCTAAGGCGTTTGCGAACACGTTCTCCTGGACGAAGCGAACGCGGGCGCGCCAGTGGTCGTAGAACTGGTACCGACGGACCTCGAAGAACAGGAAGATCGACAGGACGAAGATTCCGATCAGGAGCAAGAACGCGGGCATGTTCTGACCCGAGAAGACGAGCGAGAGGACGGCAGCGAGTAGCGTGATCGCCCAGTCGGTCGTCCGGTCGATCCGATCCTGCGCGCTGTTGGCTTGGCTGACCTCGCCGCGGTAGAAATGGGGCAGCACGTCGAGCAGGAACTCGGATTCGTTTGCGACGGCCGCGCCGATCTCTTGATCGTCGGGATCGAGCGGGCCGTCCTCGTCGGTATCGGCTGAATCGTCGGTCATGCCACCCCCCGACACCGCGGCCGTGTATAGTGGTCAGTGTGGCGATTGCAGGGCTCGGAACCCCGACCGTGGCCGCGGCTACCGGTCGGTCACGCCGAAACGGGTGCGTTCATTACCCCCTGCCCGCTAGAGGCCAGTATCGTGTCTCGGATCGAACGCTACGATCGGCGCGGGTGGGGCGCGAACGGCTCGATCGATCGAGACCACTCTTAGTCATGCACGGATCACACGCCACGGGGAGCCCGTACGCTCCCCACACGAAGGAGGACCGCACGGCGATGCTCGAGGCGGTCGGCGCGGATACTGTCGAGGATCTCTTCGACATTCCCGCCGCCGTCCGATTCGAGGACAGTTTCGACATCGACGCGCGAACGGAGCGGGAGACGCGGCGGCTGGTTCGCTCGGTGCTCGGCCGCAACGACGACCTGACCGAACTGCTCGGACGCGGCCACTACGGCTACTACATCCCGTCGTTGGTCGACCACCTCGCGGATCGCTCGGAGTTTCTGACGTCTTACACGCAGTACCAACCCGAGATCTCACAGGGGTTCCTGCAGGCCCTGTTCGAGTACCAATCGCTGCTGGTCGAACTGACCGGCCTCGAGGTCGCAAACTGCTCGATGTACGACGCGGCGACGGCACTCGGCGAGGCCGCGACGCTGGCCGATCGCATCCGCGACACCACTGGTCACCGCGTGCTCGTCCCCGAACGCCTGCGCGCGGAACGGCGGAGCACCCTCGAGAACTACGTCGCCGGCACCGACCTCGCGGTCGAGACCTATCCGGTCGATGACGGCAACGTCGATCTCGGGGCGCTCGAGGAGACAGTCGACGAGGAGGTCGTCATGCTCTACGCCGAAAACCCGACGGTGCGGGGAACGATCGAGGAGCACCTCGATGCGGTCGGCGACCTCGCCGACGACACCGACGCCCTCTTCGTCCTCGGTTCCGACCCGATCGCGCTCTCCGTGTTGCAGCGACCCGCCGACATCGGTGCCGACGTCGTCATCGGTGACGCGAGCGTACTCGGTCTCCCGACGAGCTACGGGATGGGGCTGGGCCTGTTCGCGACGCGGGAGGAGTACCTCCGGCAGGTTCCCGGCCGACTGGTCGGGGCCAGCGAGGACGCGACGGATCGCCGGGCGTTCACGCTTACCCTGCAGACCCGCGAACAGCACATCCGCCGGGAACGGGCGACGAGTAACATCTGTACGAATCAGGCGTGGGTCGCACTCCGGACCGCGATGCACGCCGCCGTCCTCGGCCCGAGCGGGATGGTCGACCTCGCGGAGCGCGACGTGCGGCGAGCGCGGGACCTCGCGGCCCGCCTCGACGACATCGTCGGCGTGAAAGCACCGGTCCACGACCGCCATCACCTCCGGGAGTTCGTCGCCCGTGTCGACCAGCCCGCGACGGCCGTCGCCGAGGACCTCGAGCGACTCGGCTTCGCGGTTCACGTCGTCGGAGACCACGAGATCCAGCTCTGCGTCGCCGGGGTGCCCGACGACCGCCTCGATCGGTTCGCCGGGGCCGTCAAGGAGGTGGCGCGATGAGCGACGACCGACCCGCCGGCGACGCGAATTCGCGCTACGATCAGGCTAGGTATATCGAGAACGGCGAGTACGAGCCGCTGCTCTCGGAGAAGGATCTGACGCGAGTCGAGATCGGTGGCAGCGACGGTGGGGACGGCGACGAACGCAACGGCGATACCGACGCCTCACCGCTCCCCGACGACCTCACCCGGGACTCTCTCGAGCTTCCGGAACTCTCCGAACCCGAACTGGCTCGCCACTACACGCGGCTCTCCCAGATGATCTACGGGATCGACAGCGGCCCGTACCCGCTGGGATCGTGTACGATGAAGTACAACCCGAAGTTCACCGAAGACGTGGCCGCGCTGCCCTCGGCTGCCGTCCACCCGGACCGGTCCGAAGGGTCGGTTCAGGGCACCCTCGAGTTACTGTACCGGCTGCAGGACTATCTGGGTCGGATCGGCGGGATGGACGCGGTGACACTCCAGCCGCCCGCGGGCGCGGCCGGCGAATTCGTCGGCATTCGCGTCGCCGCGGCCTACCACGAGCACAACGGTGAGGGCCACCGGGACGAGGTCATCGTCCCCGAGAGCGCCCACGGGACCAACTTCGCGACCGCCGCGCTGGGCGGCTACGACGTCGTCTCCTTGCCCAGCGACGACGAGGGCCGGGTCGATCTCGAGGCGCTCGAGGCGGCCCTTAGCGAGAATACCGCGGCGCTGATGCTGACCAATCCGAACACGCTCGGCCTGTTCGAACGCGACATCACCGAAATCGCTGAGATGGTCCACGACGTCGGCGGGCTGCTCTACTACGACGGCGCGAACCTGAACGCCCTGCTCGGCCGCGCGCGACCGGGCGACATGGGCTTCGACGTAATGCACTACAACGTCCACAAGACGTTCGCGACGCCCCACGGCGGCGGCGGACCGGGCGCGGGACCGGTCGGCGTCGTCGACGAACTCGCCCCGTTCCTGCCCGCGCCTCGAGTCCGGGAGCGTGACGAACAGTCGAAGTCCGGTGACCCGGTCTACGAACGCTTCGAGCCCGAACACACCATCGGCAAAGTCCACGGATTCGACGGCAACTGGCTGGTGCTCGTCAAGGCTTTCGCCTACATCGCGCGCCTCGGCGACGAGGGGCTCGCGGACGCGAGCGCCTCCGCGGTGCTCAACGCCAACTACCTCGCAGAACAGGTCGAGTACGACGTGCCGTACGGCCCCTTCCACCACGAATTCGTTGCCAGCGCGGGAGACCAGGACGCGGCCGACGTGGCAAAGCGGATGCTCGACTACGGCGTCCACCCGCCGACGACCAAGTGGCCCGAGATCGTCTCCGAGGCGCTGATGACCGAGCCGACCGAGGTCGAGAGCAAAGACACGCTCGATCGGCTCGCCGCTGCGTTCAACGCCGTCGCCGGCGAGGATACGGAGACACTCGCAGATGCACCCGAACGGACCACCGCGCGTCGGATCGATCAGACGAGCGCCGCGCGGACGCCGCGGCTGTCGTGGCAGTCGCTTTCGGAATAAGCGTTCGTCTCCGTTCGGTGACCCCTCCGATCGCGACAGACCCGGTGAGACGGAGTGGGATAGCCGATTCCTGCTCCTCGAGTTCCAGCGAGGTCAGTGAGTCGAGCGACTCGGACGTGGCGTCGTCTCCGGAAGTGATACGGAAATCGAGAAAAACGACTGAGTTACGCCGTACTCGAGTCGACGGCGGTACCGTTGTCGCCGATGCGGACGAAGCCGTAGTCACAGTCCGGGCAGTGCCATTTGACCTTCTCGCCGAGGTGAAGCGTCGTGCTGGCGGCGCGGTAGAACGTCTTCTCGCCCCCGCAGTCGGGACACTCGTGGTCGAGTTCCAGAGCCATACCCGACGGTAGTGAGCGAAGCGAGTTTAACGTACTGATTCCGCGGGCTGCCTTGGGGCCGCCGAACGCGGCTTGGGGGCTCGAGTGACGGGGAAGTTAAGTGAAATCCCGCCATCGGTCCAGCCATGTCGATTTACACCGGCCGCGGCGACGACGGGGAGACTGATCTCCGGGACATGACCCGCGTCTCGAAGTCGAGCGCCCGTATCGAGGCCTACGGGACCGTCGACGAACTCAACGCTCTGATTGGGACAGTTCGGTCGACCGGGTACGACGATATCGATGACCGCCTGTCCGAAATCCAGAACCACCTCCACGTGGTGCAGGCGGACTTCGCAAACCCCGACCCTGACGAGGGCGACCCCGAAATCCGTCCCGCCCACGTCGAGACCATCGAGGACTGGATCGACGAGTACGACGAGGAACTCGAGCCGTTGACCTCGTTTATCCTGCCGACCGGCAGCGACGACGGGGCGGCGTTACACCACGCCCGAACCGTCTGTCGGCGCGCCGAGCGGCGGGCGGTCGCCTTGGCGACCGAAGAACAAATCAATGAGGATGCAGTCCAGTACCTCAATCGCCTGTCGGACGGGCTGTTCACGTTCGCCCGCGTCGTCAACGCTCGCGACGGCGAACCGGAAGAAGCGCCCGAATACTAGGCAGCGGATTCCGGGCTCACGCCGGCCTGATCCGCGCGAAGTCAGCGCCGAGGGAGAGGTGACTACGCGGTCTCGACCGACTGCGGCAACTCGAGTGCGACGAGTTCGTGTCCCGTCTCGTGCCGGTGGTCGGCTCCGATTCGTGTCGCCTCCTCGCGACCGTTGGCCGCCTGCTCGTACGAACAGCCGTCACAGTCCACGAGGAACCGCTTCGTTTCGTCGCGAGTGGGGACCGCGGCGGTCTCTTTCGTTGCCATACCCCGTCAGTCGCCAACCGACTGCTTGAACCGTCCGCCAAAAGACGTTGGAACTCGCCGCCGAGCACCGTCGAGCAGACCCGACTGATCGTCCGAGGACGTTCGCGTAGCCCGAGGTCGTGAGTTTCAGCGCGGGAATCCCGGGGAACGTGAGCGTCTGGAGTCAACAGCAGCCGCTCGATACCGACGCCGCTCTCTCGAAACGCGTCCTCGAACGTGCTTGTGGTTCGAGCGCGCTTATGGTCGTTCTATAGTAGCCACTGAAACGATTTACACACTGATCGCGACGCAGCAGTGCGATCAAGTGTGCACTGACTGTCAGTGGTTACTATATTGTCCGTTCGAATCGATCCGAATTGTGTTGCCGACGAAAGAACTATATTCTCGCCCGGCCTCTCTATGGGAGAGAATAACATGAACAAGCACTTCGACGACAGCCGTTACTACCTCTCCCGCGCCGCCGAACACGCCCGTCTTGGCCTTACCGAAGCCCTCGAGCCGGTCACGGATCGCGTCCGAACGCGTCTCGGTTGGGACCCCAAACCGGAACCCGAATCCGGCCGCCTCGACGGCGTCCGCGAAGACGTGACCGCACTCGAGCGTCGCGCCGAGACGCGGGCCCGCGGGGCGCTCGGCTCCGTTCGCAATCGGGTGGCAAGGGATCGCTCGCTCGAGGCCGACGGCGACCGGTGAAAGGAAGTCTTAAGTCGACCGCACGGGAACCACCTCGTGCGGGTTGGTGATCTAGTCCGGTTATGATACCTCCTTCACACGGAGGAAGTCGGCAGTTCGAATCTGCCCCAACCCATCAAATTCCTTACTGGTTTTGAAGGATGGCATAGCGGAGCCGCCTTGCGATTTTCTGCTGTAAGTGGATTCGATTTCATGTAGTCGGCACCTCTTTTCGTCCGAACCGGGTGACGGGATACGGTTCGCTCGAAGGACACACTCGAGGTTATAGAACCTTTCCTCTGTTTCAACCGAATAGTCTTAGACCACGATAGCGGCTGCCGCCTTATCGAGGCGAAAGAAGTAGGATTGCTACAATAAAGTGAGTCCATTGGGAACGGAGGCGATCAATACACATACACGCACACACGTAGTTATCGTTCAGTACAGGACAAGTAGTTAGCAGATAAGATATATGAAGGAATAGTTAAAACACCTATACAATGGGCAATAAACAGATTATCTTCCGCCTCAATCTGATTATCGCACTGCTGCTTAGCAACCTTGTGCTGCTGCTTATCTTTATTCTCCCGCTGGAATTGTTACTTCTCGGTGGGTGTTTGATTTTGTTCCTCTGTCCTATCGTGATTCTATTAACAATGCGACTGCTTCGATAAGTTCGCATATATAATGAACGGGTGTTTCAAACTCGAAAATAGAAAATAAACTGAATTTCAATATCGCCGGATTAACTGTTGTTCATCTCAAAGACTTCGGCACGAAGTTCTCGCTTCTCACCCTGTGTTCGTGCATCGTAGTGCTTTTCCAGAGTTTTCGTGCTGACGTTCATTCGGTCGGAGAGGAGTTCTTTGCTATGGCCCTCATTCAACCACGCTGTGATGGCACTTCGACGGAGTGCATGTGGTGGCACTGACGACGGACACCGCTGAGCTTGCTCCACTGTCGTCGCTTCGCAAGTTTCGAGATCTCGACCATGGGGGCAATCACCGGAATAGTGACAGGGCCGAGTCAATGCGTTGATGTTCGCACGAAGGTTGGAGCTCACTGGACGGCCATGTTGAGTAGTGAGCAGCGGCTCACGTCCATTCTCATCCGTCACGTCGTCTCTGTGAATCTTTATGTAATCGTTCAGCACTTCACAAACCCAACCGTGTAAATTCACTTCTCGCTCGGCCTTGACCTTGTTTTTGAGCGGCGTGCCCGTATCGGGTCGATGATGTACTTCAACGTACTTTTCATCAGGATGGTAGTCACGAAGATCGAGAGTTCGAATAGTTCCAAGACGGAAGCCGGTGTCCCACAGTACGGCGAATAGAGTGTGACGGAGAGTTGCGTACTCGAACTTTTCCAAGTATTCCAGGATCTCCTCGGCGATGTCCGGCTCAATCTTATCACTTCGTGCATCATCGTCGGGATTGGGGACAACCATATTTTCCGCTATATCTGAGTCTACAACATCCAGACTTCCTAACCAGCGGACGAATACGCGGATCACAGAGAGATTGTTGGAAAGAGTGACTTCGTTGATGTCACCGTTCTCCCGGCGGTGAATCTTGAAGTCATGGATGTGAAACCCATCAAGCTCCGAAATATCATCCAGACCCGCCTTATCGGACCACTCCATGAACTGGTTTAGAGCGTATTTGTGATTTCGATGGGTGGATTTCGAGACTTCAGGCTTCCGTTCTTTGAGATACCGTTCAACTGCCTTAGTGACCATCATGCTTCGTGACATTATTGGGACGAATCACCAGGCGAAGTGGTAATTGAGGAAGTGGTTATTGCACCTCCTATTGGCGAGGAAGGTTGTGCGGTGCGTTGCGGTCCGCGAGCGAAGCGAGCGCGGCAGTCGAATCTGCCCCAACCCACTAATTCTGCTGCGAGCAATCCGTGAGCAGCAAATTCGTTACGTTGGGCAGATTCGAATCAGGGAGTGACGCGAACGGAGTGAGCAAAACGACCGTGGTTCGAATCTGCCTGAACCTACTTCTTTACGAGGAGCCATAGACACCGCTGGTGCAGTCAACGAAGGAGAAGAAAAGAGTTACGTGGAGAAGAGTAGCCGGTTAACCGACTATTCTTCCAGATCATGTGAGGTGCGTTCTCCTCTCGAGCAAGCAGCAGCGAAACTTAAGCGCTCTCGAGTGCTACTACTCACCATGCCCTACCAGCTACAGTGTGACAGGTGCGACCTCGGTCGCGAGTACACGGATTGGGCCGACGCGAACCGGGACGCGAGCGATCACGAGGCCGAGTACGCCGACCACTGGGTGAGCATTATCGAACTGCAGGGGGCCTGACCGGCCGCCGAGGCAACCAAACGTCGGGACTGTTCACCACCGAGCCGCCGAGTTGCTACTGGTCCTCGAGTCCGGGTCCGTGCTCTCGAGCGAGAGACGCGGACAGGATGGCGGTGTGTACCGTTCGACTGTCGGTCTCCTGAATCGTGGCGGCCGCCTGAAAGCGTTCGCGGGCGCGGGTCACCGTCTGTGCCTCGGCGGCGAGGTGGGCGAGGACGAACGAATCGGATGCGACCGCTCGAGCGGCCTCGAAATCCGCCTCGTCGTAGAGAGCGGCGAAGTCGGCGACCACGTCCGAGACGAGTTGGTTGGTCGCGTCGGCACCGGGATCGCCCGCCGGGACCGCGTCGGTCCCGTCGAAGTAGTTGCCGTAGTCGACGACGCCGGCTTCCTCGTAGAGATGCGACTCGAGCGCGTCGAAGACCGACTCGGAAAGGTATACGCCGAATAGTTTGTATCGATCGTCAGTCGTCATTACTCGAATCCCTGCGTCTCTCGCGACCAACGGCCTCGAGTACAATAAAGCCGAACGACATCGAGCGCTCGAGTCGTGGGCTCGGTCTCGATCGAACTCGGCCTCGAAGCCCGGAGATCGACAGTGGTCACCGGCAACCCTCGGGACCGCTCAGGCGTTGGCTTGCTCGATCCAGCGCTCCGCGCGGGTCTCGGTGATGCCGGCGGCCTCGGCGACTGTCTCGGCGTCCGCTCGAGCGAGGTCGGAGAGCGAGGTAATGCCCGCGTCCGCGAGGCGCTCGCGGTTGGTTGCGTCGAGCTCGTCGACGCGTTCGAGTCGGCCGCCGACCGCGCGCTCACCAGGTGTTGCCATCGCGGCGGCGACTTCGAAAGGCGCGCTGGCGGCCGTCTCGAGAAGTGATATCTGCTGGCGCTGCAGCGCGACCTGTCCGGAGAGGGTCCGCCGAGCGATCTCCCGATTGAACTCGAGGCCGCGCTCGAGGGCGTTCGCCCCCGGCTTGAGCGCCGCTCGCTGGGCGGCGACGGCGGCCGAAAGCGGCCCGGATGCTCGACTCCGATCGCCGTCGGTCGACGTCGCTTCGCCTGCCGCGGCTTCGGACTCCGACTCGATGCTCTCGAGGGCTGTTCGATCGCGGTCGCCTGCCGTCTCGGCGGGCTGGCGGTCGATGCCGTCGGTTTCGTCGGTCACGATTCGGCGGTCGACCGCCCCGACGCCGCCTTCGGTATCGGTCGGCTCCCCTTCGATCGCGTCGGGGTCGATGCCAACGCCGGGGTCGCGATCCGCTTCGGTGACCGATTCGAGGTCGGGGCCCGTCGCTACCTCGGCGGCCAAATCGGTCTCCGCGGTCGTACTCGAGCCCGCAGCGCCCTCGACTTCGTCGGAGTCGTCGTTTTCGACGACCGACTCGAGGTCGGAGCCGCGATCTAGTCGGTCGGCAGTGTCGCTCGCGTCGGCACCCGCTTCCGTCTCGACGGCGTCCGTTTCAGCACCGTCGGCGCTGCCGACTGACTCGATGTCGACCCCAGTGTCCAATTCGGCCGCCAGATCGGCGTCCGCGGTCGGACTCTGTTCGTCAGCCTCGGCCAGCCCGTCGCTAACGTCCTCGAGCGACCCGCCGTCGACACCGCCGGTGACCGCCTCGTCGGACTCTCCCTGTTCCCCCCGATTCCCCTGGTCGGGAGTGTCCACCACCGAGTCGCTCGCTGTTGCTGTCGTCGCTGTCTCGTCGCTCGGGGACGGCTCCTCGGAGTTATCGTCACCGCCCGACTCAGCGGTCCGATCGGTTCTTTCGACCGCAGTTGACCTCGCAGTCGACTCCGGCACACCCGTGGACCCGGTTTCGTCGATCACGGCGGTCTCCTCGAGTCCGTCTCTCTCGTCGGTGTCAACCGACTCGTCGGTCGCGCTCGAGGCCTCGAACGACGCTCGTTCGTCGGTTCGAATCGGGTCGGCGTCGACTCCTGACTCGTCGGATTGGCTTCCCGGCTCATCCGCGGCGGTGTCCGCCGCAGGGTGCGTCTCGTCGGCTCTCACTGGATCGTCAGCGCCGCCTGCCTCCGTCGTCTGATCCCTCGATTTAGGTCGTTCCGCTTCACCCGACGGTCCCGCACGTTCGACCTCAGTAATCCCCTCGTCGCGAACCCGATCTCGATCTGTGTCGATATTTCGCTCGAACTCATCGGAACCCTCGGGATCGCTCCCGGTCTCGAGGCTCAGATCCGTCTCGGCACTGTGAGCCTGCTCATCGGTTCCGGCCTGCGTGTCCGGCGCTTGGGGGTCCGACTCGAGCCGAATTACGTCGTCGCTGACCGTTTCGATCGCGTCCTCGTGGATCATCACCGTGTCCTCGTGTGCCCGTTCCCAGCCGAGGGCTGCCCTGATCGAATCCATCACGCCCGGGTTCGGTTCGACGACGGCGGTGTCCCCTTCGACCTCCGCGACGGTCCCGACCACCTCGCCGTTCGCGCTCTCGACCGTTTTTCCGACGGCCGACTCGGAAAGCCGTGTGCTCATGTCCGTGGGTGGGCCGCTCCGGGATAAGCCAGTGCTGCCTGCACCCGCGCGTCGACCGCGACGGGTGACAGCGACAACTCGAGGCGGGACCCCGTCGCTGGCCCGCCCCGAGACATATTGACGTGGGATAATACGTGACCGACTCACTCGCATACTGCCGGTAATGCCGTCGATAGCGGGTTATCGACCATGACGTATCGCTGAGGTATAAAACGTTTTAGCGCTGAGGCCTGAAGACTCGAGCGTGGCTTCTCGAGTGCCGAATCCGTTCCGTTGGCTCCTGCTATCGATCGGCTATCTGCTCGCGCGGGCCGGGATCGTCGACACCCGTCGCGTCGAGCGGACAACCGATCTGGCGTGGCCGCGGATCGTCACGGGAATCGCCCGGATGTCGAAGTCCGCGGCGGACGTGGCGATGGTCGGGATCGCCCTCGGCCCGGCAGCGATCGCTGGCGTCGGCTTCGCGACCCCCTTCTGGGCGATTACCTTCGGTGTCGGCGGCGGGATCGCCGGCGCGACGATCAGTCTGGTTTCCCAGCGCTACGGCGCGCAGGCGACCGAAGAGCTGTCGCTCGCGGTGACGACGAGTGCGCTCGTCGTCGTCGCGATTACGGTCCCGCTCGCGGCACTCTACTGGACTGTTCCGGAACGGCTGATCTCGCTTGTCGGTGACGATGCCGCGTCGCTTTCCTACGGCGCGGACTACCTCCGGGTTGTCGCCCTCGGGATTCCCTTTGCGGGCCTAAATCTGATCGGGAGCCGGACCCTCGTCGGGGCTGACGACGCGTGGACACCGATGGCCCTCCGGACGGGCGGTGCCGTCGTCAACGTCGCCGTCAACGCCGTCCTGCTGTTCGTCCTCGAGATGGGCGTCGTCGGCGCGGCGATCGGGACGGTGCTGGCGAACGTCCTCGTGCTGGCGGCATTTATTACCGGCTTTACTCTCGGGCGACTGCCCCTGATCGGCGAGTTCCCCGTGACGATCGCCCTCTCGCGGCCGTACACGACCCTCGAGGACGTCCACGACGTGATCGATATCGGCGCACCGCTGTTGTTTACGAACGTCGCCCGGCGGGCCGCACAGTTCCCGATGCTCGCCATCGTCGCGCTGTTCGGGCCGAACGTGGTCGCGGCCTACGTCATCGCCCGCCGGGTCCGGGACCTGATGGACACGCCCGGCTGGGGCTTCTCGCTCGCTTCGAGTAGTCTGGTCGGACAGGAACTCGGCACCGGCGACGAGGGCAACGCCGACATCTACGGCCACGAGGTGCTCTGGTTCGGCGTCGCCGTCTACCTCTTCAGCGCGACTCTCGTGCTCGTCTTCGCCGAGCAGGTGGGCCGGCTCTTCGTCGACGATCCGTCGATCCTGCCGCTCGTGACCACGTTCATCGTCGTCGCCTGCGTGAGCGTCATCTTCCGCGGCGTCAGCGGCGGCGCGACCGGCCCGCTCCGAGCGAGCGGTGACACGCGGTGGCCGTTCTACGGCCAGCTACTCGGGCTGTACGTGTTCGCACTCCCCGTCGCCGCCCTTGGTGCTGTCTCGGTCCCGCTCCCTGTCCTCGAGCTGATACCCCCGCTCGGAATCGGGGCGCTCTACGCGGCGCTGGTCTTGGAGACGCTCGTCCCCGCCGTCGTCACGTACTACCGGTTTGCCGCCGGCCATTGGAAGGTTATCAGTCGCGGCTACCGTCCCGAAACGTCGCCGAGCGACTAATACGGTTTACTGTACGTCATTTCCGGCGCAACCGCGACCCGGGCGGCGGTTGCGCCGGTAAATCGTTACAGCAATCCGTATGAGTCCCGAGTCACAGCAGATCACCGCTCCCGCGAGCCGACGGATTGCGCTCGAGCGACGGAATATCGCCCGTCTCGACGAGGCTCTTGAACCGGCGAAGCGCCTTCTCCGCGACGGTTTCGGGAACGATGCCGAGTCGCTGAAACGCGGCGGCACCCAGACTCCCGGCCGGCGGGTCGAACTGCAGTCGGAGCGTGACCACGGTTCCTCGGTCGCCCGCCGCCGATCGGAAGCGGATATCGCCCTCGTGGGGGATCGTCGCTCCCTCGAGCGATTTCCAGCGCAGGGACTCGCCGGGTTCGTCGGCCGTGATCTCCGTCTCCCACGTCAGGTTCGGTCCGCGCGGTGTCTTCATTTCCCAGTGGAGTCGGTCCGTGCCGGCTCCGGTTACCTCGGCGAAGGGGCCCATAATCTGTGTCAACTGCTCCGGGTCGCGCCAGTACTCCGAGAGTTCATCGGCGGGCGCGCCGACCGTTATCGATCGCTCTACGGTCGGCATCCCCTCGGGGACGCCGGCCCCGACACCGTCCCGGTCGCGGATCGCCGAAGCGAGCGTTCGAATCGGCCGATCGGTCCCGCTGAGCCCACGAGCGACCAGCCAGCCGCCGCCAACGGCCAGTGCCGTCCCGCCGAGGGACCGTCGCCTGAGTCCGGCAGCGAGGAGGAGTCCGCCGGCGGCCGCGGTGGCCATCCGCTTCGCTCGGCTATCGCTCCCATCCGCCGCCGAGTAACTCTGCACGATCGCTCCCGACCGCAGCGTTTCAGGGACCGCGGTCGACAGTGCGCTACGCATGTTCGACCACGTGACTCCTGACTCGAGCGAGCCTGTGCTCGTCTCTGTGCTCGTCCCGATTCGCCAGTCGCGTCAGCCTCAGGTTCCTCGAGCGTCTCGAGGTCATCGAGTAATAGTTCACACGACAAACAGGACGAGGGAGATATTGTAGCTTTCAACTGCAAATGCAACGCCCGCCAGCCGCTCGTCTCGGCAGCGTTTGGGCGCGTCACGCGTCGCACGCCGCTTGCCGAAATGGGCCGGCGTTTCGGTATCGCTACCGCCGCTCGAGCGACGCGTATCATTTCTGACGATCCGCCTGGATCGAATATTCACGGCGTGTTCTCGCATTCGATAGTAGTTTTGTAATACGATATGTCTTGCAAATGGAATCACAGTCTGGATAGATTGTGCTTTCGAGAGACGCCCATAAAATTCCACTTTGAAGCGCTTTTCGGGCCTTTTGGCCAAAGCTTGTCGAAACTCCTATAACTGCAGCCACCTCCACTATATCTGTCGTATGCGCCTTTTTGGTGCCTATCTGCCCGGATAGGAGCGATCTGAGAGAGACACCGAAACCGAAGCTATATACTCAGATATATCTCCCTGAAAGTATTCATATATAGGATACTATCTAGTTTCGTTCATATGCGACGGATACCCAAGCAATGGTTCGGACAGACGGCCGATCGGGAGCAAAACGCAAGCCAAAAAGCGCGCAACCGCGATCGAATCGAGGATCGGATAGCGCTTGCGGATTAGATCTCTTCGACGTACGCGTACGATTCGGACAGCGCCTCGGCGTCCTCGCGCAGCAGGGCAACGACGAGGCAGTCGACGTACTCCTCGAAGTACTCGACGAGGTCCGCGATCCGGTTCGAGTCGATCGCCTCGAGGGAGTCCAAGAGCATGAACGGGACGACCTCGTAGACATCGTGGACCAGATAGCCCGCGAGCGCAAAGACCAGTCCGGTGACCTCGCGTTCGCTCTCCGAGAGGTGGTCGACGGTGTCCTCGTAGGTCCGACCGTCCTCGGTCGTCCGGACGATGTGCAGGTCGAACGCGGTCCGCTCGACCTTCCGGCGGCCCTCCCGGACCGTCTTCTCGCGCCGTTCGATCCAGATGCGGTCGATATTCCGGTACTCGAGGATCGAGAGGATCGACTCCATGTGGTCGTTGAACGCGTCGACGGCGTTGGCTTCGATCCGGTCGACGCGAGTCCGGAGATCGGTCAGTTCGTCCTCGATGGTCTCGCGGCGGTCCTCGACCTCGCCGCGTTCCTCGATCTTCGCCTCGATCTCGTCGATCCGGTCTTGGACCTCGTCGCGTTCCTCCTCGAGATCCTCGAGGTCGAGTTCGAGCCGGTTCAGGTCGCGGTGAGCCTCGATAACGTCGCCGTACTCGGCGTCCTCGAACGTCTCGGCATCCGATTCGAGTTCGTCGACGCGTTCCTGCTGGTCCTCGAGGTCGGCCTCGAGTTCCTCGATGCGCTGTTCGCGGCGCTCGAGTTCGTCCTCGATCGCCTCGAGTCGCGTCTCGATCCGGCCGCGTTTTTGTGTTTGCTGGCGGAGTTCCTTCCGTCGGGTCGAGAGGTCGTCGATCTGTTCTTGCAGGTCGCTTCGTTCGTCGAGTTTCTCCTGGCGGAGCGAGCGCAGTCGATCGAGCGTCGAGTCGATCCGTTCGCGCTCGACCTGCGATCCGCACGTCCAACAGACGACGTCGCTCGAGTCGCCGAGGAGTTGCTCGGTGATGTCGCCGTCGCCGTTGCCCTCGTCGCTCGAGTCGACCGATCCCTCGAGGTCGAACTCGAAGCCGTCGTCCTCGAGGCGCTCCTCGTTGAATCGGATCACGCTCTGGAGTTCGCTAACGGTCGTATCGAGCGACCGCTTTCGGGAGCGAAGCTCCTGGACTCGCCCCTCGAGTCGCTCGGGGGACTCTTGGGTGTCGTCGACCTCCTCGAGCTCTGCCTCGAGTTCATCCTGTTCCCGTTCGAGTTCCGCGTAGCTCTCCCGTTCAGTTTCGAGGTCGTACTCGATGGATTCGAGTTCGGTTCGTGCTTCCTGTAGGTCGGCGAAGGCCGACTCGATTTCCGCTTTGCGCTCGCGACTCGCTTCAACGTCGAGGTCGAACTCGTCCAGTTCCGCCTCGAGTTCGTCGATCCGTTCGGTCGTGGTCTCGATCTCGTTTTCGAGTGCGACCCGCTCCTCCTCGAGGTCGGGCAGCTCGGCGTCGAGTCGCGAGAGTTCCTCGAGACGCTGGTCTACGTCGCGTTTTTCGCTCTCGAGCCGGCTGATCTCGGCCTCGATCTCGTCCGTATCGATCGGCCGCATGATGAGTTCGCGGAGGTCGTCGCCGGCTCTGACGGCTCGGCGCGCCTCGTTCGACTCGAGCAGGAACGCAAAGAGGTCCGCGAGTTCCGGATCGTCGAGATAAGGGTCGCCGTCGAAGACGACCTCGCCGTTGCGCCGCTCGAGATATCGCGTGTACTGTTCGTTGTCGAAGGCCAGTTCGACGCTGCCGGCGTCCGCGTCGCCTTTCAGCGAGGAGCGCCGGCTGCCGAGCGCCGCCATGATCGTCTGGAGAAACGACGTCCGGTTCGTCGCGTTCCGGCCGGTCAGGACGTTGACGCCGGGTTTGAGTGTGACCTCGGTGCTATCGATCCCGCCGATATTCTCCGCCGCGACGGTAATCGCCGATGATACTGACTCCGGAGATGACATACGAATCGTTTCTCGCCGCTGAATATAAATGCTATTTGGTTACGGCCGTTTTCGGACTGTCGATCAGGCGGGCTCCGTCTCGTCGCAGTCACAGCCACCTTGATCGAGCAGTTCGGCGATGGGGTAGTCGGCTCCGCACTGTCCGCAGATGGCACGGACATCGACGAATACCTCGTAGTCCTTGTCTGTGAGCTCTCCGGCATTGCGCAACTCGTCGAGCGTGGATTCGGTGATGACCTGGGTGCGGCCTGCGAGTCGCTGGACGGTTTCTTTCTTCCGTTCGATGCGATCCTCGCTGTCCTCCTCGGGAAGCGAGGCGTCGCGAACGTTCGTGAGATACGTGTAAATCGTCTGGTGGGTGACGAAGTCCGATCGAACGTCGTCGATGTCGACTCCCGATCGTTCGAGCTCGCGGCGTTTGCGAACCGCGTCGGATCGGGACGCGTCGTCGTCGGTCAGCGTTCGGTAGAGAGAGTCGATATCAGTATCGAGCACGGACGCACCCGCCTCGCGCACCGCCGCCCGAAGCACGGCCTGATTGAATTCGGTCGCGAGATCGCGCAGGCTCGTCCGCTCCGTCCCGTCGCCGATCCACTCGGCCTCCAGGCGCTCTCCCCACTCCTCGAGCCCGTACTGGTCCATCACTCGCTCGACTTTCGTTCGTCGCCCGCCACTCGAGTCGTCTGCCATACCGGATGTCACTGAGGCCTATCGTACAAGTGTTGTGGTTGATCGTTGCCCGACGACTAGCCGTCGGTATCGAGAACGGCGCGATTCCTCGACGCGACTTCCGAAACCCATCAGTATTCGATCATCAGATTGCTACGATTACCTGTCGCTCCGAACCGTATTATCAGTCCACAACTCGGCCCGTACGCGGCGGTACGACTGTTCGGGAGTGGCGAATAGGTCGCTGATCTGGACGACATATCGGATGACACTGAATTGCGGGTCACGTTTTACTCGAGGTACTGATGAGAGCGGGTCCCGATACGAACCAATAGGTGGACGGGAGCGGTCTCTCCGGAGTGTGATTCAATGGCAAAATAATGATGAATATAAGCAGTTACAAAGATATGCCTGTAAATAGCCGGCTCGCGCCGCCGAACAACCGACCCGTTCGCTGCCCGGGGTGGGAAACGCGGCTCACTTATCGCGGACGAGGGGAAAGAGTAGGGTCGTTTCGAGCAAAATGGAGCGATAGAACGGGGCCAAACGGCGACGAGGGGATCGTCCACAAGAGAGAGAGTCGCGTTCACCGGTGACGAACTCCGTAAGAGCGTGTTCGCACAGGAGCGCCTATCCGATCGAACGCAGATACGGATACGAGCAGGTAGTGGCGTCGGTACCGGCGGTCATTTACGACCGATCGTTCGGCCGCCGCGATCGTCGATCGGAATTGATTGTTTTTTATTACATAACGACTGTTCGACTCGACACTCGAGTCACACTGCCGACGCGAACGACGCACCCAGTTCTCGATCACGGTTCGTGGTCCATTAGCAGCGGTATTGGGGGAGAAGCTTTAACATGGCCTCCGCCGAAGAGCGAACGATGACTGAGCGCCAGCAGCCAGCCGTACAACCGTCTAGATGTCCCGACTGCGATGGCGACCTCATGTTCGGCGGCAAATCGTGGCAGTGCATCGATTGTGGCCACATCCCGCGCCACGCCGCGGATTGATCGGGACGCGGTCTCACGACTGTGTTCGAACGTCGTGATCGCGAGCCGTTTCCACAGTAAAGGATTGCCGAGTAGTTCCTCGGTAGTCGGTTCCGTCGCGTCGTGGGCGGGCCTACGCGATGTCGACCGGTTCGCCCCGTTCGGCGGCTTCGTGAAGCGCTTCGATGATCCGCATGTCCTGGAGCCCGTGCCGGCCGTCAGGGTAGATTTCGGCGTCACCGAGGAGGCGGTCGGCGAAGTAGTCGAACTCCGCTTCCATCTCGCGTTCGGCGTCGAAGCTGTCGTGTTCGATCGTGACCGAGAGCTCGCCTCGAGACAGGTGCAGCGAACACTCCCCGTGGAAGGCAGGCCGCAACTCGATCTGGCCGTCCGTCCCCGTGATCTTGAGGTGCGTGTCCTCGTGGGCGTTCTGGCTCGAGGTCGAAGTCATCTGCACGTCGTCCTCGAAGCGCAGTAGCGACGAGGATCGCTCGTCCGGCACGTCCCCGAACGCTTCGTGGTTCGAGGCCATCTCGGATTGCACGCTGACGGGCTCGCGATCCAGCAGGAATCGGGTGGTGTTGATCGAATAGATCCCCAAGTCCATCACCGAGGTGCCGTAGCCGCTCAGTTCGGGATCGAGTCGCCACTGGTCCGGATCGGGAATCATCTCGAGCAAGGGCTGCGTGTTGTGGCCGTAAACCGACACCGGCTCGCCGAGGAAGCCGTCCGCGATCAGTTCGCGGGCCCGGCGTACCGCCGGATCGGTCTGCATGCGGTAGGCGATCATCAGCGGAACGTCCGCTTTTTCGCAGGCCTCGACCATCGCTTCGGCGCGCTCGACGGTCGACTCCATGGGCTTCTCACAGAGGATCGCCTTGTCCAGTTCGGCCGCGGTTTCGACGTACTCGAGGTGGTAGGCGTTCGGCGTGCCGACGTAGATCGCGTCGTAGGCGTCGCTTGCCGCGCCGTCGTGGAATTCGTCGTAGCTGATGCCCTGGGCCACGTCGTTTTCGTCGGCGAGTCGGGTCGCCTTCTCGGTCGAACTACTGACGAGGACCGAAACCTCGCCGAGGTCCGACGATTCGATCGCCGGGAGCGCGACGTCGATCGTCCACCAGCCGAGCCCGATCAGGGCGTATTTGACGGTCCCGCTTTCGGTCGTCTGCCACGTCCGTTCCTCGTACTTGTCGAGCCAATCGATCATGCTCGTCCCTATATCCCGACCTGATAAAAAATGACCGATGGCAGTGTGTGACGATGGCACTGACCGCGATCGGTAGCCGTGCTCCGAGTCGGCGTCGACGGTGCCGCTCCTCGCCGATCGACATCTACACCGGTCGTCAGCAGGAGTACGTGAACCGAAAACGGCGTTTCAAATCTCGAAGGATCGAATCGACCGGGGCGATTCGAGCGACTATTCGTAGGTGTGAACGCTACCGGTCGTGTTCTCCTCGATGTACTCCCAGTCGTAGTCGACACCGAGGCCCGGCCCGTCGGGAACCGGGACGGTTCCGTCGTCGTCGACCGCATCCATCAGATCGGAGTAGCCGCCCTGATAGACCGGCGGCTGGGTGTTCTGGCAGTCGGGGTGGACCAGCGCCAGTTCGTAGTAGTTCGAGTTCCGGCAGGCGGCGATACAGTGTCGTTGGGCGGGCCCGGGCGCGTGAAACTCCACGTCGAGCCCGAACGCCTCGGCCATCCGTGCCACTTTGATCGCGCCGGTAATCCCGGCGTCGTACTCCGGATCGGCCCGCAGGAAGTCCGTCGCCTCGTTGGCCGCGAAATCGGATTTGCTCTCGAGTCCCCGGACGTGTTCGGTCTGGAGGATCGGCGTCTCGAGTTTCCGGGCGAGCTTTCGGTGGGCGTGCTGGGAGATGCCGCCGTCGCGGAACGGGTCCTCGTACCAGAAAAATCCCGCCTCGTCGAGCGCGCGCCCGAGTTCGAGCGCGTCGGCGAAGGTCTCCAGTTCGCAGGCGGGGTCGTGCATGAGGTCCATGTCCTCGCCGACGGCGTCACCGACCGCGCGAACGGCCTCGATTTCTCGAGTCAGGTCGCGAGCGTCGTCGCCGCCACCCCAGCCGTGTATTTTGAACCCGCCGAAGCCGCGGTCGCGACAGTCCTCGGCGAAGTCGGCGAACGCGGCGGGCGAGTCGAGGCCGCCCGCGTCGTCGCCGTGATACGTCGAGGCGTAGGCGGGGATGCGCTCGCGGTAGGTGCCAAGCAGTTCGTGGATCGGCGCGTCGTAGTACTTGCCCGCGAAGTCCCATAGCGCGATGTCGATGGGACCGATCCCCATCCGATCGTACTTCCGCAGTGCGCGTTTGACCTCCGACCAGTGTTTTTCGCGCTGCAGCGGGTCTTTCCCGATCAGGTACTTCGCGATGATGTTGTACTGGGCCGCCGCCGGCGAGTTCCCGCCGACGTACTCGCCCGTGATTCCCTCGTCGGTGTAGATCTTGATCCCGAAGAGCTTCCGCATCGTCGTCTCGCCGGGTTCGTAAACGAGGTTGAACCCGTGCTCGTCGGTCCCCACGTCCTCGAGGGGATACTCGAACTCCCGGCTTTCGATCTTCGTGATCGTCGGTGTCATGTTCGTCACCTCTCCCGGGTGCCAAATAAAGATTCGGCGTTGCGGTTCGCCGTCGACGGGGTTGTCGTCACCGGACCGTTCCCAATTTCGGATCGGTGTTCGGTAATAGGAAACAATCGTTTCCGGAAGCTGTGCAGTGGATCGGAGAGCACGCCGCTTCGGGCAGAGAACCCTGCCGCTATTGGGGCTCTCGATGCGGACCCTCTCTTTGCAGCCACGTACTGTTGAATTGACTATCAATAATTGTTGAACACTCGTGGCAGTGATCGATCACTACCGATGGGTCGATGTTTCCACCCGATCGCATAAGATCGTGCCGGAAGTCACCGTCTCGGGCCTGTTTGTCGACGAATACGCTGGTATCGACCCACACAGATTACAGCGCTATGGGTGTGAGGGAAGCGGTGGCCACTCCGAACACACACCACGATGTTCAGTATTACATAACGGAGGGCTGGTCGTAGGAAACGCGGCTGGACGGCACGATACGCCGGTTGGTCGCGATCGAACGGCCGAACCGCTGACTCTCACCCGGTGTGGCGCTATACTGAACGCCGTTCTGTCGTGCACTCGGTGTGCCATCCGATCAATACCTGATCGCCGAAAAAGAACGTCTTCGCCTGCGACTCAAGAGGGGTAGCGGATCAGTAGTTGTCGTAGACCGTCTTGCTGATGCTGTAGAAGTCGAGGCCGGCGTCGCCCTGTTCGCGGTAGGTCTCGCTCGAGGAGTCTTTCATGCCACCGAAGGGCACGTGGAGTTCGAGGCCGGTCGTCTTCTCGTTTACCTTGACGACGCCGGCTTCGATCTCCTCGACGAAGCGGTTCGCTTCGGTGTGGTCGTCCGTGACGACGCTCGCGGAGAGCCCGTAGTCGACGTCGTTGGCGACGGCGAGCCCTTCGTCGAAGTCGCTGACGGGGATGACCGCCAGGACCGGGCCAAAGATTTCCTCCTGTGCGAGGCGCATCTCGTTGTCGACGTCCGAGAAGACCGCGGGCTCGACGAAGTAGCCCTCGCGGTCGAGTTCGCTCCCGCCGAACTCGAGGGTCGCGCCCTCCTCTTGGGCGATATCGACGTACTCGAGCGTGCTCTCGAGTTCGGATTCGCTGACGTGGGGGCCCATGCCGGGGTCGTCGAGCCCGTGGCCGTGGTCGATTGCTTCGGCTTGGTCGACGACGGCGTCGACGAACTCGTCGTAGACGTCCTCGTGGACGATGGCGCGCGAGGCGGCCGTACACGCCTGGCCGGTCACGCCGAACGCGCCGTCGGCGACGATCTGGGCTGCCTCCTCGACATCGGCCGTGTCGCTGACGAGCGTCGGGTTCTTGCCACCCATCTCGAGTTGGACGCGCTTGCCGTCCTCGGTTGCCGTGTCGTAGACGGTGTTGCCGACCGCCGTGCTGCCGGTAAAGGAGATGGCGTCGACGGCTTCGTGGCTGGCGATCGTCGCTCCGACGTCGCTGCCGGGACCGGTGACGACGTTGAGCACGCCGTCGGGCAGACCGGCTTCCTCGAGTGCGCTGGCCATCTCGTGGACGACGCCGGGCGCGAGCGAGGCGGGCTTGATGACGACCGCGTTACCCGCGGCGAGGGCGGGTGCGATCTTCCATGCCGGGATGGCGATGGGGTAGTTCCACGGCGTGATCAGGCCCGCGACGCCGAGGGGCTCGGTTTTCGTATAGAGGTTCGTGTCTCGAGCGCTCGAGCTCTTGACGGTGCCGCCGATGTCGCTGGCCTTCGAGCCGTAGTAGTGGAAGATGTCGATCGCGCGCTGTACTTCACCGCCGGCCTCGCTTCGGGTCTTGCCCTCTTCGCGTACGAGCAGTTCGGTCAGCTCTTCCTTTCGCTGATCGAGGAGCGAGCCGGTCTTCGCGAGGATTCGGCCGCGCTCGGGGCCGGGGGTCGACCCCCAGTCGTCGCTGGCGTCACTCGCCGCTTCGATCGCTTGCTCGGTGTCTTCGGCATCGGACTGGGGATAGGTCGCGACGACCTCCCCGGGGTTTGCGGGATCGGTCGTTTCGAACGTTTCGCCGGTGTGCGATTCGGTCCACTCGCCGCTAACGTAGTTCAATCGCTGGTCTGCCATACGTGTGTACGTCGTTCCGTCTGCTCATAATTCTTGCCGTTCCGACCCTTCGACGCGGGGGACTCAGCCGGGGACGGGACATTTATAATGGTTTAGGTAGTTGGTGCCTGCATGCGGTATCAGCGCCTATCGACTGGCGACCAGTATAGACTAATCGCTGTCGACGACGGGACAGCGTTCGATCTGACGGCCGTCAAACCGCGGCTGGACAGTTTCGGGGACCTCGCGGCGGCGGCGGATATCGCGGACGTCGGCGTCGACGAGTTAGCGAGCGAGATTACAGACGAGGCACCGACGGTCTCTCCTGACTCGCTTCCCGACGGAACGCTGCCAGTCGTCCCCGAAGAGGTCTGGGCCGCGGGTGTCACCTACGAAATCAGCGAGGAGGCTCGGGAGGAAGAGAGCGGGATGCCGGAGATGTACCTGCACGCCTACGAGGCCGATCGACCGGAGATCTTCTTCAAGGCGACGCCGAGCCGAACGGTCGGTCCGGGCGAAGCCGTCGGGATCCGCGCGGACTCCACGTGGGACGTCCCCGAACCGGAACTCGGAATCGTCCTCTACGACGGTTCGATCGTCGGCTACACGATCGGCAACGATATGAGCAGTCGCGCGATCGAGGGCGAAAACCCGCTGTACCTGCCCCAGGCGAAAATGTACGAGCGGTGCTGTTCGATCGGTCCCTGTGTCGTCTCCGCCGAGGAGATCGGCGATCCCCACGAACTGACGATGTCGATGGAGATCTCCCGCGATGGCGAGGTGCTCTACGACGACGAAACCTCGATCGGCAACATGGCTCGTAGCTGCGAGGAACTGGTCGAACATTGGCGGGATCACGACGTGGTGCCCGAACTCGGCGTCTTGCTAACCGGTACCTCGCTCGTGCCTGACGACGGCTTCACCCTCCAGCCTGACGACGAGGTCCACATCGAAATCGACGAGATCGGAACACTCTCCAATTCGGTTATCGAAGTCTAATCGCCACCGATATCTCGAGGCCCCGGCGAGCCGAACTTGCCCGATCGTGGCTCTTCTATCCGAATTCGGTCCATGTCCCGCTCTCAGTCAGGTAGCGCAGTCACTCGAGGCCTGTGCCGACGGCTCCGATGGGTCCGTGCTCGGAGAGAACGGGAGCGCGCCTGACGAAACTCGAGTGAGAGTCGGCGCCGGACCGACTGTGAGGAGGGCTCGAGACGGCGACTTGAAGCTTTCACACCAGCAATCGTCCGTTGTGCCGCTTTGACCAGTTCCACTGGAGTTATTATTTGGCCATACAGGTTCGGAATGATTAAAAACTATAAAATATAATGGTTATCTATACCGGACTGTGATGTTCAATAGCACCGTATTGCAGTTGGGTGGGCAAGCACCCCTCGTCTCGCTTGTCGCAGGTATCGTCGCAATCATCCTATTGCTCGTCGTGCTCGACTTGCCGGCGTTTATATCGCTCGTTATCGCCGGCTTTACCGTCGGGATCGTCGCACCGGAGGTCGCTTTCGCCAATGTCCCCGGCGAGTTCGCGACGGCGTTCGGTAACAACATGGCCGGGATCGGTATTCCGATCCTGATGGCCGCGATCATCGGAAAGGCGATGGTCGAAAGCGGCGCTGCGAACCGAATCGTCCGCGGGTTCACGAGCGTGTTCGGCGACGAGAACACGGAACTCTCGCTGTTCACTAGCAGTTTCGTGATGTCGATTCCCGTGTTCTTCGACAACGTCTTTTACCTGCTCGCGCCGCTCGCACGGTCCGCTCGAGCGCGTATCGGGAAAAACTACACCCTATACATCGTCGCGGTCGGTGCGGCCGGCGTCGTCACGCACGGGTTCGTGCCGCCGACGCCCGGTCCGCTGCTCGCCGTCGAGGAGTTCGATGCCAACCTCGGGAGCACGATCATGATCGGCGTGCTCGTCGGCATGCCGACCGCGATCGTGTCGGGGCTGGGATACGGCTACTGGATCAACCGCCGCCTCGATATTCCGCTCCGCGATTCGATGGGTACAACCGTCGAGGAACTCGAGGCCCAAAACGAAGTTTCGACGAGTTCGCTGCCGAATATGTTCGAGGCGCTGCTGCCGATCCTGCTTGCCGTGCTCCTCGTGACCGCGGATACGACGGCACAGACGCTCGTCGGTGAGAACGCACCCATCACGGACATAACCGGCTTCTTCGGCGACCCGAACCTCGCGCTCACGGTGGCCGCCCTCGCCGCGGCGCTGACCTACTACCGGATGAGCGACCTCGGCAGTGACGCGTTCTCCGACGAACTCACGGATGCACTCAAAAGCGGCGGCAACATCGCCGCGATCACCGCAGCCGGCGGCGCGTTCGGTGCGATGTTGCAGGCGGCCGGTGCCGGGATGTACATCGCCGACAGCCTCGAGGGGATCGGCCTCGGACTGCTCGTGACGGCGTGGGTTATCGCCGCCGGCGTCCGCGTCGTCCAAGGCTCTGCGACGGTCGCGATCGTCACCACTGCGGGGATCATGGCCCCGCTCGCGAGCGGCCTCGACGTCAACGTCGCCTACCTCGTCATGGCCATCGGCGCTGGTGCGTCGTTCTGTTCGTGGTACAACGACTCCGGCTTCTGGATCGTCAAGGAGATCGGCGGGCTCACGCAGACAGAGACGCTCAAGACGTGGACGGTCGCGACGACCCTCATCGGGCTCACGGGTCTGCTCAGCACGCTCATCTTCTCGACGATCCTCCCGCTCGCCTGAGTCGTCTTGTCGCGTTTGAAAAGTAGTCGTCCCGCAGTCACACTCCTTTTTCGATCCGTCTTCGAAAACGCCGATTCGCTTACGGGAGGACGCCGTCGGCCGTCCCGGTAAACGCCAGTCGGCGGTTCTTGACCGCCGCCCCGCTCTCGGCATCGAAGAGATGAATCGCCTCTTCGGGGAACTCGACGGTGACTCGATCGCCGTCGCTGACGGCGGGAACACCCTCGGTCGTCGCGATGAACTCCTCGTCGGCCGTCGCGCCGGCGAACTGAAGGTGGACGATGTTCTCGTTACCCATCGGCTCGACGACCGAGACGGTCGCTTCGAATCCGCGAGTCGCCGATCGGTCGCCAATGCGGATATCTTCCGGCCGGATCCCGAGCACGAGGCCGCTTCCACTGTCGAGGTCCGTGGCCAGTTCCGCGGACAGCGGATACTCGAAGTCGTCGGTCACCAATGCGTCTCCCTCGAGGGTGCCCTCGAAGAAGTTCATCGACGGCTCGCCGATGAAGCCCGCGACGAACAGGTTGTTTGGTTCGTGGTAACACTCGAGGGGCGTGCCGACCTGCTGGAGTTCCCCCTGATCCAGTACTGCGATCCGGTCGCCCATGGTCATCGCTTCCGTCTGATCGTGGGTCACGTAGACCGTGGTCACGCCGAGTTGGTCCTGGAGATGTTGGAGTTCCGTGCGCATCTCGGCGCGCAGTTTCGCGTCTAAGTTCGACAGCGGCTCGTCCATCAGGAACACGTCGGGATCGCGGACGATTGCGCGGCCGAGCGCGACCCGCTGTTGCTGGCCGCCCGAGAGTTCGTCGGGCTTGCGATCCAGCAGGTCGTCGATTCCCATCAGGGCCGCCGTGTCTTCGACCGTCTCGTCGATCTCCGCGTCGGAGAGATCGGTCGACTCCTCGAGGCCGAAGGCCATGTTCGCCCGCACGGATTTGTGGGGGTACAGCGCGTAGGACTGGAAGACCATGGCGATGTCACGGTCCTGTGCCGACACGTCGTTGATCGTCCGGCCGCCGAGTTTGATCTCGCCGTCGGTAACCTCCTCGAGGCCGGCGATCATGCGTAGCGTCGTCGACTTGCCACAGCCCGAGGGGCCGACGAGGACCAGAAAGTCGCCGTCGGGAACCTCGAACGAGACGTCTTCGACCGCCATGACGCTCGTCTTGCCGTCCTGATACACCTTGGTTACGTCGTCGAGTTCTAAGCCCGCCATATTACACCTGTGTGAGTTCGCGTTCGGTTTCGAGCCGACGGTTGCAAAGCGCGTCGCCGGTCGTTCCGTCGAAGACGTGGATCGCGTCGGGATCGAGCGTGATCACGACCGAATCGCCCGGTTCGACGACGTGCATGCCGTCGGTCACCGCCTGCAAGACGTCGTGTTCGTCGGTCGCATCGGCATGCGTGAGGTGAATCACGTTCTGATCGCCGTGTGTCTCGGCGACGGACACGGTCATCTGGAACTCGTGATCGCCGAGTTCGCCCGCCGCCCCGTCTCCCTGCCGGACGTCGACTGCCTCGGGACGGATCCCGAGAACGAGGTCGTCGGCGTCGCCGACGGCGGCTGCGAGCCGGTCGTCGAACGGGTAGTCGATGTAATCGCCAGCGAACCCGTCCTCGGACCGGTGGCCGGACAGGAAGTTCATCATCGGCTCGCCGATAAAGCCCGCGACGAACTGGTTTGCGGGCTCGTGATAGCACTCGAGGGGGTCGCCGACTTGCTGGAGGCGACCGTCGTTGAGGACCGCAATCCGGTCGCCCATGGTCATCGCTTCGGTCTGGTTGTGCGTGACGTAGACCGTCGTCACGTCGAGGTCGTTTTGCAGATTTTGGAGTTCGGTCCGCATCTGCGCCCGGAGTTTGGCGTCGAGATTGGCGAGGGGTTCGTCCATCAGGAAAACCTCCGGATCGCGGACGATCGCGCGACCGAGTGCGACCCGCTGTTGCTGGCCGCCCGAGAGTTCGCCGGGCCTGCGGTCGAGGAGGGACCCGATTCCGAGGTCGGCGGCGATCTCCTCGACGCGCGCGTCCATCTCGTCGGTGGTGTAGCCCTCCTCTTCTTCCAGTCCGAACCGGATGTTCTCCCGGATCGTCATGTGCGGGTAGAGGGCGTAGTCCTGAAACACCATCGCAATGTCCCGGTTCTGGGGCACGCGATAGTTCATGTGATCGCCGTCGATGTAGAGATTCCCCTCCGTCGGCGTCTCGAGGCCGGCGATCATGCGCAGTGTCGTCGATTTGCCACAGCCCGAGGGGCCGACGAGGACGAGGAACTCGCTGTCTTCGACGTCGAGGGTGATGTCCTCGACGGCCACCGCGTCTCCGAACCGCTTCGTTACGTGATCAAGTTGAATTCGTCCCATCGATTATCCACTCTCCGTGCGCAGTCCTTTCGCGAACTGTTCAGCGAACGCGACATACAGGATGATCGTCGGCAGTGCCGCGAGGAAGGCGGCCGACATCCGGATTCCGAAGTCGATCCCGGAGGTCGACGCCCCGATCGCCGGCAGGATCAGCGTCACCGGCGCTGCGGGATGGTTCGACCCGGTGATGAGGGTAAACGAGAACAGGAACTCGTTGTAGATCTGGGTGAACTGGTAGATGAAAACGACGCCGAACATCGGCTTCGAGATGGGCAACACGATGCGTCGGTAGATCTTCGTGATGCTCGCCCCGTCGATCTTGGCCGCCTCGACGTAGGAGTCGGGCATTCCCTTGTAGTACGACCGAAAGAGAACGGTACAGATCGGGATCCCGTAGGCCACGTGAGTGATGATCAGCGGGACGAGTTCGGAGTGATACCCCTGGAACAGCGGGAGGGCGGCGAAGAACGGCTCGAGCATTCGGGCGAGCGGGAACAGGTTGTTCCAGAACCGCGCCAGTGGCACCAGTACGGCCTGATACGGAACGAAGACCCCGATCAGGAACAGCGACAGGACCGCGAGTTGGCCCCGCCACTTGACCATCGTCAGGCCGAAGGCGGCCATGCTGGCCAGCAAGACGTTGATGATCGTTGCCGGGATCGCCATCAACAGCGAGTTGACAAAGGAGTTCGTCAACTGGCCGAACGCGTAGCTGAGGTTCTCGAAGGTAAAGCCCTCGCCGACGGGCGGCGCAAACGGCAGCGACCGGGCGACGGACTCGTTGGTCTTCAACGCGGTCATGATCCCCGTCTCGATTGGGACGAGGAAGAACCCGAGGAACAGGATGACCAGCGTGTACTGGCCGATCCGCCTGAGATTGACGTCTTCGACGAGCGATACCACGTCGATGTTCGGATCGGACGTTGATTGAGACATGTCAGAGACTCCCCTGTCGGTGCTGGTAGATCAGATACGGTGCGATAACGCTGAGCGCGAGCAACAGCAACATCGTCGCGATCGCGGCCCCGTAGGCCCACTTTCCGAACTTGAACGCCTGCCGGACCATCAGCGTGGCCAGGATGTCGGTCCCGTTCGGGGGCCGGTACTGCCCGACGAGGGCATAGAGGAAGGTAAACGCCTTCAGGGCGAACACGAGCAAGACGACGGCGGCACTGACCGACGACTCCTTGAGCTGCGGGATGATGATGCGCAGGTAGGTCCGGATCGTACTCGCACCGTCGACGCGCGCGGCCTGGAACTGATCGCGCGGAATCGACTGGAGTCCCGCTAAGTAGACGACCATCGCGTACCCGCTGAACTGCCAGACCAACGCGAAGATGACCGCCGCGAGCGCGATATCGGGGTTGCCGAGCCAGTCGATCGGCTCGAACCCGAGCGTCGTGACGATGACGGTGAAGACACCGCTTTCCTGGTTGTACATCCACAACCACAGCTGTGCCGTCACGACGAACGACAGCGCCATCGGCAACAGGTAAATCGTCTGAATCTGGTCTTTGTACCTGATTCCGTGATCGAGCAGTACCGCCAGGAACAGTCCCAGCGCCAGCGAAATCGTCGTAAACGCGACCAGCAGCACGAAGTTATTGAACGCGGCCTCGCGGAACGCATCGCTTGCCAGCGCCGTGCGGTACATCTCGAGGTCGAGACTGCCAAACGTCGGTCGGGCGATCCCTGCGTAGTCGGTAAACGAGATCGCGACGTTGTAGCCGATACCGCCGTAAACGGCGATCCCCATCAGGATAAAGGGGATCCCCCAGTACGGCGACGATCGAACGAAGTCGCTGTTCAGGAAATATCTGAGCTTTGTTTGCCAGTCTACCACCTCCTCTGTCGGTGCTGTAGTCGGTTCTGTCGGCTCCTGTGTTGCCATCACCCACACTACTCTATCCCAACGTAATAAAAATTGAGTTATGTCTCCGTGCTTACTGGGAGACCGCGTCGAGCAATCCGTCTGCAGCCGCTTCGGCGTCGTAGGGGTCCATAAAGTTGTTCCCGATGGCGCTCTTGCAGTCGTTGAGCTGTTCGGGCTCGACGGCGAGCCCGTGGGCGATCGTCGGCGGGTACGCCTCGGAACTCGTGAGGTCCTCGTAGGTCATCGCCAGGAAGTCAGTCAGCTCGCTCGAGTCGATGTCCGTTCGGAGCGGGACCGATCCCTTGAGGTTGTTGAAACCGATCTGGGCCTCCTTGGAGCCGACAAACTTACCCCACGTGACCGTCTGCTCTTGGCTCGGGTTGTCCGCCGGCATGACGAACGCGTCGACGTGGTAGAAGTACAGCCCCTCGGTTCCCGGGAACGGGACCCAGTCCCACTCCTCGCCGAAGTTGAAGTCGTCGTCGTTGCGGAACATCCCGTAGAGCCAGTTGCCGCCGTGCATACAGGCCGCCTCGTCGGCGATGAGCTTCTGAGCGGCCTCCGTGTATCCGATCGAAGACGCGTCGTCGTTGATGTAGTTCTCCTGGATCTCCTGAAGCGACTCGAGCGCGTCGATAATGGCGTCCCTATCACCGTCGCCCTCGATGAAGTTCGTGTAGGCGTCGACGCCGTGGTCGCTCGTGAGGATCTGTGCCCACGTCTGCAATCCGAGGAACGGCGCGCGCATCCCGTGTGCGAAGGGGATGTAGTCCGTCTCCGAGTCGATCGTCTCGAGGGCGTCCATGAGGTCCGAAACGCTCCCGAGGCTCTCGGCGTCGATGCCGGCCTCATCGAACGCCGCCGTGTTGAAGAACAGGTTGTTCATCCGGTGGGAGCCGATCGGGACCGCCGGCATCTGATCGTCGAACGTACAGATTTCGACGACACGGTCCTGCATGCTGTCCTTGAACCCCTCGGCGTCCCAGACGTCTTCCTCAAGGTCCATCAGGCTCCCGCGGTACCGTTCGAGGTTCTTCCCCGGCCAGTTGGCGAACGAACTCATTTGGTTCGCGTTCGTCAGTCGGCGGAGGACCGTCGTGTTCAACTCGACGTTCCCGTCACCCCCGACGGCCTGAAAGTTCGTCTCCATGTCCGGGTGATTCTCTTTGAACGTACTGGTCAGTTCTTCGACGGCGGCGGCCCCGTCTCCGCCCGTCCAGCCGTGAAGCACCTCGAGTTCGCCCGAGTCGGAGCCGCCGCCACCCATGCAGCCGGCGAGTCCGAGCGCACCGCTCGCTGCGATCCCCGTAAGATACGTCCGTCTATCGATGCTCCCCACTGCATTGTCATTATCAACCATGCTGCTTGTCAAATTCTACCACTGAGATATAAAGCTATCGAATCTATCATTATTATATGGCGGCATCACGCAGTCGTCTCGACGTTCCGAACTCGGCAATAGCGCTCCAAACGCAGCAACAGCGCTCTCGTGTACAGGTCAGCCTATCGGCTCGTAGAACAGCGATCGGTGCGAAGGCGAGTAGTGGGACAGACCCTCGCACCCGTCGTTGGCGGTCTATTCAAGTTCGGCTCATCAAACACAGACGACCCGGCTCGAGGGCACGCCTGGTCAAACGACGCGAATCGGAGCTTTGCTCCGTGAGTTTGACTTCGGCGTACACCTCGTCAAACAACGCTGAGCGGAGCTCAACGAGCTCGAGGAAGCTTACGCCTCGTCAAACGACGCAAACTCCGATTTGCGGGCTCGACGAACCTTACGCTTCGTCGAACAACGGAAGACTCGCGACGCTCGTCTTCCGAGTTTGATTTCGGCTTACGCCTCATCAAACATCTCGGCACCGTCTGCCAGATGTTCCTCGACGGCGTCGAGATCGAGTGTGATCCCAAGGCCCGGCTTCTCCGGCACTTCGGCGTACCCGTCCTCGATGATGTCTTCCTCGACGAGGTCCGACCACCAGCCGAGTTCGTAGGAGTGGTACTCGACGGCGAGCGAGTTCGAAATGGACGCACCGACGTGAATGCTGGCCATCGTGCCGATCGGCGAGGAGACGTTGTGCATCGCGACCGGGACGTAGTACATGTCCGCGAGGTCGGCGATCTTCCGGGTCTCGCGCATGCCGCCGACGCGGGGCACGTCGGGCGCGACGATGTCGACGGCCTGTTCCTCGAACAGCCGGCGGTTGCCGTGGTTCCGGTAGACGTTCTCGCCGACCGTGATCGGCGTCGAGGTTCGCTTTGTGACCTCCGCCTGAACGTCGTGGTTCTCCGGCGGGATCGGGTCCTCGAGCCACCAGACGTCGTACTCCTCTAAGCGATCCGCGAGGCGGTGTGCGCTGCCGGAACTGAACGACCAGTGGCAGTCAAAGGCGACGTCGGCGCGGTCGCCGATGCGCTCGGTGACCTTCTCGACGATTTCGGCCTTGTGCTCGATCTCGGGGCCGCGCAGATGGCGGTTCGCGCGGTCTTTCTCGTGGCCCGAGGGAACGTCGAGGTCGAATTTGAGGGCGTCGTAACCGAGGTCCTCGACGACGCGTTCGGCCTCGTCGGCGCAGGCGTCGGGGTCGGCCTCGTCTTCGGTGTGACAGTCACAGTACATCCGCATCTCGTCGCGGTACTTGCCACCGATGAGCTGGTAGGCCGGCACGTCGAGAATCTTCCCGGCGACGTCGTGCAGTGCGAGTTCGATGCCCGAAATCGCGGAGATCGCTTTCCCGGCGATCGACCCCTCACCGGAGAGCTTCTGGACGAGGTGCTCGTAGAGACGGTCGATATCGAGCGGGTTCTCCCCCTCGAGGAACGGGGCCATCCGCTCGATGATCTCCCGTTCGCCGGCACCCCAGTAGGACTCGCCGTTGCCGACGAGGCCGGCGTCGGTGTAGACTCGGACCAGTGTCCACGGATAGTTCCCGTCGACGATGGTCGTCTGTACGTCCGTGATCTCGACGTCGCGCGGCCCGCGAGAGTTGGAAACGCCCATCGTCTCCGCGGAGAGGTCCCGCATCGTATACTCTGCGTTCGGGTCGGATAGCTGTCTGTAATCCATCGACAGTGGTAGATTACAACAGGCACTACTAAAACTTCCGTCTCAAACGGCGCAGTCGACAGAATATCCGAGGGATCCTCAGTCGCGCAGTACCGAGACGTCGAAGACTGGTTTGCACGTGCCGCCGCTGACGAACGTCTCGAAGGCATCGTCGGCCTCGAGCAGGCTGAAGCGGTCGTCGATGAACGTCTCGGCGTCGACGTCGCCCGTGTCGATCAGGCGCAAGGCGTTCTCGAAGTCCTCGTACTTCGACGCGTAGGAACACTGCAGGTCGATCTCCGCGCGGACGAGCGGCGAGTAAGGCATCGTCGTCTCGCCGGTCTGTCCGACGAGGACGATCTGACCACCTTTCCGGACCTCGTCGACGGCCGACGGCAGTCCCGAGGGGTGGCCGGTCGTGTCGAAGACGACATCGTAGCCGATCCCGTCAGTCCGTTCGTCGCGGACGGCGTCGACATCGTCCTCGGCCACGTTGATCGTCTCGAAGCCGAGTTCCTCGGCCAGCGGGAGGCGGTACTCGGCGTCCTGACCGACGCCGCTGACGACGACCTCGCCGCCCTGTGCGCGGGCGACTTGGGCGGTGAGGAGCCCGATTGGACCGGGCCCCTCGACGAGGACCCGCGTGCCGGCTCGCACGCGAGAGTTCTGGATGACGGCGCGGGTAGCGATGCTGGTCGGTTCGACCATCGCCGCGTGTTGCTGTTCGACGCCGTCGGGGACGGCGTGGAGCGCGTCCTCAGGGACGGCGAGATAGGGTTCGTAGGCACCGTCGTGGTCGACACCCGTGATGACCGAGTTCTGGCAGACGTTCGATTCGCCGATCTCGCACTGGTAGCAGTCGCCACAGCCCCGAATCGGCCGCTCAACGACCCGGTCGCCGACCGCGAACTTCGTCACGGCGTCGCCGACCTCGACGACGCGACCCGAGTACTCGTGGCCGATGACGGTCGGCAGTTCCATTCGTTCGAACGCCGATTCGAACTCGTAGATCCCCGCGTCGCTCCCACAGAGACCCGCGTAATCGACTTCGATCAGCGCCTCGTCCGGGCCGGGTTCGGGCCGCTCGCGGTCGATGAGTTCCATAGCTCCCTGGCTGCGACTGGTCTTGGCTAATCCACGCATGATATGCGCAGTCGTTCGCCCGCAGTTATAATTCTGTGGGGTTTGCCGACAGGCCGAGTGGGATACCGCGCCGAGTTCCGTCGGAAACGGGATCCGTGCGTCTGTGCGAGCAGCCACTACAACCTCGGCTACCGTTACTAATCGTCACGCTCGACGTGGACGGTTCCAGTTTCCGAGAGACGAACGTAACATCCCGAATACGTGAATTGGACTTCCAGCGACGACCCATCGGTCGTGGCCGAATCGATGACGGCGTCGAGTGCGTCCGGATCGATCGTCTCGTATAGGGGCGGTAACGCAGTCACCGTTTGACCCGTGACTGCCGCAACGTGCTGGACGACTTTCGTCGACACAGCGGGCTCTATCGTTTGAGACACATTGCTCATGTGTTGCTCAAGCCCGACGAGAGAGGAATATAAAACTGTTTTTACGAAAACGGTGGAACGTTGTCCTATTCCAGTCGTAGATTGCTTCTCCGAACAATACCGTGCTACCGCTGCTATGAACCGCTACCGAATACGATCGACGGTCCTCGTCGACTGCATCCGGTCGCCTCCTCCGCACTCACCGCCGGGCTCGCTCGAGAGGGGAAACATAATGAGGTCGGACGGTCTCGCTTGCGGTATGGTCGATTACCAACACAGCCCAGTGACCGTCAGTGGTAAACGAGCCGTCGTCATCGGCGGGACGAGCGGAATCGGACAGGCGATCGCCCTCGGCTTCGCCGAGGAAGGTGCCGATGTCATTGCGACGAGCCGCAGCGAGGAGAAAGTCGACGAAACCGCGGCCGAGATCGAAGCCCGAGGCGTCGAGACCGCGCGGATCACCTGCGACGTCACCGAACCGGACTCGCTCGAGGCCGTCCGCGAAACGGCGGTCGAGGAACTCGGCGGCATCGACGTCGTCGTCGCGTCGCAGGGAGCGATCTCTCGAGCATCGGTCCAGGACATCACCGACGAGGAGTGGGACTTCGTCACCGACGTCGCGCTCGACGGTGTCCGCCGCGTGACCCAAGCCTTCGCCCCGGCGATGGACGAAGGCGGGTCGATCATCAACATCTCCTCGCTGACGGCACAGCTCTCGATGGCGAACCTGCCGGCGTACACCGCCGCCAAAGGCGGCGTCGAAGCCTTCACGCGCGCGGCCTCGAAGGAACTCGCACCCGATATCAGGGTCAACGCGATCGCACCGGGCTTCGTCATCACGCCCCAGAACGCGGACACGTACGCCGAGGGAACCGAGAAACGCGAACGCATCGACGAGCGAACGCCGATCGGCCGGGTCGCCGAGCGCGAGGAGATCGTCGGCCCGGCGATCTTCCTCGCCAGCGACGCCGCCTCGTTCGTGACCGGCGAGGTCGTCACCGTGGACGGCGGCTTCGCGGACAGCGCGTTCTGAGCGGCCTCGGAGCGGTTCGATATCGTCAACGCATATCCGTTGTCGAAACACGTCACAGCGCCCGTCGATCGCGGTGCCCTCGAGAGCGCGGCGGCAGACAACGTGGCCGCGTGGCATCGATCGTCACGCCCCGTTCGTCATTCCTGAACAATAGTTTGTGTGGGTCGGTAACGAGGAGGTCGTAGTGACCGATCAGGAGTACGTGAGGTTCAGTTCGATGACGTTCGCCGCGCTCTTGAGGAGTTCTGGGAGTTCGGACTCGAGTCGCTCCCCTTTCATCCGGCTCGTCGGCCCGGCGACGCTGAGCGCCCCGATCGGTCGGTCCTCGAGGTCCAAAATCGGCACGGCGGCACAGCAGAGGCCGCCGATACGCTCCTCGCGATCGAACGCCACGCCGCGGTCGCGGATCTCCGCGAGTTCGTCTTTGAGTTCCCCGCGATCGGTAATCGAGTGTTCGGTATCGGCCGACATCCCGTGATTGTCGATGATTTCGTCGACCCGGTCCTCGGGCAGGTACGCGAGGACCGCCTTCCCGAGGCCCGTGTTGTGCAACGCGACGCGGTGACCGGTCCCCGCGGCGACGTTAACGGCTTGATCACCCCGAACCCGGCACACGTAGACGCCCTGTCCGTGTTCCTCGACGAGCAGATTGACGAGTTCGTCCGTCTCCTCGGCGATCGATTCCATCTCGGGCCGGGCCGTCTCGTAGAGGTCGTCACGCTCGCGGACGTACCGACCGAGATCGAGAAATCGAAGCCCGAGGTGGTACGTTCCGTTTTGCTTGACGACGTATTCCTCCTGCTCGAGCGTGCTGAGATAGTTGTAAACGCTACTTTTCGGGAGGTCGAGTTCGTTCGAGAGTTCGGTCACACCGGCCCCGTCGAGCCGACGCAGCGTCTGGAGGATGTCAAACGTCGTCACAACCGACTTTACCGGATTGTTCGCTCGCTTGCCCATACAACGGCTAGTAGACGTTTCCTATAAATATCTATGTGTTCATCATTCCCGAACGGCAGGTCGTGTGTACAAACTGGACTTTCGGACCACCGCCTGCTGGTCGCCGTCCGAGATTCGGTATTTGTCCCATTGGGACATCGCGGCCGTCTCCGCCCGGTTCGAATGCCGTTCAGTTATAGGGAACGCGTGTTCTTATATAGGGTGTGAAACTAGTAGCCACCGTCTGAATCGGCCTCGAGCGTTGTGTCCGCGGGTTCTCTCGTCCGGTCTCTTCTCGGATCTCGGATGATTCGGTGTGAAAACGGCCTTGAGAAGCGAGTAGGTGGGTCATCGTAACAGAATCGTATTGCCTGGTTGTTTTTCATTACATAACGCCCGTTTGTTCCTGGCGGGCGGTCATATCGGGTCCGCTGTCTATCTCTCCGTCGTGACCGAACGGGAACGAAACCGTCGATGAGTTGGCCGTCTCCGGCAGGTCAGGTCTCGCGTTCGACCATCGATTCGTCCCGAGAGGAGCAGCGCAGTATCGCAGAGGAGTTACAAGCGTATGTTTGTAACGACTTTATCGATGTCGTATTCGCCGTCAATGATCCGCGTCGGAGCATAGCCGTCCTCGAAGCCTCATTTCACCGTTTAGTGAAGTATTCATATTTATAATATACTGGTTCCGACTTCGAGGTCTCTTTTTGTATACATGCATTCTACACGCTAGAAGTCATAAATACAACTTTATCTACCTTATTATACCCCATTCAACCACTATTTGCTCTCATTTCTTTTTGGTGAATATGGCAAGAACTATAGCATTAACTTGTTTGCTCTCATCATTGTCACTATATCGATCGGGCAATGATCGGGGCACTCACTAGCGGTGTACGCAACAATGTCGGCATCGCAGCCAGAAACGCACTTGGCGGCTGATAGGTCGGTGAACGATCGGCGAATCGGATCGTGAACGGTGAGTTGAAGTCCGCGCGTTCGAAACGTGGCGTCAGTATGGACGATCGAGAAGGACGGCAGCGACCATGAGCGAGGGGTCGACGAGGGAGAGCGACTATACGTCCGGTGAGATCCGGACAATCGCGCTCGCGGTCATCTCGGGAATCTTCTTCGGTGGCGTCGCAACCGGCGTCGCTTTCCCCACCTTGCCGTTGCTCGACGAAAAACTCGTCATCTCCGCGGTCATGCTGAGCGTCATTCTCTCGGCGAACCGCATTGCCCGGCTGGTCATGAATACGCCCGCCGGGACGATCATCGACCGCGTCGGCGCGCGGACCCCGATGATCTTCGGACTCTTCACCCAAGCACTCGCACCCTTTGGCTACATCGCCGGCCTGAACGCACCGCCAACCGTCATCGGCTCGCTCCCGGTGTTCGGCGAGGTGTCGCTGCCGGGGCTGATCTTCGTCCTCTCGAGGCTCTTCTGGGGGGTCGGCAGCGCCTTCGTCTTCATCGGCGCGTTCGCGACGATTACCCACGTTACCACCGCGGCGAATCGGGGCCGGTGGGTGGGCTACATGCGCGGCGGCCAGTCGCTCGGGTTCCCGACCGGACTCATCGTCGGCGGTGTCCTGACTGATATCGCCAACATGCAGACCGCGTTTCTCGCCGCGGGCGTGCTCGCGCTGATCGCCGGCACGATCGCGACGCTCGTCCTCCCGGACGTCCACGGCGGCGCGGAGAGCCAGTCCGCGGGCCTCCGCGAACTCCCGTCGCTGCTCGCCGGTCGCCCCGTCGTCCTCCTGATCGGGTTCGGGAACTTCACCGTCCAGTTCCTCTGGGGCGGCGTCATCCTCTCGACGCTCGCCCGCTATGCGAACGTCTACGACCTCGAGATCGCCCTCCTCAGCGCGGCGGGGGTAAGCGGCGTCGTCATGGCACTCGGCGTCCTCACCTCGGGGGCGACGACGCTTGGCACGAGCTGGATTTCGGACCGGATGAGCGATCGCACGCTGTTGACGATCCCGGCGTTTCTATCGATGGGCGCGGGATTCCTGCTCATCGGCTACGTCCCCGCGATCGAAGCGTTGCTCGCGGCGATCACCCTCATCGGCGGCGGGATGGGCGTCGCAGCCCCTGCGCTGATGGCGATCTTGGGCGATGTCACCCCTGGCGACGAACTCGGACGGATGGGCGGCGTCTACAACGTGATGGGCGATATCGGTCTCAGCCTCGGCCCGCTCGTCGCGATTCCGGCTGTCGACGGCTGGTTCGGCTACCAGTGGACGTACGTGCTCTGTGCCGTGCTCGTGGCGAGCTGCCTGCTGGTCGTCTCACTCCCGCTGTTGCGCGATCCCGCGGTTACGACCGCCGCGGTGAAGGCGGATTGAGCACGTTACGGACTCCGTCGTGGCGGTCGGTACGTACTGCTGGCAGATCCTCTTGAAAACTATATGATGGTAAGTAACTAAGGTCTTAGATTGAACATATTTGTCTGGGCCGGTCGCCGGTGTCATTTATCCCAACGCTTTACTACTCGAACACAGCTCTCATAGCGTTCTAACACACGAAATAGCGATTGAGACGGTGACGTTCGGTTGCCGAACGATCGTTTCACTCGAGTCGTGATCCGGAACGACCAATACTCCGGCAGAGATGGCCGTCTGAACCGATACGGGTTGAAATCCACATACTAGTCGTGCCTGATCTTGAATTATTAGAATCAAATATGTCGACTATATTTTTATTATTAGTGACTGTTACATATGCGACAATCACGAACGACAGCGCGCCGATCTCGAGTCCGGCCAGAGACGGACTAAACGAGTCGTACGATAGATCAGATCGACCGTCCAACTCGGATACCTCTGCTGTCTTATTCATTAGCGATTCGTTGTTACCGCCCTCTCTGGTCTCTTCGTATTTAGTCCGGAAACGGCCTGTGCTGACAACTGGCCGTTAGAACAACAGTAGAAAACCCACGGTATGTTTATGACAAATCTAACCCAATTCGGCCACACTTTTATATTCGTTGGCACTACCCGTAGACCATGAAAGCGGCCGTAATCGAGGAACATGGGGAACCGCTCGCGGTCAAAGACGTCGACTGCCCGGAGCCGGCTCCGGATCAAGTCATCGTCGAAACCGAAGCTTGTGGCGTCTGCCGCAGCGACTGGCACGCGTGGCAAGGCGACTGGAGCTGGATCGGTGCTGGCGTTCCGGAAGGCCAGATCCTCGGCCACGAGCCCGCGGGCATCGTCTCAGCCGTCGGGGACGACGTCGAAACGCTCGAGGAGGGCGATCGCGTGGCGGTGCCGTTCCACCTCGGCGACGGGACCTGTACGCACTGCCGCGAGGGGCGTGCGAACAACTGCGAGACGGTCATCCCGCTCGGCCTGTCGGAGTACGCACCGGGGGCGTTCGCGGAGGCGTTCCCCGTCCGAGAAGCCGACTTTAACTGCGTGAAACTCCCCGACGAGGTCGACTTCGCCGAGATGGCCGGGCTGGGCTGTCGGTTCATGACGGCCTACCACGCGCTGGCCGACCGCGCGAACCTCCGCCCCGGTGACTGGGTCGCCGTCCACGGCTGTGGCGGTGTCGGCCTCTCGGCGATCCACATCGCACAGGCCCTGGGCGCACACCCGATCGCGATCGACGTCCTCGACAGCAAACTCGAGCGAGCCGCGGAACTCGGAGCCGTCGAGACGATCAACAGCACTGAGGTCGACAGCGCGCCCCGGGCGGTCAAGGCACTCACCGGCGACGGTGCCGACGTCTCGATCGACGCACTCGGGATCGCCGAGACCTGCCAGAACTCGGTCAACAGCCTCGGAACCCGCGGCAGCCACGTCCAGGTTGGACTGACGACCGGCGAGGAGCAGGGCCAGATCGACCTCCCCGTCGACGTGATGACGATGCAGGAGATCGACTTCCACGGCTCTTTCGGCATGCCACTGGTCCGCTACGAGGAACTGTTCAACCTGATCGCACAGGGGACCCTCGAGCCGAGCAAGATCATCGGTGAGACGCTGTCGCTCGAGGAGGCACCGGAGACGCTGGCCTCGATGGACGACTACGAGACGGTCGGCATTCCGGTCATCACGGAGTTCTGAGCGGGATTCGGGGTTCGAAATCGCACGACCGCGATCGACCGCGCTGTTTCTTCCGACGTGAGCTACCGGCTGTCGGGTGTGAGTACATCGAGAACCCGGAGCCGTCGCTGTCGGTCGATCGTGAAACCCGGGCGGGGCGGGAACCGCCCTGGGCGTGAGAGACATGAGCGTACTCGAAGTGGGGGCGAGACCACGTCCGAGCGATCCGGGCATGAACGCACGCAATCGGCTGGTCAGCGCGTCGCGTCGGCCGAGCGTGTACCCGGCGGGGTCGTTCCTCCCCGCATGGTGGCAAATGTGCGGTCCGGGTATTGTTATGCGGCCGTTTGGCTCCCGGTAGCGTTCCCGGTCCGATCGCAGGCACCGTCTACCCCGACCGTAGCCCCGTGCTACGGGTCGATTTATCGCGTGTGCCGACTCGCGGTCAGGCGAGTGTTCGCTCGACGTACTCGAGGATGTTCTCCGACTCTGCCATCGTCACGCCGTGGTCCTGGTCGATGAGCACGGGGACGGCCCGCTGCCCCGAAACTCGCTTGACCTCGTCCCGACCCGAGTGAAGCGCCGGGACCTCCTCGCGCTCGTAGTCGATCCCCGCCTCCTCGAGGCGGTCGGTGACGGCCTCGCAGTACGGACAGCCCTCGAGGACGTACATCGTGATGTTGCTTGCCATACGGGGAGTTCCCGGCGCGGACGGAAAGGGTTAGCGGCGGGTCGCCGCGATGGGCCGGAAACGACTGCCGCCGATCCGGCAGCGATGCTTGCCTGCGACGACTCCAGAAGGATACCACTGGAAATCGTGGGGCACCGTATGAGCGACGGCGCGACGCCACGGCCGCTTCGGCTCGGTATCGTCGGTCTGGGATACATCGGGACGACAGTCGGAGGTCAGTTCCACCGCCATCCGGACGCCACCGTCCGAGCACTCTGTGACCTCGATCCGGATCGCCTCGAGCGGGTCGGCCGGGAGTTCGATGTGCCCGATGACCGCCGATATGCCGAGTACACGGCGATGCTCGAGGACGGAGTCATCGACGCGGTTCTCGTCGGGACGCCCCACACGCTGCACTACGAGCAGGTCGTCGCCGCTCTCGAGCGGGACTGTCACGTCTACTGCGACAAACCGCTGACGACCGACCTCGAGCGGGCTCGCAACCTCGCGAATCGGGCCGAACGGAGCGACCGGACCGTCATGGTCGGCTATCAGCGCCACCTCCAGACGGCGTTTCAAACGGCCCGCAACCGGTTCGCCGACCGCGAGCCGACGTGGCTGACCGCCTCGATTACGCAGGACTGGATCGACGACTCGCGGGGCACGTGGCGGCTCGATCCCGACCTGTCCGGCGGCGGCTTCCTGTACGATACGGGCAGTCACGTCCTCGATGGCGTCTGCTGGACGACCGGCCTCGAGCCGGAGTCGGTCGCCGCGAGCATGGACTTCCACGACGACGAAAAGCGGGTCGACCGCCGCGCCCACCTCGACGTTGCGTTCGCAAACGGGGCGACCGGGACGTTTTCCTTCCACGGCGACGCGCCGTCGGTCCGGGAGCACGTCCACCTCTGGGACGACGAGGGCGCGGTCTCTCTGGAGGGCACCCAGTGGGGGTCCCGTGAGGTCCGCGTGATCGATTCCGACGCCGGCGAATACGTGCCGTACATCGACCCTCGCAACGAGCGGTCCCGCGCCGACGCCTTCCTCGAGAGCCTCGACGAGGGGACCGACCCGCCGGCGACGGTCCGGGACGCCCTCCGGGTGACGGCGCTGACCGAGGCGGCGTACGACGCGGCCAGAACCGGTGATCGAGTCGCGGTCGACCGTTGAGAATCGCCTCGAGAACGGCGATCGGCCGCCGGCTCTCGTCGCTCGGAGCGGGCAGGGATGCCCCGACTTTTGTCGGTCGAATCGGGTCGAAAGACGGCCACAATGGCGGCTGTTAATACCGACGTTTCAGTAGGAAAGACGGTTTTTCGTCGGGCCAATCGCTGCATAAACTGCACGTTCGAAAACCGATTTAGTCTTGCGGTTATGGGGTAGTTACCCGCGGTCGGTCGCACTTGAACGGCGGCGAGTGTCGACCGGGGCCGCCCCGTTGACCCGAGACGATTGCCGTGGCGGTAAGGGCGTTATAGTCGCGCTCCCCCTTCGGTTACAAGCCGGATAACTACAACCGGTCGTGGCTATCGAACGGGTATGATCACCTGCACTAACTGCGAGACCGCCCAGTTCCTGCAGATCACGCAGAGTCGCGTCTACTTCGAGGACGGCGAGATGATCAACGAAATCTCCGAGACCTACGAGTGTACCCTCTGTGGCGGGACGGGCCAGTACGTCTACGACGACGACAGCGACGAGGAAACCGTCACCGGCGACGTCGAACACACGACGGAGCGCCCGAAGTACGCCTGACCGCCGGCCTCGGGCAGGGCCGGCAACCAGTCCGAGGGTCGAACCGCCCCGATCGACAGCCACACCTCGCGTCTCGCAGGCTCCGGGATCGCCGCCTCGAGTCGCCCGCTCATTTGGTCTACTCGTTCCCGTCTCGATCCCCTCCGTCCTCGTGAGAACTGCCGACGCCGAGTTCGGTCATCTCCTCGAATGCTGGGTCCGGATCGGGGTCGGCGTACTGGCGGCGGCTGACGGCCGCACGCCGGCGCTCGGCGTCCCACTCCTCGAAGAGTCCGTACTCGGTCATCGTCTCCATGCCGGCGATGGCCGCCGTGAGCTTGATGCCAACGAGCGGGATCTCCGCGACCGAGACGATAACGTCCGCGCGGAGGATCGCGCCGTCCCTGAGCAACACGTCGAGCACGTCGACGAGCGCGTCGTCGTCCTTTCGCGGCCTCATGGCTGTGAGTTCGTACTGTCGCTTGCGGTCGGCTTTCCGCCGTCGTCTCCGCCGTCGAGTTCCGGCGCGAACGTGTACGGCGGCCACGGCCCGGTGAACCTGACTTCGAGGCCCTCGTTTGCGGCCACGTCGTCGAGTATCGAGCCGATCGCTCCCTCGTCGTTCTCGTGGGCCAGCAGCGTCAGGCGACAGAGCGTTTCGCCGCCGTCATCGCCGCTCGAGTCGTCCGATCCCGAGCTATCCGTCACGTCGTCGGACAGTTTCGCGCTCGGCGAGCGCTCGAGGGCGTGGACCTCCCGCGCTTTGGCGGCCAGTCGCTCCTCGAGGTCGGCGGTCAGCGACTCCCGTCGCGCGGCCCGGAGTTCCGTGAGCCGCTGGTCGAACTTCTTCTCGAGCAGGAACGCGGTCCCCTCTCCGGAGTCGCCGATCTGCTCGTCGAGTTCGCGAAGGCGCTCGTCGCGCTCGATCAGCGACTCGTCGCTGATGGGGTCGATTTCGACGACCTCGACGCGGTACTCCCAGTGGCCGGCGAGTCCGTCCAGCGCTTGCTCGAGGGTGTCAGACTCCTCGCGGAGCCACTCGCGGACGCGGTCGTCGTCGCCCCGGAGGATCGTGTCGAACTGGAACGGAATCGGGGTCCCGAAGGCCTGCCCGGCCTCGTCGACGACCGTTTGATGGCGGACGAGCCAGCGGCGGACCTGCGCGAGGTTCGCCGAGTCGTAGATGCCGTCGCAAGCGTGGACGACGGCACCGATGCCGTCCTCGACGACGACTGAGACAGACTCGCCGTCGACGCCGGTCGTCTCGAGGGCGGTTTCCTCGTCAGTTCGAACGATGCAGTAGAGGTATCGCCCCTCGTCGATCGACGGCGGCTCGGCCGACTCGCCCGCGTCGGGATTCTCGAGGCTCCCGTGTTCGGATTCCGCAGCGGGACTGCCGGAGCCGTCGCGGCTCATTCGTCCTCACCTCCGAAGACGGAGTAGCCGGGTTTACGCATGGCTGTCGGCTCGCCCTGGAGCTGCTGGATCGCGTCGTTGACCAGCCCGTCCAGATCGCCGCGGAGGTCGTCGACGCCGTCCTCGATCCCCTCGTCTTCTTTGAGCTGTTCGATCTCGGCCTCGATCGTCGCGAGCTGTTCGCCGAGGCGTTCGATCTCCTCGTCCGAGAGGTTCCCCGACTCCATGCGCCGGACCGCCTCGCGCTCGAGGGCCTCGATCAGGAGCTCGACGACGGTGATCACGAGGGTGATGAGTCCCTGGCGCGCGTCCTCGCCGTCGCCGACATCGATCGTGCTCACGACCTCTCGCCCTCCGTTTCGGCCTCCGCAGTGGCCTCGTTCTCTTCGGCGTCGCCGTCGTCTGATTCTGACTCGTCGTCGCTCGAGGCAGCGCCTGACTCGGCGTCGTCGCTGAGCAGGTCGAAGCCGCCGCTGGTGGGCCGGTCGGGGTTCGGTCTGGCACCGAGGCGTTCGCTCACCAGTTCCTCGTCGCCGACGGCCAGATCGCTCGCGTCGGACTCGCTGTCTCCGGTGCTATCGCCATCATCGGTGCCGCCAGCGCTCGAGTCGGACGCCGCGTCGTCTTCCGCGGTCACGTTGACGCCGCGGGTCGGATCGATCACCGGGTTCGGTCGGTCCATCTCCGCGAGTTCGGGCTCGTCGACCGCTTCGGCGACCCGTCGCATGTCCGTCCCCTCCGGGAACTCGAGGCCGTACTTCGCCGCGGTCTCGAAGGAGGCGATCGCGGCCCGGACCTGTACGCCGAGCAGTTGGGTGTCGCCGATCGAGACGGCGATGTCGGCGTTGATGACGATCCCCTTGTCGAGCAGCATCTCGACGACCTCCGCGAGGTCTGCCTTCTGCCGGCTGGGCTGGAAGTCATCTGGCACGGGTCTCACCCCCGATCTGTCCGGCGTCGAGACCGGATTCGGTCGTCGCACTCGCTTCGCGTCCGCACCGTCGTCGTAGTGGTGGGTCAGTCATCGTTGGGGCTCTCCTGTCGTTGCTTGCGCCGCTGTCGTTCCCGCTCGAGTTCGAACCGGCGGCCGTAGATCCGCTTCCGAGTCGGTGCCGTCGAGAGTTTGACCTCCTGTGGGACCGTCGAATAGCGGGCACCGCCGCCGAGGTCGCGCCGTTCGGTCGGGATCGTCGCCGCCGCCGTCGGGTTCCGGGAGTTCGTGCTCGTGTCCTGCCGGCGCATCTTCTCGCGGTTGAACTCGTAGAGATTCTCGAACTCCTCGTGGGTCTCGAGCAGCGCCGAGCGGAAGGCGTCGATCCCTTCCATCGCCTGCTGCTGGATCGCCACCTGATAGGCCTCCGGGTCCTCCGCGACGTCGATGTCGCCGAGGGCTTCCTTCGCCGCGGCACCGGCGTCCATCCCCGTATCGAGGACGCCGTCCTCGTCGTCGCCGAGCAGTCCGTCGCCGTCATTCTCGTCGCCGTTCGCGATGTCCGACACTGCGTCCTCGAGCATCCCCGCGTCGTCGCCGTCCCCGAGGGCGTCCGTGGCGTCGTCGAGTTCGCGTTTCGCCTGCCACACGTCGGTCAGGTCCGCGGCGTTCCACGCGTTCAGCAGATCGATCGCGTCGAACAGTTCCGTGAAGTCGACGAGTTCAGTCACGCCGTGGTCGTCGTCGGCTAACACATCGGGAATTTCGCCGAGTTCGATCGCGTCGAGGAGTTCGTCCCCGTCGATCGCATCGGGCAACTCGCTGAGATCCATCGCCTCGAGCAGGTCGCCGACCTCCTCGGCGACCCGCACGAGGGTGTCGAGGTCGCCGACGACCGTCTCGAGGGTGTCGTCGTCGAGATCGTCGATCGCGTCGCTCTCGCCGAGGGTCTCCTCGAGCCGGCCGAGGCTCTCGGTCGCGTCCTCGAGCAGCGCGTCAAACGAGTCGCCGGCCTCGGCGTCGCTCATCCGTCGTCCTCCGTCTCGTCCGAGGGTTCGGGTTCCGACCGCTCCGGTCGGATCTGGACGGTGAGCACGCCGTTCTTGAGCACTGCGTCGGCCGTCGTCTCCCGCCATGGGACATCGACGCGGTCGAGTTCGTTTCCCTCGACGGCGATGACGAGCGTCGCGTCGTCGAAGCCAACCGTCACGTCGTCCGGGTCCGCGCCGGCGACATCGGCGGTGACGAGCAGTTCGTCCTCGTGGGTCCGGGTCGCAACGTGGTGGTCGCTCGAGGGGCTCGAGGATCGAACGCGACGCTTTCGAGATCGGTGGCTGTCGCCGTCGCCGTGGTCGTCGCCGTTCCGACCGGAGTTCCGATCGACGGAGCGATCGTCGAACGGGCCCCGATCGAGCGGCGACTCGCCCGCGAGGTCGTCGGCCGATCGGATCGAGATGTCGTAATCGAAGACCGCCCGGTCGCCCCGCCTCCGTCCCGAAGTCGAGGCCGGGCCGCTCTCGAGCGATTCCAGCGCGGACAGCAGGCTCGAGAGCCAGTGGTCGCTCTCGTAGGCGCGGTCGTCGGCCGATTCGTCGCGGTCGTCGTCGGGGTTGCTGTCGCTCATTTATCGTTTCACCTCTACGCGGCCACTCGAGAGCCGTTCGTGGACATCGCGAGCGGTTTCGAGTTCCGCCTCGAGTTCTTCCTTGCGGCGGCGATACTCCGCCTCGGAGCGCTCGCCGAGTTCGTACAGCAGTTGGTTCTCCTTGAGTTCGTCCTCGAGAGCCTCCACGTCGTACATCTCGTCGAGCGCGATGGAGTGGAGCGCGTCGACGATGCCGACGAACGGCCGGAACAGGAGGTCATCGAGGATGAACATGGTTATTGCTGGGCTCCGATTTTCACGTCGACGAAGCTGTACGGCGCGAACGGCCCGGTGTACTGGACCATGAGTTCGTCGTGGTCGTCTTCGAACGCGGCGACCGCCTCGTCGAACGTCTCGCGCTCTTCTTCGTCGACGAGATACGAGCGGTTGAGAACCAGCCGGTCACTGAACAGGTCGTTCGCGACGGACTGTGCGGCGATGGGCTCGAAGCGTTCCGCGACTTCCTCCTCGAGTGCCTCGCGGTCGATGTCGGCGTCTTCCTCGCGGACGAGTTTGAGGCCGAGCTCGACCCTGCCCTCGATGTCGTTCATCGCGCGACGGAACGCCGGTCGCGCCCCGCGAAGGACGTTCTTTAGCTCCCGGTCGCCTTCGAAGGCCATGCCGAACTGCATGGGCACGATGGTCGTGCCGCCGTCGTAGTCCATGATCTCGCGCAGGACCTCGTCGTGAAGCTGGGCGTCCTCGTCGGTCTCCTCGGGATCGGTCGTGTCGATATCGGAGACGACGGCACCGAGCCGGCGGTGGGAGATCGTGTAGACGCGGTCGGCACCGGCGACGGCGTCGGTCTCGAACTCGACGGTATCGGAATCGACGATGCCGTAGACGTACCGGTTACTCATCGATGGATCACTCGCGTAGTGTGCATGGGGTTCGGTCCTCCCTGCCCCGCGCTCATTAGTCGACGCCCGTTACTGCTCCGTCGCCGGGACCTACGGGTCGATAAACGCGTGCGTACTACGTCTCGGTCGGCGCTGGGACAGGTGGCTGACATGGGACTGCGATAGGTGGCGTGTCGCGCGGTCGAGCGGGGATCGCGACGAACACTCGAGTATCGTCACAGAGGATTCGTCGCCGCGGTGGGTTACCGTGGTGCTTGCAGTCGCAGCCCATCAGCTCGATTTGCTCAGTTCGCCCACGGACTCTCGATAGGGGCCCCGCGTCACCCGACTTGCAGTCGCAGTGCAAGCCGTGTTACGAGCCGGCGGCCAAACTGGAGACGGTATGGCACAACCGCAACGAAGACCCGACTCCTCGAGTCTGGCGGAAGTACTCGACCGCGTACTCGACAAAGGCGTCGTCATCGACGTCTGGGCGCGCATCTCGGTCGTCGGGATCGAGCTACTGACGATCGAAGCCCGCGTCGTGGTCGCCTCGGTCGACACCTTCCTGCACTACGCGGAGGAGATCGCAAAAATTGAACAGGCCACCGCAGAGGGCGACCTCGACGAACTCGAGGAACTCGAGGTCGAACCGCGTCCCGAATCGTCACCGAAGTCGGCATCGGAGTAACCCCCGATGGCCGACGACACGTCGCGCAAGCGTAAGGTCCGCGGGCGGAAGATCAGGGCCAGTCGCGAGCAGAAGGAGGGCCGGAGAGCGAAGAAAGAGCTCGCGCGAGCGGCATCGAGCGCCGGCGAACGCGACGGCGATACTCCCCTCGCCGATCCCGGCGAGGTCGTCCCCGAACCGTTCGTCGAGACCGACGCGGTCCGGTCGCTCCGAGGCCGGATCAACGGCTGGCTCGAGGCGGACCAGCCGGTCCACCTGATCGGGCCGACGGGCTGCGGGAAAACGGCGCTCGCCCTCTCGGCAGCCGCCGAACGCGGCCGGCCGGTCGTCTGGCTCAACGGCGACGAAGCCGTCGACACCGCCGCGCTCGTCGGCTCTCACGCTGGCGGCGAGCGCTACAAGGAGGACGACCGGTTCGTCAGCGGCGTCAGCAAGCAAACCGAAATCGTCCGCGAACGGTGGGTCGACAACCCGCTCTCGGTCGCGGTCCGGGAAGGCGCGACGCTCGTCTACAACGAGTTCTCGCGCAGCGACCCCACGGCCCACAACGTCCTGCTCTCGGTCTTCGAGGAGGGCGTCCTCGAGCGACCGGGGAAACGCGGCGCGGATCGGACGATCGACGTCCACCCCGAGTTCCGGGCGATCCTCACGTCGAACGACGTGGAGTACGCCGGCGTCCACGAACAGCAAGACGCGCTGCTCGACCGGTTCATCGGTGTCCACGTCAACTACTACGACGAGGAAACGGAGCGCGAGATCGTCGGCGCACACGTCGACCTCTCGGCAGACGACATCGCGACGATCGTCGCGAAGACGCGAGCGCTCCGGGACGATCTCGATATCGTCGTCGGTACCCGCGCGGCGATCACCGCCGCGAAGGGACTCGCCGTCTTCGACGGCCACGACGGCGACGGCGAGTTCGACGACGAGACGTTGACCCACGTCTTCACGGACGTCCTCGTCCCGAAAATAGCCGGCGAGAACGGCGACGACGTCGACGAACTGCGATCGCAGATCGACGAGACCGTCTGACCCGCACGGACGATCGATCGAACCGTACGGTCTCCATAACGAACCGAATCCAGACCAATGGCCGAAGCCGACGCGCAATCACGCGAGCAGTGCAAGGCACTGACGACGGACGGCGAGCGCTGCTCGCGGCCAGCCCGAGACGACGGGTTCTGCTACCAACACGACGAGAGTGATCCAACAGTGAGCGACAGTCAAGCAACCGAACAGGAGTCGGAGGAGGAACAGGCCGAAAACGACGTGGAGGAGCCACAGTCCCGCGGAACGGTCAGCATGACCGCCGACGAGATGACCGATCCGGAGGAAGTCGACAAAGATGTCGACGTCGACCAGGAGGAGATCGCCGGCATCCTCGCGGTCCGCAAGACGGTGCAGTCGACCGCCGGTCAACTCATCGGCCATGAGTTCGACGGCGTCAGCGAAATCTCGCCGACCGACGAGGGCTGGCGCGCCGTTGTCGAAGTCGTCGAACGCCGCGCCGTCCCCGACACGCAAGACATCATCGGCCGCTACGAAATCGAACTCGACACCGACGCCACCGTCCACGGCTACCGCCGACTCGACCGCTACCGCCGCGGCGACACCACCGAGTTCGAGTAAGTGGTGCGTGCTCGAGTTCGGGTTGGTGTGGGCTCGGCTCGAGTGACAACGCTGTCGCTCGCTGTCGTCTCTTTTCGTAGTGTGTTCGTTCACCGACTACGCAGCTATGAGGCATTTCTTCGATAGCGCCGCACTATTGTCCCACCTCTCCTCGAGTCAGACACGGACTGCTCTCGAGATCGATAGGGCAATACTCGCGAACACGGTACGTTGTACCTCGACTGTCGAAGCGTCATGCGTTCCACCGTCGTGATGGCGAATCCGATGTCGGTGAGTACCTCCACGAATATCCGACGATAGCCGCATCAACTCCGGATGAATCCCAACCCACGAGCCCGATCACCAACCCACCACAACACCGAAGCACCCGCCGGCCCTCGAGTCACGCGTGCAATCGATCGGCAGCCACACGGTCCACGGCGTCGAGGTCGATCCGGAAACGCGGTGCGCTCACTACGACACCGACCGCGACGTGGTCGCCTTTAAATTCGCCTGCTGCGAGCGCTACTACCCCTGTTTTCGCTGCCACGAGGAATCGACGAGCCACGAGGCCGTCCCGTGGCCGCGCGGGCGGTTCGACGAGCCGTCCGTGCTCTGTGGCGCTTGCGGGACCGCACTCACCGTTCCCGACTACCGCGCAGCCGACTACAACTGCCCGGCCTGTGACGCCCCGTTCAATCCCGGTTGTGCGAACCACGCGGAGCTGTACTTCGAGACTGACGATTCGGACTTAGAGTGAAAACTGACTCGAGAGAAACTGCAAACAGCGTCAGTCGTCGGCCGGAGCCCGCTGCGAGTCGGCCTCGGGCGTCAGCTCGTCGCGCAGCGCCGCCTCGACCCGCGCGGGCAGTTGGTTGACGATCGATCGGCCGTCCTTCTCGCGGACGACCAGCCTGTCCTCCTCGAGCGCGGCGAGGTGATGGGACACCGTACTGGGATCGCGCTCGAGTTCCTCGGCGAGCCGGCCGTTGTGTGCCTGCCCGAGGTCGGAAAGCGCCTCGAGCACGTCGCGTTTGGCCGGCTCCGCGAGGGCGGCTCGGAGTTCGGCGTCCGTGTCCTCGAGGAAGTACCGGCGCTTTCCGTTGTGCTTGATCGCGGTGACCAGGTCCTCGTCCTCGAGAATTCGGACGTGATAGCGGACCGTCGAGAGGGGGATGTCGGCCCGGTCGCTGACCCGCGAGAGGTAACAGCCGGGGTCGGCCTCGATCGTCTCGTAGATCGCCCGACGGCGGTCGTGCTCGAGCGGGTCGGAGTCGTCGTACTGGCTGTACCTGAACAGCGGAAATGCCTTCCAGAGATCCGTCCCGGCCCGCCGGAGCGATCCCGCATTGCGGAACTCGCTGAGCCACCCGATCGACGCCGCGCCCGCGCTTCCGGCGGCCCCGGACGTGCCTGCACCGCCGGCTGCCCCAGTGCTGGCCGCCGCGCCGGAGGCGGTGATTGCTCCCAGCATCCCGACAAGTACCGCATCGGTCGCCGTTTCGGTGGAACCGGGTGTCTCCGACGAGTCGGACCCGTCGTCGCTTCCGCCCGCGGAACTCGCGTTTTCGGCTGCGGACTCGTTCGCGCTCGCGCCTGTGGTATCGTCGCCGTCGGCACTCGAGGACTGGCCGTCGACGCCGGACCCGCCCTCGAGCGAGGCGTCGAGCCCGATCTCGTTCTGAGTGGTATCGACGATGTCATCCGTTCCGTCGATCGCTTCGGTTCCGTTCGAGACGGTGCCGTCGACGGTGTCTCCAGTTTCGGTGACTGTTCCGTCGACCGCGTCGGTCCCGCTCGAGACGGTATCGTCGACCGTCTCCGTCGTCTCGTTGACTGTCGCGTCGGTCGGGTCATCCGAGCCGTCACCATCGGTTGTCGCGTTCTCGAGCCGGTCAGTCGTGCTCTCGGTCGTGTTTTCGGCGGTATCGGTGGTACTGTCGGTGGTATTTTCGACAGTGTCCGTCGTCTCCGCAACGGTATCCGTCGTGTCGTCGGTCTCGAGGAAGTCGTTGAGAGCGGCCCCAGTCGTACTCGTCAGTACCGGCCCCGTACTCGATGCTCCCGCCGCGACACCCGCGAGTCCGCCGCCGAGGAGCGTCACGGCGAGGAGGCAGGCGACCACACGCATTCCGACCGACGATTCCCCGTTCATCCCGGTCGTCCGACCATCCGTGATCGACCGTAATACGCTTTTTCCGTTTCTTGACAGTCACGTAACCTGAGAGGTGGGTCTCGAGCCAGCAGCGGGGCCGATCCAGCAAGGTATTTCAGCGCCGGGCGGCCGAATTCGGGTATGGACCAGGCGCTTGGCCCGCCCGCCGCGATGGCCGAAAAGCGCGACGAGCTGACGCCCATGATGGCCCAGTATCACGACCTCTGTGCGCGCTACGACGACGCCATCGTCCTCTTTCAAGTGGGGGACTTCTACGAGACGTTCTGCGGCGCGGCCGAACGCGCCGCGCGCCTGCTCGAGATCGCCCTGACGAGCCGCGAGGACTCGACCGGCGAGTACCCGATGGCCGGCATCCCGATCGACAACGCCGAATCGTACATCGAGGAGTTGCTCGAGGCCGGCTATCGGGTCGCCGTCGCCGACCAGGTCGAGGAACCCGGCGAGACCTCGGGCGTCGTCGAGCGAGCGGTCACGCGCGTGATTACGCCCGGAACGCTCACCGAGGACGAACTGCTCGCGAGCGACGACAACAACTTCGTGGCCGCTGTCGCCCGGGGCGAGGGGGCCGCCGGCGATGCCGACCTCGCGCTCGCCCTGCTCGACGTGTCGACCGGCGACTTCCTCGCGACGAGTTCGACCTCGAGGGAGGCGATCGCGGACGAAGTGAGCCGGTTTGCCCCCGCCGAAGCCGTCGTCGGGCCAGACGCACCCGACATCTTTCCGGAGGATTGCATGGTCACACCGTACGACGCGGGCGCGTTCGACCGCGACCGCGCCGGCGCGAAACTCTCGACGTACTTCCGGAACCCCGATGCCCTGCTCGCGAGCGACGCCGAAATCCGGGCCTGCGGCGCGTTGCTCGCCTACGCGGAGTACGTCCGCGGCGGCACGCACGAGGGCGAGCGCGGTGAGGCGGACGACGGTGAGACGGGCGATAGCGAGGCGAGCGGTGGGGCAGAGATCGGCGAGGCAAACGACGACGCCGAGGACGAACCGCCATCCGCGGAAAGCGACGCACACCTCGAGTACCTCACCCACCTCACGCGGTACGATCCCCGCGAGTACCTGCTGCTCGACGCCGTCGCCCTGCGAAGCCTCGAGTTGTTCGAGCCCCGGGCCGTCCACGGCCGGGGCGAGGCCACGCTGGTCGGCGTCCTCGACGAGACCGCCAGCGCGCTCGGCGGCCGCAAGCTGAGAGACTGGCTCCGGCGACCGCTGCTCGAGCCCGACCGGATCGAGGCGCGACTCGACGCCGTCGAGGAACTCACGGGCGCAGTGCGGACCCGGGAACGACTGCACGAGCGCTTGCGGAACGTCTACGACCTCGAGCGGCTGATCGGGCGGATCTCCCGCGAGCGGGCGAACGCGCGGGACCTGCGCTCGCTACGGGACACCCTCGCCGTCGTGCCCGACGTTCGGGAGGGACTCGCCGACGCCGACTGCGAGCGACTGCGGCGGCTCCGGGAAGCCCTCGATCCGCTGGCGGACGTCCGCGAACTGATCGAGGACAGCATCGTGTCGGACCCGCCGATCGAGATCACCGAGGGCGGGGTCATCGCCGAGGGGTACGACGCGGATTTAGACGACATTCGGAGCACCGCTCGGGACGGCAAGCAGTGGATCGACGACTTGGAGGAACGGGAACGCGACCGGACCGGGATCGACTCGCTGAAGGTCGGTTACAACTCGGTCCACGGCTACTACATCGAGGTGACGAACCCGAATCTCGAGTCGGTGCCCGACGATTATCAGCGCCGCCAGACGCTCAAAAATTCCGAGCGGTTTGTCACGCCGGAACTCAAGGAGCGAGAGGATCAGATCGTCGGCGCTGAAGAGCGCGCGGACGAGCGCGAGTACGAACTCTTCTGTGACGTGCGCCACGAGATCGCCGACGAGGTCGAGCGCGTCCAAGGGCTCGCCGACGCCCTCGCGACCCTCGACGCACTCGTCTCGCTCGCGACGGCCGCCGCCCAGTACGACTACTGCCGGCCCGACATCCTCGAGCGCGACGGGAGTCAGACCCTCGAGATCGAGGGTGGTCGCCACCCCGTCGTCGAGCGCACCCAGGAGTCGTTCGTCCCGAACGACGCCCGCTTCGCGAGCGATCGACGGCTGGCGGTGATCACGGGGCCGAACATGTCTGGGAAGTCGACCTACATGCGGCAGGTGGCTCAGATCGTCCTGCTGGCGCAGGTCGGGAGCTTCGTGCCTGCGAGCGCCGCCCGGCTGACGCCGGTCGATCGGATCTTCACGCGCGTCGGAGCCAGCGACGACATCGCCGGCGGGCGCTCGACGTTCATGGTCGAGATGGACGAACTCGCGACCATCCTCCGGGAGGCCGACGAGCACTCGCTCGTCCTGCTGGACGAAGTGGGCCGGGGGACCTCGACGGCCGACGGGATGGCCATCGCGCAGGCGATCACCGAGCACCTTCACGATCGGGTCGGCGCGACGACGCTCTTTGCGACCCACCACCACCCGCTGACCGAACTCGCCGACGACCTCGCGGCCGCGTTCACGCTCCACTTCGAGGTCGAGCAACGGGACGGCGAAGTCGTCTTCCACCACGAGATCGCGCCCGGCGCGGCGACGGGCTCCTACGGCGTCGAGGTCGCGACTGCAGCCGGGGTCCCTGAGGATGTCGTCGAGCGCTCGCGGGAATTGGTCGCGGACGCGGCCGATGACGAACCGACGACTGACTCGAGCGAGAGCGAGGAACCGGCTCCCGAACCGAACAAAGTCACGCAATCACCGGCGACTGCGGACGGTGGCGACGTGCCGACCGACGTGGCCGCGGAACTCCGCGCGCTCGATCTCGCCCACCTCACTCCCGTCGAGGCGCTGACGGAACTCGATCGGCTGAAGCAACTGCTCGAGTGACGACCGGTATCCGTCGGCGAATCGTCTGCCGGCTCCCACGCCGAGTGAGTGGTATCGTGATGTGAAAGCAACAGTGATGGGACGGGTTCTCCAGTTGCGATGACCGGCACAACGCACAACCGCTTTGGCGACAATATAGCGGTATGACATACCGAACGACGATCGGGTGGTCGCTCATTACGTCGGGCATCGTCACGCTACTGCTGGCGTATCTCCCGGGACAGTCGTGGATGTGGGGGATCGGACTGCTCGTGCTGGGAATCGTCGTGTTCGTCGTTCGCCGGTAATCGGTCCGCGACGGTGGCTCGCCGGAGACTGCAGCCCAATTGTCCGGGAGCCGCTTTTCGTCCGATGTGTCTCACTCGGCCGGCGGCTCGAGCGAGACGAACTCGAGGCCGTGGTCGGACAGCAGCCGGCTCGCGCGGTCGGTCACCGAGGGTGCCACCAGAATTCCACGAACGGCGGCGTCAGCGTGGAGGTCGCGCTCGAGCGCGTCGACGTAGCGCCGGAGCTGGCCCGCCGCGTCGGGGCCGACCCGCCGGCGCTTCAGTTCGACGACGACCGCCCGGCCGGCCGAGTCCTCGCCGTAGATGTCGACCGCACCCGCGGGCGTGTCGCGCTCGGTCGCCAGCGGCGTGAATCCGGTCTCGAGCAGGTCTGGATCCTCGAGGATTCGCTGGCGGAGGTCCTCCTCGGTCCCGACGAGCGCGAGTTCGTTCTCGTCGGACCCCGAAAAGGCGGAGACCTGCAGCACCTCTTGAAACCGAACGCACAGCCGCTCGTCCGGCGTCGATCGCAGGCTCTCGAGGACGAGTTCGCCGTCCGCACAGGAGACCGCGTGGTCACAGCCCGGCGGCTGCCAGTTGACCGGCTGCTGGCCCTCGTCGGTGTGGACCAGCGCTGCGCCGTCGGGCTTGAGCATGACGTGGCGATGCCCCGCCTCGAGGCGACTCGAGGCCCGGCCCTCGTAGTCGACGGTACAGCGACCGTAGGCGGTCACGATGGCGTCGCGATCGATCCCGCGTGCGATCATGTCATGGGCGGCCGCCGGCGTCGGCCCCTGTCGGGTTTCCGTTCGCTGACCGTGCTCTGAATCCGTCACTGGCCGATCTTGGGCGGGGACGGACAAAAGGTACCCGCTGTCGGGCGGATACCGAGTGGCAGCGACGCGCTCGTCGCGGGCCCAACGCAGAAGGTATATTTTCGTTCGTCCCCGCGTCAGAGACGATGACGGACCTCTCGACTCGCCGTAACTTCCTCGCACTGGCCGGTACAGGCGCGGCCGCGTCGCTCGCCGGCTGTTCCCAACTCGACTCGTTGACGCAGTCGGACGAGTCAGGGGGCGATCCGGTCACGGTAGCCGTCTCTCCGGACCAAGAGGACCTCTCGAGTCTCAATCAGGAGTACCAGAGCGGAAACCTCACCCAAGAAGAAGCAGTGGCACAACAGCGCGAGTTGATCGAGCAGGCCGGGAGCGAGTTCGAGGACTCGGCGTCCGACCGCGATTTCACGATCGAGGACTCCGAGCCACAGTACGGCCTCTTCCGCGTCACCGGATCCGACGAGGCGATTATGGGCACGCTTCGAGACGGCACCGTCGACGGCATCTATCCCGGTGATCAGTACGAGGTATTCGTCCAGCAACAGCAACAACAGCAGGCGATGCGCGAACAACAACAGCAACAACAGGAGCAGGCAGCGGGCAACGAGACCAACAGTTCCGATGGCGGCAACGAGACGGAGTTGGGCAACGAAACGGCGAGCTAACTCACACTCGGCACATCCGAGGTACCCACCGTCCCCAGTGGTCGTCACGCTCTCGCCGGCGAGAGCGGTGGAGATTCAATGGTGGCTCAGCGCTCGAGGGCGAAGGGACTCTCCCGTTCGGTCCAGTTCCAGCCGGGCAGTCGCTCCTGAAACCCGGCGGCCAACGCCGCCTCGCAGTCGTCGATACCGGCGTTTTCGTCGGCATCGCCGTGGACCCGAACGTCGGCGTAGTGGAAGGTAGCCTCGCCGAGCGTTCGCAGCGGCTGCGGGCCGGCGATCGTCGCGGCCAGTTCGCGGCCGAGGAGTTCGTCGACTACAAATCCCGGATAATCACCCTCCACGTCGAGGGTTCGCAAAATCGCGACCATCGCGGCGACGTTGACGCCCAGATCGCCGTCCGCGAAGACGGCGTCGACTTCCTCGCGATAGCCTGCCTCGGAGACCGAATCGACATCCGTACCGAAGACCTCGCCGAGGTCGTCGCGAACGTCGTTGATGAGCGGGACGACGGTTTCGGCGCGGTCGAAGACCCAATCGCGTTCCTCGGCGACTCGAGCGGGTGAAACGTACATGTGCAGGTGGCGACTACGGTCCCCACGGCCCTGGTTTTTGCGAAGGCTTTTATACCACGCAAAGAATAGCGTCGAGTAAGCGGGTTCTCCCTGGAATTGTCCCGCACGGACCAGGATAACCGATCCGGGAGCATGTTCGTCACGACACGGAGTTGGATACGATGATTCGGGAGACGAACCGGCAGACGAGCGCCGTCGTCCCCCGCGGGCGATGCGGTGCGCTCTCGATTCCGGTACGGCGGCCGTCGGTTGGCCGCCGTCGAACCGATCTCTCTCGGCCGTCTCCGATCTCCGACTCCTGTCCTGACATCGTGTCCGGTTCCGGACGGTGAGTTCACGCAATCCACATTCGGCGACCTATGAGCACTGTAGAGCAGCAACTCGACGATCTCAAAGCACAGATCACGAGCGAGTTACCGAGCGATATCTCGGTCTCCTCGGTGAAATACGAAGGCCCGGAACTGGTGGTCTACACGCGCGATCCGAAGAAGTTCGCCCAGCAGGGCGATCTGATTCGGCAGCTCGCGAGCAAGCTTCGCAAGCGGATCACCGTCCGACCGGACCCGAGCGTCCTCTCGCGACCCGAACAGGCTCGCGAGGAGATCATGAACGTCATCCCCGAGGACGCCGGCGTCACCGACCTCGACTTCCACGCCGATACCGGCGAGGTCGTCATCGAGGCCGAAAAGCCCGGCATGGTCATCGGCCGCCACGGGTCGACGCTCCGCGAAATCACCAAAAACGTCGGCTGGACGCCTGAAGTCGTCCGCACGCCGCCGATCGAATCCTCGACCGTCTCGAACGTTCGCAGTTTCCTCAAGCAGGAACGCGACGAGCGCCGGGACATTCTCGAGAAAGTCGGTCGACAGATCCACCGCGAGGAGATGTCCGACGACGAGTACGTCCGCATCACGACGCTTGGCTGCTGTCGCGAAGTCGGTCGGGCCTCCTTTATCCTCTCGACACCGGAAACGCGGATCCTCATCGACTGCGGTGACAAGCCCGGCGCGGAAGGCGAGGTGCCCTACCTCCACGCGCCCGAGGCGCTCGGCGCTGGCCCACAGACCATCGACGCGGTCGTACTGACCCACGCCCACCTCGACCACTCCGCGCTGATCCCGCTCCTGTTCAAGTACGGATACGACGGCCCGATTTACTGTACCGAGCCCACACGAGACATGATGGGGCTGCTGACGCTTGACTACCTCGACGTCGCGGCCAAGGAAGGCCGCAGCCCACCCTACGAGAGCGAGCAGGTCCGCGAAGCGATCAAACACTGCATCCCCCTCGAGTACGGCGACGTCACCGACATCGCGCCGGATGTCAAACTCACCTTCCACAACGCCGGCCACATTCTGGGCTCGGCCGTCTCGCACTTCCACATCGGCGACGGCCTCTACAACGTGGCCTTCTCCGGTGACATTCACTACGACGACACCCGCCTGTTCAACGGTGCGGTCAACGACTTCCCGCGGGTCGAGACGCTCGTCCTCGAGTCGACCTACGGCGGTCGCAACGATTATCAGACCGATCAACAGGACTCCGAGGGGCGGCTCAAGGAGGTCATCAACGAGGCCTACGAACGGGACGGCAAAGTCGTTATTCCCGCCTTCGCGGTCGGCCGGTCACAGGAGATCATGCTCGTCTTGGAGGAGGCGATGCGCAACGGCGACATCCCCTCGATGCCGGTCCACTTGGACGGCATGATCTGGGAGGCGACGGCGATCCACACTACCTACCCCGAATACCTCCGCGACGATCTACGCGACCGCATCTTCCACGACGACGAGAACCCCTTCCTCGCGGAGGAGTTCAACCACATCGACGGCGGCGAGGAAGAACGACAGGACGTCGCCGACGGCGATCCGTGTATCATCCTCTCGACCTCCGGGATGGTCACCGGCGGCCCGATCATGTCCTGGCTCGGCCACATCGGTCCCGATCCGGACTCGTCGCTCGTCTTCGTCGGCTACCAGGCGCAGGGGACGCTGGGCCGACGCATCCAGAACGGCTGGGACGAGATTCCCACCAGCGAGGTCGGTGCCATGGGTAGCGGCGACGGCCGCGGCACCCTCTCGCTGAACATGAACGTCGAAACCGTCGATGGCTTCTCCGGCCACGCCGACCGCGCCGGCCTCGAGAACTTCGTCAAGACGATGAACCCACGCCCCGAGAAGGTGCTCTGTGTCCACGGCGACGAGCGCTCCACGCAGGACCTCTCGTCGGCGCTCTACCACGACTACGACATGCGCACCTTCGCGCCGAAGAACCTCGAGACCTTCCGCTTCCTCTAAAGAAAGCCCTCGCGAGCGCCTGGCGGCGCTCGCGTCGCCCTTTTCATGTCCACCAGGCCGCACCGCAGCGCGGCGCGCAGGTTCGCGCGCCGCGCGGTCGGCCTGCCCTCCCCCGTGACTCGAGCGCTCGCCGATTCGGCGAGCGCTCGAGACGGCCACTGCACTGCTCGTAGCCACTGTCACAGGATTGCTGCCGGCTGCTCGAGTTCACTACGCTACCGACTGCTCGAGTCGGTCTGAGACCGCGTAAAAAGGAGTCGAATCGGAAACGGCCGATCAGGACAGCTGTTTCGAGAGCCAGTCCAGGTTCGTGGCGATCGTTGCGATCACGATCGCGATGAGCGAGATGATGATGAGAAACGTCGAGACAACGCTCACCATCGGATCGAGCGACTGTCGGATCTCGGTCCAGGCGACGACCGGGATGGTCTCCGTGCTCCGACTCGAGAGGAACAGCGCCATCACGAACTCCTGGAGGCTGATGATGAACGCGAGCAGCGCGCCGACGAAGATCCCGTGTTTGACGTTGGGGAGGACGGCGTAGACGAACGACCGGATCGGCCCCGCGCCGAGGTCCTTCGCGGCGTCGAGGAGTTGCCAGTCGAACCGGCTGAACACCGATCGCATCACGAAGTAGACGAGCGGCGTCGCCCACAGCGTGTGCGCGAGGACGATGCTCAGGTACGACGCCTCGAGGCCGGCCCTGACGAAGTAGACGCGCATCGAGATCCCGAGGATGATCGGCGGGATCAGCAGCGGCACGAGGACCAGCGGCGCGAGCACCTGTCCGGCGCGGCCGTCGTCGATTTCGTGGCCGAACGCGGCCGTGACCCCGAGCGTGGTCGCGACGATCGTCGTCCCGACGCCGACGAGGAGGCTGTTGTCGAAGGCCGACAGCCAACGGGTCTGCTCGAAGAACGCGCGGTAGTGGACGAGCGAGTAGCTCTCGGGCGGGAACACGAGGTTCCCCGACTCCGCAAAGGAGGTCACGACGACCACCGCGAGCGGTAACAGCATGAACGCCAGGATCGCCAGATAGCCCGCCCGGAACAGGGCGTTCTCGAGTTGTTCTCTATGCATACTCGAACTCACCTCCGAAGTAGTTGAGCGTAGCTGTAAGAAGGACGACACTCACGAGCATCAGGAGCAACATGACGACCGCGTACGCGGTCGCAACCTCCCACTGGAGGTTCGACAGCAAGCGCTGTTCGACAACCAGTGCGAACGCCTTGGCCTTGTTCTGTCCGTCGCCGAGGAGCCCCGGCGCGGCGTAGGCACCGACGCTCCACGCAAAGGAGATCACCGTCGCGACGATGATGCCGGGCATCGCCTGGGGCACGACGACCTCGAGCACCGACCGCGGGCGGCTCGCGCCGAGGTCGCGAGCGGCTTCGACGATCCCCCAGTCCATCGTCGCGAGAACGCTGTAAATCGCCAGTACGGCGTAGGGCAGGACGATGTAGACCTGCCCGACGACGACGCCGACTGTCCCGGGGACGAACTGGATCGGCTCCGAGATGAGGTTCAGCGACAGCAGGACGTCGTTGAGCGTCCCGTTGGGCGAGAGCAGCGGCATGAACGCGTAGGTCTTGATGACCAGCGTCGTCAGCAGTGGCAAGATGACCGAGAACAGCAGCGCCGACTTGACGACCCCCTCGGACCGCCAGATCGCGTAGGCGTAAAACGTCGCGATCACGACCGTAATCGCCGTCGCGAGCAGCCCCAACTTGATCGAGTAGGTGATGGCGTTCAGCAGTACGTCGGTCGTAAACACCTCGCTGTATCCGGAGATCGACCACGTTCCCGGCGCGTAGCGGAGATCCTGTGACCCGTCCGTGAGGCTGATCCGCAACAGGATCAGAAACGGCGCGACGAACAGCAGCAACTCGAAGACCAACAGCGGGGCCATCAACAGCAGCGCTCGCTTCGATCGGGATCGCTCCCGCAGCGACTCCCAGAGTCGCGCGATCGGGGCCGGCAGCGCAGACGACGAGTGCGTTCCTGACATCGTTACAGGTCGACCCTCGAGCCGTCGTCACGGAATGCGAGGACATCCGCGCCGTCCCAGCTGATCCGGATCTCGTCGCCGGCGTCGAACGCGCCGGAGTCGGCGACAGTGCGTTCGACGAACACCGACGTGTCTTCGACCGCGACGGAGTAGCGGACCGTCGAGCCCCGATAGAGGACGTTCTCGATCGTGCCGACGACGGCGTTCGTCGTGCTTCCATCGGTTCTGACCGGCTTCGCCTGATCCGCGTCCGATCCGCTTTCAGTCCCGTTCGAGTCCGCCGACTCGATCGAGAGCACTTCGGGACGGAGCGACAGCGCCACCGACTCGCCCTCGGCGAGGGCGTCCGCGTCGTCTGCGTCGCCCGTCGTCGGGAGAACGACGTCGCGACCCAGTTCGGTTTCGACGGAGACCGACTCCGCCGTCGTCCGCCCGACCTCGCCGCCCACGAAGTTCGTATCCCCGAGGAAGCCCTCGATGAACCGGTTCTTCGGGTTCTCGTAGACCTCGTCGGGCTCGCCGACCTGCACGAGGTTCCCGTCGGCCATGATGCCGATCCGGTCGGCGAGGGTAAACGCCTCGTCCTGGTCGTGAGTGACGTGGACGAACGTCTCCTCGAGTTCCTCGTGGATCTCGCGGAGTTCGATCTGCATGTCCTCGCTGAGCCGCTTGTCGAGGTTCGACAGCGGCTCGTCGAGCAACAACACGTCGGGGTTGACGGCGAGCGCCCGTGCGAGCGCGACGCGCTGTTTCTGCCCACCGCTCAGGTTCATCGGGTCGTCGTCGGCGTACTCGCCCATCCGAACGCGCTCGAGCATCTCGCGGGCGTGCTCGCGGCGCTCGTCTTTCCCCTTCCCCTGCATCTTCAGCCCGAAGGCGACGTTCTCGAGGACCGTTTTGTGGGGGAACAACGCCCAGTCTTGAAAGACCGTCGCGGTGGTGCGTTCGTAGGCCGGGCGGTCGGTCACGTCCTCGTCGCCAATGTGTATTTCGCCGTCGGTCGGCGTCTCGAGGCCGGCGAGCATCCGCAGCGTCGTGGACTTACCGCTGCCACTGGGCCCGAGCAGACACAGTAGTTCGCCGTCGTCGATCGTCACCGAGACGTCCTCGACGGCGAGCGTGTCTCCGTACCGTTTCTCGAGTCCGGAAAGCGTGATTTCAGACATGAATGTAGTGGCGGTGGCGACCGGTTAGGCGTTCGACTGCAGTTCGGTGAAGTCGTCGGAGAGGTCGCCGCTGTGATCTGCGAGGAACTCCCAGTCCGGGAAGGCGATGTTCCGTGCCTCCTCGCTGTTGCTCGGCAGATCGTCGGCCAGGTCGCCGGCATACTCGGTGTTCTCGTTACAGAACAGGGTGGGCATCTCCTCGGACCACGCCGTCTGGACCTCGGAATCCATGAGGAAGTTGATGAACTCCTCGGCCTGATCGCGCTTGTCGGTGCCCTTGACGACACACCAGTGGTTCAGGTAGCCGGTCGTCTCCGCCGGCATCGTGTGGGTCAGGCCGTCGTAGTCGTCGATATCGTAGGCCGTCTGCTCGTAGTACCACTGGGCGACGTCGATGACATCGTTCTGGAACGCCTGCCAGATATCCTCGCCGGAGCTCGCCCAGCTCTCGACGGGCCACTCGCGGACGGTCTCGAGGACGTCGTCGTGGAGGTCGGGGTCGTGCATCTCCTCACCGAGTTCGGCCTCGTCCATACCGACGGCGGCGGCGTACATCGGGTACCACCAGAAGCCGGTATCGACGCCGACGCCGTTGCTTTCTGCCACGGCCGCAGACGAGAGGTCGGCCCACGAGTCAGGCTCGAAATCCATCCCCTCGCGGTGGATAATGGTACAGGGAGCGCCGTCGACCGGCATTCCGTACTCCGTGTTTCGGAACTCCGTGTAGTAGTCGATGACCTCGTCGAAGTTGGGAACGTTGTCGGTCCTGATCTCGTGGAAGAGATCGTCCTGTCGGCCGTAGTAATAGAAGTTCCCCTCCGTGATTGTCACGTCGTACGGCGGGTCGTCGTCCGGCGCGGTCTGAATGTCGCTGAGGATGTTGTTCCACCCCGGCTCGAGTTGGATCTCCGCGTCGAACTCGTCTTCGTATCTCGAGACGACCGATTCTTCGAACCGATCGGCGTAGTTTCCGCTCCAGACGCTGACGCGCAGCGGGTCGCTGCTCCCGCCGGAGAGGAGTTCGGTACAGCCGGCGAGGGCGGTCGCCGAGCCGGCCGCAGTCGCCGACAACAGCCGTCGGCGCGAGACGGCGCTTCGCGCTCGGTCAGTCGTCGAAGTCGACTCGCACCCGCTCGTCTCTGCATCCCGATCTGGGCCTGCAGGCATTGGTACCCCGGGTCTACCCCGATACCGACATATAACCGTTGTGAAGTCCAGAAAACGTGTCACGAATCACGCATGGAAACCTGAAGCCCCCGACTACGGCGGTATCGACCCCGTCCACGGTTCGACTTCCCGTCCGGAATCGTGGCACGGAAAACCATGCCGTATCGAAGGTGACAGCGTCGAATCGGCGGTCGAGCGACTCGAGCAGCGACATAGATCAGCCCGGCCGCGGGATCGAACGAACGCTCGTTGTGAACCACTCACAGATCTGTCGCGTTTCCCCGCTCTCGTCCTCTATTCCACCCCATCAGCGTCGCCTGATCCGCTCGGTACATTCTCGACCGGGACGGCTCGTGATCGAGTCCCATCCAAATATCAGTACAGATACTCCGCCCGAACGGTTTACAAACAGCGTACAGGAACGGTATGGACATGACCGCGACAATCGTCGAGCAGACCGAGGCGTACACGATCAAACGGGCTGACGGGCTCGGTGTGCCGATTTTCACGTACAACGAATACCTCTCGGGGGAACGGCTCCGGGATGTCGCCCGCAGATGGGAGGCGATCATCGAAGCGGCGGGCGTCGAACGGTACGTCGTCAACACCGAGGAGTTCATGGCCCACAAAGAGGAGGACAAGCAGTGGCTCGGCGAGACCTGGCTGCCGAACCTGATCGACCACGGCGTCAGGGCGGGGGCCGGGGTGTACGCAGACTCCGCGATCTCGAGTCTGGATATGGGGCGCATCGAATCGACTTTGAATGCGATCGACCCCGACTTCGAATACCGCACGTTCGGAAGCGAAGCGGACGCGGTGGCGTGGCTCGCGGACCAGTAGCGAATCTCCTCTTCTGTTCGCGTCGTTGCGAGCCGGCATTCGGGAGTTGGCGACGGTCACACCCGGTCGCGAAAGCGCGGCTATCGTAGCGCGTGAAAGTCACCGCACACCCGATCGCAGGCTAGCGTTGCGTCCGGTGTGTAAATCGTCTCGAGCGCTACGATAGTAACGGATCGGCAGGCCATCTCGAGCGCTCACTCGCTTTCGGGAGCGGCGGCGGGATCGACGACCTCGTCCGTCGCGGGATAGACGCCGACCTGCTCGCAGATATCGGCCATCGGACAGGCGTCCGGGTCCTCGAGGCAGGCGGGTTTGCGCGCCGTGCAGTACTCGCGGCCGAACTGGATGGTGGCCGTGTGGCCGAATCCGCACTTTTCGGCGGGCACGTCGCGCTCGAGGACGGCCCGAACGGCTTCGTGGTCCGCGTCCGGCGGTGTGATCCCCATGCGGCGGTAGATCCGGTGGACGTGCGTGTCCACTGGAAAAACGCCGCCGCGGCCGCCTGCGAAGAGCAGGACGCAGTCGGCGGTCTTCGGCCCGACGCCGCGGACGGAAAGCAGCGTCTCGCGGACGATCGAGGGCTCCTCGTCTTTGACGAAGGTATCGAACGCGGCGGCCGAACCGAACTCCGCGAGGACCCACTCGGCGGTGTCGATGAGCGTCTCGGACTTCTGGTTGTACAGCCCCGCCCCGCTGATCGTCTCGGCGAGGGTCGACTGCTCGGCGTTCGCGAGCGATTCGGCGAGGTCGACGCTATCTGATCGCGGTTGCCCGCTCACGGCTTCGCCGTTCGCGTCATCGAGGCCCTCACGCCGTTCGCGCCTCGCACCGCTCGCGTTGTCTGCGTCGCGTTGCGACGCACTGCCATCGTACCGCTCGATCAGCGCGTCGTGGGCCGGCTGGCTCGCCTTGTCGCTGGTGTTCTGGCTCAAGATCGTCCGGACGAGACAGGTGAAGGCGTCTCGACCGCCGTACTGTTTCTGCCAGAACAGTTGCCCCAGTCGGTCGACGACTTCCTCCGCGCGGGTGTCCGCGGTCGCGGGATCGAACTCGGCCGCGACGCCGCCGCCAGTTGCCCCGCCGCTGATGTTGACTGCGGGCTCCGGATCGTCGCTCATATCGCCGCATTAGGGCCGCGGGGTCAAAACCGCAGCGGAGCCGGGGGCTCGAGCCCGCGGCCACTGACCGACCTGCGAGCGATCACTCGACGGAAATCGTCACCGTCGCCTCGGCTCCCTCGGCCAGCGCGTCGACGAGGTCGCGGTCGAAGCCCTCGGCCGCGAACTCGGCATCCACGACGATCGTCCGGTCGTCGACGTACTCGCTCGTGCGCCCGACCGCGCTGCGCTCGTTCGTGAACTCGAGGTCGGGATCGCCGCGTCCCTCGACGGTTTCGGTGTGGCCGTCGGCCTCGACGGTGACGGTGATCGTCGCCGTTTCGTTCTGGCAAGCCGCGACGAATTTGGGGTCGAAATCGGCGGGAGTGCGGTCGGCTTCGATCGCGAGGATACAGTCGCCCGCGGGAGTGAGGTAGTCGTCGGTCGTCACTTCGAAGGTGCTCGCGTGCTCGGCGCTGACGTGCTCGTGGCCGCGAGCGTGAATGACTTCGTCCATGGACGGCGGTTCGTTGCCGGGCGGAAAACGCCCTCGAATCGCGGTCGGCACCTCGTGTGCTGCCAACTCGCGATCCGCGGATCGATCGGTCGGGTGTGGATCGGTTCTGCTGGTGCTCCTCGTCGGCGAGCCCACGGTGCCAGCGGGACTGCCCAGCTTACGAGCCGGACCGATAGCCGGCCCGAAACTCCCGCACGGCGGCCCCGAGCAGGTTCCCGACCAGGACGTACATCAGGAGTACGATGAACCCTGTTCCCCAGTCCGCGTGCAGCGAGTCGCGGACGAGACCACCGAGGACCACGATCGCGGCACCGGCGGCTGCGAGAATGGCCAGTCCGAGTTGAAGGGGGGACCCGCTCGTTCTGTAGAGCAGGTACTGCGGGAGGCCGACGCCGACGGCCAGATAGATCGCGATTCCGGCCCCCGTGATCCCGAGCACTGCGGGGCTCCCGGTGATCGCGCCGACGGTGCCGGCGAGCACGATCGCGGCGACGAGGCTGCTCCCGACGGTCAGGGTATCGTTCATATCCGGACGTGACTATCAGCGGAGAAATGCCTACTGGAGCTCAGCTCGTCACTTAGATGAGACTCGCGCCGTCGAAATCGCCGCGGCTGTAGTCGATGTTCATCAGGTCGAGGATCGTCGGCGTGATATCGAACAGGTCGGCGTCGTCGATCGTCGCCTCGGGGTGGTCGATGTACAGCGACGTGTTGTCGAAGCTGTGCATCCCGTTTCGCGGTCCGGTAGTGAAGATGTCGGAGTCGGCCTTGAAGCCGGACTTGAGATCGAAGCCCTTGTTCGGAATCGCGACCAGATCCGGCGCGATATCGTCGTGGTCGCCGCGGAAAGCCTCCTCTTTCTCGACGACGCGCTCGACGACCTTGTTCCCGTTCGGCCCCTCGAGGGCCTCGAGATCGGCCTTGAGTTCGTCACGGACTGCGTCGTACTCGTCTTCGGGGACGGACCCGCGGGGCTCGCGGCCCTCGAGATTGATGTAGAAGCGGCCGGGGATAAACGAGTAGGCCGTGGTGTCGTCGGAGATATCGCCCAGTTCCTCGGGGTCGTCGGTCCCGAAGGAGAGCCACCCTTCCTGGCGGAGCCACTCGTTGAAGTGGACCTCGTAGTCGAGGCTGGTAAAGCCGTGGTCGGAGGCGACGATCATGGTCACGTCGTCGGGCAGCGATTCTCGCAGGCGGCCGATGTAGTCGTCGACCTTCTGGTAGAACTCGATGAACGCGTCCTTGTTCTCGCCGTCGCGCTCGTAGTCTTTGAACAGGAAGTGGTTGACCCGGTCGGTCGTCATGAAAACGCCGAAGAACAGGTCCCAGTCGTCCTCCTCGATGTAGTGCTGGAAGGCCTCGTACTGGGCGTCGACCGTGGCGTGGGCGTCCTCGATGAACTCGGACTTGTCCGCCTGATGGCCGAGTTTTGGATTGACGTCGATCCGGTAATCGAGCGTCTCGAGGTAGTCGCGGACGTCGTCGGGGTAGGCGGCCTTGTCGAGGCCGGGCGAGAGAAAGCCCGAGACCATCCGCTGGACGTCGCGCTGGGGCGGGAAGGTAACGGGGACGTTCATCACGGTGGCCTTGCGGCCGTCCTCCTGGACGCGGTCCCAGACGCGGTCGGCCTGGACGTCCCGGCCCATCGGGACGTAGGTGTCGTACGTGCCGACCTCTCGGTCTTGGAAGCCGTAGACGCCCGTCTCGCCGGGGTTCATGCCGGTCGTCAGCGACGGCCAGCAAGCGCTCGACTCCGGCGGAACGATGCTCGAAATTTCCGCGGCGGTCCCGTCATCGGCGAGCGCAGCGAAGTTCGGGAACAGTTCCTCGTTCTCCGATAGGAGACTATACGGTACGCCGTCGACCCCGATAAATGCGACCCGGGGGTCGCCGTCGCCCCGCAATCGATCGAACAGACCCATGGACGGACGTAGTTCGACCGCATACAAGAAGGTTCGTTTCGAGATAGTGTTTTGCGAACCGCTGACACTCCGTGTGCTGGTATCCCACTGTCCGGCGCTACAGTGATGTCAGATTTCGCATCTCAGGGCGAACTGAGCGAGAGACGCCGACCCGGAGTCTCGGCAATCCCCGGGCAGGGATTATTCGTCCCGGTCGCTCGAGTTCTCGGGATCGAAGTTGGCCGGGACGACTGTGGGGTGGGCCATGCCGGCGGCGGAGTCGACTGCGTCGTCGGCCGACGGTGACGGTCGCGGGGAAGGGTCGGGTGCTGCCATACAGGACCGACTACGGCGTGTTCGGGGATAAAATTACCCATGCTCATAATGCATCTCCCGAACGGGCACGGATAACTCTCGGGAATCGACTCGAGTCGCCGGCGGTCGCAAAAACAGAATCACCGCGTCTGCGGTGACTCCGTTGGTGACCGTATTACCGTCGCTACTCTAGAAGTTCTCGTCGTAGAGGTCCTGTGCGTGCTCGATCGCATCGTAGGCCGCCTGCTTGTCCTCCCAGCCCAGCGTCTCGACTTCCTTGCCTTCCTCGAGGTTCTTGTAGCTCGAGAAGAACTCGTCGATCTCGTCGAGTTCCTGCTGTGGGATGTCCTCGAGGTCCTCGATGTGGTCGTAACGCGGGTCCTCGCTCGGGACGGCGATGACCTTGTCGTCTTGCTCGCCGTCGTCGTCCATCTTCATCAGGGCGACGGGACGGGCTTCGATAACACAGCCGGGGAACGTCTGGTCCTCGACGAGGACGAGAACGTCGAAGGGGTCCTCGTCGTCGTAGTACGACTGCGGGATAAAGCCGTAGTCGCTCGGATAGTGGACGTTGCTGTGGAGCACGCGGTCCAGCACGACGCCGGGGACGTCCTTGTCGTACTCGTATTTGTTTCGCTCGCCCTTGAGACACTCCACGACGGCGTAGATCTCTTCTGGCGGATTCGGTCCGGTTTCGAGGTCTTCCCAGAGGTTGACCATGTACCGGAGCATCCACCGTCGATCAAAAAGTACTTTCGTAATCGAGTGTCACTATTGACGCGACGGTTGCCAGATAATCGACAGACACGAATCGGACACGTACACCGGTGTCCGGCGGTGTAGCGGTCGGTAACGGCCTGTCCGGCCGACTGATACGAAGGAATAGTTGACAAGTCTTAAATAGTCTGGTGACATTTGCATACGTATGTCAGAGGCACAATCAATCACCGGCGAACAGAGTATTGCACGCGAACTCACAGCGTTCCAGAACAACATCCTCGTCATCCTCGCCAAGGAACCGATGTACGGCCTGGCGATCAAACGCGAACTCGAGGATTACTACGGGACCGAAGTCAACCACGGCCGACTCTACCCCAACCTCGACGAACTCGTCGATCTCGGGCTGGTCGAAAAGAGCGAACTCGACAAGCGAACCAACCAGTACTCGCTGACCGACGACGGCTACGACGCCGTCCTCGACGGCATTCAATGGTCGCTCTCGAAGATCGTCACGGGCGACGACCGCGCCGACGAGATCAGCGAGATCGTCGAAAACAGCTACTAGAATCGGATCTCCGGGACCGGCTCTTCGGCGGTCTCGAAGACGAGTTCGATCGAATCCGCGATCACTTCCTGTTGTTTTGCCGACGGCCACGCGTTCCGAACCACGTAGTCAGTGCCGAATTCATCGAGTTCTTCGCTCGTCAGCGATTCCATCGGCTTCGCGTAGTGATTGCTCGCGAAATCGGCGAGCATGGCTGCGTTGTCGCCGTGTACGTCGCCGTGGGCTTTCCTCACTGCTTCGACGAGATCGCGATTCCGCTCGTCGACGGCCGCCCAATCGTCCGGGTCGGCCGTCCCCTCGAGCGGGATTTCGACCGCGCGATCGATGTCGTCGATCCGCTCGATCCTGATGACGCCGTTTTCCTCGTCGTGCCACGCTGCGGGATGGCAGACGAGCACGTCGTCGCCGTCGTCGTCGCGGATGCGGGCCGTAAAGTCGTGTTCGTCGAGCAGGTCGTCGCGTCGGTCCTCGTAGGCCTCGACTTCGTTTTCGTCCACTGCGCTGCGCTCGAGGCGCGTTAGCCGTTCGACTTCGTCGACGACCTCCCGTGGAAGCCCGTCGTCGCTCGCAGCGTCTCCGTCCTCGGCAGCGTCGCTCGCGTTCGACTCGGTCATAGGAGCGTCTACGTGCTCGAGCGGTTTTGCGCTTGACGATCCGATCCGACGTGTCGGGCAGGGGAAGACGGACAGCGGCGGGGCCCTCCCGCCGTTCCTTTCTGGCGTCAGTCGTCGACCGACTCGAGGCCGACGATATCGAACCGCGCACCGCCGTGTGCGCTGTCGGAGACGGTGACCGACCAGCCGTGGGCGTCGGCGACCTGCTCGACGATCGAGAGCCCGAAGCCGGTTCCCTCGGCCGCCGTCGAGTAGCCGTCGCGGAACACTTCTTCGCGCTCCTGTTCGGCGATTCCCGTCCCGTCGTCCGCGACGTAGAACCCGTCCGACCGCTCCCCGACGGTGATCGACACCTCGTCGCCGCCGTGTTCGACCGCGTTTCGGAACAGGTTCTCCAGTAGCTGTGCCAGTCGGCTCGGATCGGCTCGAACCGTTCTATCGACGTCGGTCCGGACGGTCGCGTTCGCCGTGGCGACGTTTCGCCAACAGCGTTTGACGGTCGCCTCGAGATCGACCGACTCCACGTCGCCAATCCGAGCGCCCGCACGCGAGAGCGCTAGCAGATCGTCGACCAGCGCCGCCATCCGTTCGTGGGCGCGAGCGACGTGCTCGAGGTGCTCGCTGTCGTGTTCTTCGCGAGCCGACTCGAGGTAGCCCTGCGCGACGTTGAGCGGGTTCCGAAGGTCGTGACTGACGATGGAGGCAAAGCGCTCCAGTTGCTCCTCGCGTTCTTTCCGATCGGAGATGTCCCGTGCGATGCTCAAGACGACCGTGTCGCCGTGATAGGGGATCAGACTGGAACTGATTTCGACGGGGATCCGCTCGCCGTCTTTGGTCTCGTGGACGGTCTCGAAGACCTGTATCCCGTCGGCCGGCATGGTTTCGATGAGTTCCGAGAGTTCGTCCGCGTCGAGACCGACGTCGAAATCGTGGGGAGTCATCGAATGGAGTTCCTCGCGCGAGTAGCCCATCGTCTCGACGGCGGCGTCGTTCACTGCGAGGATCGTGCTGTCGATATCGAGGACCCACGCGGTGTCGTTCATGCCGTTGATCAGCGCTCCGTACTCCTCGCGGGCCCGCCGGAGCTCGCGTTCGCGGCGCTTCTGTTCGGTGATGTCCGTGATGAACCCCTCCAGTGCCTCGAGGTCGTCGTCATCGTCGTAGATGCCGCGCCCTCGCTCCCAGACCCACTTCGTGGTCCCGTCGGCTGTGACGATCCGGTAGGTCACTTCGAAGGTGCCGTCGGCTGACAGCGATTCTTGGATCGCCTCCCACACCTCTGCCTGATCGTCGGGATGGACCACCGAGTCGCCCCACTTCACCTCGTTGCGTTCCAGTTCGCCGGCGGTGTACCCGGAAAGCGATTCGACTTCGCCCTCGACGGTCTCCATGGGCCAGTTGGGCACGTTTCGACACCGGTAGACCATCCCCGGAAGGTTGCTGGTCAGCGTCTCGAGGCGGCGCGTTCGCTCGGTGAACAGCCGTTGGTAGCGCCGGGCCTCGACGACGTTTGTGATTCGGTTCGCGAGGATAGCGTACTGGTCGGTGCCGCGTTCCTTCTGGAGGTAATCCGTGACGCCGGCAGAGATGGCGTCGCTGGCGACCGCTTCGGACCCCTTCCCCGTGTAGAGGATAAAGGGGAGCTCCGGATCGTCGCTTCGGACGGCCTCGAGAAAGTCGAGGCCGTCCCGATCGGGCATGTCGTAGGCAGAGACGATACAATCGATGTCGCTCTCGGCGAAAGAGGCCAGCCCCTCGCCGACGGTTGGCTCGGTCGTGACGTCGAACCGATCGTCTTCGCGCTCGAGGAACCGTCCGACCGACTCGCAGAACTCGGCGTCGTCGTCGACGTGGAGAACCCGGATCGGATCATGTCCGTGGCCCATCGTAATGGGAATAGGATACTCAGGTAACGCTTAAATCGATACTGGCTCCGTATGTTTTGTCTCGCGCCCAGACCCGGTCGCGATCGACCCGTCGACTCGGACCGAGCACACCGAGGTCATCGAACCGGCAACCCTAGGCTTGATCCAACGCTTCGTTGACGAGGCCGTCCGCGCGGTCGTTGACCTCTCGTGGGACGTACTCCAGCGTCCACTCGTCGAACGCGCGCAAAATTTCGTGGGCAGTGACCCGCTTCTCGCGGAGTTCGGGGTTGTTGGTGTCGTACTCGCCGCGGACCTGCTTGACGATGAGTTCGGAGTCGCCGCGGACGTGGACCTCGTCGTAGCCGTAGTCGCGGGCGGCCTCGAGGCCCGCGATCAGCGCCTCGTACTCGGCCTGATTGTTCGTCGCCGTCCCGATGGTCTCGCCGTCCTCGGCGACGATCCCGTCGCCGGTGACGATCACCCAGCCGATCGCGGCCGGGCCGGGGTTGCCCCGCGAGCCGCCGTCGAAGTAGACGTGTGCGCGCCCGCCGTCCTCGCGGAGCAGGGCCTCGATCTCCCGCGGCTCGGCGCCCTGAATGACGACCTTGTCGTCGTAGGCGACGGCGGTCGCACCGCCCCGACTCGCCCGCCAGCGCTCGTGGTCTGTGTTTCCCGGGTCGACGGTGACGTCCGCCGCCTCGAGTCGTTCGCGAGCCGCCTCGACATCGCACTCGATAACCGGCATTCGTCTCCGTGATCGGCCATATCCGTATAAAGGCTTTCCGGTACCGAATCGTAAACTACGGCCTGTAACGCTTGTACTCGCTGTTTTCGGCAGATACCCGTCGGTGGTGCAAAACTGCTACCAAATATTTATATAGCGTGGTGATACTACTATAAAAGTGCGATGACACGGTCCACCCGCCAGCGGGAGCGAACGCGCGAGACGGACGAGACCGAGGATCAGGAGGGGGTACGTGCCTGCCCCGAGTGTGAATCGGATAATCTCGTTAAGGACTCCGACCGGGGTGAGCTCATCTGTGAAGACTGTGGGCTCGTCGTGGAGGAAGAACAGATCGATCCTGGCCCGGAGTGGCGGGCGTTCAACCACCAGGAACGACAGGAGAAGTCCCGCGTCGGCGCGCCGACGACCCAGACGATGCACGACAAGGGACTGACGACGACGATCGACTGGAAGGACAAGGACGCCTACGGACGCTCGATTTCTTCGAAAAAGCGCAGTCAGATGCACCGGCTGCGCAAGTGGCAGGAACGCATCCGTACCAAAGACGCCGGCGAACGCAACCTGCAGTTCGCACTCAGCGAAATCGACCGAATGGCCTCCGCGCTCGGTGTTCCGCGCTCGGTTCGCGAGGTCGCGTCGGTCATCTACCGCCGCGCGCTCAAGGAAGACCTCATCCGCGGCCGCTCCATCGAGGGGGTCGCGACCTCGGCGCTGTACGCCGCCTGTCGAAAGGAAGGGATTCCGCGAAGCCTCGAGGAAATCTCGGAAGTCTCCCGCGTCGAACGCAAAGAGATCGGTCGCACGTATCGATACATCTCGCAGGAACTCGGCCTCGAGATGCGACCCGTCGACCCGAAAAAGTACGTCCCTCGGTTCTGTTCCGAACTCGAACTCTCCGAAGAGGTCCAGACCAAGGCCAACGAGATCATCGAGAAGACGGCCGAGGAAGGGCTCCTCTCGGGCAAATCGCCCACCGGCTACGCCGCGGCCGCGATCTACGCCGCCTCGCTGCTCTGTAACGAAAAGAAGACCCAGCGAGAGGTCGCCGACGTCGCACAGGTGACCGAGGTCACGATCCGGAACCGGTATCAGGAACAGATCGAAGCGATGGGCATTCACGGCTAGACGGTCGCCGTCTCGGACTCGTCTTTTTTGCGTCGTCGGATCGGATCGCTAGCGCGAGGACTCGAGTCACTTGCAGTCAGCACCAGACCAGCGCCGCCGCTCGAGACGGTCTCGAGCGGTGAACCGAACGAGTGATCGGGAGCGGCGGCCGCGGGGCTACTCGTCTTTGCCGACGCTGATGACCTGCAACAGCGAGTAGACGGGGACGCCCTCGAGTTCCTCGAGGCCCTGCTTGTCCGCGAGGACGACGCAGGCGAGCGGTTTCCCGCCCTCGGCGCGGATCGCTTCGATGGTCTCGCGCATGGTGGTCCCGCTAGTGACGGTGTCGTCGACGATGTAGCACTCGCGGTCGCGAATGCCGGCGAAGTTCCGCGAGAAGGTGCCGCCGAGTTCGTCGATGTCGCCTTCCTCCCACTGGTGTTTCGCGGGAGTGTAGGTTCCGAGGTCGGTCTCGAGTTCGCGGGCGACGAGGGTGGCGATGGGGCCGCCGGCTTTCTCGATCCCGATCGTTAGGTCGACGTCCTCGCCGTGTTTGGCGAGCATGTCGGCCATGGCCTCCGCGATGGCACCCATCCGTTTGCTGTCCCGACCGACCGCGGACCAGTCGACGTGGATGTCCTGCGGGCTGCTCCCGCCGTTGTCGGGTCGCTGGGTCGATTGATCGGCCGGCTGTGGGCTCGTGCTGCTGCGCTCGACGAGCCAGCTTGCGGTCTCTCGAGAGACGTTCAATTCGTCTGCGATTTCGCCCTTCGAGAGTCCCCGGGCCGCGAGCTCGGCCGCGCTCTCGATCAGGTCGTCAACGTTTTTCATATGCGCGTGAATTCGACCGCCGTTTTTATAGTCGTATCGTCATCCACGGTTCCTGCCGACCTGCGGCCGCCCGCCGGAACGCGCGCGGTCGCTTCGGGGAACGCCCGGTCGACCGACTCGAGATCGTAGACGCCGGAGACGATCCCCTCGAGCACCCACTTGGGGAGGTCGGCGAGGGTGTCGATGGCTGCCTCGAAGTGACCGCGATTCGAATTGACGCTGCCGACGAGGGACTTGTTGTGAAGTACGAGTTCGCGATGGAGGCGGCCGCCGTCGATCTCGAACTCCCAGTCGCCGGGGACGCCGAGCAGTGCCGCGACGCCGTTCGGCGCGAGCGCGTCGATCGATTCGAAGGCGTGTTTCGCGTAGCCGGTCGCCTCGTAGACGACGTCCATCGGTTCGTACGCGGCCGGGATCTCCGGTACCGGCGTCTCGCGGGAGTCGATGTACGTCGCGCCGAGTCGTTCGACGATGTCGACCGTCGGATGCGCCCGATCCTTTCGCCCGAGACAGTAGACCCGGTCGTAGCCGAGGGTCTCGGTGAACATCGCGGCGGTCAGCAGCCCCAGCGAGCCGGTGCCGAGCACGAGGGCGGACTCGGGGTGCCAGTCGAACGCCGAGCGCGTCGCGCGAGCGTGCTCGAGGGCCTTCTCGGTGATGCTGATCGGCTCGACCAGAAACCCCCACTGTGCTAGTTCGTCGGCGATCGGCACGAGGTCGGCGGCCGGGCTCGTAACGTACTCCGCCATGAACCCGTGGGCCCCGACGATGCCGCGTTCGACGTACTCGCCGTCGGGTGCCATGTCGGGTTCGCCGCGCTCGAAGTAGGCGTTGGTCTCGACGCCGGCGGGGGGCCGCCGAACCGTTGGCACGACGTACTGGCCCTCCTCGAGGGCGGTTCCATTCGCGTCCTCGACGACGCCGACGGCCTCGTGGCCGAGAATCAACCGGTCGTCGCCATCCGGGAGCCCGCCGTGAGAGCCCTCGATAACCTCGTAATCGGTTCCGTCGACGCCCACGCGACAGATCCGCACGAGCGCCTCGCCGGAAGCCGGCTCGGGAACGGGCCGCTCGACGACTTCGGGGACACCCGCTCCGGGCGCGACTGCGATGGCTTTCATACGAACCCGGTAGGAACCGTGATGTTAAATATTTATTCCTACTCGAGTAAATCGCTGTGGAGTCGGACCGGTGGTTCGACAGTTCCGCGTGCGTCGGCGGTCGTCGGGCGACCGATACTGAAAACGATTATCCGACTGCCCCTGCCTGTAGGTCACATGGAACGATACGATCTCGTCTACCAGCTCTACGACGAGTACGACACGAAGACGCTACGGGAGTACCAGGAGTTCGTCGACATCTTCCCGGCCGTCGACTCGCGGGTCGCCCTGGAGCACTGGCAAGGTGCGACCGAGGAACTCGAGGACCGCAAGGACGAGATCCGCTCGGCGTTTGCGGCCGGCGAAACGTTCGCCGAGGTCGCCGCGCGGGCGACCCGAGATCAGGCCTTTACCGCACTCGACCTCGAGGCAAAGTACGGCCGCGCGGTGAACGTGCTCGTCCTCGACGTCGACGAGACGCTGCGCTCGGCCGGCGGAACCGACAACGAGATTCCCCGGGAGACGCTGCACCTCCTGACCGAGTTCTACGATGCCGGCGTTCCGATCGTCATCTGTACGGGCCAGACCTTGGAGAACGTCAAGGGCTTTGCGATTCAGGGGCTTGGCAGCGAGATCGTTCACTCGGGGGACCTCTCGATCGTCTACGAGGCGGGAACCGGCGTGTTCACACCGGGCCACGGCGCGGAGACGAAGCAACTGCTTTACGAGGACTTAGAGGAGTCGATCCGAACCGTCTTCGACGACGTGCGCTCGCGCGTGCTCCCCGAAGCGCCCGAGGAACTCCGCCGGGGCTGTCACCTGCAGGGCAACGAGTTCAACGTCACGATGAAACCCAACTACGAGACCGGCTCCACGGACGCTCGCGCGGTCATCGACGAGGCGCTGGTCTATCTCATCGACCTGCTCGCGGACGCTGTCGGGACCGCACTCGACGGCAGCAACGACAGCACGGAACTAGCCGACGAGGCGGTCGTCGACTGGACCCGCGCGTTCTACGCCGCACAGGACCCGGAGATCAGGGCCGTTCTCGAGGGGGAAGGCGCGTATCCCGACATCGAGGTCGACGCGGTACCCGAGGAGCTCGCGGCGCTTCTCGAGCGGATCGACGTGGCCTACTACGAGGCCGACGCGGCCGAGATCGGCAGCCTCGAACTGAACAAGGTGGTCGGCGTCGAGCGAGCACTGGACGTGCTGGGCGTCGACGATCCCTTCGCGCTCGTGATGGGCGACTCCAAGAGCGATCTGCGGGTCATGGAGTGGGTCGCCGAGACCGATGCCGGGATCGCAGCGGCCCCGGAACACGCCTCCCAAGACACCTTAGAGCACGTCCTCGAGACGGACGAACTCGTCTTCGATCGCGGGAAAAGCGGGGACGTGCTCCGGACGGTCTACGCGTTGAATCGACTCGCCCGACTCGGGTGAGCCCACCCGCCGAATGACTTCGCCGAAATCGGCTTCTGTCACGGGATTCTGACCGTCGCGACGGGTGACGTGCTCTCTTAAACGGCCGGAACACAAAGGCCCGCTCATCAACCGTCTCGGAATCCTCCCTTCTATCAGCACGATCCGAGCGAACGGGGTCGGCAGCGACAGCCTCACGGCCCCTGGCGGCCCGTTCGTGACGAGACCGAGCGGATCGGCGACACTGACGAGATGACTCGAGTCCCCGCACCCACAGCGGCGTCGTTTGCCCGTCGGACTCGAGCCAGCGCTACGAGGTGACCCCAATGACGACGATCGCAGAACTTTCGCTTTCGACGGCCGAGTTCGCACTCGCAGAGACCTTCCAGCAACTACCGGCCCTCGAGGTCCGCGTCGAAAGCGTCGTCGCGGAGGGGCCGTCCCGAACGGTCCCGCTCGTCTGGTTCTCGAACGTCGACCGGGACGATCTCGAACCCGTTCTCGCGGACGATCCGACCGTCGCCGAGCACCGCCAGTTGCTCGAGAACACCGAGGACGGCGAACTGTTCTACCGGCTCGAGTACACCGAGGAAGTCGGGTCGGTCTGTTGCTGTGTCTACCGACACGGCGGGACGGTCCTCGACGCCCACATCTCGGACGGCCAGTGGACGCTTCGCCTGCTCTTTCCCCACCGCGAGGAACTCTCGAGTGCCGTCTCGGCCATCGAAGAGCGCGGCGTCCGGATCGATGTCAAGCGCATGGTCGAGGCCGGACAAGACGAGGGCCTCGAGACGACGGCGGCGCTGACCGACCCCCAGCAGGAGGCCATCGCTGAGGCCTACCGGCAGGGCTACTACGACGTGCCCCGCGAGATCTCGCTCGAGGAACTCGCGAACGAACTCGATATCTCTCATCAGGCCCTCTCGGAGCGACTCCGCCGGGCGAACCGCGTGCTCGCGGGCGAACAGTTAGACGAGCCGGCGGGCGAGATGGCGACCCCCGATTGAGTCACCCGAGGCGGGCCGACGACGGGCGTTTTTTGACCGTGCCGGGCGGAGGGGCGTTCATGGCGAATCACGACCCCGGTGTTGCCGATCCGTTGTCGCTTCACGGTATCGTCCCGCCGACTGTCACCGCGTTTCATGAGGACGAGTCCGTCGATTACGAAACGACCGCCGCACACGCTCGGTTCGTCGTCGACCGGGGGGCTCACGGCGTCTTTCCGCTGGGAACCAACGGCGAGTTCCCGCTGCTGTCAGGCGAGGAACGCGACCGGGTCGTCGACGCCGTCGTCGACGAAGTCGGCGGTGAGGTACCGGTCATTGCCGGCGTCGGCGCACCGAGTACCCACCAGACCGTCGGCCACGCCGAACACGCCGAGTCCGTCGGCGCGGACGGCATCGTCGTCGTCACGCCCTACTACTACCCGCTGGACCGCGAGGGAGCCCTCGAGCACTACCGCCGGGTCGCCGAGGCCGTCTCCCTGCCGGTCTACATCTATCACATCCCGAGCAAGACCGGGAACGAACTCTCGCTGGACACCCTCGCCGAACTCACCGAAATCGACGCCGTCGCCGGCGTCAAGGACTCGAGCAAGAACGTGCCGTGGCTCGCACAGGGGATCGATTCCCACCCAGACCTGACCTTCCTCGCCGGTTCTGACTCGCTGATCTTCACCGGGCTCGAGGTTGGCTGTTCGGGCGCGGTCAGCGCCGTCGCGAACGCGTTCCCGGAACTCGTCGTCGACTGTTATGACGCCTACGACGCGGGCGACGAGGACCGCGCGCGAAAACTGCAGAGCAAGATTTTCCAGGTGAGAGACGCATTCAAGGCCGGCGGCGCGTACATGTCCGGCGTCAAGACCGCGCTCCGCATACGGGGCTTCGACGCCGGCCCGCTGCGGAGCCCGCTCCGGCTCAAAGACGACGAGGGCGCGGCGGAACTGCGCGAAGAACTTCAGGCGCTCGAGCTCGAGGGAGTCTGAGTTCAGCCCGCGTCCGAGTCGAGTCCGAGAGCGATACTGTGACCGAATTCGACACGGAGGTTTTTGCCACGGCCGTCGAATGGCCGCCATGGAACTCACCGCGGAACAGGCGGCGGTCCGTGATGTCGTCCGGGAGTTCGCGCGCGAGGAGATCGAGCCGACCGCGCTCGAGGCCGACAGGGACCAGCGGTTCCCGGAGGAGGTCTGGGACGGGCTCGCCGACCTCGATCTGACCGGGTTGACGGTGCCCGAGGAGTACGGCGGCTACGACGCGGACCCGGTGACGGCCGCCGTGGTCAACGAGGAAGTCGCCTCCGGGATGTTGGCCGTGGCGACGGCGCTGTCGGTCCACTCGCTTGCGACCTCCTGTATCGCGGAGTTCGGAAGCGAGGCCCAACGCGAGCGCTGGCTCCCCGAAATGGCTGCGGGGCGGCCGGTCGGTGCCTTCGCGCTCTCGGAACCCCACGCGGGATCGAACCCCGCAGAGATGTCGACTGAGGCTACTCGAGAGGGCGACGAGTACGTCATCGACGGCGAGAAGCAGTGGATCACGAACGGGCAGCGAGCGGGCGTCTACGTCCTCTTCGCGAAGACCGACCGGGACGATCCGGACTCTGTCACGCAGTTTCTGGTCCCCGGCGACGCCGACGGGCTGACTGTCGGCGAGAAAGAGGACAAACTCGGCCTACGCGCGAGCGACACCACGAGCCTGACCTTCGACGGCGTTCGGATTCCGGCCGAAAACCGACTCACCGAGGAAGGAAAGGGGCTCTCGGCTGCATTCCACATCCTCACCGGCGGCCGGATCGCCATCGCCGCCCAATCCGTCGGGCTCGCACGCCGCGCGCTCGAGGAAGCGATGGCCTACAGTCAGGAGCGCGACCAGTTCGGCGGCCCGATCGCGGATATCCAGACGATCCGGCACAAACTCGCGGAGATGGCGACCCGAACCCGTGCCGCGCGGCTACTGACCCGCAACGCAGCTCAAAAGCGGGCGGCCGGGGACGCTGCGCTCGAGGCGAGCATGGCGAAGTACTTCGCAAGCGAGGCGGCGATGTTCGTGACGAACGAGGCGGTACAGATCCACGGGGGCTACGGCTACGTCACTGAGAGTGAGGTCGAGCGGCTCTACCGCGACGCCAAGATTACCGAGATCTACGAGGGGACGACGGAGATCCAGAAGACGGTGATCGCGCGGGAACTGCTCGAGTGACCGTGTCGGTTCGGCGGGGCGCGACCACCGAGCGGACAGTCGGGAGATTCATTCGTCGCGAGTGACAACCACGACGCGATGGACGCCGATCGACGGGCCGAAACGATCCTCGACGGTCTCGAGGACGAAGCGCGGACCAGAGCACGGCTCGAGGAACTCGACCGTCTCGCAGACGAAGTAGACGATTCAGCGCTCGAGAAACAGCTTACAGCAGAGATCTACGCGTGGCTCCACGACGAGCCGGCGCTGTTCGTGGCCGATCCCGAGGCGTTTTTCGCGGAGTTACGCACGACCGACGGGTTCGAGGACGGGATGCTCGAGACGTTCAGCGCGGTCGCCGAGGAGCCGCCCGCGGCCTTCAAAGCGTACGTCGACGAACTGCTCGCGCTGGTCGCCGAGGGCTCCGAACTCAAGCGCGGTCTCGCGCTCCGAACGCTCTATCACCTCGCCGCGCGGCAGCCGCGAGCGGTCGCGGGGGCGGCCCACGCGTTCCGGGCGTCGCTCGACGATCCGAACCCGCGGATTCGGGGGACAGCGTGTCTCGCACTGGGGTATCTCACCGCGGTCGACGCACGATCCGCGCTCGAGGCCCGACTACACGACGACTCGCAGTACGTCCGCGAGGCGGCGGCGTGGGCGATCGATCGCCTCGAGGGTCAGTCGACGGAGACGGACCCGGCCGACTCGTGGACAGACGCGGCGTTCGAGGACGTGTCGCCGACGGCGTTCGAAACGCTCGTCGCGGACCTCTGGGACGCCATGGGATATCGGACGGAAGTGACCTCAGCATCTCGAGACGGTGGGATCGACGTAATCGCCGCGACGGACGACGAGCGGGTCGCGATTCAAGTGAAGCGGTTCTTGGCGGGCCCCGTCGGGAGACCGGACACCCAGCAGATCGCGGGCCAACTCCAGCTCGACTTCGACCGCGCCACACTCGTGACGACCGCGTCGTTTACCGGGCCGGCCGAACGGTTCGCCGCCGATGCGGCTGCCGTCGAACTCGTCGACGGCGTTTCGCTCCGCGAACTCCTCGAGTTACACGGGATCGATCCGAGATCGTATCGGGACTCGGCGTGACCGAAGTTCCTATTCTCCTGCCGCCCGTATAGCCGGCTGTGACCGACTACGACGCCGTCGTCTACGATCTGGACGGGACCCTCGTCGATCTCGACGTCGACTGGAACGCCGTCGCCGTCGATGTCCGCGAGGTGTACGACAGCGCGGCCGTCGACCCACCGAGCGACGGGCTCTGGGACATGCTCGAGGCCGCGGCTGGCGTCGGACTGGCCGCCGAAGTCGAGGCCGCGATTGCCGCCCACGAACACGACGGTGCGCGGACCGCCGACCGACTCGCCCACGCCGACGAGTTACTCGAGCGATCGCTGCCGGCGGGCGTCTGCTCGCTGAACTGCGAGCGGGCCTGTCGGATCGCGCTCGAGGAACACGCGCTGACGCCGGCGGTCGACGCCGTCGTCGGCCGGGATTCGGTCGGAACGTGGAAGCCCGATCCGGAGCCGTTGCTCGCGACCGTGAGCGAACTCGGGGTCGAACCAGAGCGGGCGCTGTTCATCGGTGACTCCGCACGGGATCAGCGGACGGCAAAACGAGCGGGCGTGGACTTCGAGTACGTCGGCGAGGGACCGTCCGGTGTCTGAGTCCGAATCCGAGCTCGCGTAGCCGAGTGGCTACGTCTGTTTTCGTTTCGCGTAAGCGAACACCGCGATCGACGTGACTAACCAGACGGGGGCACCGACCCGGATCGCGAACTCGAGTCGGTCGGCCCACGTGGGGAGGGTCGCGGTCGTCGATAGCGCGGCGACGAGCGGCGCGCCGACGATGATCGTCGCGACGAAGGTGGTCTGCATGACCCAGCCGTAGTCGACGCCGTCGGGCGAACTCGTCTCGACGCGTTCTGGCACGCGTGAGTATGGCGACCGGTCCCTCTTAAGCGCGCCGGGTCGCTTCGGATCGGCGCGCCGAGGAGTGACACGGCGCTCGCGGTCGATCGATTGCCGGAGAACAACGACGTTTAATCACGGGGGACCGACCTGTGGGTATGCCTAGCGTGCGGGATCTCAGAGCGAAGGCGGGCGAGGAACCGATCACGATGCTGACGGCCTACGACGCGCCCACGGCGTCGATCGTCGACGAGGCCGGCGTCGACATCATCCTCGTCGGAGACAGCCTCGGGAACACCAGTCTGGGCTACGAGGACACGCTCCCGGTGACCGTCGACGACATGGCTCGCCACACCGGCGCGGTCGCCCGTGCGACCGACGACGCCCTCGTCGTCGCCGACATGCCGTTTCTCTCCGTCGGTGTCGACGAGAGCGCGAGCATCGAGAACGCCGGGCGGATGCTCAAAGAGGAGGACGCCCACGCGGTCAAACTCGAGTGTGGCCCTCACACTGTCGACCTCACGGAAACGTTGGTCCAACTCGGCATCCCGGTGATGGCCCACCTTGGCCTGACCCCCCAGCACGTCAATCAGTACGGCGGCTACCCGCGACAGGGGACCGATCAGGAGGCCGCCGAACGGATCCTCGAGTTAGCCGAAGCCCACGAGGACGCGGGCGCGTTTGCGCTCGTCGTAGAGCACGTGCCGTCGAACCTCGCGGCCGACGTGACGGCGGCACTGGACATCCCGACGATCGGGATCGGTGCCGGCCCCGACTGCGACGGACAGGTGCTCGTCGTCGACGACGCGATCGGGCTCAGCGAGTGGACGCCCTCGTTCTCGAAGCAGTTCGGCGACGTTCGCGGGGAGATGGAGTCCGCGATCGGCGCGTACGTATCGGCCGTCGAGTCCGGCGAGTTCCCTGCCGACGAACACAGCCACGAGGAGCGCGACCTCGAGAACATCTATTGAGAGCGGCGCAAAGAGGCGGCGTCTCGGGCTGTCCTCCGACGCTCAGTACCAGTCTCGGCTGCGATCCTCGCTGACGGTCGCCAGAAAATCCTCGATGGCTGCGTTGAACGCGGTCGCTTGCTCGACCATCGCCAGATGAGCCGCGTCCTCGATCTCGGCGAGGCCGGCCCCGTCGATCTCGTCGGCTAGATACTCGTGGAACCACGGCGGCGTCAGCTGATCGTACTCCCCGTAGACCGCGAGGACGGGGACCTCGATCTCGCCGACGCGGTCGCGGACGTCGAACCCGTGGCAGGTAAGGAAATCCCGCCGCGTCACCGCCTGTCCGCAGTCGTGCATCCGCTCCATCGAGCGCTCTCGGATCTCGGAATCGGGATCGTGAAAGAGCCGATCCGGCCCGTGGAGGAACTCGACCGCCCGCTCGAAGTCCGACTCGAGCCACGACAGCAGGTCCTCGAGAACGCCGAGTCTGGCACCGGTTCCCGTCAAGACGGCCGCCTCGGGGGAAAACTCGCGCTCGAGCAGGATCTGTAAGACGACGGCACCGCCGAGCGAGTTTCCGACGAGGATATCGGCATCGGTCGTTTCTGCGACGGCCAGGACGTCGTCGGCGTAGGCCGAGAGCGCCGTGTAGCCGGCGCTCGCATCGATGTCGTCCGACTCCCCGTGGCCGCTGAGGTCGACCGAGACGATCGGGTGGTGGTCCGCGAGCGGGTGTTGGCCGGTCCAGACGTCGCGTGAACCGCCGCTGCCGTGGACACAACAGATCGGCGGGCCGTCGCCGCCGCGGTCGACGACGTCGTAGGCCGTCTCCCGTCCGTGGTGTGATACCGTTTCCATACGAATGGACACGAGCGGGGCGGGCATAAAGACTCGATTCGTTACCACTGGAGTACGCCAGCAACGGGGCTATGCTCCTGGCGGACCGAATAGTAACTACTGCTTGACTGACCAGCGCGGGTATTATCGCTGTGAACTACGAACAAAGGACTACAGATGGACCGTATCGCCTTCCTGCGATTAGCCGGCGAAAGATTTATATACTAACAGTGCTTACCTTGGGTTAGTTACAGCATGACTCTCGAACAATTCACCCGCGAAGAGGGGCAAGTGGCCCGTCGATACGACTACGAGGACGGCACGGTGATGGCCGTCGACTTCGGAACCGAGGAGGCTGATGCCTCGGTTGACATCGTCGATGGAACCGTTATCGTCGTCCTCGCGGACGATCAGTACGAAATCGAACTCCCCGAGACCGCCGCGAACGCGCACACGTTTATGAAAAACGGCGTTCTCACTGTCGAACTGGAGGAGGAACTATGAAGCTCACCGTCAAACCACTGAAACAGAAAGACGCCGGCCGCGGACTCGCCGCGATCGACCGCGTCTCCATGAACGAACTCGACCTCGAGAACGGCGATTACATCGTCATCAAGGGGAAGGGTGACAGTCAGGCCGTCGCTCGCGTCTGGCCCGGCTACCCCGAAGACGAAGGACGCGGCATCGTCCGCATCGACGGCCGTCTGCGCCAGGAGGCCGATGTCGGGATCGACGACAACGTCACGATCGAACCCGCCGACGTCAAACCCGCCACGTCGGTCACCGTCGCGCTGCCCCAGAACCTCCGCATCCGCGGGGACATCGGCCCGCTCGTCCGCGACAAGCTGTCCGGACAGGCCGTCACCGAGGGCCAGACGGTACCGTTCTCGCTCTCGTTCGGTCCCATGGCCAGTTCCGGTCAGTCGGTGCCGCTGAAAATCGCGAGCACCTCGCCGTCGGGCACCGTCGTCATCACGGACTCGACGAGCATCGAGATCTCCGAGACCCCCGCCGAACAGGTCCAATCCGGCAGCGGCGCGTCCGCCGAAGGCGTCCCGAACGTCGCCTACGAGGACATCGGCGGCCTGGACGACGAACTCGATCAGGTCCGCGAGATGATCGAGCTGCCGATGCGCCACCCCGAGCTGTTCCAGCAGCTGGGCATCGAGCCGCCGAAGGGCGTGCTCCTGCACGGCCCGCCGGGCACCGGCAAGACGCTGATGGCGAAAGCCGTCGCCAACGAGATCGACGCCCACTTCGAGACGATCTCCGGCCCGGAGATCATGTCGAAGTACTACGGTGAGTCCGAAGAGCAGCTCCGCGAGGTCTTCGAGGAAGCCGAGGAGAACGCCCCCTCGATCATCTTCATCGACGAGCTCGACTCCATCGCGGCAAAGCGCGAGGAAGCCGGCGGTGACGTCGAACGACGCGTCGTCGCCCAACTGCTCTCGCTGATGGACGGCCTCGAGGAACGGGGCCGGGTCACGGTCATCGCCGCGACCAACCGCGTCGATGCCATCGACCCTGCGCTCCGGCGCGGCGGACGCTTCGACCGCGAGATCGAGATTGGCGTCCCCGACAAGGAGGGCCGCACGGAGATCCTGCAGGTCCACACCCGCGGGATGCCGCTCAACGAATCGATCGACCTCGATCACTACGCCTCCAACACCCACGGGTTCGTCGGTGCCGACCTCGAGTCGCTCGCACGCGAGAGCGCGATGAACGCGCTCCGGCGCATCCGCCCCGAGCTCGACCTCGAGTCCGAGGAGATCGACGCCGACGTTCTCGACTCGCTGGAAGTCTCCGAACGGGACTTCAAGGAGGCGCTCAAGGGCATCCAGCCCTCGGCGATGCGCGAGGTCTTCGTCGAAGTCCCCGACGTCACGTGGAACGACGTCGGCGGACTCGGCGAGACCAAAGAGCAGCTCCGCGAGACGATCCAGTGGCCGCTCGACTACCCCGAGGTGTTCGAGCAGATGGACATGCAGGCCGCCAAGGGCGTCCTCATGTACGGTCCGCCGGGCACGGGGAAGACCCTGCTCGCCAAGGCCGTCGCCAACGAGGCCCAATCGAACTTCATCTCGATCAAGGGCCCCGAACTGCTGAACAAGTACGTCGGCGAGTCCGAGAAGGGCGTCCGCGAGGTCTTCGAGAAGGCGCGGTCGAACGCACCGACCGTGATCTTCTTCGACGAGATCGACTCGATCGCGGGCGAACGCGGCCAGCGTCAGGGTGACTCCGGCGTCGGCGAACGCGTCGTCAGCCAACTGCTCACTGAGCTCGACGGGCTCGAGGAACTCGAGGACGTCGTCGTGATCGCCACGACCAACCGACCGGACCTGATCGACAGCGCCCTGCTCCGTCCCGGACGGCTCGACCGCCACGTCCACGTGCCGGTCCCCGACGAGGACGCCCGCAAGGCGATCTTCGACGTCCACACCCGCAACAAGCCCCTGGCCGAATCCGTCGACCTCGAATGGCTTGCCAGTCGGACGGACGGCTACGTCGGTGCCGACATCGAAGCGGTCTGCCGCGAGGCGTCGATGGCCGCCAGCCGCGAGTTCATCAACTCGGTCGAGCCCGAGGACATGGACGACACCATCGGCAACGTCCGCATCAGCCGCGAACACTTCGAGACGGCGCTCGAGGAAGTCAACCCGAGCGTCACCCCCGAGACCCGCGAGCAGTACGAGGACCTCGAAGAGGAGTTCCAGCAGGCCGAGCCCGGACAGGACGAACAGCTCGGACGGACCTTCCAGTAAGGTCGCTACGCGGTCACGGGCACGTGACCGCTCCCGGGCCCGTTCTACTTTCGTCTCTCATTCTTCGCAGGCCGTACACTCCGCGTTCCCCTCGTCCGAGTCGACCGGCTCGCCGGCTTCGAACGCGACCGTCGCTAATCGTTCCTCGAGGACGTACCGGAACCAGACGATCAGGCCGTGGCCGCGTTCGCTCGACCAGATTCCGGTCTCCGCCGTTTCGCGCGGAACGAGTCCCGCCGTCAGCGCGCTTATCACGACCGTCTCCCGGTCGACGAAGAGGAGACGGCCCAGCGACCGCTCCGTCGGCCCTTTTGAATCGAACGCAAAGTCGGTGACGGAGACGTGCGCCGTCTCGGCGGCCTCCCGAACGGTGTGCCGGGCCGATTCCGACGGCACCTCGATGAACACCGCGACGCCCCGATCGCGAGCCGCGGCGAGTTCCGCGAGGAGGGCTGGCTCGAGCAGGTCTTCGTCCGCCACGAGCAGATAGATCTCGCTCGTCGCGTCTTCGACGGCCGCGGTCGTCCGGTTTGACAAATCCCGCTGGTCGGCGACCTTCCAGACGCCGTCGCCCTCGGTCGTCCGCCGCTCGAGTTCTCGGAGGTTCGTGGTCGCGGTCTCGAGGTGTTCGCGGTACTCTTGTCGGAGTCGTTTTCGGGCGATGTCCACGGAGACGACGGTGTATCGCCGCGGGTCGGACGCTTGGACGTCGACGAGCCCGAGTCGGTGCAACTCTTCGACGACATCGTAGACGCGCGATTGGGGGACATCGGCGACCTGACTGATCTCTTTTGCCGTTCCCTCAGAGAGCTGCGTCAGCGCCACGAAACACTGGGCCTCGTACGCGCGAAGTCCCAGTTCCTCCAGTGCTTCGATGGCATCGGCTTCAGACATGGGTGAACCGACCGCTCGTTGAGGGAGCCATAGTGTGGGTGTAATCGGCGCGAAACGCGGAAAAGCTGTTCCACTTCTTCAGTCCGGTAAAATCGAGCCGAGCGGCCGGCAAGCGGAGAGTAGCATCTGCTTACTCGAAACGGCAGACGGCGCGTGTCACGAAGCGAATAACAACAGTGGTACGTCGATCGGACTCACCTATTCAAGCCAAAGCTTGGTAGTAGCCGATCGGCTACCACTGGTAATGGTCGGACAACTGATCGACCGGATCGTGGAGGTCGACGAGCGACGAGCGAACCGCCGGAGGCCGATCGGCTAATGTCCGGACCCGATCGCGATCCCACGGACGAACGGCCGGTGCTGGCCGAACGATCCCACGACGAGACGACGCCGGCCAGCATCGCCGTCGTCTACGCGATCGCCGCCGCGTTCGATACCGATCCGATCGAGTGTACGACCGAACACGGCTTCACGCTGTACGACCATCTCGATCCCGAGGCCCTCGATTCGTTGATGGGTGACAATCGACAAGCGGAGTCCGTCACCGTCGAACTGCGATTAAACGAGCACCTGCTCCGCGTCTCCGATCGGGGTTCCGTTCGCGTTCTGGGTCCGACCGACGCTGACGACGAGGCAACCGACTAACGTCGGACCCGGAAACGGATCGTACCCCGACCCCGTCAGTGGGTGATGTCTGCCGGCTCGAGGTCCTCGAGGTCTTCGAGGAGGTCGTCTGCGTGGCCCTCCGGCGAGACGCCCTCGTAGGTCGCCTCGATCCGGCCGTCCGGACCGACGACGTAGGTGTTCCGGAAGACGCCGTCGAAGGTGTTGCCGAACATCTGTTTTTCGCCGTAGGAGTCATACAGCGTCGCGACCTCGCCGAGTTCGTCCGACAGGAGATCGAACGCGAGGTCGTAGTCGTCGGCGAAGTCAGCGAGGTCCTCGACGGGGTCGTCGCTGATGCCGACGACCGACACGTCGCGGTCCTCGAACTGCGACAGCGCGTCGTTGAACCCGCAGGCTTCGGTGGTACAGCCTTCCGTGTTGGCGCGGGGATAGAAGTAGACGACGAGCCGCCGCCCCTCGAAATCGGAGCGGCTGACCGTCTCGCCGTGTTGGTTTGGCAGTTCGAACTCCGGCGCTTCGTCGCCGACATCGAGCATGGATTCGACTTGGCGACCGCTGCCGTATACGTTGCGATTTTACACGGCGACGCGCTCACGGAACACGGCTTGTGGACAAAAACGGAGCGGAGAACACGGCGAGGGTGCTCGAACGGCGACTCACTCGAGCCGTTCGGCGGCCTCTCGGTCGACGAGGGGAGCGGCGTTTTGCTCCGGGAGCGTGACGACGTCGTCGCTCGTCAGCGTGTACTCGCGGTCGTCGACGCCGAGGATCGAGCCGATGTCGCTGGTGATCCGAACCGTCGTCCGATCGATGTCGGCAGTTTCGTCATCGTCCCGTGTGCCAGCCGCCGAGTCAGCGTCGGGATTCGGCGGGGTCGGCGCGGAATCCGGTCCGGCGGCCCCGTCGGGCCCACCCGAACCCTGCGAGGCGTTGGAGCCGTCCGGCCGGTCGTTCGACGGGTCGGCGGACCCGCTCCGGTCGGCGGCGTCCGCCTCCGGCGCGTCCGTCGGCGGTCCCGCTCCGCCCATCACGTCGGCGGCAGAGACGCCGCTCGAGTCGTCCGTTCCCGGGTTCCCGCCCGCTCCGGGGGCTTCGGGTCCTGCCGGTTCCTCCGGCGGTGTCGGCGGGGTCTCGTCCGCGGTCGCGCCGGGCGGTGACGGGTCACCGGGACGAGACTCGCGACCACTGGGTCCGCCGGTCGCGGTGGGATCGGAGCCGGCCGCGGCGTCGGTCCCCGCGTCCGGTTCGGTGGCCGCCCCCTCGACGCCCTCGAGAACGTCGAGCACCCGGCTCTTGTTCGAGCCGATACGGTCGACCAGATCGTCGAAGAGGTCGGCCTCTTCAGCGGTCAGTCCCTCGTCGTTGGCCGCCATTCCGGCCGCGGCGAGGCTGGCCTGTTTGACGAGTTTGCCCATCCGGCGCTCGTAGATCGCCTCGACGACGTCCTTGGCGGTCTCGATCTCGTCGGTCAGCCGACCGACCTCGGGCGCGGAAAAGGGGTCCTCGGCCTGCTCGGCGACGCGGTCGCGTTCGTCCTCGAGATCGGCGATGTACTCGCCGACCTCTTGATAGAACGAGGGGCGAAGGTTCTGGAGGCTGTCCTTCTGGCGCTCCTTGCTCTGGACCGAACGCAGTTCGTCGAGGTTCATTCTTTCTCCTTCTCGGCGCGGCCGCGTGCCATCAGGAACACGGCGACGTACTCGGGTAGTGACTGGTCACCCTCGGAGACCGTAAAAGTATCTCCTCCGAGTTCGACCTCGCCGCCGTCAGCGACGTCGACCGTGATCTCGTGACCGACGAACGTCTCGGGGACGGCGTCGACCAGCGGGTCGAAATCGGCGATTTCGTCGCGCTCGAGTCGGACCGTTTTCAGCCCGCTCCCGCCGTGGAGACTGCCGGGGAGCCGGATGAGCCGGTTCGTGTCGGTCGTGACCGGTTCGTCGATCGGCGCGTTGTCCCGTTCGACGGCCGTGCTCGCGAACCGTTCGGCCAACTGCGCGACGGCGGTGTGGACCGTGACGTTACCCGCCTCGAGTTGCTCGCGATTGTTCCGGGCCGCGTTCAGCGTGGCCTGGGCTTTCCCCTCGCCGATGCCGTCGAACGCCTGCAGTCGCTCGAGAGCGTCGTCTTCCTCGGCCGCGAGCAGGTCGTCGATGAAAGCCATGAAATGGCCGTGGATGCGAGCGCCCCAGCCGCCCTCGACCTGCAGCGTTCGGCGTTCAGTCGGCGTCTTCCGGCCCAACCCGGCGACAGTCTCGGTCTCGATCAACTCGTCGAACTCGAGGCCGATGCCCCGAACGTAGTCGACGATTTCGCGTCGGTGCTCCCGATCGAGTTCCAAGACGTTCGTATCGCGGACGTGGACGTGATAGCCGCGGCCGCCGGAAAAGACGATCTCGAGGTCCTCGAAGGCGAAGTCGTCCTCGAGGAACTCGAGCAGTCGGAGCAAGGCGTCCTTACACTGGGCGAGCATCTCGGCGTAGCTGTCCTCGCCGAGCGTGACGCCCGGCAGGTGGTCAGCGTCGAGGTCGAAGACGAGGTCCGCAGACTGCCAATCTTTCTCGTGCATCGAACTCGCGCCCGGATCGCGAAAGCGCCCCGCCGAAAAGTAGACGTGGCGCGGGCGTTTCCGGACGAGAAACTCCGAGAGGTCGCCTAACTCGAGCAGCGAACGGTGGCGAACCATGGTCGTATCGGGACCCTCCGTCCACGGGATAAAGCCCCACTCGCGTTCGTTGGCCGCGGGCGGCGGCGTGATCGCTGTCCGTCGATAGTGATCGCGGAACCGGCCCCGCAGATAGGCCCTCGTTCGCTCCTCCATGCGCTTCGGGTAGTCGTCGGTGGTGGTGTATAACCCTGCCGAATGGGATGGAGTCGTGACTTATCCATGTGTGACAACGCGACGGCCGACCCAACTCATCGACGGATCAGGTCGGAAATTCGGTCGGCGAGGCCGACGTCAGCGCCGAGTTTCAGGTAGTAGGCGTCGCCGCCGTCCTCGTAGTAGTTGTCGATCCGGCGCTTGATCTCGAAACCGAGGTGTTCGTAGAACTGCAGCGCGTTCTCGTTGCTCGTACGGGCATGACACGTGATCGTGTCGTGGTCGTCGGCGACGTGGGCGACGAGTCGTTTCCCGATCCCCTCGCCGCGACAGTCGGGGGAGACCGCCAGAAAGAGAATGTAACCGTCGCGACGAACGGCGGCGAATCCGATGAGTTCGCCGTCCTGAACGTAACAGTGGACCGTCGACCGGCGATACGCGTCGGTAAAGAAGTCGTGTCGCTGTTTGAGCACATCCTCCTGACGGTTGATCTCCTCCTTTAGCTGCCAGGCTTCGTCGACGAAATCGTCGCTCCCCGGGGCGACGACGCGACTGTCGATGTTGACGCTCACTAGCGTGGTATACCACCGTCGTCAATATAATTCCACCGGCAGTCGATCCGCCGGAACGTCAGACGGAGCCGACATGTCGGTCTCGGTTCTCGTTCGATGGCGGATGAATCGCCGGCGACGCGTCCGAAACGACGGGCATAGAAGGGCCGCCGTCGAAGAGCGACCAGATGGGGTTCGAACTGCGCGATCACACGGCCGACGTCGCGGTGGCGGCGACCGGACACTCGCTCGAGGCGGTCTTTGCGGCGGTCGCCGACGGCCTCGCGGCCGCGTCCTGCGACGAGATACCCGCCGAGACCGGCGACCGCTTTTCGCTCTCCGTGACCGCCGAGAGCCGCGAGGCGCTCCTGTTCGACTACCTCGACGAACTGATCTATCTGCGGGACACTCGAGTGGAACTACCCGTCGACCACCGCGTCGACTCGATCGCCGGACCGGTCGCGGTCGACGGCTCGGGCCCGGACGACAGACCGGAAGAGTGGCACCTCGAGGCCAGCGCCCGCGGCGTCCCCCTCGCTGCGATCGACGCCCGCGAGGTGAAGGCGGTGACCTACTCTGAGATGCGCCTCGAGCGGGTCGGCGAGGGCGAGCCCGGCGGCTGGGAGGCGTATGTCGTCTTCGACGTCTAACACGCGGCGAGTGCGAAGGAGACAGCGGGCGACGAGAAGGGGCCAGTTAGGAGAGTTCGTAGCTTATCGTGACGCGCTTTCCCTTCTGCATGCGCTTGTAGCCTAAATAGATGAGCGGCACGCCGATGACCAGCCCGATGGCCGTAAGAGAGACGAGGATTCCGGCACAGATCGTGAGTTGCCCGTCTCGAGTGAGCTTCTGTCCGGGGTCGTACCCGCAGGCCGAACAGGCAGTCGCTCCCGCCGGTGCTGTCGTCTTGCACTTCGAACACTGTTCGTCTCCACCGGCGTCGACATCGGGATTCACGGCTCCGCCCCCTCGAGATCCCGCGACACGTTCGGTCCTCGGATCACTGCCCACTCTCTGATGGGGCCTCGACCGCCGCACTCACATCGGATCGTCATTCACACCACAGCCCGACTGTCTCTTGTGTAGACATAGACCGGATAGGGGCGAAGAGAGCGTATGTCTTCTGGTCGATCGAACAGCGGCGAGCATCGCTGTCACGGCCGGACAACGGTTGCCGCGAGTAGATGGCGGTAGGCGGAAGGAGCACGAGCGACGACATCGGCACGGCTATCGTACTCAGTCCGACAGGCTCCGATGGAGAGACGAACATCTTTCATCGCTGGGGTTCGAGTCTCGAGTATGACTACTTACGACGCAAACGGCATCACGCTAGAGCGGGTGCGCGAGCACGTCTGGGAGATTCCACAGGAGGGCGACATGCGCGCCCCCGCACGAGTGCTGGCGAGCGAGGCACTGCTCGAGGAGATTAAAGCGGACAAAAGCCTCGAGCAGATCACGAACACGGCCCACCTGCCCGGCATTACCAACCACGCGATCTGTATGCCCGACGCCCATCAGGGCTATGGCTTCCCGGTCGGCGGAGTGGGGGCACTCGACGCCGAAAACGGCTGTATTTCGCCGGGAGCGGTCGGCTACGACATTAATTGTGGAGTTAGAATGATGAAAACAAACCTAACCTACGACGAGGTCCAGGGCCACGAAGAGGAACTCGTCGACTCCCTCTTCGCGAATATTCCGTCGGGACTGGGCGGCGGCGGCATCGTCGAACCCGGCATCGACGCCGTCGACGAAATCCTCGCCCGCGGCGTCGACTGGGCGTTCGAGAACGGCCACGCCGTCGAGGAGGACCTGCTTCATTGTGAGGACGAGGGAATGCGCGAAGGTGCAGCCCCCGAGAAAGTGAGCCAGAAAGCGAAAGACCGCGGAAAGAACCAGATCGGCTCGCTGGGCTCGGGCAACCACTTCCTCGAGGTCCAGCGCGTCACTGATGTCTTCGACGCTGGCGTGGGCGAGGCCTACGGGCTCGAGGAAGACCAGATCGTCGTCTTGATTCACTGTGGCTCCCGCGGACTGGGCCACCAGACCTGCAACGACTACCTGCGGAAGATCGAACAGCAACATCAGGGACTGCTGGATCAGCTGCCGGACAAGGAACTCGCGGCCGCGCCCGCGGGGTCACAACTTGCCGAGGACTACTACGGCGCGATGAACGCGGCGATCAACTTCGCGTGGGTCAACCGCCAGCTGATCATGCACCGCACGCGGCAGGTCTTCGAGCGGGTCTTCGACCGTTCCTGGGAAGAGATGGACATGCACCTGCTGTACGACGTGGCCCACAACATCGCGAAGAAGGAGACCCACGTCGTGAACGACGACGGCGACGAACGCGAACTCTACGTCCATCGCAAGGGTGCGACGCGGGCGTTCCCGGCGGGCCACCCCGAGGTGCCGAAAGCCTACCGCGATGTCGGGCAGCCAGTGATCATCCCCGGCAGCATGGGCGCGGGTAGCTACGTCCTCCGTGGCGGCGAAAACTCGATGGAGCTGACCTTCGGCTCGACCGCCCACGGTGCGGGACGGCTGATGAGCCGCACGCAGGCCAAAAACGAGTACTGGGGCGGCGACGTTCAACAGGACCTCGAGGATCAGCAGGCGATTTACGTGAAGGCACAATCGGGAGCGACGATCGCCGAGGAAGCGCCGGGGGTCTACAAGGACGTCGACGAAGTCGTCCGCGTCTCCGACGAGTTAGGGATCGGCGACAAGGTCGCACGGACGTTCCCCGTGTGTAACATCAAGGGCTGATCGATCACGGGGCGGTCGGGATTCGTCCGTTCGAATCCTACTTCAGCCGGTACGGGTTCCCGTCGTCTCCGCCGTCATCGTCGTCGTTTTCCTCGCCTTCGTACGGTTTCCGCGCGGTGATGGTCACCGTCGCTTCGGGGTCGTCCTCGTCGGCCCACGGGCTGTCGTAGGCCGACAGCTCGAGGTCGGTTACGTCCCATCCCTCCTCCTCGACGAGTTCCACGAGGCGACGCTGGTCTGCGAGCATGTCCTCGTCCATACCGCTTCTTTCGAGCGTGGGCGGGGTAGGTCTTCCGCCGGCCGGGGACCGGCTGCGGATCACTCGTTTTCGTCGCGCGCAGCTGACTCGCCGACATCGATCATCTCCTCGACGAGCGTGCGGTGTGCGCGCCGGAGTCGCTCGGAGAGCGCCTGATGGGAGATGCCGAGTTCGGCGGACAACCCGTCCATGTCCATCCCGCGCGGAATCTCGTAGTAGCCGCGCTCGAGGGCCGCGACCAGCGTCTCGTACTGAGGCTCGGTGAGTCCGAACCGACCGTGGCGGTTCTCCTCGAGTCGGTGAATCTTCTGAATCTCGAGGCTCAACCCCTCTTCGGTCGCGAAGTCGTAGGTCCGGGAGAGCGCCTCTCGTTCCGGGAAGAGGACGCGGAACCGCCACCGTTTGCCCGCCACGTGCGCGTCGAGGACCGTCGCCTGTTCCTCGGTCAGCAGGTGGAGAATGACGGTCACGTCGTCCACCCAGTTCATCCGGTAGAGACACTCGTCGCCGAGGTCCGTAAGCCGTTCTGCTGCCTCGACGCTGGGGTCGTCCGCCAGCGCATCGTCGACGGTCTCGAGCGTCGATTGAGAGCCCGAAAACCAGACGTAGGGCATGACGTGACCCGGATCGTACGCGACGACGCGTTCGATCTCGACGTCGAGGTCGTCCGTCGCCTCGAGCGTATGTCGGAGGGCAAAGGCCGCGGCGGGCACGGCGAGTTCGGCGATAGTACTCATGCGGACCATCACCACGCGGACGACCAAGAGTGTCCGACTCCATTGGACCCTAGGCGTTCTCGACTTCTACCCCATCGTTAAACCGAGCTGACAGCATTCGGCAACCGAAAACGGTTACGACCCCTTCAAATTCCCGGCGTGCTTAAGCGGATCCGGCTGCAACTCGGTAGCATGCTCACCGACGATTTCGGGCGGGAGGTCTCCGGGGTTCGCGTCTCCCTCACCGATCGGTGTAACTTCGACTGCGTCTACTGTCACAACGAGGGGCTCGGCGATACCCGCGGACCGATGGACCCGCAGGACGACGAGATGTCGACCGACGACGTCGTCCGGTTCCTCGAGGTCGCCGCCGAGTTCGGGGTCGACGCGGTCAAATTCACCGGTGGGGAGCCAATGCTCCGGCAGGACTTAGAGGAGATCATCGAACGCACGCCCGACCAGATGGAGGTCTCGCTGACCACGAACGGGACGTTCCTCCCCGGTCGGGCCGAGGCCCTTGTCGACGCCGGACTCGAGCGGGTCAACGTCTCGCAGGACGCGCTCGATCCGGAGGACTTCGCCGCGGTGACCAAAAGCGGAGCCTACGAGAAGGTCCTCGAGGGGGTCGACGCAGCGCTCGAGGCTGGACTGGATCCGGTCAAACTCAACATGGTCGTCTTCGAGCACACGGCGGGATACGTGCCGGAGATGGTCGACCACGTCGCGGCAAACGACGGGCTCCAGTTGCAGTTGATCGAGTACATGCCCGAGTTGACGGGCAAGCCGGAGTGGAACATCGATATCCAGCGAGTTCACGACTGGCTGGCCGACCAGGCCGACGAGATCGAACACCGCGAGATGCACGACCGCAAGCGATACTGGGTCAGCGACGGCTCGACCGATGCGGCCGACGCCGGACCGGACGCCGCCGGCCGCGGGATGGTCGAAATCGTCGACCCCGTCGAGAACCCCACCTTCTGTGCGAACTGCCACCGCGTCCGCGTGACTCACGAGGGCTATCTCAAAGGCTGTCTCAACCGCAACGACGACCTCAAGACGATGGGCGAGATGACCAAGCCGGAGATCCGCGAGGCGTTTCGAGACGTCGTCGCCAACCGAGTGCCCTACTACGGCGAGTACATGATCCAAAACGACGAGGGCGAGTGGGAGATCAACGAGAAGTACATCGAGGAGTACGCCGGAGCCTGATTCGCGGTTCGATTTTCGGTCGCCGACTCGAGTCGAATCTCCGGGACTCGAGCGGGGGAGAGTACGAGAGTGGGGCACACGATCTGCCGCCACCTTTCGTTGCCCTTAAGTAGAAGACGGGGGTAGGACCGAGTGCGTTACGTGTAGGGGAGCGATCCCCGAGTCCGCGAGGGCGACGATAGACCGACGGTGTTGTGGTAGCCAAGCGGCCCAAGGCGCATGGTTGCTAACCATGTGGCGTCAAGCCTCCGGGGTTCAAATCCCCGCCACAACGTCGGACATTTGCTGGCGATTTCCCGCCAGTCAATTTGCAACGCACGCAGACCAGACACAGATACACGACACATGAGCGCCGAAGAACCTCAAGAACAAGAAGACGACGAAGATCTTCGATACTTCGTCCGCATCGGGCAAACGGACCTCGATGGGACGAAGTCCGTCGAGCGCTCGCTCTCGGAGATGAACGGGATCGGTCGCCGAACCGCCCGGCTCATCGCCGAGGAAGCGGGTGTCGACCGAACGGCGACGTTCGGCCGACTCGACGACGACGTCATCGATGGCGTCATCGAGGTCGTCGAGAACTACGCTGACGAAGTCCCCGACTGGCTCAACAACCGACAGGACGACTTCTACAGCGGCGAGACGACCCACGAGATCGGCAACGATCTCCAGTTGACTCGACAGCACGATATCAACCGGATGAAGATGATCGACTCCTACAAGGGCACGCGCCACAAGCGCGGCCAGAAGGTTCGCGGTCAGCGAACCAAGTCCACCGGTCGTACGGAGGGCACCATCGGGGTCAACGTCGAAGAGATCCGCGAAGAACAGGCCGAGGAGGCCGCCGCCGAAGAAGAGGACGAGGGTGAATAATGCCACTCGGCACTGACACCAAGCAATACGAGACGCCGAACCACCCCTACCAGGGTGAACGCATCGCAAGCGAGCACTCCCTCGTCGACCGCTACGGTCTCAAGAACAAGGAAGAACTCTGGCGAGCACAGTCCGAGCTTCGCTCCTACCGGCGCGAGGCCCGGGAACTGCTCGGTCAGGCCCAGGACGACGAAACCGTCATCCGCCGCTCCGAGGAGTTCCTCGATCGGCTCAAGCGAGTCGGCATCCTCGACGAAACCGACGAGCTCGGCGACATCCTGTCGCTCGAGATCGAGGACGTCCTCGAGCGCCGACTCCAGACGGTTGTCTACCGCTCCGGACTGGCGAACACGGCCCAGCAGGCCCGCCAGTACATCACGCACGGACACATCGTCGTTGACGGCCAACGCCACCGCGTTCCGTCCTACGTCGTCGACATCGACGAGGAGGATCTGGTGGCCTTCGACGAGAACAGTCCGCTCGCGGACGAACTCCACCCCGAACGCGCGGAGGGTCAGTAACATGAGTCAGGACGACGAGAAATGGGGCATTGCCCACGTACACGCATCGTTCAACAACACCGTCATGACCGTGACCGACCTCACGGGCGCGGAGACGATCGCCAAGTCCTCCGGTGGGACGGCGGTCAAGCAGAACCGCGACGAGGCGTCGCCGTACGCGGCCATGCAGATGGCCGAGTCCGTCGCCGAGGAGGTCAAAGCAGCCGGCATCACGGGCCTGCACGTTCACGTGCGCGGCCCCGGCGGCAACCTCCAGAAATCCCCCGGTCCGGGCGCGCAGGCAACGATTCGCGCGCTCGCCCGCTCGGGCATCGAGATCGGGCGCATCGAGGACGTCACGCCGATCCCCCACGACGGATCGCGCGCTCCGAAAGGCAAGGGCGGCTACTAGATCATGACTGAGGAGTACGACGTCGAGTTCGTCGAACGCGAGGATCGTGAAGCGCGATTCCTCGTTCGCGGCGTGACACCCGGGTTCGCCAACGGCATCCGTCGAGCGATGGTCGCCGACGTGCCGACGATGGCGATCGATACCGTCCGGTTCGTCGAGAACTCGTCGGTCATGTTCGACGAGCAACTCGCGCTCCGAATGGGGCTCGTCCCGCTGACGACACCGCCGGTCGGCGAGTTTGGCGACGACGATACCGTCACGCTCTCGATCGACGTCGAAGGGCCGGCGACCGCCTACTCCGGTGACCTCGTCTCCGAAGACGAACTCGTCCAACCCGCGGACGACAACGTCCCGATTATCGAACTCAAGGACGGCCAGCGCCTCGAGGCCGAGGCGGATGCCGTTGTCAACCGCGGAAAGAACCACGCCAAACACCAGGGCGGGGTCGCGGTCGGCTACCGACACCTCCAGCGCGTGGAGGTCGACGGTGATCTTCCCGAGTTCGAAGACGAAGAGAGCCGGATCATCCGTGGCGTCATCGAGGACGACGGCGAACTCGTTGCAACGAGCGAGTTCGACCACGACCTCTCGAATCGCTATCCGGGCAAGGAGGTCCGGGTCGAGGACGTGCCAAACGCCTTCGTCTTCCACGTGGAGACGGACGGCTCGTTCCCGATCGAAGAGCTCGTGACGCGAGCCGCGGACACGATCGCGGCGCGTGCGACTGAACTCGAAGACGCAGTACAGCTGTAGATATGAACCGACGCCCCCAACCCAATTCGGGCACGCCGCTCGCCGACGCCGTGAGCGACGAGACCGGCGATCGCGTGTCCACTGGAATCGAAAGGGGTTTGAAGGGGCGACGGGTAGACGGAAGTGCGAGCAGGGATAGCCAAGTCAGGCCAACGGCGCAGCGTTCAGGGCGCTGTCTCGTAGGAGTCCGCAGGTTCAAATCCTGCTCCCTGCATCACTTCTCTACTGCCGACCGACAGTCCGTCTCCGGCAGCTCGCAGATCGGCTGCGAGCACCGCGGACGCGTCGGCCGTCAGGACAACAATTTCGATTCCATCGTCGATGGCGCAGTTCCTCGCGTCATCGATCAGTTAGCAGTTGGAGGATACCAATGAGTAGCAAGACTAATCCGAGGCTCAACGATCTTATCGCCGAGCTGAAGTCGACGTCCCGCGAAACGGACGCCGACATCTGGCGAGACGTTGCGGATCGACTCGAGAAGCCCCGGCGCACCCACGCTGAGGTGAACCTGGGCCGCATCGAGCGGTACGCACGCGAAGAAGAGACTGTCGTCGTTCCCGGCAAAGTGCTGGGCTCCGGCGCACTACAGAAAAACGTCACCGTCGCCGCCGTCAAGTTCTCCTCGTCCGCAGAGACGAAGATCGAACAGGTCGGCGAGTCGGTCACCCTCGAGGAAGCCCTCGAGGACAACCCCGAAGGGTCTAACGTCCGGGTGATTCGATGAGTCTCGCAGAGTTCGACGCAGATCTCGTCGTCGACGCACAGGACTGTATTCTCGGCCGAGTCGCAAGCGAAGTCGCCCAGCGCGCGCTGGACGGTGACCGCGTTGCGATCGTCAACGCCGAGGACGCGGTCATCACCGGCGACGAAGACGACATCTTCGAGACGTACCGCACGCGGCAAAACCTGGGCTCGGACCGCGGGCCATACTACCCCAAACGACCGGACATGATCTTCAAGCGGTCCGTTCGCGGGATGTTGCCGTACAAGAAAACGCGTGGCCGCGAGGCACTCGACAGCGTCCGCGTCTACGTCGGCAACCCCTACGAGAACGACGACGGCCACGAGTCGGAAGTCCTCGAGGGGACGTCGCTGGATCGGCTGTCGAACATTCGCTTCGTCCACCTACACGAAGTGTCCGAACAGTTAGGTGCTAACGTCACATGGTAACCAACACGAGTGGCAAGAAAAAGACGGCCGTCGCTCGCGCTACGGTGCGCGAAGGCGAGGGTCGAGTTCGAATCAACTCCCAGCCCGTCGAACTGGTCGAACCCGAGATGTCCCGGCTCAAGATGCTCGAGCCGTTCCGCATCGTCGGCGACGACCTGCGCGGCGAGATGGATATCGACGTTCGCGTCGAGGGTGGCGGTATCAGCGGTCAGGCAGACGCCGTCCGCACCGCCATCGCGCGCGGTATCGTCCAGCACACGAACGACGCCGAACTCCGCGACGCGTTCATGGAGTTCGACCGCTCGCTGCTGGTCAACGACGTCCGCCAGTCCGAACCGAAGAAGTGGGGCGGCCCGGGCGCTCGGGCGCGCTACCAGAAGTCCTACCGCTGAGGTGATTCAAGCATGATGGTACCGGTCCGGTGTTTCACCTGTGGCAACGTCGTCGCCGAACACTGGGAGGAGTTCGACGAGCGAGCCAACGAGGGCGACGAGGACCCCGAACAGGTTCTTGACGAACTCGGCGTCGAGCGCTACTGCTGTCGGCGCATGCTCGTCAGCCACAAGGACCTCGTCGACGTCGTCTCCCCGTACCAGTAACAATGCAACAACAACAGCACAACCGCTACGAGAAGGCACGCATCCTCGGCGCTCGAGCGCTGCAGATCTCCTACGGCGCACCGGTGCTGACCGAGACCGAGCAGACCCAACCGATCCTCATCGCCGCCGAGGAGTACGACGCCGGCGTGTTGCCGTTTACCGTCAAGCGGGGGAGCGACCGAAAATGACGCTCATCACCGACATCCGGCTGCGTCGGATCCTCGACTCCCGGGGCAATCCGACAGTCGAGGCCGATGTCGTAACCGAGAGCGGCGGGTTCGGCCGTGCCGCGGCACCGAGCGGTGCCAGCACCGGCGAGTACGAGGCCGTCGAGCGGCCGCCGGGCGAGGCGATCGCCGCTGCCCGGGAACACGCCGTTCCCCGACTCGTCGGTGAGGTCTACGCGGGCAACCAGCGCGATGTCGACGCCGCATTGCACGCCGCCGACGGCACCGACGACTTCTCGGAGATCGGTGCCAACAGCGCGGTCGCGATCTCGATGGCCGCCGCGAAGGCCGGTGCCGACGTGCTCGGTGCCCCGCTCTTTCAGCATCTCGGCGGGACGTTCCGTGGCGAGAATTTCCCGATTCCGCTCGGAAACGTCGTCGGCGGCGGCGAACACGCAGCCGATGCGACCGACATTCAGGAGTTCCTCGCCGCACCAGTCGGCGCGCCAAGCGTCGCCGACGCCGTCTTCGCCAACGCGGCCGTCCACGCCGCCGTCGCGGACCTGCTCGAGGAACGCGACGTTCCGTGTGGCAAGGGCGACGAGGGCGCATGGGCACCGTCGATCGACGACGGCGAGGCGTTCGAGGTCGTCGCCGAGGCGGTCTCGAGGGTTCAAGACGAGGTCGGGTTCAACATCGGCTTCGGACTGGACGTCGCCGGCGCGGAGCTGTACGATTCCGAGTCCGGAACGTACGAGTACAGCGACGTGAGCCGCGACACCGACGAACAGATCGAGTACATCGCCGAGTTGGTCGAGGAGTACGACCTCGTCTACGTCGAGGATCCCCTCGACGAGGACGATTACGACGCCTTCGCCGACCTCACGGACGAGGTCGGGGATCAGACGCTGATCTGTGGTGACGACCTGTTCGTCACGAACACCGATCGGCTCATCGAGGGAATCGATCGCGGCGCGGCAAACAGCATCCTGATCAAGCCAAATCAGATCGGGACGCTGACCGACGCCTTCGACGCGATCGAACTCGCGACGGAGAACGGCTACGACTCGGTCGTCTCCCACCGGTCGGGCGAGACCGAAGACGCGACGATCGCACACCTCGCCGTTGCGACCGACGCGCCCTTCATCAAGACGGGTGCCGTCGGCGGCGAGCGAACCGCAAAGCTCAACGAGCTCATTCGAATCGCAGACGACGCGACATGACAGAGAACGACGCAACCCAGGAAGGGCTCGACGCCGCCGAGGAGGCGATCGACGAGGAGCCAGCCGAAGGGGCTGGCCCCGCCGCCGACGCCGACGACGTCGAGCCAGTAGACGAACAGCCCGCCGACGCCGAGGGATCGCCCGCGGCCGACGCAGAACAAGCCGACGACGCCGAGGACGACGCCGGTCCGACCCTCGACGACGACGTGATGTCCGACGAGGAGGCGGACCTGCTGATTCCCGTCGAGGACTACCTCGGCGCTGGCGTCCACATCGGGACCCAGCAGAAGACCGAGGACATGGGCCGGTTCATCCACCGTGTCCGGACCGACGGGCTCTACGTGCTCGATGTCTCGAAGACCGACGGCCGTATCCGCACGGCCGCGGACTTCCTCGCGAACTACGACCCCGAGCAGATTCTGGTCACGTCCTCGCGCCAGTACGGTCGGTTCCCGGCGGAGAAGTTCGCCGATGCCGTGGGCGCTCGCGCCCGCACCGGTCGCTTCATCCCGGGTACCCTGACGAATCCGAAGTACGACGGCTACATCGAGCCGGACGTACTCGTCGTCACTGACCCGATCGGCGACGCCCAGGCCGTCAAGGAGGCCATCACGGTCGGTATCCCGGTCATCGCGATGTGTGACTCGAACAACCAAGTCAGTAACGTCGACCTCGTCGTCCCGACGAACAACAAGGGTCGCAAGGCGCTTTCGGTCGTCTACTGGCTGCTCGCCAACGAGGTCCTCGACCGACGCGGTGCCGAGCCGTCCTACTCGCTCGAGGACTTCGAGAGCGGCGTCTAACGCGTTCGATATCGATACTGTTCGTTTTCTCACGACGGTTGCGTGCCTAGCGATTCGCTCGGCGTTCGAAGCGGGAGCGACGATGCAATCGAGGAAGCAAGCGTCGTAGTTGCTATGTCAACTGACACCTCCCCACAAGGTTTACCGTGTGGTAGAAAGGTAATAATCGTATGGATGGTTCACGGTCACACGTCGCTGACGATACAATTCGTCGGTGGGACCGCGCGTTTACTGCACTCTCGGCCGAACCGCGACGGCAGATCGTCGAATCGTTGATCGATGTCGCCGCCGGCGAGCCCATCCGGTTGCCCGAAGCCGTCTCGAACTCGAGCATGGCGACGGAGTTCGATCAGTTGCGGATTCGATTGCGCCACCACCACCTCCCGCTGTTAGAGAAGGCGGGGCTCGTCCAGTGGGAGGACGATCCGTTGCGCGCCTACCGCGGTCGCGATTTCGAGGAAGTAAGCGTCATCATCGAGAGCCTGTACGCGAACGCCGACGAGATTCCCGACCGACTGGTCAGTGGCTGTCGGACCCTCGAGCAGAAACGCGAGGGCGGCAGTTCCGAATGTGGTCTCAGCGGGTGATTCTGCCTCGAGACGCTGTTTCTGCGATCGGGTGTGCAGTGACTTTCACGCGCTACGATAGGGTGACTACGGCCTAGATCGGAAGCCAATAACTGGTTACGACGCGGCCGTCTCGAGCAAGGTGTCGATCAGTTCAGCGGCGTCGGCGGCCGTCGCGCCGAAAACGTAGGTCGCGGGTTCGATCCCGAACGCGCCGCGGTGGTAGGCGACGCGGGGGACCGTTCCGCGGTCCGCAAACTGGCGACGGAGGTGCTCGCCGCGGTCCTCGTAGTCAGCGTCGAACTCGAGTGGATCGAGTCCGCGTTCTCGGGCGGCCTCGAGCAGGTCGTCGTCGGTGGCGATATTGATAGCGCCCCGAACTTCGGGTTCGACGGCGTTTGCGGCGATGACAGCCGTCGCGACGTGTTTCGACGCGCCGAACTCCGGATTCGCCGGGATTTCAATGCGACCGCCCATGGCGTAGATCCGGCCGGGGATCGCGGCCACGTCGGTTTCGTCACGGGGATCGGGCAGGCACATGCCGACGTTCGTCCCGACGTTCGGCACGGCGTCGACCATGCCGGGAACCGAGGCGAGGGTCCGTGTGGCAGTGCGGACGTTCGCGAGCACGTCCCGCTCGGCCCGCACGTCAGGGTCGAGCCCGCGAACACAGAGGTCACAGCCCAGTCCGCGCAGTTCGGGCATCTCTTCTTCGTGAAGCTCACAGATCGGGCCTCGATCCTCGAGGCTGCGGACGAGCGAGAGGAGTTCGGCGAGGGCGTCGTAGCCGTCTAACTCGCCGCTGGCGAGGCCGTCCGCGATACGTTCGACGGTCGCGACGGTTTCGGGATCGTCCCGGAACCGGTCGTCGCCGCCGCTTTTGCCGCCGACGTACTTGCTGACCGCGGCTTGAGTCACACCGAGTTCGTCGGCGATCTCCCGCTGGGTCAGTCCGCGCTCGGCGAGCCGGGCGGCCAGCATCGCCCGCACCGTCGGCAGGAACCGATCGACGACGAGTTCACTCGGCAAGACGAGCGACATACGACCGAGGTTCGACTGCAGGCACATAAGTCCCCTCCGCCGGCACGGGATCGGTGGACTGTCGGACGACGGTCGCGGGCGGGCGGCAGCGACGACAAAGATAGCTATTAACCGTCGTCGGACGAACGGCCGGGCATGACACTCTCGAGCGCTCCCGGGAAGGTGTATCTATTCGGGGAGCACGCAGTGGTTTACGGCGAGCCCGCCGTTCCGTGTGCGATCGAGCGACGAGCACGGGTCGAGGCGACCCGACGGGACGACGGCCGCCTCCGAGTCAATGCCGAGGATCTCAGCCTCGACGGGTTTACCGTCGAGTACGGCGCAACCGCGGACAGCCGGCCCGACGTCGACGTGCCGGAGTCGCTGGTGACGGCGGCGACCCAGTACGTGGACGGCGCGATCGAGCAGGTCCGGGCGGTCACCGGCGAGGACGACGCCGGCTTCGACGTCACGATCGAGAGCGACATCCCGCTGGGTGCCGGACTCGGTTCCTCGGCGGCGGTCGTCGTCGCCGCCATCGACGCTGCGACCCGCGAACTCGGCGTCACGCTCGAGCCGGAGGAACTCGCGAAGCGGGCCTATCAGACGGAGTCACAGGTCCAAGAAGGACAGGCCTCGCGGGCCGACACGTTCTGTTCGGCGACCGGCGGCGCGGTCCGCGTCGAGGGCGACGACTGCCGCTCGCTCGAGGCACCCGACCTGCCGATCGTGATCGGGTTCGACGGCGGCGCGGGGGACACCGGCCGACTGGTCGCGGGCGTCCGCTCCCTGCGCGAGGAGTACGATTTCGCGGCCGACACGGTCGAAGCGATCGGGGACATCGTCCGGAACGGCGAAGACGCGCTCGCCGACGGCGATGTCGAGGAGATCGGGCGGCTGATGGACTTCAATCACGGCCTCCTCTCCGCGCTCGGCGTCTCCTCGCGCTCGCTCGATACGATGGTCTGGGCGGCTCGGGACGCGGGTGCCCACGGCGCGAAGCTCACCGGGGCCGGCGGCGGCGGCTGTATCGTCGCGCTCGACCCCACAGAAGAGACGGAGACGGGACTGTCCTTTACGCCGGGCTGTAAGGAGGCCTTCCGCGCGGAACTCGCCGAAACCGGGGTGAAGCGGCTCGAATGATCGTCCTGAAACTCGGCGGGAGCGTCATCACCGAAAAGGACCGTCCGGAGACCCTCGACGGCGCGACCCTCGAGCGAGCGGCCGACGCGATCGCCGCGGCGATCGATGCCGGGCTCGAGGATCTCGTGGTCGTCCACGGCGGCGGGAGTTTCGGACACCACAACGCCAGCGAACACGGCATCAGCACGACTGATGGGACCCACGACGCGAGCGCGGCACTCGACGTCCACGGTGCGATGAAAACGTTGAACCAGTTCGTTTTGAGCCGCCTCCTCGAGCGCGACGTGGACGCGGTGCCGGTCCACCCGTTCTCGGCGGCCCACCGGGATAGCGCGGGGGACCTCGACCTGCCGACCGGCCAGATCGAAACGATGCTCGGCGAGGGGTTCGTCCCGGTCATCCACGGCGACATGATCGCCCACGCCGGCGCGGGTGCGACCGTGATCAGCGGGGACGAACTGGTCGCGGCGCTGGCTCGTGACCTCGAGGCCGACCGGGTCGGTCTCTGCTCGACGGTTCCCGGCGTGTTAGACGACGATGATGGGGTAATCGGCCGGATCGACGATTTCGAAACCGTCGCCGACGTGCTCGGGGCCAGCGACGCGACGGACGTGACCGGCGGGATGGCCGGCAAGGTGCAGACGTTGCTCGAACTCGAGGCCGAGGCGTCGATCTTCGGGCTCGAGGAACTGGAATCGTTCCTCGAGGGCGAGAATCCGGGGACGACGATCGACTGAACTCATCGCGGTCGGTGGATCGTGATAAGAACGATAGTAGCAACTGAAACAATTCCCACACTGATCGCGAAGCTGTCATCCAATTTGGTCTGCAGTGGCTTTCGGTGAAGGTGTCATAGAACCGTGCAGACATCAACAGTGTTGACCTCACCTATCGTTAAATACAGAAGGTGTATTAATTAATAATGCCACAGGTACAATGGGATTGTCAGAACGAGCATGAATGGGGTGAATAAGTCACCTTCAGTGACACGTAGGTTAGCTATGTCCCCGAAGCGGCGAACCATTCTCCTGGGCGGTGCGGCGGTGGCTGGGTTTGGAGCTATTAGCTATCACCAATTGACAGCCTGTGACGAGATTGCTTGCTTTTCATTTGAGTATCAAGGTGCTGATGACGCACCCAACAGATTAGATATTCAGCATACGGGTGGACAGGAGACCCTGCAAGCGGGTGACGTGTACTTTAGCGAGGTTGTTGTCGATTGGGAAGCCCGAGAGACAGATACCCTCGCGTGGTCTGAGTTGGATGATGAAATGGAGCCAGGTGACACGATCGATGGGGATGAAATACGGCTCATGACGAAGACCGATATTGTGGAGATTCACTGGCGTCAGGGTAATGGCGAGGAAGTCATCGGAGCCTGGGTGTACGATGACGATGTTTCATAAGCAGACCTACCTAGCGGCTGGTTCGATCATACAACTGTTAAAATAAACCCCGTAGCAAGAATTCTGTGACGCCATTTTTCAGTGGCTACGAGAGTGGCGTTCGAAATTCGCCGGCGGCTCAGCGGGTCCAGAACCCGCCCGTGAACATGACGAGCACGGGGATAATCTCGAGGCGGCCGATCCACATCAGGAAGATCATCAGGAGCTTCGAGGGGATCGGGAAGGCCAGATAACTGCCGAACGGGCCGAGGAATCCGAACCCGGGGCCGATGTTCCCGATCGTCGCGAGGCTCGCGCTGAACGCCTCAAGCGGCGTTACGTTGTCGATGGCGGCGACGCGACTGGCGTCGAGGGCGATGAGCAACGTTGCGAGCGCGAAGATGAGGAGGTACATGAACGTAAAGCCGAGCACGCCGCGGATGGCGTCCTCGTCGACGACGTTGCCGGCGAGCCGGATCGGGCGGACGACCTCGGGGTGGGAGGCCGTAAACAGCTCTCGGCGGAGCACCTTGAAGACGATCAGCCACCGGACGACCTTGACGCCGCCGCCGGTCGAGCCGGCACAGCCACCGACGAGCATGGCGAACAGAAGAACGATCTTACCCGTCGAACTCCACTCGACGAAGTCACTCGTCGCGTACCCGGTCGAGGTCAGCAGCGACGCGATCTGGAAGGCGCTCTGTCGCAGCGAGTTCTCGAGGACACCATCGGTCACGCCGCCGAGGTCGCCGAGGGCCGGCGCGGCACCGGTATAGAGGATTCCAGCCAGGAGAACGGTCAGCGCACCGATCGCGCCGATATAGGCGCGAAACTCCGAATTGCGGACGAAGCGGTGGCCCTCTCCGCTGAAGACGTGCCAGAAGAGGGCGAAGTTCGTCCCCGCGATGATCATAAACGGGATCGCGGTCCACTGGACAATCGCGGAGAACGCCGCGACGCTGTCGGCCTCTGGCGAGAACCCGCCCGTCGGAAGCGTCGTGAACCCGTGGGCGACGGCGTTGTAGAGGTTCATTTTGGGTGCCATCCCCGCGTGGTGGAGCCCGTAGAGAATGGCGATATACACGATGGTAAAGGCGAAGTAGACGAGCCAGAGGATCCGCGCCGTTTCGGCGATTCGCGGCGTGAGCTTCTGTAGCTCCGGTCCCGGTGCTTCCGACTCGACGAGCTGTGCGCCGCTGACGGCGATCTCCGGCAGGATCGCGACCATCAACACGATGATCCCCATCCCGCCGAGCCACTGGGTGAGCTGTCGCCACATCATCACGGCATGGGAGTGGCGCTCGAGCGAGATCTCGCCGAGCACCGTCGCCCCAGTCGTCGTGAATCCGGACATCGACTCGAAGAGGGCGTTGACGGGATGGGCGAGCGTCGATTCGGTCCCCCAGCCCGCGAGCACGTACGGCACCGCGCCGACGACCGCGACGGCCAGCCACGAGATCGCCACGAACAACATCGCCTCGCGGACCTCCAAGTCCGGTTCGGGCCTGAGTTGCTCGAGGCCGTGACCGACGGCGATCGTCAGCGCGATCGTCGCGACGAACGGGAACGCGGGATCACCGTAGATGAGCGCCACGACGAGCGGGATCACCAGCGGGACAGAAAGATACTTGAGGACGGTTCCGACGAGCGCCAGACTGGCCCGCCAATCAGTACGGAGCCGCATAGCACACCCCGATTTCGCAGTCACGTCTGGACACGATATCTAACGGCATTTCGATTCGGTCGTATTAATCCATCGTAAGCACACGTCACTGCAACGGTCGTCGATCCCGTCTCCCCGCGAATCGTGGTGTAACTCGGATCAATTCGGCGTGAGACTCCCGTATCAATAGACCGTCGCAAGAGACTATATACGAACGGCGCGTATACTCCACCATGAGCGTTCGACTACCAAGCGTTCGCCATCCGCACTCGTTTTACGACGTGTTCAGCGTCGTCGCCGCGGCGGTGGCGATCATGGCCCTCGTCCTCGCGGTGCGATACGGGTCGGTCATCCGACTCGAGCTGGTCGTCTTCATGGCGATCGTCTTCCTGTGGGTCGGCTGGGCGATCGAACGGATTCTGGCCGAATCCGAAGCGCGGTCGAAACGGCGACGGCAGACGCCGCCATGGAAGTAACCCCGTCGCGGTCGGCTCCTCGATACCGGCCTGCGCGGTGACGGGACGAAGACGGGCCGGCCGGTTCGGACTCGAGGTCGACGGTCCTGTTCGGGTTCAGTAAAACGATATATTTTCAACGGATACTCGACAAGATCGGTGTAATGTATATCGTCATCGTCGGTGCGGGCGATATCGGGATGCCGCTCATCGATATCGCGACCCAATCGGGAAACGAGGTCGTCGTCATCGAGACCGACCCCGAACGCGCGGATCGGGTCGCCGGTGAATACGATTGTCTGGTTCTGAACGACGATGCGACGGCCCACGATGCTCTTTTAGATGCCGGAATCGAGAAAGCCGATGCCCTGATCAGTACGACCGACCGGGACCCGACCAACATCATGGTCTGCCTGCTCGGGCAGGAACACGAGGTCCCCACGATCGTCTCGGTGGTCCACGATCCCGAACACATGAACGTGTTCCGCCAGATCGGCGTCAACACCATGGAAAACCCCCAAGAGCTCATCGCCGAATACCTCTACCGAGCGGTCGCTCGCCCGGCAATCGTCGACTACATGCAGATCGGCGAGCAAGCAGAGGTGTTCGAGATCCGGGTCACCGAAAACACGCCGATCGACGGGAAGACGCTCATCGAGGCGGCGGACGAGAACCTCCTCTCCGAGGACGTACTGATCGTCGCGATCGAACGCAACGGGCGAGACCAGCCGATCACGCCGCGAGGCGGGACGACGGTTCAGGCCGGCGATTTGCTCACGGTCTACTCGGCGTTCGGCGCCGATCCCGAACTCACCGACGTGTTCGGCCACCCCGAAGACCGATTACGATGATGGCGGACGCGAGCGGGCGGGACACCCGTCCCGATCGACCGCGACGGATGGCCTCGAGCGAGCGGCCCCGAACTCGAGGGCGTGATCGGCGGCGCGGTGCAGACTCGAGTTCGACGGGTGCGAGGAGGGACGCATGAACGAGGCGGCGGAAACGATCGGTCGGGACTTGGGGCGCATGTTTCAGGCACTGGCCGGTCTCCTGTTCGTCTCGATCCTCATTCCGCTGGTCTGGGGCGAGTACTACGCGATTCCGGCGTTACTCGTCTCTGCGCTGATCCCGTTCGGTATCGGCTACGTCCTGAGTTCACGGTTCCGGAAGGCGGCCAAGCCCGGCAAGCTCCACGGGATGATCATCGCCGCGCTGGGCTGGTTCTGTGTCGCGATTTTCGGCTCGCTTCCCTTCGTCTTCATCGCGTGGACCGTCGAGTTCGCGCCGCCGGCTTTGGGTGGCGCGTCACAGGCGTCGACGTCGACGCTCGCGGCGTTTACGAACCCGCTCAATGCGCTGTTCGAGAGCATGAGCGGCTTTACTGGCACCGGGCTGACGATGACCGATAACGAGGAGGTCCTGCCCCGTACGCTCCAGTGGTGGCGCTCGTTCATCGAGTGGGTCGGTGGCGTCGGCGTGATCGTCCTCACGACGGCGATCCTCGCCCGGCCGGGAAGCGGATCGCTTACACTCTATGAAAGTGAGGCCCGCTCAGAACGGATCCATCCGAGCATCGTCTCGACAGTGCAGACGATCTGGTGGATCTTCATCCTGTTTACCTTCGTCTCGATCCTGCTGCTCTGGGTCGTCGGGATGCCGATCTGGGGGGCGATCAACCACGGGATGACCGGCCTCGCGACCGGCGGGTTCTCGATCACCGACAACTCGATCGCCACCTACGACAGCGCCGCCATCGACTTCGCGTTGCTGCCGATCATGCTGCTGGGCAGCATCGCCTTCCCGGTCCACTACCTCATCTTACAGGGCGACCTGCGGAACCTCTACGCTGACCTCCAGACCCGCTGGGTGTTCATCTACATAGGGATCGGGACGGTTCTGCTCACCGCGTTAGTGTACGTCGGCGACACGTACGACTCCCTGTTTACGGCGTTCCGGTACGGCTCGTTCCAGTTCGTCTCGGCGGCGACCTGCGCCGGCTTTCAGACCGCCGTCGACGCGACCAACGTGGCCCTCGGACGCTGGCCGACCCAAGCCCAGCTCACCGTCTCCTTCGGGATGCTCATCGGCGGCGCGGCCGGATCGACCGTCGGTGGGATCAAGCTGATCCGCGCGCTCACGCTGCTGAAGGGCATCCGATTCCGTATTTCGGACGTCTTCTATCCGGAGACTGCCGTTCGCCGGCTCCGAATCAACGGCCGCCGTCTCAACGAACAGGAGGTGCGCCAAGAATTCGAGGAAGCGGCGATCATCACCGCCCTCTGGTTGATCTTCCTCGGAATCGGCACGTTCGTGCTCCTCCTGTTGCTCCCCCAAGGCGAGTACACCCTCGAGAACGTGCTCTTCGAAGTCGCGAGCGCACAGGGGAACGTCGGCCTCTCCGCAGGCATCACCGGCCCCGAATCGCTGCCGACGCTCGGCAAGATCATGTTCCTGTTCAACATGTGGATCGGCCGCCTCGAGATCATCCCGGTGTTGGTGTTGCTACGAGCCGGCTTCCGCCGCGGAGGGCTCTACTAATGCTTGGAAGCGAGCTGCCGATCGTCGGCGAACTTCTCGAGTCGGGTGCCGAAGATCGGGTCTTCGATTCGCTCCTGCTCGTCGGCCCGCTCCTGATACTCGTGATCGCGGTCGCCGGCAGGTCGATGCTGACGACCGGACTCGCCGCCGCCTACGTCGTGTTCTTCGTCGCGTACGTCCTCTACCGCGGCGTTCGGCACTGAAGCGGGCGTTCGAACGCGAGGTCGGGGGATCGGGAATTGGGCTCGAGGTCGGGGATCGGGAACGCGAGTCTCGAGCGGCCGCAATCCCGAGTTGCGGATACTATCCGGCGACGGGTTCGTCTACTAGCTATCCGACGGCGATCGACTGCGCACCTCGAAAGAAGACGACCAGAGGGGGTTCCTAAATCAGTTCGACGACCTCGTCGAGCGCGGCCGCGTCGACGAAGACGATGACGTGGTCGCCGGGCTGGACGACCGTGGACCCACGCGGCGTGATGTGTTCGCCGCCCCGGGAGATCGCACCGATGACGACGCCGTCGGGGAGGTCGTTCGTCGCAGCGGCGATGTTCCGGCCGACGAGGACGCTCTCTTCCCCGACCTCGATCTCGATGACCTCCGCCCGGTCGTGCTCGAGCATCGCCACCTTCTCGGTGTTATCGGTCCGGGTAAAGCGGACGATTTCCTCGGCGGTCTCCTCGCGGGGGTTGATCGCGACGTCGACCCCGACGGTCTCGAAGAGGTCGGCGTACTCGGGGTTCTCGATGATCGCGACGGTCCGATCGACGCCGAGCCGGTCGGCGAGCAGGGAGACGAGCAGGTTCTTCTCGTCGCTGTCGAGGGCGGCGATCACGACGTCGGCCTCGCCGACGTGCTCGCGGGCGAGGAACTCGGAGTTGGTCGCGTCGCTTTCCATAACCATCGTGTTCGGCAACTCTTCGGCGACCTCGCGGGCCCGGTCGTGGTCGCGTTCGATCAATCGCGGCCGGAACCCGTGGTCCTCGAACTCGCGAGCGGTCTGGAAGCCGATCTCGCTCGCGCCGACGATGACGACCTCTTCTGCCTCGTCCGGCGTGCAGGCGACCTCGTCGGCGAACTCATTGATCGACTCCGGACTGCCGATCACGACGACCCGGTCCCCGCCTCGAATCACCGTGTCGCCTCTCGTGACGACCATCTCGTCGCCCCGGAAGATCGCGGCGAACGTGAGCGAATCGTAACAGTCGGCCTCGCTGACGGTCAGATCGGCGATCGGGCTGTCCGTCACGATATCGAACTCGGCCATACGGACGAGCCCGCCGGCGAACGTATCGACGTCGTGAGCGCTCGGAAGTCCGGAAATTCTGAAGATCGCCTGTGCAGTCAGCAGGTCCGTACAGACCATGAAATCGACGCCGAAGGCCCCCTGTGACCCCTGCCACGTCTCGAGCAGCGTGCGACGGCGGACCCGCGCGATGGTAAACACCTCGCTCGTCGCCTTCGCCGCGCCACAGACGACCGCGTTCGTCTCGTCGTTGTCCGTACAGGCGATGACGAGACTCGCCTGTTCGAGGCCGGCCTCGCGCAGCGTCTCGAGGTCGGTCCCGTCGCCGTGGATCGTGAGCACGTCGAGCGAGTAGGTGAGTTCTTCGACCAGTTCGGCGTCCTGATCGATGACGGCTACGTTGTGGCCGTCTTCCAGATTCGCGGCGATCGATCGGCCGACCTCGCCGGCTCCGACGATGATTACGTACACGACGATCCCTCCGAAAGCATGATAGTGGCAACCGGTTTCGGAGCGACCGGCAAATGGATTGCGGTGTCAGAAGGGGGCGGGCCGATTCCAACGAAGATGGCCTCAGTCGGCGATACGGGCTGCGTGAGGCGAAACGAGCTAACCCACTGCGTTTTTAACACCCGGGCGTGTATGGGCCAGTAGCGAAACCCGCGGGCAAGTGCGTTCGGGGCTTGCGATGTCGCGAGCTATCGAAGACGGAACCGCCGTCACGCCGAGCGCATAGCGGGATGGCCGACGCGCTGCAAGACGCCGGGGCCGTACACGACTAGGCGTCCGCGGACCGTTTCGATGAGAGTCCATTCAGCGGCTTTCAGTGCTACGAACCATGGAAATCGAAATCGCAACCATTGGCGGCTACGAAGAAGTCGGACGGCAGATGACCGCCGTCCGCGCCGGCGACGACGTCGTCATCTTCGACATGGGTCTGAACCTGTCACAGGTTCTGATCCACGACAACGTCGAAACCGAGCGGATGCACAGTCTCGACTTGATCGACATGGGCGCAATTCCGGACGACCGGATCATGAGCGACCTCGAGGGCGATGTCAAAGCCATCGTGCCGACTCACGGCCACCTCGACCACATCGGTGCCATCTCGAAGCTGGCACACCGATACGACGCGCCGATCGTCGCGTCGCCGTTTACGATCGAGCTGGTCAAACAGCAGATCGAGGGCGAACAGAAGTTCGGCGTCGAAAACGACCTCGTCAAGATGGAGGCCGGCGAGACGATGTCGATCGGTGACCGCAACGAACTCGAGTTCGTCAACGTCACCCACTCGATCATCGATGCGATCAACCCCGTCCTCCACACGCCCGAGGGGGCCATCGTCTACGGCCTCGACAAGCGGATGGACCACACGCCGGTCATCGGCGACCCGATCGACATGGAGCGGTTCCGCGAGATCGGCCGCGAAGGCGAGGGCGTCCTCTGTTACATCGAAGACTGTACCAACGCGAGCAAGAAAGGGCGCACCCCCTCCGAGAAGGTCGCCCGCGAACACCTCCGGGACGTTCTCTACAGCATCGAGGACTACGACGGCGGTATCGTCGCAACCACCTTCTCGAGTCACATCGCCCGCGTGAAGAGCCTCGTCGAGTTCGCGGACGATATCGGTCGCCAGCCGGTCTTGCTCGGCCGCTCGATGGAGAAGTACTCCGGGACCGCCGAACGGCTCGACTTCGTCGACTTCCCCTCGGATCTGGGGATGTTCGGCCACCGCAAGTCTGTCGACCGCACGTTCAAGCGGATCATGAACGAGGGCAAAGAGAACTACCTGCCGATCGTCACCGGCCACCAGGGCGAACCGCGTGCGATGCTCACCCGGATGGCCCGCGGCGAGACCCCATACGAACTCGAGGAAGGGGACAAGGTTGTCTTCTCGGCTCGCGTCATTCCGGAGCCGACCAACGAGGGCCAGCGCTATCAGGCCGAAAAGCTACTCGGCATGCAGGGCGCACGGGTCTACGACGATATTCACGTCTCCGGCCACCTCAACCAGGAGGGCCACTACGAGATGCTCGACGCGCTCCAACCCGAGAACATCATCCCGGCCCACCAAGATATGAGCGGCTTCTCGAGCTACGTTAACCTCTGTGAGAGCGAGGGGTACAAGATGGGGCGAGATCTTCACGTGACGCGCAACGGCAACCTCATCCAACTAGTCGACTGATATGACGAGTCCCGAGGCACGCGAAGAGGCGGTGCTCGAGGCGATTCGGCAGCGCCGCGAGCAGGTTAACGAAGCGATTCCAGAGGAGTTACCGATCCAGCGGCCCGAACGGCTCTACGAGGCCTCCCGATATCTGCTGGACGCAGGCGGCAAGCGGCTGCGGCCGGCAGTACTCTTGACGACCGCGGAGGCACTGACCGATACTGAGCCGCTGTCGGCGGAGTACCGGTCGTTTACATCGCTCCAGCAGGGCCACGCGGTGGACGTAATGGCTGCCGCGGTCAGCGTCGAGGTCATCCAGTCGTTTACCCTAATCCACGACGACATCATGGACGACGACGACCTCCGGCGCGGTGTCCCGGCCGTTCACAAGGAATACGACCTCGAAACGGCCATTCTCGCGGGCGATACGCTCTACTCGAAGGCCTTCGAGATCATGCTCGAGACCGGCGCGGAGCCGGACCGCATCGTCGAGGCCTTAGACGTGCTCGCGACCACCTGTACGAAGATCTGCGAGGGCCAGTCCCTCGACGTGACGTTCGAGGAACGGATCGACGTTTCACCGGACGAATACCTCGAGATGGTCGAGCAGAAGACGGCCGTGCTGTACGCTGCCTCGGCGTCGCTTCCGGCGATCCTGTTGGGTGCCGACGAGGAGACGGTCGACGCGCTCTACGGCTACGGACTCGACATCGGCCGCGCGTTCCAGATCCAAGACGACGTGCTCGATCTGACCGTGCCGAGCGAGCAACTCGGCAAACAGCGCGGCAGCGACCTTGTCGAAAACAAACAGACCCTGATTACCGTCCATGCCCGCGAACAGGGCGTCGACGTTGACAACCTGGTCGACACCGACGACGTCGATGCGGTCACCGAGGCCGAGATCGACGAGGCCGTCACCGAACTCGAGGCCGCCGGGTCGATCTCCTACGCCAACGAAACGGCCCAGGACCTCGTCGAACAGGGGCAGAACCGACTCGAGGTGCTGCCGGACAACGAGGCCCGTGACCTGCTCTGTGAGATCGCGGATTACCTGATCCAGCGCGGGTACTGAGACGCCCAGCGCGCTCGCGGCGGCTATTCTTGTCTCGGTCCACGAGTTTCTAACAGTCTGCCGCTCGAGCGAGAGATCGTATCGTCTGCCGGCCGAACTCAGCGTTCGATATCGTCCGGGTCTTTTTGCAGGTTCCTCCCCGAGCGGTGAGTATGACTGACGACTCCCCGCACGGATCGACCGGGACCCCCTCTCGACGGCACTTTCTCGGCACGGCCGCGGCCGTCGGCACGGCCGCGACCGCCGGCTGTGTCGGCTCGCTGCTCGGGACGACCGGAGCGGACGAGAACGAAATCGAGCCAGTCGAGCCGAGCGAGCCCCGGAAGGGAACGCCCGGCGAGTTCTACGCGCTCGTCGAACGAAACGACCTGGCAGTCCAGTCGCTTCGCAAAGACGGCTCCGATCTGGTACTGATCTACGAATCCAACGCCGCGACCGAATCGGAGTCGACGACGGAACTCGAGGTCATCACGACCGTCTACAACGAGAACCTCGTGAAAAACGACGCGGGGATCGACATGCTCTACGCGGAGGTAGCGAACCCGTTCGACGGGCAGGCACACGGCTGGGGCGTCAAGACCGAGTGGTGCGAGCGGTACAACGCGGCCGTCGAAGGCAGCGGCAACGAGAGCAGTAGCGACGACGGCGACTCGAGTGACGGAGCCGCGGGTGACGGCGGGTCGATGGACGACGGCGAGGACGCCGAGACCAACGAATCCACGGGCGGCGAGTCCACCGATGATGGTTCGGACTCCGAGGGCGGCGAAACGGACGCTACCGAGAGCACGACCGGCAACGCGAGCGCAAACGAGACCGACGGTGGGACGGCCGCCGCGAACACGGCCGCGATGGTCCTCATGAGCAACGTCCTCAACTCGAGAGTGTACGCCGAGGATCTCGAGGACTGAGACCGAAACTGCGCCCGCGGTCTTCGGACCGGACGACACGGCGAATCGCGAGGGTTTTGGGCCGGGCGCGACTATCCCGAGGTAATGAACGACGAGTTACGCGAGCGCGTCGAGCGCGAGGCCGAAAAGCACGCGCTGTTAAACGCCGTCAAACACGAGAGCGACGCCGATGTCGGCGCGATCATGGGGCCGCTGATGGGCGACAATCCCGACTTCCGCGAGCACGGCGACGAGATCCCGGGGATCGCCGGCGGCGTTATCGGTCGGGTCAACGACCTCGAGTACGAGGAAAAACGCGAGCGCCTCGAGGAACTCGCACCCGAGGAACTCGCGGAGATCGAGGCCGAAGACGAGGACGACGAACACGACCTGCCGGACCTGCCGAACGCCGAGGAATACGACGAGATTCGGATGCGGTGTGCACCGAACCCGAACGGGCCGTGGCACGTCGGCCACGCCCGGATGCCCGCGGTCATCGGCACCTATCGCGAGCGCTACGACGGCTGGTTTTGCGTGCGCTTCGACGACACCGACCCCGAGACCAAGCGCCCCGATCTCGAGGCCTACGGCGCGATCCTCGACGATCTGGACTATCTCGGCTTCGAACCCGACGCGACGTACAAGGCGAGCGACCGGCTCGAGACCTACTACGATCATGCCCGCGACCTCATCGAAATGGGCGGGGCCTACACCTGCTCGTGTTCGGGCGAGGAATTCTCGGAACTGAAAAATTCCGGCGAGGCCTGTCCCCACCGCGACAAGGACTCGGAGACGGTGCTCGAGGAGTTCGAGGCCATGATCGACGGCGAGTACAGCAGCGGCGAGATGGTCCTCCGCGTGAAGACGGACATCGAACACAAGAATCCCGCCCTGCGTGACTGGGTCGCCTTCCGGATGATCGATACGCCCCATCCCCGCGAGGAAGCCAGCGAGTACCGCTGCTGGCCGATGCTCGACTTCCAGTCCGGCGTCGACGACCACCTGCTCGAGGTCACCCACATCATCCGCGGAATCGATCTGCAGGATTCGGCCAAACGCCAGCAGTTCGTCTACGACTACTTCGGCTGGGAGTACCCCGAGGTCATCCACTGGGGTCACGTCCAACTCGACGACTACGACGTCAAAGTAAGCACGTCGACCATCTCGGAACTGATCGAGAACGGGGAACTCGACGGCTGGGACGACCCGCGAGCACCGACGCTGAAGAGCCTGCGCCGCCGGGGCATCCGCGGCGAGGCCATCGTCGAGGCGATGACCGGCCTCGGCACCTCGACCACTGACGTCGACCTCGCGATGAGTTCGGTGTATGCGAACAACCGCGACCTCATCGACGAGGAGACCGATCGCCGATTCTTCGTTCGCGACGGCAATCAGATCCCCCTCGCCGGAGAGCCGCCGGCCGAAGCGACCCCGCCGCTGCACCCCAACCACGAGGAGCGCGGCGTCCGCGAGATTCCCGTCGGCGACTCGGTCATGCTCGAGGTAGACGACATTCCCGACGGCGAGGACGGAGACCAGCGCATCTGGCTGAAAGGATTCGGCTGTTTCCGCTTCGACGACGGCGTCCTCCGGTACACGGACGACGACATCGACGCGGTCCGCGAGGGCGGCGTCGACGTCGTCCACTGGGTTCCCGCGGACGAGAGCGTCCCGGTCCGCATGCGGACGATGGACGGCGACGTTCGAGGTCACGCCGAACCGGGCGTCGGCGACCTCGAGCCCGACGAAATGGTGCAGTTCGAGCGCGTCGGATTCGCGCGAATCGACCGACACGAAGCCGAAAGCGACGACGAGGACGAGGAGACGGTCGCGTACTACGCCCACCCCTAATCGGGATCGCCGCCAGTCGAGTATCCTATAGTAGCCACTGAAACGATTTACACACTGATCGCGACTCGGTCGTGCGATCAGGTGTGCACTGACTGTCAGTGGCTACTATATTTTGAGCCGTTTCGTGACGCGCTCGTCCGAACCGTGACGTTCAGTTCCGTCGTTCGGCCGAATTTGACCTGCACGTTGCCCGCGACGTGTCGATACCCGGCCGCATCGATCACGAGACGGTGCTGGCCGTGCTCGAGTTCGAGGGCGAATTCGCCCTCCCCGTCGACCGATACTCGCCGGTCGCCCGTCCGGATCGTCGCGTCGGTGACGGCGGCTCCGCTCGCGTCGACGACGCGGCCCTCGATTCGCCCCGACGGCGAAATCTCGCCGTCACCTTCCTCGAGTTGGACCCAGCCGAAAGCGGTCTCGCCGTCTTCGACCAGCACTTCCTGATAGCCGTCGCTGTACCCCTCGGCGTCCGTGACCAAGATCTCCCACCACCCTTCGCTCACGTCGAAGCCGCTCCCCCAGCGGTCGCCGTCGGGGACAGAGCCGCGCGGTGCGGTGACGTCGTACCGGCCGGCACCGAAAACCGTGATCTCACACGGGATCGTGCTACCGCCACCGACCGGCGTCGCGTACACCTCGAGTTCGCCGGTTCCCGGTCCCCACTCGGGCTCGAGGTCGAACTCCCTCGTTTGGGTCTCGTTGCTCCCAACGGCGACGCTGGTCGATACCGGTGTGTATCCGGGAGCGGTGACCGTGAGGGTGTACTCGCCGGGAGTGAGGGCCAGCGTGTACGCGCCCGTTTCGCTGGTCGCGGTTTCGGTCCCGTCGTTGGCCGCCACCGTCGCTTCAGTGACCGGTGTGCCGAAATGGGTTACCGTTCCCTCGAGCCGTCCCGCGTTGGTTTCACTGGCAGCCGCCGCGGTGATTCCGGACGCAGTTGCGAACAGTCCCGACCCGAGCAGCGCCGCCCGTCGGAGAACCTGCCGGCGATAGTTCGACATGGGTATCGACCGTACTGCCGGGAGGTTCCTGCATAACAGTTCCGTCCGAGAAAACCGTCAGAAGCGCCGATAGACGCGGAATACTGTCTTTCCGGTACCTCAACCCAATCGCGGAGACGGCTCAGTCTCGTAGTCGGCACACGCCATTCGCTCGCGCGAACGATACCCACCGATACACTCTCGCCGCGACTCAGAGCACGAAGACGGCCACGACGAACCCGAGCAGGATCGAGGCCGTCAACAGGACCTGTACCGCCGTCGAGGCGAGGGTCCCGAGGGTCGTGTAGACCGCCGAGCGAGCGCTCCCCTCGAGTTCCTCGCCCCGAGCGAACTCGAGGACGAAGACGGTGCCGAAGAGGCCGGCGAGCAGCCCCAGCGGGCCGGTAACGAGCATGAGGGCGATCCCGACCACGGCGGCGACCGCCGTCGTCACCCACGATGCGCCGCCGGCGCGTGCGGCGATCGACCCGCCGAAGAACTCGACGAGCGCGGTGACGACGGCGATAAAGGCGAGCACGGCGAAGGTGAGGGCGCTCAGTTCGGCGGGCCCGCTACCCCACCAGTAGACGGCGAGGCCGGCCAGCGAGAGGAAACCGCTCGGCACCATCGGGACGGCCGCGCCGACGATTGCACCGGCGAGCAACGCGATCGCGACGACGAGAGCGACATCGACCATACCGGGGCGACGGCGGACCGCGGCAAAGGCCTACCGCCTTCAGTAGCTACTATAGGCGGCCGGCTCCGACCCCATCGATATGGCGCACTCGCGCGGAGCGATCATCGTCGGCGCGTCGTCGGGGATCGGCGAAGCGCTGGCCCGACGACTCGCAGCGGACGGCTATCGGATCGGCCTGACGGCACGGCGGACGGAACGATTGCGGGAGATCGGCGGGGAACTGCCGACCAAATCGTCCGTCGCGACGATGGACGTCACGGAACCCGACGCCGCTCGAGACGCGTTTTTCGAACTGGCCGAGGCGATGCCCGCGGTCGATCTCGTCGTCGTCAGCGCCGGGGTCGCGAGCGTCAACCGGGACCTCGAGTGGGAACCGGAACGACAGACGGTCGACGTCAACGTGGGCGGCTTTACCGCCATCGCAACGGCGGCGATGGAGTACTTCGAGCGCGACCGGGACCCCGCGAGCGGGACCGACGGGCACCTCGTCGGGATTTCATCGGTCGCGGCACACATCGGCAGCGGCGACGTGCCGGCGTACAACGCGTCCAAGGCCTACGTTTCGACGTATCTCAAGGGGCTTCGGTATCGACAGTCCGATCGAGACGCCGACGTGACGATCACGACCGTCGAGCCCGGCTTCGTCGACACCAAACTCTCGCTGGGCGGGTTCTGGGAGTGTTCACCCGAGACGGCGGCCGAGCAGATCGCTCGAGCGATCCGGACCGAGCGGACGCACGTCTACGTGACGCGGCGGTGGCGAGTCGTCGCGTGGGTACTGGAGCTCTTGCCGGAGCGGCTGTGTCGGCGACTGTTCTGAGTTCGGTGTGACCCCGGTATTTTCCACCAGAACAATCACCGTATTCTACATGAACGACTATATCAGCGGTTCCCGATAGGCCGTTCCACAGTGACAGATCAAACCGAGAGTGAGATCGTCCATCGCACGCTCGATCCGGACGGCGACAACCCGACAGTACAGGTCATCGAAGCGGTCATGGACCTCGAGGGCGTCGATTCGACCGAGCTACCGACGATATACGACTGCATAGACGGGATGCTCAACGAACTGTTTTCGAATCCGCCGTCACCGGAGGCACAGATGGAGGTCGAGTTCAGTTATCACCGGTATCGAATCACCGTCGAGCAAAACGGGACGGCGAAATTCGTGAAAACCGGGTAAGCGGGTATTTCACCGCCGGGAGAGCCCTTCGACGCTCACTGAGTAGCGAACGGGAAGTCCGACTCGAGCGCGGTCGCGTGGAGTCTGTCGCGACATCGTGGCGTCGCCACGCTTTCCCGGCCGATTCGGTTGCGGTACTGAACGCAGCCCCATCGAATCACTCGTCGGCGAACCGGTCCCGGACCTCGAGCGCCGCGTTCGTCCCGTAGAAATCGACGAGCGGGCGGAAGGCGTCGCCGAGTGCGCGCATGCACTGACTCGAGGAGTGATAGCCGAGGTGGTCGGCGACGGCGGCCACGTCCCGGCCCTGCAGCACGCGGCAGACGAGCAGGCGTTCCTCCCGTTTCGTCAGGCCGATCGCGTCGGGGTTGTCGACGAAGTACCGCACGGCGAGGTCCCTGAACGGGCCGGGATCGATGGCGAACAGCCCCGGGCCGTAGGCCGCGCTCGCGACGAGGTCCCACTCGTGGTCAGTCAGCGCGAGCGGCGGTCCGGCGTCTGCGTCGACGCTCCGGAGCGCTGCGCGAGCCACGTCGGGCTCGAGGTCGTCGAGTGAGTCCGAACAGAGCGCGGCGAACCGGCGGACGAACCGATCGGCGTGGCGGTCGTGTAACGCCTTCCCGGCGTCGCTCGTCGGCGCGAGCATGAGTACGGAGTACTCGCCGCTGGCGTCGTTGCGGGTCGTCGAGACGAAGACCGTTCGGTAGCCGTTCTCGCGCCAGAACGCGAGCAGGCTGGGCGTCGCGCCGAAGCCGGTGCCGAGCCAGTCGATGCCGCCGGGCTCGTCGCCGGCGTCTCCCCCGTCGGCGAATTCCTCGTGTACGTACTCGAGCAGGCGCGACCCCAGCCCCCGGGAGCGGGCCGCGTGGTGGGTCGCGATGCGGACGACCCGGAGGCCGGCCGGCTCGCCCGCCGCCTCGTCTCGGAGTTGGCTCGTCAGCACGTCCGGCAGCATGTTGCCCCGCACCCGGCCGCCCTCGTACATCATCGAGCGGGTGTCGGCCGGCAGGTTCCCTTCGCGTGCGAGCAGGGCGACGCTGACGACGTGGCCGTCGTGAAGGAGCGCCCGCGCCTCGAGGTTGGGCGCATCGAGTAGCCGCGCGAGGTCGTTGGGTTCGGTCCGGTAGTGGGCGAGGACGAGCAGCCCGAACGCTTCCCGCAGCAGGCGGTCGTCGGCGAGGAGGGCGTCGGGCTCGAGTCGCCGGTACTCGACCGATTCGGGTGTCGCGTCGGCCACGAGCGGGTCGACCGGCGGCCGAGCGTCGAGCAACAGCGCGCGGAAGGCCCACACCTCGACGGGATCGCCCGCCGCGTACCGGATCGGCTCGACGAGCGTGCAGTCGGTCACCGTGTGGTCGCTCTCGGCGAGGTGGTCCCGGAATCGGACCGAAAAGCCCCGCCCCGCGCCCTCGTAGCCGTGGATAGTCGTCGCGAACGCGACGCGGTCGGCCGCGAGCAGCGAGTCGAGCGTCGCGACCGGGAGCGCGGCGGCCTCGTCGACGATGACGATATCGGCCGACTCGAGGTTGTCGACGGCCGTGCTCGGCTCGAGAAATCGAATAGATCCCCCGGCGGCCGTCTCGATACGTTGGGGTTCGACAGTCGGGCCGTGCTCGGAGTCGTCCGCGAGCGTCGTACAGAGTTCCGCCGCCCGGTCGAACAGTTCCGCGGCGTTCCGCGCGGCGGGGGCAGTCACGAGCACGTCTTCGCCGTCGGCGGCGAATGTCCCCGCAGCCAGCCCCGCGGCACTCGACTTGCCGCGGCCGCGGTCGGCCTCGAGAACGACGGCCTGGCCATCCTCGAACAGCGACTCGAAGGCGGCGACGGCCTCGACCTGATCGGCCGTCAGGCAGGCCTCGTAGGTGGCGGCCGGAAACCGGTGATCCGACGGGGGAGCCGGCGCTGCCGTCGCCAGTCGGGGAGCCGGATCGGTCAGTCCGTCGGTCTCGAGTCGATCGGCATCGAGGTCGACGATCGCGATCCCGCGGTGGGCCCGCAGCGTCTCGACGAGCCGGCGTCTGAACCGGCCAGTGACCGCGTCCAGTTCGAACGGCGGGATGGCCAGCGACGCGTCGAACTCGCCGCGACGGGCCGCCCATGCCTCGAGCGGCGGCGTCAGCAGTATCAGGAGGCCGCCGCCGTCGACCGCGCCGGCGACTTTCCCGAGCGCGTTCGGCTGGAGTTCCGCGTGGGCGTCGACCGCGATCGCGTCCCGCGTCGTCCCGAGGAGGTCGTCCGCGCTGACCTGTCGAAGTTGTTCACAGCGGAGTCGGTCGTCGGGGCCGACGAGGGTCGTCCCGGTGATCGGGATCGACAGCGTCTCGAGGATCGACTCGAGAGTATCGTACCCTCGCTCGCGGTCGCCCGCGAGCACCACTAGCCGTCGCTCGTTCGCTCGTTTGGCTTCCTCGCGGAGCGATTCGGCGAGGGCGGCCGCGTCGACGTCCATGCGTTCGCTGGGGCTTCTCGAGAGTAATAGGCACCGGAACGTGCCGACGGCGACGAGTTCACGGCCGATCCGTGCCGAGCGCACATGTACGGGAGTACCGTTATCGGGATCTCGAGCAGGGGTTTCGGTATGTCAGACGCATCCGACGACCGCCCGCTGGTGTACTCCTGTTCGGGCTGCTCGAGCGCAGCGCAGATGGCGAACGATCTGGCCGTCTCGTTAGACAGGGACGGCGTCGCCGAGATGTCGTGTATTGCCGGGGTCGGCGGCGACGTGGCCCCACTGGTCGACACCGCGACCTCTGGCCGGGAGATCGTCGTCATCGACGGCTGCCCGCTCGAATGCGCAAAACAGTGTCTCGATCATCACGACGTCTCGCCGGGCCTGCACTACAATCTCGCAGCGGAGGGGGTGGCGAAGGAGTACCACACGGACTACGACGACGACGAAGCCGAGACGTTGCGGCGAGAACTGGAATCGGACATCGAAGAGCATATGAAACAGAACTGATTGGTCAGCACGGATTTGGGGCATCTGGCCGTGCGGTGGTATCCCACGGCCTCGTGCGTTTGAACACGCTTTTAAGGGGGGCAGCGCTATTCGAGTGTACACCCTACGCGGGGTTGATGATGCTCCTAGCTTCACAGGACTTCCGCCGGAATCGGTCCGGCACGGGTACCCAGTGCCCGGACGGCAGGGGAGCGCGAGCCCACGTGTAGGAGAGGTGAACAACCAATGTCAGTCTACGTCAATACCGACATCCCAGCCGACCTCGCCGACGACGCCCTCGAGGCGCTCGAGGTCGCACGAGACACCGGACGCGTAAAGAAAGGAACGAACGAAACCACGAAGGCGATCGAGCGCGGCAACGCCGAGCTCGTCTACGTCGCCGAAGACGTCTCCCCCGAGGAGATCGTCATGCACCTGCCCGAACTCGCCGACGAGAAGGGTATTCCCGTCGTCTTTATCGAGACCCAAGACGACGTCGGCCACGCGGCCGGCCTCGAGGTCGGCTCGGCCGCCGCGGCGGTCGTCGACGCCGGCGAGGCAGACGACGACGTCGAGGACATCGCCAGTAAGCTCGAGGACCTCGACTGAGGTGATCAGAGATGAGTGCTGAAGAGGAAGAAAGCGGCTCCACGCCCGCCGAGGTCATCGAGATCGTCGGCAAGACCGGCATGCACGGCGAAGCCATGCAGGTCAAATGCCGAATCAAGGAGGGCGAGAATCAGGGACGCATCATCACCCGTAACTGCCTCGGCCCGGTCCGCGAAGGGGACGTACTCCAACTTCGCGAGACCGCCCGCGAGGCCGACTCCATCGGAGGACAATAATGGTCGAGAAACGAACCTGCGACTACACGGGCGAAGAGATCGAACCCGGAACGGGCATCATGTACGTCAAAAACGACGGCAGCGTGCTCCACTTCGTCGACTCCAAGGCGGAGAAAAACTACAAGCTCGGGCGCGAACCGCGCGACCTCGAGTGGACCGAAGAGGGTCGTCGCGGCAAGGGTCCCGCACAGGACGACACGCCTGCTGCGGCGGACGCCGACGAGACCGAGGAGGTCGAGGTCGGCGAGGACGAGGACCTCGAAACGGAGTCCGACGCAGAGGGCGAGGAAGACGTGCCCGCCGAGGACGAGACCGAGGAAACCGAGGCCGAGGAAGCATGAGCGATCACGAGCGAACCTTCGTGATGGTCAAGCCCGACGCCTTCGCGCGCGGTCTCGTGGGCGAAGTCGTCTCTCGACTCGAGGACCGCGGGCTCAAACTCGTCGGTATCAAAGTCGAGACCATGCCCCGTGAACGAGCGGAAGAGCATTACGGTGAACACGAGGACAAGCCGTTCTACGACGACCTCGTCGACTTCATCACCTCGGGACCGGTCGTCCCGATGGTCTGGGAGGGCCAAGACGCGACCCGACAGGTCCGCCAGATGATCGGCGAGACCGACCCGCTCGAGGCCGAACCCGGCACGATCCGGGGCGACTACGCGCTCGATCTCGGTCGGAACGTCGTTCACGCGGCCGACCACGAGGACGAGGGCGCAAACGAACGCGAAATCGGGATCCACTTCGACGACGACGAACTGATCGACTACGATCAGCACGACGCCGAGTGGCTCTACGAGTAAGCTTCTCGACGGCTTGAGCGCCGTTTCATTTTGGAGAGAAACTGGTAGTGGGCACGATTCGTCGCGAGTCACGATAGGTCCGCTGCGAGCGGAATCGCTGATAGCGGTCCAGTACCCGCCGTTCGTCGAGTCGTCGGGCCGGCACGATTCCGTCTTCACGAATACCATCGGATTTAACACACGTATCTTTCTAGGGAGACGTAAGGTCTAATGCGGGGGCTGTGGTAGGATCCCGTGGTGGTTTCGAATGGTAACATACGGTAGGTGGTTCGTGAATGCGTGAAACGGAGGGCGAGGCGGCGGCATTAACGGGGGAGGCAACGCCCTCGTTGAATCTCGTTTTCGATCTGCTCTCGAACAGTCGGCGACGGTACGCACTCTACTACCTCAACGACCAGTCCGACGGTGTCGCAACGATTGAGACCCTCGCCGAGAACGTTCTCGCCTTCGAACGGACGATAGACGGCGGCGAGACGGATGCGGCAGAAACGAGTGCGGTCGCCGACTCCACGTCGGTCGACCGACAAACGACGGTCCTGACGGAACTCCAGCACAGCCACCTTCCGAAACTCGAGGACGCGGGAATCCTCGAACACGATCGGCGAAGCGAGACGGTTCGGTACTGGGGCCAACCGTCGCTCGAGGAGTGGCTCGAACACGCCCGCCACAAGGAACTCGAGTAGTCGCCGGGAGTCGGCGGCGATCGAACCGACGGGGGATGGCAAGCGGGAGTTGCTGAAAGCTTTAAGACTGCGTCCGTGGTTGAACCAGTGGAGTGTCGGTAAATCGCATGACGGAGCGGCCGTGACTTTATGAGGTGTGATATCGTCTCACTCCTCAAAACTTAACAAGCGAGATACCGATACAGAACGTGAGGTGCATACTATGGCTGATCACGAACTTCCACCACTACCGTACGATTACGACGCGCTCGAACCGGCTCTGTCCGAACAGGTACTGACCTGGCATCACGATACGCATCATCAGGGCTATGTCAACGGCCTCAATGGTGCCGAGGAGACCCTCGCCGAGAACCGCGAGGACGGCGACTTCGGCTCGACGCCGGGAGCGCTCAAAAACGTCACCCACAACGGCTGTGGTCACTATCTCCACACGCTGTTCTGGGAGAACATGTCGCCGAACGGCGGCGGCGAACCCGAGGGCGACCTCGCCGATCGCATCGAGGAGGACTTCGGATCCTACGAGGGCTGGAAGGGCGAGTTCGAGGCCGCAGCCGGTGCCGCCGGTGGCTGGGCGCTGCTGGTCTACGACCCGGTTGCAAAGCAGCTCCGCAACATCGCGGTCGACAAGCACGATCAGGGTGCGCTCTGGGGCGCACATCCCGTGCTCGCGCTGGACGTCTGGGAGCACTCCTACTACTACGACTACGGTCCGGACCGCGGGGACTTCATCGACGCCTTCTTCGACGTCGTCAACTGGGAGAAGGCCGAAGAGGAGTACCAGACGTGCCTCGATCACTTCGAGTGATCTAGCCGGCAGTAGACGCGACGAGTTGTCAATCTCGACTTTTTGCGGACCACGTCCAATAGCGGATAGCGACGACAGCGGTCGCGTTCACTCGTCCTCACCCGTTCGCTCGAGACACCGATCAGCCATTTCCTCGAGAACTCGACTGTCCGTTCCCGACACCGCACGGACTGTGAGTGAGGACCACGGTTTAACTACGTGTATCACGATGAATGGTTACATATGGCCGCCGAGGACAGCAGCGTCGATGCGACGGTCGAGGATCGGAGTCGAGAGCGACAGGGTACACCGCTCGAGACGGGACCGGACGATGACGGCGAGGCACTCGCGGTCGACCTTCGGGCCGCCTGCGACGGTGACGTGCGGTTCGATGAGTACACGCGCGTTCTCTACGCCACTGATGGAAGCATCTACGGCGCGCAGCCGGCGGGCGTCGTCTTCCCGCGGGATACCGACGATGTCCGTGCAGCAATGCGTGTCGCAGCGAACCACGACGTGCCGGTTCTCCCACGAGGGGCCGGCTCCTCGCTTGCCGGACAAACGGTCGGTCCGGGCTGTGTCGTCCTCGATCTATCGCGACACATGGACAAGATCCGAGCGATCGATCCCGAGGCGCGGACCGCCGTCGTGCAGCCGGGTGTCGTCCAGGACGACCTCGACGCCGCACTCGAGCCCCACGGTCTTCGATTCGCCCCTGACCCGGCTTCCTCGAACCGGGCGACGATCGGCGGCGGGATCGGGAACAACTCGACGGGCGCACATTCGGTGCGGTACGGAATCACGGACGCCTACGTCGAGGAGTGCGAGGTCGTCCTCGCCGACGGCTCGGAGATTCGCACTCGAGATGTCGTCCTCGATAGCCCCGAATGGGATCGCATCGTCTCGAAAGACGACCGCGAGGCCGAGCTTTACCGGACGGTGCGATCCCTCGTCGAGGACAACGCCGCGGAGATCGAGGAGCGGTATCCCGATCTCAAGCGGAGTGTCAGCGGCTACAACCTCCAGAAAGTGATCAGAGAGACCGCAGACGGGGATCGAGTCATCAACCTCTCTAAACTGCTCGTGGGGGCCGAAGGAACGCTCGGCGTCGTCGTCGAGGCGACGCTCTCACTCGTGACCCGACCCGACGAGACCGCACTCGCGGTCTACTGTTACGACGACCTGCTCGAGGCGCTGTCGGCCGTTCCCGCGGCGCTCGAACTCGAGGCCAGCGCGGTCGAACTCATGGACGACGAGGTGTTCCGGCTGGCCGCGGCGTCGGCGGAGTACGCCGAGTACGCGGAGCCGATTCCGGCGGGGACCGAGGCGGCGCTGATGCTCGAGTTCGACTCGGAAGTCGTCGACGATCTGCCGGATGCGATCGCAACTGCGACGGCCGGTCTCGTCGACGACGGGGCGGCCTTTGGCTCGATCGAGGCGTTCTCGCCGGCGAAACAGGACCAGCTCTGGAAGCTTCGAAAGGCTGCCATCCCGCTGTTGATGAGCATGGACGGTGACCCGAAGCCGTACCCGTTCGTCGAGGACGCTTCCGTGCCGCCGGCGGAACTCGCCGAGTACGTGGCCGGCTTTCGGGAGATCCTCGAGGACCACGATACCACGGCGGCTTACTTCGCCCACGCGGGGGTCGGCACGCTCCACATTCGACCAGTGTTGAACCTTAAGGCCGAAGACGATGTCGAGAAAATGCGTGCGATTGCCGACGACGTCACCGATCTCGTCCGCGAGCACAACGGCTCCTTCTCGGGCGAGCACGGCGACGGTCTCGCGCGGACGGAGTTCAACCCGAAGCTGTACGGGCCGACCCTCTGGGATGCTTTTCAAGACCTCAAATCGGCGTTCGATCCGGACTGGCGGCTGAATCCCGGAAAGGTGGTCTACCGCGACGAGGATCCGACCGACATCCGCGACCATCTCCGATACGGCCCGGACTACGCCGCGCTCGAGCCCCGAACGACGCTGGATTTCGACGACGAGGGCGGGTTCGCCGACCTCGTGGAACTCTGTAACGGCTGTGGCACCTGCCGGCAGACCGACGGCGACGTGATGTGTCCGACATACCGGGCGACGGAAGAAGAGATCGCGACCACGCGGGGGCGGGCTAACCTGCTCCGCGCGGCGATCAGCGGCGAGATCGATCCCGACGAACTCTACGGCGAGCGGTTTCAGGACGAGGTGCTCGATCTCTGTATCGGCTGCAAGGGCTGTCAGAGCGACTGTCCGACCGGGGTCGATCTCGCGAAGCTCAAAGCCGAGGTGAAACACCAGTACCACGACCGCGAGGGGACGAGCCTACGCGAACGGCTGTTTACGAACATCGACCGGCTCGCCGCGGTCGGGAGTACGTTTGCGCCGCTTACGAACCGCGCGACGGAACTACCGGGTGCCAGAACCGTCCTCGAGAAAACCGTCGGAATCGCACCCGAGCGCACGTTGCCGACGTTCCGGCGGGAGTCGCTGGTCGATTGGTTCCGGCAGCGAGGGGGGCCACAGGTGGCCGCCGGAGACGCGACGGCCGGCGTCGTCCTTTTTCCCGATACGGAGACGAACTACTCGAATCCCGAACTCGGGAAGGCAGCCGTCGAGGTCCTCGAGGCCGCAAACGTCCGGGTCGCGATTCCGGACCTCGGCCCGACCGGGCGGGCAGCCTACTCGACCGGCATGCTCGATGTCGCGGCGGAGCAGGGCCGGGACCTGCTCGGGGACCTCGAGCCCTATCTCGATCGCGGCTGGTCGGTCCTGTTCGTCGAGCCCTCGGATGCGGCGATGGTCGTCGACGAGTACCGGAGCCTGCTCGCGGACGACCGGGTCGAAACGCTCGCGGCGAACGCTTTCGGCGTCTGCGAGTACGTCGACGAGCGGCGGCTGGACGAGGACCTGCCGTTCGCTCAGTCCGAGAACGCGGACACGCGACTGACCTTCCACGGCCATTGCCACCAGAAGGCCCGCGGCGCGGACCACCACGCCGTCGGCGTGCTCCGACGGGCCGGCTACGCCGTCGAGCCCGTCGATTCGGGCTGTTGTGGCATGGCCGGCAGCTTCGGCTACGAGACCGAACACTACGATCTCTCGAAAGCGATCGGCTCGCTATTGCGCGAGCAACTCGAGGCCAGTGCGGCCGGGCGGGCGGACGGTGACGGCGAGTCGATCGTCGTCGCCCCGGGGACCTCCTGCCGAACGCAGGTGGGCGACTTCGAGGGGTACGATCGGCCCGCACACCCCGTCGAACTGCTCGCGCGTGGCCTCGAGTCGTAGCGGCCGGTGAGCCGCTACCGGCGATCTGGGTGAACTCGCTGCCGGTGGCGGGGGCGAAACCGGCGTGGACGATATCGCGACTCGAGCGCGAACGAATCATTTAGGCGTCGGCCCCCGGTACAGAAGGTATGCCCGTCCCGAAATCGGAGTTCGAGGAGCTGCCGCCGTGTGACTTCTATACGCCGGCGGAACTCTTCGAGGACGACCAGATGTACACCGTCTACGAGATTGCTCGCATGCTACAGGGAGTCGAGCCCGACGCCGAACTCGACCCCGAGACCGAGAACATCCTGCTGGACTGGGCGATTCCGTGGGTTATGACCAACGCGGACGACCTCGTGGTGGCCGAGCCGCGAGACGAGGACGAACCCGGCTACTACGGCCTGAAAGAATGATCCTCCTCGTGGTCGGTGCCGACCGCGTCGACGCCGGCAAGACCACGTTTTCGGCCGGCCTGCTCGAGCGAACCGGAGCCGTCGGCTACAAACCCCGCGCCGGCAACGACTTCTGGTTCGACCACGACGACTGTCAGCGAGCGCTCGCCGACGGCCGACTGTACGGCAAAGACGCGGCCCGGCTCTCGGCGGCGGACGGCCGCAACCGCCCGCCCGAGCGACTCAATCCCGTCCACCGGCTGTGGCGGCCCGCCCCCGACGGCGGGACCGGACTGTTCGGCCGTGCCGACAGGGAATTCCTCGTGGATCGGGTCGGTCGCGACGGCGACGACCCGCTGTTCGTCCACAATGCGACCGCCGAGATCCCGGACGCGGTCGCCGAAGCGCTCCCGCTCGAGGAGGCGATTCCCGTCGAGACCGTCGACGAGTTTAACGACCTCGCCCGACAGCAGTACGTCCCCGCATTCGAGCGACTCGCCGCCGATATCGAGGCGACCGACATCGCCGTCGTCGAGTCCTACAGCGACATCGCACGGCCGCTCGAGGCGCTCGATCCGTCTTCGGTCGCCGCGGTCGCGGCCGTCGAACCCGGCCGCGTGCGGACCTACGCCGGCGACCGCTACTGTCGCGCCTGCGAGATCGCGAGTTCGAGTCCCAGAGACGGGGCCGTCGAGAAGCGCGTCGGCGACGCCCTCGACTATCTCGACCCGCTCGAGCGCGTGTCGCTGCCAGCACTCGGGAAGGACGCCAGAACCGATCCCGCGCAGGTTGCGGACGCGTACGCCGACGCCTACGACGCGGTACTCGACGCCGCCGCCCAACGCTAACCTCACTCGAGTCTGGCGCTTCCGGTCGCAAGCGGCGGAAGAGTGAACGCCGGACAACGGCTGACTCGCTCGTGCTCGGTCCGACTCAGGACTGCCGCGCCATCCGAGCCGAGCGTTCGACGTGATCGTATGGGTCACTCGTCACGCTCGGCCCGTGGCCGGTGTGCATTGCCGCGAGGGTCGGGTCGATCCGCTCGAGCACGCGGTCGATGCTCTCGATCAGGGTCGCCCGATCGCCCTCCTCGAGATCGGTGCGGCCGAAGCTCCCGTTCTGGAAGATCAAATCACCCGCGAAGAGGATTCCCGGCCCCTCGGCGTAGAAACAGAGGTGGTCGTCCTTGTGACCGGGCGTGTGAAGCGCGACGTACTCGTGGTCGCCCAACCGGACCCGCTCCTCGTCGGCGATCGCGTGGTCGACGCCCTCGATCGAGGTGTCGTACCCCCACGCGTCGACGCCGAAGGCGTCTTTGACCGCCTCGAGATTGCCGACGTGGTCGCGGTGTGTATGTGTGAGGATCACTGCCTCGAGGTCGTCGACCTCGGAACGGACGGCGTCGACCACATCGAAGTTTGCCCCGGTATCGACGAGCACGGGTCGGTCGCCGGTCACCAGAAAGACGTTGCTCGTAAACGCTTGGACGTTCCGCGCGAGATTGGTGATCACGGGATCTGGTATGTGGCCGACTGATTTGTGGGTATCGACACGAACAACGACGACGGAAAGAGAAACTGAAAGCGAGTTATTAGCCGTTTACTCCGCCGAAAATCCCGAACAACCGCGTCCGATCCGGGCGACCGCAGTATTCACAAGCATTTTTAGCTCCGGCACGTAGTGGTAGACGAATGAATCGGCCGGTCTCCGTCGGACTCGTCGCTCTCGTGATCCTCGCGTCCGTTGCCGGCGTCAGCGGATCGGTCGTCTCGACAAGTACCGGCTCGGCCGCCCCCTCGGCGACGGAGCCGGCCCCAGTCGAGAGACAACTCGAGACGACGGCTGACGGTGCGGAGACGAGCCCGTTCGTCTCGCAGGAAGCCCAGAACTTCGACAATCGAACGTTCGACATCACGATTTACGAAAACGGAAGTGCAACGTGGACGTTCCGGTACGAACGCTACTTCGCGAACGAGGACAACGCCACGGAGGCCGAAGCAAACTTCGAGACTTTCATGGATCGCTTCGAAGCGAACGAAACCGGCCTCTACGACCAGTTCATCAACCGGTCACAGTTACTGACCGAAGCCGGGGCAGCGGAGACCGACCGAGAGATGACGGCCACCGATTTCCGACGATCGGCCCGAATCGAGGAGTGGCCGAGCAAGCGCGGCGTCGTCGAAATGTCGTTTACGTGGAACGGGTTCGCGGCCGTCAACGAGGACACCGTCGTCGCGGGTGACGTGTTCCAAGACCTCTATTTGCCCTCCGGGCAAGCGATCGTGTACGAAGCCGGCGGCGATCTCACCTTCCGCTCTATCGAACCGAACGGAGAGTACGCGGGAGACTCGCTCGAGTCGGCGAATTCGGTCCAGTGGAACGGCCAAAACCAGTTCGTCGATGGCCGGCCCCGCGCAGTTTTCGATCGACCCGGCGGTGTCGCGGCCACCAATAGCGGTGGCGACGACCCGATTGCGGCGATGACCGGTTCCGACATCATCTGGTATCTCGCCGGTGGGCTCCTCGTCGCCGGGATCGGAGTCGCAGCCGTCGTCTGGTATCGGCGATACGGCCCTGGGGCGGACGATCCCACCGATACCAGCGGCCCAGCAACGCACCCGTCGGAATCGGATCGATCGCCTGCGGCAGACACCGGTGCACCGACACCGAACACCGATGCGACGCCCGACTCCGGGGACGCCACCCCGCTCACCGACGACGCGCTCATGACCGACGAGGACCGCGTCGTCAAGCTCATCCGCGAGAACGGCGGCCGGATGAAACAGGTCAACATCGTCGACGAAACTGGCTGGTCGAAATCCAAGGTCAGCATGCTGCTTTCGGACATGGAAGACGACGGCACCATCAGCAAACTCCGCGTCGGCCGCGAGAACATCATCAGCCTCGAGGGCTTCGAACCCGAAGCGACGAAGTCGCCTTTCGAAGAGTGACATCCCGACACCGCGTCGCTGACAGGATCTCGCGTGGGACAGTCCGACACTCTCGAAACGAAACGGAATCCTTAAACATCGTACTGCGCTACGATTGAGTGGAGACAAAGCCCGCTCCGATGGTGTAGTCCGGCCAATCATATTGCCCTCTCACGGCAATGACCAGGGTTCGAATCCCTGTCGGAGCATTCTACCCCGCCGCCTTCTCGTGGTTTTCACCGTGAACTAACCACAGGTAAACGTATGTTCACGGGCAATGCGGTTCAGATGGTGCACCGACCCCGGCGCCGTCTTGCGATTACACTGCGTCGTGAGGCAATGAAGTTCAAGGGGGAAGATCGGCCGCCGTCTTGCGATTGCCGAAATCGAGAGGCAATGATCTGGGTTCCCGTCACGGAGGTCAGGCAATGAAAGACGCGGACCAGGCAACCGACCCCCTCGAAGACATCACGCTCATCCCTGGGCCGACAGAAGAATTGCTAAATGAGCGGCAATTCCTCGACTACCGAAGTGAGCGAGAACAGTGCCTTGATTGGCTGTTAACATTCGGCATAGATCCGAAGACAGCTGATGGGTACGCAAAAACAACCGTCAGCAATCGCGCGTTCCGAATGGACCAGTTCTACCGCTGGGCCTGGGAGCAGGAAGGCGGGTACACTACAAGTCTCACTCACGACCACGCTGACAATTACTTGCGCCACTTAGCTGGCCAACAGAAGTCAAACGCGCACAAGAATTCGTGTCGGAAGGCCTTGATGATGCTTTACAAGTGGCGCCATCATCAACGGGGTGCAGACAAGTGGGAGCCAAAGATTACGTTCTCACGCAAAAACCAATCAACGACGCCACGGGATTACTTAACGCGCGAAGAGCGGACTGCCATCCGCGACGCGTCACTGGAGTATGGAAGTGTCCCTAGTCGTGATAGCGTTCACGGTGACGAACGAGACCAGTGGGTTGCGTACCTGGCACAACGATTCGAGAAGCCGAAAACAGAAGTGACGAAAGCAGATTGGGAACGCGCGAACAAATGGAAGATACCGAGCCTTGTCGCCGCGAGCCTCGATGGAGGTCTACGCCCGATCGAGGTTGAACGCGCACGAACGTCGTGGGTGGACGTCGACAACGGTGTCCTTCGAATCCCGAAAGAAGAGTCCTCGAAGAACACAGAGCACTGGATCGTTAGTCTCCAGACCCAGACTGTCGAGATGCTGGATCGCTGGTTGACACAACGAGCAACGATCGAAAAGTACGATGACACGGATGCACTTTGGTTGACGAGAAGAAGCAACCCGTACCAGACCTCGTCACTCCGGAATTTGCTTCACCGACTCTGTGAGATTGCAGGAATCTCCACAGAGAATCGGCAAATGAGTTGGTATGCCATCAGACATTCGACAGGAACGCATATGGCGCGTGAGGAACGAGTGGCTCGGTCCCGAGAACCTCCAGGATAGTCGCCATAGGTGACCGTACGAGATACTCAATGTAATAATTGGTGTACGCTGAGGTGAGTGAGGTGTTGGACGAGGTGATGAGAGAAGTACTTGGGAAGGATACGGATTGGAGAAGAACTGGTGACAAACGGTCTGCTTCGAACTCCTCGTACGTCTATTTCTGTCCTCAGGAATTGCTATCGGAAGTGATCAGATCAGATAATTCGAAGAGGAGGACGTCGTCACGCGCATCGGCGGTGCGTTCGAGGTCGTCGGTGTATCCGGAGCGGCTGAACAAGATGTACAGCGTCTCCCCGTCTGCTGGCTCTTCTGACCACCGTACTTCTGACGCTGTTCGTTCGAGATCGGCGAGGACAGCTTCGCTCACTGGTCGAGAAGTGAACTTGCACTCGCCTGTGACGAGCCCCTCATCAGTGAGGCCAACGACATCCAGTTCGTGTTCCTTGAACCACCACTGCCCGATATCAAGGAACCGTCGCTCGATGAGATCCGGGAGCTCGCGCTGGCAGAGGCGTTCAAACAACGGGCTCACGTAATCCGCTAGCTCGGGCGCGATGAGTTCGTCGTACGCGTCGTCGCCGAGTATACGAAGTTGATCCTGGTTGCCATACACGAACCGGAACCAGAACCGGAACAACGGAGCTGCGACGCGATATCGACCGCGTTTTGAAGATGTCGGCGATTCCGTTACGGGGATGTGGCGCTCGACGAGGCGGAGCCGGCGGAGTTTTTGAAGGTATGTGCTGAGCGATCCGGACTCCACGCCAGCCATGCCTGCGATTTCGTTCGGGGTGCGACGCCCGTGGGCGAGCGCACGGAGGATACTGAAGTACGTATTCGGCTGTCGGAGTTCGGTACGGAGCAGGAACTCGGGCTCGGAGTATAGGAGACCACGCTCCGACAGAATTGCTTGCTGGACGTTCGTTCCTAACGGTTGGTCAGGGTCGATGGTCTGGAGGTAGTACGGTGTGCCGCCGTAGATCGACCACGCGGTGATGGCAGTTTCGGGATCGTACTCGGGGAAGAACTGCCGTGTATTGGCTACGTCGAGTGGTTTGAGATCGATCGTTGCCGTCCGCCGACCGTACAGCGGTGCGCTTCCAGAGAGTACCTTGTCCTCCATAACGCTGATTGACGAACCGACGAGCACGAGTGTAATCCCCGTGTCCTCTAATTCCATGTCCCAGACGCGTTGGATCCGTGAGGGGAGTGATTCGTCTTCCTCGATGAGGAACGGGAACTCGTCAATAACGACGATCGCGTCTTCCTCGCCGAGTGCTTCAAGAAGGGCTTCCCAGTCGCGGCGGACATTCCGCAACGACGGGAACTGTGCGGTGGCGGTGTCGACGAACTGTTCGAGTTGGTTCTGTGCTGTGGACTCGACTGCTTGGTAGTAGACAGCGTCGTCCCGATCAGCGATGGACTGGCGAACGAGCTCGCTCTTACCCAGGCGACGGCGACCGTAGATCACGACGAAGTCCCCCGTCTCAGACTCGTAGCAGTCTGTGAGTTGATCGAGTTCGATGTCTCGATCAACGAATTGCTCCATACAGCCAGTAGCATCTCCGACTAAATGGAATTTTCGATTTCAGAAATCACGATTTCCGAACGTGTGGTTTCCTTCTACAGAGAGAAGCTGAAGGGAATGTCCCAGACGCTGTGAAACGGGGCCCACTCCTTTGTAGGCCGTGGAATTTTCCGTCTCTATAACCCTCTGCACCATCTATGGCTGGATTGACCCAGCGAACGACACAGGCGATCGATGATATGTGGCAGTCGATATGGAACAGCTCGAGTTGCGCCGAGAAAGCCGTGATCGCCATCGTGCTTTAGGTCACCGGATTGGCCATCCCGATGATCCCGATCGTCTGGATCGCCCCGGATTATTGCCAGCTAATCAATAGAGCAACGGGGAGAAATACGCACTGTCTATTCAACGAGATTCTGTCAACAACTCCGATAGAGGAGGAACATGTCTACGCTCCGTTCGGACACATAGCACAGTCCCAGAGGGTGTCATAGAACTCTCTCCACGGTATTGATTACACCCACACGATGGTGAATTGGCTGATAAGTAGGGATGCGAACTTATCGAAGCAGTCGCATTGTTAATAGAATCACGATAGGACAGAGGAACAAAATCAAACACCCACCGAGAAGTAACAATTCCAGCGGGAGAATAAAGATAAGCAGCAGCACAAGGTTGCTAAGCAGCAGTGCGATAATCAGATTGAGGCGGAAGATAATCTGTTTATTGCCCATTGTATAGGTGTTTTAACTATTCCTTCATATATCTTATCTGCTAACTACTTGTCCTGTACTTAGCGAATTAGGATGCCTGCATAGTGGGTGTGAGAGGTGTTCTACGACACCCTACAGTCCCATGGTACACTGACGCGGAACGCTACTGTGTATCCGGTCTGTGGAACACAGACGTGATACAGAATCATGGTTCTGTACCGCGGTACAGTATCTTGATCTGCTGATCAGGTACTGTCCGATGGTACGGTATCACGGTACTGGTACCCGTTACAGTCCCATCGAAACCGACCTCAATACAGTACAATACAGACGTGAGTGTCCCGAGCGATATTCCAGGATCATGGCTACAGCCAGCCGATGCTATCACGATCCGGATGTCGAAATAATACCGGTTTGGTGAATTCTCCCCTCGCTTATAAAGGGAACGAGGCAATCTTTATCGGAATGAGGGTTCTGGATGAATAGAACCGTGGTTAACTTAAAGAATCTCGAAATTGGCGATCCCGGTTCGGTGCCTCTATTTGCCCACAACGAACACTCATCTGGGTACGCTCAATCGAGTCACAAATCGTTAGGATAGGTCGGGTGTCCCGCTAAGGCAATTAACTGGGTGTCTTTTTAATCTCCAGACCATAGTATCGCTCACACGGTCGAAAACCATGGTCTCAGCGGACGGGTAATTGAGTGAGACGGGAATTGACAGTGGGGCAAAGTATACCCTCTCACGGCAATGACCTGGGTTCGAATCCCAGTCGGAGCATCCCCCGTTTTCACTCGGTTATTTGATCTCTACTCGAGGGTCTCGACTATACTTCGTTTGACTGTTCCAGAGCGGACTCCGTGACCCGCTTATTTTTGTAGCGTAGCAACCACGACCGGCACATGGTCGACGCTGACGTGACGCCGGTCGCAATTCCGCTTACTACCGGAAACCCAGACACCGTAACGGTTCCCGCCGAGACGCACGTGATGTACTGGTGTCGGCTCAGTCCGGTCGTTCGGGACGAAAAGCTATCGACACAGGAACGGGAGCGCCAGCAGTCTCAGCTTTTCCACTCGCTACTGGACGATGTCGATGTCGGGCTGACCGTCGACGGTAACGCTGTCCATCTCGTTGGCGAGGTGATCCGGCCGGATGGCGATCGAGAGTACGGGTTTTGGACCCTTGGGGACCCACTCTCACCGGGCGAGCATACCGTCTCGGTATCGTTCACGGCGACCGGCGACTCTACCGTCGACGGCGACCGCCCGCTGACGTACCGTCAGTATCCGTCCGACGAACCTGTCCGAGTGACTGCGGAACGAACTCTCACCGGTGAGACGACGGTCCGTGCGATCGAAACAGGGCCGGAGCGCTTTCAGTCGGACAGCGACCCATTCTGGAACCGGCGGGACGTGTACGTCCCGCATCAGGGGCAGGGCTCAGAGTGAACGTCGCGGTCTAAATCCGTCTCGGCGTCGGCCGGGGAACGGATTCCGCTGATGCAGCCGCCATCTTATTGCTTGTACCGGCTCGGGACGTAGTCGTCGACGGACTCGGGGACGGCGTCGAAGACGACCGGCGCGGCGTTTGCGAGTCGTCGGCGAAGGAGGACATACAGCCCGCCGACGACCAGTGCGGCACCGACGAGCCACCGGAACGGCCCATCGAGAAGTATCCACAGCGGGATACCGGCGGTCGTCGCGAGCAACAGGTCTTCCGGCGCGCCGTCGTACCGAATCCACCGCTTTGGCGCTCGCCAGCGGCGTTGTACGTGATCGTAGACCGCTCGGTCGGAGGTCCCCTCCCACGGCCGAAGCTCGAGGCCGCCGCCGTAGCGGTCCATCCGACAGTGAAGGGCGGCCCCGACGAACAGGAACGCGGCGGCGACGAGCCACGGGGCCGCAACGAGTGCCGCCGCGATCGTGATCGGGACGGCGGCGATGGCGTAGATCGTCGGATAGTGGAGCGTCCGGCGGTGGCCCGCATAGAGGTCGAAATCGGGGGCCAGACTGCCGACGAACGCGCCGACCAGTGCCGCCGGTGCGAGATCCGGGGCGACCGCGACGAGCGGCGCTGCGATCGCGAGTCCAACGAGCGCGTGCGTCGGAAGCATCATAGCAACCGGAAGGGGAGTCGGAGAGATAAGCCCACCGGCGGATTTATGATTCGATAGTGTCTGGCATCCGGACATGCCGGGCAATAGCGGGAATCCGTCCCGGGAGGCCCGTTCGGACGACGCGAAAGCGGTGTTCGAACGGCTGTTCCGGAGCGGGCGACTCAACGGCCTCTTCGCGTGGCTGGTGGTCGGCGTCCTCGTGACGGTCTTCCTCGAGAGCGCGCTCGATCTCGACTATCAGTGGCTGGTCTTCGTGACCGGCGTCGGCGTGATCGTGTTGATTCCGCCCGCGGCCTACCGCGACTGGCGGATCATGCTGCCGTGGGAACTGCTCGCCCTCGCAACGTTACCCATCCTCGTTCGGGGCTTGTTCGGCGGGAGCGTCGGAACGTTCGCCGCCTACCTCGCGGTCGCCGGGCTGGCGTTGCTCGTGACGGTCGAACTGCACATGTTCACGTCGCTGCGAGTCACCCAGTGGTTCGCCGTCGCCTTCGTCGTGTTACTGACGTTGGCGTCGGTCGCGGCATGGACCGTGCTCCGCTGGAACCTCGATCGAATCGTCGGCACCTCGTATCTCTCGACGAACGAGGCGTTGATGGCCGAGTTCCTCTCCGTGACCGTCGCCGGGCTGGCCGCCGGCGTGTTGTTCGACGCGTATTTCAGACGCCGCGATCGACAGCTCCGGCGCGCGCTCAGGCAGGTGGTGCGCCGATGACGCGGCTTCCGCGGCCCTCGATACGGAACCAGCGACGGCTCACGCGAACGATGCAAGTCGTCTTGGTCGCGCTCGTCGGGTACGGCCTCCTCGACGGACAACCGAAAGCGATCGTCAACGGGAGCGTCGCGCTCCTGATCACGTTCCTGCCGGCGCTGTTAGAACGTAACTACGACCTGCCGTTGGATCCGTGGCTCGCCCTCTGGATCACGTCCGCCGTATTCCTCCACACGCTCGGGTCGGCCGGGCTGTACGGACGGGTCGGCTGGTGGGATCACCTCACGCACGCGCTGTCGGCGTCGCTTATCGCCGGCGTCGGCTACACGGTCGCTCGAGCGATCGACCTCCACGCCGACGACATCCACATCCCGAGCCGAATCGCGTTCGTCTACATCTTCGCGGTCGTGATGGCCTTCGGCGTCATCTGGGAACTGTTCGAGTTCGGCCTGGACATCCTCGCCGCGGAGACGGGCCTAACCATGCCGCTGGCCCAGCACGGACTCGACGACACGGTCCGCGATCTGATGTTCAACTCGCTTGGCGCGCTCGTCGTCGGACTGTTCGGACAGGTCCACCTGACCGATGTCGCCGAGACGGTCCGGGAGCGGCTGCTATCGGTCTCGTCCTGACAGGGCGAGGCGGTCTCTCTGTTTCTCGTCCGCCGACGGCGAAACGGACTCGCACAATTACTGACCTCGATCGGGGTCCGCAGAGAACCCGAGGTGTCCCGTTGGAAACTGCCAGAGAACCGGCACCGAATCCGCATGCGGATCGAACGCGGTGTAGGCAAACGCCTGCCACAGCACGCGCTCGGGATAGGGACGATCGGACAGGTCGACGCCCAGCGACGCCGCGAGAGCCTCGTGATCGAGTTCCCCGTTCGCCGTCGGAACGGCAAGCGGGGATGGGACGCTCTCGAGGTCGAGGCCGAACGACGGGAACAGCCGATAGTCCGCCCCGAGTGCCGGATGGTGTAGCTCCCGTTCGCCGGGGAATCGAACGCGGAGTTCGGGCGTCGTCTCCGTCAGTCTGTCCTCCCCGTCGACTCGTTCTACCGTCCGTTCGGCGAGCGAGACGTGTCGTCGCGTCCCCGCCGGAACGACGACCACGGAGCCCTCGACCAGCACCTCGAGTCGGGACTCGGATAGCGCCCGGATTCGAACGTCGGGCACGGCGTACGACTCGATCAGCGCTCGCGTCGAATCGCCGGCGATCGTCCCCTCGACAGTCACCGCCGTCGTCCCGTCACGTCGCGACACGAGGTCGAAGTCGGTCGACGCTCGAGCCGTGACTGGGGAAAGCGAATCCGGCGTCGCACAGATCCCGCTCCACTCGCCGGGGTCGCTCGATCCGGGCTCGAGGGTCGGCCGCCAGTAAACGACCCGATGGGTCCCCTCGAGCGCGTACGGGACCGCGGCCGGAAAGAACGACTCGCCGTACGCGGTCGGCTCGAGATCCGGGTGCTCGAGCGCGAGTTCGACGTACGGACGGCGCTCGACGATCGGTTCCGCGGGGTTCGCGCCGGATGCCCGTTCCCAGCGGAGTTCCGTCGGTCGGTCGACAGCGGCTGCTGGTTCGTCCATCGGGTACTCGCCACAACTCGGGGTCGGCCGACCGAAACGCTGTTTCCGGAGATGTTCGGCCCGCGCTGTGCCGCGAGGCGAATATGTCCGCGATCGAACTTAGCGTCCGTGAGCGATACCCTTCGAGTGAGACCAGCTATGCCTGATTCACGGACGGGCGTTCGGACGACCGTCTCGACCGATCTCTTCGACAGATACCTCCTGCCGAAGATCGCACTCGCCGTTATTCTAACCGGGTCGTTGCTCGGCACATGGGTGTCCGGGCGGTTCGGCGGCCAGTCGATCGCCGTCACGCTCGCCAAGTGGTCGTACCTCGTCGCGGTGGGCGTGCTCACTGGCGGGCTCGTCTGGAAACACTGCTTCGTGCGGCCGCGGGATCTCGGGGCAAACGCCGGCGACTACTGCGGGGAGATGTACGCGCGATTCGATCGAATCGCGGTCGGGGCCGTCGCTGTCCTCGCGGTGGCCGGTCCGATCGTCCTCGCGGCGTACGTCTCGGCGCTCGGAACCGGGCCGCTCACGGTCGGGTTGGGGGCCGTGCTCGCTGCATTGCTCGGGACCGTCGCCGTGACGGCGCACCGTTCGGCGGCCGCCGAGGCCCAGTTTCGGAGTCCAGCCGGACTCTTCGCCCTGGCACTCGCGCTGGCGGTCGTCGCGGGAACGGGCATCGCCGAGGTGAGTCTGCGCGGGTTCGACCCGGTCGCCGCGGGCGTCCGAACGACACACCTGTTCGCGTTCGCCGCGTGGATCGGGGGTGCCGTCTGGAACATCTTTATCGCCGTCCCGACGGGACAGCAGCGACCGACGACCGCCGTCGTTCGCGCGGCGGGTGACCAACTCGAGCGTTTCCGGTGGACGGTTCGGTTCATCATTCCGCTCATCTTCCTGACTGGACTGTATCAGGCCATCACCGTCCTCGGCGTCAGTCTCGAGAGCTACGCGGTGACACCGGTCGGGTGGGCCGTGATCGCCAAGATCGGCATCATCGGGCTGTTAGCCGTCATCTTCAAACTCTGTCCGATGTGGCGGGCCTGCTCGCCCATCGAGGGCGTCTGCGACCTCGAGGAGACCGGCACCGGTTTCGGGTCGGGAACCGCCGGCGGGGGAGACGACGATGACTAAGGTCGAGACTCCCGAGACGGCCCCCAACGTCGAACCCGATTTGACTGTCGACAACCGGGGCCGGGGCTGTGCGAGCGGCATCGCTCGCGTCCAACGCGCGCTCGAGGACCTCGAGACCGGGTCGATACTTCGCGTTCGGAGCACGGACCGACGGGCGAAACGCGAGTACTCACAACTGGCGGCACAGACCGATCACGAACTGCTGGCGATCGAAACGAACCGGGACAAGCTGATTCGAAAAGAGTACACGACGTACCTCGAGATACACCGCTCCTGAGGCGGTCGCCCGCATCCCGGTTTCGACGCGGATCCGTCGAACGCAGTACGTTCCGGCGGCCGCTATCGTCGGGGACTCAGTCGTCCCCCGGATGTCGGCGCGCGATCATGCCGAGACTGATCCACGAGATGACAACGTCGCCGTCCTGCGTGATTCCCTCGAGGCGGCTATCGACGTAGCCACGCTCGTGATCGCTCTCGGAGACGCGCTTGTCGATGACTTCGGTGCGAATCGACAGCGTGTCGCCGGGCCTGACGGGCCGTTTCCACCGGAGTTCGTCGACCCCGCGGGCACCCATGCCGGCTTGGTCCTGCATCGGGCCGTCCACGAGCATTCGCATACACATCGCGGCGGTGTGCCAACCCGAAGCGACCAGTTCGCCGAACGCCGACTCTTCGGCGGCCGCCTCGTCGGTGTGAAACGGCTGGGGATCGTACTGTTCCGCAAACTCGAGGATCTCTTCTTTCGTGACGTGATACTCGCCGAATTCCCGGGTTTCGCCGACCTCGATATCTTCGTAGTAACGCATAGCCGTGTGGTGTGTGACGTATCGGCAAGAACCTGTGGGCAGAGGCAGAACGGAGCACGGTTATGCGATGCTCGCGGCCGCGGAAGGTAGTCCGTCGGCTGTTGGCAGTTCGGCGAATCGGTCGTCGAACTGCAACAGAGCGGAGTCGATCGCGATCATGGGACGGCGCTGGTGTCGGGCCGTCTGTAGCCGAACTTTCACAACATCTATTCGTTGCCGGGTGGGTGGTTTCGGTATGACCCTCGAGGAGCAGGCCGTTCTCGTCACCGGTGGCGCAGGCTTTATTGGCTCGAATCTGGCGAACCATCTCGCCGAGACGAACGACGTGACCGTCGTCGACGACTGTTATCTGGGGACGCCGGAAAACCTGACCGACGACGTCGAGTTCGTCGATGCGAGCGTTCTGGACGACGATCTGCCGGCGGACGTCGACGTGGTGTTTCACTTGGCGGCGCTGTCCTCGTACGCGATGCACGAGGAGGATCCGACGACGGGTACCAGAGTGAACGTCGAGGGGTTCGTCAACGTGGTCGAGCAGGCCCGACAGGAGGGCTGCGAGACAGTGGTCTACGCCTCGACGTCGTCGATCTACGGTAGTCGAACCGAGCCCTCGCCCGAGGCAATGGATGTCAGCGTCAACACCGGCTACGAAGCCTCGAAACTGGCCCGCGAGCGCTACGGGGAGTACTTCTCGAATCACTACGACATGTCGATGGCCGGAATGCGATTTTTCTCGGTCTATCAGGGCTACGGCGGAGCCGAGGAACACAAAGGCGAGTACGCCAACGTGATCGCGCAGTTCGCTGACGACATCGCTAACGGCGAAGCGCCGGTCCTGTACGGCGACGGCACCCAGACGCGGGACTTTACCCACGTCTCCGATATCGTCCGCGGCCTCGAGTCCGCCGGCGCGGCGGAACTCGACGGGATTTACAATCTGGGGACCGGTGACGCCTACGATTTCAACACGGTCGTCGAGATGCTCAACGACGAACTCGGTACCGACGTGGAACCGGAGTACGTCGAGAACCCGATTCCGGATTCGGTCTACGTCCACGACACCTGTGCCGACGCCTCGAAGATCCGCGACGAAGTCGGCTGGGAACCCCGGATCGATTTCGAGGAGGGCATTCGTCGCGTCTGTGCCCAGTACACCGACGAGTAACGGTTATCGCACGCCGTCGACCGTCGATAGTTGTCGCTGGCTGTTCGTCTCGAGACCGTTCAGTTCGAACTCGAGCGACTGTCGACTTCCGTGCGAGATGTTTTGCCATGATATAAATAAGAGAGGATCCCCTTCTCGACGTATACGCCATGATGAATTATGGACAATTAGCGTCTGTCGGCCTGAGATTTTCGATACCGCGCGCTCGTTAGTCGAGGGATGTAATTTACATTCGTAGTAAATTCCTCGTCTCAATCTGGTGGTTTTCACGCTGATTATCCGCACTGATTGCCGAGTCGACATTGCGTGTTCGTCGACTGTCGAACTCTGTTAATAGTCATCACGCGGGGCGATGAACGGACGATTCAGTGCTCCTGCGAGGGATTTTTACCATGGCATGTTCATCCCCATGATATGCGACTTCACAACAGGGATGTCCGACAGGACGTCCGCGAACTGGGTGCGTTACTCGGGGATGTTCTCGAGGAACAAACGTCTCGCAGAGCGTTCGAGACCGTCGAATCGTGTCGGCAGGCCGCCATCGAATACCGGTCGGGCGAACTCGAGTCCCGGGACCCTCTCGTTACCGAACTCGAGAACCTCTCGCCACACCAACAGCGGATCGTCGCCCGCGCGTTCACGACCTACTTCGAGTTGATTAACCTCGCCGAAGAGCGCGAACGGGTCCGGACGATTCGGACTGAATCCCAGGAGGGAACCCTCGAGGACAGCCTCGAGACGGCGGCCGAAGAACTCGGAGAGGCCGACCTCGAGACCGTCCAGCAGGTATTAGACGACGTACTGATCGAGCCGACGTTTACAGCCCATCCGACCGAGGCGCGCCGCAAGACGGTCAAGTCCAAACTCCGCGAGATTTCGACGTATATCGAAACGCTGGACGAACGGCTGCTAACCGACAAGGAAGAGAGTCAGGTCTGGCGGGACATCGACGCGGAGGTGACGAGCCTCTGGCAGACCCCTCAAGTCCGCAATCGACAGCCCGAACCCGAAGACGAGGCCCGCAACGTCCAGTGGTACCTCGAGAACACGCTGTTCGACGTGGTCGGGGAGGTTTACGACGAACTCGACGACGCCATCGACGCGGAAGTCCCCGGCGACCTCGAGATTCCGAAACTCTTCGAGTTCCGGTCGTGGGCGGGCAGCGACCGCGACGGCAACCCCTACGTGACTCCCGACGTGACCGCCAACACGCTCGAGCGCCAGCGGTCGGTCATCGTCGAGCAGTACCGAACCCAACTCAAGCGCCTGTCGGGTGTCCTGAGTCAGGACGGGAGCCGGATCGACGCCGGTTCCGCGTTCCAGGCCTCCCTCGAGGCGGATCGGGAGCGGCTGCCGGGCAGCGCCCGCACGGCCGAAGAGCGCTATCCCGGCGAGCCCTACCGACAGAAGCTCAAGCTCATGCGCGAGCGGCTGCGCCGCGTCGGGGACGTTCGCCCGGGCGGCTACGACGAGGTCGACGACCTCCTCGAGGACCTCGAGGTAATCGCGGCGAGCCTGCGAAACAACGGGGCCGAGAGCGTCGTCGACGCCCACGTCGATCCCATCCGCCGACAGGTCGCCACGTTCGGCTTCTCGCTTGCGAGTCTCGACCTGCGCGAGCACCAGGCGAAACACACCGACGCGATCGCCGAGGCCCTCGAGGCCGAGGGGATCGACTACCACGGGCTCTCGGAGGACGAGCGCGTCGAGTTCCTGACCGACGCCGTCCTCCAGGAGGAATCGGTGATCGATCTCGGTGACACCGCGGACCTCTCGGACGATTCGGCGCGCGTCCTCCGGCTGTTCGACAGCCTCGCCGACTGGCAGACCGAGTACGGCAGTCACGCTATCGACACCTACTGTATCTCGATGACCGAAGAACCCAGCCACGTCCTCGAGGTACTGTTCTTGGCCGATCAGGCCGGAGTGGTGTCGCTACCCGAGCACGCGGGTATCGACATCGTCCCGCTGCTGGAGACCGAATATGCCCTTTCAGGGGCCCGCCGGATCATGGGCACGCTGTTCGAAAACGAGGCCTACGCGCAGGTCCTCGAGGCCCGCGGGCAGACCCAGGAGATCATGCTGGGGTACTCGGACTCGAACAAGGAGAACGGCTTTCTGGCGGCGAACTGGTCGCTGTACAAGAACCAACGTCGCCTCGGCGAGATCTGCGACGACCACGACGTGACGATGCGGCTGTTCCACGGCCGCGGCGGCTCGATCTCGCGCGGTGGCGGGCCGATGAACGAGGCGCTGCTCGCGCTGCCGAATTCGACGGTGACTGGCCAGGTCAAGTTCACCGAACAGGGCGAAGCCATCGCCGAGAAGTACGCCAACCCGCGCATCGCCGAGCGCAACATCGAGCAGATGCTCAACGCCCAACTGCGGGCGCGCAAGCAGGCGATCGACCAACCGGAAGAAGAGGTCCGTGAGGAGTGGGTCGACGCCATGGAGATCATGGCCGATACCGCCCGGCAGGAGTACCGCGACCTCCTTGAGAGCGAAGGATTCGTCCAGTACTTCGAGCAGGCGACGCCAATCACGGTCATTGAAGACCTCGATCTGGGGTCGCGGCCGGCGTCTCGATCGGGCGAGCGCACGGTCGAGGACCTGCGGGCGATTCCGTGGGTGTTCTCGTGGACCCAATCGCGGTGTATCCTCCCGGGCTGGTACGCTATCGCGACCGGTATGGAGGCCTATCTAGAGGATGGCGGGTCGATGGAAACCCTCCGAGCGATGTACGACAAGTGGCCGTTCTTCCGCACCACCCTCGACAACGCCGCGCTCTCGCTGTCCCGGACCGAACTCGAGATCGCCGAGCGGTACGCGGAGATGGCCGACCCCGAACTCCGCGAGCGGTTCTTCCCCCGCGTCTCCGCGGAGTACGAGCGGGCCGCGGAGCTGATCACCGAAATCGGCCAGCGCGACCGCCTGCATACTCGCGACTGGCTCGGCGAGAATCTGGACCGCCGGAACCCGTACGTCGACCCGTTGAACGTCCTTCAGGTCCACCTGCTCAATCGGAACCACCGAACGGATATCGAAGAGCGGACGCTCCGACTCACCGTCAAGGGAATCGCGGCCGGCATGAAGAACACGGGATAGAGGAACGCGAGTTCGCTCGAGGTTCGAACTGATTGCCGCTTCGATCGCGTGAGCGAACCGGTCACAGGGAGCGGGGAAATCGAAACGGGTAAAAACGTCACTCGGGTAGGTAGGAGTGAGCCGAGATAGCCTAGCCCGGCCAAGGCGGTAGATTCGAAATCTACTGTCCTCACGGACTCGGGAGTTCAAATCTCCCTCTCGGCGCTTTTCCAGCAGCAAACCGATGAGCGCCGCGTAGCGGCGCGAATCAACATCTGTCGTGGTAAAACGACTACAGAAATTTGAACGAATCGGGGTTCTGCGCCGAGGGCACAGATTCCCGAGCGGTGTCTAAATTTCCCTGTCACACTTTGTAGCGACACACGGCGACGAAAGCGGAATTTCCTGTGGCCGCTGGATGCGGGCAGTCCATACCGGTAGTCGGATGTGAGCAGCCGCTGTTCGGTTGCTTCTCGAGTCCCATACTGCGGGGAGCTCAACGTCCGAGCGACTCCTCGCCCGTCATTCGCAGGCAGGGTCACTACGGCCATACTAGTGATATGTGCAGTGATTCAAGCCACAATGATCGCCACTCGAGACCCGACAGCTACGACGGGGTGGGACCGATGAGTTTCGACGACGAGCCGGCAGACGAGGAGGCGTTTCATCCGCTCGGAGAGGCGTGGCAAGACGAACTCGAGGACGTACTCGAGGACACGGAGTACGACACGGAACTCGGGATGGAGATGGCGAAAGACGCCATGCGGGTGACCAAGGGTGAGCTAGCGGAGGAGGAGTTCCACGAGCGGTACCACGACGACGTCATGGAAGAGTTCGGCGAGGACGAACGACCGATCGCCAGCCCGGACGACGGCGACGAGGGTGGGATGGGATCGATGCTTTCGCAGTTGGGTGCCAGCCAGGAGTCTCGACGGGAGATGCTCAAGAAAGCGAGCGCGGGTGCCGGCTTCCTCGGACTCGGCGCGTGGGCCACAGTGGAGGACCGCGAGCCCGCCGATATCGCCGCCGAGGAGACGACCGAAACCGAAGACACCGGGGGGACCCAGTGGGGGATGACGATCGACCTCGAGCACTGCGACGGCTGTCTCTCATGTGTGACCGCCTGCAATCAGGAACACCAGTGGGACGAGGGAGCCAACTGGATGTACGTCCTCGCCTACGAGGACGGCAACGTCGAGTCGCCGGATCCGGACAATTTCGACAGCGTTCGGGATTTCAACTATCTGGTGCGGCCCTGCCAGCACTGTACTGACGCTCCCTGCGAGAAGGTCTGCCCGACGACCGCCCGCCACACGCGCGATGAGGGTGGACTCGTTCTGACGGACTACGAGGTCTGTATCGGCTGCCGGTACTGTCAGGTCGCCTGCCCCTACGGCGTCAACTACTTTCAGTGGGACGAGCCCGATGTCGAGCGAGAGGAGCTCGATTCGGAGGGGATCTACGACGAGCGCGGACGGCCGGTCAGTCGGCGCGCACCGCGGGGCGTCATGTCGAAGTGCGTTTTCGACCCAGCTCGCCAAGACGGCAACGCCGGCGAGGAACTCGTCGGAACGACCGCCTGTGAGCAGGCCTGTCCGCCGAACGTGATCCAGTTCGGGGACAAGAACAATCCCGCGAGCGATCCGCAGCGATACGAGGAGAATCCGAGTCGGGCGCGGACGGTAATCCTGCTGAACTCCGAACTCCCGTCGCCGAACTCGGTCGAATCGTCACTCGAAGGTGTCGACAACGATCTGGACGCCGTTCTCGACGCCGTCGACGACCTCACCGAAGAAATGGTCGCCCTCGCGAAAGGGGTCGAGTTGACGGTCGAGGAGTACGAGCAGGACGCGCCCGCGGGCGATACTCTGCCGGACAAGGAGGAAACGGTGCTTGCCGTCGTCAGCGCGATCGAGGACAGCGGGCTCGACCTCGAGAGTCAAGCGATCCTCCTTCGGCTCGAACTCGCGGAGGAACCCGAGGACGGCGAGGAATTTCAGGGGCCGAGCGAGGAACTCGTACAGGAGCGATTTGATGGGTTCGCCGACGGCCCCGAATCGCAGTTCGAACTCCTCGAGGACATCGGGACGAACCCGAACGTCACCTATCTCGGGAACCAGCCGGGGCCAAACGCCGAGCAGGTCGAAGGGCCGACCAGCTACGAGGACGTTGGCATGGTCGACGTTCGACAGGAGGTCCTCGACGAGCAGACGATCGGTCTCGATTACTCCTAACCGGCGGCAGGGGCCGGCTCGAGTTCGGATTGCTCCCGCTTCCGGTCGACCAGCGGGAATCAAACGTCAAAGCCGAAGTTAAAGTCGCCTTGCCACTGCAATCGCGTCCCCCGAAAGTCGGTCCCGCCGCGGTGGCGATTGCCCGTCCACAGAACCGTCGAGAGGGTCGTCTCGGGGTCGCTCGTGACGAGTCCTTCGAAAAACGAGCTCTCGACGGTGTGGTCGGCTCCGCTCTCGGCGAACCGAAGGCTCGCGCCATCGGGGTCGATCGCGCAGTTCTCGAGTGTGAGCCGGTCGAGATCGTCGCCGCCGTTGGTGACGAAGACGCCGTGTCGATCCGTCGACGACTGCGGCGCGATATCGAACTCGCAGTTGTCGAAGGTGACGTTCGACGATCTGACGTAGACCGCGTAATCGGATGTCGACGGGCTCGAGCGGTCGGTAATCGTACAGCCATCGAACGCGGTCGGCGCGTCATCGTTGTCGTTGACACGGATCGCCCGGCCGTCGGTGCCTTCGTCGGTGATGTGGACGTCGGTCAACCGCGCCGGCCCGTCTTGAGTCAGGCGGACGATTTCGGTGTCCTTCTTGATCTGGTTGTTCACCAAGAGCTGGGATACCAGTTGCCCGCCGCCGTTCTCGAGCCAGAGGCCGGACCACGGGAACCCGGGGTGGTCGGTCATGGTGACCTGGCAATCCTGAACGTAGTCGTTCGGGCCGATTCGGATGCCAGCGCCGGCGCAGTTACGAACGTGGCAGCCGGTGATAATGTTTCGGCCGTCGTCGCCCGAGACGTAGATGCCGTTGTCGATGTACTCCGAGACCTGACAGCCGTCCCAGTAGTTCGTACCATGGTTGTAGACGTCCGAACTGAACGGGATCGCGTGGCCGACGTGGGTCGATCGGTCGTACGCCGTATCGCCGTTGTTGAGGTGGCAGCCGCTGATGACGTTGGTCGTCGAGGACCGAACGCCGTCGACCAGAATCGTGTGCCGGTCGCCGCCGTACTCGGGGTTGAGCTTGTCCCGTTTTCCCCGCATCGAGATGTTCTCCATGTGCCCGTACCGATAGGTGAACCAGCGGGCGATGCCGGCGTCGTAGTCGCCCCGAATATCGACCCGGAGGTCGCGCATGACGGTCCGTTGGGCGTGGGGGAGTGACGCGTCAAGCGATCCAACGGTCATCAGTCGGTCGGTGTCCTGATCGGCGACCTCGAGAGCGGCGAAGGGAGCGCCGACGATGCCCAGGAATTCGTGAGCGTCGAAGTGGACGTCGTCGGTTTCGACGCGCCACGTTCCCGCGGGAATCTGATAGCAGTGGTTTCGGTCCGGTGGCGCGAACGAGGCGTAGTGGGTCTCGATCGCACCCCACAGGTCGTCTCTTCCGGGTTCGACGCCGAGGTCCTCGCGGACGTCGACGTAATTCGGATTCGTCTCGCCTCGCACGGTGACGGTCTCCGAACCCGACTCGGTTGCCGAGAGCGACGCCCCGAAATCGACTTGGCTCACGTCGTCGCTGACTGCGGTTCCCGAATCGCTCACGCGGATCCCGCCCGCAGAACCATTGTCGTTGCTCTGTGCCACAGCGACGCCGCCTCGTGAACCCGTCCCGGCGGCCCCGATGATCGAACCACCGAGTCCCAGCGTACCGAGCAAGCGAACGTACGAACGGCGCGTTGTCTCACCAGTAGCGCTAGCTGATCGATCTCGCTGATGGTTATCTTCCATCACGCCAGAAGTGTCACGGATTCGTACGATTTGTTATAGCCGGTCTACCGACACTTGCGGCACTAGCAACCGCTCGCACTCCGTTTCCTGCCTGCAATCGTTCCGAACGGCTCGGTAGGGCCCGACATATCCAGCTGCAGTCATCCCGATGCCGTCGTGGAGAAATCGGCGACTATACCGCGTCAGATCAAACGCGTCTCGATCCGATCGGAGCGGCAAGCCGACAGCTACGGACGGCTATAGTAGCCACTGTCACTACACACCCGATCACAAGACTACTTCGACGATTGGTGTGTTATTCGTTTCAATGGCTACTGTCGTTCAGCGCTCTCGACTGGCCGAACTGCCGCGCATTGGATCGACTCGAGTCGAATGGCGGCCGACGAATCGTCGAAAGAACGGCTGCTCGGCAGCGGTCGCTGGTCGGTGCCGTCGAGTGGGAACTGAAAACCGCGAGGCGCGCAGTCGCTCAGTCGTCGGCCGGCGCGAGCGGCTGCTGGTCGGACGCGAGCAGTCGGTCGAGCGCGTCGACCATTGCCGTGACGCTCGCCCGGGTGATGTCGGCCTCGCTGCGGGCGACCGTCACCGAGCGATCGTTGCGAACCATCGTCACCTCGACGGTGACGACGGCGTCCGTGCCGCCGGTGACGGCGTCGACGTGATAGGACTCGAGTTCGGCATCGGCCATCGAGCCGAGCGCCTCGCGGACGGCGGAGACGGCGGCGTCGACGGGGCCGGAACCGGTGCCGCTGGCGACGCGTTCCTCGCCGTCGACGGACAGCCGGACGCTGGCCGTGGGGACGGCACCGCCGCTAGTGGCCGAGAGATCGAGCAGGTCGACGACGCGCTCGCGGTCGTCGCCGGTGACGTCCTCGGCGATCGCCAGCAGGTCGGCGTCGGTGACCCGGCGGCCGCGATCGCCGAGCTCGGTCACACGGTTTGCGATTTCGGCGATGTCATCGTCGTCGGCCTCGACGCCGTGTTCCTCGAGCGTGGCCTTGACGCCCGCGCGGCCGGTGTGTTTGCCGAGCGCGAGCCGGCGTTCCCGCCCGACGGTCTCGGGCGCGTAGGGCTCGTACATCTTGTCGTCTTTGAGGGTGCCGTCGGTGTGGATGCCGCTCTCGTGGGTGAAGGCGTTCTCGCCGATGACGGCCTTGTTCGGCGCGAGTTGGATGCCCGTCGCCCGAGAGACGATCTGTGCCAGATCGTACAGCTCCTCGAGTTCGAGCGTCTCGAGGTCGTAGACGTGCGAGAGGGCGATCGCGACCTCCTCTAAGGCGACGTTGCCGGCGCGTTCGCCCAGTCCGTTGACGGTGCAGTGAACGAGGTCGGCACCGGCCGAAATCGCCGCGAGCGCGTTGGTCACGCCCAGTCCGAGGTCGTCGTGGGTGTGTGCGCTTACGGGTCCGAGTTCTGCGAGCCGGGAAACGGCCTCGTAGGTGTGTTCCGGCCCCGTGTGGCCGACGGTGTCGGCGAAGCAGAACCGTTCTGCGCCCGCGTCGAGGGACGTTTCGGCTAACGCCTCGAGGTAGTCCAGGTCCGCGCGGGAGCCGTCCTCGCCGATGACCTCGACCCAGAGGTCGTGGTCTTTCGCGTAGGCGACGAGTTCGGCGGTCTTCTCGAGGTTGTCCTCGCGGGAGGTGCCAACCTTGCCCTCGACGTGGCGGTCGCTGGCGGGGACGACGATGTGGACGCCGTCGACATCGCACTCGAGTGCGAGGTCGATGTCGCCTTTCATCCCGCGGCAGAAACTGGTGACGCGGGCGTCGAGATCGAGGTCGGTCACCCGCGAAATCGCCTGTCGCTCACCCGCGCCGGTACAGGCGCTGCCGGCCTCGATCACCGAGACGCCGGCGCGTTCTAACGAGCGGGCGATCTCGACTTTCTCGTCGGGGGAAAGCGAGACGCCCGGCGCTTGTTCGCCGTCGCGAAGCGTCGTGTCGAGAAGGCGCACTGTACGGTCCGATTCGATCGTCTGTTCGGCGGAGTGAGGTACGGGCACGGGTGATGAAGTAGGCTTAGTTTCGTCGGAGAATTTCGCATCCAGCCGGGTTGCCCCGACTTCCTCTATCCTCGTCGTGCGGCGGTGAGACGGAATCTCGTGCCATTGTACTGTGGGCTAACGTATCATGCTGACTTAAATCCGCCGGTCACGGCTCGGTGCAACCGGGTTCGGTGTCCCGCGCTCTCGGCGCGAAGCGTCTCGTGATCGCCGCGACGACCCGGTCCGTTCACTCGTCCTCGAGAACCAGCCGATCGCCGGGCTCGACACCGGCCGCAGTGCCGGCGGGAAGTTCAACGATCAGATCGGCCTCGGCACGAGCGAAACTCCGCCACGGGCGGAGGGTTTCGACGCGCTGGACGACACCGTCGGTGATCCAGACGGCGTCGATCGGGAAGAAGACGAACAGCATGTGGAGGTCCCGTGTCGTCGCCGACCCGAACTGGAACGCCAGCGCGTAGTCGTCCGGAATCGATCGCCGGAACATGAGCCCCAGCGTCTGGCTCACGATCGAGTCCGCGAGGTCCACCTGCGTCGCCAGTACCCGAGCGTCGCGGTCAGTGTCGTCGGCGTTGGAATCGTCGTCAGCAGAGACCGGGTCGTGGACGAGTCGCACGCCCTCGAGTCGGAACGGCGATAGCAAAAACCTTCCCGCCGATGGCGATCCCCCGGGTCGAACAGGTTGGTCGAGTCCGCGGACGCCGGCCCGGTCTCGCGGTCGATCGGGCGCGATCAGCCGAACGCCGCCGCGACGAGACTGACTGTCGAGACGGTATTGATCAGGACGTGTGTGACCGCGCTGCTGGCGGTCCCCCACCGATGGCGGACGACACCGAAGAGGAAGCCGAGGGTTAGCAGCGTCGTGACGCGGACCACCGACAGATCCACGACCACGTGCTTGCCGGCGAACAGGATCGCCGTCACCGCGATCCCCGCGGGAGCACCCCACTCGGCGACGAGATCGGTCTGGACGATTCCCCGCCAGACCTGCTCCTCCGCGATCGGGACGACCAGCCCGTTCCCGACGAGTAACAGGAGCGCGGTCCACACGGGCAGTCCGCCGCGGCCCGTCGCGGTGGTGTTGTCGAGACCGAACAACGCCGCATCGACCTGTGCAGCGCCGGCGACCAGTACGAAGCCGACGACCGCCGCGAGGATGCCGGCTCCGAGGGCTCGCGGCGCCCACTCCCACCCCCAGCGCTCGCGGTCCTGTCCCCGCTCGAGCGCGTACCAGGAGAGAACCGCCGCGATAGCGGGGAATCCAACTGCGAGGGCGAGGGCATCGACCAGCCCCGAATCGACGCCGACGGCAGCACCGGCGAAGACGAGACCGCGTCGAAGCGCGAACTCGAGGACGATCCATCCGGCGACGACGACGGCGGCGAGTCTAACAGAGTTCGACTTGCTCATAGATTCGAGTTGTAAACATAACATATTCTAACTTTCCGTGTCGGACCGCAGCCGCCGGACGCCAGCTTCAACTACCCGGTGACCCAAGGACGGCCGAGCGACGATGGAGAAAACGCCGCAGGGAACTTCGGTCGGCGTCGACGACCCCTACGAGTTCGCGGGGCTCTGTGACCATCTCACCGGCGAGGGCCAGTGCCGGTACGCCCTCGAGCACCACGGCCACGACCCGGAATTCGGTCGCGAGCGCGCGGCCGACGACTACGCGTGTCCCGTGGTCGACCCCGAATCGGACTGGGCGTGGGGCGACTGTCCGCACTTCCGCTCGCGCAACCGCGACCGCGAGTGCGTCCGCTGCGGGCTCGAGGAAAAGCGGATGGCCCACGACGACGAGCGCCCGCTGCTCGAGGAACACCACCTCTCGTATGCGCGCGACGGCGAGAGCCTCTCCCACGAGATCACGATCTACCTCTGTCGATGGTGTCACGCCAAAGTCCACAACTCGTGGGCGCGGATCACCGACGACGCCGCGCCCGAACCCGACGCGATCGCCGCGCTCGAGGACCGTCGCGGCCGCGAGCAGTCTGAACTGGGCTTCGAGTCGGCGGCCGACCGATACGACAGCGACGACGGATAAGCGGCGTTCGTTCGCTGCGCGGGGATTCAGACGAGTTTTCGAAGAAGGCCGTAGACCGCATCCCGCAGTCGATCCGGCAGGTAGCGCGCGTAGAGTCCGTACTGGGCGAGCGGGCCGACCGGGTACCGCGCCGGCGGATCGGGACTGGTCGCGGATTCGACGATCGCTTCCGCGACATCTTCGGGATCGGACGCGAACGGCCCGCCACCGCCGCCGATCAGTTGCGCGTCGTCGTAGAGGTCGTACAGCGACTCGTATGCCGGCGTCCGCTCGTCGTCGGGCAGTTCGTCGTCGACGCGGTCGGTGAAGTTCGTATCGACCGGGCCGGGTTCGATCACGACGACGTCGATCCCGAACTCGTCGACTTCGGCGCGCAGGGAGTCGCTCATCGCCTCGAGCGCGTGTTTCGAGCCGGCGTAGGAACCCGCGCCGGGGAACGAGATCCGCCCGATGACACTCGAGACGTTGACGATCCGCCCCTCGCCCTGTGCTCGCATGTGCGGCAGCGCGGCGCGGGCGAGCCGGTGGGGGCCGTAGACGTTGACGTCGAACTGTCGGTGGAGATCGACCGTCGGGACGTCCTCGAGCGGCCCCATCTGGGCGTAGCCGGCGTTGTTGACGACGCAGTCGATCGCGCCGGCGACGTCGACGACCCGCTCGACGACCGACGCGACCTGTTCGGGATCGGTGACGTCCAACTCGAGGGTCTCACAGCCCGCCTCCTCGAGGGCCGCGATGTCGTCGACGTTGCGCGCCGTCGCGAAGACCTGCCAGTCCTCGGCGAGGAAGGCCTGTGCGGTCGCGCGGCCGATGCCTGACGAACAGCCGGTGATGAGGACCGATTTCTTGCGCGTGTAGCGGTCGTCGTCGGTTCCGGCGGTCTCGCGGCCGCGGTCGTCCTCGACGACGGTCCCGTCCGGCCCGTCATCGGCTGTCCTCTCGACGTCCTCAGCGGTGGCCATGTGTGACGGGTTCGAGAGACGATACCTAAGTATCGACGGTTTGTCGCGCTATCCGTACTGTCCGTATTCGGAGGGTATCGCAGAGGGGAAAATGGTGTACAACGGCACTGAACGGCACTCTGAAAGCCCCAGTTCCTTTCTCCCGCCCACAGCGATCGGTTTGGCGAGCAGCTGTGACCGATGGCTAGGTCGGCTTAGTCGCCGAGGGTTTGCTTCGCATCGTCTGCGTATTTGTCCGCCAGTCGGACCGGCTCCGGGAGTTTGTACGATGAGGACAGCGCAAGCGCGATGTCGGCGGCGGTCTCGGGGCCGACGCGGTGACCGGGGCTGACGTAGAGCGGGTTGATGTACCGGTTCGGCGACTCGTACTGTCGGGTCTGGACGGCGTAGCCGAGCAGGGTCCCGTCGGGCGCGTCGACCCTCGAGTTGGATTCGATACCGACCGTGGTCCCTTCGGGGAGGTCCTCGAGATTTCCGCGCGGAGACCCACAGAGCAGGCTCTTGGCGACGCCGATGCTTGGCACGTCCTTGACCACGCCCATGTGGGTCGCGATGCCGGCCTGCCGGAAGTGGATGCGGCCGCTGCCGTCGAACAGGAACAGGTCCGGCTCGACGGACAGTTCCTCGATCGCCGCGAGGATCGGCGCGCCTTCGCGGAAGGAGAGAAGGCCGGGGATGTAGGGGATCTCGAGGGGCGTCACGGCGAAGACGCGCTCGATGACCTCGCCGCCGCGCATCGCGACGACGGCGGAAAGCGCGCGGTCCTGCTCGCCGTCCGCGTTCGTGAGGAACGATTGGTCGACGCCGACGACGACCGGTGGTCGCCCGCCGCTCGAGGTCGCCGCGAGCGGGTTCGAGAGCGCGTCGGGGTCGAACGCGAACTCGTCGTCGAAGACGGCGACGTCGGCGATCTCGCGCTGGAGCGTTTCCATTTCATCGCGCGAGAGGCCGGCGTCGGGGGCGAGATCGGGACGTGGCTGACTCATCTGAGTGGAGATAGACGCCGGGTGAAAATCAGTTGCGGGGGTATGGCGGGACGACGGTACCGCAGAGGGGTCGAGCTATCAGAACCGACGGCGACCGCCGGGTCCGCCGGGACCGCCCGGCCCGCCGCCACCACCGCCGAACTGCAGTTGATTCGGCGCGCTGACGTTCCGGTTTCGCTTGACGTACTCGCCGTAGCCGAGGCCGATCACGAGGCCGACGAGGTGGGCCATGTGGGCGATTCCGCCGCCGCCACCGCCGGTCGAGAGGAATGCGACGCTAATGAACGCGTAGCCGGCGGTCAACAGCCAGATCGGCACCGGGAGAATGAAGTAGAGGTACACCTTGAGTCCGGGGTTCAGGACCGTCAAGACGCCCATAATCGCGAGTGCTGCACCGCTGGCTCCGAGGACGGCCGTCGGATTTCCTTGGGCGATCGAGATCCCGACCTGACTGAGCCCGGCGAGGACGCCGCTGACGATGAACAGGATCGCGAAATTCCGCGAGCCGACGTAGCGCTCGACGAGCGGGCCGAAGAAGAATATCACGATGCTGTTCCCGACGATGTGCATGAAGTTGTACGGGCTGTGTGCGAAGATCGACGTGATCCACGTCCAGACGTATTCGACGTGCCCCGAGGACAGCGTGAACACCGTCTGGTGGATGGATGCACCCCCGATTAACAGCGTGGCCCACTGGGCCAGAAACGTCAGCCACATCAACGCGAGGAACGTGTAGGTCGCGTTCCCGCGGAAGTACGCGAGCGGGCCGCCCGGCCCGGTATCGATCGGGAGCTTATCCGTGAGACTCGAGGCCCGAGCGGTGCTCTCGCCGGAACTGACGCTGTCGTCGAAGCCACTGTCGAAGACGCCCTGTGGATCGTTCCAGTCTTGCAGCCCCGAGCAGTCGTGGTTCTCGGGGAGCCGGTGGTCGGCACAGTAGGTCCCACCGCAGTGCCGACAATTGTACGGCATGTTTTCGTCCTTCCCACACACGTCGCACTTGGCCATTGACCGGGGGTATGTGGGGAGCCGCTAAGGGATTTGGGGTTTGACGTGATAACGATCGGCGCGCAACCGGCCAAAAGATCGGCGCTGGGCCCCTGGCGCTGGCGACAGTGCCGTGTAGACTGTACATTTTTGCCTCCCCGTCCCCCATCACCGGACGTGCAAGAGTACGAGCGCAAGCAACTGCTCGAGCGCGTCGAGCGCGAGGGCGCGACCGTCGGCGCGGACATTCCGGAGACGATCACGGTCCAGGGGGAGGAGATCGACCTCCGGACGTTCGTCTTCGAGATCAAGCGCCGCGAGACGGTCCCGGCCGGCGAACGCGACCGCGTCGAGCAGGCAAAGCGGAACCTGCGACGCGAGCGACTCGAGCGACTCGAGCGGATCGAAGAGGACGATATCAGCCGCGAGGTGGGCGACGACCTCGCCCAGAGTATCATCGGCATCGACCGGGCGTTAAACGCCCTCGAGAGTCTGGGGCCGACGGACTTAGAGCGCGAGCAGCAGGTCCAGCAAGCCCAGGATCGCAAGCGCTGGATGTCGTTCCTCAAGAAGGCGCTGGGACAGGACGACGACACCAGTTCCCGGAGGGGCCGATGACGACCAACGCCGAACTCGCCGCCCGCTTCGAGGAGTTCGCCGACCTGCTCGAGGCCGACGGCGTCGAGTACAAACCCCGCGCGTACCGCCGTGCGGCCGAGAACATCCGCGCACATCCCGTGCCGATCGCCGACCGAATCGAGGCGGGCGACCGCACGGCCGTCGAGAACATCGACGGGGTCGGCGACGCCATCTCCTCGAAGGTCGTCGAGTACGTCGAGACCGGCGAGATCGACGAACTCGAAGAACTGCGGACCGACCTCCCGATCGATATCGCCGACATCACCCGCATCGAGGGCGTCGGCCCCAAGACCGCGGGTAAGCTCTACCGCGAACTCGGCGTGCAGACCTTAGATGACCTCGAGGCGGCTGCTGAAGCCGGCGAGGTACAGGAAGTCAAGGGCTTCGGCCCGAAGACCGAACAGAACATCCTCGAGAACCTCGAGTTCGCCCGGACCGTCGGCCAGCGCCAGTTGCTGGGCGAGGCGCGACCGCTCGCCGACGACGTGCTCGCGTTCCTCGGGTCGACCGATGCGGTCGAGCGCTGCGAGGTGGCAGGGTCGATCCGGCGGTGGCGCGAGACGATCGGCGACGTGGACGTGCTCGCGGCGACGAACGCGGGCGAAGCTGTCGTCGAGGCGTTCGTCGACTGGGATTCGGTCGACGACGAGATCGAATCCGGCCCGGAGAAGGCAAGCGTCCGCGTCGGCGAGAGCCGCGTCGATCTGCGCGTGGTCGTTCCCGAGGAGTTCGGCGCCGCCTTGCAGTACTTCACGGGAAGCAAGGACCACAACGTCGCCCTGCGCAACTACGCGATCGACCGCGGGATGAAGTTGAACGAGTACGGGGCCTTCGATGTCTCCGACGTCGAGGACCCGGAGGGCGGACAGCGCGTCGGCGAGCGCGTCGCCGGCGAAACCGAGGACGGGATGTACGAAGCGCTCGGCCTGCCGTGGATCCCGCCGGAACTCAGAACGGATCGCGGCGAGATCGCCGCCGCGGAACGCGGCGAGTTGCCCGCGCTGATCGTGCGCGAGGACATCCGCGGCGACCTGCACAGCCACACCGAGTGGTCCGACGGCAACACCGACGTTGCCGCGATGGTCGACGCCGCCGCCGAGCGGGGCTACGACTACTTCGGGATCGCCGACCACGCCGAAGGCCCCGGAATCGTCGGCGGCATGGGGCTCTCCGACACCGAGATCCTCGAGTACGCCGAGGAGGTCCGCGCGGTCGGCGACGAGGCCGAGATCGAGGTCTTCGCCGGCATCGAAGCGAACGTCGACGCCGACGGCGAGATCGACCTCTCCGCAGAGGTAATCGAAACCTTGGACGTGATCGTCGCCTCGACCCACAGCGCCCTCGATCAGGACGCCGAAACCGCCACCGAGCGGCTCGTCCACGCCGTCGAGAACCCGGCGATCGACGTGCTGGGCCATCCCAGCGGCCGCCTGCTCAACCAGCGCTCCGGGCTCGAGTTCGACGCGACCGCGCTCGGGGAAGCCGCCGCCGCCCACGGCACCGCACTCGAGGTTAACTCCGATCCCCGCCGGCTGGATCTGTGGGGCAGCGCCGTCCAAGCCGCGCTCGAGGAGGGCGCGCCGATTTCGATCAACACCGACTCCCACCGGCCCGCGACGCTCGAGTACATGCGCTGGGGCGTCCACACCGCGCGCCGCGGGTGGGCAGAACCCGACGACGTGATCAACACGTGGGCGGTCGGGGACCTTCGCGAGTTCCTTCACTGATCGATTCTGACCTTCCCCTGAGAACGCACCAAACCGATGCGACTCCTCCTCGATGTCATGTGCGGCGGGCTCGTCGCTTACCTGCGAATATGTAACCACGACACCGCCTACGCCGGCGGTCGCGGACTCGAGGCCGACGACGATCTGCTCGCCGTCGCCCGGGACGAGGGCCGTACGGTCGTCACTCGAGACGTCGAACTCGCGGCTCGTGCCGACGAGGCGATCTTGCTCGAGTCCCGCGAGGTCGACGCCCAACTCGCCGAACTAGACGCCGCCGGACTCGCCTTCTCGCCGGCGGCCGAACCCGCGTTCTGTGGTCGCTGTAACGGCCCGCTGGCGGATGTCGATCCGGCGACTTCGACGCCGGCGTACGCCCCGGATCCCTCGGAAGTCGAGATGTGGGTCTGTCGCGACTGCGGGCAGTATTTCTGGCGCGGCAGTCACTGGGACCGAGTCGTAGCGACGCTTTCGGAAATCTGAGACGCGAAGCCGTCGCTATCGAACGGGAGGGCGCGGACGACAGGGAGTTCTAATAGACGGCGACATCGTCGAACCGGCCGTCGTAGGCGATGTGCTGTGGATGTGTCGGCTCCGTCCCCGAGAGAAACAGTCGGTCGACCTTCTTCCACGTGTTCTCGTAGACGAGGTGGCCGAGCTCCGCCGTCGTCGTCGCCCACCGGTCGAAGCCGTTATCGTAGACGACGCGGCGAGCGATGCCGTCCTCGAGTGCGGTCAGGAGAGCAGCTTCGCTCTCGATGGTCGCGTCGAAGGCGGTGTGGGCCACGCCGACGGATCGGGGGAGGTGGGCGTACGAGGAGGTAAACGGCGGCATCGACAGGTCGTCGGCGAGTTCCCGCGCCCGGCGATTGTCCGGCGGGAAGTGGCGCGGGTTAAAGATTTCGATCGCGTCAATCGTCTCCGCATACGTTCGGAGGTCTGCCTCGTCGAGGCTCACGTTCGCAAAGTCCGGGTGGGGGACGAGCACCGTGGCGTCCTGGCGCTCGAACTCGGCCATCGCCGACTCGAACGGGATGAAGTCCGGCACGGGCTCCTCGAGGCCCAGCGCGAGGACGTGTCTCCGGTTTCGCCACGTCCCGGTAAACACCTCGCGGGCGGGGATCACCAGCAGATCCTCGCTCGAGTACGCGGCCGCCCGCTCGCGGATCTCGGGAAGGCGGGTAAAGTGAGGGGCGTAGACGATCGCATCGAGGCCGGCCCGCTTGGCTCGCTCGACGACGCGATCGGAGAGCACCTTCACGTGACAGTCGATTCGGAACGTCACTCCATCGGTCACGACCACTACTTCCGGGACAGCCGAGTTATGAATTCTGATTCGGCGGCCACTCGAGAGTCCCCTTGATCGCGTCGACGATGGGGACGACTGGCTCGTCCGGGTCGATCGAGATGAACAGCCCGTCCTCGCCGACGTAGACCCGGAGGATCTTCAAAAAGTCCATCGACGTGGTGATGTATTCGACTCGCTCGGCTTCGGGAAACAGCGTGTTCCGGAAGAGTTTGCTCTGCATGAAATCCATGTGGACGTTCGTGTGAATCTGCTCGAAATGCTCGAGCATCGCCTCGCGGCTGTCGTACATCGAGATCGTCCGGTCGTCGATGTACAGCGGCCGAAACGACTCCGTGTCGTACTCACAGAAGGCGTACAACGGCCCTGACACCGTCTCTTGGACGACACGGCGAACGCGGTCGGCGTCGAACGTGGCCAGTGTCGACCTGTTAGTCGCCGGCATGACCGATGAGATGTGCCGCAGGGTCGAAGGGTTGTCGGGCACACCTCTTCGAGCCGAGAGGAATCGCTGCGAAAGGATCATTAGGGCGGCCGTTCGAGTGGCAGTATCGAATGGCCTGGGAATGCGGAATCGACGGCTGTGGCGCAGTTTTCGAGGACGTCGAGTCGGCCGTCGTCCATCAGGCGACGGAACACCAGCGCCGCGAGTGTAAGGTCTGTGGGACCGTCGTCCCCGACGGCTATCTCGCGATCCGACACGCCTTTACCGACCACAGCCGCGCCGAATACGTCCGCGCCTACGGCGCTAGCTCCGAGGAAGTACGGGAGCGCGAAGAGCTACTCGAGGAGATCGAATCGGAAGCGGACATGCAAGCGATCGCGACGGAACTGAAGCGGTAACGAGCGGTCTCGGAGTCGACCCGTCTCGGAACCACGGCCGGTTTCTCGCTAGATTTGACCCTCTTTCTCGGAAAATGGAGTAGAAAACGGTCTCAGTGCTCATTCGAGGCTGAACACTGAGAGAACCGACTCGCTATCGCTCGTCGGACGAGCACGCGAATCTGGTCGCCCCGCACCGTCACGGGAATCGGAACCGTCGCGCTCCTAAATTTTACATCGTCGGGTCGCCTCGCATCGGCGACTACTCCTCGCAAAATTTAGTATAAAACTTCCCTCGGCGCTCGCTGCTCACGGGTGCGCAGCACCCGTTCGCATGGTCCGATGAACTACCGCTCGTCGGAATCGAGCACGCGAATCTGGTCGCCCCGCACCGTCACGGGAATCGGAACCGTCGCCTCGTACAGTTCGACGGTGACCTGATCCTTGCCCTCGTCGATCCGCTGGACCTGCGCCTTCTCGCCTTTGAATGGGCCGGCGATGAGTTCGACGATGTCGCCCTCGGCGATCCCTTCGACATCCGGCTTCGGCGAGAGGAAGTGCTCGACTTCCGAGATGTCGGACTCGCCGGGGACGATGCTGCGCGCGTGAGGAATGTCCTCGAGGACGCGGTTGAGGACCGCGTTGCCTTCGGCTTCGACCATCACGTAGGAAGTCAGCGAGTCGGGGGCGAGGGCGGCGTGGATCTCCGGCTCCTCGCGGTTGATGATCATGTCCGCGACGGTGCGCTCTTGACTCGCCGTCGTTTTGACAGCAAAGATCCCCATTAGACGCCACCCGGCAGTAACAGCATGATCGCACCGATGAGGAATCCGACGAGACCGACCAGGAGGATCCCTGCACCGGCGATTTTCGACACCTGGAAGAACTCGTTAGTCGTGGGTGTCGTCGCCATTTTCAACACCCGAATGTACGAGGTGAGGTCGTACGGAACGTCCATATCTGTCTATTCACAGCGTAGGGTCTTTTATCTGTCTTTCGTGTCTCGTGAACGTTCCCGGGCGACCGCCGGCGCTGTCGGCAGACGTTGCACTCGACGGCCCCGCGTCCAAACGGCTCGGCGACGAACGTCGCTGCATGGCCGAAGACGACTCCGACAGAGCACACGAGTACGAGGCAGAACGAGAAGCCGAAATCGAGGACGAACTCGAGCGGATCGACCGCGATCCGGACGAAGTCGACGAGGGCGACGGCACTCTCGGCACGCAGAACGCGCCCCGCGAGGACGCGGACGACCTCGAGGAAGCCGAAGAGGCAGACGAGTCCGACGCAAACGAAAACGCGGACTGAGGGCAGCGATCCGCTGCGAGGCGACCTACATCTCGAGCGGGGAGCCGATGTCGATTATAGTAGCTCTTGAAACGATTTACACACCGATCGCAACGCTATCCTGCGATCGGGTGTGCATTGACTTTCAAGAGCTACTATAGGGATCCGTTGGCGGCGGTGCCTCGCGCGGGCCGCCGATCGGGGTCCGCGGTTGCTCGGCTTCCGGCCGTTCTGCCAGCGTCAACTCGACGGACTGGCGCTCGCCGTCGCCGATGATCTCGAGTTCGATCGTCTCGCCGGGCGACGCCTCGAGAGCGAGATACGACGAGAGCGCCGACTGGTTCGGGATCTCTTGGCCGTCGATGGCGACGATGACGTCACCGCTGCCCGGCCGAGCCGTACTGGCCGGCTGGAGGACCCCGTCGGCGGGGCCATCGGGGACGACCTCCATGACGAGCACGCCGGTCGCCTCCTCGAGGCCGATTTCGGCGGCGATTTCCGGACCGACGGGCTGGACGCCGACACCCAGGTAGGCGTGGTCGTACGAGCCGTCCTCGATGAGCGCGGGCACGACGCGATTCGCCAGCGCCGCGGAGATGGCAAAGCCGATGGTCTGGCCGGCACCGGCGAAGACGACGCCGAGTACCTCGCCCTCGAGGCTCACGAGCGGCCCGCCGCTGTTCCCGGGGTTGATCGGCGCGTCGGTCTGGATCGCGGCCGGGATCGAGAAGCCGGAGGGACTGGGTAGCGAGCGGCCGGTCCCGCTGACGATTCCCTGTGAGACCGACGCGTCGAGCCCGAGCGGGTTGCCGATCGCGAGCACCTCTTGGCCGATGATCGGCTCGGACTCGGCGAGCGAGAGGGGAGAAGCGACATCGGGCATGTCCTCGACGCGGAGGACCGCGAGGTCGCTGTAGGCGTCCGTCCCGACGATCGACGCGGGTCGCCACTCTTCGTTGCTGAACTGGAGTTCGATGCCGCCCTCCGTGGCAGCCTCGACGACGTGGTTGTTCGTCAGGACGTATTCGTCGTCGATGACGAACCCGGTTCCGAGTCCACCGCCGCCGGTTCCGGGCCCGCCCGTTCCGGTGACGGTAACGAGAACGACCGAATCGATCGTGTCGCGGTACACCGCTGCATATTCGCTGCCGACCTCATCTGCCTCCGGCTGTCCCGCCCCCTCCGAGGCGTTCGAGGCGTTGGACTCGTCTTGAGCCACGCCGGCACTGGAGCCGCCGAGACCGAACGCCGCGGCGACCCCGGCCGCACCGACCACACCGGTCGCACGCAGTAACCGTCTTCGAGTGCAGTGATCTGGATCTGAAGCCACGCCCATTGCCACCCCAACGAACGGTATAAAACGGGTCCCGGCAACAGCCGATTATCGGGCCGCATCCAGCGTGGTCGCCGAGAGCGTTTCGCCCGCTTGCACTATCACTCGCTTCGCGCTGCCTCGACGGCCTCGACGAACGACGCCGCCGTCTCTCGAACTCGATCCATGTCGCCGTCGGCGACGGCGGAATCGTCCACGAGAGCACCGCCAGCACCGACGGCCACCGCGCCGGCCTCGAAGAAGTCGGCGACGTTATCCCGGGAGACGCCGCCCGTCGGGATAATGTCGACGTCGCCCAGCGGCCCCGCGAGCGCGCCGATGTGGTCCGGGCCGACCGTCGACGCGGGGAACATCTTGAGGAGGTCCGCGCCGGCTTCCATCGCCGTCACGGCCTCCGTCGGCGTCATGACCCCGGGCGCGACGAGGACGCCGTGGCGGTTGCAGGTCCGCACCACGTCCGCGTTCGTATGCGGCGAAACGACGAACGACGCGCCCGCGTCGATCGCGGCCTGTGCGGTCGGCGCGTCGAGGACGGTCCCCGCCCCGACGACCGCATCGGTGTCCGCGAGCTCGCGGTCGACGGCCGCGATCTGCTCGGCCGCGCGCGTCCCGTCCGCCGTGATCTCGAGTGCGTCGACCCCGGCGTCGTAGATTGCACGAGCGACCGGGACGATCTGGTCCTCGTCGATACCCCGGAGGACTGCGATGACGCCGCCCTCAGTGATCCGCTCCCTGACGGTTGCCTTCTCGGTCATTCGTCCGCCCCTCCCGCGACCGCCGTTCGCCGCTCGTTCTCGAGCCGTTCGCACCGTGTACCGTAACGTTCCATCACGGCGAACTCCGTGCCGTACCTTCAATAAATTTACTCACGGTCGAAAAAGCAGACAAGGTCGGTACCGTTCACTCCTCGGGCGGCGATCGGATCCGCGAAGCGTCGTCCTCGCGGCGTCTCGGTTTAGGCCTCGTCGAAGAGTTCCTCGCCCTCGACCATGTGCTCCTCGACGACGTCCATGTCGAGCGTGACGCCAAGTCCGGGCTCCTCGGGGATTTCGATGTAGCCGTCCTCGATGACGTCTTCCTCGACGAGGTCCTCCCACCAGTCGAGTTCGTAGGAGTGGTATTCGACGGCAAGCGAGTTCGAAATGGCCGCGCCGACGTGGGATCCGGCCATCGTCGCCACGGGCGAGGCGACGTTGTGCATCGCGACCGGGACGTAGTACATGTCCGCGAGATCGGCGATCTTTCGGGTTTCGCGCATCCCGCCGACCTTGGGCATGTCCGGCGCGACGATGTCCAGTGCCTGCTCCTCGATCAGGCGGCGCTGGCCGTGCTTGCGGTAGACGTTCTCGCCGACCGTAATCGGCGTCGACGTGTTCTGGGTGACCTCGCGCTGGACGTCGTGGTTCTCCGGCGGGACGGGGTCCTCGAGCCACCAGATATCGTACTCCTCGAGTCGCTTTGCGAGCCGCTTTGCGCTGCCGCCGGAGAAGGTCCAGTGACAGTCGAAGGCGACGTCGGCGCGGTCGCCGACGCGTTCGGTGACTTTCTCGACGATTTCGGCCTTGTGCTCGATTTCGGGCTCGCGGAGGTGGCGGTTCGCGCGGTCTTTCTCGTGCCCGCTGGGCACGTCGAGGTCGAATTTCAGGGCGTCGTAGCCGAGGTCCTCGACGACGCGTTCGGCCTCGTCGGCGCAGGCCTCGGGATCGGCCTCGTCCTCGGTGTGACAATCACAGTAGACGCGGACCTCGTCGCGGTACTTGCCGCCCAGCAGCTGATAGGCCGGCACCTCGAGGATCTTCCCGGCCAGATCGTGCAGAGCGACCTCGATACCCGAGATCGCGGTGACGGTGACGCCGCCGATCGAGCCCTCGCCGGACATCTTCTGGACGAGGTGTTCGGTCAGTCGGTCGATGTCGAGCGGGTTCTCGCCGACGAGGAACGGTGTCATCCGCTGGATCAGTTCCGGGACGCCAGCGCCCCAGTAGGCTTCCCCGGTGCCGACGATGCCGGAATCGGTGTAGATTCGGACCAGCGTCCACGGGAAGTTCCCGTCGATCATCGTCGTCTGGATGTCGGTGATCTCGATGTCTCGGCCGCCGCCGCGCTCGTTCGTGACACCCATCGTTTCTGCCGAGAGGTCCCGCATCGTGTACTCGGCGTTCGGATCGTGTAGTTGCGAGTAATCGATTCCCATGGGCACCAATTCACTCGGAAGTTAGTAATAGTTTCTACCTCCGACAGGAGGTCTCGCCGGTATCTCCGGTCGAGGACTGGAAGCGGGCAGGGATGAATTCACTGCTTGCAAGCGGTAGTGTCACCCGCCCCAATGAGTGTCGTTGCCTACTGTCAGTCGCCGCTACTGCCGACCGCTGGCGGGTCGCACGCGCTCGAGTTCGTCGCCAACCTCCTCGAGATCGGCATCCAGCGCCGATGTCGCGGCGAAAGCCGCCCGCTTCTCCGCGGTCCGGCGCTCGATCGCCTGTGGGCCGACGGCGAATTCGATCCGGGTCACGTCCGACTCGGGACTCGAGCCGCCGAGCACCGTGACGGGCCCGACCTCGCGGGTGTTCCGGACGTGGGTGCCGCCACAGGCCGATACGTCCCACGGGTCCGTCGGGCCGGCCGTCCCGGAGAGACGGTTTCCGCTTCGGTTGTCGTTCTCGGCTTCGATCGTGACGAGGCGGACTCGTCCCTTTTGGACCGCACCCGCATCGGCCGCTCTCTCGGCGTCGAACGCGACCGCGTCGCGCTCGCGGGCCGCCGAAATCGACACGTCGTCCCACGACACCGGCCGCGACTCCCAGACCACGCGGTTGACGGTCTCGTCCAATTCGATCAGCGTCTCGTCGTCGAGAGCCGTACCCGTCTCGAGGTCGAGACGAACCGTCTCCGGGCCGATTTCGAGGCCAACATAGGCCGCCCCCTCGAGCAGTCGCCGGGCGGCCCCGACGAGGACGTGACTGGCGGTGTGGGCCCGCATGCAGTACATCCGAAAGGACCAGTCGACCGAACAGAGGACGCGGTGGCCCGGTTTGAACGACGGTTCCTCGACCAATACATGGACCTGTTCGCCGTCGACGAACTGCACGTCCGCGATCGCGATATCGCCGATCGTGCCGCGGTCTGCCGGCTGTCCGCCGCTCGCGCCGTAGAAGTGACTGCGCTCGAGCCAGACCCGTCGGCCGTCGATCGACATCACCTCGGTCTCGAACCGCGTGGCGTACGGCTCCGCTGCCGCCCGTTGCCCGGTCATCGGTCACAGTCTGTCGTCTGCGCTTAAAAGTCTGCTCGCCGAGAGGGTCACGACCTCGAGAAAATTCTCTCGCTTACTCCGCGAGAGTTACGTCGAGGCGCTCCTCGAGGGCCTCGATCAGCCCGCCGCCGACGCCGGCTTGGGTGGCACGTCCTTGTTCGACAGCGAGAACGTCTTTGGCCGGTGCACCGAGTTCCTCGGCCAGTTCCTCGCGCTGGAGGCCGGCGTCTTGCCGGGCCTCGACGAGCGCTTCGCCGTAGTCCGAGACGAGATAGGGCAGCGGGTCGTCGTCGTAGTTCGTCCCCTCGCTTTCCCAGTGTTCGGAGTCGCCATCCCAGACCGGGTTCGCTTTCGCGACGTTCTGGGCCGCCTTCCGCTTGCGACTGGTCTCGTCGTTCGAGCCGGCGTCCTGGTCGCTCCGATTCCGATTTTTGTCCCGCCCGTGCGTCTCGGAATCGTCGTGGGGCGCACAGTCCGGACAGACCTCGAGTTCGGCTCCGGCGACCGATGCGAGCGTAAGCGAGTCGCTCTCGGCACCGCAGAGTTCGCAGTTCGTCCCGCCACCACCACCGGACGAACCGGTCGAGTATTTGGCCATGCGAGGCTTTGGCATCTGTCGCATTTCAACTGTTCGGTAGTGCAGGCGGTCCGCGCCGTCACACCACGGCACGGTCGGCCACTCGAGGCCTCGTCTCGAGCTGACCAGCGAAAAATCAGCGGTCGAAGTGCTTCCGAATAGTCGCCCGCAGCGGCAGTCCCAGCGCGCCCGCAAGCGGGAAGAGTACGAACGCGGCGAGATCGATCGGGAGCGAGGCGACGCCGGCCGCGGCGATGCCGAACCCGGCCAGTGGCGCGAGGACCGGGAGGACGTAGCCGTAGGACGGTTTCCAGCCGGGCCCGCGTCTGGTTCGGCGGACGATCACGCCGAACAGCAGCGGCATGAGTACCGCACCAGCGAGCAGGGGGCCACCGACCAACGTCGTCGTCGCACCGAGCGCGAACGCGACGACGATCGTCTCGTTGATCGTCAGCCGCCCCCACGTGTTCTCTCTGGAGACTCCGCGAACGACGAGCAGACTCACCAGTGCGAGCGCGACGACACCCGCCAGCGCGCCGTACCATACCGTCGTCTCGAGCGGCGGGGTGACGAACTCGACACCGTGAACGAACATCAGCGTCGTCTCGAGCCCGTGGCGGCTCGCCGAGAGCAGCGTCCAGAGCCCGGACGGGTCGGCACCGATGGACTGAATCTCGGCCCATAGCGAGCCGAGGGGCTCCCGATTCTCGAGGCCGAAGTGGCCGAGGCCGGCGGCGTAGACGAGCACGGAGAGCCAGATCAGCGGCAGGGAAAAATTCTGCCGTCGCCACCAGCGGGTGATGGGGTTGCCGGCGGTATCGGCGGTTCCGGACCCGGAACCGGTCGCGGTCCCGCCGGATCGAGCGGTTCCGCGAGCGGATCCGCTGTCGGTCCCACCGGTTCGGTTACTGGTCCCCGAACCGCTACCGGCGGCAGACCCCGTTCCCGTTCCGGAGCCGGTTCCAGTCCCGGTACTGGCCGTACTCGAGGCACCGCTCGCGGTCCCAGTTGAGGCTGACGCCGTTCCGGCCGTCGATGTCGTCCCGCTCGAGCCGGTGGTCGACGACGACCGACCGGCGGTCGACGAACTGGACGCCGCGGCACCGGCCGACGACGACGCGGTCGACGCTTCGGCGGATGCCGTCTCCGATTCCGAATAGCTCAGTTCCGTGCCGCTCGAGTCGTCCTCGTCTTCGTCGTCGCTCTTCCAGACGTCTGGGGAGGGGAGGCCGCTGGTACGCTTCGCGACGTAATCTTCGTGGCCGAGTCGGTCGTAGGCCTGCCGTTCGACCGGATCACCGAGGATGTCGTAAGCCGTTTTGACCGCGGTGAACTGGGCCTGTGCGCGGTCGTCGTCGTTCAGATCGGGGTGGTAGACGCGGACCTGGTCGCGATAGGCGTCCTTGATCTCGTCTTGGGAGGCGTCGGGCGGGATCTCGAGAAGGTCGTAGAAATCTTCTGTCATATGAGCATGAGGCCGATGTGGTCTGTGACGATGATTATCGGGGCGGGGTTATAATTTCGGTGTTCTTTCCAGTTCGGTATACTGTTGGCTCGAGATGGGTGGCTGTTTCGGCCGGTTGCGGTCCGTGGATGGCCGCTTACGAAAAGTCCGCGAGGGAGGTTTGCCCAACCAAGCGGTCGCCACTGGCCGGATCCGGCTCCGGATCGGAGTCCGCCTCGGGCCCGAGTTCGACCGCGGACTCCCGTTCGCCCTCAGTCTCGGGGTCAGATTCGGAATCGGGTTCCGGGTCGGACCCGGCCGCGGACTCCCACCCCTCGAGGCTGGTCTGGTCGGCCGTCGCGAACTCGAGGTTTGCCACCCGGACCCCAAGCTTGCGGACGGGCTCGCGCTCGAACTCGGCGAACAGGTCGCGAGCGATGCGGTCGACGAGGTCGGGGTCGTCGATCGGGCCGGGCAGCGATTTTTCGCGGGTGTTGACGTCGTAGGGTGGCGTGACGGCTTTGACGCCGATGGTCCGGTACAGCGCGCCCTCGCGGCGGGCGCGATCCGCGACGGCCGCCGCGAGCGTCTCGATCAGATCGTACTTCGGGTCGGGGTCCTCGACCGGTTCGGCGAAGGCCGATTCCCGCGAGAAGCTCTTGGGATCGCCCTTCGGCTCGACCCGGCGGTCATCCTCGCCGCGCGCGCGGTCGTACAGTTCCCGGCCGCGCTCGCCGAACCGCTCGACCAGCGGCTCCGGATCGGTCGCGGCCACGTCGCCCGCCGTTTCGAGGCCCATCTCCCGGAGCTCGCGGGCCGTTACGGGGCCGACGCCGTGGAGCAGGTCGACCTCGAGGGGCGCGAGGAATTCCCGGATGTCGCCGGGTTCGACGACGGTGAGCCCGTCGGGTTTGTCGAAGTCGCTGGCGATCTTGGCCGCGCTCATCGTGGGGGCGACGCCGACGCTGACGGTGACGCCGACCTCCCGGCGGATGCGGTCCCTGATGTGGCGGGCGAAGCCGTCCGCGACTTCCCACGCGGTCCGTTCGGTCACGTCGAGGTAGGCCTCGTCGATACTGACCTCGCGGACGACGCCGGCGCAGTCGTGGAGGATCTCCCGAACCTCGGCCGCGACGGACTCGTAGTAGTCCATGTCGACGGGCCGGTAGTAGCCGGTCTCCTCGCGTGAGAGGTCGGAATCGTCGATCGCCCCGTCTTCGAACGCCGCGCGTCTGGGGAGTCGCTCGAGGGCCGTCGAGATGGCCTGTGCGCTCTCGACGCCGAACTCGCGGGCCTCGTAGCTGGCGGTGGCGACGGCACCGATCGTCTCGCCTTCCTCGTAACCCATGCCGACAACGAGGGGTTCCTCGCGGAGTTCGGGCTCGCGCAGTCGCTCGCAGGAAGCATAGAAGCAGTCGGCGTCGACGTGACAGACGATGCGGTCCTCGTCGGCCTCGCGCTCGACGCCCGGCAGCCGCGGCCCGTCGGACATTCGTCTACCGGTGGATTCGTCCGGACCGACGTGAACGTTGCGCCCGCGATGTGGGTGGGCTTGCAGTCACGGCCGACGGTTGGCGGTCGCGATAGGCGAACCGCCGCCCGGCAGCGCCGCTACAGTTCGCGCGCCATCATCACTTCGTCGACGTACTCGCCGTCGATCGTGTAGTGGTCCCGACGGATCGCCTCGGTATCCCAGCCGTGTGCGGTCAGGAACTCGAGTGCGGTGTCGTTGACGACCGGGACGCTGTTGTAGAGTTTCCGGTAGCCGTTCGCTTCGGCCCACTCGAGGCCGCGCTGTAGGAGTTTGCTGCCGATCCCACACCCCCGATGGGCCTCGCGGACGCCGACGGTCTGCTGGGCGACTTCCCGAACCGGATCGGTCTGCTCGCACTCGAGGTGTGTCCAGCCGACGACCTCGCCGTCGACGGTCGCGACGAAGAACGTCCGGGATTGGACCGCGTTGTGTCTGGTGACGGCGTCTTCGTACAGCAGTTGCTCGGCGATCGTCTCGGCGACGACGTAGGTCTCCGCTGCCGTAACGTCGCGGATGGTGTCGACGAGGCCGTCGAAATCCGCCTGCCGAGCGGGGCGAACGGTGACGGTGAGATCGTCTAACTCGTGTTTCTCGACCGCCCCGAACTCGAGTGCGATCCGGAGCGTGCCGCCCTCCTCCTCGAGATAGCCGTCCGATTTCAACTCCTCGAGGCGGGTTCGAAACTCCTCGGCGGGCAGGGTGAGGATCTCCAATACTTTGTGGCGCTCGACGGTTCCGTGCCGTTCGACGTACTCGTAGATGCGTCTGCTGGCGTCGGACGCAAACGTCGGCCGTTCAATCGCGTCCATACCCCCGATACGCGGGCCGGCCGCTTAGTCCTTGTTCATTGGTATCATGGACCAACTGTGGCGGACCGGTCACGATCGATCGCGGCCCGGCCACTCCGCGGCGAGTCGGAAGACTCCCAAGAACCGTCCTCGAGCCGGCATCCTGCGAAGAAGACGGCCGACGGCCGCCACGAACCGGTATTGGATCGCTGGACTCAGTTGTATTCCCGCCAGCGGTTCCCACAGTCGGTGCACTTGAAAAAGCGCGTCGGCGGCTCGTCGGCCGAAGCGGTTTGCTTGAGGGTGTACCACGCTTCCTCGGCACCGCACTCGTCACAGATCACGTCGTTCGCCTTCGGCTTCCCCTCGAAGTTGGCCTCCTCGCTGGACTCGATCACGTCGGCGTCGGTCTGTGACTCCGTCGTGACGAAGGCGTCTTCCTGCTCGCGGTCCCGCTCGTTCGAGGCCCCGCAGTCGTCGTTCGTACAGACCATGCGGTCCCCCGCCGCCTTCATCATCGAGCCGCAGTCGTCGCAGAATTGCATATCGATCCGCTACGGGCTCGGGAGGCAAAAACGCTCCACTTCGATCGACTCGAGCGGCCTCAGTCCGTCGTCCGGACTCGAGCCCCGGCCTCGGCCGGCTCCGCAAGGATAACCCGTCCGCCGAGTCCGCGGTCCGCGAGCGCGTCTTCGGCCGCGGCCTCGGCCTCGGCGGCGTGGGCGGTATCGGTCACGCCGTAGACGACCGGGCCCCACGACGATTGGCCGACGCCGGAGAGGACCGGGCAGTCCTCGAGCGCCTCGACGAGTTCGCCCGCAGGCGGCCGGAAGACGCCGCCCTGGGCGTCGGCGTACCACGCCCCGTTCTTGCGGCCGATTTCGGCGATCGCCTCGCCGAAGGGCTCGAGGCGGCCCGCGGCGGCAGCCGGCAGCAGTTTTCGGGTGACGACGCCGGCGAGTTCGTCGGCGACGGCGGGATCGGCGCGTTCGACGACCGAGCGCATGCTCGCATCCTCGTCGTCGCCGCTGCGGCCGGGTTCGGCGTTGGGGACGACGACAAGGAATCGCCATTCCGGCGGCAGGTCGTGGCGGGCGACGACCGGCGGCACCGTCCAGTCGCCCTCCGCCGGCGGCTCGGTGGTAAACCGGTTCGTCGGATGGCCCGCGTCGACGACGAAGCCGCCGCCCTCGAAGGTCGCGACGCCGACGCCGCTGCGGCCGCCCCGCCCCATCGCCGGCGCGCGCTCCCGAACTCGCGGCTCGAGGCCGTGGGCTCGCGCCGTCGCCGTGAGCACGGCGAGGGCGAGTTGGGTCCCGCTGCCGAGTCCGACGTGGCGCGGCAGGGACTCCTCGAGTGAAAGTGCGACGCCTGGGACCTCGAGAATGTCGACTGCGCGGCGCGCGTACGTCCGAAGCAGCGGATCGGCAGCCTCGACGGCGGCGGCGGGCTCGGCCGTAACGGTCGCTCGCGGTTCCGCGAGTCCGACGCCGATGCCGCCGTAGAGCCGCTCGCGAGCGAGCGAGAGGTTCTGGAAGCCGACGTGGAGGCGTGCGCCCGCGCTGACGGTCGCGGTCGTCATGGGTCGTGATCGTGCCCGGCTACGAACCCCCTCGGGAAGGGGGTTTCGACGGTGGCAACGACTGAGACGGGTTGCTGTAACGGTTCACCGGCCCAACCCCGATCGCACTGGGGTTGGGCCGGCACTGACTTACAGGAGGCCGTCTGCGAGCGTCACGACAGTGTGGCCGCGCGGCGCGGTCGACAGACACAGCGGTTATGTCGGTCGCCCCGACAGTCCCCGACGATGTCGTCAGTCGACGCCTCAGTCGTCGTTCCCGCCCGCGAGGAGGGCACCCGCCTCGAGCGAACGCTGGACTCGCTCGCGGCACAGACCTTCGACGACCGGCTCGAGGTCATCGTCGTCGCGAGCGGGGCGACGACGGAGCGCGTCGCTCGAACGCATCCGGCGGTCGACCGCGTGTTGATCGACGACCGTCGGGCGGGTCCCGGGCCGGCCAGAAATCTGGGTACGGCGGTCGCCGGTGGCGAGGTGGTGTTGTTCACCGACGCCGATACGGTGGTTCCGCCCCAGTGGGTACGCCGCCATTACCGTCACTACGCGGCTCCCGAGGTCGTCGGCGTCGGCGGGCCGCTCCGGCCGCTCGAGGGTGGGCTCCGTCACCGCGCGCTCTTTCGGGTCCTCTCAGACTGGTGGTATCGGGCCTGCTGGCCGGTCGGGTTCGTCCAGCAGGCGGGCTGTAACTGCAGCGTCCGCCGGACGGCGTTCGAGGCGATCGGTGGGTTCGACGACGACTTACGGTTTCTCGAGGACACCGACCTCTCCTTGCGGCTCTCCCGAGAGGGACCGATCGTCTACGATCACACCTGCCCCGTCGAAACGTCGGCCCGCCGGCAGAGTCGGGTCGGCTATGTCCGGCTCTTCTGGACCTATCTCGTCGGCTACCTCGAGTACGCGCTGCCCGGGTCGTCGCCGACTCGAGACTACTTCTGACGCAGCGAACGACAACCCCCCGTTCTCGCCCGAACGTGTTCGTCCGGACGGAACTGCCACGAACGATTGGCCGAGAAAGGGTGACTTATACCCCTCCGACGCAAGGTCCGACCATGAGCAGCGACGACGAGTTCGACTACGGAAAAGACGAGCAGTTGCGGAGCCGCGAGGTGACGGAAGGTCCGGACAAAGCCCCCCACCGCGCGATGTTCCGCGCGATGGGGTTCGACGACGAGGACTTCGGGTCGCCGATGATCGGCGTGCCGAACCCAGCGGCCGATATCACGCCGTGTAACGTCCACCTCGACGATGTCGCCGACGCCGCACTCGAGGGGATCGACGACTCCGGCGGCATGCCCATCGAGTTCGGGACGATCACTATCTCCGACGCTATCTCGATGGGGACCGAGGGGATGAAGGCCTCGCTGATCTCCCGGGAACTGATCGCCGACTCCGTCGAACTGGTCTCCTTCGGCGAGCGCATGGACGGGCTGGTCACGATCGGCGGCTGCGACAAGAACATGCCCGGCATGATGATGGCCGCGATCCGAACGGATCTCCCCAGCGTCTTCCTCTACGGCGGCTCGATCATGCCCGGCGAACACGAGGGCCGGGAGGTCACCGTCCAGAACCTCTTCGAGGGCGTCGGTGCCGTCGCCGACGGCGAGATGGAAAGCGAGGAACTCGACGAGATGGAGCGCAACGCCTGTCCGGGCGCGGGCTCCTGTGGCGGCATGTTCACCGCCAACACGATGGCCTCGATCTCCGAGGCGCTCGGCTTCGCGCCGCTGGGCAGCGCCAGCCCGCCCGCCGAGGCCGACTCGCGCTACGACGTCGCCCGCGAGGCCGGCGAACTCGCCGTCGAGGTCGTCGAGGAGCAACGCAAGCCCTCCGACTTCCTCAGCAAGGAGTCCTTCGAGAACGCCATCGCCCTGCAGGTCGCCGTCGGCGGCTCGACCAACGCCGTCCTCCACCTGCTGGCGATGGCCGCCGAAGCCGGCGTCGACCTCTCCATCGAGGAGTTCGACGAGATCAGCCGGCGCACCCCGAAGATCGCGAACCTCCAGCCCGGCGGCTCCCGCGTCATGAACGACCTCCACGAGGTCGGCGGCGTCCCGGTCGTTCTCAACGCCCTCTACGAGGCCGACCTGCTCCACGGCGACGCGCTGACGGTCACCGGCAACACGATCGGCGAGGAACTCGAGGCGCTCGATCCGCCGACGATCGAGGACCTCGACGTGGACTTCCTCTACACCGTCGACGAGCCGAAAGACGAGCAGGGTGCGATCCGCATTCTGACGGGTAACCTCGCGCCCGGCGGCTCCGTCCTCAAGGTCACCGGCGACGACGAACTTCACCACGAAGGCCCCGTCCGCGTCTTCGAGAACGAGGAAAACGCCATGGCGTACGTCCAAGAGGGACACGTCGAGAGCGGCGACGTGATCGTCATCCGCAACGAGGGGCCACAGGGCGGCCCCGGCATGCGGGAGATGCTCGGCGTCACGAGCGCGGTCGCCGGACAGGGCCACGCCGAAGACGTAGCGCTCATCACCGACGGCCGCTTCTCCGGCGCGACGCGCGGGTTCTCGATCGGCCACGTTGCCCCCGAGGCGTTCGCCGGCGGCCCCATCGGTCTCATCGAGGACGGCGACGTGATCACCATCGACATCGAAGACCGGACCCTCGCGGTGGACCTGAGCGAGGAAGAACTCGAGGCCCGCCGTGAGGAGTGGGAACAACCCGACCCCAACTACGACAGTGGTGTGCTGGCGAAATTCGGCAATACGTTCGGCTCGGCGGCCAACGGCGCGGTGACCAACCCCGGCGTCAAAGAGGAGTAATCGGCGGACGTATCCGATCGGGCTAATTCACCCGCTTACGGGTGACAATTACGCGATACCGCCCCCTTCGATTTCCTGCACGAGTCTTTCCCGCCTCTGTGACCGACTACCAGGTAGACAGACGAATGTGTAAATACTGCCTCGAGTGTGATTGGCAGGCGAGTACTGCCGACGGCTACACGGAGAAGGAGGTGTCTGAAAAGGCGATCGAGCACTTCGTCGAGACGGGACATACAGTCGATTCGCTCCGGCTGCCGCCGCCAGTCATCCTCGAAAACTGAACCGATCGAGTCATCGGCCGAGCAATCAACTGGGCCAGTACCGGCCCGATGACGATTTCTCGACGCTGCCGTCGTCCGCGAGCTGCCCGCGAGACGACTCTCTTCTCTCGACCGTCTCACCCGCGGCGCTCGAGGATCCGATCGATGATCAGCCGCGTCGAGAGCAGCTGTTCGTCGGCGTTGTCGCCCGCCTCTCGAGCGCTCGCCCGACGGACCTCGCAGTCGATGCCGCGGGACTCGAGTTCGGCCGCGATGGCTGCGTCGTCGTGGTGCTGGTCGTGGCCCAGCGCGATCACGTCCGGGTCGATCTCCTCGATTGGGACGAAAATGTCCTCCTCGTGGCCGAGTCTGGCCTCGTCGACGGTCTCGAGCGCGGCGACCATATCCCGACGCTGAGTGGCCGGACAGATCGGTGTCTCCTTGTGGTCGACGTTGGTCGTGCGCGCGACGATGACGTGGAGTTCGTCGCCCATCGCGGCGGCCTCCTTGAGGTAGTGGACGTGGCCGGGGTGGAGGATGTCGAAGGTTCCCTGGGCGATGACTGTCTGACTCATGATCGCCTCGCATCCGATCGGGCGGCGTGTGGTTTCCGTGGCGATCCCGTCGTCGGTCGTGCGGTAGTCACTGATAGCATCGTCTCGAGAGGCGAGGGGTGGCTCATCGCAGTTCCTCGTCGATGTCCGCCTGCGTGAAATCGAAGAAGTCGTCGGTCTCGGGCAGGTCGACGTCGATCACGTTCAGTTGGGTCGGCTTCCCTTGGGAATCGAAGGCCTTCCAGTCGGTCCGGCGGTAGGGCGCGCCGATAATGACGTGGACGCTACCCCGGCCGAACGTGTCCAGATCCGCGTCGCTCGGGCGAATAACGCCGTTTGGATGGGAGTGGATGCTCCCCAGCGCCTTCACGTCGTTGGGAATCTGGTTCGTCTTGACGGTCGCGCTGACGCTGTTGGACTCGGTGCCGGGCACCACGAGAATATCCGTGATGACCAGCCCCTTTCGGTCCAGATCGAGTCGCTCAGCCTCGGTTCCCCGCAGAAACCCCATGTACTCGTTCGGGTGGGTGGCCTCCGAGGATTCGAGGGCGAACTCGAGGGTTTCCTCGGCAATACCGAGGATCTCGCTCGAGCGAAACAGCGCGTCGAACAACCCCATACTCCCACCTGCGGTCTTGCGGTTGCTAAACGTTCCGATGCGCCGGTTTGCCTCGACCGGCACCCACGGCCCTACGCGTCCGGAACCGCGTCTTTCGGAATGATGCCGTCGACATCGGCGCACAGGACGTCCTCGCCGTCTTCGTTCGTACAGACCGCGGTACTCTGGACGTCGTAGTACGCATCGCGTTCGGTTACCGACTCGAGGCGACAAGTGCAGGTGATCCGCTCGCCGGTGTGGACCGGTTGTACGAACTCGAACTCCATTCCGCGGGCGATGTAGTTGAGTTCGCCGCCGATCTTCGTCGGCAACGTTGCGGTGAGCAACCCCTGTGCGGTCAGTCGTCCCGCCTCGTCCGGCTCGGTGTGGATCGGCTGCTGATCGCCCGATAGTTCGCCGAATTCCCGAACGTCCTCGTGATCGAAGGTCCGTTCGACGGTGTACTCGTCGCCCTCCTCGGGCGGGTGTGAAACGTCCATGCTGTGAATGGTCCCGACGATACCTTTTGTAGCTACTGCTCAGACCGCCGTGATACTCGAGATCGATAGCCCCGACCCCGCTGGGGACTGGCATCGCCGATTATCGACGGGGTGTGGAGGCAGCGGCGACAGGCACCATCGTTTCGACCAGCTACCGCTTCCGCGGGACCCCCGCCGTTCGAGGCCCCATCGCTTCTTGACAAGGGTTATACGCGACCACCCCAAACAGCGAACCAAGATGACGCGTGACTCCGCCGGGGAACCCGGCGCAGACGACGGGGATTCCGTCGTCTACGATCTCGCTTCCGATTGTACCGCCGACGATGTCGAGCAAGGCCGTTACTATCTCGCCGAAATCAACGGTATCGTCGACTACGGCGTTTTCGTCGATCTCTCCGACTCCGTCTCCGGACTCGTCCACGAATCCGTCCTCGAGGGCACCTTCGCCGTCGGCGACGAACTCGTCGTCGAACTCGAGAGTGTCAGAGAAAACGGTGACATGGCCTTCGAACCAGCCGATGTCGAGGACTACGAGGTCGAAACGGTCGGCCACGACTACTCGCTGACCGGGACCGACCGCCTCGAGAGCGCCATCGGCGAACAGATCCACCTCGAAGGAACGGTCACGCAGGTCAAACAGACCGGCGGCCCGACGATCTTCCACGTCTCCGACGAGCAAGGCGTCGTCCCCTGTGCCGCCTTCGAGGAGGCCGGCGTTCGCGCCTACCCGACCATCGAGGTCGGCGACGTCGTCCGAGTCACCGGCGCGCCCGAACACCGAGAGGGCTCGGTCCAGATCGAGGTCGACGGCCTCTCGAAACTCGAGGGCGAAGACGCCGCCGAGGCCCGCGAGCGACTCGAGGACGCGCTCGACGCCCGCGCCGAACCCCACGATGTCGAGCCGCTGATCGACTGGCCGGCATTCGAGAAGCTGCGCCCGGACTTAGAGGAAGTCGCTCGACTGCTCCGCCGAACGGTTCTCGAGGGACGGCCGATCCGCGTGCGCCACCACGCCGACGGCGACGGGATGTGCGCCGCGGTCCCCGTCCAAATCGCGCTCCAGCGGTTTATCGCCGATGTCCACGAAGACGAGGACGCCCCGCGCCACCTCATCAAGCGGCTGCCCGCGAAAGCGCCGTTCTACGAGATGGAAGACGCCACGCGGGATCTGAACTTCGCGCTCGAGGACCGCGAGAAACACGGTCAGCAACTCCCGCTCTTGTTGATGCTCGATAACGGCTCGACGGCCGAGGACGTCCCGGCCTACGAGACGCTGGCCCACTACGACATCCCGATCGTCACGGTCGACCACCACCACCCCGACCCGGACGCGGTCGAGGATCTGCTCGACGCCCACGTCAACCCCTACCTCCACGACGAGGACTACCGGATCACGACCGGGATGCTCTGTGTGGAACTCGCGCGGATGATCTACCCCGATCTGGGCGACGAACTCCGACACGTCCCCGCCGTTGCCGGCCTCTCGGATCGCTCGAAGGCCGACGCGATGGACGACTACATCGAGTTGGCCGCCGAGGAAGGCTACGACGAACAGCGCCTGCAAGACGTCAGCGAGGCGCTGGACTACGCCGCCTTCTGGCTGCGCTACAACTCCGGCGACCAGCTGATTCAGGACCTGCTGCAGGTCGACGGCGACGACGAACAGCGCCACCGCGAACTCGTGGACTTCTTCGCCGACCGCGGCCGCGAGGAAGTCGACGAGCAACTCGAGGCCGCGATGTCCCACCTCGAGCACGAAACCCTCGACAACGGTGCTCACCTCTACCGGATCGACGTCGAGAACTACGCCCACCGGTTTACCTACCCCGCACCGGGCAAGACCACGGGCGAGATTCACGACCGCAAGATCGAGGAGACCGGCGACCCGGTTATCACGGTCGGCTACGGCCCGGACTTCGCCGTGCTCCGCAGTGACGGCGTCCGGCTGGACATCCCGAACATGGTCTCCGAACTCGAGGCCGAGATCGCCGGCGGCGGCGTCTCGGGCGGCGGCCACCTCGTCGTCGGCTCGATCAAGTTCGTCACCGGGCGGCGCGAAGAAGTGATCGACGCCCTGGTCGAGAAGATGGCCGAGGCCGACATCGACGAAGCGCTCTCGAGTGCGGCCCCGATCGACGACTGAGACGCGACTCGACGAGGTCGGATCGGCGAAAAATTCGTTTTCTAGCAGTACTGGATCTCTGTCTCGAGGAGCCGAATCGCCGGCTCAGTCAGCGCCGTGACGCGGCGTGTAGCCGCAGTCGTCACAGGCGAGTGACTCGTATCGGGCCGAGAGCGAGCCCGAACATTCGGGACAATGGTATTCGGATTCGAGTGAATGTTGACTGATTGCCATATGTGACTCGAGGAGGCGAGCGCTGATAAGTTCGCCTATTATGGCGATTCGAGACTGCATAGTGCTAGAATGCGTCGACATATCACGAGCGAACTATCGTTGAGAATTTCCCGTTCGCCGGCGAGTCGCCGACGGGCGCGAGTGGTAGCAGTAGATAGTAGTACGGTTTCTGTCTATGAACTTGTGAAACTCGCGATACGTACGGGTGTGCACGGACCGTTTAGCAACGGGGAATAAATAATATATTACAGAGATACAAAACATACTATATGGCATCTACTCGGCGGAATCTCATACGTGGAAGTTGTAGTGCGATAACATTGCTTTCCGGATGCACTAACCTCGGCAACAATACAGTCACTGTTTCTGAAATAGATGTAGAATTGGTGAATAATACAGACGACGACCATATATTCCACGTCGCTATTGAAACAGCAGATGGGCTTCAAGAATGGATCCCACAAAAGGTACATTCGGAGGCGGGGACGGTACGGACAATAGAACCACCTCAAGACGAGGATCTCATCGCAATCCACGGTTTCGTTGACGACCAGTCCTTTTCTGGGGAGTTGAATGGACTCGATTCTAGTGATGACTGTATACACGTGATAACTGAGTACGGGGCTACCGTAGGAGGTGGGCCCACACTCGTATATAAGCCATCAGAGAGTTGCTAAGGAGAAGTACGGGTTCGATTCGTCTACGTAGTTGCCGTTCAGTACAATTAGGCCCCTATAGTATCATTACCATATGGTATATTTGATGGTGGTTCGCAGATACACTTATCCGATCGGGTGTATCAGTTTCGCGCCCAATTCCGAATAAAGGAGCGTAGGACCAACTACTGTTAGAACTGGTAGCGGCGCTCGTCGTCCATCGACGGATACTGGTCCGCACCGGTCATCTCCTCGAAGGTCATCCCCGAGAGGTACTCGTCGTAGGTCACGTCGTAGGCCGTCCGTAGCTGGAAGTCGAGCTTGCCGGTGTCGACGGTCGACTGAAAGAGCATGTGGACCGCCCGGCGGACGAGTTCGTCCGTCTCCTCGGGTTCTAAGGCGGCCTCGAGCAAGGCGAGTTCGTTGCGCGTCTCGCTGTCGAGCGAGACGGAGAGAGTGTCGCCGATATCGGTGTACGAGTCCGTGACGTCGTCGGTGAGATCGTCGAGGCTCATACGGGAGGGGACTCGAGCCCGTCGGATAGACCTTTCGTGGTCGTCCGAACGCGTCACGACGGGCTGTGCCGGGCCGAAATCGGATCCGTGTGGCGTCCGCGGACCATCACTCATAAACCGTGGCTTCCCTAACCCTCGCCGATGACAACAGGGGCCCAGGAGTGGGCGTTGCCGGACGATCTCGAGGGAGTTCACGAGGCGCTGATCGCGTGGTACGAGGACGACCACCGCGAGTTCCCGTGGCGACGCACGGACGACCCCTACGAAATCCTCGTCAGCGAGGTCATGAGCCAGCAGACCCAACTCGGCCGCGTCGTCGAGGCCTGGGAGGGCTTCCTCGAGCGGTGGCCGACCACCGCCGAGTTGGCCGACGCCGACCGCGCGGACGTCGTCGGGTTCTGGACCGACCACAGTCTGGGGTACAACAACCGGGCGAAGTACCTCCACGAGGCTGCCGGTCAGGTTGAGGAGGAGTACGACGGCGAGTTCCCCGAAATGCCCGACGAGCTGCAGGAGCTGATGGGCGTGGGTCCGTACACCGCCAACGCAGTGGCGAGTTTCGCGTTCAACAACGGCGACGCAGTCGTCGACACGAACGTCAAACGAGTGCTATACCGCGCATTCGACGTGCCGGACGACGACGCGGCCTTCGAGGACGCGGCGAGCGATCTCATGCCCGACGGCGAGTCGCGGGTCTGGAACAACGCGATCATGGAACTGGGCGGAATCGCCTGCGAGCAGACGCCGAAGTGTGACGAGGCCGGCTGTCCGTGGCGGGAGTGGTGTGGGGCCTACGCTAGCGGGGATTTCACCGCCCCCGACGTGCCGACGCAACCGAGTTTCGAGGGGAGCCGCCGGCAGTTCCGCGGCCGCGTGATCGGCACACTGCGAGAGTACGACGAACTCGAGCTCGATACCCTCGGCCACCGCATCCGAGTCGACTACACCCCCGACGGCGAGTACGGCCGCGAGTGGCTTGCGGGCCTGCTGACCGACCTCGAGTCGGACGGGCTAGTCGAATTTGACGACGGCGGGGCCGAGCCGGTCGCACGGCTCCAGCGCTAACCGAGCGGTTCATCGAGAGTCAATTCCGTTGCCGTGTTTGCTCGAGTCGGAAACCCGTCTCCCATAGTAAGCGAACTCGGTCCGCCGCCGGGCGTGCAGCCGTCGCAGACTGCACCGGCGAAGACAACGGGCGGCGGTCGCCGTGCATTCCCTGTCGGTCAGTTTCGATCGGTGACCGGTCGAAAGAAGATGGCGACGGTACTTGTACCTGCCCGGGAATTGCACGGATTGAGAACACTCCCGATCGGCGGCAAGTCGCTCGGTTCTCGCGTCTCTTATCTCGCTCTGTGTAGGCCCCACAAAGGAGAAGTACGGAGCCACATCCACCGAATTCGGACGGTCATAACGCCGCCAAATCGGTTTTCGCGGACCGAATGGTTATTGCAGTGAACCGTCGGTCGAGAGTGAGAGTCACCGGAATTGGGTGGCGGGAAAGGCTACCGGAAACCAAATCCGTCTATACGTCTCTGTGGTGGGCTTTGGTGATGACCACAGTCGTCGAACTCGGGATTCCGGCCGATCGGCTCGGGCTCGCTCGCACGTTCGATCGAGCGTCGGGCTTCGAGTTTCAGGTCGGCGGAATGATCGGTGGCTCGCCGCCGCTCGTCTGGACGAGCGGCTCGGACCGCGACAGCGTTCGCCGGGCGCTCGAGGCGGATCCGTCGGTCGACGTGATCGCGAGCGTCGCCGACGACACCGGAGAGTCTACGACGGACGACGGAACCGCGTTCACCCAACGCGACCGCTGGCTGTTCCGCCTCGAGTTCGGCGACGGCGTGAAACTGTTCGAGCAGATCGTCACCGAAAACGACGGTGCGATCCTGACCGCGCGGGGCCGCGAGGGCCAGTGGGCGGTGAAACTGCTCTTTCACGATCGGGAGTCAGTCTCGGCGTGTCACGACCTGCTCGAGCAGTACGAGTTCGGGGCCAACGTCACCCGAATCAGCGGGGTCAACGACCTCGCGAGCGCGCGGACGCCGCTGACGGAGACGCAGTACGAAACGATTCACAAGGCCCACGAACTCGGCTACTTCGACGTTCCGAGAGGAGTGACACTCAAGGAGTTGGCCGCGGAGCTAGACGTGTCACATCAGGCGCTCTCCGAGCGACTCCGGCGGAGCCACGCTGCCCTCGTCAGTGCGGAGTTAACCGACCGGACCGCGCCGATGGAGATCGATCCGTGAACCGACTGCGTCTCGGCGACTCGAAGAAGAAGTCACACGCCTGAGCATGAACTGGAATGCCGCGTCACCGCTCTCCTCTCTTGCTCTCGACGTCTCAGTGCTCTCGCGAGGATAATGGACATAAGACTAATTGGGAGACTATTTTGATTACTACATTCGGCTCTTCACCCAGTATTGGGTCTATTTGAGTCAACGAATAGCTTTATTACTGGACAGACCAATAACAGACCGTCGGCGTGGTGCCGACCGACCGACGCACCGTACGTCGCTGTGAGCCCCGGTGGATCACCCGGACGCAACTACCGATTCGCGGTCATTCGTGGCTGTGTGGCCGCTCGAAATCGGACCACCAATGGGCCGTCTCACGGCCCGAAATCGGCTTCTCCGACGGCTGAATCCCGCCGAGCCAGTGCCTAGTTTTATCTGTTGGACGAGAATACAGTCAGGCGAGAGTCGAAGTGATCGGACGCAGCCGAACGGACGGCGTCGACGAACCGCCTCGAGCGTCCGATACGAACGCCGGTCCGTCGGAGCTCTCGCTGGACGATATCTATCACCTCTTACAAACGAAACGCCGTCGAGACGTGCTCCGATATCTCCGCACAGCGGACGGGCCTGTCCGGTTGCGCGAACTGGCCGAACAGGTCGCGGCGTGGGAACAGGAGACGACTGTCGACCAGCTCAGTTCGAGCGAACGCCAGCGCGTCTATATCTCGCTGTACCAGTCCCACCTTCCAAAACTCGACAACCACGGAATCGTCGACTATGATAAGGACCGCGGCAGGGTCGAAGCGACACCGCTGACCCCACAACTCGACGCGTACCTCGAGCCCGCTCGGAAAACCGACTCGGCCGACCCGTGGCTCCGGCGGTACATTGGGACAGCCACATTCTGTACGCTCGCGGTTGGAGCAATCGCGACGGGGCTCGTCCCGGTGTCCGGACTGGTCGGCGCGGGATTCGTACTCGCCTCGTTTGCGGTCGTCACGGGTGCATACGCGTGGTCGGCCGGCGTGTTCCGTCGATAACTAGTTCTCGCGCCGCGAGGTCCTACCGAGCGGTTGCGACGGGTTCGAAACCGGCAGCCGAGCGACGACCGTCAGTCGGCGCGGGAGGGGGCTGCCGCGTTGGGCTCGGGGGACTGCTCGAGGAGTCGATGGGCATGAAAGGCGACCGAGAAGTCCTGCGGGCTCGGGAGCGCGCAGGCGAGCCAGCCGATTGCCGCCGCGGCGACGACCGGCGTGTCGGTCGTCACGTAGCCGACGGCGGCGAGTCCGAAGACGGGAATCGCGAGGAGGGCGGGCGCGAGCGCCGCGAGGCGAAGCGTCCACGGTGGTTCGCCGCCGGTCGGACGGGGGTAGACGGCGGCCCACGGACGGGTCGTCAGGAGGGCGAGGACCCCGTCGGGGCGACCGGGGAAATAGGAGACGGAATACTCGACGCGTGCCAGTCGAAGGGCCGCCGCGTGTGTCCACTCGTGGGCTACCAGTCCGACCGCTACCGCGAGGGCGAGCGCACAGCCAGCAACCACCACGTTCGATCCGATCATTGCGACGCGAGATGCACACTGCCGGCGTCGGCCGGCCGGGGCGCTCATCTCGCGTCCGGTGTCGATGGGTTCCCGGCTGAAGGTCCCCCGCCTGTACCAGTTGTCGCCTTAAGAGCCGAAGACAGCGAGACGAGGACTTCGATCTCGGCTCGAGTCCGGTCGCGTTCGCAACCGCTCGACACGAACGAACTCCGAGCGTCACACTGGGAGATTCCGGAGTGGCATACCGGGGAGACGGGCCAGTCGCGACGAGGCGGTCGGCCAGCCAAGAACTATATATTGATGAATGGTGCCATACACCATGGAATCGACTGAGACCCTCGAGTTCGGTCACGCAGACCGGAAAGGGATCTACGAGTACGTCGAACGCCACGGCGCGGTCGATCCCGAGGAAACTCGGGACCGACTCGGCCTCGATTCGAGCAGGTTCCGCCATCACATCGCGATCCTCAAACGGGACGGGCGACTCGAGGAAGCGAACGGAAAACTACGAGTCACGATCGATGCGGGTGCTGAAGAAGAGTATATCGCCGACGACCTCGAGTTCCACATCCGGCCGGCGCGACAGGAGGATCTGGCGGGGATCGTCGGTGCGATCCGGCAGGTCGTAGCGGAGAGGACGTACATCGAGGCCGAGAGTGTCGCCGACGAGATCGACCACGAGAACGCCTTGCTCCGGCACAACGAACTCCAGTCGCGGCTGTTTTTCGTCGCCACGGTCGACGACGAGGTCGTCGGCTGGGTCCACCTGCACGCGCCCGAGATCGACAAACTGAGCCACACCGCCGAACTCACTGTCGGCGTCTTAGAGGGGTACCGCGGCCGCGGGATCGGTTCACATCTCCTCTCGCGGGGCCTCGAGTGGGCCGGCGCGAACCGCTACGAGAAGGTCTACCAGAGCGTGCCCGCGACCAACGAGGAGGCGATCGCGTTCCTCGAGGACCACGATTGGGAGACCGAGGCGATCCGCGAGGATCACTACAAACTCGACGGTCACTACGTCGACGAGGTAATGATGGCTGTCGAACTCTGAGTTGACAGTTCGATTTATATAACCATCCCTGAAACCGAAGGGTATGCGCTACGTGACCCCTGCGCGGTTCGAACCCGAGGGGTGGGGTGAATCGACCGCGGCCATCGTCGGGATGGGGCTCGTTCTCTCGATCGCCGGCATCGTCCAGACGCTCGGCACGCCGGCCTCCCGGCCGGTCGTCGCGCTCGAACTGTTCGTCTCGTTGCTCGTCCCGACCGGGCTGGCCACCGGCGGCTACTGGCTGGCCGGCCGAAACGTCTCGTCGGCCGATCGCTGGCGAGCCGTGACCCAGGTGTCGGTCGGGATCGTCCTCGCCTGCGCGCTCGCGCTCTGGCTGACGGGCTACGTCACCCTCGAGGGCAGTGCGATCCGCGACCCGCTGGGACTGACGACGACGCTTGCCGGCGTCGGCGGTGCGACCGGCTTCGTGAGCGCCGTCCGGGAGCTACCGGACGAGGCGATCGGCTCGAGCGGCCCGCCGAGAGCCGCCGGTGCCGAGCTGCCGGCACCGGTCTCCCCCGTTACCCCCGTCGGCCGGTCCAACGCGGCGGCGAGGGTCAGCGCCTCGAGCGACTCGACGGCGATCACTGCGCTTCCGCCGGCCACACTCGAGTCGCCGATCGACGTGCCGGCGGTCTCCGAGCCACCGACTACCACTGCGGCGGCGAGAATCGCTCCATCGGAGGACTTCGGCGTGGCAAGCGCTCGAGAGCCGCGGATGTCGACCCCGCTCTGGACCGACGTCGATCCGCACGGGCGAACCGGCGCTCCCGCACAACCAGTGGTGCCGTCCGAACGGACCGCGATCGAGGGCACCCTCCCCGACGCGCTCGAGTCGTCCGTCGACGGTGTGACCGCCGATACCCTCAACTCGCACGACCCGCTCGAGTCGCCGACGCCGGCACGGGATCCCGGGGTCGACGCCGTCGCAGCCGTTCCATCGACGGCCGAGACGGTCCTCGGCGTCCTCCGGCGCGAGCGGGCCCGCATCGCCCTCGCGATCCTGTATCACGAGTGGGACGGCACGGAGCGGTCGGTCGAAGCCCTCGCCCGCGCGGTCTCCGATCACGTCGACGACTCGGCCGACACCGTCGCGATCGGACTGCGACACGCGACGCTGCCCGAGCTATCGAAACTCCGGGCGATCGACTGGGACCCCCGGACCGGTCGCGTCTCGGCGTCCGACCACGCCGTCTTCGAAGAGGGCGTCCGCGAAGCGGCGGTGCTCCTCGAGTCGTTCGAACCGGGAACGCGGTAGCGCTCGAGGGGTTCGAACCACAGTTGGGATCGCCAGAATCGAAAGACAATTCCTCCGGACGGCGCTACCGAAAGGCATGCTTTCGATCGCACTTGCCGGGAAACCGAACGCCGGCAAGTCCACGTTCTACACGGCGGCGACCATGGCGGAGGTAGACGTCGCCAACTATCCGTTCACGACGATCGACGCCAACCGAGGGGTGAGCTACGTCAGGACCGACTGTCCCTGCCTCGAGCGCGAGGAGCGCTGTAACGCGGACAACTGCGAGGACGGCAAGCGCTACGTCCCGATCGAACTGCTCGACGTGGCGGGGCTCGTCCCCGGCGCTCACGAGGGGAAAGGGCTGGGCAACCAGTTCCTCGACGAACTCACCAACGCGGACGTGATCGTCAACGTCGTCGACGCCTCCGGCGGCACCAACGCAAAGGGCGAACCCGTCGACATCGGCGACCACGACCCGCTCGAGGACATCGACTTCATCGAGGAGGAGATGGACCTCTGGCTCGCCGGCATCGTCGAACGCAACTGGGAGTCCGTCGAACGCAAGTCCCGATCACCCGATTTCGACATCGACGAGGCGCTGGCGGACATGCTCTCGGGCTTCGGTGCCTCTCCGAAACAGATCGCGATGACCCTCCGGGACCTCGACTACCCCGACGACCCCATCCAGTGGGAGGACGAACACCGCGAGGCGCTCGCACGCGACGTTCGCCAGCGGACCAAGCCGATCGTCGTCGCCGCGAACAAGATCGACGTCGCACCCGAGGAGAACGTCGAGCGCCTGCTCGAACTGGACAAGCCCGTAATCCCGACCACCGCGGAGGGCGAACTCGCGCTCCGCCGAGCCGCCGACAACGGCCTCATCGAGTACGATCCCGGCGACGAGACGATCGAGATCGGCGACGACGTCAACGACGCCCAGCGCGAGGCCCTCGAGGGCCTTGCGGACACGATGGCCGAGTGGGGCGGCACGGGCGTCCAGACGGCGCTCGATCACGCAGTCTACGACCTGCTCGACCACCTCACCGCCTACCCGGTCGAGGACGCCGCGAAGTGGTCCGACGGGAGCGGTAACGTCCTGCCCGACGCATTCTTGCTCCCCAAGGGCTCGACGCCGGTCGACCTCGCCTATAGCGTCCACTCCGACATTGGCGACGGCTACCTGCACGCTGTCAACGCCAAGTCGAACCGGGAGATCGGCGAGGAGTACGAACTCGAGGAGGGTGACGTGATCAAGATCGTAAGCACCAATTGATAAACGATCCAATATATCCGCATAGCTTCGTCGAGAACGGCGTTCAGTACCGCTCGAGTAGCGAACGGTCGGAGGGTAATTATGACGAAAGCATCTACTGGTCAACTTCTTCGTGCACTGACTCTCCCTTCCCGGGCTTCGATTCCCATTCCCACTTATCTTCAACTCTAATACGACCATCGTCGAGAAGTTCGACATCACCGATGGAGTGGCCGGTAGCGGTTTCGTTTTCTGTATTTATTTGAGTGTACCGAATATTCCACTGTTCTCCATCGAAGGTTCCAACCAAATGTCCGTCCACAACACTGCCACCAGAATAGTTCGCGTATATTCGTTCGCCGTTCTGCTCGAAGTGAAAGATAGTATCTGCACCCACTTCACCGCCCTCATCATTTGCAATGCCAGCAAGTGTCCGTCCATCCAGTGAAATATCGTCTGCCATACGCTACCAGTGTCAGTTCAGCGGATAATACTTCTGCCGTTTCATTCACATCTGCGGTGACCGCGAAAATCGAAGCAGATCAAAATAGAATGTATACGTTGTGTCCACTGTGTGTACTCAGAAATAGTAATCAAGAGCGTGAGCACCAACTGATACAATTGGAACTGTAGCGTGTTACTCGTGTTCGAGCGCGTCGTAGATATCTCGATTTTCGTCCCGGTCAGCTGCTGCTACCCGACGGACGAGTTCACCTCGGATATCCTCCATCACTTTATCGAGTGAGGTCTCGGACTCTGAACTTTCCTTGGTCGCCATAGTTGTCGTATCGCCCCGACTGCGGTTAATCGTTCGGGTTAGACGAATCACCGGTCAGTTCGTCCAGTCCGTACTGGATGAGATCGTCACGCCACTGTTCGATCTCTCCCACGAGGTCGATTTCCTCAGTGTGAGAACGAAGGTATTCGATGGTTTCTGCTTCTTCGACGGTCGTCTGATCGGTGCCGAACTGCTTGAGGATCGTCCTAATTTCGTCGTCGTACGCGAACCGATATCCGTTGAGAAAGTAAAATACGACCGTCGTGTTGAGCGCGGTGCGTTTGTTTGCATCGACGAATGGGTGGTTCGCCACTAACAGTCGAAGGAGGTGAAACGCCTTCTCGTGAATCGTTTCGGGTACCGTTCCGAAACTCCCACTCTCGATGTAGTTCAAGGCAAACTTGATATCGCCACGATTCTGGACGCCAGCATGCGTGTCAGAGTACTCTGAGACGATGTCGTCGTGGATGGCGAGAATGTCGCCCACTGACGGATACCAGAACGAGTCTGCCATTCGTTCGTTCAATCAGACTGCACCCGAGGTAATCATTGCTATTGCAGCTCACGGAGTCTGGCTGTATTTATCCGTGTGTGCGTTGTGTGTACTCAGAAATACTGATCAAGATCGTTTCGACCGCATCCTGACGGTACGGGATAAATTAGGCAGCCTGAAAGACTCTCTCGAGTGAATATCACACAGCTAAACCGGTGCGAAAGCTGTTCTCCACCGGAATAGCGTCGTTAGGGCGACGATTTATTCTGGGGGTCGTGGTGGGACCTCTATGGTGGACAAGACACTCTCCGCCGAGGAAGTCACGCGCGAAGAGGCCGCCGAACGGCTCCGCGCACTGGCCGACGAACTCGAGAGCGAGGGGCAGGCGACGATTCGAACGGGGAACAAGACGGTCGATCTGCGGCCGTCGGAGTCGATCGCCTACGAGGTCGGAGTCCGCGAGCGGTCGTCGATCCTGCGCGGGAATCGTGAGACGGTGACGGTCAAACTGGACTGGAAACCCCCGAGCGGCTCCGAGGGGTCCACGGAGGCCGAGGCCGAATAGCGACCGGCGACCGGCTGCTCGAGCACACAGTCACGTGCGCGCTGCGGTCAGCGCCGTCTCAGCCGAAGCACAGAAGACACGATTTCGTAGTGTCACGGCCGCTGTCCGGTAGAGATTAGCTTTTCGTCACTGGCGACGTAGACGGGCCATGGCGCCCCATCCCACCCGCGTTTCACAGCCCCGGCGCGAGCGAACGATTCCGGCGCAGTTAGCCGCGCTGAACGAGCGTCTCGAGTCGGCCGAGCACCAGCAACGGCAGTTGAAGAACACGATCGCCGCACTCGGGAGCGAGGTGGGCGTTTCAGTGGGCTGTCCGTGCGGTCGCTGTAACGAGAGTTTTACGCTCATCAAGTCGGGGAGCATGTACTGCCCCCGGTGTGGCTTCCAGGAATCGCTGTAAGCACGTTTCAGTTTTCATCGGCAGCAACTACCTCACACGAGCGCGGCGAGCGGGTCGAATCGGACGGCGGCCACGAGTACGGCGAGGAAGACGTAGGAGCCGCGGATGAGCAACATGGTCGCGAGTTCGGGGTCTGCCCGCCGCGCGATCGCGGCAACAGCGGCGAACGCCGCGGCCGCGAGCAGCGCCGTCAGGGGGAAGACACGAGCGATAGCGAAGGCGGTGACGGCGACTAATGCGACGGCCATCAGCCCGTAGGCGACGCCGTAGGCGCGGTCGGGACCGACCGCCACCGCGACGGTCCGTTTCTGAATCGACCGGTCGTAGGCGTAGTCCTGCGCGTCGTCGATCACTTTGATCCCCGAGAGGAGCGCGAGGAAGACCACGGCGAAGCCAAGCGGGACGGCGGTGATCGTCCCGGCCTGTACGTAGAATCCTCCGAGCACGGACAGGGCGATACCGAGCGGGTAGCCTGTGGTCGCCGTCACGGGGTTCATATCGAGCTGTGGCGCGTGGTGGTAGGCGATCAGCCACGCGGGGAGGGTCAGCGCGACCGCGACCGGGCCGACGAGCACTCCGAGCGCAACACAGCACAGCGCAAACGTCGCCGTTGACAGCGCGAGTGCGACACGACAGCCGGTCGCGGTCAGCGGGTGGTCGTCGTCCTCGCCGCGGACGTGGAAATCGACGTAGCCGTCTTTCACGTGGGCCGTATAGACCGCCGCGAACATCGCGACGACGTGGATCGCGGCGAGTAACGGATCGACGCTCCCCGCGAGGATCGCCCCGAACAGCGACGCGGCCAGCGGCGGCGTCATGAAGACGGGATGGACCTGCGAACGGAACGCTCGAGCCGTCGCACCGATACCCGTCCCGTCTCTCGCAAGGGGCATGCCTCGAATGACAACGAACTGCTGTATAATACCCGGGCCGGGACCGCACGCGCTGGAACCGATCGGGGACCCCGCCGGTGGCTTCCGAAACACACAATTTGATGTATTGTGCCGTGCCACGAGGGTGCATGACGGATGGTTACACCGGTGCGGATCTCTTCACTGACGCTCTGGAATCCTACGGGGTCGACTACGTCTTCGGCAACCCGGGGACGACCGAACTGCCGATCATGGACGCGATCGGCGACAGCGACCTCGAGTACCGGCTTGGGCTCCACGAGGACATCGCGGTCGGGATGGCCGGCGGCTACGCCCAGCGCCGGCGGTACCAGGCCCACCACGACGACTCGATCACCCCGGTCGGCGTGGCGAATCTCCACATTGCACCGGGGCTGGCCCACGGACTGGGCAACCTCTACGCGGCCAAGATCGCCGGTGCGCCGCTGGTCGTGACCGCGGGCAATCACAGCACGGACTTCCGCCACGAGGAGCCGATCCTCTCGGGCCGGATCGACGACATGGCCCGGCAGTTCTGCAAGTGGTCCGACGAGGTACTCGACGTCTCGGCGCTGCCGACGATGCTCCGGCGGGCGTTCCGAGTGGCGATGACGCCGCCGACCGGACCGGTCTTCCTCGGGCTTCCGCTGGACGTAATGATGAGCGAAACCGACGCCGAACCCGAACGGCTCGGCCCGATACCAAACGCCGGCAGCGGCGACCCCGCCCAACTCGAGCGCGCGACGGACCTGCTGGTCGAGGCCGACAACCCGGTGTTGGTCGTCGGCGATCACGTCGCCCGCTCGGGTGCCGACGCCGTCGCCGCGGCGGTCGACCTCGCGGAGGCGACGGGGGCTCGCGTCCACGGCGAGATCCTCTCCTGTGAAGTCGACTTCCCGACCGATCACGAGCAGTGGGTCTCGTACTTGCCGACCAACGAGGACTTGGCGTCGATGCTGATGGACACCGACACGATCGTCTTCGCGGGCTGTTCGACGAACACGACGCTGACCCGCCACGAGGAGGCGCTGGTCGATTCCGACACGACCTGCATCCACCTGAGCGACGACAGTTGGCAGATCGGCAAGAACCAGCCCGCCGACGCGGCCGTGATCGGCGATCCGGGGCTCGTTCTACAGGGTCTCACCGAGCGGGTCCAACAGCGTCTTTCGGACGACGTTGTCGCTGATCGACTCGAGGCCGTCGCCGAGGTCAAGGAAACTGTCGAGGCCCAGATGGGCAGCTACGGCGAGGGCGACCGGGAAGACGATCCTCGCTCTTCGAAGGCCGAACTGGTCGACGCCATGGAGCGGGTGGCCGGCGACGCGGCCATCGTCGACGAGGGCGTCACCTCGAAGTATGCCATGCTGGTGCGGTGGGATCTCGCGCCCGAGCAATACATGTCGAACAAGGGCGGCGGGCTCGGATACGGGCTGCCAGCGGCGGTCGGTGCCGCCGTCGCGGAGGAACAGCGAGACGATCCCCGCGACGTGGTCGGCTTCATCGGGGACGGCTCTTACCAGTACTATCCCCACTCTATCTACAGCGCCGCCCGCTACGATCTGGATCTCACCGTCGTCATCTCGGACAACCGCAACTACCGCATCCTGAAGGACAACACGCTCAAGATCATGGGCGGCGAGGAAGCTGACTACGACTTCGTCGGCATGGACTTCGACCCGGCCGTCGACCTCGTCAAAAACGCCGAGAGCCACGGTGCTCGTGCCGAACGCATCGAAACGCCCGACGAGATCGAAGCGCGTCTCGAGGACGCCCTCGAGCGCGACGGCCCCGACGTGCTCGACGTGTTGGTCCACGACTGATACGGGTTACTGTACCGGCTTGCCAAGTGGGACCGCAGGGCGGTCGCGGTCCCACTGGCAATGACTTCCAGTAGACCGTATGAGGCCGCCCGCCGGCCACTTGGCGATTCCGGCCGCCGATCCGGCCCGGTTCGCCACCGCGCAGCCGGTAGACACTTGGATATCCTCTCCTCAGAACAAGTATTCACGGATGGGCTGGGTGATCAACCCCTACAGCGTCGTCCTGGTACTCTCCTTCGTCGTCGCCGTCGGAACCGCAGTTGCGGCGTCGCGGTCGCGTCCAGCCGCCGGCTCGGTTCCCCTGACCGCGCTCATGGCGAGTGTCGCGGTCTGGCTGGGCGCACACGTCCTCGAGATCGAATCGACGACGTTCCTCTGGAAGGCGCGCTGGGCGGACCTCCAGTGGCTGCCGGCCGCCGTCATCCCGACGCTATTTCTCGTGTTCGCCCTCGAGTACACGGGCAGGGATCGGTGGCTCACCCGCCGTCGGCTGGGGCTGCTCGCGATCGAGCCGGTCGGTATGATCGGGCTGTTGGCAGTAAATGACCAAACGAGGGTTCTGTGGGGCACGTCCGTCGAGGCGGCGGTCGCGCTGGATATCCCGTGGGGGCAGCCGGCGACCGTCGCCACCGCGACGCCGAATATTGGCCTGTTCGCCCACCTCGGATACGCGACGTTTTGTCTCGCGGCCACCGCGATTATCGTCCTGGAACTGGTCGTCCGGAGCAACCGCCTCCACCGCTGGCAGGGGCTCGCCGTCCTGATCGCGGTCGCGGTTCCGTGGGCGACGGCCGTCGTCGCGTCGTCGTCGCTCGAGATCATCGGGACGACGCCGATCGGCCTGACGGTCACCGGCCTCGCGCTGACGATCGGCCTCTACCGCTACCGGCTCCTCGAGATCACGCCGATCGCCAGAAACGAGGTCGTTGCGAACCTCGAGGACGGCGTCATCGTCGTCGACTCGAATCGGCGAATCGTCGACAGCAACCCGATCGCGCGGTCTCGCTTTGGCCGCGACGAACTCGTCGGCGAACCGATCGACACCGTCCTGCCGGTCGATTTCGACGCGGTCATCGACGCAGCCGAGCATCGCGAACGCGGCGAGGAATCGGCCGACGAGACCGAAACCGTTGCCGTGCAGTTCTCGCTTGGGGACGGCGGCGATCGGTGCCACTACGAACTCGCTGCTGCGCCGATCGACGACGGCCGCGGCTACTCGATGGGCTGGACCATCGTCGTCCACGACGTGACCGAGCGAGTCCGCCGAGAACGCGAACTCGAGCGGAAAAATCGGAAGTTAGACGAGTTCGCGAGCGTCGTCAGCCACGACCTGCGGAACCCGCTTTCGGTCTCGAAGGGCTACCTCGAACTCCTCGAGGAAGAGTACGACCCGGAACACGTCGAAACCATCGCGGCTGCCCACGAGCGGATGGAACGGCTTATCGACGACGTCCTCACGCTCGCCCGGGAGGGGCGGACCGCACTCGAGATGCAGCCGGTCGCGCTCGCCGACGTTGCGACCGAAGCGTGGTCGACGGTCGAAACCGACGGGGCTACCCTTTCGATCGACGGCGAGCGAACGCTCGAGGCGGACCGAACGCAACTCCGACAGTTGCTCGAAAACCTGTTTCGAAACGCGATCGATCACGGATCGCCGGCCGGGGACCTGCGATCGGACGGGAGCGAAACGCGCGACGAGACGCCACTCGCCGTCACGATTGGGGCACTCGAGGACGGGTTCTACGTTGCCGACTCGGGGACCGGGTTCGATGGCGATCCGGCGGCGGTCTTCGAGGCGGGGTACACGACGAGCGAGCACGGGACGGGGCTCGGACTCTCGATCGTCGCGGACATCTGTGCCGATCACGGCTGGTCCGTGACGGCGACCGAGGCCGCGACCGGCGGCGCGAGATTCGAGATCACCGGTGTGACGGTTGCCGAGTCATCGCCCGAGCCAGTAGACCGGCCGTCGGAGGACCAATCGTCGGTTGCTCCCGCCGGCGACCGCGAATGAACGATAATCGGCGTTACGACCGCCAGTACGCCGGCGTCAGGATGACCAGCACGGAGAGGATCTCCAGCCGACCGATCCACATGAGAAAGACCATGTACAGCTTCGCGGCGTCGGAGAACGACTCGTAGCTGTTCATCGGCCCGACGACGCCAACGCCGGGGCCGACGTTTCCGAGGGTTGCGATCGTGGCGCTCGTCGCCTCGAGCGCCGACAGCGAGAGCCCGGGGGTGCGGTGGGCGTCGAGAAACAGCACTACCGTCGAGACGACGAACAGCGTCAGAAAGAGCGCCATGAAGACGAAGATGCTGTGGATCGTATCCTCGTCGATGACGTCTCCGGTCCCGCCCATTCGAACCGGCTGGACGGCGTGGGGATGGACCGTCTTGAACAGTTCGCGTCGAATCGATTTCCCGACGACGTACCAGCGGACGATCTTGATCGACCCGGCAGCAGAACCCGCGGAACCGCCCAGAAACATCGCGAAGAGCAGGATCGCCTGTGCCGACTCGCTCCACGTATTGAAGTCCATGCTGGCGTAGCCGGTCGTGGTCACGATCGCGAGCGTCTGAAAGAGCCCGTGGCGAAGCGAGCGCTCGAGGCTGCCCGGAATCGCGGCGACGCCCTCCGGGACAGTCGCGAGGCCGACACCGAGGAACAACAGCGAGGAGAGGAGGCCGCCGACGATTCCCATCGACAGCAGGTACGACCGGAACTCGGCGTTGCCGGTCAGGCGCTCGGGCTGACCGCGCCAGGCGTACCAGTAGAGTGCGAAGTTCGCCCCGGCGATGACCATGAACGGCATGAACGCCCACTGGACGATCGGCTTGAAGGCCTCGACGCTGCGCCCTTCCGGCGAGAAGCCGCCGGTCGGCAGGGTCGTGAGCGCGTGGGCGACGGCGTTGTAAAACGTCATGTTCTCGGCGAGCCCCACGAGTTGGAGCCCGTAGTAGACGACCACGGCGGCGAGGGTAAACCACGCATAGAGCAGCCACAGCGCCCGCGCCGTCTGCTTGATCCGCGGCGTGAGCTTCTCGACTTGCAGCCCCGGTGATTCCTCCCGGATGAGCTGTGTGCCGCCCACGGAGAGCTCCGAGAGGATCGCGACCATGAGCACGAGAATGCCCATCCCGCCGAGCCACTGGGTGACTTGTCGCCACATCATCACGGAACGGGAGTGGGTGTCGACGGAAATCTCGCCCATGACCGTCGCGCCGGTGGTCGTAAAGCCGCTCACGCTCTCGAACAGCGCGTTGACGGGATCGGCGATCGTCCCCGTGCCGGCGACGAGATACGGGATCATCCCGACGGCCGGCACGACCAGCCACGTCAACGCGACCATTAGGAACGCCTCGCGGTGCTCGAGCGAGGGGTCCGTCTCGAGGCGCTCGAGTCCCGTCCCGACGGCGATCGCGACGGCGAGTGCGACGAGGAACGGCAGGGGAGACTCCCGGTAGTACAGCGCGACGCCCATCGGAAACAGGAGTGTCAGCGAGAGATACTTCAGTACCGTCCCGAGAAGGCTACAACTAGATCGAACGTCGACGTGAATCCTGGGTGACATACGTGGTAGGTATCCGTCGGACAGCGAACGGCTGCAACACTAACGGAACGGTCTCTATCTCCGACAGATTCGGCGTTTGGCAATAAAAACTGTGTCTCGGTCGTGAGCGAGCGATGTCGCGAGTTGCGACCGCTCAGTCTCGGTCGTGAGCGAGCGATGTCGCGAGTTGCGACCGCTCAGTCTCGGCGCTCGAGCCCCCGGATCCGCTCACCGTCGGCCGTTTCGGGGAAGATCTTCCCCGGATTGAGCGTGTCGGTCGGATCGAGCGCCCGCTTGATCGTTCGCATGGTCTCGACCGCCCCGGCCCCGTGTTCCGGCTCGAGGTATCGCTGTTTGCCCTCGCCGATGCCGTGTTCGCCCGTCGCGGTCCCACCCAGTTCGATCGCGAGTTCGACGATCGTCCGGTACAGATCCTCCCCGCGCTCGACCTGTTCGGAATCGTCGAGATCGACGAGGATACTGTAGTGGAGGTTGCCGTCGCCCGCGTGACCGAAACAGGGGACCGACAGGTCGTGTTCATCGGCGAGCCGTTTCGTCTCGCGGACGACCTCGGGGTAGGAACTGATCGGGACCGTCACGTCGCCGGGGTGGAGCGGCTCGAGGTCGGGATCGTAGCTCGAGACGGCGTAGGCCATTTCTCGGCGGGCTTTCCAGAGTTGGGCCATTTCGGCATCGTCGTCGCTCATCTCGAAGCGGGCGACGTCGTGGTCCTCGAAGATCGTCCGGCAGAGGTCGATCTCCTCGTCGACGCCGTGGTTGGCGTGGAACTCGAGGAAGACCATCGGCGCGTCGGGCAGGTCGCTGCCGAGGTAGTCGTTTGCCATCGTCGCGCTCAGCCCGTCGACGAGTTCGATCCGAGCGACGCCGACGTCGGTCCGGACCGCGTCGAAGACCGCCTCGGCCGCGTCGTCGAGGGTCTCGAAGATCGCCCGGCCGCCGCGGATCTGCTCGGGGCGGCCCGCGAGTTCCAGCGTCGCTTCGGTGACAACTGCCAGCGTGCCCTCGCTGCCGACGATGAGGTCGGTCAGGTTGTAGCCGCTCGAGGTCTTGCTCGCTCGCGAACCCGTCTCGATGACGGTGCCGTCGGCGAGCACCGCCTCGAGGCCGAGCACCCAGTCAGCGATCTCGCCGTAGCGGACCGTCTTCATGCCGCTTGCGTCCGTCGCGATCATCCCGCCGATCGTCGAGATATCGCCCGAGGAGGGCAACGGGGGGAAGAAAAGCCCGTCACTGGCGACGTACTCGTCGACATCCGAGCCGATGATCCCCGGGCCGACGTCGATCTGGAAGTCATCGGGCCGGTAGTCGACCACGCTGTCCATGCGCGTGAGATCGAGGCTGATCCCTCCGTGGGCCGGGACCGCGTTCCCCTCGAGTCCCGTACCCGCGGCGTAGGGGGTCACCGGGACGCCGCGGTCGGTCGCGGCGGCGAGGACCGCCGACACGTCGGCCGTGGACTCGGGCCAGACGACGGCGTCGGGGAGCATCCCCCCATTGGTCCGCTCCGCCCCGAAATCAGTCGCGTGGGATTCCAGTCGCCCGGCGGCGAACGAGACCTGATCGTCCGCGAGGTCGAGTTCCTCGAGAAACGAACAGTCGTGTGTCATACGACCACGTTAGTCACCGACAGTATCAACGTTTCCCACTGGCTCGCGCGCTGAACGCGGGTACGGCGGGACGGAACGACCCGGAGACCGCGACTCGACTCGAGTCTCGAACCGTGCGCCTCGCTCAATCGAATACGACGGATGCCGAGAGCGAAACGACGACTGCGACCACGAGGGCGACGAGGATCCCGAGGAGGGGGTCCGGTTCGTTACGGGCAAACCCGGCAGCGAGCATGCTGATACCGCCGAGTTCCATTCCGAGGCCGACCACGCCCGTTCGGACGCTACCGCCCGCGCGATTGGCGGCTTCGGAGAACCCTAACTCGTCGTCCGTCTCGTCCTGGGCGGCGCTAAAGCGGAGAAACCACGGCAGAAACAGCGACGCGCCGGCACCCGCGAAGACACCCGCGATCGCCCCGTAGACGAGGTTGTCCAGCGCGAGCATCCCCACGGCGGTAAAGGCGACGGCGTTCATCACCGCCGACCCGCCGCCGATGACTTTGAATACGCGATCGTCGACGTCCGAATTCGAGACCGACATAGACAGTGATATACTGTTAGCAAGAAAGAACGTTCCGGTTTTGGAACCCGGTCACGAGCGACTACGAGCGTCGCCACCACCGCTCGGCCGTCGACGAGTCCACCGCCGGCGAGGAAACGCCCACTGCGGGGCGACCCGGCGATCGTGTACAGCGGCCTCGAGCGGCGTCCCTATCGCAGGTCGCAACCACTTTGCACGAACGGACGGAAACGGTCCACGTTTATGTGAGTGCATAACGCGGTCAAGGATGATGACAGTTTACTGTGTGACTCGAGGACGATCGCGGAGGGGAGCACTGTGACCGTCGAACTGGATCTGTTGGTGCGCCTCGGCGACTACGACCGGCCACAGGGCGTCGCTGAGCGGGCCGTTCAAGCCGAAGAACTGGGCTTTGACCGGATCACGGTCGGCGAAACGACCGGCTGGAACATCGTGCCGCCGCTGACGTTGGCGGCCGACCGCACCGAGGAACTGGGCATCTCCAATGACGTGATCTCACCGTACGGGCGCACGCCGTCGATGCTCGCCCAGACTGCACTCACGATGCAAGACGCCACGGACGGCCGGTTCCGGTTCGGGATCGGCCCGAGTTCGCCCGCGATCACCGAGCGCTGGCACGGCCAAGAGTTCGATCGGCCGCTCCGGCGCACTCGCGAAGTGATCGAGATCATGCGCAACGTCTACGAGGAGGGAAATCCGGCCTACGAGGGCGAGATTTTCGAGATCCCCGGTTTAGGTTACGAACGCGGTCCCTCGGAGAACCCGCCGCCGATCGACGTCGGCACCCTCGGCCCCAAGGCCACCGAGATGGCCGGCCGCTTCGGCGACGGTTGGGCCCCGCAACTGTTCACGAAAGACGGTCTTCGGGATCGACTCGAGGACTTAGAACGCGGTGCCGAGCTCGGCGGCAAGGACCTGTCGGACCTGCGGGTCGCGCCGATCATCCGCGGCGTCGCGAGCGAGGACCGCGAGGCGGCACGCGAGACGGCCCGCGGAACGATCGCGTTCATGCTCGGTGCCTACGGCCCCTACTACGGCGATTCGGTCGCCGAGCAGGGCTACCCCGACGTGGTCGCGGAGATCCGGGCCGCGTGGGAGGAGCGGGATACGGACGCGATGGCCGCGGCCCTGCCCGACGACGTGCTCGACGAACTGGCCTTCGCGGGCACGCCCGAGGAGGCCCGCGAGTGGCTCGAAGACTACGCCGCCATCGAGGGCGTCGACGCCGTCCGGATCGGGTTCGTCAACGGGATGACCGAAGACGACAAGCGAACGACGATGGAGGCGGTCGCCGACATCGTCTGATCGCCCGCCGTCGTTCGTGCGGGTCGGGTCCGCCTCGGACCGCGGCTGCTGTCACGATCGACGTGACACGCGGCGTGGTATTTCGATCGGACTCACACGTTGTATATATACGTTCCGTGGCCTATCGGAGGTATGATCCCACTGTTAGGCTCGCCTGAGAACCTCACTGCGTTCGGCGAGGACGCCGATGCTGTCGATACGGCGATGGATCTGTTGGCCGACAAGCGACGCCGCGCGGCGCTGCAGTACCTCGCGGAGACCGGCGGCGACGCCACGCTCACGGAACTGGCAGTCGAGATCGCCGCCCAGGAGGCCGGCGCGGAACCGAACGCGATCTCGGATCACGGCGACGTTTCCTCGCGGGACCGCCGCACAGTCCAGATCTCGCTCCATCACACGCACGTGCCGAAACTGCAGCACGCCGAGATCGTCGAGTACGATACCGAGACGGAAACGATCGAACTCACCGACCGCGGGCGGACCCTGCTCGAGCGCCGGGACGCGGTCGAGGTCTCGCCGGACCGACCGTAAACTGCATTTCTCGAGCATCTGAGACCCGCTCAGTCCGACCGTCGGGTAGCGACAGCCGTGAGTCTCCATCTCTCGACGTGGGGCCGGCTTCGTTCCCGTTCGGTTCAGGGCTCGATCACGAGTTTTCCGAGGAAGCTGTCGTTCATGACCGCCCGCTGGGCCTCGGCCGCTTCCTCGAGGTCGTACGACCGCGCGACATCGATCGAGAGGTTGCCGACGTTCATGAGGTGGGCGACGCCGCGCAGCGGGACGCGCAGGTCCGGCGTATTGAACATACTCATGAACTGGTAGGAAACGTCCTTCGAGCGGGCGGCACCGTCGTTCGTGAAGCCCGGGTCCGGACTGTTTTCGCCGATTCCGATGACGCGTGCGCCGGTCGCGGCAACGTCGGCATCGAACTGCAGGTAGTCGTCGAGTCGGTGGTCGAGTATCACATCGACACCACCATCGGAAGCGTCGCGGACGGCGTCGGCGAGGTCATCGCGCGCGTAGTCGAGTACCGTCTCGGCCCCGTAGTCGGCGAGCGCGTCGTGGTACTCCTCGGACGCGGTGGTGGTGACCCGCGCGCTCACGGCCGCCCCGATCTGGACCGCCGCGTGCCCGACGCCGCCGGAGCCGCCGTGGACCAGACAGTGTTCCGCGGGCTCGAGGTCGGCGTGATCGACCAGCGCGCGCCACGCGGTGACCGCGGCGACGCCCGCGCCGCCGGCTTCGGTCAGATCCGCGCCGTCGGGGAGGTGGACGACGCGATCGCTCGGGATCGTCGCGTACTCCGCGTAGGCTCCCTGCGAGGAGCCGTTTCCGATACCGGTGCCGTAGACGCGGTCGCCCGTCTCGAAGCCGTCGACGGCGGCCCCCGTCTCGGCGACGATGCCCGCGACGTCGACGCCGGGAGTGAACGGCACGTCGACCGGTGTGTACGATCCGTCGCGGAAGTAGGTGTCGACGGGGTTAACGCCGGCCGAAGCCACTTCGACCAGTAGTTCGTCCGCGGCCGGGTCCGGCCGGTCGATCTCGTCTACCTGCAGTACGTCCGCATCGCCGTGTTCGTGAAGGCGTACAGCTCGCATCCTACTCGATGGCACGCAGCGGGACCGTAAAATGGTATACGTGACGGCAGGGCAGACACCACACTGCAGGCGACACGCACCCGCCACAGCATCAGTTCCGGCTTCCGCTGTCCGCTGTTGCACCAGCAAGTGCAACCCTTGTCCGCACGAGGACCCTCGCTGTCGATATGAGCGAATCCGATCAGCAGCCACTCGAGGACACCACAGTCGGCATCTTCCTCGCCGCAGAGGGAACCGAAGAGATCGAGTTCACCGAGCCGAAGGCGACCATCGCCGACGCCGGCGCGACCGTCGACGTACTCGGCGACGAACCCGGCGAGGCCCAAACTGTGAACAACGACCTCGAGTGGAGCGAGAGCTACGAGGTCGAGAAATCCTTCGCGGACGTTTCAACAGACGACTACGACGCGCTGATCGTTCCGGGCGGGACCGTCGGCGCGGACACGCTCCGGACGAACGAGGCCGGCGTCGACCTCCTGGGCCAGCACCTCGAGGCCGGTAAGCCGGCGGGCGTGATCTGTCACGGCCCGTGGACGCTGATCGAGGCCGATGTCGTCGACGGACGGCAGCTGACGTCCTACCACAGTCTGCAGACCGACGTTCGCAACGCCGGCGGCGAGTGGGTCGACGAGGAAGTCGTCGTCGACGACGGCCTCATCACGAGTCGGAATCCCGACGATCTCGAGGCGTTCTGCGAGCAACTGCTCGAGGAGTTCGCGGCGGACGGATAAGCTCGGGCACGAGAGCTACTGTGGCTCCGTCGCCGATTCCGCCGTTCGAATCTCGATTCTGGCACCGCCGTCCCGACCGTCGGTAACGGAGAGCGTCCAGTCGTGTGCCTCGGCGATCCGGCGAACTGTCGCGAGACCGAGCCCGGTTCCGTTCTCGCGGGTCGTATACCCGACCGAGAGGACGCGCTCGCGGTCCGCCGGCGGGATCCCCGGCCCGTCGTCTTCGACGTAAAATCCCGTTCCCTCCTTGAGCGTGCCGACCCGAATCCTCGTGTCGCGACCGGCGTGCTCGACAGCGTTCCCAAAGAGGTTTTCGAAGAGCTGTCGGAGACGGCTCCGATCGGCTGCTAGACGGCTATCCGCGCAATCGATCGACAGCGTCGCGTCGTCTGCATCGATCATCTCCCACGCGTCGGTCGCCACCGCGACGAGACTCACCCGCGTTTTGGTCTCGATCGTCCGGCCGGAGCGAGCCAGGTCCAACAGGTCGGCGATCAGGTGATCCATTCGCTCGAGGGCCGTTTCGACCTCGAGTAACCGCGGGCTATCGCACTCCTCCATCGCGAGTTCGAGGTTTCCGCTGGCGATCGCAAGCGGGTTCCGCAGGTCGTGACTGACGACGCTCGCGAACTCGTCTAAGCGGTCGTTCTGGTGCTCGAGTTCCCGCCGTTGGGATCGGAGCCGCTGTTCGCGTTCGACCCGATCGAGGACCGCGCTCGCGGCCGAGGCCAAGAGGCGTGCGGTCGAGACGTCGACATCGTCGAAGGCGTTCGGTTCCGGCGAGCCGATATTGACGACGCCGTGGGAACCAAGCGGCAAGACGATCTCGCTTCGAACGACTGTCTCCGCGTTGGCTCGCTCGGAATGTTCGCGGACGTCGGCGTAGATCTGTGGCTCACCCTCGATAAACGCCCGCCAGGAGAGGCTCTCGTCGTCGGTGTAGACCGGTATTTCGTCGAACGTCGCTCGAGCCGCGTCGGGAACCGCAACCGGCTCGAGTCGATCGGTGGCGTCGTCGTACAGCCATGCGCCGGTCAGCGGCGTGTTCAGCTCGGTCGCCGCGATCCCGACGACGAGATTGCAGACCTCTTCTTTCGTCGTCGCCTCGACGAAGTCGCTCGTCGCCTGCTGTAGGGCCCTGACACGGTCGGAGCGCCGTTGCAGTCGGACATGAGAAAGCCCGATCAGGAACCCCGCGATCGAACCGCCGGTGGCGGCCGCCGCGAGTTGAAACACGACATCGGCTGGACTGTGGCCGGCCAGCGACTCGTATACGACGATCGCGCCGACGAGCGTTATCATCCCGAGACAGCCAAGAGCCGTCCACTGCGCGAGTCGCATCCCGTACTTCGGTTCGAACCCTCGTCGGACCGTCCAGTACCCCGCGTAGACGAGCGTCGACGAGAACGCGACCGGAACGACGACGCCGATAGCGATCCCGAGAACGGACCGCTCGTGGAGCAACCCGTGTCCGCCGTGCAGAGCGACGAGAACGACGCCGATGGCACTGATAGCGGCCCCCGCACCGATAGTGCCCCATCTTCTTCTTCGGAAACCACCGTTCACTGTTCGAGTTACCGAGAAATTGGCGTGTCGAGTATAGAAGGTCGTCGGAACTCTTCGTCCGCGCCGCTGGGCGCTCACTCAACGACACGAGAGCGAAACCCCACCCGAATCGGGACCGAAATCGAAAGGACATTCGAGACTTGCCGGAGCGAGTCTCGCCGCCGAGGCCGACTGCCGACTACCGAATCGCCTTCGTCGCATCGGCCATGATCTCGAGCGCTTCCTTCAACTCCTCCGTGCCGGTCGCATACGACAGGCGCGCGTAGCCCTCGCCGTTCGCGCCGAAGGCGTCGCCGGGGACGACGACGACGCCGCGCTCGAGGACTTCGTCACACCAGCCGTCGGGGACCTTCGGCATCGCGTAAAAGGCTCCTTCGGGTGTGGGGACCTCGAGGCCGGCGTCGGTCAGCCCGTCGAGAACGAGATCCCGTCGTCGTTCGAACGTCTCGACCATCTCCTCGACCGGCTCTTGGGGGCCGGTCAGGGCGGCCTCGGCGGCGAACTGCGCGGGTGCGGAGGCACAGGCTTGGCCGTACTGATGGACCCGGAGCATGCGCTCGATGCGGCGATTGGAGCCGAGGACCCAACCGAGCCGCCAGCCGGTCATCGAGTAGGTCTTCGAGCAGGCGCTGATGACGACGACGTTGTCCGTCTCGGCGAATGCAAGCGGCGAATGGTGCTCGCCCTCGAAGACGATGTGTTCGTAGACCTCGTCGGAGATGCAGAGTACGTCGTGTTCGTCCGCGATGCGGGCGAACTCGCGCATATCGGCCTCGCTTTGGACCGCGCCCGTCGGGTTCGCGGGGCTGTTGACGATGAACGCCGCCGTCTCGTCCGTGATGGCCTCCTCGACCGTCGCCGGATCGAGGGTGAGATTCTCCCGCAGCCCGACCGGCTTCGGCGTGCCGTCGGCGATGTGGGTCAACGCGTCGTAGGAGACGAAGCCGGGGTCCGGGAAGATGACCTCCTCGCCGGGATCGACGTGGGCCTCGAGCGCGAGATGCAGCGCCTCGCTCCCGCCGGAGGTGGCGATCACGTCACCGGGGTCGACCTCGAGGCCGTAGTCACGGTCGTACTTCGCCGAGATAGCCTCCCGGAGCTGGTGAGTGCCCTTGTTGGAGGTGTAGGCGTCGGCTCGCCCGGACTCGATCGCTTCGATCGCGCCGCGGCGAGCGTGGGCCGGCGTCGGGAAGTCGGGCTGTCCGAGCCCGAGGTTGATCGCGTCGTCGCCCGCGGCCTCGAACACTTCGCGGATGCCGCTGATCGACACCTGCTCGACTCGACGTGCGAATTCGGTCATGGCTACACGGGGGTTGTCGACCCCGATAACTCTTGATGTGTTCGCCAGTCGCGTCAATCCGCTATCAGAAGCCGTGAGACTCTTGTCTACGAGACTAACAGTGCCACAAGGAATATGCCCTTCCTCTCGAATTCTGGGGTAATGACGACATCTCGACGATCGCTGCTCGCCGCGGGCGCGACCGGAACGCTCGCACTCACAGCGGGTTGTCTCGACTTCGTGCTCGGCAACGGACCGCTCGAGTTCAACTCCGACCGCGTCGCACCTACCGACGGGGCACTCGAGGAGACCGGCTACGACGAGAAAGAGGTCACCGAGGAGACGATGAGCCGAACCGTCGAACTCCCCGGGGGCGTCGAACGCGACGTGGAGGCCTCGATCTGGACTTCGATCTACGCCAAACAACTCGAATACAGGGGCCAAGAGCGCGAGGGCAGCGCCTTCGCGGCCGTCTCGATCCCGGGAATGGAGGTCGCCGGCCGCTCGGTCAACCCGCTCGATGACATGTCGAACGAGGAATTGCTCGAGGAGTTTCTGAACCAGATCGGCGGCGAGCGCGGCGAGATCCGCAACATCCAACACGAGGAGTCGTTCGAACTCTCGATTCTGGATGGGGCACGCGAAACCGACGTTTTCATCGGCGAATCCGAACTCGAGGGCGAGCCGATCGATATCGAGATCAAGATCACGTCGTTCGATCACGAGGACGACCTGCTCGTCTTGCTCGGAACCCTCCCCAAGATGAACACGAAAGAATCCGCGAACGTCGAGGTCCTAATGGAGTCCGTCGAGCATCCGGTCGATAGCTAACGTCGTCTCGAGCCGGTAGTGAGGACGGCCACATCTCTGTTTTCTCGATCGGTCCGGATACATAGCTCTGTTTTCTCGAGTGCTTCCTGCTTAGTGGCGCGGCTCTCGATCAGTGAAACCGGCCGAAATACGGAGAGCGGTCGAACGACGAAACGGCGTTAGTAGAACTCGCGAACGAGATCCATCGCGTCCTCGGGCGCGCCGTCGGGGATCTCGGACATGTCCTCGGTCACGCCGTGTTGTTCGTGGTACGGCACGGAGTTTTCGTCCTGGTACATGACACCCTGGTACTCCTTGTCGGCGTCGAGGATGACTTCCTTGGCGGCCTCGTAATCGGTCGGGTCGTGGCCCTCTTCCTCGAGGTCGACGAGGCTGTCGCGGAAGTAGTCGTAGGTGTCGACGTCGTTGAACGTGACACACGGACTGAAGACGTTGACGAAGCCGAAGCCGTCGTGTTCGATGGCTTCTTGGACGATCTCGGCGTGGCGCATCGCGTCGGAACTGAACGACTGCGCGATGAAGGACGCACCAGAGGCAAGCGCGAGCGCGAGCGGGTTGACCGGCGGCTGCTTGGGGCCTTCGGGGGTCGTGCTGGTCTCGAAGTCCGAGCGCGAGGTCGGCGAGGCCTGTCCCTTCGTCAGGCCGTAGATGCGGTTGTCCATGACACAGTATGTCATGTCAACGTTCCGGCGGACCGCGTGGACGAAGTGACCGGCACCGATCGAGTAGCCGTCACCGTCGCCGCCGGCGACCATGACCTCGACGTCGGGACGGGCCATCTTGACGCCGGTCCCAACGGGCAGGGCACGACCGTGGACCCCGTGCAGCGCGTAGCTGTGCATGTAGGTCCCGATCTTGCCGGAACAGCCGATCCCGGCCACCACGAAGGTGTTGTCGGGATCGTTGCCGGTGTTCGCGAGGGCTTTCATCATGCCGTTCATCGTCCCGAAGTCGCCGCATCCGGGACACCACGTCGGCTGCTTGTCGGACTTGAAGTCGGTAAATCGTACGTCGGAGCTCATTATGCTGGCACCTCTTCGGTGAGTTTGTCGCTAATGTCGTCTGCGAGTTCGTCCGCCTTGAATCGAACGCCCGTATATTTGTTAATGCGTTTCACGCGGGTAAGCACGTCGTGTTCGATCACGTCGGCGAACTGTCCGGTCGCGTTACACTCGACGACGATGGTCTCCTCGGCGGCTTCGATCTCCTCGGTCAGGTCCGGCCGCGGGAAGATGTAGGGCACCGAGATGACGCGAACGTCGATCCCGTCGTCCTCGAGGTAGTCGAGCGCTTCGATGAGTGCGCCCTCGTTCGACCCCCACGAGATGATGAGGTTGTCAGCGTCGGAATCGCCGAACTCGCGGTAGTCCCAGTCCTCTTGCTCTCGAGCGGTCTCGACTTTGCGGTTTCGCTTGTCGACCTGGTGGACGCGCTCGTCTTCTTCTTCAGTTCGGCGGCCGAGCTCGTCGTGCTCGAGGCCGGTAGACATGTGGGCGGCGTCGGTCGTGCCGGGGATGGCACGCGGGCTGACGCCGTCTTCGGTGACGGCGTGGGCACGGAAGTGACCCTGTGCGTCGAGCCACTCGTCGACCTCGTCTTCGTCGACGAGCTTGCCGCGGTCGATTTCGACCTCGTCCATGTCGAAGGCCTCCGGCGGGAACGTCTGCTCGGTGACCGACATCGCCAGATCCGAGACCAGGAAGACCGGCGTCTGGTACTTCTCCGCGAGGTTGAACGCCTCGATCGTCTTCCAGAAACACTCGGTGATCGACGTGGGGGCGACGACGAACCGCGGGACCTCGCCGTGGCCGCCGTACAGGGCCATGTTGAGGTCGCCCTGTTCCTGTTTCGTTGGCATCCCCGTCGAGGGACCCGAGCGCTGGACATCGGCGATGACAAGCGGCGTCTCGCTGGTGGCGACCAGTCCGAACGTTTCGGTCATCAGGTCGATCCCGGCCCCGGATGTCGCGGTCATGGCTCGAGCGCCAGCGCGTGCGCCGCCGAGTGCCATGTTGATCGCCGAGAGCTCGTCTTCGGCCTGGACGACGTGGCCGCCGTAGTCCTCGATCCGTTCGGTCAGATACTCCATGATCGACGTCGCGGGCGTGATCGGATAGCCGGCGTAGAACCGACAGCCGGCCGCGAGCGCGCCCATGCCGACGGCCTCGTTCCCGTTGAGGAGGACGTAATCGTTGTCCGTCGTGTCGATGTTGTAGCCGAGGTGGTCAAGATCGTAGTTCTCCTGAACGTATTCCTGTCCCGCGCGGGCGGCTTCCTTGTTGTTCTCGACGATCTTCGAGCCCTTGCCGCCGAAGCGTTTCTCGAGGGCTTCGTCCAGATATTCGACGTCGAAGCCGGTGATCTCACACGCGGCACCGAGCGCGACGATGTTGCGCATGATCGCGCCGCCGGCCTCCTCGGCCAGCGACTTCAGCGGGACGTCGACCGCCGTCATCTCCTCGGGAATCTCGGCGTCCCACGAGCGCTCGCCGTCGTAGATGATGGCGCTCCCTTCGTGGAGTTCGTCCAGGTTCTCGTCGATCGTTCGCTGAGTGAGCGCGACCAAGATATCCAGTCGGTCGACGACGCTCTGGACCTTGTCGACGGAGGTCCGAATCTTGTAGGCCGTGTACCCGCCGCGGATACGCGACGCGAAGTCTTTGGAGGTGAATACGTGCCGTCCGGCTCGAGCGAGTGCCTGAGCGAAGATCTTACCCGTGGAGTCGATGCCATCCCCGGCCTCGCCTCCGACCGCCCAGTTGAGGTCCTCAGCCATGTTGTCCTGAGCCTTACCCCCCATAAATGAAAAGGCTTCTGAAACCCCAACCGGACGATTGCGACGACGAATGATATATTCGGCATAGGCAAACACGACGAGTAGTCGTTACTAATTGAGAAGGTGGCGGTATCACGGGAAAGAAACGGTGACGCGGAGAATTTGTAACTGACTTCCGAGTTACCGTTCGGGCCTCCGAACAGGTACGAAAGCCGACCCGTCGCCGATAGCCGAACGGAACGCCTTTTCAATCAGCCGCCGAACGAATTCGACATGGAAGGGACGCCAGTCACCGTCGAATCGGTCAGCGAAGTCGGCCCGGATACCGTCACGCTCGAGCTCACGACGCCCGACGGGTTCGACGCGCTGCCGGGACAGTTCGTCTTGCTCCGAGCGGCACCGGACGACGAGGTGCTCTCCCGTCACTACACGCTCTCGTCGCCTTCGGTCGGCGAAACGTTCGAACTCACTGTGGGCATCGATCCCGACGGCGACCTCTCGCCGTGGCTCGCAGCCCTCGAGGGCGGCGAAACCGTCCACGTCGAGGGGCCGTTCGGCCACGTCACCTACGAGGGCGAGACCGACATCGTCGCGGCCGCCGGCGGCCCGGGGGTCGGCCCCGCCGTCGCGATCGCCGAAGCGGCCCACGACGCGGGACACGAGGCCGTCGTGATCTATCAGGCCGACGAGCCGGCCCACACCGAGCGCCTCGAGGCGCTCGCGGACGCGGGTGCGACGGTCGTCTTCGTCGATGGCGATGCGGACGCCGAGTTAGCGGACGCGATCGCGGCCCACCGCGAGGACGGCCAGCTGTACGCCTTCGGCTTCGACGGCTTCGTTACGGCCGTCGCCGACGCGATCGAAGACGCCGGCGGCGACGACGACGCGCTGATCGAGAACTTCGGCTGACGAGGCGACCCGCACCCGTGCTTTCGGGCCGGCCTCGAGTCGCCGACCGACGGCTACGGTTTCACTCCTGTGACTCCTCGGACAGTCCCAGTTTCACGAACGCGAGCGCCGCCCCCAGCAGCGCGGCATTCTTCGCGAAGTGGAAGAACTCCTGTTGTCGCAGTTCGGGATCGTCGATCGACCAGAAGTCGTGCATCAGCGGCGTCGCACCGATGAAAAAGGCCGCGACCGCGGCGGCCGACGCGGCGGGGACCCGCCACAGCGCCACGCCGAGCCCGCCGAACAGGAGCCCGCCGCTCGTCGCCGGCACCGACAGCGACGGGATCGGCGCGTTCTTGGACTCGGCGTACTGGATCCGCTCCTCGAGGTTCCGGAGATTGTCCACCGCCATGAACGCGAGGACGGCACCGAACAGCACCCGCCCGAGTCGGAACGGCCCGCTCGAGGCGATCGAGTCCTCAGTTGCCGTTCGACGGAGCGTTCCGTCCTCGCTATCCTGTCGCGTCTCGCGCTGGAAGGGGCTACGCATACGGTCGCGTAGGCCCGCGACGGGTTTCAGTACGGCCGTGACATTTGCGTGTCTATCGAGCACTGACAATCACGCAAAATCACAGGTTAGTAACTGTGACAAAGGTGTTTATCCCTCATTGTGGTGCGATCGCGTATGCGACGACGCGACCTCCTCGCCGGCACGACCGGCGCGGTCTGTGGACTGGCCGGCTGTACGGGTTCGACGTTCGAACGGCTCCAGTCGGAACGCCCGGCCGACAACGAGTCCGTTGACTCGAGCGGCGGCACGGATCGAGACGCCGCCGGCTCGGAAGCGGACGAGCCGGTCGTCGTCGGCGACCCCGACGAGGTGCCGTTCCCCGCCGCGCACCCGCCACACGAACTCGAGTTCCGGAACGAGGGCGAGACGGACCGCACGGTCTCCGTCGAGATCACGAGTGACGGGGGCAATGGGAGCGACGACGATAGCGGGGGCGACGGTGACGACCGAACTGACGAGCGAGACGACGAGGGCGCGTTGCTCGAGCGCGATCTCGACCTTGCGGCGGGCGAGACGCTCGAACTCGTCCTCGTCGAGCCGCAGTCGTACACGGTCACTGTGACGACGAGTAGCGATGACGGCTCGAGTCAGTCGACTGTGACCGACAGCGTCGACCGGCAACCGTTCGACTGCACTCGCTCGCAAACGACTATCGCGCTCAGCGAGTCTGGTGTCCAGACCGAATCGACCTCGGCATCGATCCCTTGTCCAACCCCCGAAGTCACGGACGCGTCGCTCGAGGCCGGCGAGGGGGAGTGTGCCGGACGGACCGACGGCGACGGCGCGACCGTCGAATTCGCGGACGAAGCCGTGATCATCGACGGCGAGATTGGAACGCCGACGCCCTGTCACGGCCTGTCGCTCGCGGACGCGGCCTACGACGAGGACAGTGACGTGCTCACGGTGACTGTCGCCGTCGGCGAACAAGATGCGGAGAACTGCGTCGACTGCCTCGGCGTCGTCGACTACGAGGCGCGGATCGACCTCGCTGGGCGCTATCCCGACCGCGTCGACGTGACCCATCGGAGTCGCGACGAGCAGCAGGTTACCGTCGCCGAATATTCGGCGGACTAACGGTCGCAAATCGGCAGCAAATCGGTGCGGTTCCGGCGAGCCGAATCAGTGCTCGACGAGTTCGATCAGAATCCCGCCGGTATCGCGCGGATGGAGGAACGCCACCGAATGCCCCCACGCGCCCGGTCGCGGCTCCTCGTCGATCAGCGTCACGTCGTGGCCGCGGACCGTCTCGAGGGCCCCCTCGAGATCGTCCGTCGCAAGCGCGAGGTGGTGGACCCCCGCCCCGTTGTCCTCGAGGTATCGCGAAATCGTCCCCTCCTCGAGGGGTTCGAGCAGTTCGAAATAGCCGTCGCCACAGTCGAGGAAGACGACGCGCATCCCGTCGAATACCTCTTCGTGGGCGACCTCGAGGCCGAAGAGATCGCCGTACAGTGCCGCGAGGTCCGCTGCGTCGTCGGTCGCGATCCCGGCGTGATCGAAGTGCATCGGTTCGTATTGTGCGGAGCGGCCGTGTTACTGTTATGATTTTTCGTCGGGTTCGTACGGGGTTGCGTAGGAGATTGCGGGATCGATGGCTCGTCATTCGAGGGATATGTGTTCGCGCACGTCCGCGGGGCCGCGTTATCAGGATGTACCGTCGTCAGGACGAAAACGTCCTGGCGGTCGGTCGCTTTCGGCGGTCGCCCGCTCGAGCGCGGCCTCGGTGTCGTACAGCGTGGCGTCGCGACGTGCCGGTATGCCGGCAGTCCGTACGATGACGGACCCGGTCGTCGTATTCGTATTCACGGACGGCCGGATACACACGACGAACCTCGAAAAAAGCCATCGACGGCACATGTCGATCGGTTCTCGTTCGAGTGTGACCCGAGGCGTTACGCGTCGGTTGTGTTGGTCGCGTTGTCGTCGGTCGCGGTATCGTTCATCGCGCTTTCGTTGTCCGCAGTCTCGTTGTCTGCCTCGATGGGCTCGTCCTGCGTGTCCTCCGTCGCGTTCTCGTCGGCTTCCTGCTCCTCGGGAGCCGCCTCGTCGTCCGTCTCGGGTGCCGAGAGGGAATCGCCCTCCTCCGGCGGGACGATCTGCATGACCGCGCCCGTGTCGCCTTCCGGAACGCCCTCCTGATTCGCGAGCACGTAGACGTTCCCGTCGGCGTCCTGTCCGAACTGCCGGACGAAGTAGGGGAACGAGCCGTCTTCGGTGCCCGAGACTTGGAGCGCTTCCATGTCCCAGAGTTCGTCTCGAGGGACGACCTCCTGATCCGCGGCGTCCGCGCCCGCTTCGCCGTCATCTTCCGCGGTCTCGTTCATCTCGGCCGTTTCGTTCATGCCGGCCGACTCGTTCATGCCAGCCGACTCGTTCATGCCAGCCGACTCGTTCATGCCGGCCGACTCGTTCATGTCCGCGGTTTCGTTCATCGCTACCGTCTCGTTCCCGCTGGTGTCGGTTTCGTTGCCGGCGCCGTCGGTCATCGAGTCACCGCCGCCGTCTTCAGGATCCGCGGCGGCGAGCAGCCGTCCCGCGGGCTCCTGACGGGCCGGGTCGGCGGTCCAGTCGCCGAAGACGTACTTGCCCTCCAGCTCTTGGACGTCGGCCGCTTCGTACACGTGGCCGCCGATGATCGTGATCCCGACCGATTCGCCGTTGTAGACGTGCGGGTACTCGACGATCGGGTCCTGAAGCTCCTGCCCGTCGTAGGGCGGTTCGTCGGGGGCCGAGTCGGGACAGTCCGCTGGCGGGTCGCTCGGGCTCTCCGTGCTAAAGCAGTGGGTCCCTTCCTTGACGTTCCAGCCGTAGTTGCCGCCGGCCTCGACGATGTTCGCTTCCTCGAAGAGGTCTTGCCCGGCGTCGGAGGCGAACAGCCGGCCCTCGCTGTCGAACGAGATGCCGAACGGATTGCGCATCCCCCACGCGTAATACTCGTCGCGGGCGTCCTCGACGTCGACGAGCGGGTTGTCGTCCGGAATGCCGTACGGCCGCTCGTCGCTCTCGACGTCGACATCGATTCGATGGATGCCGCCGAGCAGGTTCTCGCTAACGTCCTGTCCGTTGCCGCCCGCGTTGCCGTCGTACCAGTCCTCGACGTGGCCCTCCATGTCGTCGTTCGCCCCGCCACCGTCGCCCATCGGGACGTAGAGGTAGCCGTCGGGACCGAACGCCATCGGTCCGGCGTCGTGGTTGTACTGGGGCTTCTGGAACTCCAGTAGGACCCGCTCGGAGTCGGGGTCGGCCCGACTCATGTCCTCGTTGGCCCGATACTCGGAGACGACTTCGACGTGGCTCCAGCCATCGGGCGTCTCGTCGTTCGGCGGGGCGCTGTAGTGGACGAAAAAGCGGCGGTTCTCCGCGAAGTCGGGGTGGAACTCGACGCCGAGCAGTCCCCGCTCGTCGTAGTCCTGATTCGGGTCCGCGTAGTCGCCCTCGAAGGTGCCGAGTTCGACGAGTTGGTCGCTAACGTCGAGGAACGGCTCGTCCTGCAACCCGTCGTCGGTGACGATCCAGAGCTCGCCGGTCTGGTCGGCGACGAAGTACCGGTCCTGATCTTCGTCCGCCACCGCGAAGTCCGTCGGCGCGGTCATTCCCTCGGCGATCGTCTGGACGCCGATCTCGGTTCCCGCCTCGAAGAAGGCCTCCGACTGCCCGTCGTCGGATTCTTCCTCGGCCGCTCCGTTACCGCCGCCCCCGACCGAGATCTCCCCGCGCATCGTCGCCCGGTGGGGCTCGCAGTAGTACTCGGCCATCTCGCTCGTCGCCTCGAACTCGAGCGACTGGGTCTCGCCCTGCTCGCTCATGAGTTCGGTGCGCTCTAAATCCTCGCCTTCGCTGTCGACGATGACGAAGTTGTGGGCGGCACCGTCGAGGTTCTCCCACGTTACCTCGTAGGTGGTTCCCTCCTCGAGGTCCAGCGTGGGGTTCGTTTCGTCCGCGATCTCCTCGGGCGCGACGCCGATCCAACCGCTCGTCTCGCCCCCGAGTTCGATCGACTGGGTCTCTTGGGCGAGCGCGACGTTGCCCAGACCGACGACCCCGCCCGCGACCGCGGCGGCCTGCAGTACGCGGCGACGGGACGCCGATGGATAGTTGCCGGCCGACTCCACTTCGGGGGTCGATCGCTCGTCGGGTTGCTCGCTCATGGTAGACTCACACCAGCGCCGTTGCCCGATATGTGGATAAACCGGTCCGACCGTTTCCCCGAATTTCTAGCCCAATAGTAGATTGCCTTCGAATCGCCCGGCGGAACCGGCTGTAAAACGATATTACTCGAGAGAGATCGATGATGTTACGCGAGTCTAATACGACGTTCAACCGCTCGGACTGCGCTCTCTGGCCGTCGTCTGCGAGTCGGTCGCACGGATCGGCGCGGATCCGACGGGGAGCCTCGCGACCGACTCGACTCCGACGCCGAGAGCCGAACCCCGTCGAGGCTCTCAGACCGCGCCGCCGGGCTGATACTCCCCGAACTCGTCGCGCATGACGTTACAGATCTCGCCGACCGTCGCGTAGGCCTTGACCGCGTCGATGATATACGGCATGAGGTTCTGCTCGCTCTGTGCCGCGTCCCGAAGCGCCTCGAGAGCGGCATCGACGGCTTCGGCGTCGCGGGACTCGCGGACCGACTCGAGGCTGTCGATCTGTCGCTGCTGGTCTTCCTCGGTGACCTCCTCGACGTCCATCGCCGGGTCCTCGTCGACCTCGAACTCGTTGACCCCGACGATGATCCGCTCTTTTGCCTCGATTTCCTTCTGGCGGTCGAAGGCCGTGTCCTGGATTTGGCGCTGAACCCACTGTTGCTCGACAGCCTCGAGCATGCCGCCGCGGTCGTCGACCTCGGCCATGATCTCGTAGGCCTCTTCCTCGACATCGTCGGTCAGCGATTCGACGTAGTAGCTGCCCGCCAGCGGGTCGATGGTGTCGGCCGCACCGGACTCGTGAGCGAGGATCTGCTGGGTGCGCAGGGCGGTACGGACGGACTCCTCGGTCGGCAGGGCCAGCGCCTCGTCTTTCCCGTTCGTGTGCAGGCTCTGGGTACCGCCGAGAACGGCCGCGAGCGCCTGATAGGCGACGCGGACGACGTTGTTCTCGATCTGCTGGGCGGTCAGCATCGAGCCCGCGGTCTGGGTGTGGAACTTGAGCTGTTTGGACTTGGGATCGTCCGGATCGAAGCGCTCCTCGATGATGTCGTGCCACATCCGGCGGGCCGCGCGGAACTTGGCGACCTCCTCGAAGATGTTGTTGTGGCCGTTGAAGAAAAAGGAGAGTTGCGGCGCGAAGTCGTCGACGTCGAGCCCCGCTTCGATCGCCGTCTCGACATACTCGATGCCGTTGCCCAGCGTGAAGGCCAGTTCCTGTGCGGCGGTCGAGCCGGCCTCGCGGATGTGGTAGCCCGAAATGGAGATGGTGTTGAACTTCGGGGTCTCCTCGGCGCAAAACTCGAAGATGTCCGTGATGATCCGCATCGACGGCTCGGGCGGGTAGATGTACGTATTGCGGGCGATATACTCCTTGAGAATGTCGTTTTGAATCGTCCCGCGAAGCTCCGAGCGGTCGACGCCCTGCTGGTCGCCCACCGCGATGTACATCGCCAGCAGCACCGACGCCGGCGCGTTGATCGTCATCGATGTCGAGACTTCGTCGAGCGGAATCCCGTCGAAAACGGTCTCCATGTCGTCGAGCGAGTCGATCGCGACGCCGGCTTTCCCCACCTCACCCGCGGCCATCGGGGCGTCGGAATCGTAGCCCATCTGTGTCGGCAGATCGAAGGCCATCGAGAGCCCGGTCTGGCCCTCGTCGAGCAGGTAGTGATAGCGCTCGTTCGTATCTTCCGGCGTCGAAAATCCGGCGTACTGGCGCATCGTCCAGAGCCGACCCCGGTAGCCGGTGGAGTAGACCCCGCGCGTGTACGGCGGTTCCCCCGGATTGCCGAGATCCTCCTCGTAGTCGAGGTCGCCGACATCGTCGGGCGTGTAAAGCCGGTCGACCTCCTGGCCCCCGGTATCAGTCGTGAACGTTTCCTTGCGCTCGCCGAACCGCTCGAGGACCGGCTCGACTTCGGCCTCGTGCCAGTCGTCCCTGCCGGCACGGATCTCCTCGAGTTCATCGGGGTCGAACATTATGATTATCGTAGACCGGCCGGGGCTTCAACTTTGATGAACACGTCAAGCTTTCCCGTTCGACCCGCCGGAACTTCGAAACCGCTTCAAACGGTGTCCTCGGGGCCGTGTTTGTCGGCCATCCGCGACGCCTCCTCGGCGTAGCGCTCCCGGGTCGCCGGGTCGTCGACGGATCCGAGCGCGTCCGGCGAGACGCGGAGACTCGCCTTCGTCTCTCGAGCGGGGCCGGTAAAGCTCGTCAGCGCTCGCTCGCGGCGGTGGTACCGGCTGCCGTCTGCGGTCGCGTAGACGAGGATGACGAGATTGAGTTCGTCGTCTCCATATGTTCGTTCGACGAGCCAGACGCGCGCGTCGTCTTCGCCGTCGGCTGACTCGGCGCGGTCGACCGTCGGATCGGGTTCGTTCGAAGTCATGACTGTCACTCGAATCGTCACTGGCGCTTTTGTCTCGAGGCGTCGACGATCCGCCCATGACCGGGGATTCGCCGGGACCGTCGGAGTCGGGGCTGCCGGAGCCGTCGAGACGGGCGGACGACGCGGGCGACCGTCGCCGCGCCGCCCGCTACGTCGCGCCGTTTCTGGCCCTCGGATTGCTGAATCTCGGGCTCTTGCTTCGCTGGGGACTGGACCCGCTGTGGGCCTTCGCGATCCTCCCGCCGATGCTCTTCCTCTCGGGAATCGCCTGGGTCGCGTTCCGCCACGGCTTCGACCAGCGGCCCGCCGGCGCGGGATCGGACCGGTGAGACGGACCGAACGGCCGGTGTCATTCGCATGGATTACCGGCCCGTATCGTACTTGTACGTGGCCGAATCGGGGTCGATACCGAAGTCCTCCGGCGACTCCTCGTCGTCCGTCTCGTCGCGTCCCTCCGGCGCGCGCTTGAACGCCTCCCTGAGCCGGTCGGGCATCCGAAACTCGTCGACGTCGATCGTCAGCGGCACTGCGTCCGGATCAGACCCCTCCCGTTTGTCCTCGAGGCGCTCTTGCAGGACCGCCGGCAGTTCGGAGTCGTCGAGCCGCTGGAAGCCGAACTGGGCGAGGTAGGCACCCACACCGGTCAGGACGTAGACGGTCTCGAACCCCTGGTCGCCGGCGTACTCTACGAGCCGTTCGACGATGTGGGCCCCGACGCCCTGTTCGCGCCAGCCCTCGAGGACGCCGATGCTGGTTAGTTCGCAGACGGAGTCACCGTCGTCGGTCTTGTGGACGCGGATGCGACCGAACCCGGCCTTTTCGCCGGATTCCTCGTCGATGGCGATGACGTAGTCACGGGAGCGAAACGCCGTCTCGTCGAGTCCCATCGACTCGATGTGATCCAGCAACCAGACCTCTTCCCTGTTTTTCGCGTCCCGAACGTACATGATCCGACGTAGGAGGTGTGCAGCCAAAAGCGTTTGTGGGTTGCCAGTATCTCGTCAGTGCCGCGCTGTCGCCGCTGTGACGGTGCCGTCGATCAAGCTCTTTCCAGAATTGAGGGTTTCGGCTCTGTTGAGATAATAACAACCCATATGTCCACCCTCTCCCAGTAGTATTTCCTTACCAGTTCCAAGATGCAGCGATAGTCGAATATATGGGCAAGACTTTTGACCCACAATGTTGATTGTTATCATATCATGGCCGAATGCGAACGCTGCGGTGACGAGGTCGTACAACGGTTCACGCACCGAATTCGAACCGAAACCATGACGCACAGACGGTCCCAGCACGTGTGTGCGGCGTGTCATCCGGCCCTTCCGGACTCGCTCGAGGAAGAGCGGTCGTCGGATCGGGTCGTCGCCGACGGCGGCACCCTCGCGACCGACTGTCCGGTCTGTTCCGGCTACACGGTACCCGACGGTGCATCCGACGTCTGCGTCGATTGCGGCTGGACCAACGTCCGGTAGCGACGAACGATCCGCGACCGCGGGCGGTTCCGGTGATCGGATCGAACGCGATCCGGTAGCGTCGCTCACCGAACGGAGTCTCGAGACAGATCGCGAGCGGGTTGGGACTGCTCGAGCAGCCGTTCGATCCGGTCGTCCGTCGAGGGATGGGTCGAGAGGAGCCGCGTTAACTCGTCTTCCTCTTCGGTGTGGATATACAGGGTCGAGAGCAACCCCTGCGAGGGCTCGGCGGCGCGCTGGATCGTCCGGAGCGCGCGAGCGAGCGCGACCGGCTTGCCGGTGACTGCGGCGGCGCGGTCGTCGGCGGCATACTCCCGCCGGCGCGAGTGTGCGCGGACGGCGAGGGTCACGAGGAGAAAGCCGGCGACGACGCCTCCCTCGACGAGCCCCACTAGCCGGCCGAACGCCGTCCGGGACCACGACGCCGGATCGCCGCGGATCCACGCGACCGCCCGAGCGATCCCCGCGAGCGGGAAGAGAAACGGGGCCAACACCAAAAAGACGAGCCCCGCGACGGTCCGGAAGACGCCGTAGGCGAGCGTCTGGACGAACGCGTCGTAGCGCTCGAGGTGGGCGAGTTCGTGGGCCGCGAGCGCCTCGAGTTCGTCGATCGACAGCAATCGGAGAAGCGAACGATCGAGGACGACGACGCCGTTTCGCTTGCTGCCCAGCGCGAAGGCGTTGGGCATCGGCAGCCGGGCGATCAGGATTGTCGGCGAACCAGCGTTCATCCGGGACTCGAGGCCGTCGATCCGCCGGTAGAATCCGGGCGCGTGCGAACGCGGCAGTTCGACCGCGTCGAGACTCGAGAGGAGGTGGTTCGTCCCGAGCCGATAGCTGAGATAGCCGCCGAAAATCCCGATCGCGACGATCAACAGAACCGCCGTCGCAGGATCGGGCACGGAGGCCCGAAGCACCGACAGCGCCCAATAACTAAGCGCCGCTAGTCCGAGATACCACACCAACAGCAGGCAGCCGACGAGCGCCATCAGGAGCCGGGTCCCCGCGGGACGAGCAGACATCGGTGTCGAACCGACCTACGGCCGGCCGGTTGAAACGGGTATCGGACGTGCGCTCAGTCGGCCGACAGCGCCGCCTCGAGTTGCTCCTCGAGGGCGTCCAGTTCCTCGCGGAGGACCGTACCCTCCGCGCCCTCGAGGTCATCGATCCGGTCGGCGATTCCCTGCAGACGGGAGTACTTCTCGTCCTCGTCGACGCCGGTCTTCTGGACGTAGACGTCCTCCTCGACGTCGTAGACCTCGCTCTCCTCGAGGTCGGTCACGGCGAGGACGACGTCCAGTTTGTCCCGATCGACGCCCGTGACCCACTCGCGGGGGATGCCGCGATCGTCGAGGGCGGCGAAGATCGTTTCGGCGTCTTTGGGCTGTCGTCGCTCCCGAGTCGTCCGTCGAACGGTCCCGTAGCGCCCGTGAAGCTCCTGGTCGGGGCCGAGTCGCTCGAGCAGCGGATCCCGTGCCGATCGCCGGACCCGGTCGGAGCCGTGCTGGACGTCCGACGCGAGCACGTAGAGATCCGTCAGCGAGTCAGTCTCGAGGACCGCAGGATCGTCGGCATCGAGTTCCTCGAGCAGCGCGGCCAGTACCAGGGCGTCGTCGTGGACGCGTTCGGGCGGCTTCCGCGCGTCCGCTGCGGGAACGAGAAACGGGCTGTCCCCGGCGGTCCCGTCGGCATCGTACCTGATCGTGTCGCCGTCGGCAGCGTACTCGTCGGCGAGTGTCACGACGCTGGCGTAGGGCTCGACCCCCGGCTGGAGGTGGTCGATCGAAACCTCACCTTCGTCGAGTTGCTCGAGAAAGACGACGAACTGCTCGCGCCAGAGCGGGCGCGTCTCCCCGCTGTCGCCAAAGCGAACGACGATCCGGTCGTCGCCGGTCCCTTCGATTTCGAACGGGCGCTCGGAGACTGGCGTCAGCAGTTCGGTGCCCGGCTCGAGGGCCTCGCACTGCCGCCGAAGGCTCGCCCACGTGTCGTCGGGTTCCATACGATGGCTACGGCGAGCGAGCGCAAAAAGCGCGACCACGAATCTGCCACCGTCGAACGTCGGGTTCGCTGGCGAGAAGGCCGCGGCTTACTCGAGAACGGACGGAAGCTGCGAGAGCGACGGGAGCTGGTAGGTCGGGTTGATGTCGGCCTCGACTCGTTCGTCCCCATCGGATCGCGAGAGCAACACCGAATCGATACCCGCGTTGTCGGCCGCCCGCACGTCGACGGCTCGGTCGCCGACGTACAGCGCGTCGTCGACTTCCAGAGAGTCCATCGCGGTTTCGATGTTCGTCGGATCGGGCTTGCGCCGGGCGAGTCCGTCGGGGGTCAGCGGACAGCCGTAGACAGTCTCGAACAGCGATCGCAGCCCGAACCGATCGAGCAGCGTCGAGACCACGGTCGGGTGATTGTCACTGACGATGCCGAGGGGCAACTCGAGCGACCGAATCGCGGTAACGTCGTCGTAGGCCGATCGCAGTCCGCGCTCGACTTCCTCGCGCTGGGTGCGGACCATCTCGCGGGCGGCCTGTGCACAGAACGCGTTCGTCTCGATCCCGAGGCTGCGACAGCGCTCGGCGATCGATTCGAAGTCGCCCCGAAGGAGCGCCTGCAGCGTCTCGGTCGCCGGTTCGGACCGGCCGAGGTGCTCGTACGTTCGGCCGAGCGCGGCGGACAGCCGCTGGGAGGACGGATTCTCGACGACGACCCCGTCGAAGTCGAACAGGACCGCATCGTACGTCATACTGGCACAGCTATTGCCGTCGGGATTATAATTCTGTTGAGATCACTGGCTCGACGATATCGCAACCGCCGGGTCGATCGGGGCCAGATCTAAGGCGATTCTTGTGGTGAATGGTCCCATGTTGCACTCGAAAGGTCCGCTTCTCACCGTCGACGTGGGCGACCGCACGGCGACCGAGACGAGCATCGACGGCACGCTCGAGGCGGCCGTCGGCGGGCGGGCGGTCGCGACGGCGCTCGCCCACGAGCGGATCCCGTTCGACGCGGACCCGTTCGGTCCCGAGAACCGCGCCTATCTCGCTCCGGGACCGCTCCAGCAGTCGCGGATGTCCTTTACCGGCCGGCTGAACATGACCGCCCTCTCGCCGCTGACCGACGGACTGGTCTCGAGCAACGCCGGCGGCTACCTCTCGCGGAACGTCGTCGGGACGGGGATCGGCGTCCTCGAGCTCGCGGGGACGAGCGACGAGTTGCTGGCCGTCCACGTCACCGACCGCGGCGTCGAGTTCGAGGAGGTACCCGACCTCGAGGGTGCGACGGTACCCGAAACATCCGAGTACATGGCCGAACGCCGCGACCTCGGACCGGACAACTGCATCGCGATCGGGCCGGCCGGCGAGAACCGGGTCCGGTTCGCCTCGGTGATGACCTTCGACTCGCGAGCGTTCGGCCGCGGCGGGCTGGGTGCCGTGCTGGGGTCGAAGAACGTCAAGTGCGTCACGTTCGAGGGCGATGCGGAACCCTCGGTCGAAATCCCGAACCCGCCGGAGATGGACATCCACCGGGAGGCGTCCCAGTCGGACGACCTGCTGCGGCGACAGGGAACGACGGGCAGCACCGAGTTCATCAACGACAACTTCGCGCTGCCAACCCGGTACTTCGCGGACGATACGTTCGAACACGCCGACCGGATCGGCGGCACCGCCGTCGAGGCGAAGAAATACGAGAAAGGCGCGTGCTCGGCCTGTGCCTACGCCTGCAAACTCCCGACGCGAGACGAGGCGGCCGGCGTCGAAACCGAGGGCCCGGAGTTCGAAACCGTCTACGCGTTCGGCTCGAGCCAAGGCGTCGGGGACATCGTCGACGTGATGAAGGCCAACGAACTGTGTGACACCCTTGGCATGGACACGATTTCCGCCGGGGTCACTGTGGCGGCCTACCTCGCGAGCGCGGACGAGTTCGGCAACGCCGACCTCGCGCGGGAACTCACCGAGAAGATCGCCTACCGCGAGGGGATCGGCGACCGCCTCGCGGAGGGCATCGACCGCTGTCACGACGACCTCGGCGTCGACAACTACACCGTCAAGGGCATGGAGTTCGCCGCCCACGACGGGCGCATCCTCCACGGGCAGGGGCTCTCCTACGCCGTCGCGAACCGGGGCGCAGACCACATGTACGCCGGCATGCTGACCCCCGAGTACAGCGGCGAACTCGATCCGGAGGGGACTTTGGGGAAGGCCGAGCGGCTCGTCCACGAGGAAAACGCCTCGGCGTTCCGGGACACCGGCATCGTCTGTGCCTTCGGCAGCGACTACGTCTCCCCGAACCGACTCGAGGCGCTGTTCGACGCCGACTACGCCGACCTCATGGAAATCGGCGCGCGGACCGTTCGCCGCGAGCGCCACTTCAACAACCAGCGGGGGTTCGACCGGAACGACGACGGTCTCCCCTACGAGATTCCGGACCTCGAGGCGGCGATCGACGAGTACTACGCGGCGCGGGGCTGGACCACGGACGGCGTCGTTCCGGATTCGGAACTCGAGCCGATCGCGCCGTCGGCGGACTAACGAGAGAGTGACGGGAACGGAGCCACCGCGCTCAGCCGCCGTACACCGACGGCACCAGCCGGATCACGGCACCCGCTTCGAGGGTCGTCTCGAGACCGTCGATGTGGACGACGTGTTTCGTATCCTTCGTGACGACCGTCTCCCCTGCCAGCCCGTCACCGTCCGCAGCCACGAGTTCGCCCTCGAGGCCCGGGTACGTCGCCTCGAGTTCGGCCAAGAGGTCGCCGACGGTGTCGGCGTCCGTCTCGTACCGGACCGTCTTCTCGCCGACGGCGTCGCGAAACGGACCGAAGAAGACGCACTCGAGTTTCACACGGTGTCGTTCGACGCGGCGTCGCTTGTATCGAGGGGGCAACGGTCGAACGGGTCGACCACGCCCGTCAACTGGCATGCACCGACCTCTATCTGGCCGCCAACGGTGCTGCGGGCGCGGTTTCGCCGACCACTGCGGCGTCTTCGGAGCCGCCGTAGCGATTGCCGGTCTAGCCGCCCTCGGATTCGGCGCGAGCCGAGTCGGTGGCTCGAGAGCCTGAGACGGTTTACTGTACGTCATTTCCGGCGCAACCGCCGCCCGGATCGCGGTTGCGCCGGTAACGGTACAGCAATCCGTCTGAGTCGGCGACCCACCCCCCAGCCCTTTTGTCTGGGTGTGGATAGCCCGACTCGCTGATCCCGATGTCGAACCCGACCAAATCAGAACCGCGTCCGGAGTCGCTGTGGCTCGCGACGACCCCCACGACGGAGTACGGCCCCCTGGAGGATGGGCTGCCCGTCGACGTGGCTATCGTCGGCGGCGGTATCACCGGCCTGAGCGCCGCGATCGAACTACAAGAAGCCGGCCGGTCGGTCGCGGTCCTCGAAGCTGACCGGATCGTCGAGAGCACGACCGGACACACGACGGCCAAGCTCACTTCCCAGCACGGGCTGTGCTACGACCGGCTCGTCTCTCAGTTCGGTGAGGAGAAGGCGAGCCAGTACGCCGACGCCAACGAGGCGGCGATCGACACCGTCGAGCGGCGCGTCGAAGAGTTAGACATCGACTGTGACTTCCGGCGCACCGAGGCCTACACCTACGCCGCCTCGCCCGACGACGTGTCGCAGGTCCGCGACGAGGTCGACGCAGCCCAGCAGCTCGGGCTCCCCGCCTCGTTCGTCGAGGAGATGCCGCTTCCGTACGAGGTCGACGGTGCGGTTCGCTTCGACGAACAGGCGGCGTTCCACCCGCGGAAGTACCTCCTATCGATCGCCGAGCGGATTCACGGCGACGACAGCTACGTCTTCGAGGAGACCCGCGCGCTCGAGGTCGATCCGGGCTCCCCGTGTCGTGTCGAAACGGAGCACGGAGACGTCGTCGCCGACGACGTGGTCGTCGCGACCCACTTTCCGGTGCTGGATCGGGCGGGCTACTTCGCGCGGATGCACCCCCATCGAGCCTATCTGCTCGCCGTCCGCATCGACGGACCGCCGCCCGAAGGGATGTACTACAACACGGCCTCGCCGCCGGCGACGATCCGGCGGTATCCGGTGACCGAGTCGGCGGAAACGGACGAGAGAGGAGAAGCCGAGGAACTCCTGATCGTCGGCGGCCAGAGCCACAAGCCGAGCGTCGACGGGGTGGCGACCTCCGAGCGCTACCGGCGCTGCGAGGCATTCGCTCGCGAGCACTTCGACGTGGAGTCGATCGAGTATCGGTGGTCGACGATGGACTACTCTCCGGTCGATCAGGTACCCTTTATCGGCCGGATCGACCCGCTCTCCGAGCACGTCTACGTCGGCACCGGCTTCAACGGCTGGGGGATGACCGGCGGCACCGCCGCGGGGATGATCCTCTCCGATCTAATCACCGAGGGAGAACACAACTGGGCCGACGTGTTCGACCCCCAGCGGCTCACGCTCGGCGCGTCCGCGAAGAACTTTCTCGAGGAGAACGTCAAAGTCGGCGGGAGTTTCGTCGGCGATCGGATCAAGTCGCTGCTGGCGTCGCTCGGAGCCGACGGCGCAGACGAGCTGTCCCCTGGCGACGCTTGCGTCGTCCGTCGCGCGAGCGAGCCGGTAGGACTCTACCGTGACGAGGACGGCACGACCCACGCCGTCTCGGCTACCTGTCCGCACATGGGCTGTCTCGTCCGGTGGAACGACGCCGAACGGACGTGGGACTGTCCCTGTCACGGTTCGCGGTTCACCTACGACGGCGAGGTGCTCTCGGGGCCGGCGATCGAGGGGTTGCTGTACCGGCGGCTGTGACTCTCGGTGCCAGTTTCCCGGGGCCGTCACGTGAAAGGCGCTCCTTGATACCAGTGGTCAGGGTACGGCTCATCGCATGCCTCGGATCGAAACTGACGATGACGTCACCGTATTCGCCCGTGACCTCGGCGAGGGCGATCCCATCGTCTTCCTCCACGGCTGGCCGCTCAATCACCGGATGTTCGAATACCAGTTCAACTACCTCCTCGAGGAGGGGGTTCGCTGCATCGGGATCGATCTCCGCGGGTACGGAAAATCGGAGAAACCGTACGGCGATTACAGCTACGACCGCTTTGCCGATGACGTGTATGCGGTACTCGACGAGCTGGACGTCGACGGCGCAACGTTAGCGGGGTTCTCGATGGGCGGCGGAACGGCGACCCACTACATGAGTCGACACGACGAGGCCTACGTCGACAAACTCGCGCTGCTGGCCCCCGCGAGTCCGGTCATCACCGAGAAGCCGGACTTCCCCGAGGGTCTCGACGAGTCGGAGGTAAACCCGCTTATCGAAGGCGCACGAACCGACCGCGCGAAGATGAACGCCGATTTCGCCGAGTTGCTGTTCCACACCGACCAGAGCGACGAGATGATGGACTGGGTCTGGAGCCTCGGAATGGAAGCGTCCGGACAGGCGACGATCGCCTCCGCCGAGACGTGGCGCGACGCCGATCTCCGGCCGGACATGGACGATATCACCGTTCCGACGAAGATCTATCACGGCGTCCACGACGAGGTCACCCCGATCGAGAGCACCGGTGAGGTGCTCGAGGAGGGCATTCGGAGCGCTGAACTGATCCGCTTCGAGAACAGCGGCCACGGTCTCGTCGCCGACGAGACGGAGACACTCAACGAGGAACTGGCCGAGTTCGCCGGCTGACCGACGGACCGGAAGCGACGATGAGAGTGCTTGCCGGACGCTGGGCGAATCGCCGAATCCCGGTGTGACAGTCCTCAGGAAAACGGATTCCCGGGCGTTTCTCCGCGTACAGCACGCCGTTGTCGGCGGCTGTCAGTGAAACGGACCGCTGTTCCGTTCCGGTAGCGCCGAACGACGAACTCCCGCGCCGGCTATAGTAGCCACTGAAACGATTCACACACTGATCGCGACGCAGTCGTGAGATCGGGTGTGCAATGACTTTCAGTGGCTACCATACAGCGACACCGACTCGAGACCGATGCGGTTCGATTCGGGAACGGACTCAACCCCGTCACTCGAGACGGCGTAGTCCCCCAGTTCCTCACCGTCGTTCGTGTCCTCCGGCAGCACGATTACGGCCTTTGCGAGCAGCGGCGCGATTACGCCCGCGACGACGGTTCGGGGGTCCGACAGGGGCCCGCGTACCACGACGCGGTCGTCAGCGCCGAGGCCGGTAGCTCCGACGACGCCGCGTGCGGCCTCGAGGACCTGGCCGTGGGTCACGGTCCGTTCGCCGTCGGTCAGAATATGGGTCTCCGGATTGATCGCCAGCGGCGGGAACGACGGGTTCTCGCTCCAGAGCCCCGCATCGAAGTGGTGGACATCGGGCGCATCCGGTTCGTCGCCGTAACCAACGCGCTGTGCGCCTGCGGGGAGGTCGTAGTCCTCGAGGGACTCGACGGGCGCGACGAGCGTGCGGAAATCGTCCTCGTCCGCGAGGTCCGTCGGCGGGTCGAATCGAGTGGTCCCCTCGAGCAGCGTCGTCCCGAAGCAGGCGAGTAGGGCAAGGGGGCCGTCGCCGACGACGCCGACGGTGACGCCCTCGCGAACGCCCGAGTGGCGCAGGAAGTTGCCGGCCTTCCATGCAGTCGTACAGAGCCAGTGGTAGTCGTACTCCCGGCCCGTCGCGTCGACGAGGGCGATCCGGTCGTCCCGCAACTCGCGGGTGAGCAGGTCGTCGACCGTCTCAGCGTTCATACGCGAGACTGGGTCCCGGGGAAGAAAAAGGACGCCGACTCGCGTCGCCCGTCTCGCCGTCGATGCCCGCTATACGGCGGGGTTCGTTCCCCGTCGTTCGCGATCAGTCGTCCGCTGCCGCCGGCTCGGCGTGGTCGACATCGGTTCCGAGGACCTCGAGGAACTGCGCGAGCCACTCGGGATGGTCGGGCCACGCCTGTCCGGTCACGAGGTTGCCGTCGCGCGTGACGCCGTCTTCCCACTCGCCGCCGGAAATCCGGACGTCCGCCTCGAGAGCCGGATAGCCGGTACAGGTCCGGCCCTCGAGCACGTCCGCGGCCGCGAGGATCTGGACGCCGTGACACAGCGCCGCGACGGGTTTGTCCGCCGCGAAGAAGTGGCGGGTGATCTCGAGGACCTCGTCGTAAGTACGGAGGTACTCGGGCGCGCGGCCGCCGGGGACGACGAGCGCGTCGTAGTCAGCGGGATCGACGGCGTCAAAGTCGTAATTCAACTCGAAGTTATGCCCCGGCTTCTCGGTGTAGGTCTGGTCGCCCTCGAAGTCGTGAATCGCGGTCGGACAGCTGTCGCCGGCCTCCTTTTCGGGACAGACGGCGTGGACCTCGTGGCCGACCATCTGAAGCGCCTGAAACGGGACCATTACCTCGTAGTCCTCGACGTAGTCGCCGGCGAGGAGCAGGATTTGGTGTGCTGGCATGGGTATTCCCGTCTACCTATTCGGTCGCAGCGGGCATAACCATGTTGAATGGTATCATGACTGTCAGGCGGACATCGACCAGCGTCCCCCGGGCGTCGATCCTCAGATGACGCCGTGGTCGCGATAGAACCGCCGCGTTCGGTCGTCGGCCAGCAGCGGCCGGTGGACCTGGAGCGAGGCGACGCCCGGATAGCTGTTGGCCTCGATGATCCGGAACTCGCCCTCGTCGGTGACAACCAGATCCCAGCCGACGTAAGGGACGTGCGAGAGCGTCTCCGCGATCTCGAGCAGGCGATCATGGATTTCGTCCCAGCCCGGAACCGCCGTCCCCTCGATGCGAGCGTCGGTTCCGGGGTGGGTCTCGTGCCAGTCGACGGCACCGTCGTGTGGATATTCGGCCCCCGCGCTGAGACGGCCCGTCTCGCGGTCGATATTGGCGCTCAGTCCGCCGTTCGAGAAGTTGTCCACGGGGGCGGAGGCCGCGGTCCCGATCCGGTGGATCGCGATCGGGACGAACGCCTCCCCCGCGCGCTCGTCGTACATCGTCAGGGCCCGGAGCGTGTTCGCCGTCTCGGGGAACAACTCGGCCGCGTAATCGCCCTGTTCGACGAACTCACAGACGAGGTAGTGGTCGAGGGCCGCGAGTTTCTCGGCGAGGGCGGACTCGGTCGTCGGCTCGCCGTCGAACCGGTACTCGCCGCCCGCCCGCTCGAGGAAGTGAACGTTGTTCCCACCGCCGCCGCTGAACCACTTCAAGACGAGTCGGTCCCCCGCCGAGAGGTGGTCGTCGAGCCACTCGAGCGGGTCCACCGTCGGCCCTGCGGTCGCCGACTCGCTCGAGTGCTCGAGTTCGACGCCGCCGTCGGAGGGGACCTTCGACGAGGATTGCGAACCGAAGGTTCGCTCACCGCCATCCGTCAGGCTCACCCGCTCGGCGGCCGAGTCGAACGTGTGAAATCGCCCGTCCGCGAGCAGTCCGTACACCGCCGGACGGTGTGTCGGGAACTCTCCGAGGACACGGTGAAAAGCGAGTTTGTTGTCGAGCAACGCGTTCCAGTGGCCGTTGATCCGCTTCGTCCCGAGGAACCGCTGGTAGTCGGTGAGATACGCGGCCGGATCGTTCGACTCGAAATCGTAGATGACGCCGGACTTGCTCAAAAAACCGCGTCGGTAGAGCTCGAGTCGGCGACGGGGGGAGAGATCGAACGACGACCCCGTCCGCCGTTCTGCGCGGAGTAGCTTGCGTCCCTGATCCGCCGTCCGATAGAGTCGAGCGAGGTCCATCGCCGACGACTGCGGCGGCGTGGCCCATACTTATCGGCGAGATAACGACCTGCCCGCTCTCGAGAACTGTTTCGCTCGCTAAAACGCCCGCTTGATCTTCTCGAAGAAGCCTTCCTTCACGTCGATCTCGTCGCCCCCGGCTTCGGCGAACTCCTCGAGTGCATCGCGCTGTTCTTCGTTCAGGCTGTCGGGGGTGACGACCTGGACCTGCACGTAGAGGTCACCCTGTCCGCGTCCGCGCAGCCGCGGCATGCCCTTGCCCTCGAGGCGGAAGGTCTCGCCACTCTGGGTCCCGTCGGGGATCTCGAACTCGGCGGCCCCCTCGAGCGTCGGGACTTCGACGGTGTCGCCGAAGGTGGCCTGCGGGAACGAGATCGGCAGCCGATACTGGAGGTCGTCGCCGTCGCGTTCGAACTCCTCGTGGTCACGGATCGAGACGTCGATCAGCAGGTCGCCGTGGCGACCGCCTTCGGGACTGGGCGCGCCCTCGCCTTCCATACGGAGCGTCTGGCCCTCCTGAATACCGGCCGGGACCTCGACGGTCAGCGACGCCTCGTTGCGGACGTAGCCCTCGCCGCGGCACTCGCCGCAGGTCTCGGAGTACAGCGTCCCCTCGCCCTCACAGCGGGGACAGGCCGTCGTCTGCTGGACTCGACCGAGCGGCGTCTGCTGGACCTGGGTCACCTGTCCGCGGCCCTGACACTGCGAACAGGTTTCGGCGTCGGCCTCCGGCGGGTGTCCCTCGCCCTCGCAGACCTCGCACTCCTCGGGGCGCTCGACGGTGAACTGCTTTTCCGCGCCCTCGTAGGCTTCCTCCAAGTCTATCTCGAGTTCAGTGCGAAAGTCTCGCCCTTTGCGGGGACGCCGCCGACCGCGACCCCCGCCGCCACCGCCGCCGCCGAAGACCTGCTCGAAGAGGTCGCCGAGCCCGCCACCACCCATGCCACCGCCGCCCATTCCGCCACCGCCCATCCCGCCGAACGGGCCGCCGCCCATCCCGCCGGCACCGCCGGCGTCGCTGGCGTCGAAGCCGTGTTTCTCGGCCTGCTCGTAGCGGTCGTGACCCATCTGGTCGTAGGCCTCGCGTTTCTCCTCGTCGGTCAACACCTGCTTGGCTTTCTGGATCTTCTTGAACTTCTCCTCGGCGTCGGGGTCGTCGCTCACGTCCGGATGGTACTCGGTAGCCTTCGACCGATACGCCTGTTTTATCTCCTCGGTAGACGCGTCGGGGCTCACGCCGAGAACGTCATAGAAGTCCTCGCTCATTCGTTGTCCCACCGATACTCGGTTGAGACACTTGAAACGACCGTTCCGAACTTTTTCCGCCTCGGGTTCGCCACGGGCGAACCACTCGGCGCAAAAACTTCGATGAAAAAGACCGCCTCCGCGGACTTCGTCCGCTTCGGCGGGGAACCGCTCGCTACGCTCGCGGATGCTCACCGCGGTACTACGCTCCGCGGAATTCAACGTCGGGCGTCGAAATAGGGTCGAGTGGCGAGCTAGCGGACGTTACTCCTCGTCTTCGTCTTCCTCGAAGTCGACATCCTCGAAGTCGGCATCGACGAACTCCTCGCCCTCGTCGCCGGCAGCGCCGGCGTCGGGACCGGGGTTCGGACCGCCGCCCATGCCGCCCATACCGGCACCGCCAGCGCCCGCTGCGCCGCCGGCCGCACCGCCCGCTGCGCCGCCGGCCGCACCGCCCGCTGCGCCCGCACCGGCTTCCTGCTGGTAGACCTGCTTGCCGATCTCCTGGAGTTCCTCGCTCAGGGCCTCGGTCGCGGACTCGATGGCCTCGGCGTCGGCCTCGTCGTCGTCGATCGTCGCCTCGAGGTCGTCGATTGCGCCCTCGATGTCGGCGCGCAGGTCGTCGTCGACCTGCTCGTCGTTCTCCTCGAGGAGCGTTTCGGCGCGCTGAATCGTGGCCTCGGCCGCGTTGCGGGCCTCGATGCGCTCGCGCTTTTGCTGGTCCTCTTCGGCGTGTTTCTCCGCTTCCTCCTGCATCTTCTCGATCTGGTCGTCGGAGAGGCCGGCACCGCCTTCGATGGTGATTTCCTCGGTGGTGCCGCTGCCCTTGTCCTCCGCCGAGACGTTGACGATGCCGTTCTCGTCGATCGAGAACGTGACCTCGATCTGCGGAGTCCCGGCGGGGGCCGGCGGGATGCCGGTCAGGTGGAACTCGCCGAGCATCTCGTTTTCTTCGGCGAGTTCGCGCTCGCCCTGGAAGACCCGGACCTGGACCGTGGTCTGGTTGTCCGCCGCCGTAGTGAAGATCTTCGACTCCTCGGTCGGAATCGTCGTGTTCTTCTCGATGAGTCGCTCGAAGAGGCCGCCCTTGACCTCGATACCGAGCGAGAGCGGGGTCACGTCGAGCAGGACGATATCGTCGACTTCGCCGCCCAGGACGCCGCCCTGGATCGCTGCGCCCAGCGAGACGGCCTCGTCGGGGTTGACGTTCTTCTGGGGCTCCTTGCCGGTCAACTCTTCGACCTTCTCGGCGACCTGTGGCATCCGGGTCGAACCGCCGACCAGCAGGACCTCGTCGATGTCGTCCTCGCTATAGCCGGCGTCCTCGAGGGCTTGTTCGGTCGGTTCGACGGTCCGGTCGATCAGGTCCTGCGTGAGCGACTCGAACTTGGCGCGGGTCATCGACTCCTCTAAGTGGATCGGGCCGTCGTCGGTCGCCGTGATGAACGGGAGGTTGATCTCGGTCTCCTTGCGCGAGGAGAGTTCGATCTTGGCCTCCTCGGCGGCGTCTTTGAGCCGCTGGAGGGCCTGCCGGTCGTCCCGGAGATCGATCCCGTGTTCGTCCTCGAACTCCTCGGCGAGCCAGTCGATGATGGCCTCGTCCCAGTCGTCGCCACCGAGGTCGTTGTCACCGTTGGTCGCGACGACCTCGTAGACGCCGCCGCCGAGATCGAGAATAGAGACGTCGAAGGTGCCGCCACCGAGGTCGTATACGAGGACGGTCTGGTCCTGATCGTCCTCGAGGCCGTAGGCCATCGAGGCGGCCGTCGGTTCGTTGATGATGCGCTCGACCTCGAAGCCGGCGATCTCGCCGGCGTCTTTGGTCGCCTGGCGCTGTCGGTCGGAGAAGTATGCGGGGACCGTGATGACCGCCTTTTCGACCTCGTCGCCGAGGTAGTCCTCGGCGTCGCGTTTGATCTTCTGGAGGATCATCGCCGAGATCTCTTCGGGCGTATACTCCTCGCCTTCGATCTCGACGGTGTAGTCCTCTTCGCCGATGTGGCGCTTGATCGAGGCGATCGTCTTTTCGGGGTTCTGGATCGCCTGGTTCTTCGCCGGTTTGCCGACGAGACGCTCGTCGTCGGTAAAGGCGACGACGGAGGGCGTCGTCCGTTCGCCTTCGGCGTTGACGATGATCTCCGGATCGCCGCCTTCCATCACCGCGAACGCGCTGTTCGTCGTCCCAAGGTCGATTCCGAGAATCTTGTTGCTGGCCATCGTGGAGGGGTATTGTGCGCACTTTGTTTTAAAGGTTACTAGCCGGATAGCAGGACCGAATAAAATCCGGAAACCGGAGACTACAGCCTCGCTCGCGGCAGTTGGGCCACAGTAAAAACGCGGTAAAATCCGGGTCGGCTCGAGCGGTCAGACGACGGATCTCGGTCGCGGGTGGGTTCGCTCGGGCTACTCGTCCGCTTCGTCCGCCGGGGGCTCCTCGCGGTCGTCGGCGACTTCGCCGCCGAGTTCGATCGCCTCGTCGCCGTCGTCGGCTTCCCCGGCGTCGCCGGCCACCGAATCGTCTCCATCGCCCGGTTGGTCGTCGTCGGCGTCGATGTCGGCTAATGTGTCCTCGCTGTCAACGGATTCGGTGGTTTCGTCTGCCACGTCGCCGTCGGCATCGTCGGCATCGTCGGCCTGCTCATCCGCTTCTTCGGCCGCGCCGCCGTCACCTTCCGCATCAGCGAGTTCGCCGTTCGAGACGGTCACCTGCGCGTTCTGGATGACCTTCTCGCCCATCTCGTAGCCGGGCGTGTAGACGTCAGCCACAGTCCCCTCCGGCTGGTCGCTGTCGACCTGCATCATGACCTCGTGGCGCTGCGGGTCGGTTTCGCTGCCCGGGTCGGGCTCGATCTCGGAGACGTTCTCATCCTCGAGGATGCGATCGAACTCCCGCAGCGTCATCTCGACGCCGTCCTGGAGGCTCTCGGCGTCGCCGCTTTCCTCCTCGAGTGCGCGTTTGAGGTTGTCGCGGACGCCGATGAGTCGCTCGACGAGGTCCTCGGTCGCGCGGTCTTTGATCTGTTGCTGGCGCTTTTTGGCGCGTTTCTTGTAGTTCTGGAAGTCGGCCTGTTTGCGCTTGAGCCGGCTCTTGAGGTCCTCGACTTCCTCCTCGTACTCCGCGAGTTGCTCGTCGCGCTCGTCGAGAGCCCGTTCGTACTCGTCGAGTTCGTCCTGCAGTTCGCCGATGGTCTCGGCTTGGGACTCGATGCGCTCCGTGAGGTCCTCGAGTTCCTCGCGCTGGTGAGAGACGGTCCCATTGAGATCGCGGGCCTCCTCGACGATCGAGTTGACTTTGCGGGCGAGTTCGTCGTCGTACTCGGTGACCCGGTCGAGGACCCGCTGGACGTCCTCGCTCGTTTCGGGTGTGTCCGCCGCCGCGTCAGCCCCGGTCGTGCCTGCGGGCTCGGTTCCCCCTGCCGCATCGGCGTCCCCGTCGGTCGTGTCGCGACTCGAGTCGGCGTCCGCGTTCGCGGAGGCCGCCGTCGCGTCGTCCGAGTCGGGAGTCGGTTCCGCTTCCCCGTTCGTCGACGCCGCGGGATCCGCGTCGGCCGTCTCGCCGTCGTCGGATTCCTCCTCGGACGGGACACCCTGGGCGGACGTGTTCGTGCCCTCGTCTTCGCTCATGTCCCAGTCAACGAACAGCGGTAATAAAAGGGTTGAGGTAGCCGGATCGTGGCGGCCGGTCCGGAGCACAGCGCAGTCCCCGTCTGGAGACACCGAGCCGCGATCGCCGGTTCGATGCCCGATGCCCGATCCCCGACGGGATCGCTGCGTCGACGGAAAATATCATATCAACCGTTCCCGTTGTAGCACTATGGGAAATTCTGACAAGGAAACCGTCGAAGACGTGATGTCCACGCCGCTGGAAACGATTTCGGGAGACACAACGGTGATGGAAGCGACGAAACGGATGCGCGAGACGGACATCAACGCCTTGGTTGTCCGAACCTCGCCGCGGGCGATCATCAGCAGTACGGACGTGCTCGACGCCGTCGCCGAGGGACGAGACGTCTCGGAGTTGGCAGTGAGCGACGTGATGACGACGGACGTCGAAACCGCAACCCCGGATCTCTACATGGAAGAGGTCGCCGCGATGATGACCACCTACGGGATCAAGCACCTCCCCGTCGTCGACGACGACTACGTCGGGATGGTCTCCTCGACCGACGTGACCGCTCACCTCTCCTAACTTCGAGCGGAGAGTCGGTGGTCTGGCCGCGAGTCGCCCGCCGCTCGAGGCCGCCGAACACCCGACAGTATTTGTACGTCCTGCCCCGAGTGTGGCCCGTGACGCGGGCATCGAGCGACGGCACGACCTCGATCGAACTCCGGTACGAGGACGGCACGGTCCGGATCGACGGCCTCGAGGAGGCGTCGGTCTCGCCGCTGTCGCTCCGCGAGTCGGTCCCCGCTCTCGAGGCCGATCCGCGAACCGACGGCTGGCGCGTTCCGGCCGGGAGCTACGCCGACCTGCGGGCGGCTCTAACCGATGCTGGGGCCGCGATCGACGACCGCGTTCTCGACCTCGATCTCGCGGCCGCCTCCGATCTGCACTCGGCGTACGAACTCCGGGACTATCAGGAAACGGCCCTCGAGGCGTGGCTCGAGACCGATCGCTGGGCCACCGCCCCCGCTCTCGACTCGGTCCCGCGAGCGCCCGCCGGCGTCCTCGAACTGCCGACCGGCAGCGGCAAGACCGTCATCGCGCTGGCGGCGATCGAGCGGCTCTCGGTGCCGACACTCGTCGTCGTCCCGACGATCGACCTGCTCGAGCAGTGGGTCGGTGAACTCGAGCGCGAGTTTGGCACTCCGATCGGCCGCTTCGGCGGCGGGGAACAGCGCCTCGAGCCGATCACGGTCTCGACGTACGATTCGGCGTACCTCAAAGCCGACTCGGTGGGCGACCGCTTCGGCTGTGTCGTCTTCGACGAGGTCCACCACCTCGGCGGCGAGGGTTACCGCGAAATCGCGCGGCTGCTCGCCGCGCCCGTCCGGTTGGGACTGACCGCGACCTTCGAGCGCCCCGACGGCGCACACGAGGTCATCGAGGAAATCGTCGGGCCGCTGGTCCACCGGGTCGCCGTGGACGACCTCGCCGGTGACCACCTCGCGAACTACGACGTCAAGCGACTCGAGGTGTCGCTCACCCCCGACGAGCGCGAGGAATATGAGCAAGCACAGGGGACCTTCACGGACTACCTGGCGAAATCGAACATCGAGATGCGCAGCGGTTCGGACTATCAGGAACTCGTCAAGCGGTCGGGGACCGATCCCGAAGCACGGGAGGCGCTACTCGCGCGCCAGCGCGCACGAGAGATCATGCTCGGCAGCGAGAACAAGCTCGCGACGCTCGCGGACATCCTCGATGACCACCGCGGCGAGCGGACCATCGTCTTCACGGCGCACAACGACCTCGCGTACGATGTCAGCGAGCGGTTCCTACTGCCGACGATCACCCACCAGACCGGGGCCGCGGAACGACGGGAGGTCCTCGAGCGCTTCCGCGAGGGGACCTACACCCGGATCGCGACCTCGAACGTACTCGACGAGGGCGTCGACGTGCCCGACGCGAACGTCGCGGTCGTGCTCTCGGGCAGCGGCAGCGAACGCGAGTTCACGCAGCGGTTGGGACGCATTCTGCGGCCGACGGCCGACGGGAGCCGCGCGCTGCTCTACGAAGTGGTGAGCGAGGACACCGGAGAGGAACGCGTCGCCAGTCGGCGGCGATGATCGCACCCGGCAGGTCTCCTCGGAGCGTGACCGGCGAGAGGGAAAAGACGGCTCGAGCCGCTGCCGTCCGGGCCACTTTTGGCGACGCCGCGCCGACACGGGATAGATGCTGACGAAGGACCTGCTGCGCGTCTCGCGGGCCGGCGGCGGCTACCACCCGCAGTTCGCCGCCCGCGAGCACCGGCCGCTCGCGGCCCGGGTTATCGGCACGTATCAGGGCCACGTCGGACAGCCCCGTGCCGATCTCGAGGCGGCGCTGACCGACCTCGAGCGCGACGCCGACGATTTCAAACTCGTCCGTGGGCTCTCGGCGCTGCTCGAGCGCGAGGCAACCCTCGAGACGGACGCAGAAATCGATCCCGAGCGCGCCCGCAAAGCCGCGTTCGAAGCCGCCGAAGCGGTCGGCGTCGTCACCGACGACGAGCGCGCGATGGCGCTCATCCGGGCGAGCGAGTCCCTCGGCGTGTCGGCGGATGCCCTCGAGACCGCGCTCTACGCCGACCTCGAGTCGCGACAGGTCCTCACCGCGGTCGACGCTCGCTGGGACCCGGACGAACTGCTCGATCGGTACAACCTCTCGCTCTGTCAGACCGCCCTGTTCGACGCGACCGAGGTCCGCGTGCGCTCGAGCGATCCGAAAGCGCTGATCTCGGCGATCAAGCGGCTGCGACTGATGTACGAGATCCGGCGACTCGAGGGCGAATCGGCGGCCGGGGCCGACGGGCGCTCGGAGCGCGAAGTCGTCGTCACGGGGCCGACCCGCCTCTTCCGGGCGACGCGGCGCTACGGCACTCGGTTCGCGCGGCTCCTCCGGACCGTCGCGAAGAGCGAGGCGTGGTCGCTCGAGGCGACGATCGACGATCGGGGCACCGAACGTACGCTCGAACTCTCCAGTTCGGACCCGATTCGGGTGCCCGACGCGGAGCCGATCGCGGACGTGACCTTCGACAGCGGCGTCGAAGCCGATTTCGCCGCTCGCTTCTCGAATCTGGACCTCGACTGGCGACTCGTCCGCGAGCCGGAGCCCCTCGAGACGGGATCGACGGTAATGATCCCGGATTTCGCGTTCGAGTACGAGTACGGCGACTTCCGTCTCTATTTCGAAATCATGGGCTTCTGGACGCCTGAGTACGTCACAAAGAAGCTCTCGCAGCTCTCCTCTCTCGAGGACGTGGACATGCTGGTCGCGGTCGACGAATCGCTCGGCGTTGGCGAGGAGATCGCCGCCCGCGACCACCGGGCGATCCCCTACTCGGGGAGGGTGCGGGTCAAAGACGTCGCCGACGTCCTCCGAGAATACGAGCGCCAGTTGGTGGCCGAGAGCGCGGCCGGACTGCCCGACGAACTGCGGCCGGCAGAAGACGCGATCGCACTCGAGACGCTGGCCGAACGCCGCGGCGTGAGCGTGGACGCGCTCGCAGACGTCGACTTCCCCGAGCACGACCGCGTCGGACGGACGCTGATCCGCCCCGCCGTCCTCGAGTCGCTCGCGGACGCGATCGAGCCGGAAATGGCGCTTTCGGACACCGAACCGTTTCTCGAGGAACACGGAATTTCCGACTCGAGTGCGGTTCTCTCGCGGCTCGGGTACCGCGTCGAGTGGGACGGGCTGGCCGGCGGGACGATCCTCGAACGGAGCGAGTAGTACGTATCACATATCGAAGCGGCGGGAGTCGAGTGACGGCAAGCGGTCCGACACCGAACCCAACACCCAACGTACTTTGTAATCAGCCTTAACGGGGTGAGGGCCTATTCATCTATAGTGTCCAACTCCCCCTCCAGCACTCCCGTCTCCATTTTGCTCGTCGAGGACAACCCCGGCGATGTCCGGCTCATAGAGGAGGCGTTCAAATCGGCGGGGTTCGAAACGACGTTTCATACCGTTACCGACGGTGCCGCCGCGATCGACTTTCTCCAAGACCGGGCCATGACAGACTCCGGCCCCGATCTGGATCTAATGCTACTGGATCTGAACCTCCCGCGAACGGACGGGTTCGAAGTGCTCGAGACGATCAAAAACGATCCGGCGCTGGCCTCGCTGCCCGTGCTCGTCCTCACGAGTTCGGAAGCGACCGAGGACATCGTCAAGAGTTACGAACTATGTGCGAACGCCTACCTCACCAAGCCGACCGACCCCGCCGAGTTCGCCGAAATCGGCCGGGCGGTCGAGGCCTTCTGGATCAACGAGGCGACGCTGCCGCCGGTGCCCTCGTAAGTTACGACTCGAGGTCGCGCTGTCTACCCTTCGGGACCATCGAACGCAGTTCCCCGTGGACGTAGAGGCCGACGCCGATCGGCTCGGGCTCGCCTGCGACCTCGTGTGCGGCAATGAGGTATCCCCAGTCGCCGTCCCACCACTCGAGGTCCTGGTCCTCGCCGCTCGCAAACCGGCGGGCCTGCTCGCGGTCGAGTTCGATTACGCAGTCGGTCGCATGCGTACCGAACCGCTGGACGAAGTCCGTCGTCGGCTTCCAGTGTTCCTGTCTGGTGCGGAGACAGGTCATGCCGATCGCTTCTATCTCGATCGGGGACGGCGCGTCGCCGCCGTAGATCCATATCTTACCCGCGCCCTTCTCCCAAAACGTGTAGTCGTCGAACGTTTCCCGTGGAATACCGAACCGATCGGCGAAGAGATCGACCACGTCCTCGCGCGTCGCACGGCCGTCGACGGTGCGGTCGGCCTCGGTGGCCGGCAGTCGATCGAACCGCTGGCCGTCGTTTCCGTCGGTCATCAGGCGGTCACCTCCAGTTTCGCGACGAAGAAGCCGCCGGTATCGTTCTGGTGTGGATAAATGCGGGCCGCCTTCTCGAGACTCGAGTCGAATTCGTCGTCCTCCCACTGAGTCAGCCCCGGGGAGTGCTCGAGGCCGAGATCGAAGTCGACGACGCGACAGGATTCGGTGTCGAGCGCGTGCTGGACGATGGCCTCGTTTTCCTCGGGCGCGAAGGTACACGTCGAATAGACGACGGTGCCGCCCTCGCGGGTGGCCTGAATCGCCCGGCGGATGATCCCCTTCTGGATGCCTGCAACCGATGAAATGTGCCCTTCCGACCAGTTGTCGAGCGCGTCGGGGTTCTTCCGGATCGTCCCCTCGCAGGAACAGGGAGCGTCGACGAGGGTGCGGTCGAACTCGTCGAACTCGAAGCGGGACAGCGAGTAGTTGCGGGCGTCGGCGTTGGTCACCGCGAGGCTGGTCGCGCCGAGCCGTTCGGCGTTAAAACGCAGCGCCGAGATCCGGCCGAGATTGTTGTCGTTCGCGACGACCGTTCCGCGGTCGTCCATCAGCGCCGCGATCTGGGTCGCCTTCCCGCCGGGGGCCGCACAGCAGTCCCAGACCCGCTCGCCGGGCACGGGGTCGAGGACGACCGGTGGCACCGCCGAGACCTCCTCTTGGCCGTGGGTGAAGCCGTGAAAGGAGGTCCACGTCGATCCCGGCGAATCGGTCTCGAGGTCCAAAACGCGGGGATTCCAGTCAGCCTGCTCGTAGCCGATTCCCTCCCGCTCTAGGGCCGCGAGCGTGCGCTCGACGGTCGCCTTGATCGTGTTCACGCGGACGGCGTTGCCGAGCGGCCGCTCGCAGGCCGCCAGAAAGGCCTCGAAATCGTCGATGATCGGTCGATACCGCTCGAGTGGCTCCATTTGCTCTGGGTTCGAGCGACTGGCGTTTGTGGGTTTCGAAGCGAGCGGCACCCGGTACCCAACGGCTGCGGGCCGCCTTCGTCGCCGCCGCCCTCGATTTTATGCCGCTGACGCGCATCGATCCGACTATGGCAGCAATCCGCCTACAGGGACCGGACGCGGACCTCGAGAACCCGACGCTGGTCGAAGGGTTCCCGGGCGTCGGCCTCGTCGGCAAGATCGCGACGGACCACCTCGTCGAGCAACTCGACATGCGCTACTACGCGAGCGTGCACTGCGAGGGGCTCCCCCGGATCGGCGTCTACCGCGGCGGCGACCGGACGGCCCGCCCGCCGGTCCGCCTCTACGTCAGCGAGGAGCACGACCTCATCGCGCTCCAGAGCGACGCGCCGATCGCCTCGCAGGCCGTCGAGAGCGTCGCCGACTGTCTCACCGGCTGGATCGTCGAGCAGGACGCGACCCCGATCTATCTCAGCGGACTCCCGGCCGAGCGCGACGAAGACCGACCTGACATCTACGGCATCGCGACCGGCGATGGCGGCGAGGCACTCGAGGAGACCGAGATCCCGGTCCCGCCGGAAGACGGCGTCATCACCGGGCCGACGGGAGCGCTCATCAACCGCGCGGCACAGGAGGGATACGGCAGCCTCGGACTCGTCGTCGAGTGCGATCCCCAGTTCCCCGATCCGGAATCCGCGAGCGTCCTGCTCGAGGACGGCATCGGCCCGGTCACCGATCTCACGGTCGACGTGGCGGAACTCGTCGACCGCGCCGAGGAGATCCGAGCGAAACGTGAGCAGCTGGCCCAGCAGATGCAGGCGATCGGCCAAGACGAGAGTTCGCAGGCCCAGCCGCTCCGGATGTACCAGTAGGTCCGCTCATCCGACCAGCAGGGATAGACCGATTTCGCGGCGAACACGCTTTCTCGGTACCGAATCCCACACACCCTTTGCGGTAGACGCTACTGCAAACACAACCCCTTTTCTCGTCGTTCCCCACCCTCCGACTATGATGGAACAAATCGACGCTGAGACGTGTCCGACTGCGAACGGCATGCCGATGCTCGGCCTCGGAACGTGGCAAAACGACGATCCCGAGCAGTGTGCCGAAAGCGTCCGGACGGCCCTCGAGATGGGGTATCGGCACATCGACACCGCTCAGGCCTACGAGAACGAGGCAGCCGTCGGCGAGGGCATCGCGGCCGCCGACGTCGACCGAGACGACATCTTCCTCGCGACGAAGATCTGGACCAAGAATCTCGCACACGACGACGTCCTCGAGACGGCTCGGGCCAGCCTCGACCGACTCGGCGTCGACTCTCTCGACCTACTCTACATCCACTGGCCGACCGACGAGTACGACGCCGAAGACACGCTCTCGGCCTTTTCGGAACTCTACGACGAGGGCCTGATCGAGAACATCGGCGTGAGCAACTTCGAGCCCGAGCAACTCGAGGAGGCCGTCGAGGTCTGTGACGCGCCGATCTTCTCGAATCAGGTCGAACTCCACCCGCTGCTCCCACAAGAGGAGATCCGGGCTGCGTGTGACGACCACGATATCGAGGTCGTCGGCTACTCACCGCTGGCGCGCGGACAGGTCTTCGACCAGCCCGAGATTCAGGAGATCGCGGAGAAACACGACGCCAGCGAGGCACAGGTCAGTCTCGCGTGGGCACGCGAGCAGGGCGTCACCGCCATCCCGAAAGCGACCGGCGAGGACCACATCGGCGACAACTGGGCGTCGCTGACCGTCGACCTCGATCAGGATGACCTCGAGACGATCGACGCGATCGACGAGACGAGCCGCGAAGTCGACCCCGGCTTCGCGCCCTGGAACTAATCGGCGACGGCTTCCCGGGCTCACTCGTCACCACGTTCTCTGAACCGGGTCGAATACCCTTTTTCGCGCCCGAGCGGCTGAGTTCTGAGACGTGTCGCTTCCGAAGAAAAAGCAGGAAAGTTTACGGTACACCGGCTTTTTGGCTCGCGTATGTCTACCCGCTCGAAAAGCGGTGGCGGTGGTGGGCTCGTCGGCGCGGTTAGAGCCGACATTCGGCGGTTACACGGTGCCTGGATGGAGATTGTCTTCCCCCGGCAACGTGGCCGCGGCCACTCCGTCATGGGCAAGTGGAAGCCCGAGACGCTCCCACAGAAGATCGGCTATCACGGCTGGAGCGTCCTCGGCGTCATCGGCTTGCTCGTCCTCTATCCGCTTACCGTTCTCGGCCTCGGCACCCGCTACTACGCGGCGAAACTCGACTCGACACGAACCCGCCTCGGCATCGTCGGCGTCACGGGCATCGCGCTGCTCGGCTGGGGGCTGTTGACGCTCGCCTGGGGTGCGATGTCGTACATGGAACAGATCGACATCCCGCTCAACTCAGTGCTCGCCGTCGCCGCAGCCAGCGGGGTTGCGACGATTGCCACCGCACTCGCCGCCTCGTGCGCCAAGTTCGGCGGCCGCGTCACGACCGTCGTCCTCGCCTACCCCTTCGCGATGACGGCGCTGTTCCTGCCGCCGGTCGTCGCCGCCTTGGTGACGCCCGCCCTCGAACCGCACGTCCTCGAGCCGAGCTACGCGTTCGCCGCCTGGCTGCTCGAGAACCCGCTGTCGATCGGCGGCATCAACGAGTACCTCTGGGCAAACTACAGCCTCGAGGGGGCGGCCTACGCCGGGATGTGGTTCGGGCTCTCGTTCCCGCTTGGCTGGTTCTTCGGGAGCGTCGTCGCGCTGGCGAATCTGGTTCGACCCTCCCAGTAAGCCGCGCCGGTTCTTTTCCGACCAACGGTCGTGAACGGACTGCCGATTCCCGATACCATTAGGAGGCCCCCTCCTAAGGACCGACCATGGAGTTCGACCTCACGAAGACGGCAGTGGTCTTTCTCATCGTAATCGCCCTCGGCGTCGGCGGGTTGGTCGCCGCACCGATGATGGGCACAGGAACCGTACTGATGATGGTCGCGCCGTCGATGATCGTCTTCGGGCTGCTCATGCTCGCCCTCGGCGTCAAACACGGAGAGTACCGCGCGACGGCTCGGGGCCGGTAACGACTTCTGGTCGCATCTGTCGTTCTCGCTATCGGCACAATGTGACTGCGATCGATTGTGACACAGCAGCGGCACTCGAGCGACCGAAACCGAGAAAAGCGGTGGTGAAAAGCCAGTCAGCGGTCGACTGCGGGCGGCCTACATGTAGCCGAGGTCGCGCAGGCGCTCCATCAGGTCTTCCTTGTCCTGGGCGCGGCCCGCGCGTTCGGTGGTTCCCTCGAGGTCCTGCAGCCACGCGGGGTCCTCGTCGGACTTCTCGGTACTGACCTCGCTACCCAGCGAGCGGAAGCCGGCGAAGTACTTCGGCGAGATCGGGATGTCGTCCTGTTCGACGCCCTCGGGGAGGTCGTCGTCGGCTTCGGGAACGTAGCCCTCCTCGGGGAAGTTCTCGACCGTGTCCGGCACCACGAAGTTCCAGAAGGCGTCCCAGACGGCGGCCTCGTCGAACTGCAGGATGGGTTGGATGCGGTCGTGGGGCGGGTAGATGTCCGGGTCGTGGCGCGGCGAGAAGAACGTTTCGTCGGCGCGGGCCTCCTGTTCGTCCCAGCGGACGCCCGAGATGACGCCGTCGATGTCGTGCTCCTCGAGCGCGTCGTTGAGCGCGACCGTCTTCAGCAGGTGGTTGCCGACGTAGGTGTCGAGCAGGAACGGGAACGTGTCCTCCTCGTACTCGAGGATGTCCTCGACGTGGTGTTGGTTGTGCTCGGAGAGCTCCGAGATGTCGATGTCGTCGCCGGGCTCGAGGCCGTGTTCGTCGACGTACTCGCCGACGTCCTCGTTGCGCGCGTAGATTACCTCGAGATCCCACTCGTCGGCCCAGTGGTCGACGAAGTCGTGAATCTCGTCGAAGTGCTGGTAGTGGTCGATAAAGACCGCGGGGGGTACCTCGAGGTCGAAGCGGTCGGCGACCTCCTTGATGAAGTACAGCGTGAGCGTCGAGTCCTTGCCGCCGGTCCACATGACCGCCGGGTTCTCGTACTCTTCTAAGCCCTCGCGGGTGACTTCGATCGCCTTCTCGATCTTGTCCTGAATGTGGGGATACTCTTCGGGCTCTTCACCCTCGCCGTCGGCATAGTCGACGTCGACGTAGTCGGGAAAGTTCTCGGCCATCTCGTAATTAGATATAATTAGCAGGTGTAAATCCTTTGGGTCGGCGGAAAGCTCTGTCGGCACTCCGGATCCTGCGACGGCGGGTCAAGTCGGCTGACAGTCGCCGCACAGCGGCGCGTCTCGCGAGTGACGCCGCTCGAATATCCGTCTCGCCTTCGAGTTCCGTATCGCGGCGGGGCGGATCGTCGGAGGTATCGGCAAAAATCTCGCACTCGAGGCGGCGAGTTCGGCTCTCGTCGGACAGGCGGTTCGAGACGACCCGGCGTACCGCGGTTTGAAGCGAATATTTCCGACCACGAAAATTTCTTGTACGTCCTCGTCAGCAGTTATCGTGTGATGCGGTAGCAAAGAACAAATTAGATGATACCGGCGGGCGATCCGACGGGTCGGCCGCGCCGAAACCGCGACAGAGCACACCGTGTCAGTACACGAATCCCGACCGATACGACGGAGCATCGAAGTCGAGTACTGGGTCATCGACGACGACGGACGGCTCGTCGAACCGGGCGCGCTCGTCGACGCGTCGCCGGGAGCCGAGACCGAGTTCGTCGAGCCAGTGCTCGAGATCAAAACAACGCCCTGCGAGACGACCGCGGAACTGCGGGACGAACTGTTCGACCGGATCGAAGCGGTCCTGCGACGGGCCGACGAACTCGAGAAGGGACTAGTCCCGCTCGCCACGCCGATCAACCACGACGAGATTCGAGATCGAGCGAGCGACCGGACTCGAATACAGGACCAGGTCATCGGCGACGATTTCGAGTACGTTCGCCACTGTGCGGGCACTCACATCCACGTCGAACAACAACCGGACCGCGCGATCGATCAACTCAACGCGCTCATCGCGCTCGATCCGGCGCTCGCGCTGGTCAACTCCTCGCCGTACTTTCGAGGGCGGAACCTGGCTGCGGGCGCGCGGTCGAAACTGTACCGGTGGATGGCCTACGACGACGTCCCCCATCAGGGCCGGCTGTGGCCCTACGCCGACGATACCGAGGAGTGGACCCGGCGACTCGAGCGACGGTACGAGGAGTTCGTGACGGCGGCGATCGAAGCGGGTGCCGACCGAGCGACGATCCGGTCGCATTTCGACCCCGAAAGCGCGGTCTGGACGCCGGTCCAGCTCCGAGAGACGTTTACCACCGTCGAGTGGCGCTCGCCCGATACCGCGCTTCCGAGTCAGGTCGTCCAACTCGCCGATCGAGTAGCCACCATCGTCGACCACCTCGGCGACGCCGAGGTCCGTATCGAGGGCGACACCGGCCGCGTAGCCGACGACGAAATCGTCCTCCCGGAGTTCGACGCCGTCATCGAATACGTCAACGCCGCGATCCGGGACGGGCTGGACTCGGACGCGGTCCGGTCCTACCTCGAGCGCCTGGGATTCGACGTCGAGGCCTACGAGCCGGTCTCCAACGAGATCGTCGGACGGGGACCGATCTCCCCGGAAGAGGCGCGGCACATCCGGCTCGAGCACGCCGAGCGACTCGAGGAAAACGTTCGGCGGGCGCAGCCGATTAGCGGCGATTGACCTGCCCGGAATCGACCGACGCGGCCGTCACGACGAGGGGAGTCGGCGCTGACAGTCACGACAGAACGAGACTCCCGCCCGGTTCGGCGTCCCACACGACGGACAGCGCACGCTCGAGGAGTCGGCGGCCCCGATATCCATCTCGGTGGCCAGCACGGCGAGTACGTCGTCGTTCGGCGCGGTATCGTGGCCGTCGCCCCGGCCTCGCGTCCGCGCCCACGCGTCGATTACCTCGTCGTCCCGCAGCCGCTCGAGTCCCCGGACCAGTCCCAGAAAGCAAAGCGTCGGCGCGATCATCACGAACGCCGCGACGGCGAGGCGACCGAGGAGCGCGTAGGGGCCCGGATCGTCCATACCCGTCGTTCGCTATCGGAAGTACAAACGTCTATCGCCGGTCGCTCCGAACAGTCGACTCTTCGAACGGCGGACCTGGGGAACTCACAGCGAACGTAGTCGAGACTTATGCCTCGGGTCTCATCCGATAGAGACCGCTTCCGTCGGCACCGGTTCCGAGTACGTATACGTTCCCTGCGCTGTCACGGCCGAACGAGAGGATTTGCTCGAGTCGGTCTTCCTCGGTGACATCGATGACGGCCGTCGGCCACGGATCGTCCTCGTTGTCGGGACGGATCGCAGCGAACAATCGCCCCGCTGCCTGGAAATCGCCGAAAACGTACGCGCCCGATAGCGCCGGCAGTGCAGTGCCGCGGTAGACGTAGCCGCCGATGACCGATACGCCGCTCGGGCCCGAATCCGTCGTTTCGTGTGGATACTCGACGATCGGATCGCGGAGCGGTTCACCACCGCGGACATCTTCCGGTGTCTCGTCCCGACAGTCGTCCTCCCGAAAGCAGTGCGTACCCTCCTTCCGGTTCCACCCGTAGTTACCGCCCGCTTCGACAAGGTTGACCTCCTCGTAGTCACTCTCGCCGACGTCCGCGACGAAGCAGTCGTCACCATCGAACGACAGCCGCCACGGGTTCCGAAAGCCCCACGCGTAGTATTCGTCGAGGCCCTCCCGGCCGACGAGCGGGTTCTCCTCGGGTATAGCGTACCCTTGCTCGGCAGTCCGATCGTCGACGTCGAGACGCAGGATGCTTCCGAGAAAATCGCTCGTCACGTCCTGCCCGCCCCCGCCACCAGCCCCTCCGGCTCCGATACCGGCATAGAGGTAGCCGTCCGGACCGAACGCGATACCGCCACCGTTGTGATAGTCTTTCGGTTGCGGAATCTCGAGGACGACGCGTCCGGACTCCCGGTCCACTCGGAGTCCGTCGTCGACCGCTTCGAACGCCGCGAGAACACCTGTATGGTCGTAGTCCGACGGCGTTCCGGACCGACGAGGGGTACTACAGTGAACGAACAGCCGGCGATTCTCGGCGAAGTTGGGATGGAGCGCCATTCCCAACAGGCCGCGTTCGCCACCGGTGACGACGAGTTCGCGAAGGTCGAGAAACGGCTCGTCGCGGAGCCCGTTCGGTCCGTGGACCAAGATGCGGCCCCCTCGTTGCGCAACATACTGTCGGTTGTCCCCAGCCGCGAATTCGACGGCCAGCGGCGATGTCAGACCGTCGATTACCGTCTCGAGGCCGACCGTCTCCGGAATTCGATCGATTTCCGTCGGCGATTCGTCTGTCTCAGGGCTGGCAGCGGACGACTGCAACGCGGACCCGGCGAGTCCCGCAGTCACACCGACGCCAGCAACCGTCAAAAACCGTCGTCGGCTGGTCGGAGAACGCATCCGGATTCCTCCGACCTCGAGGGAGAAATAAGGCGTTCGACCTGCGCTGAACACTATCCATGCGTGACCGGTATCGACTCGATTTCTAGCGTCTCGATAGCGGCGACACTGTTCGTCTCGAAGAGATATTCGGCTGCCCTGCCCCCGTTGGGCGGTCAGTCCGTAATGAACTTGTTGTCGCGCCAGTTGACGCCGCCCTGTCCGGACCCGTGATCTCGCGGGCCCTCGACGACCTCGATGTCGGCGGGTCGCGGCTCGCCGTCGACGATTCGGGTCGCCTCGAGGTCGCCGTCGTGTTCCGAAATCGCTGTGAGAGTGCCTTTCTCGGCGGCTTCGGCGATCCCACAGAGGACGAGGAACATCTGATACTGCAACAGCGAGTTCTGGAGGACGGTCTCGCGGTCGCCCTTGAACGCGGCGAACTCGACGAGTTCGGATTCGATCTCCTCCTCTTCTTCCTCGTCCCAACTGAAGGACTTCTGGCGTCGCTCGTCCGGATCCTCCTCGTAGACCCGGTTTTCCGTGACGCTTGCCTTGAGCTGTGCCGTGGGGGTGTACTTGCTGACGGACTGGTCCTCGGCGACGGCCTTGAGGATCAGCGTATTATTGCGCCGCGTGATCTCGACGTCCGTGACTCCCTCCGGAAACGTCGCGTCGTCGATGTGGTCGTGGAGATCTTCGAGGGGCAGTTCGAGTGTCGAATGCAGCCGATAAACGTGTCTGGATTCCTCTGTTGACATTGTGGGAAGGTGTGTACGGCGATACTCGTGATCTGTTAGTACGAGCGCGTGACTTATATGACCTGCTATTAAATCCGTGAGATATCAATATTTATAAATAAATCGCAGCGTCGCGACAGTTACGCCTCGGTCAGCGTCTCCTCGAGTTCGCCGCGTTCCTCGAGTTCCTCGAGAATGTCGGAGCCGCCGACGAACTCGCCGTCGACAAACGTCTGCGGAATGGTCTCCCAGCCGCTCTCCTCGTTGAGCGCCGCACGGTACTCGTCGAGAGAGTCGAGGACATCGATGGTCTCGAAGTCGTCGCGATACTGGTCGATCAGGCCGAGGGCCTTGCGGGAGTAGCCACATTGGGGCATCAGTTCCGTCCCCTTCATGAAGAGGACGACTTCGTTTTCCGCGATGGCGTCGGCGACCTGCTCGTTGACCTCTTCCTGATCGTGACCCTGATTCGGTGGGAATTCCATGTCCGTCGCTACGGCCGTGACGGGGATATGCTTTGCGTCATCGGCACTCACGATCGGACTCGAATCGTGATCGACCAGTGGCTCAGCGGCTGTGGTCCGAAAACGGTTCCGCCAGTACCGGCAGGGAACAGCGAGAATCGACGCCTCAGTCCGCCGCAGTCGGCGTCTCGAGGACCTCGAGTTTCTCCGCGGCGTAGCCGAAGACGTTTCGGTAACCGTTCGGAGACATGAGTACCGGGTAGAACGCCTCGTCGGCGACCTGCTCGTTGCCATCGGCCGCGGCGAAGGGGTCGCCTGCTTTGACTTCCGTAAAGTTATCGACGAAGACCTCGTAGGTGTCGGCTTGGCCTTTGCGAATCACGTCGGTGAGACGGTAGACTGGGAGGTCGCGCTGGACGGTATCGCCGGGCAGCGCGCCGACAGCGGTGAGGAAGGCGCGAGTCAGCCGGTCGGCGTTCTGGGCGGCCGTCTCGGAACCCTGTAGTCCACACTCGACTTCGACGGTGTCGACGGCCGAGAAGAGCCGCCCCTCCGCGAAGTTGCTCGTCTCGACCATCGCCGAGACGGGCAGTTGCGGGACGATTTCTTTTGCCGTCTCGCTGACCCCGTTGACGATGGCGAACGGATCGGCGTGGCTTTGCGTGGAGTGCATCGAGAAGGTCAGACAGCCGTCGAGTTCGGCCACGAGTTCGGCCGCGAGCCGACCCTCGTGGGTCTGTGCGTCCGGACTGCCCGGGAATGCGCGGTTGAGATCTTCGTCGACGAAACGAACTTGCCGCTCGAGGGCGTCCTCGTTGGCGACGATGAGTTTGACGGGCCGTTTGACGGTCGGGCGCTCGTCGAGTAATCGCTCGACGGCCCGGACGCCACAGGGTTCGTCCCCGTGAACGCCCGCGACGACTGCGATTTCCGGCGTTCCCGACCCAAGCTGTGCAACTCTCATTACGTGATAATTGGGCCGAAACGGGAAAGGCGATTCGGTCTTTCACAGCGCGGACGGGTCAGCCGTCGGATCCGAACCGCCGTCACCGTGCCAACGGCCCGCATCGAGAGTGGACTCGACGAATCGAGGGCCCCGACCTGTCACACTCGGTGAACCCCAACGGCGACGGGCCGCCCGTCCTCAAGGGCGTAGTGAGAGGTGAACGATCTGAACGGCTGTGACGGACCCACCCCGCCGACGCGGTTACGTGAGTAGGGCTATAACGAACAGTCATGGACGACCACACCCGCGACGACTCCGTCGGGCCGCCGATCGCCGACACACCGACCGGGTGGGACGCCGATCGCGGCCCGTCGAACGGGTGGGAGCACGGAACGCTCCGTCGAGCCGTGCTTCACGGCGTCCGGCTGTACAACGCCGGCGACTTCCATGAGTCACACGACTGTTTCGAAGCGGAGTGGTACAACTACGGCACCGGAACTACGGAGAGCGCGTTCCTTCACGGGATGGTGCAGGTAGCCGCCGGGGCGTACAAACACTTCGACTTCGAGGACGATGCCGGAATGCGGTCGCTCTTCGAAACGGCACTCCAATACCTCCGCGGTGTCCCCCGAGACTACTACGGCGTCGCCCTTCTGGACGTGCGGAGCACGCTCACCGACGCGCTCGAGGACCCAACGGTACTCGACGGGTGGCAGATCGAACTCGACGGGGAGTACCCGGTGGCGAGCGAGGTGGACCGAGAGTATGCGACACGACTCGAGTAACCGGGCTCCACGGGAACCGCCGCCGATCGCGCCGATCGGCGCACGTGTAAGTGCGGTATTTATCCCGATTCGGAACTCCATACCGAGTAGATGGCACAGCCCTACGGCCGGTGTGAGCACTGCGGGGAACGACTCTACGCCCACATCGAAGGCGGCTACCAGTGCGTGAACTGCGGTCGCCGGTACACCGAGTCGGCCCTCGAGACCCGGGCGACGTGATCGAGTCGAGTCCGTCTTCGACGGCGTATTCTCGGCGGTCCTCGAGCGGCTCGTAGCGCAGTCTCGTCCCGGAATCGGTTCTCGGTACGCCCTCGATAGACATCGGAATCGGAAAATCACCGAACGGAATCGGACGATTTAACCGCTGGGATGGCTTCAGAAGCAACTGCGTGCGAGGGTAGCCAAGCGGTCAACGGCGGCGGACTCAAGATCCGCTCTCGTAGGAGTTCGTGGGTTCGATCCCCTCCCCTCGCACTCACCACAGTGCGCGGCAAGACGGAGCGTCTTGCCCTCGCAAACCTTCTGCCGACACTCGCGTTCCTATAGTAGCTACTGAAACGATTCACACACTGATCGCGACGCAATCGTGCGATCAGGTGTGCACTGACTGTCGGTGCTACTATAGTCACTGGAGCGTCGAGACCTTTGAATCGGTTCGCGAATGATGGAGGCAGTATCCGTGTAGCGGACATATCTCTGCCAACGATATTTGGGGTAACAATCAATGTGGTCTACTCCCTATCAGAAATTACTATAGACAATGATGGGTTCGAATGTGTCGTTACCGCCGATACTGGACCGGTTGGATACCGGCATCACGTTACACGATCCGGAGACGGGAGCGATTCTGGATATCAACGATCGACTAGAGCAACTGTACGGCTATTCTGCGAGCGAAATCCGGACGATGAACGTCGAGGAGTATACGGCACCCATGACGAGGTGTACGCAAACGGAAGCCGGCACCCGAATTCGGGCCGCTGCCGACGGCGATCCACAGACTCTCGAGTGGCAGATCGAACGGAAAAACGGGGAGTTCCGCTGGGTAAGCATCTATCTGACACTCGCGACCGTCGAGGGCGAAGAATACGTGCTCGGCGAAGTCAGCGATATCACCGAGTACAGGGTCCGCGAGCAGTTGCTCCGTCTTTTAAACCGGGTCGTCCGTCACAACCTCAGAAACGAGATGAACGTTCTCATCGGCTACGCCGATCGGATCAAGACGGCCATCGAAAACGATCAACTCGAGGAAGAAGTCGAGACGATCCTAGATATCGCCGCCGAGGTCGGGACGCTTAGCGACTCGCTCAATCAGGTCGAGCAAATTATCGAGCCCGATGCGGCCCAGCGAGAACCGACCAATCTACGGACCGCCGTTCGCACGTGTGCGATGAAGGCCGCATCGGAATATCCTGAAACTGACCTCATGGTCGATATCTCGACGGATCTGTGGGTGATCGCCGACAAAGGGCTCGAGTACGCGCTCGATCACGCACTCGAGAACGCGATCGTCCACAACGACCATGCCGTCGACGAGACGGAGGTAACGGTGACGGTGACCGACGATCCCGAGAACAATCTCGGCATCATCCAGATCGCCGATAACGGGCCGCCGATTCCGGACATCGAAATCGACGTTTTAGACGACGAAGGGACGGTCAGCAGCACGTATCACGGGTCTGGCGTCGGGCTCTGGGTAATGAAATGGTGTGTCGACTCCCTCGGCGGACAGCTGTCGTTCGCGGAGAACACGCCTCGCGGCAACCGGGTTCGGATAGCGTTGCCGAAGGCTGATCCACCTACCAGCGGTGGGTAGGCCACCTGTATCGAGGGGTAGCGAAACCACGCGACGAAGTCGACGCGGCCGGCGTTGACCTCGGGGAGCTCGGTGTCGGGAATCCGAACTGATTGCAAGCCGTCACAAGTCGATCGCGCGGACGAAATGACCGCTCCCTGTATCCGCTCTCTCTGTGTCGCTTGAAGCCGCTTCGACCCATCCGAAGTTATGGCGGAACTGGTACTTCTGATAGCCGGCAGACGAGTCACTATAGTAGCCACTGAAACGATTTACACACTGATCTCGACGTAGTCATGCGATCAGGTGTGCAATGATTTTCAGTGGCTACTATAGTACGACCACTTTTGAGTCCGGCCCACCGATACTAGGCAATGAGCGAAGCCGACTCCAACGGCGAGCGTGCGGCCGTCGCCGTTCGCGCCGCGAACGCGGGTGCCGCCGTCGCAGCCGACTCGTTTCGAACCGATCTCGCCGTCGAGGAGAAAGACGGGAAAACCGATGTCGTGACCCAGATCGATCGCGACGCACAGGAGACCGTCATCGAGACCGTCCGCGAGTCGTTTCCGGACGATCCGATCGTCGGCGAGGAGAAGGGCGCGCTGAAGGCGGTCCCCGAGGACGGGCCGGCGTGGATCGTCGACCCGATCGACGGGACGAGCAACTACGTCGACGGTGTACAGACGTTCGGAACCGCCGTCGCCGCCGTCGTCGATGGGGACCCGGTCGGCGCTGCCTTCGACTGCCCCGCGCTGGGTGACACCTACCGCGTCGGGCCGGACGGCGCGTTCTGTAACGACGAGCCGCTGTCGGTCAGCGACTGTACCGACCCCGAGGCGGCCACCGTCTGCCCGACCTTTTGGTGGGACTTCGACCAGCGCGAGCAGTTCGCCGCGGCCACCCGCGCGATCGGCGACCGATTCGGCGACATGCGCCGATTCGGCTGTGCCCAACTCGAGCTCGCGATGGTCGCCTCGGGCGCGCTCGAGGGGGCGGTGACCGACCTGCCGACGAACTCGTGGGACACCGTCGCCGGCGTCGGGCTGATCCGCGAGGCCGGCGGCGTCGTGACCGACCTCGAGGGCGAGCGCTGGCGACACGATAGCCGGGGGCTGGTCGCCTCGAACGGCGAGATTCACGACGAGGTGCTCGCGGCCGCTTGCGAGGCCGAGAACTGAGAGAGCATGTTCGCGGTCGACAAAACGAATTGTCACGCGCATTGAAACCGGAAACGGTAAGCGCTCCCCCCAACGGGATTCGGTATGGACGACTTCATCGACCGGTACGGGCCCGAGCGGATCTGGGCCGCAACCGTCGCGAGTCTCGCCGCCATCGTGGTCCTCGGCGCGGTCTTGTTCCCCCAGCGAGTGTACGTCGACATTATCTGGCAGTACTTCTGGGGGCCGGTCGTCGCCGACGCTCACAGTTGGAACTGCGTCGCGTGGGCCGGCGGTCAGGAACTCCCCTGTCGCGAGGCCGGTACCGGCGCGGGTCCGACAGCAGAGCCCGGCTATACCTTCGTCTCGTATTCCGGCTACATCCCGACGTTAGTCCTGTTGCTCGTCGGGGTCATCTTCCTCGTCCGCCGCCTCGAGATCGAGCGCTATCGCGCGGGCTTTTTCGCGCTGTTCCCGTTCATGCTCTTTGGCGGGGCGCTGCGGGTCGTCGAGGACGTCAACGCCACCGCCTTCGAAGCGACCGGCGAGATGGCGATCCAGTTGCCCTGGTCCGGGTTTATCATCAGCCCGCTGATCTACTTTACCGTCTTCTTCATCGCCCTCGTTTCGGTCATCACCTCCGTCTGGCTCGACCGCAACGGCCACGTCTCGGGCTATGAGTACCCCCTCGCCGGGATCGGTACGACCGTACTGACGATTACGATCGCCTATCTGGCCTACGTCGCGGCGACAGAACCCTACGCCGAGTTCTATCCGCTCATTCCGCTCGTGATCCTCGTCGGCGCGACCCTGACCACGGCGATCACGTGGGTCGCACTCGAGCGCTTCGCCCCCGAACTGAACCGCGGAACCGAGTCGATGGGGATTATCGTCATCTGGGCCCACGCGGTCGACGGGGTCGCGAACGTCATCGGCCTCGACTGGGCGACGAGCCTCGGCCTGCCGGCCAACCTCGTCCCGAAGCACCCGATCAACCGGGCGATCGCGAACACGACGGCGGACGTCCTCCCCGCCGATATCGTCGCAGTCACCGGATCGGCGTGGCCGTTCCTGCTCGTGAAAGTCGCCGCCGCCGTCTTCGTCATCTGGATCTTCGACGAGACGGTCTTCGAGGACAGCCCCCGCTACGCGATCCTCCTCATGATCACCGTCGTCGCCGTCGGCCTCGGTCCCGGCACCCGCGACATGCTGCGGGCGACGTTCGGCGTCTAAGTCGGCTCGTTTTCGCGGTTCAGCGGGTTTAGTTCTGCTCTCGAGAGCGACTGTCCGGTCTCTTTTGTCCGAGCCCGTGAACGGGGCCTTTAATCGCCCGCGGCGGGAACGAACGTGCATGAGTAATACGGACGGGTGGTTCGCGGTCGGGGACCGCGACGATCCCGATGCGACGATCACTGCGGTTCGCGAGGGGAGCGCCGACGAACCCCGCGACTGGCCCGCCCTCGCGCTCGAGGCCGGGTTCGCGAGCGACGAAGACGAGTACTACGACGCCCTCCGCGAGGCGACGACCGAGGCCACCCGGGCCGCGGTGACCGAACGCGAGCGGGCCGACGACCGACAACTGGTCCACGCGATCCGGGCGATGGACGACTGCGATCGCACCGCAAACGAACTCGCCGAGCGGCTGGCCGAGTGGGCCGGCACCGTCGACCCCGACGCGGGAACCGGCGTCGAGTACGCGCGGGAGTTGGCGAGGGCCGACTCGGACGACCTCGAGGAGCCCGCGGTCCGCTCGCTCGCCGAACGGGTCGCCGACCTCGCGGACGAGGCAGACGAACTCCGGGAGTTCGTCCAGCGCCAAACGCCGGCCGTCGCGCCGAACCTCGCGGCGCTGGCCGACCCCGTCCTCGCGGCCCGGCTGATCTCGCTCGCCGGCGGCCTCGAGGAACTGGCGAAGAAACCCAGCGGGACGATTCAGGTCCTCGGGGCCGAGGACGCCCTGTTCGCCCACCTGCGGGGCCACGCGCCCTCGCCCAAGCACGGCATCATCTACACGCACGACGCGGTCCGGGGCACACATCCTGACGAGCGGGGCTCCGCGGCGCGTGCGGTCGCCGGGAAACTCGCCATCGCCGCCCGGGTCGATCACTACTCCGGCGAGTCAAAGCCCAAACTCGAGGCGGAACTGGCCGAGCGGATCGAGACGATTCAGTCGCGGACCGTCGACGATGACGGCGACAGCAACGGAAGTGTCGGCGATGAGTGAGGCACTTCCAACGGGAGTCCAGCGCCGCGAATTCGACGGAACCGAGCGACTCGCGACACAGGGCGAGCCGGTCTACGGCGAGCCCACCGAGGGAGAGTGGCGCGCGTGGAATCCGAATCGCTCGAAGCTCGGTGCCATGCTCGAGTTGGGGATGGACACCGGCCTCGCGGGCGGGGAAACCGTCCTCTATCTGGGCGCAGCCAGCGGGACCACCGTGAGCCACGTGGCCGATTTCGCCGGTCCGACCTACGCCGTCGAGTTCGCCGCCCGGCCGGTCCGGGACCTGCTCGAGGCTGCCGAGAGCCGCGAGCGGCTCTTCCCGCTGCTGAAAGACGCTCGCAAGCCCGAGACCTACGCCCACGTCGTCGAGTCCGACGTCGATGTGCTCGTCCAGGACGTGGCGACGCGCGGACAGGCGCGGGTCGCCCTCGAGAACCGGCAGTTCTTGGCCGACGACGGGCGGCTCCTATTGGCCGTGAAGGCTCGGAGCGAGGACGTGACTCGAGAACCGTCGGCCGTGTTCGAGGACGTTCGCGAGGAGCTTTCGACGGGGTACGAGATCGAAGAGAGTCGGCGGCTCGAGGAGTATCACGCGGATCACCTCGGGGTCGTCGCGCGGCCGCGGTGAGTCGGGCGGGTGTCCCATTTGGTCGTGTCGTGAGCATATTCTCCGCAACGTCTCCATCTGCACTCGCTGAGAATCACGCATTACAGAACGTGAGTCCACCGAAATACCCATATCTATCTAGCTCCCAGACAGCTATTGTATGGTCCGCTATGCCGAAGAGCCCTGCGCTGACTGTCGTGGAAAGAGGATTCGACGGACGGATGGATCGGTCTGGTGTCCGAACTGCGCGTTATTCGATCCGCGTCAGCAGGCAATATGAGACGGTCGACTGTAAGGGACACCAGCACGGTAGCGCCGTGAGCGGTCGGACGCGATCCGCCAAGGGGCTGATGGCTCTGCGGTGACTGTGAGCGTGCAGTCGACGGACGGTATGCGGATCACGGAATCGAGTGGTCGTGAACGGAGATTGTGGTACGAAACGACTAGCAGGTCTCGTATGAACTGCTATCGCTTTCGCTCATCACAGATCTATTCCAAGCGGTAGTATCACACTCAGTGGCATACTATCAGATTCTGTTGTGGACACCTCGAGAGATTCTCCCAACCAGAGTCGCGGGCGAGACGGGTTTGAGACGGTCCCAAAATATGCTGTCCCCGTGAGCGGTTCCCGATAGCACGGAATCAGGACTCCCGATTTCGGGGCTCGTACAACTCTGGAGACGGCGATCGAGCACACTTCTCCCTCCGGGAGGACGTGCGGTACCAACCTATAGTAGCCATTGACAGTCAGTGCACACCTGATCGCACGACTGCGTCGCGATCAGTGTGTACATCGCTTTCGTGGCTACTATAGCTCAAACGTGTGTTTCAGCCACTAGAAACGTTTTACGAAATCTGCCCGTAGGGGCGGATAGATGACACTCGATCGACGGCAGTTCCTCGCCGGCACCGCCCTCGCGACGGTCGGGTCGGCCGGCTGTCTACAAGCCGACGATAGCAGCGAGAGCGGAAACGGCAACGGCGGGACGGAGCCGACGAGTGCAGTTCTGGAAGACCCTCGCGTCGACCAACCGCCCTACAAAATCGCGGAGCAACCGGCCGATCGTGAGGCGTGGAACGAGTTGAATCTCTGTGCGAACATGTCGGCCGATTCCGACCTCGAGTTGCAGCCGGTGTCGGCTCCCCGCGCTGACCTGCTGCTCTCGACCGCCGATACTGGGGACGAGGTGTACGCCGTCCGTGCCCTCACGAGTGCAGACGAGGTTCGGGAAGTCTTCGACCTCGAGAGCGGCGACAGCGACGACGGCAGCGGCGAGGAGCCCGAAGAGCCTATCGACGAAATCGATTTCGACGCAAATATCCTGCTCGTCGTCGAATCCGGCTTCGGCTCGGGATCGATCGCCCACCACTGGAAGCGCGCCGAGCGGACCGATCGCGGTCTGCGTCTCCACGGGTGCCAGACGACGCCGTACGAACGGACGGATGACCTGACCTCGCGGCACTCGGTTGTGCGCGTCGAGCGCCCCGAAAACTTCGAAATCGCCCGCGTGAGCCTCACCGTCGACGAGGAGCGACGTGTCCACTTCAATTCCACCGAGGACGTAGTCTCAGTATCGCCATGAACCGGCGCTCGATTCTCGCGGCGGGAGGGATGTCCGTCAGTCTTAGCGGCTGCCTCGAGTCGGACGGGACGACCGATCCCAATTCGGATTCCGACGAGGACGGAGTCGATACGACCGAAAACGGCACCCCGAAATCGACGACGGAGGGGGAGTTCGAACGGTGTCACCTCGTGTCGATCGACTACGAGTCACTGCCCGATCCGATCCGGGCAGAGGTCGACGCCGCACTCAAGGACGGACGGTACGAGACGGAGAGCCTCCTGTTCGACGACGCCGTCGATCCCGACCGGTCGTTCGTCGTGATCGACGACGCGCCCTACGACCCCTGCGTCGAAACGGACGGCGAGACGCGGACGCTCGAACTCGAGGCGACTGACACGATCAGACTGCCGGAACCGGCGGTCGTCCGCGTCACCAACAGCGCCGACCGCGATCACGAGGTGCGCGTCGAACTGACCACCGCCGACGGCGAGACGGTCGTCGACGAGACGGTCTCGCTCGAGCCGGGCGAGGAACGCGAACTCGAGGCGACCGATGAGTTCGGCAGGTACGAGTTGACCGCTCGAGCGCGAACGGGTCACGGAGCGGCGGACGAGTTCGACGCTCGAATCAGCGATTCGCGCTCCGATGGAACGGTCTCGGTCACCAACGACGGGATCGTGGCCACCCAGTCGGTCGCTGATGTGTTTCCGTGTTCCTGGGGCGTTCGATACGACTGACGACTGCCGTCGACGGGATTGCGATCGGTGTGATCGAAGAAGACAGCGACGCGTAGGGCATTTCACTCGATAAAGAATATAAGGACCATCGTGGTACGGGGCCATGGTATGTCAGAACACCCCACGATTGGCGATACGCTCGAGCAGACGGTCGACCGGTATCCCGACCGGGACGCGATCGTCTATCCGCGGAAGGGCCAGCGGTGGACCTACGCCGAGTTCGACGAGCGGGTGAATCGACTGGCGAACGCCTTGCTCGAGGCCGGAATCGAGAAGGGAGATAGGGTCGCAACTGTGCTCTACAACAGATCGGAGATGGCACTCACCGTTTACGCCTGTGCGAAGATCGGTGCCGTCTTCACCCCGCTGAACTTCCGCCTGCCGGCGGGCGAGATCGAGTACATCGTCGACGATGCCGAAGCCGAGCTGGTTGTCTTCGAGTCCGAGACGCAGGAGGCGGTCGAGGGGGCGCGTCCCAGTCTCGAGACCGTTGGGGAGTACGTGTTCATCGACGACGACCGCGACGATCCTCCGGCGTATGCGACCGAGTTCTACGACATGCTCGAGTCGGGATCGCCGGAGCAACCCGGGGTTTCAGTCGCGGAAGACGACGTGTACGCCTTCATCTACACGTCGGGGACGACGGGCCGCCCGAAGGGCGTCGTCCACGAACACCGGAACATGGTCGAACACGACCTCCTCTGTATCGCGGAGATGAACCTCACCCGCGACGATATCGGGCTGTCGATGATGCCGTTGTACCACTGCGCCGAACTCCACTGCAACCTGTTCGCCCGGGTCCACCGCGGCGCGGCGACCGTTATCCACCACGAGTTCGAACCGGCGGCCGTGCTCGAGGCGATCGAGGACCACGGCGTCACGGTCCTGTTCGCGGCACCGACCGCCTGGAACGCGCTCTCGATGGCCGCCGCCGAGTCGCCCGTCGACGTCTCGTCGCTCCGACTCGGGCTATACGGTGCGGCCCCGATGCCCGAACAGGTGCTCGAGAACTGTATGGACCACCTCTGTAAGGACTACGTTCAGGCGTACGGCATGACCGAGATCGGCCCCGCCGGCGTCTTCCAGTCGGCAGCTGACCAACTTTCCAAACAGGGCTCAGCCGGCTTACCCGGGCTCAATCACGAACTGCGCATCGTCGAACCCGACGCGGACCCGGACCGGGAGGTCGAACCGGGAGCGATCGGCGAGATCCTGATCGCCAGCCCGTGTACGATGCGGGAGTACTGGAACCGGCCCGAAGCGACCGCGCGATCCCTGCGCGAGGCCGACGGCACGACGTGGTACTACACCGGCGACCTGGGGTATCGCGACGACGACGGCTACCTCTACGTCGTCGACCGGAAAGACGACATGATCGTCTCCGGCGGCGAGAACGTCTACCCGGCCGAGGTCGAGGACGTGCTGTTCGGCCACGACGCCGTCGACGAAGCGGCCGTCGTCGGCGAACCGGACGAAGAGTGGGGCGAACTGGTCGTCGCGTACGTCGTTACCGACGACGGCATTAGCGCGACCGATCTCGCCTCGTTCGTCCTCGAGAGCGACCGGCTCGCCGATTTCAAGCGACCGCGGACGTACTACTTCGTCGACGAACTCCCGAAGAATCCCAGCGGCAAGATCCAGAAATTCAAGCTCCGCGAGGACGAGGCAGACCTCGAGTCCGAGGCCGAAACCGTCGCGTCCTGAGACGCGGGCCGATCTCGGTGACGTCGGCGAATCACACCCGAGACCCCGAGTCTCGAACATTCATCGTTGCCCGCGCCGTCTGGGGACGGTCCCGTGACACGATCCAGTTCCGGCCGAACGGTTCCGAGTCCAAATCGTATTTATCGCCGCGGGCAAAACGTGGCAACGATGGAACGCGGGTCCCGGGAATCGTTTACGCGCATGGGTACGCTGGGGATCGAAGAGGAGTGTTTCGTCGTCGACGAGGACGGCCGCCCGACCAGCGGAACCGACGAACTCGTCTACGAACACGAACCCCCCGAAATCCTCGAGGGCCGATTGGACCACGAACTGTTCAAGTTCGTCATCGAGACCCAGACGCCGCTGATCGAAGACCCCGAGGACGCCCGCGACTCGCTGCTCGAGATCCGACAAGCGCTCGTCGACCACGCCGAGGCCCACGGCTACCGGATCGCCGCCGCCGGCCTCCACCCGCTCGCGAAGTGGCGCGAACTCGAGCACGCCGAAAAGCCCCGTTATCGCTCGCAACTCGACCGAATTCAGTACCCACAGCACCGGAACACGACCGCGGGGGTCCACGTCCACGTCGGCGTCGACGACGCCGACAAGGCGGTCTGGATCGCCAACGAGCTGCGGTGGTACGTGCCGATCATGCTCGCGTTGTCGGCGAATTCGCCGTACTGGAACGGGTTCGACACCGGCCTCCAATCGGCCCGCGCGAAAATTTTCGAGGCGCTGCCCAACACCGGGATGCCGACCCACTTCGAGGACTTCGAGGCCTTCGACCGGTTCGAACGCCGGATGCTCGAGACCGACTCGATCAGCGACCGCGGCGAACTCTGGTACGACGTGCGCCCCCACACGGCCCACGGAAGCGTCGAGGTGCGGACCCCGGACGGGCAGGCCGATCCCGACATCGTGCTCGCCTTCGTCGAATACACCCACGCGCTCGTCGAGGCGCTGGCCGAGGCCTACGAGGACGGCACGAACGGCCACCGCCACCGCCGGGAACTGCTCGACGAGAACAAGTGGCGGGCCATCCGCTACGGGCAGGACGCCTCCTTCATCGACCGCGATCTCGAGGGGACCGTCGGACTGGGCGAACTCGTCGATCGGGAGTGTGAGCGGTTGGGGATCGACGGCATCAAAGAGGTGTACGAACGCGAAAGCGGGGCGGATCGCCAACGTCGCCTGCTCGAGGACGAGGGTCCCGACGCGCTGTGTGACTCGCTCCGTCTGCAGACGGAGTAGAGCCGCAGAAACCCCCGAGAATCCGTCCTCGTGTCGTTCTGCCGACACACCGTCGCTATTTACAGCTCTGGTCGCGTTGCCACCCCCACAAAGGTTTAACTCCGCTCGAAGCCTCGTCCTGTACGAGAAGCCACATGAGTTCCGACGACACTGACGAGCGCCCGGGCGGCGCGGACGGCGGAGACGAATCGCTCGAGGGGGCAGACGAGTTCGTCGAGCACACTGGAGATGACTTCGGTCGGAACCCGACCGTCGAGGAACTCGACCAACGGATCGTCGACCTGCTCTCGTGGATTCTGGACACGGAGACTCGCGCGAAGATCTACGTATATCTGCTAGCGAACCCGGGCAGTACCTCCGAAGAGGTCGCGAAGGGGACCGGCCTCTATCCCAGTACGGTTCGCGAAGCGCTCGCGGAACTCCACGAGGAAGACCGCGTGACCCGAGAGAAACGCGCCAACGAGGGCGCGGGGAACAACCCCTACGAGTACACGGCGATCCAGCCGAGCGAACTCGTCGGCGGCGTCGTCGATCAAGTCCAACACGAACTGAACACCATCTTCACGCTCGACCGCGTCCTCGACCGCGAGGACGAACGCAATGCCGGGGTCGAACTCGAGGAGGACGTCGAACCGGTGACGATCACCGTCGACGACACGGCACCGCCGCCGGCCGACGAGATAGAATCGGACGCGGACGCCGATCGTGACTCCGAAGCCGATGTCGACGCCGACGCTCCTGGCGACACCGAGACCGACGTCATCGAGTTCGAAGACGACACCGACCGCGATGACGCCGGCGATCGGGATAGCGACAACTAACGCAGAATCAAACCGGATTTCGAATCGAGTCCGGAATCAGAACCGGGAAAGCGACCACAACTCGCCAGCTCGCTGGTCCATCGTTACGCCTCGAGGTCGAGGATATCGTGTCGCTCGAGTTCGAGATCCCGACCGACCGCGTCGACGGTCGTCGTCGGCCATCGATCCGTCGCGGTTAGGACCTCGACCTCGTCGTCGGTGACGAGTGCGGTATCTTCGCTTTTCGCCCCCTGGACGGTCGGATTCCACGCGTAGGCCATCGGTACGTTGACCGGTGCGTCGTGGTCCGGCGTGGCGATCCACTCTCGGCCCGCGAAGCCGGCGGCCCCGCCCTGATGGTGGTGTTCCCACTCGCCCGCGTAGCCGACCGCGTCATAGGCGTCCTGAACGGCGGCGAAGACGTCGCCCGCCTCGCCGCCGTCTTCGGCCACCGCCTGCGTCGCCGCCAGCGCCGTCGTCTCGACACGGGCCGCGGCTTCGTGTCGTTCCTCGAGCCACGACGGGGGATCGAAGGCGACGGTTCGGGTACAACTGGCGTGGAGCCCGGCGCGCTCGGCGGTTACGGAGACCAGTGCGTAGTCGCCGAGTTCGGCCTCGGTCGGCGTGTAGTGGCGGTACTGCTGGGCGCGTTCGGCACCGCCGACGAGCACGACGGGCGCTTCGATGTCCCGCGCCGAGAGGGCGATCCGCAACGCCGACGCCACCTCGTGTTCGGTGTCCTCGGGCTGGAGTTCTCGACAGACCGATTCGACGGCCGAGGCCGTCTGCCCGCCGAGTTCGCGGTAGTGCTCGCGGTCGCGCTCGGTCAGCGGCTGGCGTACCGCCGACGGGTCGACGCGCTCGAGGCCGGGGATATCGATGTCGGCAGCGGCCCGCTCGTCGCCGTCGACGCGCTCGGCGACGGCCTCGGAAAGCGACGACGCGTGCCACGGGAACCGCTCGATCGACACCTCGCTCGCCTCGAGGTCGGGCAGTTCCTCCGCTTCGATGCGGTCGGCTTCGATATTGTTCGTCACGAGGCGGAGATCGGTGCCGTCGTAGCCGATCGCGGCGACGCCGGTATCGCTCTCGCGGTCGATCACGCTGTTCCCGCCGGTGAGCCACGCAAACGAGTTCGGCCGGGCGAACCAGACCGAATCGAGGTCGTGTGACTCGAGGACGGCCTCGAGTCGCTCGCGTTTGTCCATGTCGTGTGCTGGCGTGGGGTGTTCTTGAATGCGGCGAACGTCGGGTCGTCACCGTCGGGGTCGGCGAGCGGGCCGCCGAAACCGTCGCGCTGTGTTACGATCGCGTGACTCGGTCAACATAAGTACGGCCCGTCCTAACTCCCGCTGAACGACCGTGTCGTACGATAATCACGCGCCCGACTCGAGGTTTCGATCGTTGATCGATCGGTTCGGCTTTCCGCACCTGCTGACCGTCACGCTCGTCATGGTCGCGGCGACGATCCTGCTGGGTATCGCCGCGAAGGCGACGGGCTCCGGGCTGGCCTGCGAGGCCAACTGGCCCCAGTGTGACGCCGGGCCGTACAACCTGTTGCCGGGGAGCCTGCCGAGTTTCTACGAGTGGTTCCACCGCTTCGTCGCGATGTTCGCCGGCTTTGCCATCATCGGCTCCGCGCTCGCAGCGTGGCGACTCCCCGACGTTGACCGGCGAGTAGCCGGGCTGGTCGTCCTCGGAATGGTCCTGACGCCGGTACAGGTCGTCCTCGGCCGCGAGACCGTCACGACCTACACGATGGACATCCTCTCGTTGCACTTCTGGACCGCCGTCCTCATCTTCACCCTGTTCCTCGTTGCTACCGTCTTGGTCTGGGCCCACCGACTGACGGGCTCTCACGTCACCGGCGCGCTCGCGGTCGGCATCGTCGCGTTGCCCGCACACGTCGTGCTCAGCCCGGTCGTCGGCTCCGAAATTTCGAGTTACTCGCCGACGATGCAGATGGCACAGTACGGCGTGACCCTCACGCTCTTGGGCGCGGCGATCGTCGCGACGATGATCGGCCGGCGTCGCTTCGCGGGCCGCGCCGTGGTCTCACTGCTCGCGGCACCGCCGATTGTCATTGCCGTCCTCTTTTTCGGCCGGCAGGCCGTCGATCCGGCACTCGAGATGCCCTATCTCGTCGCTTCGGCCGCGCTCTTCGTGACCTTCGTCGCGGGGATCGTCCTCACTCGCGGCGCGGACGACTCGAGCCGAGCGGCCGATGCGCTCTCGCGGTAGGTCCGTCGAATCGTCACGGCAATTTTCGAACCGAACTCAGCTGATAGTGACGACGATGAGGGTCCCGACGAGGACGGCCCCGACGCCGAGTCCGAACAGGCCGTAGTTGGCAAGCGGGTTCGCCGCCGTCGTCAGATCGACGGAGTAGCGACGCCGCGAGAGCGGCCAGAAGGGGCGGACGCCCATCGGTGTCAGGGCATCGACGAGGAGGTGCGAACCGATCGAGAGGAGGCCGACGAGAAAGGCGAAGGTGACGAAGCCGGCGTCGGCAAAGGCCGAGGACGCGTCGACGAGGACGGCGGCCAAGGCGGCGAGGCCGGCACCGACGAGCAACGCGAAGGGGACCGTGTGGGTCGGGCCGCGGTGCTCGATCAGCGGGAGGCGGTGATCGCAGTCGGGAAGCGTCGACAGCCCCACACAGACGAGACCGCCGACGATCGCGACCGCCGCGTGTCCCCAGAGGGAAACGACGGTGCCGACGGGCGCGTACGCCAGCAGCGCACCGCCGTAGTGGCCCTCCTGATACATATACAACACGACCCGACGGCTGAAATATAAACTTACCGTCGTCGAGTCGATGGTCAGACCGGCCGTCGGCTCCGGCCGGAGCGGCGAGCGCGGCGGTCCGCCGAATCCGCCCGGCGCGACCGCTAGGGTTTTGACCGCAGATCGCTTCCTCCCGTGCGTGCAAAACGTCACCGACAGGACGAGCAACCCGTTCGGACTGCGACCGCCGTTCGACCGCTCCGATCCGGGCGACCGGGCGGCCGCGTTCGGCTACGGTGACGCCAACGCCGACTTCCACGTCATCGGCGACTTTCCCGGCGTCCACGGCGGCGAAACCACTGGCATTCCTTTCACCGAAACCGAAGCCGGAATCGCTATCCAAAACGTCCTCCGCGAGACCGGTTTCGCAAGCGGACCGCAAGCCGAACCCGTCCTCGAGAACTGTTTCTGGAGCTACGTCCACATGTGCAGCCTTCCAGACGGGGAGCGACCGACCGACGAGGATTACGCCGACCTCGAGCGGTTTTTCGACGCCGAACTCCGCGCGATCAACGCCCACATCCTGCTGCCGGTCGGGGCTCGTGCGACCGATCACGTCCTCCGGGAGTACACGACCCAGCGCCGCCGGTTCGACCTCGACATGCCGTCGTTACACGCCCGCGACATCCGCGGCCGCGGGTTCATGGTCGTTCCCGTCGCCGACCCGGTCGAGTGGGTCGACGGCGACCGCGAGGCGATCGTCTCGAAACTCGAGGCGATACTCGCGAGCGATTACCGGCAGACGAAAGGCGTCGCGACGCTGGTCGGCTGACGGCGGGACGTTACGAATCCGTTTTCGGCGCGAAAACGACCAGCGCCGTACTATCCTCCACCGCGTAGGGTGACACGTCCTGATCGCCGTCGAATCGGACGACATCGCCCGACTCGAGGTCGTAGACTTCCTCGCCGAGCGTGAGGTCGACGGCACCGTCGATGACGTGGATGACGACGTTCGACTCCGGATGGCGGTGTTTCGGGACCCGCTCGTCCGCGTCGAGTTGCAGTCGCACGGTTCGCGGGGTTCGCTCCTCGAATACCTCGGCGTGGGGCGCTTCCTCGAGCGTCTCGAGCGACGTGGCTTCGGGCATACGCGAACAGTGGGGATACGCGTGCATGTAGTTTGGAACGAACACGTTCGGGTAAGGGAGCGGAGGGTGTAATTTCCTCGAGCGGATCGATGTTTCGTCGACAGGCCGAAATAATATCCTGTTTTAGGCTGAGGTACAGCTATTCGGGGGAAAATTAAACAAGGTATAATGAACAACGGGAGTGCATGGAGGTCGTCAACCCGGCTACCGGCGAACGAGAGGAGACGGTCGAGGAACACACTGAGGCGGACGTCGAGGCGGCCCTCGAGCGCGCGACCGACGCCTTCGCGGAGTGGCGCGAGCGACCGGTTCGCGAACGCGAGGAGTTGCTCGCGGCGGCGGGAGACGTGCTCCGTGAGAACAAACGCGAGTACGCCGAGACGATGACCCGAGAGATGGGAAAGCCCATCTCGCAGGCGATCGGCGAGGTCGAAAAGTGCGCGTGGGTCTGTGACCACTACGCCGAACACGGCAGCGCCTACCTCGAGGCCGACGCGCATCCGAGTCCGCCCGGAACGGACGTGAAGACTGTCTACGATCCGCTCGGGCCGGTTCTAGCGGTGATGCCGTGGAACTTCCCGTTCTGGCAGGTGTTCCGGTTTGCCGCGCCGCATCTCACCTCGGGGAACGTCGGACTGCTCAAACACGCCTCGAACGTTCCCGGCTGCGCGCAGGCAATCGAGGACGTGTTCCGAAAGGCCGGCTATCCCGAGGACGTCTTCCAGTCGCTGCTGATCCCGTCGGATCTCGTCGCCGACCTCATCGAGGACGACCGCGTCGAGGCCGCGACCGTTACCGGAAGCGGCCCGGCGGGTCGTGCGGTCGCCTCGACGGCGGGCGACCAGCTCAAGAGATCGGTCCTCGAACTCGGCGGGAGCGACCCGTTCGTCGTCCTCGACGACGCCGACATCGCGGAGGCGGCCGAGACGGGCGCGTGGGCGCGCAATCAAAACGGCGGGCAGTCCTGTATCGCCGGCAAGCGGTTCTTCGTCCACACCGATGTCTATAACGAATTCCTCGAGCAGTTCCTCGCAGAAATCGAATCGCTCACGGTCGGCGACCCGATGGACGAGTCGACCGACATCGGCCCGCAGGCCCGCGCTGATCTCATGGAAGAACTCCACGAACAGGTCGACGCAAGCGTCGAAGCCGGTGCCGAGGTACTCACCGGCGGGGAACCGCTGGACCGCGAGGGTGCGTTCTACCCGCCGACCGTGCTCGCGGACGTGCCAGCGGACTGTCCGGCCGCCACCGAAGAGCTGTTCGGGCCGGTCGCCGCCGTCTTCGAAGTCGACGATGAAACCGAGGCCGTCGCGAGAGCGAACGACACCCGATTCGGCCTCGGCGCAAGCGTCTGGACGGCCGACCGCGAGCGCGGCCAGCGTCTCGCGAGAGAGATCGACGCCGGCTGCGTCTATATCAATCAGCTCGTCAAATCCGACCCGCGAGTCCCCTTCGGCGGCGTCAACGACTCCGGGTACGGCCGCGAACTCGCCCGCGAAGGAATGCTCGAGTTCGTCAACCGAAAGACGGTCTGGGTCGAGTAACGGCCGGCCGACGCGGCTTCAGTTTCGAGATCCGAATTCGGGTTACGACGCGGACCGGGTTTTGGCTCGGTCTCGAGGCGTGGTGGTCCCCGTTTAAATACTCAGAGAGAACATGTTCTCGGGACTTCCCGATTCCTAAGAACCTGCTCGACCCGTTATACACGGGGCCTTCTTAGGACCAGTTGTCATGAGCGATCGTATCGGCGCACCCGGATTGGGGCTATCGCGACGCGAATTCGTTGCTGCGACCGGCGGTGTAGCGGCACTGACCGGACTTGCCGGCTGTACGGGTCAGGGAGCCCAGCAGGACTCCCAGCCGGAGGAATCTGGCGAGGGTTCGACGGAGTCGTCGAACTCCGACCTCCCGTGGACGAGCGCGCCGGAGGTCGTCCACGTCGACGAGCAGGGCGGCAGCGTGACGCTGCAGTCGGTGTCGGCCCAACACGCGGTCCACCCGATGGACTCGATGGGCGGACCGGTCGAACTGCCCCGCGTCTGGGCGTTCAAGGCCGACGACGGGCAGCCGAGCGTTCCGGGACCGATCCTTCGGACGACCGAGGGCAACGATATCGAGGTGACCCTCGACAACACGGACGCCGACATGCCCCACACGCTACACTTCCACGGGGCACAGAAGACCTGGGAGAACGACGGCGTGCCGACGACGACGGGGATCACGGTCAACCCCGGCGAGAAACACACCTACACGATCCCGGCGAACGTCCCGGGGACTCACCTCTATCACTGCCACTACCAGACCCACCGGCACATCGACATGGGGATGTACGGCATTTTCCGCGTCGATCCGAAAGGGTACGAGCCGGCCGATAAGGAGTACTTCTTCACGCTGAAAGACTGGGACTCCCGGGTCAACCGCCAGTTCGCCGGCGAGGACGTCGACTACAGCCCACGGAACCGCAACCCCGACGTGTTCACGATCAACGGGAAAAGCCTGCCGCGGACGCTCCACCCCGAAGAGGGATCGCCGATCATCGTCGATCACGGCGATACCGTCCGACTGCACATGGTCAACGCGGGTTACATGTCCCACCCGATGCACACGCACAACCACCGCTTCCGTCTCGTCGAGAAAGACGGCGGCCAGATCCCCGAGGCGGCCCAGTACGAACAGGACGTCACGAACATCGCGCCCGCGGAACGACACACCGTCGAGTTCGAGGCAGACGCCGATCCCGGCATCTACCTCATGCACTGCCACAAGGTCAACCACGCGATGAACGGCAACTCCTACCCCGGCGGCATGGTCAACGGCATCGTCTACCGCGACGCGATGGACACCGACGTCTTCGCCGACCTCATGCAGTACGCGGGCTACGAAGGCTGACCGCCGAGAAACGGTGAAAACACGGAGATAGCACCGATCACGGTTACGATCGACTTTCGGTTTTCGCCGAGACAGCCGGCCCGCCGGTCGTCGGTTTTACGTCGTCGATCCGCCGACGCCCGGCCGCGGTGATCTCGTACCGGCGACAACCGATCGAACGAACGTCCTCCTCGTCACGCAGTCGGCTACAGGCCTGTTCGACCGCGATCGGGTGTTCGTCGATCGCCGCGGCGAGATCCACGACGTAGCGGGGCGACTCGTCTACGAGCACGTCGAGGACAGCCAACTCGAGTCGTCGTCGGGACATCTATCGCTCCCGTGTCTCCCCGTAGGCGTCCAGTAACTCTCGGTATCGGTTTCGGACCGTGACCCGGCTCACGCCGGTTTCCTCGCCGATCCGTTCCTGTGTGAGTCGCTCGTTTGCGAGCCGCGCAGCCCCGTAGATCGCCGCCGCCGCGAGTCCGGCGGGGCTTCGCCCGCTGTGGAGCCCCTGGGCTTTCGCCGCCTCGAGGATCTCTCGGGCCAGCCGCTCGGCGTCGTCGCTGATCTCGAGTACCGACGCGTACTGCGGGAGGTAATGGATCGGATCCGCGGGTTCGATCCGGAGCCCGAGTTCGCTCGAGAGGTAGCGATAGGCTCGCTGAATGGGGAGTTTGTCGACGCGGCTCACTGATGTGAACGCGACCAGCGTCCGTGGCGTGCCGTGTTGTCTGGCGGCCGCGTACAGGGAGGCGGTCGACATCGCCTCGATCGAGCGGCCGGGCAACAGGCCCTCGTCGACGGCGCGGCGGTACAGAACGCCGGCCGTTTCGCGACACGGGTCCGGCAGCCCGAGTGCCGACGCCATGCGTTCGATCTCGCCGAAGGCCTGTTTCAGGTTCCGCTCGGCGGCGTCTTTCGAGGTGAATCGCTCGTTCCACGTCCGCAGCCGCCGGAGCTGTTCGCGCTTTCGACCCGAAATCTGATTGCCGTACGCGTCCTCGTCTCGCCAGCCGATCGTCGTACTGAGACCCTTGTCGTGACGGAGGTTCGAGACCGGTGCGCCGACCCGCCGTCTATCGTCGGCGTCGTCGAAATTCCGCCACTCGGGGCCGTAATCGATCGCGTCCGCATCGAGGACGAGCCCACACTCCGCACACGTCCGCTCGCCGTGTTCCTCGTCGCGATGGATCGACCCGGCACACTCCGGACACTCCGCTCCCCGCCGCTCAGGAGCGATCTCGCGCTCTCCGTTCCGGGTCGATTCCTCAGTAGCCGTACCGACGATCGTCTGAGTCATTGGTTCTGTCTCCGCCGGGACACGGCCCGGCCGTGTGTGAGGTCTTCGCTTGGATTGGAGGGAAGCATGGGTATCAACGACCGGCGGATTCCCAGCGCGTGGGAACGGTCAGCGAGCGGCGTCGATACCGCGGCCGGCGGGCGGGTTCGAGAGGAGCAACGTTTATTCGCCGCGAGACGACAGCACAGACAATGACTCGCGACGGGGATCGGACCGAAAGCAGCCGTGAATCCGGCGTCGACACGAACCTCGAGGCCGAGGACGACCGCGTCGAACTGGGGCTCGCGCTGCTCGCCCGCCTCGAGCACGAATCGCTCTCGCTCGCCGACGCCGTCGACCGAATCGAGACGGTCACGGCCGATCCGACGGTGACTCGAACGATCCTCGATCAGGCGGAACTCCGCGGAATCATCGAACGCGACGACGGTATCGTCCGCCCGAAGAGTTCCCAGTACGTCCGCTTCGAGCGCGACGTGATCACGAAAGAGGGAGAGTTCTCCTGTCGGCGCTGTGGCTCCGGACTGTCGACCGGTTACTTCATCGATCTCGAGGCCGGGGAACTCGGCCCCTTTGGCTCCTCGTGTATCCGAAAAGTGACGGGACGGGACGACTAACGGCCCTGCCGGAGTTCCGCGATCAGCTGATCGATCGTCTGTTGCTGTTGTTCGATGATCTCGCTCTGCCGTTCGACCGCCGCCTCGAGCGAGTCGAGTCGTTCCAGTAGTTCGGGATCGGTCTCGGCAACGGGTGCAGACTCAGCGGGTGCCGACGGCGGCGACTCGGAAGCAGCGGGGGCTGGGTCCGTCTCGGCGGCCTCCTCGAAGACCGAGCCGGTCTCCGCTTCCCTCTTCGCTGCGGTATCGGGCTCGGTCGCGCGGTCGTCCGTCTCGGCGGCCGCTCGAGTCGATGATTGGACCGACTGTCCGTCGCTCCCGTTGGCTCCCGCCACCGATTCGGCGGTCGCGACATCGTCCCCCGCCCCGCCGGCGAGCGGATCGGTCGATTCGGAACCCGCCGCTTCGGTGGTCTGTTCGGCGGTCACCTCGCGCTCCTCGGGCTCGGGCGGGTCGGCATCGAGCGGGTCGACGCCGCCGCCGAAGTCGACCGAACCCCCGCTACTGGTCGGCTCGTCGTCCTCGACGCCGATCGTCTCGTTGAGTTCCTCGAGCGAGCCGACGTCGTGGTAGTCGAACAGCGCCCGCTGGAGACGCTCCCGGAGATCGTTCGCTTCCTCGTTGGGGGCCTTGATCCGCTGGGGCCGGCCGTTGGCCGTGAGGACGATCTGGGTGGCGACGCTCCCGTCCTCGAACGAGAGGCTGGTCACGTCATCGAACTGGTACTCCTCGAAGTCCTCGTCCCAGACCGCGCCGCCGATGTGTTTGACGAGTCGGTCGCTCGTAACAATCAGCGTCAGTTCGCTAAATCGATAGGGCTTGATGACCGTCTCGCCGGGCCCGGTGATCCCGTTGCCGTTTAACACTCCGGCGAGGACGGGGTGTAACACCTCGTCGGTTTTCCCCGCGGGCACGGAGAACGATCGCTTGCCCTCGAGTGCGTACTCGAGGGTGAATTTCGTTTTGCGCCGCCCTTCGGAGAGGGTCAACCGATCGGCGTCGTGGGGGTACTCGTCGGCCGATTCGTCGCTCAGGAGACCGTCGGCACGGTAGACGATCGTCCTCGTGGGAGTGATGAAGAGTTCGTCGTCGCTGCCGAGAGAGACCCGGGCTGCGATCTCCTCGCCATCGAGAGTCGAGTGGACGATGCCGGGAACGCTCATGCGGCGCTGTTCGTAACACCGTTTGATAAAGATTGCTAGCCCGCAACCACGGGTCCGCACAGATCACGCGAGCACAGCGGTCGTTCTCGCCGAATCCAACCCGGTGGTGGCGGGCGATCACCACCCGTGGGTCGGCGTTGCACGGCGGATCCGAATACAAAGGTTAAAGAAACGGACCGCACTACTCGTAACCGAGCCCGGGTGGCTTAGCTGGACATAGCGCCGCACTCATAGGGTTCAGAGATTCGGTGCGGTTTCGCCTTGGAAGCCTCCGTGTCCCTCGAGGACTGCCGAGCCTCGAACCTGGGACATGCGGAGATCGAGGGTTCGGAGCCCTCCCCGGGCATTTTTCACACGAACGTCACGAACGGAGTGAGTGACGACGCCGTGAAAATGCCCGGGGAGGCGGAGAACCCGGTGGTCTTTGCCGAGCGAAGCGAGGCGAAGGCAGGAAAGACGAACGCAGTGAGTCTTTCCGTGGTTCGGAGCCCTCCCCGGGCACTACCCAAATTCTTCACATGGGCACATAAGCACCCCTTATAGTGCGAACTCAAATCCTGATATTGCCTCAGTAGACGCGCCGAGAACACCTATCTGAGGTCATACACCAGATCTGATTTATCGAGTAACGGAAAGTCTGCTGGGAGTGTCAGGGCATGAGCGCCAAGAGTAACTACTTCGACCAGCTCCCGACATGTCCGGAGTGCAGCCGGATCCTCGGTGAGCCGACATGACTCGAACCACGAGCGGACCTATCTCGGGATCAACAACGCCGACGCCCTCGAGAGCAAGATTCGCGAGTACCACGACTGATCCGGGCGGACGACCTGCAACGGGGCGAGCTGTCTCAAGGTCGCGAACCAGCGCGTCGACGACCTCCGAGGTGAGGACGATGGGTGATAAGTACAGCAGCGAGATTTATCGTTCGTTGTCACCCGAAAACCAGGCCCAGGGCACCGATGATCGCCATTCCGCCCCCCACAATTCGGTTGAGTCCCACTTTCCAATCTGCCGGTTCGACTTCGGACCAGGACCGCTTACTCCCGATCGAGTCAAGTCGCTCCTCGAACCGTGCGATCTTATACGGCCAGATCGCACTCGGGGTCCCGAAAACAAGAAGAATGATTGCCAATGGCGGTTCCATATTTCGCTCTGCGAGTGTCAGGTGATAATTCTTTTGAGACACCTCTTCAGGTCAGTAGTCGCTTCAGATCTCGGCTCGGTACTGCTTTTGCGCGATCAAGAGCGATCATCGACGCGTCTCACAGGGCACGCAAGGCCAAGACACCGAGCCAAAGGCGACCCGGCTCGAGTCCGTCCGGAAACACAAGATCAAGGCCGGCGAGATCGGTCCCGAAGGGCCGGTTGAGGGGACTTGGCAGGTCGACAACAGGGCGATCGCAGCCTATCCAGTCCGAACGATCTTGGCCTCGAGGAACAGCGAGCGAGTACGATTTCACAGGTTCGATGGGACGATTCTTACTCACTCGGAATCGGGGCGACGTTGATATACACCAAGGCGAACATATTCACTGTCGCGTTCCCTGCGCGACACGAAATCAGCACCCGATTCCAACCCCATCCATGCCCGATCCGCCCGGCGGCCATCCCCCTGTGCCCATCCGGGCGGCCTTTTGAGGTCTTTCTCGAAGCACTCAGACGCCGAGCGATGGCTCTATTGAAATCCAATTCTTCATATGTATTTCAGCGTGAAACGCATGCTCACTACGAGTACAAGTATATCGGAGAGCGAGGGTTTATTTTCCAATATTTGTAGTGCTATAGTATGATGGAAACGCTCATAGCCCTCTACCAGCGCAACGAAGTATTCTGGATGGGATTGTCCATAGTCTTTCTTGGTGTATTGATTCCCGAAGCCCTCGCATTCAGAGCAATCAATCTCTCAAGTCTATTCGTCGTCACTGGAGGTGGCCTCCTAATTACGAGTGTATTTGTCGGTATCTACAGATTTTTTATCCCAACGTAACTGCTGGAGCAGTCGACAAGAGTGTGAGCGATACATAGAAACTCTGAATTGAGCGACAGTTACACAGATAATTCTGAATAAAGAACCTATATTGCAACCCACTGGTGTTATAATTCTATACCAATTCCCTCACTGAACGTATTTCCGATACCCATTGTCAGTCGAAGGCGAGTAACAACGTCGAAATGCCGGGGAGGGCACGACACTCGAGATTTGTAGTCACTGGCGTTCTATAATACGCTCTCAGATAGCAAACTCCTCGTCACACTCTCCCCCTCACTCGAGAAAACTCTGAAGCGATCAGGAGCCATCAGTGACAGCGTCCCAGTCGGTCCTGCAGTCTTCGGGTCGAACCTCTCGAATCGCGTCCATCCCTTCACTCGGAATGTGTTTGAAACAGCGCGGTTCGTGCTCCGTTTCGGCGATCCACGCCGCCTCGTCGCCACAGACCGCACAGCGAGGCGCGCCGGCAACTCGCAGCGCGTACCACCAGCGAAGCCGCTCGAGTCGATCCCTGACCCCGGTCCTCACTCGAGTTCGAAGGTGTGACAGGCGACTTCCGGTTGCGGTCTCTCCTTCGAGTCGGTCATCGTCGGCCATTATGCGAGAACGTCGCGTCGCGTGCGGGTTACGTCTTCGCATGCGATCACGGTCGGCGACGGCCACAGCCGATCGATCGAACCAAAAAGCGTATTCCACCGCTCGCGAAGCAGTGGGGCAGAGTGAGCCGAGCGAACCCCGATCGGCCCGCAATGGCCGTCGAGAGCGGGACAGAGACTGACGGCGACGACCGGCCGGTCCTCGAGTCGCGACGCCGCCGGTTGGTTGCCTATTGCCGCCACAACGGCGAGCGGATCTGTCGCGATACGGCGGTACTCGTCGCGTGGGCGCTGGTGATGACGATCTGGATGCAGGGCTTTGGCGTCCCGCGCTGGCTCTGCTACGTCGTCACGTTCGTAGGCGTCGTGGGCTACACGCAGGCGACGACCCAGTGGTCGCGGCCGTATCGGAGCCCCGACGATTTGGAGCCCTGACCGGACTACAGGAATCGGACCAGCGGCACGAGCAGCGTCACGACCCAGAGGAGCGCCCCCAGGCGCACGAAGCCGTGGTCCTCGGGGTCGATCCGTTCGGTGTGTGACGCGCCGACGGCGATGAAGCCGAGCGCGACCGCCGTCGAGAACCGGTGGACGAAGACGTTGACCGGCAGTCGCGTGACGCCGAGCAGGGTGTAATCGAGCAAGATTGCCGTCGCGAAGCCGACCGAGGCGGCGGCGAAGGCCGTCGACCGATCGAGCGGGCGCGCGAAGGCGTACGTACAGACCGGGAGTCCGACCACGAGCAGCGGATAGAACGCGCCCGCGACGATCCGTGGGTCGCCATCGCCGAGCCGCGACTCGAGGGCGATCGCGCCGAACCTGACAAAGAGGTAGAGCCCGATCAGCGAGCCGGCCAATAGGAACGAGCGACGGATCCGCGGGGTGACCAGTTCTCGAGGAGCGGTCCGTGAGGTGACGTGGCCGACGAGCATCGCACCCGAGAGGGCGGCGACCATCCCCACGGGGACCGGTGAGTTGTCGCCGTCAGACTCGAGGTCGATGATCGCAACCCAGCCGTCGGAATCGAAGCCGCGGCCGTTCCCCAGATGCTCGCGCGAGACGGACGAGGGTGATCGGCGGTCCATGAACTCGCGTTCGACGTACCGCTGTGAGTCCTCGGCGCTGGTGACCGTGTGGCTGAGTCGGAACCAGTCCCAGTGTTCCTGATGGGCCTGCATCGCCGTCCACTCGTCCCCGTCGTGGGGAGACTCGTAGGCCCGAATGTGGTGGCGCGAGCCGAGGTACTCGCCGTCGTGTAACTGGTAGCTCTCGTCGAGCCACACGCCGTCGGTCGGATCGTCTTCGGCGGCGACGTAGACGTATCGAGTCGAGCCGTCGGCCCGTCCCCACGATGTCGATGTCGCCGCGCCGGCGCGTTCGTCGGCCGCTACGGTTTCGTTTTCCGTCGCGGTCGCCGTCCCCGTCTCCTCGCTTGCCGTCCCGACGTCCTCCTGCTCGGGACTGGTCTCGTTCCAGTCGCCGCGGCTCCGCTCCTCTAAGTGACGACGCGTGTCCGAGGGATCACCGGCGACGATCACGTTGATCGCGAGCGTCCGCTCCTCGAACGTCGTCGCGCTGCTCGTGTACGGCCACAGCGACGAATCCTCATCGACGGTGACGAACTGCTCCTGCCGGTCGACAGCCGAGTCCGCCGACGGAGCGGAGGTGCTCGCGGTCGACCCGAGGACCAGCACGACGAAAACGAGGGCTACCGCTCCGAGCGCGATCACCGTCCGTCGATCGATGGTCGGTCACCCCCGTCCGTGCGTGTTCGAAGTGACATGGTAGCGAACGACGGGTTCGATCCCGTCCGTTGAGTTATGTGGCAGGCTAGACGGTTCGTATATAGGTCTTCTCGTCGGCCGCGTCAGCCACTCTCCGCGTGAAATTCAATATTTCCAGTCAATCACTAGAGCCGAAGAGTACTGCCGCTGCCGATCCGATTCGCTCGAGCCGATCGAGAGAACAACGCGACTACCGAGTATCGCCTCAGCTTCGCTCTTCGTCGGGGAGCCCCCACGGGCTCTCGACATCGGTCGCAGTCTCGTCCGTCGAGAGCGGCACGTCCTGATACAATTGCTCGAGGTTGGTCATCGTGTACTCGACCGAGTAGCGCTCGACGGCCGCTCTGGTCTCGTGATCGGCCGCCAGCGACGTTTCGATCGCCTCGACCATCGAGTCGAGATCGCCGTACTCGAAGCGCTCGCCGTTGTCGGGGCCGATCGTTCGGTCGAACGGCGGCGCGTCGGTGGCCGCGACGGGGGTCCCGCAGGCGTTGGCCTCGAGCGTCGAGAGCCCGAGCGTGTCCGCGGTCGAGGCGGTGACGAAGGTGTCGATCGAAGAGTAAAACACGGGCAGGTCCTCGCGGGGGAGGAACTCTCGGAGTTCGACGTTGTCCGGCGCGTTTCGCTCGAGGGAGTCGCGGTAGGGGCCTTCGCCGACGATGACGAAGTCGTATTCCGGGAGCTCCTCGGCGGCCCGCAGGATTTCGTTGACGTTTTTCTCCATGCTGAGCCGCCCGCTGTAGCCGATCACGGTCCGATCGGGGTACCAGTCTTCGGCAGTCGGCTGGAAGAAGTCCATGTCGATGCCCACCGGGAGCTGGACGTGTTCGACCTCGCGGTCGATCCGCTCGGTCGAGGCGGTAACGATATCGAAGCTTCGGAGGAAGGCGTTCTCCGCGGGCACGTACGCCGCCGAGAGCGCCGCCGCGGCCGACTCGAGTTTGATGCTCTGGTGAAAGTACTCCTCGATCGGCGTGTGGTGGGTGTAGATCGTTGGCAGATCGCGTTTCCAGGCGTAGTAGCGACCGAGAATACCGATCGGTGCGGGACCGTGACAGTGGACGACGTCGAGATCGGGCAGCGTCGCGGTGCGTTTGGTAAGCGGGATCCGATAGCCGGCGTAGAACGGGTTCGGCAGCGATCTGACCGGGATTTCGCGGTCGCCCGGTTCGTAGTCGCCGTCCGGATAGATGACGTAGACCTCGTGTCCTTTGCGTTCTAACTCCTCGCGCCAGAGCTTGATCGTATACGTTACGCCGTCGATCTCGGGGAAATAACTGTCAGTAAAGAAGCCGATTTTCATTCAGGCCACCTCCTCGTACAGCGACTGGTACTGGGTCGCGACCGACGACAGCGAGAACGCCTCGCTGCGGTCGGCCGCGTTCGTTCCGAGTTGGTCCCGGAGCGTGGAATCGGTGAGTCGCTCCAGCGCGTCGACGAAACCGTCGACGCCCGAGTCAGCGACTTTCAGGCAGTCCTCGCCGTCCTCGAGCCACGAGAACGTCTCGATGTCCCGGACGAGAAGCGGCTTGCCGGCGGTCATCGCCTCGAGCAGGGCGATCCCCTCGTTTTCCTCGTGGGTCGGGAAACAGAAGATGTCGCCCGCCGCGTACGCGCCGCGGATGTCGTCGACGTAGCCGGTGAACGTGCAGTTGTCCGGCGACTCCTCGATCAGCCGCGTCGTTTCCCGTCCCTTCAGGGAGAGATCGAGCGGGCCAAACCACGCGAAGTCCAGATCGGGCAGTCGGCGAGCCAGTTCGACGAACGTCTCGAGACCCTTGCGCTTGATGACGTGGCCAACGAGAAAGACGGTAGGCGACTCGAGGTCGTAGCGTTCACGGTACTCGGCCTCGAGCGATTCGAAACCCTCGAGTTTCTCGCGGTCGACGCCGTTCGAGATCACGGTCGTCGGCGCGTCCGCGTAGGTTTCGATCAGCCCACGGTTGTACGCCGAGGGACAGACCAAGGCGTCGGCCAGCCCGTAGGCTCGCTCGAGGTACGGCCGAAGCGGTTTGGCGAGGGCGTTCGTAAACCGGAAGCTATCTCCGAAGTCCTCCGCGGTGACGTGGGTGTTCGCGACGACGGGAACGCCGCGATCGCGGGCCCGCTTTGCGTACCAGACGGATCGAGGCCCCATGAGATTGCAGTGAAAAACGTCGGTCTCGAGCGTCGGCTCGGTCGTATAGCGCAGGTCCAACCCGTCCAGCATCTTCCGCTGGTGGACGACGGACTCACGGATCCCGCCGGTCACGTGATCCTCGAACTCGAAGTAGTGGCTGATCTTCATACCGGGCTACACCAATCGGAGTGACCGTCCGACGCTCGCGGACGCGGGGCCGAATCGAGGCTCGCGACGGTCGGTCGACGGCGGCGTTACTCGACTTCGAGCCACGGTACCTCCATCAGCGGCGGAATATGCGTCTCGATGTGGTGTTCCCAGACGCCCTCCTCGCCGAAGGCCTCCCCGTGGTCGGCCGTCACGACGACGCGACCGTCGAGTTCGTCGACCAGTTCCGCGACGGACTCGAGTGCGATCCGCAGGTTCTCTTCGTACAGTTCCAGGGCCGCCTCTCGAGTCCCGTTCTTGACGAGGTCCGCGGGATCGAGTTCGAGCCAGAGACCTGCCTTCTGGGCGAGTTCGCTGCCCTCGAGTTTGTCTTCGACTTTCGGGCGAATGGTATCGCCGAGCGACGAGAGCGCGCCGCCGCCGTCGGTTTCGGCGTTTTCGGCCTCCTCCTGTTTGCGGATCCCCTTCTGGATCTGCTTGAGCTTCTGGCCTTTGCCACGGGAGAGGTAGGGCGCGTGTGGCTGCATGTAGTGAAGCACCGTTCGGTCGGCCTGCTCGACGGCCGCCGTATTGTCGCGGAACGCCTCCGCGAGACTCTCCGGAGGCACCGTCCCCAGATCGTCGTCCCAGCCGGTCTTCCAGACGTCGAACACGTTGCTGATGTGCTCGGTTGCCGTCCACTCGTAGTCGCAACTGGCCCCCCATTTGAGCTCGTTCAGTGGGATACCGAGGTCGTTAATAAACGGATTCCCTGAAAAGTACGCGATATCGTGGTCGCCGGTAAACGTCCGGTAGGCCCACTCCGGCGTCGACGACCCGACGCTCCAGCGTTTTTCCAGCGTCCCGTCGAGATACTCGTCGTAAACCTCGCTGAACACGTCGTACCGACACGCATCCAGCACGAGACAGTAGTCCCACTCCGACTCGAGGAAGTGCTGGTCGTCCATTAGTTGCGGTACCTTTCGATTCGACCACTGTATTCTTATTGGTTCCTGAAGGTCGCCGGAACCGACTCGTTCGATCGGATCGATCACCGCGCCCGCCCGGGGTTTCGTCAGTCGAATCGAGACGGCGGTTCACTCCAGATAGCCGAGTTCGCGGAGCCGATCCTGCGTCGCCTCGTCGGCCTCCTCGAGCGCGTCCGCTGCGTCGGTATTCGTCTCGGTCGGGTCGTCCCACGCGCCGCCGACCGCCTCCTCGAACCGGCCGAGCGCCCGCTCGGCGGCCGCGACGAGGTCGTCGTCCGCGGGTTCGATCGGCGACGACTCGTGCGGATCGGCGTCGAGCCGGTACCCTTCGTCGGGAACGAGATCCGCGCGGACGTACTTCCGGTCGGTGCCCCGCGCGGCGCGCAGCCGCGAGTAGGCCCGGTGATCCGCCGGCAGCGTGACGCCGGCCTCGCTCGCCTTCTGCTCTAAGTGGTGTAACTCGATGACCGGCTGGGCGTACTCGATAAACGCGTAGTCGGCGTCGCCGTCGGCCTCGAGAACGGCTCGCTGGCCGGGGTCCGGATCCGAAACGCCGTCGAACGCTCGGTACTCGCTCGAGAGCAGCGACCGCGTCGGGTCCAGCGCGACGGGGCCGTCGTCCGCGCTCGTACCGACCGCAGCGCCGGGATCGACGGCCAGCGCGTCGAGGACCGTGTGATAGCAGTCGAGCAGTTCGACGAGGTCGTCGCGCCGGCCGGCCTCGAGGGCAGGGTGTTTCACCAGCAACGGGACGTTGATTAGTTCGTCATAGAGCGCGAACTCGTGGCCGTAGAGGTCATGTTCGCCGTGGAGTTCGCCGTGGTCGGCCGCGACGACGACGGTCGTTTCCTCCCACTGGCCGGTCGCGCGCAGCCAGTCGAAGAGACGGCCGAGTTCGGCGTCCATGTGTGCGATTTCGGCGTCGTACAGCCCACGGATGTCCGCCCACTCCTCGTCGTCGATGTTCCGGACGCCGGCGTTGTACTCTTTCGAGTTCTGGCAGACCGCATCGGGGTCGACGCCGGGAGCGAACGCCTCGCGGTACTCCTCGGGCGGGTAGTACGGCAGGTGCGCGTCCATCAGATTGACGAACGCGAACCAGCCCCGGTCGCTCTCGCTGTCGTCGATGAAGGACCTCGTTCGGTCGATAACCGACGGCGTCTTCGTGTCGGCCCCCTCGCCGCTGGCGAGTTTCTCGTGGGCGATCGCGCCGAGCCTGACGAGTTTCGACGCCATCTCGCGGAGGTAGTCGTTGTCGTTGACCGCCTGCCACGCGTTCGCGAGCGGTCCCGAGAGCACGTCTCGAGGCAGGACTTCGAAGAACGAGTCGTGGGCGTCGAAGCCGTCGGTGAGGCCGGTGTAGGGGGTGATCCAGGCGTTCGAGGAGAAACACGCCGTGTCATAGTCCGCCGCCGACAGCACCGACGCGAGGGTGGTGACGTCGTCGAGATACGGACTTCCCTGATCGGCCCCGTGCTGGCTCGGATAGAGGCCGGTAAAGAGCGAGGCATGGACCGGCAGGGTCCACGGCGCGGGCGCGACCGCGGACTCGAAGACGGTCGCCTCCTCGGCGAACGCCGAGAGCTCGGGCGTCGTCCCCCGGTCGTAGCCGTACGGGCCGAGACGATCCTTCCGGACGGTATCGAGCACGACGAAGAGGACGTTCGACTGGCGGGTGCCGGATTCCGTCTCCGTCGCTGTTCTCGTCCCCTGTACGGCCGCAGTCTCACGAGCGGTCGACTGTGGTCGCCCCTCGGTACTGCAGCGGAGAGCGGGCGCTGACGGGACGGGAGAAGGGTTCAGGTAACTCACTGGGTGTATTCGACCGAACGCACAATTTGTTATGGAGCGGATACGATCTCGGAACCGTCTCGCCGTCGCCGTAGTGACTCATTGACCGGGACACCCTGAAGGACGCGGCCGTCGACAGCGGAGGCGAGAGCAGTCTCTCGGAACGACTCGAGCGACCCTGTCAGACCGAGAGAAACGAACGCTCGGTCGACGAGCGGGTATCGCAACCGCCGGCCGCTTCCGCTGTTGCGATCGATCAGACGTTTCAAGTCGACTGAGAATCCATACCCGCCATGGACGAGCAAAATCGGCGCGCGTTTCTCATCGGTGCCTTCGGTGCGATCGCGGTCTTTGCCGTCCTCGTGTTCATCGTCGGCGCGCGCTCGATTCTCGATTCCCTGCTCTCGGCACAACCGTCGCTCGTCGCGGCGACGTTTGCACTCGCGCTCTGTTGGCTGGCCGTCTGGAGTCTGATGCTCCGAACCGTCCTCGGGACGCTCGGCGTCGAGATTCCGCTGGGCAAGTCGTTTCTCGTCTACGCCGGGGCCGTCTTCGCCAACAACGTTACCCCGTTCGGACAGGCCGGCGGCGAACCGATCGCGGCGCTGCTCATCTCGAAGGTCTCCGATTCCCGCTACGAAACCGGTCTCGTCGGGATCGCGAGCGTCGATGTGCTCAACGTGATCCCCTCGATCTCGCTCGTCTTCGTGGGGATCGGCTACTACGCGACCACTGCCGCCGTCGGCGAGCGCCTCGAGACGGCCGTCGGCTCGGCCGTCGTGCTGATCAGTGCCATCCTGCTCGTCATGGGACTCGTCTGGCGGTACCGAGAGCGGATCATCGACCGCCTGCCGGCCGTCATCGCGCCCCGCCTCGGGAAGCTCGGTCTCGAGCGCTTCGACTCGGAGACGCTCGAGGCAGACCTCGCGGACCGAATGGGCCGGTTCTTCGAGAACATCGAGCGGCTCGCGACGAACCGCTGGCGGCTCGGGGCCGTGATCGGGCTCTCGCTGTGTGGCTGGCTCTTTCAGGTGGTCGCGCTGCTTGCGGCCTTCGCCGCCCTCGGCCACAGCGTCCCGCCCTACGTCCTGCTGTTTGTAATTCCGCTCGCGAACATCGCCGGCGCGGCCCCGCTCCCGGGCGGCCTCGGCGGTATCGAGGCCGCATTCGTCACGCTGCTCGTCCCGACGACGGGCATCGAAGCGTCGGCCGTCACCGCGGCAGTCTTGATCTTCCGCGGTGCGGTCTACTGGATGCCCATCCTCATCGGCGGCGCTTCGGTGTCGGCGCTGGGGATTCGGACCATCCGATGAGCCAGCCGAGCAGTTAACCGCGCGGACCGCCGACTAGAAACCGACTCGAGACCGATGTATCGAGACGGTCACGCCGGCTTCAACGCGCTCCTGTACGCGCCGTTCGTGCCGACGGTAACCGCCGCCTACTCGCTCGAGACGGCGCTCTGGGGCGCGGTTATCGCACTCGCCGCGGCGAACCTGCCCGATCTCGACCAGAACGTCGAGCGGATCGACCACCGCGGCCCGACTCATACCGTCTGGTTTGCCCTTCTGTTCGGCTTCGTCGCGGGAGTCGGAACCGTACTCGTCGCTCGCTCGGGGTTTGGCTCCAGTGGCAGTTTCAGCTTCGGATTCGCCGTCGGCACCTGCGGGATTCTCGCCCACCTCGCGGGCGACGTCGTGACGCCGATGGGACTCTCCCCGTTCGCACCGGTTTCGCGGGTCCACGTCACGCTCGAGTGGTTCAAATCGAAAAACGGGACAGTCAACCGCGCGTTTCTGCTCGTCGGATCGGTGGCGTTGGTGGCGTCGCTGCTGTTGGCGGCCGCCCAGCCGGTGACAGTGCCGATTCCGATTCAGTGGCGGTGACAACCGGCGAGTTACTCCGACTGCCGCCGTAGAACGCCGGCGTCCCGATTCCGCCAGCGCCCGATCACCGCCAGATCGTCCGTGCGCCACGCGAGGACGCCGACCGACGACGACCAAAGCAGGACCGTCGCGATCACGCCGTGGACGTCCAGTCCGGGGCTCCACGTCGCCCGCAGCGGGAACAGCCACGGGATCGCCATCGGGGACAGCGAATCGATGACGAGGTGAGAACCGATCGCGAGCCCGACGGCGAGCGTGATCTCGCGGTTTCGACAGAGCGCGTACACCCCAGCGATGACCGACAGCGCGAACAGCGGCGAATGCAACACGCCGCGGTGAACGAACGGCCACCCCCACGCCGCCGGAAAGAGAAAGTCCGCGTCCGGAGCGAGCCCGAAGACGATTCCCACCCACACCCCGGCTCGCGGACCGACGTCGGCGACCCCCCGGACGAGCGCGACGCCGACGATAGCGTGTGTCGCGAACGCGACGGTAAGGAATACTATCAGTTCGAGTGACATTAGCTTACCCATCGGCCGAGGTCCCGATATACGTTGTGGCGCGCTCCGATCGCGGGCACGGATTCGGAGCCGAGAGCGGGTGTATTTACGGCGGCTGCAATTGCAAGCCCACGACTTCAGTCGTCCGACGAGGTCAGAGTCGAGATGACAGACGGCGATGGTCTCCCTCCAACTCACCGAAACGCCGCCGTGGCTCGAGTCCCTGTTCACCTCGGAACTCGGCTTTGCGGTCCTGTTCGGCATCTGCGTCCTCGAGGGAGCGATGTTGCTGCGGTTCATGCCCAGCGAACTCGTCGTGCCGTCGGCGCTGGCGTTGATCGGCTCGTCGGTCCCGACGGCGGCCTCGATCGTCGCCCTCGCAGTCGTCGGGACGACGGTCGGTCAACTCCTGTTGTTCGGACTCGTCCGTCGCGCCGGCCGGGAGTACGTCCTTCAAAAGCGGTGGTTCCCCGTCACCGAGTCGCGCCTCGAGCGGTTCGACGGCTGGTTCGACCGGTGGGGACATCTCGCCGTTGCCGCGAGCAATACGATGCTGTTCGTCCGCGGGTTGCTCACCGTCCCCGCCGGCCTCTCGGAGATGGACGGCCGCTCGTTTCTCGTGCTATCGGCGGTCGGATCGCTGTCCTTCCAGTCGATTCTAGCCGGTCTCTACCTGCTCGGCGGCTATCTGCTCGTCTGAGCAGGCGGCGACGCCGAGAACCGAAGACGTGAGCGCGTCGGTTTAGTGAACGGTATCACTCACGCCGAGTGATTTCTTCGGAATGAACCGGCGAACGGCACTGGCTGCGACGGGAACCCTCCTGAGTATGAGCGCGGCTGGCTGTCTCTTCGAGCAGACCGAATCGGAGCCACAGTTCACTCTCCGAGACGTTCGATCGCATCTGGCCGACGCGGGGACGATGGTCGTCGTCGGGACGGTCACGAAGCAGGGAAGCGACGCCGGCGAGGTCACGATCAGGGCCGAACTCCTCATCGAGGACGACTACGATCACGCGAGTGTGCAGACGTTCGTCATCCGCGCCGATATCGACGAGCGCGTCGTCGCACTTCCGTTTACGTCCGAGTCGGACTTCTACGGCGAGCGAACGTTTTCCGCTCGAGCGAAGATTGTCCGAGACGGCGCCGCAGACGGGGAGTGGGTCACCGAGACCGAGTGAGTCCGCTGGTGGGGCTCAGTCCCCGCCCTGTCGGGTAACCGGTAGCCGGAATCTAACTCCCGCGTCCCGGAGCTGCCACCTGATCTCGAGGCCGGCCCAGAGCAGCCCCGTCAGGAGCGCGATACCGACGGCCGCAAACTCCGATGCCCCCATCCAGACGGGGGTCGCGAAGAGGAGGCCGTTGTAGATCCGATGGGGCAGGATCGACTCGAGGAGGCCGCCAAGGAAGCCGAGCGGATCGAATCCGAAGATCCCGCCGCTTTCGTCGTCGCTTTCGGTCGTCGTTCGTGACTCGAGGCCGAGTGCCGCGGCGCTCTGGCCGCCCTCGCTCTCGGCTCCGGTCTCTAACCGTTCGGCCTCGTAGGGGAGTGTCGACTCGACCTGCCAGACGATCTCTCCGGATTCGTTGACCTCCATAACGCGGTTGCCGTGGGTGTCGGTGATGAGCGTGTTCCCGTTGGGCAGTCGATCGGCGTCTCGCGGCCACTGGATGCGGTCGTCTTCCCACTCCCAGCTACGAGTCCACTCGCCGTCTTCGCGCTGGAACTCCTGGACGCGGCCGTTTTCGGAGTCGGCGACGACGACGGCCGGCCCGCCCTCGCTCTCAGGGATGTAATCGGGGTTGTGCTGTTCGTACTGGATGTCGTACTCGTCTTCTTCTCCGAGGGTCCAGTCCTCGACCAGCCCCTCCTCCCGGTCGAGGAAGACGACCTGGTCCTGATTCCGAAGGCTGGCCATGATTCGGCCCTCCATCTCGCCGTCCTCGATGTATTCGACGTCGTTGATATGCGCCCAGTCCTCTGGGTACGAGCCGCCGCCCTCGACGGGGAACTCGCTCTGGGCGTCCCAGAGCCACTCGACGACCTCGGTCTCGGTGTTCACGATGAACACCTGATCCGCGACGATGTCGGCGACGACGACGTGGGTCTCATTGATGCGGTCCGCGTCGTGCCACTCGCCGGCGGTCTCCTTGTAATCGTAGCGCTCGTAGACGACCTCGACCTCGCCGGTCGAGAGGTTCGCGCGCTCGATGACGTTGCGCGCACACGGCGGATCGGAACAGGTCGGTCCCGCCGAGTGAATCGTATCCGTCGCGGTGTACTCGACGGTCAGCGGGTCCCCCTCGACGGGGTCGACGTCGAAGTACTTCGTCCGCGAGTTGTTGTAATAGAGAACGTCGCCGCTGGGTTCGTAGGCGGTGATGGTGCCGGCCCGCCCCGATTCGGTGACGACCGTGTGGTTCTCGGTCGGCGGTGCCTCGGGTACATCGTCCTCCGTGGCCGTCGAGAGGTCGTTCGACGCCGCGCTGGCGACGACGGCCGCCGAAAGGAGGATCACGGCGATGAACACGACCCGGAGTCGGGTTCGCGTAAGGATCGATCGGAGCCGAGCGAGCGGGGAGCGTGATCGGTCAGACATTGGTCATACCGGATACTGCCGGGCCATCCGAAGTACCATTATCCGTCGTTTGCAGTCTGTGACAGACAGGGTCGAACGCGGATCGCTTGAGGTCAGTGGCGGGTCAGCAGTGAGTCAGCGACACGTTGGGTCGCCGCGACTCACTCCAGTTCGTCTGCGCGTCTCGTGGTCAGGACGGGTACGGGCGAGGTCCGAATCACCCGCTCGGTGAAGCTCCCGAGCAGGTGGCGGTCGAGCCCGGTGTGGCCGTGGGTCCCCATCACGACGAGATCGACGCCCTCCTCGTCGACGTAGGTCGTGATCTCTCGAGGCACCGAGCCGGCCGTAATGGTGGTCTCGACCTCGTCGACACCCGCCTGCCTCGCGGTCGTTTCAGCCTTATCGAGGACCGTCTGTATGTTCTCCTCGAGTTGCGAGGAGAGCTGTGTCGATCCCGCATCGATCACCTCCGGCAGTTCGTCGACGACCGACAGCAGGTGCAACGTCGCACCGTGGCGCGCGGCGATCGACGCGGCCTGCTCGAGCGCCACGGACGCGTGATCGCTGCCGTCGGTCGGGACGAGCACGTCGCTGTAGGGGTAGTTACGTCTCACCCCCTCGGCCGAGCGAACGGTCAGTACGGGACTCTCGCTCCGGTTCACGACGCAATCCGTAGTGCTTCCGAGGACGTACTCGCCGATCCCGCGCCGGCCATGGGCACCCATCACGACGAGGTCGAACTCGTCGGTGGCGTAGTCGACGATCGCGGTTCGGGGATCGCCCTGGACGAGATCCGTCTCGACCGCGACGCCGCGGTCCTCGGCCAGCGCGGCCGCGGCAGCGAGGATCTCGTCGCCCTCTCGCTCGAGGACGTCGACGATGTCCGTTCCGAGCCGGGTTAGACTCGGTTCCTTCGTGTCCGCGACGTAGAGCAGTTGGATCGTGGCCTCCCGGTCGGCAGCGATATCGAGCGCGTGCTCGAGGGCCGCCCTCGCGGGGTCGCTCCCGTCGGTCGGCACGAGGAGTTGCGTAGTCATGGATGGCGGTTCGGCACCGACCCGCTTACCATTGTGGGATGCTATCGTCGGCGACAGCTCTCGTCGGCATCGAGAGAAACGAGAAGGAGACGTCTCGCGGGCTATCGAGGCGCGACGGAAGCCGCTACGCCGCTTCGACGCGAATCTCGCCGTCGGCAGCGACGGTCACCAGACAGTCGCTGTACTCGAACGTGACCGAGCCGGCGGACCGCACTCCGTTCGGGCGCGGCTCGAACAGCCGCTCGAGCGCGTCGGCGTTGATCGCGTAGTGGAGCGGCTCGAGTTCGGTGATAGCGTGGTCGCGAAACGTTGCGACGGCGTCCGCGACGGCGACGCTGAGCGGTTCATCGTCGAGTCTATCATACTGTACCGAATACTGCTCCCCCATCGTGGTCGACGGCGATCGTGAACTCATTTCTGTCATTGATTGTACGTACCCCCAGTACGTCGGTGGGACACTACTCCCCCGTTCTCGAGTTACCGTAAAGAGCCTGATTGTTAACTCTGTAACCCCGCTCGAAAACGGTGGTTAATCAGTTAACCCCGGCAGTGGCCGTCCCCTCGAACAGTGCCGCGAACAGCTTCCGTTCCGCGGACCGGACGTGCTTGTGGAAGGCAGGCGGGGAGATCTCCAGCGACGCGGCGATTTCCTCGCCGGTCGCCCGTCGAGGCCACTCGAAAAAGCCGCCGTGGTAAGCCGTCTGGACGACCTCACGTTGCCGATCGGTAAACCGGTCGAGCAAGGCGGTGCGGGCGGGGCCGCCGACCGCCGACGGCTCGTCGGTTCGCTGCTCGCGGCGGGCGACCATCGAGACGGACGGCCCGTTTCGCGTGATCGCGGAGAGGACGGCACGAATTTCGGCGGTCTCCGGCACGTCGACGATCGCGCGGCCGCCGGCCTCGTCGGCCGCGAACTCGCGCAGTCGCGCGCCGCGCGAATCGGCGATCGATCCGAGGAACGGTTCGGTCAACCGTACCTGGAGCACCGTTTCGCCCTCGTGCTCGGCGATCATCGACACCGCGCCGATCCCGTCGATCGCACTGCAGTCGACGGTCTCCGCCGGATCGTCGACGGCTTCCTCGACGGCGACGAACGCGACCCGCGAGCCGTCGGCCCGCATCGTCGTGCCCTCGTAGGTGACCGGCTCGTCGAGCACCGCCGCGAGCCGACACAGGGCCGCGTCGGCCGCGACCTCGAGTTCCACTTCGGTGTACTCGTCGCCGACGAGCGCGTTTTTGCGCTTGACCGCGTCGATCGCGTAGGCGATCGTTTCGCCGAGTTCCGCCACCGTCGACCGGAACGTCTCGTCGAAGGCCTCGCGCTCCTCGCCGTAGAGCGAGAGCACGCCGTAGAGGAAGCCGTCGTAGACCAACGGCACGGCGTAGACGGACTGGAAGTTCCGCGATAGCGCGTCGCCGCGCCACTCGCCGTCGTGGACCGCGTCGGCGACATTGTCGACGGCGACCGGGGTCCGCGTCCGAGCGGCCCGACCCGCCGGCTCGGCGGCCGACTCGTCGACCGCCGTTACCGTCACCGCATCGAGATACCCCCGATCGAGTCCGGCGCGGGCTCGCGGCTCGAGGCGATTACCGCTCGGGTCCGGTTCGCCGATCCACGCGAACGAACACGCCTCGAGGTCGGCGAGTCGGTCGGGGATTTCGCGTTCGATCTCGGCGCGGGAGTCGGCCAGCAGGAGGTGCTGTTCGATCGCCTGCCGGACCTCGTTCGCCTCGTTGAGCCGCTCGAGGTGCCGGTTCTGTCGCTCGAGTTCGCGCTCGCGCTCGCGTAACCGGCGGGTCCGGCCGATGCGATCGAGCGCGGCCTCGGCCGTCGCCGCGAACAACTGGGCGAGTTCGACCGTCTCGTCGTCGTACCCTTCGGGGTCGGTCGAGAGCGCGACGAAGACGCCGTGCTCGCCGAGCGGGACACAGAGGCCGCTCCGAGCGGCAGTCGGCTCGTCGTAGACACCGACTGCGCCCCCGATATCGTCAGCGACCACCGACTCGCCGTCGACGAACGCCTGCCAGACGATGCCGTCGTTTGGCTGCAGCCGCGGCGGCGGGCCAAAGACCGATTCGAGGGCCGGCGAACACGCCGCCGGAACGAGTTCGTTCTCTTGGTCGTCGAACCGGTAGACAGCGCCGTCGAGATCGAGCACGTCGGTCGCGATGTCGACGACGTATTCGGAGGCGTCCGCTTTCGAGTCGACGGACAGCAGGTGCCGTGACGCCTCGTGGACGGCGTTGAGCGCCTCCTGATACTGGACGCGCTCGGTCACGTCCGTGGCGACGCCGATCACGCGGTCGACGGTCTCCTCGTCGTCCGTGATCGGGCGATACCACATTTCGAAGACGCGATCGCCGAGCCGTCTGCGCGAATCGACCGTCTCCCCCTCGAGGGCCGTCTCCGCGTCGGCACGGGCCTCGGGGCAGTCCTCGAGCAGGTCGGCGACCGAGTTGCCGACGACGTCCTCGGGGTCGAAGCCGAGGTTTGCGAGCCCGCGGCCCTCAGAGAGCGTGAAGGTTCCCTCGTCGTCGAGACTGAACAGGACGACGGGCGCGTTCTCGACCAGCGCCTGTAACCGCTCGGTGCGCTCGGTCAGATTCCGTTCGCGGTCGATTCGCTCGGTCACGTCCCGCCAGTAGACGGAGATTCCCGACGGCGACGGATAGATCCGCGCTTCGATCCACGCGTCGTAGCGCTCGTAGTAGCCCTCGGCTGTCTGGGGCTCTTGAGACGCCATCGCCTCGATTGCCTCGTACTGGAAGACGGTGCCGTGTATCTCCGGAAACACGTCGAGAAACCGCCGGCCGAGGAGCTCCGAACGGTCGAAATCGAGCAACTCGAGCGCGCGGTCGTTGACGTAGGTAAACCGCCAGTCCGCGTCGAGCGCGTAGAACGCGTCGGTGACGCGTTTGAACGACGCGCTCAACTCCTGCTCGATGCGGTTGTACTCGGTGATGTCCCGAATCGACGCGACGATGCCGTCGATGGCATCGTCCCCGAACCGGTTCGTCAGGGTGGCCTCGTGGACGTATTCCTCCCCGTCCGTGTGCCGACACGCGTACTCGACGGTTCGTGACGCGCCGTACTCGGCCGCGCGGACGGCGGCGAAGGCGTTCATCACCGCCTGTACGTCGTCGGAATGGACGTGATCGCGGATGTGGGACCCGCACAGACCATCGGCGTCGACGCCCCCGACGCGTTCGCCGGCCGGCCCGGCGTGAGTGATCTCGCCGTCGTCGTCCGCGACGAGTAACACGTCAGACGAATGTTCGAGCAGCGCCCGGAACCGCTCCGTTCGCCGGTCGACCGTTCGCCGCATTGTGGCGAACGCGACGGCCCGTCGAAGCCGCTGGGCTAAGAGCCGCGGCTCCTGAATCGTCGTCTTGGCGATCACGTCGGGATCACCGGGGACTCGATCGATCGACTCGGTTCGTGCCGGATCGACGGCGTAGACGATCGGATACGCCTCGTCGACGGCGGCGACGGCCTCCCGATCGTCGGTCAGGAGGCAGTTCGCCGCCTCGAGTTGGTCGTCCGTGAGCGCAGCGGCGGTCGCGACCGAGTCCGTCACGGTCACCGACTCGTCTGCCAGCCCTGCCATCGCTGTCTGCAGCCACTCCGACGAGCCGACGGCGAGGGCACGTACCGGGGTCGTCTTCCCGTCCTCGAGACCGCGAACCATACCGCTGGGTTGGACGGCACGAATAAAAACTTCGTGTCGATTTCGGTTGTATCGATCGGACAACTGTCGGTACTATTCCGATTGCAAGACGGTCTCGATCGGGTCGAAGTCCTCGGCGTACCCGCCACTCGCCGGTCTCGTCCTCGCCGGCACTCACTCGAGGGCGAGCGGGGCGTGCTCGACCCGGTAGCCGTCGGCGATCCCCTCGATGTCGCGGACTTCGCGCAGCCGGATCCCGCGTTCCATCCCCGTCACGACCGGCGTCTCGTAGTAGTCGGCCTCGTACTCGAACCCCTCGCCCTCCTCGCGGCGGCGCTCGACGAACTCCCGGTGGCGCTCGAGACGCGCTCGACCGACCGACCGCGACAGCGCCGGAATGTCCTCGACGCCGTCGTCGAACACCTCGAGAAAGGCGTCCTCGAGTTCGGAGCCGACCGAGTTCCGGCCGGCACACATCGCCGCGAGCGTGGTCGTCCCGGTCCCCCAGAACGGATCGAGGACGGTGTCGCCGTAGGCCGAGTACATACAGAGCAGCCGGTAGGGGATCTCGAGCGGGTAGGCCGCCGAGCGCTCCCGGAGTTCGTCGTCGGTCGTCTCGATCGACTGCAGTTCGCCCGTCACGTCGGTCCAGACGTCCGTGAACCACTGGTTGCGCTCCTCCCAGAAGTAGGCGGCCTCGTACCGGCGGTCGGCCTTGGGCTCGAACGCGCGACTCTCGGCTCCCTTTCGGAACACCAGAATGTACTCGTGCTCGAGCGTGACGTAGGCGTTTGGCGGGATCATCCCGCTGCCCATGAACTTGGCCGCGCTGTTGGCCGGCTTGCGCCAGAGCACGTCCGGTAACGGCTCGAAGCCGCGCTCCTCGAAGGCCTCGAGCACGCGGGCGTGATTCTGATAGACCCGGAAGCTGCCGTCGATCGACCGGGTCGCATCGCCCACGTTGATACAGGCGATCCCCCCGTCGACCAACACCCGCTCGAGTTCGTCCCAGACGCGCTCGAGTTGGGCGTGCATCGCATCGAACGCGGCGCGTCCGTCCCCCTCGGCCAGCGCGTCGCCGACGGCGGGATCGAGCTCGGTAAAGAGGTCGTCCCACATTTCGATCATCGGATACGGTGGGGACGTGACGACGAGTTCGACCGACTCGTCGTCGACCGCCGAGAGATCGCGAGAATCGCCGACGAACACGCGGTGGGTCGTCTCCATTGGGTTCACACTGTCGGCGTGGCTCCCTTAGGTGCTTCGTCAGGCCGACGCTCGTGCGGCGGCTCCGGGATTGGCGATGTGACACACGTTCGGGGATCGAAACAGACGAGAGATGCCAGCGGGAATCAGAAAACCGTCGAATCCAGTCGGGGCGGCGGGTCGATGTTACTCCTCGGTTTCCTCGTCCGTCTCCTCGGCTCCGGACTCGTCCATGTCTTCCGTCTCGCTTTCCTCCTCTGACTCCCCGCCCGTCGCCGGTTCGAACTCCTCGATCGGCTCCCACTCTTCTTCCTCGTCGGAGGAGAGGCGACGGCGGAGGAACACTGCCCCCGCGACGGCACCGAGCATGAGGAGGATCCCCGGCAGTCGTCGCGAGCCGGAGTCGTCCGTCTCCGACTCGGACTCCGCCGTTACCTCGGCCATCGCTTCCGTCTCCTCTGTCGACTCCATCACGTCCTCGATGATCTCCGGCTCCTCTAGGTCCTCGATCGGCGAGTCCTCGAGTTCCGGAGACTGTCGGCCGACCAGAAAGCCGACGGCCGCGCCGAGGCCGAACAGGGCCCCCGCGAGCGGCAGTCGACCGCCGGACCGAGAGCCGTCGGCCTCGTCGACGGCCTCGAGAATCGAGTCGCGCATCGGGGAATCCATGCCTTTGTTGACCGCTTCTTTGACGATGAGCTCGGACAGCGTTTTGTCTTGTTGTTCCGTCTCGGGCATAATCCGCCACGACCACACCGCCGTACATAGTTCTATCCCCCGTTTCCGTCAGTGGCCCAGCCCCGACACGCATTATTCCAATGTTACCCGCCACAACATGTCGTATAATTACCGTCTACTGGGGCCCGGCTGTCCGCGTGCGAAGGGATAGCAGTATGCATTGGCGATCGGCGACTCGAGCGGGTCCCCGAACTGCACCCTCTTCCGAACGAAATCGACGGTGTCTGCGTTCACTCATCCACTGATCGACCGGCATCGCCTTCGGAGGGGACTCGCCGAGCTGACGAGGACGATCGACGGGCGCGCGGAGCGCGACGAGCGCCGTCGGCTGCGATCGAACGGCCATCGCGGTCGATAAATCGATTTCTTCCCGTCGTATAAACTCGTCTCGAGGGGGCACTCGGCGGTTCAGCTCCGCGAAGGCCTTCCATAACGAAAGGGGTGCCGCCGAAAGGAGTCGGGATATGAGCGTGATCCGCCAGCCGGAGGTGCTCGGCCGAACGACGCGGCGACGCGTCGTCGGGGTCACCGCCGCGCTCTCGGCCGCGGCCGTCGAAACCCTCGCGGTCGGCCTCTGGTTCGGTCTCGTCGTCGGCTCGCGGACGTCCTCGACCGCACTCGCGGGGCTCGGGATCCTCTTCTGTGGGGCCCTGCTCAGAACTGGAGTCGTCGGCGCGACGGTCAGCGACCTCGGCGACCTCCTCGAGCCTCATCGACTCGGTGCGGCGGTCGTCCTCACCGGCGGCTGGGTCGTCTGGCTGCTCACCGCCGAACGGATCGGCGGCCGCGCGGGCGTCGCCGTCGCGACGGTCCTCCTCGCTGCCATCCTCGGCGGCCAGTTCGTCCTCGAGCGGTACGCCTTCAGGCTGGCGTCGAACGACGGCCCGATCGTCGCGCCGATACTCTCGGGAGTGGTGATGGCCGCCGGCGCGTCGGCGCTGCTCGCGACCGCGTGGTTTACCGACTGGGCGCTCTCGTCGGCCCCGATTGCCCTCGGCTTCACGACGGTCGTCGTCCGGATCGACGCCCTGCACGTCGGCGCGATTATATTCGCGCTCTTTGCCTTCCTCGCCCACCAGCGCCGGTTTCAGCGGCTCCTCGATCCGTGAAGACGGCGACCGGCCGGTCGGTTACTTCCCTCGCGCGCCGACGTTGTGATCGCTCTCGAAGGAGTCCGGGTCCGGTTCGATCGATGCGTACTGAACTGCTCGCCGGCCCAGCGTTCGGACTCGTTTCTCGAGTTTCGGGTCGACGAACGCGCCGTCATCGAAGGCGGCGCTCGCGTTCGGTACCGCGGCCTCGTGGGGGATCACCCAGGCATTCAGCGCCCGACAGACCGAGCGCATGTGCTCGAGGGTCGTCACGGGAAAGGCCCCACCCGAGACGGCGAGCAGGCCGACGGTCTTGTCCGCGAATTCGTCGAACCCGCAGTAGTCGATCGCCGTCTTCAGCGGCGAGGAATACGAGCCGTGGTACATCGGCGACCCGAGAACGATCGTGTCGGCCGCGCGCACGCGAGCCGCCAGTTTCTCGGCGTCACCGGCCGCCGCGCGGTCGCGGTCCGCGTCGAAGATCGGCAACTCGTACTCGCGGAGGTCGAGCAGTTCCGTCTCGGCACCGGCGTCGGCGGCGGCCGAGAGCACGGCCTCGAGTGCGGTCCGGGTGTGGCTCTCCTCGCGAAGGCTCCCACAGAGTGCGGCTACGCGGACATCACTATCGCTCATGGCCCTCCGGACGACCGGCAGCGGGAAAAGCGGTCCGAACGGCACAGGTTCTGACACGAATCGAGTTCGACGCGGTGGGCCGACGACTGGACCGTCGTTTCGGGAAAATATCGGTACTCGAATCGGTTCGGTCGGCTGTGAAAGCGGACGGCGGAGAAACGCGGAACCGGTCTTACGCGCTCGCTGCAGCGTTCTTCGACGTCTGGACGCTGCCGTAAACGCCGGCGAGCGACAGGATCGCGATGAGCGCTCCGGCGACGCCGCAGATCCCGAGCACCAACTGGCGGTCGACGCCGAAGGCGACTATCGGCGCGATCGCGATCCAGATGCCAAGCAGCGCGAGGATCGCCGCCAGGACGATACTCGGCGATCGCATCTCACCGGTCCGGTACGCGTGCAACGACGCGATGACCGCGACCAGTGCGCCGAGGAGAACGTTGTGAATCCCCAACGTTCCCGTGACCGTGAAGATGACGGTCGATGCCATGACGAGCACGCCGAGTACCGCCGTCAGCCCGGCCGCTCGTTCGACCAGTACCGAGGCATCGTCCGCGGATCGTGTCCGGCTCATACGTGTTCCTAGCGAGTGCCAGCTATTTGAGAGCGTCGGTGGTGTATACAAAATGATAGCTTCACCGTGCCACGAAATCGAGCAACAGACGCCGGAGCCGACGGCTCGACGGGGCCACGACCGGCCAATCGGCCCATCGGCCGACCGGAGCGGCCCCACACGTCGGGAGATTTATGCGGCGGAGGGGCGATTGCTGTTCGCATGAGCGACCGGGGCACGGGTATCGGAGCAGCCGTTCTCGAGGACGAAAACGACCCGGTGACGCGACAGCGGTACCGAACGCTCACAGCACTCCTCGACGACGGACTCTACCGGCTCGACGCGACCGGCCGATTCGTCGCCGTCAACGACGTGCTCATCGAGCGACTGGGGTACGCTCGCGACGCCCTCCTCGGCGAGCACCTCACGACTATCCTCGAGGACACCGAGTGCGACCGCGTTCGCGACGCGCTCGCTGACTATCAGATGGGCGAACGCGACGGCACGACGACCCTCGAGGCCGTCGTCCGAGCCGCGGACGGGCAGCGATTGACCTGCGAGTTTCGGCTCCAACCGATCGCGGTCGACGGCGAAGCCCGCGGCGTCCTCGGACTCGCTCGAGACATCACCGCGCAGACGGAACGCGAACGGGAACTGGCGGAATCGGAGCGACGCTACCGCACGCTCGCGGAGTCGTTCCCGAACGGCGTCGTCACCCTGTTCGATCGCGACCTCGAGTACACGTTGGCCACGGGGCAGGGCTTTGCGGATCTCGACGCCGATCCGGCCGATATCGAGGGTCAGCACTTCCGCGACGTCGTTCCCGAGGGAACCGCCGACGCGCTCGAACCTGCGTTCCGGGCGGCGCTCGAGGGAGCCGAACGAACGGTCGAACTCGAGTTCAACGGCCGCATCTGGTCGGTTCGGACGGTTCCGGTCACCGACGGCGGCGACGTTTCGGGCGGGATGGCCGTGGCCCGGGAGATCACCGAGCGCAAGAATCGGGAGCGAGAGTTAGCCAAGTACGAGACGATCGTCGAGACGATCAACGACGGGATCTACGTCAAAGACGAGGACGGACGATTCACGATGGTCAACGACGCATACGCCTCGTTGACCGGCTACTCGCGGGCGGAACTCGTCGGCGAACACGCCTCGCTGGTCGTCGACGAGGCGACGCTCACCCAGTCGGAAGCCCGACGCGAGGCGATGGCGACGGGCGACGTGACGACTCCGACCATGGAGGCGATGATCCAGCGAGCGGACGGCAAACAGGTCCCGGCGGAAGGCACCTTCGCGACGCTTCGGACCGGCGCGGAGACGAAACAGATCGGCGTCGTCCGCGACATCACCGAGCGAAAGCGGATGGAGCGGGACCTCCGCGAGAGCGAGGCCCGGTTCCGACTGCTCGCGGACAACCTCGAGGATGTCGTCTGGCTCTCGACGACGGAGACCAAGGAGATACTCTACATCAACCCCGCCTACGAGGAGCTGTGGGGGCGCGACCCGGCAGCATTGGACGACGACCCGCTCGCGTTCGCCGACGGAATCCACCCGGACGACCGCGAGCGAGTCATGGCGGCCTACGCCGACCTGCCGGACGACGAGTTCGACGAGGAGTTCCGGATCGTCACGCCCGACGGCGAGCGCCGCTGGATCCACGCCCGGGCGGCGGTGATCCACGACGAGGATCGCGACGTGTCCCGGATCGTCGGCATCGCCGAGGACGTCTCCGAGCGAACGGAACGCCAACGCGCCCTCGAGCAGTCCGAGCGCCGGTACCGAACGCTCGCGGAGAACTTCCCGAACGGCGCGGTCGGCGTCTACGACACGACCCTTCGATATACGCTAACGAGGGGCGCGGTCCTCGGCGATCACCTGCCGAGTGCGGACCGCCTCGAGGGCAGCCATCCCTCTGACGTCTTCCCCGACGAACTGGCAACGGATCTCGATGCGCTGTTGGGGGCCGCCGTCGAGGACGGCGAGACCGGCAGTATCACGATCGAGTTCGACGGCCGAAACTGGCGCGTTTGGGCCGCGCCGCTCCGGGACGGCGACGGCGAAATTTTCGCCGGATTGAGCTTTACCCAAGACGTCACCGAGCAGGTCGAACGCGAGCAGCGACTCGAGGAACTCGTCGCGAAGTTAGAACAGTCGAACGAGCGCTTAGAGCAGTTCGCCTACGCCGCTTCCCACGACTTACAGGAACCGCTCCGGATGGTCTCGAGCTACCTCCAGTTGATCGACGGCCGGTACGCCGACGACCTCGACGACGAGGCCGAAGAGTTCCTCGCTTACGCGGTCGACGGTGCCGAGCGCATGCGGGACATGATCGACGCCCTGCTCGAGTACTCCCGGATCGATACGCGGGGCGAGCCCCTCGAGCCCGTCGACCTCGAGGCGGTCTTCGAGAACGTACTCGACGATCTCCAGTTGCAGATCGAGGACGCGGACGCGGCGGTTACCGCAGACGAACTGCCGCGCGTGGAGGGCGACGGGGATCAGTTACGACAGGTGCTCCAGAACCTGCTCTCGAACGCGATCACGTACAGCGGCGACGAACCGCCGGACGTGTCGGTCTCGGCCGAACGCGACGGCGACGAGTGGATCGTCTCGGTCCACGACGAGGGGATCGGGATCGCAGCCGAGGAACAGGACCGGATTTTCGAGGTGTTCCAGCGCCTGCACAGCCGCGAGGACTACGCCGGCACCGGGATCGGCCTCGCGCTCTGTCAGCGGATCGTCGAACGCCACGGCGGCGACATCTGGGTTGACTCCACAGCGGGCGAGGGCGCGACGTTCTCGATTACGCTCCCTGCGGTGGAGTCAGCGCGGTGATCGGCTCCCGCCGTCACTTTCGAGTCAGAACGTGACTCGGTGGACCACCAACGACAGCGGTGAAAAGATACCGATAGTAGCCACTGAAACGATTTACACACTGATTGCGACGGAGTCGTGCGATCAGGTGTGCACTGACTTTCAGTGGCTACTATAGTCGCTGGCGAAACCAACTCAACGACGACCGGGACAGCGTTACTCGGCCGCGGGAAGCGTAATCGAGAACGTCGTTCCGTCGCCGGGTTCGGACTCGAGCCAGATCTCGCCGCCATGGCGCTCGACGATCCGCTGGCAGAGTGCGAGCCCGATGCCGGTCCCTTCGTACTCTTCGTGGGTGTGTAGCCGGTCGAAGACGGTGAACACGCGGTCCTGGTCGTCGGGATCGATTCCGATTCCCGAATCGCGGACCGAGAGTTCCCACTGCCTGCCTCGGCGTTCCGCAGCGACGTGTACTTGCGGGGGTTCGTCGCCGTGATAGGTGAAGGCGTTATCGAGGAGGTTCTGGAAGACCTGTCGCAGTTGACTGGCGTCGCCCTCGACGACGGGGAGGTCGTCGACAACCACGTCGGCCTCGGTTTCCTCGATGTGGAGCTGCAGATCGTCGAGCACGTCGGCGAGGACGCAGTCGAGATCGACCGGCTCGAGCGGATCGCCGCCGGTTTCGACGCGAGAGTACGCCAGCAGGCCGTCGATCATCTCGTGCATACGCTCGGCCCCGTCGACGGCGTAGGCGAGAAACTCCCGTCCGTCCTCGTCGAAGGCGTCGTCGTACCGGGCCTCGAGGAGTTGCAGATAGCTCGTGATCATTCGCAGGGGCTCCTGTAAGTCGTGGGAAGCCGCGTAGGCGAACTGTTCGAGCCGTTCGTTCGAGTCCTTGAGGTCGTTCTCCAGTCGCTTTCGGTCGGTGATGTCGGAGATGATCCCCTCGAGGGTTGCGGCCCCGTCGCCGGCAGCGAGGACCCGGCCGAACGAGCGGACCCATCGAATCTCGCCGTCGGCGGTTTCGATGCGGTAGGTCACCGAGAACGGCTCCCGGTCGTCGGTCGTCCGCTGGATCGCGTTCCAGACCGACTCGCGGTCCTCCTCGAGCATGATATCCTCGCCGTAGTCGACCGTGCCCCGCTCCAGTGCATCCGGCTCGTAGCCGGTAATTTCGCGACAGGCCTCGCTGACGAACTCCATCGGCCAGCCCTGCTCGTTGCGGCAGCGATAGACCATCCCGGGCACGTTCTCCATGAGCGTCGAGAGTTGGCGTTCGCGCTCCTCGAGAGCCTGTTCGTACTCCCGGCGCTCGGTGATGTCGGTCAGCGTCACGACGGCGCGGCTTACGTTCCCGCGGTCGTCTCGGACCGGCATGCCGTGTTCCATGATGATCCGCCGGTCGCCGTCGAACGCCTCGATCTCGTAGACGTTCGGCTCCGAGACCGCCTCGCCCCGGAGCACCTGCGACATCGTCCACTCCTCGGGATCGACGGGCTCACCCGTCTCCGCCCAGACAGCCGGGTACTTGTCGTACTCCGCGACGCTGTCCGCATCGAAGACGTCACCGCCCCAGATCTCCTTTGCGGCGTCGTTTGCCCTGAGCAGCGATCCGTCCTCGTCCGCGACCACGGCACCGACGGGCAACACATCGAACAAGATCTGGATCTCCTTTCGCTGCTTCTCGGCCTCGAGTTCGGCCCGTTTGCGGTCCGTGATATCCGTGAGCGCGCCGGGAAACGTGACCGGCGTTCCGTCCTCGTCTCGTTCGACGTGGCCGCGAGCGACGACCCAGCGAAGTTCGTCATCCGCGTTCCAGACGCGATACTCCACCTCGTAGTCGCCATCGGTCTCGACGGCCGCATCGATCGCCGTCGTGACGCGGTCGCGGTCGTCCTCGTGGATCGCGTCGATGAACTGCTCGATGGGGACGCCGTCGCGAGCGTCATCGGGATCGATTCCGAACGTTTCCGCGAACGAGGCCCCCACAGTCAGCCGGTTTTCAGGGATATGCCACTCCCACGTCCCGACCGCACCCGCCTCCGTCGCGGCCTCGAGCTGTTCTTTCGCATCGCGCAGGGACCGCTCGCGCTGCTTTCGCTCGGTGACGTCGCGGTCGGAGACGATGATCGAGACGACATCGCCGTCGTCGTTCGTGACCGGTCTGAAAACGCCGTTGACCGTGTACCGGTCGCCGTTCGGCCGGGCGAGTTCGGTCTCGAACTCGACGTACTCGCCGGTCGCCGCCCGTTCGGTCCATTCGCGGGCGTCGGCCTGGAGGGCGTCGGCTCGCTCGCCCTCGTCACCCGCGATCCACCACGGCGTCTCCCAGAAGGGGGTCCCGGTCACGTCCGCGAGGTCGGCATCGATGTACTCCATCGCGGTTCCGTTGATATCCAGTACCGTCCCGTCGGGCTCGAGCAGGCCGACGAGGATGTTCGGATCGTCGAAGACCGCGTCGAAGCGGCGCTCGGTCCGGGCGTGCTCGATCGCCGTCGCGAGGAGGTTCGCGACGCTCCGGACGAAGGTCGCGTCGAGTTCCGTGAACTCTCGCTGCTCAGTCGCGTGCACACCCAGAACGCCCCACGGGTCGTCGGCCGCGCCGATCACGACGCTGATCCCACTGACGATGCCGTGCTCGGCGAGTAACTCGGACCCGGAAACCACCCCTGTGTGCAGATCCTCGACGACGACCGGGCCGTCAGAACGCAGCGCGCGCCCCGCCTGCGAGCCGGGTGCGGTCGAAACGCGGGTTCCAATACACTCCTCATCCCATCCGGACCCCTGCCGAAGGCGTCCCCCGGTTCCCTCAGGAGACACCTCGAGTACCGAGGTGAACGCGACATCGAGCGTCTCGGCGACGGCACCGGCGGCATCGGCGAGCAACCGCTCGAGATCGTCGGTCTCGAGGGCGCGGTCCCCGAGGTCGGCGACGACTTCCTGTCGGCGGAGGGAGGCCCGGGCTGCAGAATCGAGGTCCGCACGCGAAGATGAAGTCATTCGTGGCACATATTATCGGGAGCAGGATAAGCGCTTTCCCACCGGGTCCATGCGGTTGCGCCGTTCGCTGTCGGGGAATGCGGAACGCCCATTACCGGTGGCCATCGAATCGCTCGTATGGAGATGCCAACAAAATGATGGGAAACGCCCGGCTCCGGCTGTCGCTGCTCTCGCGGATGGGCGTCGCACTGGCCGTCTTGCTCGTCGTCTCGAGCGCCGTCGCCGTCACGGCGATCGTCACCGGCGGCGCGCTCGCGTGGCTCGCGCTCCTGCCGGTCCTCTACGCGCTCGAGACGCTCCTGTTGCCGGTCTTCGGCGAGTACTACGGACTGCTCGACTGGGTGCTTACGAACCCCGCTCCCGTCGTAATCACTGCCGGGACCGTCCTGCTTCCGGTTCTCTACGTTTGGCCGGTCCAGGCCGAGATCCGAGCGTTTCGGACGGAACTGGGGAAAGCGGGTGCACCGGCGTCCGAAACGCATTCCGAACTGGCCGACGCGGTCCGGCGGCTCGCCCAGCAGGCAGACGTTCCGGTGCCGGCCGTCTACGTCGCCGACCGGCAGCGGCCGGAGTCCTACGCCATCGGCGGGCGCTCCGACGGGACCGTCATCGTCACGACCGGGCTTCTGAATCGGCTCTCGACGGCGGAGCTTGAGGCCGTCCTCGCCCACGAACTCAGTCACCTCGTCAACGGCGACAGCCGCATCATGAGCCTCGTACTCGTTCCGATGCTCGTGGCCGAACACGTCGGCTCGGACGACCCGCCGTCGCGGAAACTGCTCGTCTCCCAGCCGCTCGCCTATCTGGCCAACCTCGTGCTGTGGGCCGCCCTGTCGGTGCTGACGACCGTCCAGCAGTGGTCCTGTCAGATCGCGATCGCCGTCCTCTCGCGCAGTCGGGAACTCGCCGCCGACCGCGGCGCTGCGGCACTGACTGGCTCCCCGAGTGACCTCGCCAGCGCGCTCGAGACGCTCTCCGGCGACCGAGAACGCCCACACGAGGACAAACGTACGTGGGCGAAATCCGCCGGCGCGCTGGACATCCTCCCGCGCGAGACGGCGGTCGGCTCGCGGGGACTGCTCCGAACCCACCCCGATATCGAGACGCGACTCGAGCACCTCGAGCGGCTGGTTGGGGACCACATAGACGGGTCGTGAAGCAGTATTGGGGCCGCTCGAAACGGCCCCGTCGATCAGAACTCTCGTAGCGACTCGCTTCCGCAGGCACACACCCGCTGTGTGCTCGCGGGATCGACGATCGTCACACGAGCGCAGTCCTCACACCGGCGAACGGCCCACGTCTCCTGTGTGCTCATTACCGCGTCTCGGACGGCAGCGGGCTTAAAAAGCGTGTGAGTTCGGTGGTCGTGCTCGTCGTGTTGTTACGGCAGGGAAAACGGGTGTGGCTCGAGCAGGCCGCGGGTCCGCGGCTGGTCGTTCCAAGACAGTTCACTCGTGCTTGAGGTCGTCGCGCTCGAGGACTTGACGAGAGCCCTGAATGAATTTCGGAACGTCGTCGCAGGCGCTCACCACTGCTTTCGTCTTGTTGTAGTCGTAGAAGTCAGCTGCCCGTTCGATCGCGTCTCGTCGGTATGCGTAGTCGCCGTCGGTCCTGAGTCGCATACTCGTACACACGATCCCCCGAAATCCTCGTTTTTCGGCTCACTGAATGGCCCATTTCGGGCCGAAATCAGCGAAACGTGGTGGCCATCCAGAGACGAACGGCGGCGCGAGCGATGGATCGACTCGCAATATGCATACGCCGAGTCGCGGCTCGTGTGCATATTTGAGAAACGGATGCTGTCGACATGCAACCCTGGGGGTTGATCGAAACAGTGATTCACCATCTTCTATTCACTCAATAGTTGACTGAACGTCTCGACAACCAGATGTGCGAACTAACAGTTGGGGATTCTACAAGTAGCAAGATATATTTCGATGTTCTTGCGAGAGATGACTCGCAAATGCCCAATAAGAGTTGGGATGATTTACTTTTCTATTTGATTGATTCGAGAAACTCATCTAACGTATCTGTAAGTTCATCGACTTGCCCACCATCTGTATCGGCAGAGTACCGGACGATGTAGACGTCTTTTTCGTTTGCTTCCCGGGTGGTATCAACCCCATTGACCCCTTTCCAAATGGCGGTAACCTCAACGACACCGTGCGCCTGGTGTTCGTACGTTTCCTCGCGTTCGATTACTTTGTCAGCCCCGGAGCTGGGTAGATCATCTGAATCACCCATTATACTTCGTGCTTTGAGACTGATTTTCTACCTCCACGCGCCCACACGCAGCCACTGTGATGTCGAATCCGTCATATGGAAAGTTGAGAGTGCACCGTTTACACCGATTCGATCCGGACATCAGTTTGTTGAGGGCGCTTGTATCAATCGCGGAGTGTAACGGTTCAAGACCGAGAGGGTCTGTCTGTGAAGCTGTTGCAATGCCAGCGATGGTGGCAAGACTCGCAGAATCCAGAGCGGGGTCGAAATCCAGTCGGTAGATTGCACGTTCGTCGTCGAAATGGACCGTATCTGCTGATTGGTGAAGGCCGGTCGATTGATTTTCGGCGTAATTAGTGAAGCTCACATCCTACATAAGGGGGTCGAACGGAGTAGGGATGACTTTTGCTTGGGTAAGCCGTTTAAATGGCTACTTTGCACTTCTAATTAGCGTGCTTGCAATTAACCGTCTGGTGCCTCGCTGGAGACGGGACGCTACTGCTTGTCTCGTGATCCCGAGTTCATCCGCCACGTCCTCTTGGGAAACCTGCCGTGGCGAGTCATAGAACCCGCGAGCATACGCTACTGTTAGTGCCTTCCGTTGTGCATCGGTGAGGTCGTATTCCTGTCCGGATCTCAGCGGTGACAGTGCATGTAATTGCGTTAATTCTACTGGGATATCGTTTTCTTTACAGTACGAATGAAAATCAGACACAGCTTGCTGATCCTCACCACGAACCTCAAACGTCCACTTTTCGTCCCGTCCAACAGCTGAGATGAGTACAACATCCGTTCCCAGAATCGCAGTCAATACGCTTTCATACTCGAAATCCCACTCGATACGGATCAACACCTCATCGCCAACCGTATCGACGACGTGGAGACTTTCAAGACCAGGATGTTCAATCCCGGTCATTTCGATGTCCGTCGAATCAATATCGCTCAGCCAAAAGTATGGAATGATCAGTTCGTTCGTTGGAACAACCCTGTCTAATTCGATTTGGCCTGCCGGGAATTTTGAGAACACTTCAGCGAGCGGAAAATCACCCTCTGTCGTCGTAAACGACGCTTCGATTGCCATGATCGAAATAAGTATGGCCAGTACAAGGGCTCACTCCCAATTCAATTTGATAATCTTTAATTACATGTTCCCAAGTATATTCGCCGAACCAAGCTCGGTATTCAGTGCATTGTTCTTGACAGTTGTTATTGAATTTGGTTGCGGGCTCAATGCCTACTTGCCCTGTCTTGAACGCTGACTGCACGTCCAAATTGCGAGGTGATCGAACCCCCGCTTCGTTTGGATCAAGTGGATATTTTCGCCCGGAAGTACGGGTGGGGCGTTGTGATTTTTTGGCGCTCTCGCCTTGGCGACACCCACCAAGGTTTTCGCGCGAAGCGCGAAACGACCCCGCCAGCGTTGCGGTGCGATCGCGGTGCTGACCCCCGTCTTCGAGCCACTGGCTACAACCAGAGTTGCATACGAAACCGTGATAGTCAACCTACGTTGCAGAAAAGAGAGGTGCCGTGAGTGTTGCCACTATGCAGGCCGCTTCAGCGATCGGCGATCACACCGACGAATCCGGTTTCAGTTCCGCCGCCGGGAGCCTTTCAGGTCAACTCAATGCTACGGAGTGCCGTCGGATCGTTCCCCGACTTTGACCACTTCTCGAGGGCCTCGTTCGCTCGTGTCGATCCACATTTGCCGGGACTCGCCGTTCTCGTCAAACTCGAGGGTACACCAAAAGGGTCGGAAGGATTTGAACAACGCCTGCGAACCTGCTCCCTGCGGTCGCAGAACCGCAGTCTCGTTCAAACCCGCTTCGTCAAATACGCGCCGCTCGCGAATTTGCGAGCGGCGAGAATATGGGGTCGGAGGGATTTGAACCCCCGATCTACTGATATCTCCGGTGCGCCTCGGAACTCCAGAGGGTCATCACACGAGCACTGATCAGGTGCCCGATCAGTATATCAGTCTGGAGTGTCGTCCCGGGCGCGTTGCCTCTGGAGTCAGCCGCCATGCCTGGCTTGGCCACGACCCCTCGAGTCTTCGTTGGGCCATCCACCCTAAAGTGGTTTCGATTCAGAATCGCCCTACAGCCACGGGGCTCGGCCCGCGGTGTCCGTGCCGTCGTCGCCCGGATACGCCTCCGGCTCGTCCTCGCTTTCGACGGCCATCGGCTCGCTCGAGTCGCCGTGCTCTCCGCCGTCGGCCACCGCGCCCATCTGGGCGGCCGCGTCGTTTGGCTCGGCACTCGAGTCGGCGTCGTCCCGGAACGGGAAGTCGATGGCGAACAGGGCGGCGACGATCAGGGCGGCCAGCGGGGCCTGTCCGAAGGCCATCCCGAGCAGCGAGAGCGGCAGCAGACCGAGTGCGACGGCGCTGCCGAAGCGGAAGCGATCGATGTCCATGTACTCCCGCAGATAGGGGCCGGTCAGTGCGATCGCGAGCGCGAAGCCGACGCCAACGGCCGCGGCCAGCGTCGCGTTGGCCACGAGGACGGGATCGCTCATCACCTCGAACGTCGCCCCCGAGGGGTCGACGCTCGCGACTAGCCCCAGTCCGATGACGACGACGGGATTGGGGAGGTACTCGCCGATCGTCGCGCTGGCGGTTTTGGCCGCGATGGCGAGGATGACCAGGGCCGCGAATCGGGTGATAATGGCGTCGTCGAGGACGCTGCCGATCGCCGGCGCGAGCGCGGCCTGGATCGCCGCGAGTAGTATCAACGGGATCCCGACGAGCAAGACGACCGTCGCCTGTTCGCGGGGCGTGCCGTTCATGTCAGCCAGGATCACCGCGACGGTCGCGCTCCCGCCGAAGATCAGCAGGCCGACCTGAACCGCGCCCAGCGGCTTATCGAGCGCGCCGGCCAGGATCAACGCGGGGAAAACACCGTCGACTAACGGCAGCATCATCACCAGCGCCAGCAGCCTGGCGTCACCCCCGACGATGCGCTCCATCTGGAGCGCGACCGGGTGTTGTGACGTACTCATCGGTCAGGGCCGATGGCCGTGACCCGAGGCCTGTGGGCGATATGACGGGCGGTCCCGTACCAACCGGTCTGCACACCGGTCGATCGCATCGAATTTCGGGCCTCGCGCTGTGAGTTTTGGTGTAAAATTCCCGAACTGGGCAGCGGCGGAGTCGAAACTCGTCCGGCCAGCGGTTCGGGCGACGGCTGCACTCACAGCGTACATACCGAAAGAGACGAGAGGACCGTCAATAAACGTTGTGTGAGACAGGATTTCACGACCCGTCACCGTTTCGCCAGTAGCGGGCAGATCTGTACTGGAATGTACAGATCCGGACGCGATGTGTGCAGCCGTCGTGGCGTTTGCCTCGAGTATCGGCGATCGACCGCACGCCCGCGAACGAAAACGAGATAGGGACAGCGCAGGCCGATACCGAAACTCGAGTCCGACTCGTCTGACCCTGGAGCCGCACCCGAATCGGACCACGGTCGACGGAGTTCCACCGAGACTAGACGAATCGGCCGTTTCCGGCCCCGTTAACCGTTCACAACCGGATTCATCTCGCAACGTTTTTTGCCCGGGGGTCCGGACGGTTTACATGGCGAACGACGTTCCCGAGCACGAGCCCTATTCTTCGAAACTGCAGGTACCGGAAGCGCTAACGTTCGACGACGTCCTTCTCCGCCCGAAGGAGAGCCGCGTCGAACCCGACGATGCGGACCTCACGTCCCGCGTCTCGAAAAACGTCGAGGTCTCGGTACCGATCCTTTCGGCGGCAATGGACACCGTCACCGAGAGCGACATGGCGATCGCGATGGCCCGCCACGGTGGCCTCGGTGTGCTCCATCGCAACATGAATATCGACGAGATGGTCGAGGAGATCGGCCGCGTCAAGAGCGCGGACGAACTCATCATCCCCCTCGATTCGGTCGTCACCGCCGATCCGGAGATGTCGGTCCGCGAGGTCGACGAACGGATGGCCCACCAGGGCGTCGGCGGCGCACCCGTCGTCAACACCAACGGCGAGGTCCTCGGGATCATCTCGAGTACGGACATCCGACCCCACCTCGAGGTCAACGAGGACGACCCGGTCACCGAGGCGATGACCGACGAGGTCATCACGGCCCACGAGGACATCGACGCCCGCGAGGCGTTCGACCTGATGTACGAGCACAAGATCGAGCGCGTGCCGGTCGTCGACGACGAGAACCTGCTCGTCGGCCTCGTCACCATGCAGGGCATTCTCCAGCGTCGCGAGTACGGCGAGGCGGTCCGCGACGAGGATGGTCGGCTGCGCTGTGGCGTTGCCGTCAGCCCCTTCGAACAGGACCGCGCCGAAGCCGCAGACGAGGCCGGTGCGGACGTCCTCTTCATCGACACCGCACACGCGCACAACCTGAACGTCATCGACGGCGCTCGCGAAATTAAGGAGTCCGTCGATGCCGACGTCGTCGTCGGTAACATCGGCACTCGAGAGGCCGCCGAGGACCTCGTCGAGTTTGCAGACGGGCTCAAAGTTGGCATCGGCCCGGGATCGATCTGTACCACGCGCATCGTCTCCGGCTCGGGCATGCCCCAGATCACGGCCGTCGCGCAGGTCGCCGACGTGGCCGCCGAACACGACGTGCCGGTGATCGCCGACGGCGGCATCCGGTACTCCGGCGACGCGATCAAGGCCGTCGCCGCTGGCGCGGACGCGGTCATGCTCGGCTCCTACTTCGCTGGCACCGACGAAGCGCCGGGTCGCGTCGTCACGATGAACGGCAAGAAGTACAAGCAGTACCGCGGCATGGGATCGGTCGGTGCGATGAAATCGGGCGACAGCGACCGATACCTCAAGGACGAACCCGACGAGGAAGACGAGTACGTCCCCGAGGGCGTCGAAGCCGCGACGCCGTACAAGGGCACGCTGAAGTCCGAACTCCACCAGCTCGCGGGAGGGATGCAGTCCGGTATGGGCTACGTCGGCGCGGAGACGATCCCCGGGTTCAAAGAGCGCAGCGAGTTCGTTCGCGTCTCCTCGGCCGGACAGGCAGAGAGTCACGCCCACGACGTCGTCATCACCGACGAAGCGCCGAACTACTCGCCGGACAGCGAGTGATCTCTTAGGGGTCCATCGGCGGCGTTCGAAACGCCCCCTCGTCGATCTCGGGGTCGTACTCCTCGATTGCGGCCCGGACGATGGTAAACACGGCGTGCTTGCTCCAGCGGGCCGTATTGACGTGGAGGTCGTAGAACTCCCGATCGTCGATGTCGATCTCGTAGTAGGACTCGTAGCGACCCGCCTCGCTGACCTCGCGGACCCGCATCTCGGCCTCAGTCTCGATGCGGTCGTCGATCCGCTCGAGGCGGACGTCTTCCGGCGCGTCGAGCCAGAGCCGCAGGTCGGCGCGCTCGCCGGCGATCCAGCCCGCCAGCCGCGACTCGAGGATGAAGGGTTTGTTCGACATGCCCCACTTTTCGGCGATCTGCTGGAGCCGCTGATCGAGGGCCCGGTCGATCTCGTCGGATTCGTCGGCCTTGGCAATGAGCTGGTTGAGACTCATATCGCGGTCCTCGGCGAGTTCGCGAAAGACCTCGCCGCCCGAGACGTAGGGACAGCCGATCGCATCGGCGAGCTGTTCACACAGCGTCGTCGCCCCACAGCCGGGCGGGCCGGAGACGGTGATGAAAAGCGACGTGTCGATCTCGACGGTCGAACTGTCTTGGGTAGCCATACGTCGACACTCTCGATCCTGGGTGAACAATTTTCCCTTACTCGATGAGCGCCGACAGCGGTCGAGCCGATGCTACGCAGGGTGGCGAGACCGGCCGAGACTGGCTCCCGACGCCCCGCGTAGTCGCATTACGACGGGACGAACGTGTGCTCGCACTCGGTACAGGTCAGCCGGAAGTTCCCCTCGTCGGTGAGTGCGAGGCCGTGGCCGACCTCTTCCTCGCAGTCCTGACAGTAGATCAGCGACTCGATCTGGTCCCAGTCGTGTTTCGATTTGGGGGCGCCGAACGCGAAGCCGACGACCTGCTCGTCGGTGTCGTTGTAGCCGGTCTGGAAGTCGCCGGGTTCGAACCGTATCACCTCGCCGGACTCGACGGTGATTTCTCTCACCTCCTCGCTCGCGGCGTCACCGCTCGCGTCGTCCGCATCGGGTTGTGACGCGCGCGTCTCGAAGGTCGCGGTTCCCTCCTGAATATAGAAGACCTCTTCCTGATCGTGATGGGTGTGCATCCCGCCGGAAAACGACTCGTCGGGCTCGAGTTCGAAGTAGTTCATCGCGAAATCGGAGAACCCGAGGGCGTCCGAGATTGGCCGCCTGATAGAGTGGACGTTCATGGGGTTGACTTCGATACCGACATCGTCGATTGCGACTTTCTCCATGCCATGTCGTATCACCGCACCAGCAAAAATCCCGTGGGAGGGGACCACAGAAGAATCTGATCGGTGGGGCCGCCGCGAAGAGTAACGCCTACAGTCGTCGGTCCCTGAGGAGCACACGTGAACCGTCGTACGGTACTTCGAACCGCCGGAGTGACCGCAGTCGCGGGACTCGCAGGCTGTGTCGAGAACTTACGAGAGCACTATGAGGGCAGCTTTCAGGGGCTGGTTCCCATCGAGGTCCACAGCGAATCCGATCGCCACTACGACCTCACGCTCGAGGCCTACGAGACCGGGACGAACCGCCAAACCTACGACGAGAGTTACACGGTCACGGCAAACGAGTCGGCGTCGTTGCCCCATCTCGACGCGACCGAGCAACTCCTCCGCGTGACCAGATACGCACGGGAAACCGACGAGGAGACGTTCGAGGAAGTCACGATCACCTCGAGTACCAAAGCCGTCACCGTCCGACTCACCGACGAGGAACTGATTTTAGACGTTGATCGAGGAGACGGAGCGGACGAAGCGAGTCCGACCGGCGAGCCCGGAGCGGGCGATCCGGAGACGAACGCGTCCGACCTAAACGAGACGACGAGCGACCCGACGGACGAGACAGCAAACGAGTCGACGAGCTAACGGCCCACCAGTCCGAACCCGGAAGAGACGCTCGAGGACAGATTCTATCGATCCAACTCCGCCAAGCCGACGGTATCTTCGCCGTTGATCCGTCGCCTGTACCGGCCGTCAGGGGTAGGGATGGAACGCCCGCTCGAGGCGCGGTTCGAAGCCGAGGTCCGCCGGGACGGTCCGGGCCCGCTCGCCGAAGAACGGCTCGCCGGTAAACAGCGGCTGTGCGCCGGGGACCAGCACGCGAACCGCTTCGAAGCCGATCGCCTCGATATCGCGGGTCGTCAACCGCGCCGCGTACGGCATCAGCCCGGCGTCGGCGGTCCGCGAGCACAGCGCCTCGAGCCCCTCGACCCCCGTCGGAACGGGATCGGGGCCGACGCTCGCCGCCGGAACCGTCCGCTCGGCGTCGACGAACGCCCGTGCTCGCGCGGGGAACGAGGCGTACGCGCCGATTTCGCCGCCCGCGTCGTCGGCCTCGTCCGGCCCGAGGTTCCGCAGTTCCATCCAGTTTTGCAGCGCCTCCTCGAGCGCCGAGGCCGCGGCCGCTTCGGCGTCGAGCCCGGCCGCCGACCCGACCGCGAAGGCCGGCCACGCGTCGTCGTCGGCCGAAACCGGGTCGTCCGCGAGCGCGTCGGGGTCCCGGTGGACGGCCGCGGCGACCACGGGCACGTCGATATCTTGGGTGACCAGCAGCGGCGTCACGGACAGCCCCTCGCTCCGGGCCCGGCGCTCGAGCGCGTCGAATTCTGCCGTCTCGACCGACAGTCCGAGCGGGTCGAACGTCGAGTACCACGCGAGCATCGTCGCGTCGCGCTCGATCACTTCCGTCAGTCCGGAGACCAGCGCGTCGACGGTCGAGGAACCCAGCCCCAACCCGGTCGTGATCGCCGGGACCAGCGACGCGCCGGGCTGGGGGAACTGGACCGCCGCAGCGGGCAGGTGGACCGACTCGCCGGTCGCGATATTTTCGCCCGGGACCCAGCGGTGGTCATCGTCGGCATCGTACGCTGGCGCGTCGTCCGGTCGGACGAGAGCCGTCGGAGCGACTGCGCTCTCGAGGTCGGCTTCGCTCGCGCGAACGAAATCGTCCTCGCGGTAGACGCCGGCGCAGTAGCGCTCGAGGCCCTCGCCGACGGCCTTCATCAGCGCGGCGTTCCAGTCAGTGGCGACGCCGGCGGCCTGTCTTGGCGCGCTCGCGTCGCTGTACGCGCTCGTGTCCGCGACCGTCGACAGGTAGTAGGGGGCCGGGAACGACTCGATTTCACCGATGCTCGCTATCGGGCCGACGCGGTCGTCGATCGCCCGCTCGGCGCGTTCGACGGCGGCATCGAGGGCGAGCGTCTCGTCGTCGCGCTCGAGCGTGCGGTCCCGGTCGCCCCCCGCACACGCACAGCCGGGGACCGGCAGGAGCTCCCGCCGGGTGTGTGGCACCTCGAGCGTGTGTCCCATAATCGAGTCCTCGTCGCCCGAGAAGATGCGCACGCACTCCCGGCCCGCGATCGCACCGGCGAGTCGGGCCGCGGCGCGATCGGCCTGTGGGCCGTCGGCTCGCTCCTCGAGGTTCGACGCGACGCGGGCGCGCAGACAGTCGAAACAGCCCGTTGCAGGCGCGAATCCGGAGACTGCCGCGTCGACGGTCGGGAGCGGCTGGCCGCCGACGCCGCCGATCTCGACGGCGACCCAGGGCGTGCCGCCGGTTCGGGCGGCCTCGTTCGCCCGCTCGAACGTCGGCGATCCGGCGACGTCGCTGACGACCGCGAAGCGAGCGTCGTCGAGGTCCGCCGGACTGGCGTCGCGGACGCCGACGTCGACATCATCGAGCGCGGTGACGACGGCCTCGCGGACGGGGTCGTCACCCACGACGTGGACTTGCATACCCCTACCTGCTGGCGCGGGCGGCAAAAACGCCCCGCTCGAGGCCCGCGGGCCTCGAGCGGGTGCGAGCGGAGAGAACGGCAGGCGAGAGGCGGTGAGTCAGTTCTCGGTCGTCGCCGCCGAATCGACGTAGACGAGTTCGTCCGCCGCCTCGAGCAGGCGCACGCCCCAGGTGACGGTGACGGGGACGAGCGCAGTGGTAAAGATCGCGATGAAGACGAGGATCGAGAACATTTCCGCGCCGATGACCCCGGCCTCGTAGGCGACCTGCGCGATGATGATCTCGACGGTTCCGCGGCCGTTCATGCCGAAGCCGACGACGAGACCCTCGCGAGAGGTCAGCGAGGTCGGGAGCGAGAACAGCCACGAGCCGATGATTTTGCCGAGGAACGCGATGACCACCAGGCCGGCGAGCACGGCAAAGGAGTCGAAAAACACGTCAAACGTGATCTGGAAGCCGACCGTGACGAAGAAGACGGGCGCGAACAGCCCCATGGCGAGGTCGTACATGACCGTGTGCATGTGCTCGTAGAGCCCCGGCTCGACGTCTGCCTGCCGGAGGAACATGCCCGCCATGAAGCCGCCGATGATCATGTGCAGGTCCGCAAGCGTCGCGAGGTGGGCGAACAGCAGGGAGACGAGCAGCGCGAAGGTGAAGGCGGTGGTCCGGTCGACGAACCCGTACCGCTCGCGCTGGCGTTCGATGTACCGCCACGCGACCGGCAAGAAGCGGTAGCCGAGCAGGAGCGTCACCACGAAAAAGCCGATCGCCTGCAGGAGGATCACGCCGAGTTCGGCTGGGTCGAACGCGCCCGCGGTGACGTAGCTGTCGACGCCGGCGAACGCGATGAGCACCCCCACGTCCGAGGCGAGCGCGCCGCCGAGTAACACGTTCGCGATCCGGGTGTCGAGGAGTTCGAGGTCGGCCAGAATCCGGGACTTCGTCGCCAGCGACGTGGCGGCCATGGCCAGTCCGAGGAACAGCGCCGCGCCGACGGAGACCTCGAGCCAGACGCCGGCCGCGTAGCCGAGGCCGAACGGGATGACGAAGGCTCCGAAGGCGATCAGCAGCGACTGGGGGCCGAGTTCGAACAGTTCCCGGAGATCGACCTCCATCCCGACGTAGACCATCAGGAGGAAGACGCCGAGTTCGGACAGCACCGAGAGCAGTTCCGAGGGGTGTAAGAGCCCGAGCAACGCGGGTCCGAAGGCGATGCCGGCGAACAGTTCCCCCATCATCGTCGGGTAGCCAAAGCGCTCGGCGACCGCGCCGAACACCCACGCGACCGAGAGGACGAGCAGGAGACTCAGGATATCGATCGAGACGGTTTCGACCATCGATCACCACCGCGCGCCGCGAATCGGGTAGTTGCGCCGCTGTACGCGACCGTTTCCCCGCTGACAGTCGCTCGTCTCTGTCCGTTCCATCGTGTTGGGTCGATCGAATACGTCGCCTCAGAGGCACTTTACTGGCGTGGCTACCGCAGCTATTGGCGCGACTGTCGTCTTCAGTCGTCGGTGCTCGCGTCCGGTTCGCCGATCCCCGGTGTCGCCGGGTCGTCGGTCACGTCGGCGCTGCGCCAGGTTCCTCGGCGGTACCAGGCGTAGGCGAGTCCCGCGCCGACGACGTTCGAGGCGGCGAAGGCGACCCAGATGCCGCGGTACTCCATCGTCGTCTGCGAGAGGCCGTACGCGATCGGGAGCCGGACGACCGCGTAGGTCACGAGGACGATCGCGGCGGCGGTGAGCGTCTTGCCGGTGCCCCGGAAGCTGCCGTTGTAGGCCCGCATGACGCCGATGAAGCCGAAGGAAGGTGCGACGTACCGGAGGAACGTGACGCCGACCTCGATGACTTCGGGGTCGTCGGTGAAGGCGGCGGTAATCGGCTCCGCGGCGAGCCACGCTACAACGCCGAGCGCGCCGAGAATGACGAACATGGTTTTGGCCGCGAAGTCGGCGGCGGCTTCCGCGCGGTCGGGTTTGTCCGCGCCGACGTTCTGTCCGGTCATCGTCTCGACGCCGCGGGCTACCGCGATCGCCGGGAGGAAGATGACCGAGAAGACCCGGGTGCCGATCCCGTACGCTGCAACGACGTAAGTCGGGAACAGACCGACGATCACCAGCAACAGGTTGATCGACAGCGCGCGACCCATTCCCTCGATCGATGCCGGGAAGCCGATCGAAACGAGTTTCTTGGCGAACGAAAGGTCCGGCCGCATCTGCCCGAGCCGGATTCGAACGCCCCGCGTCCCGCGGAACATGATCGCGAGTCCGACGACGAGTGCGAGTGCGCGGGAGAAGACCGTCGCGATCGCCGCGCCCTCGATCCCGAGTTCGGGGAACGGCCCCCAGCCAAAGATCAGGAACGGGTCGAGAATCACGTTGAGGACCACCGAGCCGAACATCACGAGCATCGGTGTGATCGTATCGCCGTAGCCGCGCATGAGCGCGATGAAGACGAAGAAGCCGAACATGAAGGCCATTCCCAGCGAGATGACTTGCATGTAGTCGGTCGCCAGCGGCAACACGTCCGGCGACGCCCCGAGCAGACCCAGCAGTTCCTCGACGAAGGCGAAACCGACGAGGCCGAGGAGCACCGCCCCGAGCAGCGACAGGGCCACCGTCTGGGAGGCGGCGTACTCAGCCTCGCTCTCCTCGTCCGCACCGATGTGTTGGGCGACGAGGACGCTCCCGGCGACCGATAACCCCATCCCGACCGAGATGAGCAGGAAGACCATCGGGAACGCGAAGCTGATCGCTGCGAGCGCTTCGGTGCTGTACTGGCCCAGCCAGAACGTGTCGATGAGGTTGTAGGCCGTCTGCAACAGGTTCGTCACGATGATCGGCAGCGACAGGTAGAACAGCGGCTTCGCAATGTCGCCCTCCGTCAGGTCGAACTCCTCGCGGCCCTTGAACAGACCGGAGATCCGGTCTAACAGGCTCATTCACTGGCCTCCGTGAGATCCCGGGTCGATGTCTCCGAATCGTCGTCCGTCGCGTTCGCCCGCAACGTGTCGTCGATGTAGTCGTGGACGTACCGCTTCGTTCGCTCGGGCGATCGATCGACGGCCACAGCCCGGGTCTGTGCGCCGTGGAACACCGTCACGAGGAAGTCGGCCGTCTCGTCGGGGTCGACGCCCTCGCGGAACTCGCCCGACTCGAGGCCGTCCGCGACGAGGCTGGCGATCCGATCGTGGAGCGCGCTATCGAACTCGCTCAGTTGGTCCTGATAGGCCTCGTTGTACGGCGCTTGGGCCTTGATCTCGAGGATGGCCGTGCGGAACTCCTCGGCGGAGTCGTCGTCCGATGGCGTCAGGAGTTCGTCGAGAAACTCGTGGAGTCGTTCGGCCGGCGTCTCGCCGGGAACCGTCTGGGTCCGCTCCTCGAATCGGTCCAGTAGATACTCCAGAAACGACTCGAGGAGGTCCCCCTTGCCCTCGAAGTGGTAGTGCAGCGTGCCCTTGCTCTTGGTCGATTCCTCGGCGATATCTTGCATTGTCAGCTCCGCGTACCCGTGTTTGCAGAGCGCTCGATACGTCGCCTCCATAAGATCGTCTCTCGTCTCGTCCGTCATTCAGAATGGTCCTATACTGGCTTACTGACTGGCCAGTCAAAAGCGCTTCGCAACCGGAGGGTCGTGTTCGGTCTGATAGTAAGCAGTCGTCGCTCGAAAACCAGAGGGCGAGAGGGCGAGAAGCGAGACCGCGAGTCAGTCCTGTTTGCGCAGTCGCTCGAGGACCTCTTCAGCGTTCTCGACGGCCTGTTCCTTTTTCGCGGGATAGGCCTCGACTTTCCCGCGGAAGGTGATGCCGGCACCGAGGCGAACGTCGCCCGCAAAGGCGGCCTGTTTGTCGAGTCGCAGGAACAGTTCCGTGTTCTCGGTGACCCGCTCGTCGAGTTCGTCGATCAACGCGTCGAAGGACTCGAGGTCGGCCAGCCGCGAGAGGACGTGGCGAACGTCGTCGGCGTTCTCGACGCGGGCCGAGAGGACGAGGATGCGGTCGCCGTAGTGGCCCTCGCTCTCGGCGCGCTCGATCTCGAACTCCTCGGGGAGGAAGGTCCGAAGCGCCTCCTCGACGCGCTTTTCGTCCTCGGTGGCGTAGCAAAACGTCCGTAAATCGACGTAGTGAAGCGGGATCTGTGGCATCTGCGATTCGAAGTGTAATGTGGTCTGCGGGCGCAGTGGTGTCGGTCCGGTGTGATGACAGTGGGCGAGCGGACCCGACAGAACCGGCCCGTGAGCGGGGTTATTCCTCGTCGTCTTCGGCGTCGGCCTCGTCGGCCGCCTCGAGGTCGTCCTCGGGAACGCCGGCCTCTTGGCCGTCCTCGAAGCTGATGGTGTAGGTGACGTCGCCGAACATCGACTCCATCGTCTGGGAGACGGTACCGGTTTCGCCGTCGAACTCGCTGTGCTCGTCGTGCAGGACGACGCGATCGTCTTCCTCGAAGCTCATAGCCTGTCGTTCCCCGTCTGCGTGTAAAAAGGGACTGATTTGGACGTATCGTTATTGAAGGCTTCAAGAAGACTCAGACAGTGTTCAGACTAATCTACGGCGTTCTCCCCAAAGATCCTTCTGGTGTACCCAGAGCCCCGAGGAGCAGGGTATTAGAGGCGTTGAGTGTAGGGGAAGATACACGAAGGTCCCCCCTTCCAAAATCTCTCTATCTAAGCGATCAGAAGCTACGAATCCCTTGGGCTCGAGACGATCAGAACCTGAAGGGCGTTGGAGCATGATGAACCTACACACATCACGGATGTCCTCGAGCCGATGGAATTTTTTTAAACGAGTAGGTTCAGGTCGATAGGATTGCCTGGCTGACCGGATTTAGAAATGGCTCAGATTTTGTCGTACCAATGGGTCCTCTACTTGTACTGTCTTTTATGAAAAACGTTCTTAGGTAGGTGACACGAATCTCGAGTGATGACCGTCACTCGGCAGATCAAGTACAACGAACAAACCATCGAGGCATTCGTGGAATATCTGTCTAATGTAGATGAGATTGAGTCGGTCATCGATGTTAGGGCATTAGAGCCTCTTCTAAAGAGAAGTGAATCAGATGATATTAAACAAGGTTCTATTCGATTCTCATTCGCAGGAGAGACGTTTAGGATTAAATGGGGTGGTGAATATCTCTATCTTACACTTCCTGAAACGGTCTCCACAGAGGGGCTTCCAGAGTCAAAGGACAGTCCAGAAGAGATAGATCTCCTGAGATTGAACTTCTTCTTCGCCAGCCTCTTCTTTAAAACAAAGCTCTCTGAGCAACAGCAAGTCGTCGCCATTGCCCTCATGTTGACGATGTTATCGGCAGCGACACCCGACGAGTATTCAGTTCTTCTTGAGCCCGTCTACTACCTTGCTGCGGCGGATTGGATAATCCAGTCGATTGATTAGATAAGTGAGTCTTCTCTGATTTCTACGCATAGAACACCTGAGACTACATATTATACTTTCAGTGTGGCAGCGACAATATTAATAATGTAACAGTAATACTGATTTTCAGATATTGATATATGGCCGATACAAAGAGGCTATTCGACTATTTCCGGGTTGATCTTGATGATCTACAGTCGGCAGCGATGAATGCCCTCTGGGCGTCACTTTTTGCGTTCACTTTTGGGATACTCCTGATCGTCTTCCCGCTTATTCTGGTGATCTCTTCAGAGCTAATACCATCACCAGAAGAGGAGATGATACGATCATTCGTAGTTTCAAGAGTCTTAGCGCTCTCACTTACACTCGTTGTACTGATTCCGCTCATCAAATTTCTACGATGGGTGACAGAGAAGACGAACCAAAGCCGTTATTGGATCATAACTCATTCAGACCCCATAATCGCTCTCTTCTTGATGGCCCTTGCACCAATCACCGTATTCCTTGCCGCAGATCGAATACCAACAGATCCCTTTATAAACTCAGATGCAGATATTTTCTTTACATCAGGCATTTATCTTCTCTTTTCTGCGGTTGGTGTTGCCAGTGCAGCGGGATTCGTTACCGGAATCACTATTTTTGGTCTCTATTTCAAATGGTTGGATGTAGATCGAGTGATAACGGCTCTCAGGAAAATCTATCAATGGATCTTGTTACGGAAACCTATCCAACTGATTATCCAATTCAAACGGTACTCATACCGGACAAATAGGACTTACTTCGAGGCAATCTATGCGATCATCGAATCCGGAGCCAAAGGAATGGCAGCTGAGCTGAGCAATGCCGATTCAAACGATGAAAGTGATGATGAAGGCGGTGAGGAGAACGGAGGCAATGACGATTCAGTGGAGTTAGTGCACAACTCAAATTGAGCATTGACTTATCGCTCGACTTCTTCTGGCAGATCCATCAGGGCAGCAGATTCCTCAACAACGACTTCCTTCGGAGCATCCCAGCCAACCTTTCGATAGAAGTCTTGCCGCTTGAGAAGTTCGAGGATGCTGGCGTTAGCATTGAAATCCGTATCTCTCTTTTGCTCGAGTTCCTGCTCAACCGTATCTTTGATCGCCTCGAGTTCTTCAACAGAGAGATTAGAAACGTCACTCATTATATCTCCTCACAGTCGGCCACTACGACCCCCTGATTATCAGGGATAGTCGCATACACTCTGTAGATCCTGCCGGTGCCAACGACTTCTATTTCAGTCCCCTGAATATGGTCTTCGTCGGCTTCATGGATATCAATCGTATCGGGCAAGAACATGCGTACATCGTATTGAGTTCGTTCACCCGACGCACTGTCTATTTGCTCCGGTCTCTGAGCGGCTTGGACCACTGCATGAGACTCCACTTCTGACGACGACACCTGATTCGGATCTCCATATTTATCGGTATCGTCTGGGTTCTCGTTAGCGAAGTTTCGGACAATGACCTCAGACCCGAGACGGCGGATAGATCTACGGTGGTATGGGGAATTACTCATCTTTCTCCTCCTCAATTTCTTCGATTACATTCTCGAGATATTCCGCCGACTCGTACCATCCCATCCGCTCATAGAACTCTTTACGCTCTCGCATTTCCTCAAGATTGTATGCTTCCGCCGTTGGCACCATCGAATCATCAACATCAAGAATCCTTGAGGTATACTTCTGTACATCTTTGAGAACGCAAAGGATTTCAGCTGATAGCGGGTTGATGGGTGTGGGATCTTCGCCTCGAGCGATTTTGCGGATATCTTCGGGAACTTCCTCGTCGGCGTCACTCATTGTTCTCCTCCACATTGCTTTCTCCTAACATCTCATCAATACATTCGAGGGCCTTCTTCCGCTCGCCTCGCTGGCAAAAGTATTGTACACGCTCAAAGAGATCCTCAGGCTCCGGACTGTTGTGTTCGGTGGACTCACTCATCAATGAGCCTGTCAATTTCCTGTTGAAGGTAGTCGATAGCTGTACCAAACTCTCCTCTGTCTCTCCAGTAATCAGCACGCTCGAGGAGATCATCTGATTCTGCATCAAATTCTGCTTGGAGTTCCGCTGCCGACATTGCCGTTGCCGCACCAAGCTGGACTTCGTTTGAAGGGGAGGCCCCCTTATTCACCAGAGACAGATTATCGAAGACAGCTGGCGATTCAACGATATACGCATCTGTCTCAGCATCCTTATCCAACTCCTCTTTAGGAAGGTGTTTGATTCGAGCAGAGACATCGAGACGGCCTTTCTCAATTTTATCAGCTAATTCTTCGCTGTCCAATTCAGCTTCGAACAGAACGCCCACGCCCTCCTTGTATTTCGCATCGATGACCTCCCCAACATTCCCGACTGTTGAGTTAATGTGATCTCTCACAAGCGAGCGGCCTTCAAGTGAATCCGCAGCCTCCTTGAGAGTCTCCTCGGGCCACAGCTTCTTCCCCTCCTTGCCATTGGTCACGTCACCGGGACCAAGAGCGATACCATGGACCAGGTATGCGTCATTCGGAGAGTCAGAGGCAATCGTATGGCGGGCCTTGAGTTCTGCACTCTGTTCGAGTTTGGCTTCTCTCCTCGCAGTGATCTCAGACTCGAGTTCATCAGCGGCAGAATGCCAGCACCTGTCCCTATACCACTGGATTCTCTCTCGGAGTTCCTCAATGGACTCATCGTCAGAACTCATTTTACAGCCCCTTCATCAGTTCGGCAATGATGATAATCTGGATCGATATTCATCTGTGCTTGAGTTCCTGAGAAACTTTTACCGCAGTTTTCGCAGTAGTACCGACCGACTAAATCCTGATTGAGTAACGGTCGGTCCATAGAAACATTGACAAAATCACTTGTATCGAGAAGCTCCTGCGCATTCCGAATTAGGTCGCGGGAGGTGTTGGGTATCTGATCGAAGTAGAGGAGATTTGCGAACGCCACATCCTCTGCATATTCGTAGCCATGCTGTCGTAGACTCGAGGCTTTTTCTTCGCCAACGCCTTCGATTTCTGTTAGTCTCATCTTCATTACTACATAATATAGCCAGCAATTTAATATTTTCGGGTAGAATTTTGGAAAATTATGTCTAATTCTCAGCGGTCATATATCAGGGATTCCGACGATTCACATGATGAATCGCCCGTTTATCGGGAGATGAGCCTGAGATATTTCTGCATTATTTCTCAAATTGTTACCAGAAATTTTAAATGGTTTGATCCCTTATAGGTATATGTGGGATCTCAGTCCCCCACCAATCTGCGGTCAAAGGAATCCAATTCCTCAAGGTTTCTGGGTTCGATGCGTGTCGCGGCGAGGAGGGATATTCCCCTCCCTCAACCGTTTTGAAATCTCAAACTACCAAGAGCCTTTTATGTCAACAGATATAAATATAATGCATGAAGGGAGAATACCCGGTTCCGGAAGGGGATGCGAGTCATCCAAGTTATGATGCGATATGCGAATGGCTGGAGATTGACGAAACAGTGACAATCACTTGGGAACCAGCTGGTGAGTTCCTTGTAGAGTGCTGGCTGATCCATGAAGAGGGCGATTCAGACGAATTAGATGCGATTCAGGGCCTCCTCACCAAGAAGGGTGTCGAACTCCAGAAGGCATATGAAGCGGACGATGCCGACATTGAGAAACTTGAGAGACAGGCCGATCAGGTCTTCGACGCTATTTATGATCTGATCGAGGAGGAGTATTTCGCCGAAGAACTCCCATCGACCACGGACTATATCACTCCAGAGGGGAAGAAGTCACTCCACGATAGATAAACCACTTCATTGACATTTCTTTCTGAAGTATTGGCCCTGAGATTCTGCCATGCAATAATCATGTTGGATATCGTAGGTACTAGTAGATCATGTCAGATATGGCAGAGGAGATCCCTGATGGTGCAGAACTTCGAGAGACTCCCGCCGGGAAAATGGTGTATATGCGAACGGCTCCGGGCCAATACGACTTGTTGGGTTTCGCCTCCGTCACCGATTGGGACGAAATGCGAAAGGAACTTCGGAAGAAAGGGCACGACGAACACTTAGCAGATCTCCGAGCGGCATTTCCCGAATTTAATCTCCCTGAAGAATAGATAAGTCAGCCGATATATTTTTATTCTTGAAGATCATAATTTTTGGTGAGAATCAGTGGTTCCGGTCGAAAGAGTTGGCTTGCTCGAAGCCCGGAAGTACTGATCCTCATATTAGCCACTTAATGTGGCTTCCAGTCGTGCGAGCATATCTCCGCTCAAACTGACCGGCATTGTATAGGAGGGACACCCCTCCTATCCTTCCTACAATTAGCGTGAGTCATGCTCTGAGATAGCGGAATCAGATACGTCCTATCAGTCATGGCTATCGCTTGATCCGATCACGCAGCAAGTGAACCGGGCAGAAATGGCTCCGAAGACGGCAATTATCACGAGTTGAGAGACGACCGGATGTTTACTGTGAAAATTATGGTATCTTCGTCAATGCTACTCCGTTGTCTTGAACACGGGCCAGAAGTGATTGGAAAAGGGACTACCAATCCAACTCTTGCATATGGTGATGAAAAATATAAGGCTGCTATCATACCTACAGAGAGAGATACCGTAGTTCCTACGGGTGACTTCAAGTGTACAGAACCAAACTGCTCTAAAAATGCGTACGCCTGGGTCACGCCATCTGAATATGAGGAATACGAGAATGGAAAGCGGAAATTCGCTTTAAATGATAACTGTGATATTCGACTTTCCACAGAAACACCTTATCTTGGAGTCTATCTTGGCACTGATCCACAAGCAGAAGAAGATGGTACGTGGCGTTCGCAACATCACTTTGATTTATAACCGTCTCACGCCGTTTCTGAGGGATTCGAGTATTCCAAGGGGAATCCATCGGATTAATGTTTTGGATTTGTCACTCGTCCACTCAGCCGGGCAGAAATCGGCGTGATGGGCTATCTCCTCTTTGGATCAGATAATGATATCCGCTCGAGGAGGGCTTCTTCTTGCTCCTCATCCAGTGGCCATCCAGCTGGTCGTCGTGCTGGACCATTCTTGAGTTCGTGCTTCTGTAACCACCGGACGATGGTGGCCTCGCAGACCACGAACTGATTTGCTATCTCGGTAGGAGTTAGCCCGTTCTCTGAATACATCTCCTCGAGTGTGCTTCTGTCCTGCCAAGGAGGATCATGGATTTTGCCAATATGGTTATGAAGGGCACGCTCAGAATCGAAAGACTCCTCGCATCCCTCGCACTGATATTCGGGACACATTGGATTAGGGCAGATTCTCACTCTGAAGGGCTTTCTTCAGTTCCTGGCCAGCTTCCCGACCTTCACGCCGTCCACTCGCAACAATCTTCTCAATATTGATATTAACCCCTTGATCGGTGGTTGGAGAGACCGTGACCGGATCACCCACACTCTCACGTGGCTTCTGAACCTGTTGGGCAGGATCTGAAATCTGAGCATCCTTAATCGAATCAATGGTGGCATTGGGGCTCGAGATAGCTGTCTCTGTTAGATCACTCAGGGGCCCTTTCGCACCTGAAATACGAGACTTCGCAGATTTGGCTACTTCCGTCGCAGCATTAGCGACTTCAGATGCATTGCTTTCGATGCCATCAGCAAACATGCCAGTAAGGGTTGGACCCCACTCGGAAATCGTTGAGAGAGGACCTTCCTCCGCATCAGAACCGGGCATCTTCTTATCGACGGCTTCAGCTACGTTTCCGGCGGCATCTTTGACTTCTCCAATTTTATCTTCGATACCGTCAGCGAATGAGGAGATCATGTCTTTCCCTTCTTGGAGGAGGTCAATATCGAACATCCCCTTTACATCGTCAATCTTGTTCGTAACGGTCGTTTTGACATCCTCTAAGCCATTGGAGACGGCTGTTTCGACATCAGAGATAGCGTTCTCCACCGTCGTTTTGACATTGTTCCATGCGTCGGTGATAGTCGTTTTGACATTATTCATCGCATCCGTCACGGTGGATTTGATTCCGTTCCACACGTCCGTCACCGTGGACTTGATCGAGTTCAGAGCGTCAGTGATAGTTGTCTTGACACCATTCCAAATATTCGTCACCGTGGTCTTGATGCCGTTCAGGGTATCTGAAATGGTGGATTTGATCCCACTCCAAATTCTCGAGACTGTAGACTTGATTCCCGAGAGGACCGAGCTAATCAGACCCTTGATGCGATTGAAGGTTCTCTGAATTAGGTTCTTGATTCTGGTGACAGTGCGTTTGATGAAGCCCCAGATCTCGTCCCAGACTTTAGACCAGTTCCCATTGATGGCAGCCAGAGCGATATCGATAGCAGTCTCAATTGCATCCAGAGCGCCGCCGATGACGGTAGTGATTATGTCCATCGCCATCTCCACGACGACTTTAATCTCATCACCCCACTTATTCCACGCAGCTTGGATTGTCTCGAGGATCGGCATAATGATATCGAGAATGCCATTCATCGTTTTACCGATCACAGTGGAAACCAGCGTGAATGCCTTCGTGACGATTCTCTGGATTTGCTCGCCGTGCTGGCTCCAGAACTTCTGAATTTGGGTGAGGATCGGCTTGATCACATTGCCCCAGACCTCATTCAAGATTTTTTCAATAGTCTTCTTGACCTTCTTGAATTTCTTCTTGGTCTTCGTATAGATGGAACCCACGTCACTGTCCCATGATTCCTTGATCTTGCTCCAGGTTTGCGTGGCGAAATTCTTGATACCAGTGAGCGTCGGCATGAGACCGTTGATAGCTTTCTTCACGAGCCCCATCACCTGCTGAGTGGTGTCACGGATTCCGAACAGATTTCTATCCCATGCCAGCCCCAGAGAGGCGACCAGTCCGATTGCCATCGTGATAGGGCCACCGAGTCCAAGTAGAATTGGGGCAAGTCCGGCTAACGCCATCGTCGCCCCTTTGATCTGACCTTCAGAGATTCCGAACTTCTGCCCGAGATTCATCACTGCGTTGGCCACAGGTGCGAGCATTCCTGCGACCCTATTTGCTGCCTGAAACAGAAGCGTGAGGCCCCTGACGAACCCATCTAAGGCCGGAATCAGAATGGTCAGGACCAGTGTTCCGAATCTGGTGGCTGGGGGAATTAGCTCGAGGATTGACTGACCTAATCTGGCCAGCTTCGGAACCAGTTTCTTCGTCAACTGGAACATCTTATTCAGTCCCTGCATCCCTCCGCTGTTCAGGAAGTTGAAGAACTGCTTGACGGCCGGAAGAACCCAAGTAGCCACCCGCTTTCCGAAGGCAACAAGTTGGGGGATGAGTTCCATAAGTTCCGCTCCGATGTCCCTCGCTGCCTGTTTGAACTGATCTAAGGGACCAAGAACCTGAATGACATTCGCCACCAGCTTCGGAATCGCTCTAATGGCGTCTCGGAGTAGTGGAGCGAACTGTTTGCCCCATGAGGCTACGAGAGAGACAACCTCCTGTTTCATATTCTGGAGTTCATCTCCAAGCCAGCCAGCTTGTTGAGCAGCTAAGACAGCCCCTGCGCCCATTGCTCCAAACGCCCCGGCAACACCAGCAAGACCAGTGACAAGGGTTCCGGCGACCGCTGCAAGCGGGAGGAGAGTCGTAAGAAGTGTTCCAAGGGCCACCCCCAGCCCTGCCGCACTGACACTCGTTGTGGTGAGGGAGGCAGATAAGGCACCAGAGGAAGCGGAAAGAGTTCCAAAAGTACCAGAAGCCATCATCGCCTTTCTCCCTGATTCGGCCAATTCGTCCCCGGCTTCGTCAGCTGAGCTTGCTACTCCTCGAAGCCCAACCATAGCACTCCCAGCATCAATACTCTCGAGGGAGTGTTCAAAGGCCTCTGCTTTGATGGTTGCCTCTGATAGAGATCTGTCGAGTGGATCAGTATCTGCATCAATACGAACGTCAGCACTGGTAGTATCGAACGCCTCAACCTGTGCTTTTGCCTCCTGTAGATCCCGCTCTAATGGATCTGTATCAGCCTCAATTTCTGTGGTGTCAATGGATTTCACTGACGTTTTGAACTCGGCAAGGCCTCTCTCCGCTTTATCCAACGCGCGCTCGAGGGGCCGAGCAGTCCCGGAGATTACGATCTCAATCTCGTTTTGCGAGCCGCCGCCAAGGAGACTAACCAAATTCCCCACCTCTTTCGCATCCGACCCGTCCACCGTTCATGTATATATTATTATAATTCATCGAGCCTGAAAAATACTCCGGTGATGTGACTGAAATAAGGCTACAGATCAGTGTGGGTCCCGATATCATTAAGTGGTAGAATCTCCAATTGGTTACCATGGAATGGCTTCGCCGTTCGGCAAGCCAGCTACCCTTCCTTAGCCGCGTCTCTGCGTTAGCAGGGCGCGGATTCCTTGAGTAGGTCAGGCGGCCAAGAAGGAGAGAACAAATCCAGTTCGGCAGATTTAAGCCCCCGTAGAGATTTTCGGGGTTTCGTCGCCATATTATCGGTTTTACTCATCGCCACTATTTCCATATTTGTCTTGTCTATCATATCTATTTCCCTGTATTTGGGTTTAATATCTGGTACTCAGTTTGCTCTATGCATCATAAGTTGTCTTCTTGGAATTATTAATTGGTTTGGTGATATTCTGAAGGAACTTGTCCTTCAAGAGATATCAGAGGAATAGACGCCTAAGAAGAATTTTAACTCGACAGACTGTATAACTATCCAGAAGATGAGCCGTTCGTTCGATTGGAGACTTCTGATCCTTGCACCACTGGCCCTCTTCATGGCGATCAAAGTAGGAATCCCACTTTCGAGTGCGAGGAATGAAGCCGCCTTCCCTCTCCTCAAATCTTGCCCTGGTGTGGCATGGAGCTTCCTCATCGGCGACTATTCACATCAGCTAATGATACCTACCTTCGAGTGTGGAGTGGGCCTGTTCGTCTTCGGAGCTATTCCTGGTACAATCGGTATCGCTCTACTGGTACTCAAATCACGGTAAAGATACAGTCATCGACAATTACATATCTGCTCAGTTGATGCAGGTAACCAATGGATCGGAAAGAGGTAATCGCTCTTATTAGCTTACTTGTCACACTCTTTCTGATCGGCATACCGAGCGCAGCGGATTTTTACCCAGATCTGATCAGCGGGTTCCTTGGTTGGCTTCCAATAGACTGGATCAGTACGTGGGGTCGCCCTATTGGACTCACTCTCTTAGGTTTCATCGTCGGCTGGTGGATTCGAGGAAGATACGAAGCAAAAGGTACGGAACCAGTGAAGAGGTCGACGGAAACAGAAATAGATTCAGTCAGTGATGTCGGCTCTATTCAGGGATGTATCCAAAAGAACGGTCTTGTATGGAAAGGCACAGCAGCCCTCTCATCTGGCAAACTTTTGGAGATATCAGTAGAAGAGAATCCTACCTGTCCTAACTGCCAATCGCCTATGAACGAGGATGTGATATCTTGGTCATGTCCCCGCACAGATTGTGGGTATGAGAAATTTCAAAAGGAGATTACCTCTAGTGAAATAGAGAATCTCTTTCAAGCACACTTCAATCGCATTCTTGAAAGCAATGGAGAAGACTACTCACTCAAGGCTTTGATCGAAGAAATTGACGACGAAGTCACGCCCAAAGAGATCTGGAGTCAGTATAATGAGGTCGTCGATGACTCAGATGTCTCGACCAGCTGTTTCCACTAACTGTAAACGGAACATAGAAGCGAAAATAAAATCTGACCCGGACCCCGCCCTGTATAGCTGTTATTCGGTACGAAAAGCTGGCCGTTGATTAGTATTTAAATTGCGTTCAAAAGCCCAATGTGCGCACTTTGCGCATAGTGGACTCTCACCTTCCCATTCATCGAAACTGAGATTGCATACTCTATCGGCACTTCCGCAGTTCTTGCATTTGTTATTACTCATGCTTATTTTGACTCCGATGATGGACCAGAACGAACCGCCAACTCCTCGAGTAGTGGGGAATCCCACCGAAGCGGACAGCATACCGTCATTCCGGGCCACCATCAGCACCAGGTCAGGGGGTGGGGCTAAAAACGGTTGCGCTCACTGAGATAGGTTTCTCACAGCGGATCGATGTCATCGAAGTAGGCTTCGATAAGCGGATTCAGGTTCTTACGGGAGATCTCGCGGTCAAAATCGTCACCCATCTGTTTCTGAATCCATTCGAGAGTAGCTGCCCGTCCCTTCCGGCGGAGGAGACTGCAAGACACGGAGATAAGATTTTCGTAGGTGAGCGGAGCATCTCCGCGCTCGATCTTCCACTGGAGCCTCATCGCATCTCTCACCTCGTTATCCGAACTACCGTAGTTTCCGGTGATTCTGCCACTATCACCGATATCGAATCCCAAGTGATCGAGTGTCTCGAGCGTTGACTTCCGACCCTGCTGTTTCAGTATCTGCTTGAGGAGGCTCGCATCGTCTTGATCAATATGTAGCAGACGGGACTTCCGGCTCCGGCCACCGATGATAACGCCGTAGTCGCCTTCAGCGAACTCCCATTTCCGAGCGTCTGGATCAGAGAGTTGGATTTTGCACTCGCTATTCTCCCGTGTGAAGGACTCATCGCCCCCGACAGCTTGGAGAATGTGGCAGGAGATGTAATGAGTCTCGTCGTGTTCGAAGACCTCTCCGGTCTGTTTGAAAATGCAGACAGAGCGATTGCCGTCACCAGTTAGTGCGTATGGGGAGAACGGTTTGACTGTGATCGGATCATCCAACGCCGAATTTTCTTTTATATAGGGGTGAACCATCCCCCTCTCAATTTCGCGGAATAGAGAGTCTGTACCGGGAATCCTTGCAACATAATGGTATTCTCTCTCTATACTACTGAAAGAGGAGGCCTTGTTGATGATCTCCTGGCGATCATCGGTTTCGTCAATGCGAATCTTTGGCAGCCCGGTCTTGCTGTGTTCGATACCGGGAAGCCGGAACTGGGCTTTCGCTTTGTAGATACTCGTATCCAAAGCCGCATCGATCTCCTGATTATATTCCTCAGCCAACTCTTTCATCGCCCGCCATCCATCGCCAGTGACGAACGCTCGAGTATGGATGTGCAGGGAACGATTTCCTGAGAAATATAACTCATAGTCATCTACGCCAATCCACTCAGTAACGAACTCGATCAGCCATTCCGCTACATCAGTAGCCGGGATTCCGCGCTCGAGGGCATCACTCTCCGCAACGACGGAGTAGACCACTCGGTTTTCTCGGCGGCAGTCTCCCTGAATATTCTTCGGAGGTGAGCCATTCGCCAGCTGTTCCCTCTCCTCTTCAGTGATGAAGTAGATGCCCGGACTTGCGAAGCTCGTATTTTCCGGCGGTGATTCATCGAGTGGACGTAATTGATACTCCTGCTGGAAGTCTCCATCATCCAGATATCCGTATCGCACGCACGGAGTGAGGTTATCTTCCCTGAGTGTCCGGGTTAGGTTGTTTACATCCGTATCTGAATGACCAGAATATTTATCAGCAGTTGTCCCCAAATTATGAGTGAAGCTCATCGATCAACTCCAGAAGATCTGATAGCTGACATCCGTCATGGGGACCATCAATCCCCATGTCAATCCTTCCCACCTTCATTGTCGCTTAGTCGTCACCCAGCTCCTGCTCCTCGAGTGCATCGAGTGCTTGGTTGATGATTTCGTCAGTGGATACTCCAGTATTCGTAGTCCTCTCGCCTTCGGGCTTGAGTTGCCGTATCCTATCTCGGGTTTCCGGGTGGGCTGGAAGAGATATCCATTCCGTCATGTTCTTATTTCATCATAATGGTCTCCGTCTTATATATTTCACGGGCGTTGGGTGAGTAACATAGCTGCATATTACTCTCAACTGTGGGCGTCAAATGGTGATGTTCCTTTAAATACTGAACATGGATCTCAGAGAATCCGATGTTGTAGAACCCATAGCGCCGGTTTCGATCCCTCTATACGCCGTTCTGTACCGTTTCGCCGTTATCTCTGACTATCACTATATATCACCAAAAGACCGTCTCTCGTCGGCTGTGAACCGGGCTATCTCATCTACTGGCTGCGATGCAAATCGTGCGTCTCGAGTTCTGTAACATCTCGTCTCACAGCTTCCCCCGTCAGTACCGCTATCAGAATTATCCCTATGAATCTCAGCAGTGTTCTTACTGATACCGAATACTACAATCTCACTTGTCTACACATCAATTAAATTTTTTCAAGAGTATATCTTACACGGTTTCCCCTATGGTGATCCAGTATGTTTTACACCAAAATAAGATAATGTCCTGAATAGATGGTTATCCAGCCGGTTGGTTCGTAGACCTATCCTGAATGAATTTATTGAACTTGGGCCGTAATTAGTACCGGAATACGACCTCTTAGGGGGTGTTATCCCCCCGTTTAAGCGGGATTAATCGGGATCTTGAACCGGTTTTCTCCGTAATGGTGCCGTTATGCAGTTATTGAGCGAATTATTGCATCAATAAGCGTTTTGACCGATTAATTGATATCTATTGGACCATAATATCTGATGTATATGTCAGCTTCTGACAGTCAGGAACCTATAGAAATCAATGAAGGACAATCGCCAGAAAATCTTGAGTGTCCATGTGGATCGGTATTTCCGGAATCCTGCGTTCTCGAGGCGCATATGTGTATTTGCTCCGAGACTGACTTCGATGTTGATGCGATGGCGATCATTCTCGAGCGAAATAGGCAGGAATCTGAAGCAGATTGTTAATCACACTGGATATTATTCACACGGCTGATATCTATTTCTCGAGGCGTGAACCGTTACGAGCCACCAGTAGGCATCAGCCGAGATGCGATAAGGGTGAGTATCATGTGGATCGCATCATATCCCTGATGGTGGAGGATGTAAAGGATGGCAGATAATCCCAAGATAGATACTGGAGTGAAACCCCAAATAACCGGCTCATTCATCTGATCCCATAGGTATGAGAACAGAACTATCAGGAATAGTAACCAGAACTCAGCCTGAATCTGCGCTTCGAATTTGCGGCGACTAAATGTATCTCTCGCTGAGCTTCCCCACCCCTTAGCTCGGTCAAGCCAAGGAGTGTTGTCACTCGGCGAGGACTCCGGGGCCCCGTCCTTCCCACGGACCTGCGAAGGTCCGCGTTGCACGGTTGAGGATTCTTTTCCGGCCTTCCGACCGGATGTTCGTCCGCCCGATACCACATGGATACCGGGTTACTCACCCGGTAGTGCGGCTATTTTAGGGGAGATACACGATATTCACTAATGTCCACCTCCGGTGGAACCTATTTGATATCCGGCGAGTGTAGGCCGGAGAGGTGGTCGTGTCCTCGTAGGGGCTTACAACGGCTGCTTCGGTCCAGTGGGCGGACGAGGCCCGTGACCACGGTCATGTAAGGTTGGGACTGATATAAATGTTCGCCGGGGGACTGTCTCATTTGCTACCCTAAAACCATGCTTCCTTGGCATCGTCACTAACCGGGCTCACGCCGTTTCTCAGACGGTTGAGTGAGGGACGATGGAATCCTAATGATCAGCCAAAGAACCGTTCACCAGTAAAATCATCCAAGTGGAAAAGGAAGCTGACTAATCCGCTGCCCCGAAACCTTCGTACGCTTCCTTCACGTCGTCGTCAATCAGCTGGAGGTATCTCATAGTCATCTCGAGTTTGGAGTGGCCGAGATGCTTCTTCACCGTGCGAACATCGATCCCTTTCTTCAGTGCATGAACAGCGTGACCATGTCGAAGGGCATGAGCGGTGATCCGGTGACGGTTCTTGCCTGCTTGATCAGTGTACAAAACTTCCTGAACACCGGCACTCTCTGCGGCGGGCTTCACGATCTTGTTATTGACCGTTGACTTCCCCAGCTTCTCCGAGCGTTCCGTGATAAAGAGGTGCTGAGAGTCTTCAGCTGGAGTGTAGGAGTCTCTGCGCCCCCGGTCAAGCCACTGCTCGAGATAGAAATCCAGCTTCGGCTGATAGAACACCGTTCTACTCTTCTTGGTCTTCGGACTCCAGACGGAGATGCTCCGCTTGTCTCGGTCAACATCAGATAGCTTCATCCCAGCCAATTCGCCGGAGCGAACACCAGTCTGCCACATCAGACGGATAATAAGCTCGTTACGGAAGGTAGGCGAGGGGACATTTTCGCACAGTCTCTCTTTCTCCTCCTCGGTGACGTACACGATGTCGGCTTCGTCATGCTTTCGGGTGTTCTGTGAGATATAATCGCTCCGGTCCAAGTCCTCAAAGGGCGACTCCTCGATCATATCGAACTTCCCTGCAAGCGTACCGTAGAACGTGTGCAGAGTGTTGTACTTCACTGCGATTGTGTTGGGGGCGTATCCTTCGGATTTCATCCAGATGAAAAACTCCTCAACCTCGAGCGGACCCAACTCAGTGAGATCATCGTATCCACGGTCTGCCGCCCAGTTATCAAACTTCTCGAGGGCCGCTTTCTTCTGGCCGTAGGTGCCTTCACTGTTGATCCCCTTCACTCGGCGGAGATACCTCTCAGCGGCTTCTTGCATCCTCTTAAACCTCCTTGTAGTATCGAGTGTGGCCGCTGATTGACTTCGATTCGACTAACGCCGTATCATCCTGCAACTTCTGAAGGGCCTCCCCTACTTTCGTCTCGCTCACACCAAGCCGAGTTGCGATATGATCCACACGACCAGACACGACATGACCAATCCCACCCTCGTCGCTCGAGGGAATCACTGACTCATGTGTCTCCGTGACAAGCTCCCCTTCGGTGGGAAGAACTTCGAAGACATCGTTAGCCAACTCAGAGACCTCTGGGGAATCCTGCTTCACTACACGCTCGAGGTCATTCAGTCGCCCGTTCACTCGATCCATTCGCCCGGTCATCTTCTGGATTCCTTCGCTTAGTTCAGAGAGGTGTTCTGCGAGTTCGTCAGAGCCGCCACCATGCTCACTACCACCGTCGATTTCTTTCTCAACTGAGTACCGGATGAGTCGTGACAGACTTTGGTTAGTTTCGTCTGCATATCCGGTCCAACGCTCCTTTTGCTCCTCGCCTACTGCGAGATTGATTTGTGTTCTATCGGTCATTGTTATGACCACAATATGATATATGGGGCGCAGCTATATAGTAGTTTTCAATAATCCAACATTATAATGGGACTGATTCGTGCCAAGGCGAGCGCGAGTTCGATCGGAGTGGGGGGAACACCACAGCGGTCACCGCATTTTCTCGAGCGAGACGACGGTGTCAGACATGAGCCACGCGTCCTCGCTGGTCGGATCCTCGATACTGAGTGCGAAAAAGGAATCGCGGCCGTCGTCGACGGTGATGTGATAGCCGCGACTCTGCAACGAACTGGAGCGGTCGGACGTGTTCGATCGGGCGGAACCCACGACTGTGCTCGGGAACCGGCGCTGATAACTCACTCGATTCGTCGCTCGTTGGGGACCTTAGCCGTCGGAACGCCGAGATACCCGGAAATCGACCGACGGCGCAGACTGCAGTCGGCCACCCTCGCGGCGACGAGCGATGGCCCGCGGATCGCCGCTGATGGCCGGCTCCGTCTCGAGCGGACTCAGTTCGGGTCGGCCCGTTCGAGCGCCGGTAGTCGACCGCGACCGGAACGACGATCCGGACCGCCAGCACGACGGCAGCGAACCGCTTCGACAGGGAGAGCGGTACGTCGCCGGCACCGTACCGTTTCGTGAGCCCCCGTGTTCGTATTGCCGGCATGTGAATCGCTCTACACGAACAGGGAGAAATGGCCTTGGGGATTGGTAGCTCGCCTGAACGAACGTGCCTGTGCCGGGCTTGCTCACCGATGCTCGTCGGTAACGTCCTCGAGGTCGACTTCACCGTTCGGAACGCGATACGCGGCGACGACGGAGCGGTCGGCGTCCGGTGAATTCGTCGTTTTGTCGACGGCGTATCCGACGTACGTACACGCGTCCCGGGTGAATTCGACCACCGAGTACCCCCAGTGGTGGCTGTCGAAGAACTCGATGTGGGGGTTCATCGCCGGGATCAGCCACGACAGGAGCGGTTCGGTGAGTCGCCGCCGCCACCCCCGTGTGAGATGCAGCGCCTCCGCGACGTTGAGCGAGGTCACGGCCGGTGTCATGAACTCGACGCCGATCCGGTCACCCTGTGCGACGCCCTCGCCGCCGGTCACTCGCCCGGGGTAGGACGACTTGGTGTAGGCGGCGACGTAGCAGTGCATGTCGCCGGTCAGCGTGACGAAGTTGTCGACGTCGGCGTCCGCGATCGCCTCGGTGATCCGCATGCGCTCTCTCGTGTAGCCGTCCCAGCCGCCCTGCACGGGGTACAGCGAGAGCGGGCCAGACCCGATGCGGAACGGCACGGTCAGGACCTCGTCGGCCCACACCGTCCACGTCGCGTCGGAGCCGGTGATGGTGTCGATCAGCCACTCGCGTTGCTCCTCGCCGAGCATCGTCCGCCCGGGCGGTTCCCGGTTCGGACCGACGTTGTCCGGCGTCGGAATCGCCTCTCGAGGCGGGTCGCGAAACAGCCGCTCGTCGGTCATCGCGAGCGTCACGAGGTCCCCGAACTCGAACGACCGCCAGAGCTGGAACCGATCCTGCAGCGTCTCTCCGTTCGGGTCGTAGTTGACCCGAGCGGGCATGTACTCCCACCACGCGTGCATCGCGTCCGCGACGAGCCCGGTCATGAACTCGGGGTCATCTCCGCGCGGGTGATCGCCAGCGGGAGCGTCCGTCCGCTTGTCCCAATAGAGGTCGTTGACCATTTCGTGGTCGTCCCAGCCGGCGATTAGCGTGTGATTCTCCAAGGCTTCCTGCATGAACCGATCGCTCCGGTACGTGCGGTAGAGGTACCGGTAGTCCTCGAGCCCCCAGACGCGGCCGTTGCCGCTCGGCAACGCCTTCTCGCGGCCGGGGTAGTCGTACGAGCCGAGTCCCTTGAAGTGACCGTCTTGGGACTCGTAGATGAAGTCGCCGACGTGGACGACGAAGTCGACGGCTTCGTCAGCGACGTAGCCGAGCGCGGGGTAGTAGCCGTTGAGATAGTTCTGACAGGCGAGCACCGCGAACCAACGGACGAAAGCGAGTCCTCGGCCGCCGGCAGGGTCCGACAGCGGCCGACCCGAGAGGCCGTCCCGGCATAATAAAACCGATAGCAGTACTCGCTGTCGGGCTCCAATCGGCCGTCGAGGTCGACTTTGACCGTGTAGTCGTGGGCGCGTATCCGCTCGGCGTCGGTGACCGCTCCCTCGTAGACGATATCGTCGAAATCGGGATCGCGGGCCACGCGCACGCCCAGCCGCTCGTCCGGGTCGAACGCCGCGGGCGCGAGTCGCGTCCAGAGGAGGACCCCGGAGGGAGTCGGCCCGCCGCTGGCGACCGACTGGGGAAACACCGCGTCTGGGTCTGCATCCGGGTCGTACTCGAATCCATTCGAATCGCTCTCGGGGTCGGCCGCGACCGCCAGATCGTGGGAATCGAGTTCCGATAAGAGTTCGGCGTGGTCGTCCGACGACCGTAGCGGCTCGTCGCGCCCGCCCAGATCGATGTCCTCCGCCATACGAGTCCGTGTCGAGGCCGCCGTTGTATGTCTATGGATCGGCGTTCCGGTTACTGCGTCTCGAGCGGACCGGAAACCGAAACCAGAAAATCAGTGGCTCAGTCGCCGTTCAGGCCTCGAGTTCGATGTCGAGTTCCTCGAGCAGCGTCTCGGCGGCGGCGCTCGAGGAGCCGGGGCCGCGAGCGGTGATGAGGTCGCCGTCGACGGTGACGCTGGTGTCGGCCTCGAGTTCGGCGTCCCAGTTGCCGCCGGCGGCTTTCACTTCGTCCTCGACCCAGTAGGGCAGCTTGCGGCCGTCGGGCATGCGATCCTGTTCGTCGACGATGCCTTCCTCCCACTCGTTGGGGAAGCCGGTTACGGCGCGGCCGTTGACGATGAACGCCCCGTGGCTGTCCCGGGCGAAGCCGAGCATGCCGACGGCGTGGCAGACGACGAGCGCCTTGCCGTTGCCCTCGACGGCGTCCCGGAGGAGTTGGCGGGCGTGTTTGTCCTGGTTGATGTCCCACGCGGTCCCGTGTCCGCCGGGGAAGACGACGGCGTCGTACCCCTCGGCGTCGGCCTGTGCGACCGGGATCGGGTCATTCAGCCGCTCGTCGTTCTCCGCGACCTCCCGGACGTGTTCGGCGGTCTCTTCGCCGACCTCGTCGGGATCGATCGAGCGCTCGTCGACGACCGGCGGGCTTCCCGACGGCGTCGCGACCGTAATTTCGACGCCGGCTTCCGAGAGCGTCTCGAGCGGCTCGACGCATTCCTCTCCCCAATACCCTTCTTCGCTGACGACGAATAGTGCGTCCGTCATACCCCACCCTACGGTCGGGAACCTAAAAACGACCAGCCCACCCCTCGGTTCTGCCGCAAGTCCCGCTCCGAACATATTAGCGTGCGAGACAATCACACAGGCCTGAGGTGGCCTTTTTCGCCGTCGACCCCCTACACTCGAGAAGAGATACCATGGCAGACCGACCCCGCCCGTTCGACGGTATCGACGAACTGCTCGAGCGATTGAACCGCCAGATCGAGACGGCGGCAAAGTCGTGGGAAACGCAAGTCGACGACCGAAGCCAACTCGATCTCTCGATGAGCGGCGCGGAGACGAGTCTGGACCTCGCGGACGAGGGCGACGAGTTCGTCGTCACGGTCGACGTTCCCGGCTACGAGAACGACGACCTCGAGTTGCGCCTCTCCGGGCAGACGCTGGCCGTGTCGGGCCAGCGAGAGCACAGTCAAGAACTGGGAAGCGAAGAAGAGAACTACATCCGACGCGAGCGGGAGACGAAATCGTTCAGTCGGCAGCTTCGCCTCCCCGAACCGGTCGACGACGACGCAGTACAGGCGAGTGTCAATAACGGCATCCTGACGATCCGGCTGCCGAAACACGAGCCGGACGACGAGGCCCGGTCGATCGACATCGACTGAGGCGTGTACTCGTATCGGGCGACCGGCCGTATCAATCGTCGAGGTTCAAGGCGTCGAAGAACCGGTGGGTGAGTCGTCCCCCGACGAACTCGAGGAGTTCGTCGGTGTCGTCGCCCTCGTCGGCGAACAGCCCGAGTTCGATCCGGCCGCCAGCCATGTCGTGGTGGCCGCCGACCGCGCCGAGTTCGTCGAACCCCTCCGCTAACGTCTCGCCCATGTGGACCCGCGGGTCGATCGAGCGGCCGCTCAGGCGGATCACGTCGTCGACGATGCCGTAGACCAGAACCGTGTTGACTCCCTCGAGGTTGAGCAGATAGTCCGCCGCCTGCGGGAGCGCGTCCGTCTCGGTCGTTTTTCCGGCGCTTGCGACGAGCGAGGAGCCCCGGCGCTCCCGGCTAGCGATCGCCCGCCCGATGGCGTCTAACGTTCCCGGCGAAAAGGCGCTGCCGTACAGCTGTTCGAGGGTCTCGAGTTCCGCGTCAGGGTAGACCGCCAGCGCGGCCTCGTACTCGCGGCGGGTCGGCTCGCGAACGAAGTCCAGTCGCTCCCGGTGGAGCGCAAAGAGCAGCGCCGAGGCGAGTCGTGTGGTCAGATCGATCTCGAGTTCCCGCAGGTACTCGACGAAGATGGTCACCGTCGCGCCGTAGTCGGTGCGAACGTCCTCGAACTCGGCGGCGGCCGACTCGCCGGGGTGGTGGTCGACGACGACGTCAGGGGTAACCTCGGGCGGGACTTCCGTGTTCGCGCCCGGACTGCTGTGATCGACGAAACTTACGCTGTCGTACTCCTCGAGTGTTACCTCCGAAATTGTCTGGAGGCTGATATCAAGTAGGTTGACGAACGCGCGGTTTTGCTGGTGGGAGATTTCCCCGCCGTAGGCGATCGTCACGTCCGCCACGTCGTGTTCGCGAGCGATCGCTTCGAGCGCGAGCGCGCTGGCGAGACAGTCCGGGTCCGGATTGTCGTGACAGACGATCGCCAGCGAGTCGGTCGTCTCGAGGGCGGCCACGAGCGCTGCCGCGCGGGACATACTCGAGGTACGTGAACGAGACGCTTGAATCCCGTGTCGCGTCTCAGTACGCCTGAATGCCACAGATCCGTGCTCGAACACGATCTCCTTCGCCCCGTTCCGCCCCGTCACGCCGCGGTGCGTTTGTGATAATCGACCGTGAGCGAGTGTACACTTATTTTACAGCGGCTCCCCGAAGAGCGGGTATGCGAGACGCGTACCTCGTCGGCGCGGGGCAGTCGGATTATGGAGCCTTTCCCTCCCAGAGCTACCGATCCCTGTTCCGCACGGCGTTCGACGCAGCGACTGACAGCGTGCCAAAGGGACTCGAGGGCGGAGATATCGACGAGGCCGTCATCGGCAATCTCGGCGTCGGCGGCCGCCAACTCGGGCTCTCCGGGCCGGCGGTGACCGAACACGTGGGCCTCGATGGCGTGCCGACGACGCGGGTCGAAAACGCCTGTGCGGCAAGCGGCTTCGCGGTGCGACAGGCCGTCCAAGCTGTCAAATCGGGGATGGCCGACGTCGTCCTCGCGGGCGGCTTCGAGATCATGTCCGACATGAGCTCGGACGCGACGAAGTACTGGCTCGGCGTCTCCGGGGAGACCGAGTGGGAGCGCCTCTCTGGAACCACCTTTTCCGGCGTCTACGCCCAGATGGCCAGCGTCCACATGGAGCAGTACGGCACCACGCGCGAACACCTCTCGCAGGTCGCGGTGAAAAACCACGCGAACGGGGCCAAGAACCCCCACGCGCAGCTAGGATTCGAGTGCTCGCTCGAGGACGCCCAGTCCGCCCCGGTCGTCGCGGACCCGCTGAACCTCTATCACTGCTGTCCGACCTCGGACGGCGCGGCCTGTGCGCTGATCGTCAGCGAGGACGTGGTCGATGAGTACACGGACGATCCGATCCGGGTCGCCGGCGTCGGTGCCGGCAGCGACAACGTCGGCCTCTTCCAGCGCGATACCTACACCGGCGTTCCCGCGAGCCAGCGGGCCGCCGAGTCGGCCTACGAGATGGCCGATGTCGAGCCCGACGATCTCGACTTCGCGGAGGTCCACGACTGTTTCGCCATCGCCGAACTGCTGGCCTACGAGGACCTCGGTTTCTGCGAAAAGGGCGAGGCGGGCCAGTTGATCGAGTCCGGCGCGACCGAACTGGGCGGCGACCTCCCCGTCAACACCTCCGGCGGCCTCAAGTCCAAGGGCCATCCCATCGGCGCGACGGGTGCCGGCCAGGTCGTCGAGGCCTACAAACAGCTCTCCGGAAAAGCGGGCGAGCGACAGGTCGAGAGCCCCGCTCGCGGGCTGACCCACAACGTCGGCGGCAGCGGTGGTGCCGCCGTCGTTCACGTGTTTGAGAAAGAACAGGAGGTGAGCGCCTGATGAGCGCGATCACTGGCGTCGGCGCGTACGCGCCCCGGTTCCGCATCAGTAGCGAGGCCTTCGAGGAAGCGTGGGGGCAGTTCCACGCCGCCGGCGTCACCCGGAAGGCCGTCCCCTCGGCCGACGAGGATGCCCTGACGATGGGGTACGAGGCCGCGACGCGGGCGCTCGAGGCGGCCGAGACAGACCCCGCCGAAATCGACTGGCTCGGGTTCGCCTCGTCGCGGCCGCCAGCGGCAGAAGAGGACCCGACTGCCCGGCTTGGCGCGATGCTCGCGCTCTCGGAGTCGGCGACCGGACAGGTATTCACTGGGAGCACACGCGCCGGCACCCGCGCGCTCTGGGCCGGCCTCGACGCCCTCGAAGCCGACTCGACCACCGCGCTGGTCGTCACAGCCGACGCGCCGAAGGGCGACCCCGACGACGGGATGGATCACGCCGCCGGAGCCGGCGCTGCGGCGTTCGTCCTCGAGCGTGACGGTCCGGCCGAAATCACCGACCGCGCCGAGTATTCCGCGCCGTACCCGGGAACCCGGTTCCGCAACACCGGCGAGGACGAGACGCGGGGACTGGGCGTCACCCAGTACGATCGGCAGGCATTCTCCGAGACGATCGGCGGGGCCGTCGACGGGCTCGAGGTCGAGCCCGAGCCCGAGGCAGCCGCGATTCAGGCACCCGACGGGAAGCTCCCCTACCGCGCCGCCGGCGCGGCCGGCGTGAGCACCGACGAGATTCAGGCGGCCGCGACGGTTCACGAGTTGGGCGACCTCGGTGCCGCGAGCGTCCCAGTCTCGCTGGCGACGGCGCTCGCGGACGGCTACGGGTCGGTATTGGGGGTCTCCCACGGCAGCGGTGCGGGCGCGGACGCGGTCGTCGTCAGCGTTGCGTCGGAGACGCAACGGAGCGACGGGGACGTACCGGCTGTGACCGCACTCGAGGGCGATGACCCGCTCTCCTACGCCGAATACCTGCGCCAGCGCGGCGTCGTGACCACCGGCCCGCCATCGGGCGGCGGCGCGTACGTCAGCGTCCCCTCGTGGAAACGGTCGCTGCCCCAGCGCTACCGGCTCGAGGCCGGCCGCTGTTCGGCGTGTGGCGCGCTCTCGTTCCCGCCGGAAGGGGCCTGTGACGACTGCGGGGCACTCGCCGAGTATGAGCCCCTCGAACTCGCCGGCGAGGGCACCATCGAGGCCGTCACGACCATCTCACAGGGCGGCGCGCCGCCCGAGTTCGCCGAACAGCAGGCCAAATCGGGCGACTACGCGGCCGCGATCGTCGCGCTCGAGACTGAGGACGGCAACGAGACCGTCAGCGCCCCAGCGATGGGCACCGACGCGGATCCCGACGCGTTCGCGGTCGGCGACCGCATCGAGACGACCATTCGCCGGATCTACACGCAGGAAGGCGTCACTCGCTACGGGTTCAAGATTCGACCCGCGAGCGACTAACGGGCTCGAGTTCCGTCGCCGAATCCGTTGCCTCGATTGCCGACGGCGTCGGCATCGTGGTCGACGGATGTAATCCGGCCCTAAGGGGCGGGGTTTCTCCTTGCCTCCCACAAAGAACAGCGCATGGCGGAGCCATTGCTCGTCATCGGGTTGCTGGTGGCGGTGTTCGTCGGGTACAACATCGGCGGCTCCTCGACGGGGGTCGCCTTCGGACCGGCGGTCGGGAGTCGGATCGTCAGGAAAGTCACCGCCGCGGCGCTTTTCACTATCTTCGCGTTCATCGGTGCGTGGACCGTGGGACGAAACGTCATCGAGACGATGAGCAGCGGAATCGTCGATGCGGCGGTCTTCACGCCCGAAGCGAGCGTGGGCGTCCTCTTTTTCACCGGGCTCTCCCTCCTGGTGTCGAACGCCTACGGCGTTCCGGCGTCGACATCGATGACCGCGGTCGGTGCCATCGTCGGACTCGGGCTGGCGACGAGAACGCTCGACGCCGCCCTGATGTTCACCATCCTCTCGGCGTGGATCGTCGCCCCCTTGACCGCCGCTTCGGTGGGGGCCATCATCGGCCGGTATCTCTACCCCTATCTCGACGCCAAGTTCTCGTTCGGTCGCCTGCGGGACCCGTTGATCGCCATCGATACGCGGGGACGGATTCCCCGGCCGAGGATCAATCAGAACGCGGCGTCCAGAGACATCGGTGGGGCGACGCTGGTCGTCGTGATCGCGTGCTACATGGGGTTCAGCGCCGGGGCGTCGAACGCCGCGAACGCGGTCGCGCCGCTGGTCGGGAGCGGGAGCCTCGCTGCCGATCCGGCGATCCTCCTGGCGGTCGGGTCGATCAGCCTCGGCGGGTTCACGATCGCCCGACGGACGCTGGCGACGGTGGGCAACGACATCACCGACCTCCCGATCCTGGCAGCGCTCATCGTTTCGACGATCGGGGCGACAGTCATCACGATCCTCTCCTGGCTCGGGATCCCGGCCAGCCTCGCGGTGAGTACGACGTCCTGTATCATCGGTCTGGGCTGGGGCCGAGCGAGTCGCGCACGGACGCTCGTCGAGATCGCGACGCCGACTCCGGGCGAGGAGCCGGCTCCGGAATTGACGACGGGTTCGCTTACGGCCTCACCGACCGACGCTGACGACGATACGCCCGCGAGTCCGACGGTCGGCGAACTCTCCGAGGGGGACACCCCCGATCCGGACGAACAGGTTTCTGACGGCGGCGTCCCGCCAATCGGCGAGGAACGACCGGACGAACTGTCCGCCGAAAGCCTGTTCGACCCCGCGGCCACGGCCCGAATCGTCGTCCTCTGGGTACTCACGCCGGTGCTGTCGCTCAGCGGCGCGTACGTCCTGTTTTCGTTGATAACGTAACTGCGTCTCGTTCGACCCGTAGCTTGCGTCGTCCAAAACTACGCTCTCGAGCGTTCAGTCGCCCGTCAGCGCCTCGCTCGCGGGTGCGAACTCGATCGTCTGGCCGAGCCCCCGTTCGCTGGCGCGCTCGTAGAGCATGTAGGCCGCGGCGACCGTCTCGATTCCTGTCCCGCCGCTGTCGAAGACAGTGATCTCGTCGTTGCTCGTCCGACCGGGCGCGTTCCCCGCGACGATCTCGCCTAACTCGGCGTGGATGTGGTCCTCGGTGATCGCGCCCGCCTCGAGCGCCTGCATGAACGAGCCCGCGTCGACCGTCGCCCGCTCGCGGAGGTCGGGCACGTAAGTCGCCCGTTCGATGGTTTTCGTATCCAGTTCACGCTTGTCCGGCGAGTACTGGCCCATCGCGGTAACGTGGGTGCCGGGCTCGAGATCGTCGCCGTCGAAGACCGGCTCATTCGCTTTCGTCGCCGTGATCACGACATCCGCGCCGGTCACGGCAACGCGACTCGAGTCGACTGCACGAACGTTCGCCTCGAGGTCGGCGTCGAAGTCGGCCGCGAAGGCCTCGCGGTTCGCGGGCGTCGGCGAGTAGACGCGGACCTCGTCGAACGACCGGACGGTCGCGGTCGCGCGGAGTTGACCTCGAGCTTGCGCGCCGCTACCGATGATCGCGAGGGTGTCGGCGTCCGTGCGGGCCAGTTCGTCGACGGCGACGGCTCCAGCAGCACCGGTCTTGAACGGATTCATGCTCGCGCCGTCGAGCAGGGCCAGCGGCGCGCCGCTCTCGGCGTCGAACAGTGGCGTCATGAACCACGCGTCACCGGCACCGAAGCCGGCGCTGTACATGTAGCCGCCCATTGCGCCGGTCTCGGGGAGCACGGCGGCATAGCTCGTGAGCATGCCCTCGGGATCGGCGCGGAGGAACTTCGATCGCGGCTGGGCGGGCGCGCCGTTACCGCGCTGGCGGTAGCCCTCGCGGACGGCGTCGACGTACTCGGCCGGTGTCGCGAGGTCGGCGACGGTCCCGCTGGTCAGAAACAGGGTATCGGTCATACTCGGGTCCACGGAACGGCAGCAGGAAAAACAACCGAAAGCGAGAGGAGAGAATCGGAGAGACAGCGAGGTTAGTCCGCGTTGATCGGCGGGCGCGCGGACCGGGGCTCGTCGGCGGAGTCTGCTGGCGTATTGACGAACATTGCGTGCCCGATAATTCCCATCGCGACCAGTGAACCGAGCGGCACCGCCGTAGTCAGAGACAGTCCGACGACCATCAGGGCTGCGGTGATACCGAGCAGTGCGACTGGGATGAGGCCGAGAACAATGTCGTAATATCCAGTCATAATGTATTCTATAGTATGAGGAATAGCCATATAAGTGTTTCCCATAATCGGTTCATGGTAGACGGATCTCTAACGGGTATCCACAGCGATACATACTCATAACTTATGAGTTGCTTATTAAAATTCTGGATACTGATATATTGGAGCTCGAGCCGTTCGTATTCGTAAACCTATCACAGCTACCCGCCAGAAAATAGAAGCAGAGGCGTTCTCTCTACCACGGTGCGAATATATTCTATTTCTCTTATACATCTACTCTCGTTCACGTTATCGGCGTCGATCGCCGGCTCAAAGAATTACCCCGTTACTGATAGGTACAGGGAGTAGCCGAGTCGCCAGCCGAGCAAAATCAGTAGTCCGAACCCGGTAATGACAAGCGGGAACGGCCACGTCGCACTACCCTCGAACAACGGGGAGGCCCGAAGCATCAGCCCGACGTTCGCCGCCGCGATCCACGCCACGGCCGTCAGTCGAAGGCCGTCACGTCCCACGGGACGGTCGCGGGTGTAAACACCCGCGAGGAGCGCGACAGCGAGCCAGCCGATCACGAACGGCGCGATCGTCTCGAGCGAGGCGAGCGGTTCGGCGATCGGATTCCCGCCGTGTTCGATGCGGCCGAAGAGGACGAATCCGGCGACGAGAACGGTGTCGACCGCTGCGGTACCGACTCGCTCCCGGCCCGTCGGGCTATCGCGGGCCTCGGTTTGAACTGCCGTATCCATACGCGACCCTCGGGGCCGAGGTCCTATTGATTTCCCGATTCTGCCCACACGACGGGAACGAGCCCGGCGAACGAAAGTCACGAGACGAATTCGGTCGAGTTGCGACCAAACCCGTCTCGGTCGAGACGGTCACTGCGATCCCTGACAGGAGAGGAGGAACTCGGCGACGGGCGGCCGCCGAGTGCCGTCCATCGGACAGCGCGTCTCCGTGCGAGGGTCGCCTCGCACGACCGGTCGATGGGCGGGCGAGTACTTTGTTATCGACACCGTTCAGCAGCGATCGCTATCTCCCACACACCTCTCGTTCGGTAAGCGGATCCTACACCGCCCGCTTGGACCGGCCTGCTCGAGACGCGAGCTCAGTTCCTGGGCGAAGCGAAACGACGGCCAACCCGTAACATGACCACACGGGTGACTGTCAGCAGAAGAACTAATATGGGACGAACCCGAACCGCTCGCGTAATGGCTGTAGTCGGCGACCGTCGGGCCGGCTGTGACGGGTGCGGTCGAACGGTCGAGCTCGAGGATTTGACGACGGTGACGATGCCGGACGGCGAGCAGGTCGTCTGCTGTCCGGAGTGTACGCCCCACGCCAGAGCGGCCGCACGAAAAGGCGACTCGCTCGATCAGCGTCGGGACACCTGTGACGGCTGTACCGACCCTTGTCTCACGGCCGAGCTCGAGGACATCGTACTCGACGACGGAACGGTTCTGTCGTGTTGTCCGTCCTGCGTGGCCCAGGCGCCGGGTCACGGCGGTTCGGACGGCGCTGACGCGGATGCAACCGACGCAGACACTGCTCGAGCCGACGGCTCGTTGACAACGACCGGGTCCGGCGAGACGGCCGGCGACGAAACCGACTCGACGGAACCACAGAGAGACCGGAACCGCTGTAGTCAGTGTCGGGAACTGGTCTCCGTCGAGTGCTTTCGAGTCACCACGATCGACGAGCGAACCGAACGGCTGTGTCCCGACTGCAAAGCCGACGCCGAGGAGAAGGGGATCATCACCGACGTCGCCATGCGAAAACAGCGGGCCCGGGAGGTGCTCGGTGTGGACGCGGACGCGAGCGACGAGGCGGTCCGCGAGGCGTTTCACGCGCAGGTCAAACGCGCCCACCCGGACCGAGAAAGCGGCAGTCAATCGGCGTTCAAACTCGTCACCGAAGCCTACGAGCGGCTCCGAGACGACGACTGAGTCTCCCCGCCGTCCTCGCGGCTGATGAAGCCGATCGTGGCTGGATTGAAGTAGTACGTCGACTCACAAGCGTCACAGGCCGCCGTCAGGAGTTTGCCGTGACTGTGGAGTTTCCAGAGTTTCGTCTGTCCGGACTCGAGTTCGAGCGTGACCGGGTGCCCGCAGTCGGGAACCGTACACGGGAACCGAATATACCAGTTCGGGACCGACAGCGCCCCCAACGGGGCGAGCGCTCCCCGAAGCCGACAGAGCAGGTTGAAAATTGTCACCGTGAGGTCGCCGCGATCGATCGTCACGCCCTCGACGTCACCGATGTAGCCGTGGGGATCGGTTCCCTCGTCGTGAAGCGGTAAGACGGGAATTCCTTTCGCCACCGCGTAGCCGATTTCCTGTTCGATCCACCGGTTTCCGGCCGCGTCCTCGGTCAACACCGCGACGACGAGATCGCTGTTGGCGAGTCGCCCCTCGAGTCGTTTTCGCGACCGGCCGGACTCGATCTCCTCGAGTGCGATATGTACACCGAAGGGGAAGTTCTTGACCGTCGAGAACAGGTTCTGAACGAGGGCGAGATCGCCGGGCGCGTGAGAAACGTACACCTGTTCTCCGGTCATGGGATCGTCTACGATACACAGGCGTATGCGCCATCATTAATCTATCTCTCCGAGAGGTTGTAACCGGCCTACCGTTCGTTTCGGTGATTTTTAACGGTATCCAGGACGTATTGGGAAAACTCGAGTTGGGAGAGCTCGTCGCCGAGTCGGTCGAACCACTCGCGTTCGACGTACCACCAGCCGCGGATGTCGCCGTCGGTCGTCAGCGACGTGACCTCGAGTCGACCGGGCGTCCACTCCTGTTCGTCGCCGATCGTCAGGAGCGTCCGCAAGACGGCCCCGACCTCGTCGCTCGTGACCGCGGGCACCTCGGAGACGGCCTCGTATTCGAGTTCGATTCCGGCTCCGTCCTCGCCCGGCGGCTCGGTCGCGTCCATCCACGAAAACGAGGTCAAGTAGAGCCCGTGGCTCATCAACCGGTTCTCGAGCGTGACGGCGACGGATCGCTCCCCCGTCGCGGTCGCGGCCGCCTCCCCGTTTTCGTTACCGTTGTCAGACATGGACACACCTTCGGCGGGGACGGAGAAAAGTCGGTCGGCGGTCGACGCCGTCCGCCGCGGCCGCCGGGCCCTCGTGGCCGTCGCGGCGATTCAGAGCGGTTCGACGAGGTCCGCGAGGGCCGCGCTGGGATCATCGGCCTTCGCGACGCCGCTGGCGAGCAAGACGCCCTCGGCACCGAGATCGCCGGCGGCGACGACGTCGTCGCCCGTACTGATACCGGCTCCACAGAGGACCGAGACCTCGGAATCGACGTTCGCCGCGGCCTCGACGGCGTCTTCGACGATGTCGGGATCGGCCTGACTGACTGGCGTTCCGGTCCCAATGAGTTCCGGTGGCTCGACGGCGACGGCGTCCGGGCCGAGCGCCGTGGCCGCGCCGATCTGGGCCGGGTTGTTCGCACAGACGACCGTCTCGAGGTCCGCGCGTTCGGCCGCCCGGACCGCGCCGTCGATATCGGCCAGTTTCAGCCGTCGCTCGGAGTGGTTGATCAGCGTGCCGACCGCGCCCGCGTCGGCGACGCTCTCGGCGAGCGCGTGGCCGGTATTGCTCCCGTGCTCGATCGCATCGACGTGTTGAGCCCACGTCTCCGCGCCCGTCTCGGCGACCCGCTCGAGATGGGCCGCCTGCGGCGCGACGGCAAGTCGGGCGTCAGTACGTTCGTTGACGTCGCGGACGGCGTCCGCAACTTCGACCGGGTCACACGGATACGTCTTCAGATTAACGAGGACGAACATATCGGCAACCGCACCCGCACGGAAGAAATAGCTTGCGAGTCATCGACGCGATCGCGGCGACGACAGTCGGTCAGTCCTTTCGCTTGACCACGTCGCCCAGCGTGTAACTCCCCGTCGAGGAGCCGCCGGACCACTCCGTGTCGTCCGCGGAGCCGCCCTGTGCGCTCAGCGAGATTTCGAGGAAGTCCTCGAGTTCGGACTGGACCTTGTCGCTTGGTAACGTGTCGCCACGTTCGATCTTGCGGATTAGGCTCGCCTTCTCGTTGAGTTCGTTCGCGAGATCGGACTGGCTCAGTCCCTTGTTCTCGCGGGCGTTGCGCACACGATCGTCGTAATCGGTCGCGAGCTCGTCCATGTCGTCGAACATGTCCGAGCGGCGCTGGCTCGAGCCGCCCGAACTCGAGGAACTCGCGCTCGAGCCGGACGACTGGCCGCCCCCGCTCGAGGAGGACGAACTCGACCCGGTCGAGTACTTCGTCGACGAGCTCGAACTCGAGGTGTCTTTGACTTCAGTGCCGAAGTCCGTGCAGTCCGAACACACATCTAGCTTCGCGCCCTCGACTTTGATGGTTTTCGGGGACGACGTCTCGGCCCCACACATCTCGCACTGAACCATGACAGACCCTATATCCCGGTAAGGGATAAAGCATGCGGCGCGGTTGCAGCCGGACGAAACGACCGGAAAACGGGGTGAAAACTGGGATTACTCGAGGGCGGCCCAGGAGTGATAGAACCGCTGGAGCGCGGTCAGGTGGCCGACGACCGCGAGGAAGACGAGCAGCCAGCCGACGAGCGAGAGCCCGGCCAGCGTCGTCCCCGCCAGCGGGTACGCGAGGAAGCCGGCGATGCCGATGATCGCCAGCCGGTCTGCCCGACCGACGAGGCCGCCGTAGACCCGGTCGAGCCCGACGGCTTGGGCCTGCGTGCCCAGATACGAGGTCATCACGACGCCGGTCACGGCGGCGAAGCCGAGGAGGTAGTCCTCGAGTCCCGCGGCCAGCCCGGCGATGACGACGATGTCGGCGTACCGATCGAGGACGTGGTCGAGCAGGTCGCCCCCGGCCGACGCGACCTCTTGTTCGCGCGCGAGCGCGCCGTCGACGATGTCCAGCCAGCCGTTCAAGAACACGAGTGCCGCCGCCACGGCATACCAGATCGGGTCCTCGAGCCCGCCGAGTGCGAACGCGACCGCGGCCAGAATCGCCATCCCGAACGCGACCACGCTCACGCCGTTTGGCGTCATCCCGACGCGGTCGAAGCCCTTGACGAACGGGTCGAGGAACCGCGAGACGTACGGGCGGAACTTATCGAGCGTCATGTGAGATACCCCACGAAGTCGACCTCGCCGGCGCTCGGCTCGCGCTCGCCCGCCGCGACCGCTTGAAGTGCGTCCGCGACGGCCGCCGGCTCGCGGTCGGTCGTGTCGATCTCGTAGACCGACTCGAGGCCGTGTTCCTCGACGGCCTCCGAGAGAATCACGTCGAGGGCCTCACTCTCGGCGTTCTCGCTCGCTTTCGCCTCGGTTTCGCCGCGCTCGAGCAGTCGCTCCTCGAGCGTCGCGGGCTCACACCGCAACACTGCCACCCGATCGGCGTCGACGTGATGGGAAAGATGCGATTCGATCACGACATCGTTACGGCCCGCAACGCGCTCACCCAACGCGTCGAGGTCGGCAACCAGACTCTCGCGGTCGGTGTCGACCTCGGTGTAGAGTTCTTCGTCTTCGAGGATTCGGTTGAGGTGTATCACCTCGAGACCGGAGGTCGGCTCGTCTCCGTCGTCGGTGTCCGCATCGGCCAGTCGGGACTCGAGCAGTTCCGTCGCGGTCGTTTTCCCGGTGCCGGGCGTGCCGGTAACGGCGAGTCTCATGAGTCGACGACCTCCGCGTCCGGATCGTCGGCCTCGTCCGACGGCCCCGTCTCGAGGTCGAGATCCGCGAGCACGTCGTTTATGGTCTCGACAGCGCGTTCGGTCTCGGCCTCGGTGCCGCAGGTGATACGGATACAGCCCGGGAGGCCGAAACTCGAGCAGTCGCGGACGATGACGCCCCGCTGTTGCATCTCCTCGGCGACGGCCGAGGCGTCCCCGACGTCGACGAGCGCGAAGTTGCCCTCGCTCTCCCAGACGTGGGCGTCGATGTGTTCGCGCATGTACGCGCGGGACTCGCGGGCGGTCTCGACGGTGCGCTCGACGTGCTCGTCGTCGTCGACGGCGGCGATCCCGGCCCGGCAGGCGAGTTCGCTCGCCGCGAAGGGCGTGTTCACGCGGGCATAGGCGTCGGCCCACTCTCCGGGGACGACGGCGTAACCGAGTCGGACCCCGGCCAGCCCGTAGGCCTTCGAGAACGTTCGCAGGACCGCGACGTCGTCGCGGGCCTCGAACCCGTTTCGGCCCTCGAGCAGGGCGACGGCGCTGTCCCGGTCTGCGAACTCACCGTAGGCCTCGTCGACGACGACCAGCGTCTCGTCGTCGGTCGCGTCGGCGAGTTTTTCGACTTCCGCGAGCGGGATCGTCGAGCCGGTCGGGTTGTGCGGGCTGGTGAGAAAGACCAGCCGGTCGCCGTCGTAGCTCTCGAGGACCGTCTCGGCGTCCTGTGTGAAGTCGTCCTCGCGATCGAGGGCGTACTCCCGGACGTCGCCATGGTGGAACCGGGAACTCATCCCGTAGTAGGCGAAGCCGGGCGCGGGAACGAGGACGCTGTCACCGGGCTCGAGGACCGCCCGGTGGAGGTAATCGATCGCCCCGTCGCCGCCGTTTGCCAGCCAGACTTGCTCGTCGGCGACGCTCCAGCGGTCGGCGACGGCGCTCGTGAGGTCGGCGTGGGCGGCTTTGGGGTAGGAACTCACGCTCGAGGCCGTCTCGCGGATGGCCACGGCGGCGGCCGGCGAGGGGCCGTGCGGGTTCTCGTTCGAGGCGAGTTTGACGAACTCCGAGGGGTCTCGCCCGAGTTCGCGGGCGACCTCCTCGATGCCTCGACCCGCCTCGTATGCGACGTGATCGGACAGGTCGCGCGGTTGCATACGCGAATCCTGTTTCCCGTGGCTCTTAAGGGTGCTTACATATGATCAGTCGCGCCGCGTGGCCCGTCGCGGCCCACCGCGGCCGCGCTGTGGACGCGAGCAAACGCCGGAGCAGGCTGCAGGTCGATTAGCGCGGTCGCTCGTGTGACTCCCCTCGAGTGCCGATCAGTCGTCCTTGCTTCCCCACCCGAACGCCGTCCAGCCGCCGTCGGCGGTGAGCACTTCGCCCGTGACGAAGTTGTCCCCCGACGCGAGGAACTCGACGCAGTTCGCGATTTCCTCCGGCGTCCCGAACCGATCGAGCGGCGTTCGATCCCGAATATCCGACTCGTCGAAGTCCGTCTCGTCTTGGGCTTGTTCGACCATCTCCGTCATGATGTACCCCGGCGCGAGCGCGTTCACGTGGATATCGTGTTCCGCCCACTCGACCGCGAGACACCGGGTGAGGTTGTTGACTCCTCCCTTCGAGGTGTTGTACGGCGTGCGATCCTGCTGACCCATGCTCCCCATCATGCTCGAGATGTTGACGATCTCGCCGCCGTCTCCCTGGTCGATCATTTGGGACCCGGCCGCCTGCGCACAGAAGAAGGAGCCGGTCAGGTTCACGTCGATGACCTGCTGCCAGTCCTCGGCTGCCATCTCCTCCGCGGGACCGCGGATGTTGATCCCCGCGTTGTTTACCAGCACGTCGACCCGACCGAACCGGTCGACGGTCGCATCGATCAAGCGTTCGACCGACGACTTCTCGCTCACGTCGACTTCGACGGGGTGAGCGGTGCCATCCGCGTCGTCGAACTCGTTGACAACCTGTTCACAGTCCTCGAGCGATCGCGAACAGATGACGACGTTGTCGCCGAGTGCCACGAATCGCTCCGCGATACGCTTTCCGAGCCCTCTCGTCGAGCCCGTGACGATCACCGTTCGCGTCTCAGGGGTACTAGCCATAACGTACTCGACGCCCGTCCAAACGTGCTTAATTATGTTGATGATGAAACGACGACGGCTGTTTTGTTTCGCGTGACCGCTCTGCCGGTCAGTCACCACCGACCGCTCGAGTACCGTCTCCTACTCACTGGCCCTGCAGGCGCTCGAGGCGCTCAAGCGAGTCAGCGTCGGCCGGCTCCTTGTCCGGCCGCACGGCCTGAAACCGCGGGAATCGCAGCGCGTAGCCCGACGAGTAGGTGGGCGAGGACTGGATCTCCTCGTAGCCAACCTCGAAGACGACCGCGGGCTCGAGGTCGACCGCTTGTCCGTCCTCGGTTTCGATATGGGGCTCGAGCAGGTCGGTCAGTTCTGCGAGTTTCTCGTCGGTGATTCCGGTCGCGACCTTGCCGACCGTCTTCAAGTCGTCGCCCGCGCGCACGGAGAGTTCGAACGTTCCCAAAAACGTCGCGCGTCGCCCTTCGCCCCACTCCGCGCCGGTCACGACGCAGTCCAGCGTCTCCACGTCGGGTTTGCGCTTGCGCCAGTGTTTGCCCCGCCGGCCCGGCGAGTACGTCGACTCGGGGTTCTTGAGCATGATCCCCTCGTGGCCGGCCTCGAGCGCGTCGGCGTCGATCGACTCGATTTCGTCCGGATCGTCAGTGTGCCAGAGCAGGGAGAAGCCCTCGATGTCCTCGTCGTCGACGGCGGCCGCGTTGGAATCGGAATCGCTGGCCAGCAGCACCGATCGGAGCCGATCGTGGCGCGTCGTCAGCGGTTCTTCGAGCAGGTCCTCCCCGCCGGCGTGCAGACAGTCGAAGAAGACCGGCCGCACCGAGACGTCCTCGCGGGCCTTCGCGACGTCGTGTTTGCGCCGGAATCGCTTGAGCACCTCCTGAAACGGGAGCGGCGAGCCGTCCTCGTCGATCGCGACGACCTCCCCGTCGAGGATCACCGGGGACTCGAGGCGCTCCTCGGCGAATTCGACTACCTCGGGAAGTGCGTCGGTGACCTCCTCCATGTTCCGCGAGAAGACGCGCGTCTCGCCGTCGGGATCGTGATGCAGTTGGACCCGCGCCCCGTCGTACTTCCACTCGACGCCGGCGATCTCCCACTCCTCGAGCGCGTCGGTCACGGTCCCCGCCTGCGCGAGCATCGCTTGGACCGGCCGGCCGACTTCGAGTTCCATCGCGTCCAGTCCGTCGACGCCTTCGTCGCGGGCGATCCGGGCGACCCGTCCGTAGTCGTTCGAGACCTGAAGCGCGCGCTCGACTCGCTCCTCGGGCACGTCGAAGGCCGCCGCGATGGCGTCCCGAACGGTCCCCTCGCCGACGCCGATGCGCATCTCCGAGAGGACGAGCCGAGCGAGATAGCGCGCCTCTTCGCTCGAGCAGCGGTTGAACAGGCCAAAGAGCAGGTCGACCTTGCGGTCGTGGCTGCCCGACCCCTCGGCGGCGGCGAGGTCCGCGAGCGTCTCCGCGACCTCGCGGACGGTGAGGTCGCCGCCAGTGCCGTTACCGCCGGTACTGCCGCCAGCACCACTATCGTCGCCGCCGGTGAACGCACCGAGCCCCTGCTGGCCGCCGAAATCGTAACTGGCCGCCACGTCGCCGATCTCCCCGACCTCGGCGAGGCGCTCTTCGACGTCGTCGCTGCTCACGTTCGTCCCCGCGGCGCGGGCGATCGCCTCGTAACACGCGCTCGGCCCGATATCGAGCGTCGTCGAGTCCCACGCGGGGAATACCCGTCCCTGTGCGAACCGCGCGACGATCTCGAGCGTCTGCGGTTCCATCGCATCCCGTGAGGAACGTCGTTCCTCGCTCTCGTCCCCGGCGTCGGCGAGCAGGTCCCGAACGTGAGCCACGATCTCGAGATCGGCGGGTTCGGCTTCGATCGTCCCGGCGCGGTCGGCGAACGTGGCGAACTCCATCGGCGGAGTGTATCGCCGGGGAGAGTAAAACGGTTCTGAGACCGATCGGCGACGGGTGCACAGACGAACGTGGCGGGAACGATGGCACGAGAGTCCAATGCAGTTTGGGAAAAGACCTATCCGAAAAAGGTAACGAGTGCCACACCATGGAGCAGTTAGACGACACCGACCAGGAAATCCTCTCTCTGTTACAGACGAACGTCTACGAGATCACGAACGAGGAGATCGGGGAGCAGGTCGGCGTTTCGTCGACGACGGTAAGCGACCGGATCTCCAAACTCGAGGAACGCGGCGTGATCGAGAGCTACGAGACGGTCCTCGATTACGAGGCGGCGGGCATTCATCATCACTTCCTTCTTTTCTGTACGGTTCCGCTCGCGGACCGGGAACAGATGGCGGCCGAAACGCTGGAAAAACACGGCGTCATCACCGTTCGGGAAATCCTGGCCGGCAAGGAGAACCTCCACGTCGAAATCATCGGCGAGTCGACGACCGAAATTGCAACGATCATCGAGTCCCTCGAGGAGAGCGGCATCGAAGTGAACCGATCGGAGGTGCTCAAACAGGAGTACAGCCGTCCGTTCAACGGATTCGGACCGGAACGGAGCACACCGTAAGCACCGCCCCGTCGAGTTACCCGTCAGGACGCCGGAAAATAAGTTTTTGACCGGTGTTGTGGAACCGTACTATTACCAGACTATTTGCGTGGTGAACAAATACGCCCACGGTATGGAACGCCTGACCAATTCACCCCCGAGTATGACTGTCCTCCGGAAAGTCAGCGCGGAGAAAGGCGTCGACAGCACCGACCTCGCGCCGCTGTACCAGTCGGTCGAACCGGACGCGCTCGACTCGCTCTTCGAACACGGGTTCGATGGCGAACTCACGTTCAGGTACGAGGGCTACCACGTCACCGTCTCCGGCACCGGCGATGTCGACGTGACGAGCGAGAAACGACGTTAGCGGGTTCGCCAAGTCGAGTGCCACCGCAGTCACCGTCGATTTCGCTCGATCGCGACGGCCTTCGCTCGAGTCCGAGAGACGTGCTTTCAAGACAGTTGGGCGCACACTCGGAGGTATGCCAGAGGAGGAACTCGCCGCACGGGTCGCGGACGTATTGGCGGTCGACGCCGAGGATTTCCGCGAACGGGCCGAGGCGGACGCCGACGTCATCAAAGACGCCGTCGAGGACGGTGTCTTCGACAACCCACAGGCGATCGTCGGCCTCGAGTACGAGTTTTACGCCGTCAAAGCCGACGACTGTACCCTGCGGCGGGTCCCGCGCCGACTGCTCGAGTTGATCGGGTTCGAGAAGGAACTCGGGCTGCACAACGCCGAGATGACGACCAGTCCCCAACCGCTGAACGCACCGGGATTGGCCGCCCAGGAGTCAGAGGTCAAAGCGCGCTTACAGACGGCCCTCGACGTGACCCAGTCCGAGCGAATGCGACTGGTCAGCGACGCGCTCTGGACCATCCCGCCGGAAGGCGAGGACGCGGAGACCTACCTCACCGACAGCGTCGAGCGGACGACGACGGACGCCGACGGCACCGAACGCGCGATCCGCGTCGCGACGAACATGAGCGACTCCGCTCGGTATCACGCGATGGCGAACACCGATCAGGCCGAGTCCGCGGGAATGCGCATCGAGGCACCCCACGTCTCCGTCCAGGCCGACACGGTCATGCCCGAGAGCCTGATCACGTCGATCCAACCCCACTATCAAGTGGCCCACGCGCCCGACCTCCCCGACTACTTCAACTACGCGCTGCGGATCGCCGGCCCCCTCCTCGCGCTCGGCGTTAACTCCCCGTTCTTCCCCGCCGACCTCTACGACGACGACGCGACCGCCGACGATATCCTCCGGGACGGCTGGATGGAACACCGCATCAGCGTCTTCGAAACCGTGCTCAACGACCCGACCACGGGCGAAGGGAAGGTCCGCTTCCCCCACGACTTAGAGACCGTCGACGAGGCGATCGATCGGATCGCCGACGACGACACCATCGTCCCGATGCCGGTCGACGGCGGCGAGCGCTTCGACGACCAGTTCCCTCACTTCAGCCGGAAACACGGCACCTACTGGCGGTGGGTCCGCCCCGTCTTCGGCGGCCCCACCCGCTCGGCTGCCAACGCCCGCATCGAGTTCCGGCCGATCCCCGCCCAGCCGACGGTCCGCGATTCGATTTCCTTCCTCGCCGCCTTCGCCGGCCTGATGGAGAGCCTGACCCGCCTCGAGCACCCGGTGGTCGAACTCGACTGGGAACTCGCCCGGGAGAACTTCTACGCCGCGATGGTCGACGGGCTCGGGGCCGACCTGACGTGGATCACCAACGACGGCAAAGAGACGACCGACAGCCTCGCGCTCTACGAGGACCTGCTGGCCCACGCCGAGGACGGGTTGACCAACCGCGGGCTCAGCGAGGAAGACGCCGCGAAGTACCTCTACCCGCTCCGGCGGCGCGTCCGCCAGCGGGTGACGCCGGCCCGCTGGAAGCGCGAGCAGGTCGAGACAGCACTCGAGGACGGCGCGGACCTCCCCGACGCGATCGAGGCGATGCAACAGCGGTACGTCGCCCGGCAGTCGGAGACGCTACTCGAGGGGAGCTTCGCGGACTGGATCGGCGACTGACCAGTCGAACACGGTGGTACGAAAAAGGGATTACCGAGCCGGCTTGACGTTTTGGTTCATCCGGAAGAGATTGTCCGGATCGTACGCCGCTTTCAGGTCGGCCAGCCGGTTGTAGTTCTCGCCGTACCCGAGGGTCTCCTCACCTTCGTCCTCGCTGATGAAGTTCACGTAGACGCCGCCGGTCGCGTAGGGAGCCATCGCGTCGAAGAACGCCCGGGACCAGGCGATGCACTCGTCGTCCATCGCGGGGTCCTCCCAGCGCGTGTGGACGTTCATCCCGTATTTGGCGTCCCGGTGTGGGAACGCCGTCGCGTCCGCGGGCACTCGTCCCATCGCGCCGCCGATCTGTCCGAAGAAGACTTCCGACAGCGGCGTCGGGAGGTCCTGCGCGTACTCGACGACCGTCTCGATAGCGTCGTCGGGGATCGTGGCGAAGTTGTGTGACTTCCAGTAGTTTCTGGCCCCCTCGGTCAGCAACGGATCGAACGCCTGTTGGAACTCGGTGTATCGGTACGGGCCGACGGTGTCAGCGATCGGATCACCGTACTCACGGATCGGGGCCAGCACCGTCTCGCCCTCGGCGATATCGCCGGCGTAGAACGGCACCACCACGATCACGTCCTCGCCGTGGACGCGCTCGGGCAGGAACGGGAGCGGCGGGGCCTTGCGGAGGACGACCCAGACGGTCGCCTCGTCCGGCGCGGTCTCGTTGAAATCCCGCACGTGCCGGAGAACGTCGGGTGCGTCCGCGCCGTGATAGACGAGCATGCCGGCGAGCACCTCGGGACCGACTTCGTGGAGAGCGAACTCGAAGGACGTCACCACGCCGAAGTTGCCGCCGCCCCCGCGGACCCCCCAGAACAGGTCCGAGTTCTCGTCGTCGCTTGCGTGTCGCAGTTGGCCGTCCGCGGTGACGATGTCGACGGAGCGCAGGTTGTCCACCGTCAGTCCGTACCGGCGGGTGAGCCACCCGAATCCGCCGCCGAGCGTGAGCCCCGCGAGGCCGGTCGTCGAGTTGATTCCCGTCGGCGTCGCCAGCCCGAACGCCTGCGTCTCGTGGTCGAAATCGGCGAGGGTCGCGCCGGGCTCGACGCGAGCCGTCCGCTCTTCCGGATCCACGCGGACCGACCGCATCGCGGAGAGATCGAGCATCAGCCCGCCCTCACAGACCGCGTTCCCCGCGATGTTGTGTCCGCCGCCGCGAACCGCGAGTACCATGTCGTGTTCGCGAGCGAAGGTCACCGCCGCGATGACATCCGCGACGCCGACTGCCTGCGCGATGAGCGCCGGCCGCCTGTCGATCATCCCGTTCCAGATCGCTCGAGCCTCGTTGTAGTTCGGATCCTCGGGACGGAGCAACTCGCCGCGAAGCCCCTCGCCGAATCCGTCTATTGCACCGTCGTCTACGGGTGTGGTTGTCACTGCCATCATCCATCGATACTCCTACGCGTCGTGTAGCAATATAGTTTTACATAATTAATTATTAATATATGTTCGGCGCCGGGAGAGACTCGAGAACTGGCGCGTCGAGGCGTAACTCGAGAAAGATGTCGACACCGAACGGGAGTTTCTGCTCGGAGTCCGTTCGACGGGCCGCATTTGATCGGATGCGATCGGACATATCCACTTGGCAGACCGTAGTGTTGGATTGACTACTGGTTTATCTCCATCGAACACCTTCTATGATGTATGGGATCGATACACAAGTCAGCGGGCGATGCAACGCTCGAGGAACTTCCGGACGACGCCGTTCGATCCTTCACGTCGGGGTTCCACGGCGACGTACTGGGGCCGTCCGACGCGGCGTACGACGATGCGCGCCGGATCTGGAACGGGATGATAGACAAGTATCCGGCACTTATCGCGCGCTGTTCCGGGGTCGCAGACGTGGTCGCCGCGGTGACCTTCGCTCGCGAGCACGACCTCGAGCTCGCGGTCCGCGGCGGCGGGCACAACGTGGCAGGGACAGCCGTCTGCGACGGTGGCATCGTCGTCGACCTCTCGGACATGAACGGCGTTCGGGTCGACCGGGACGCGGGGACCGTCCGCGCGGAAGGCGGCGCGACCCTGGGGGATATCGACCGGGAGACGCAACTGTTCGGCCTCGCGACGGCCCTCGGTGTGGTCTCGGAGACGGGGGTCGCCGGGCTGACCCTCAACGGCGGCTACGGCCACCTGAGCCGGGAGTACGGGCTGGCGCTTGACAACGTAACCAGCGTCGACATCGTGACCGCAGATGGACAAGTGCACACGGCCAACGAAGACCAGAACGAGGACCTGTTCTGGGGGATCCGCGGGGGCGGCGGCAACCTCGGCGTCGTCACCTCTTTCGAGTTCGACCTCCACGAGGTCGGCCCCGAAGTGGACGCTCTCTTCGTCTGGTTTCACGGCGACGACACCGCGACGGCGCTGTCGGCGTTCGAAGAGTGGACTGAAACCGCGCCGCGAGATGCGGGCGTTCTCGCATTTACCGCCCACGTGCCCGACCTCGAGGAGTTCCCCGAGGAAGTCCACGGGGAGCCGGCGGTCGCGTTCCTCGGTGCTGCCCGTGGCGATTCGGCAGCGGCCGGCGACGTATTCGATCCGCTCCGGGAGAGCGCGACGCCGATCGCAGATCTGAGCGGTCCCATGACCTACGTCGATCTGCAATCGATGCTCGACGAGGACTATCCGGATGGCATGCGGTACTACTGGAAGTCGATCTTCCTCGACGAGTGTTCCGATGAGGTCGTGGACATCCTCGTCCGGTACACCGAGTCGGCCCCGTCGATGCTCTCGACGATCGATATCTGGCACCTCGGTGATGCGATCGCCGACGTTCCACGGGACGCGACCGCGTTCTGGCACCGCGACAAGCCGTACATGCTCACCGTCGAGGCGAACTGGGAAGCGCCGGCGGACGACGACGCGAACGTCGGTTGGGCCCGCGAGGCGTTCGCGGAGGTACAGGCCCTGCCGGCGGCCTCCGGCCGCTACGGTAACTTCCCGGGACTGAACGAAGACCCCGCGAAGTTGCTCTACGGCGACAACTACGACCGGCTGGCCGACCTGAAAGCCGCGTACGACCCGGACAATCTCTTCCGGACGAACCAGAACGTCGCTCCGCGACCGGCCGAAAACTGAGAGGGCATCGCGTCGACGGCTCGAGTCACGCGGCTCCGTCGGTCTCGAGTCCGATCCACGACCCAAGGGCCGAAAGCGATTAAGTAGCCACGCTCGAGAGGTGTAGGTATGGTTACCTTCCTCTCCGGGGGCACTGGAACGCCGAAGCTGTTAGACGGCGCTGCCGCCGCGTTCTCGCCGGAGGAGACCACGGTCGTCGCCAACACGGGCGACGACATCGAGCTCGGCGGGCTCTTCGTCTCGCCGGACGTCGATACGCTGCTGTTTCAGGGTGGTGGGATCCTCGACCGCGAGACGTGGTGGGGCATCGATGGCGACACGCACCGAACCAACTCGGCGCTTTCGGACATCGCGTCGGCCGCGGGGCTCCCCGACGGCCCGCAGTATCTCCCCGAGCAAAAACAGACCGAGGGCCGCGAGCTCGCGAACTGGCGGCGCTTCTCCGGCGTCGCCGAGTTCATGACGATCGGCGACCGCGACCGGGCGGTCCACATCACGCGGACCAGCCTCCTCGACGAGGGCTACACGCTGAGCGAGGCAATCGAGCGGCTCGCGAGCGCCTTCGGGCTCACGATCGATCTCCTCCCGATGAGCGACGACGCCGTCGCAAGTCTCGTCCACACCGACGAGGGGCTCATGCACTTTCAGGAGTACTGGGTCGCCCACCGCGGCGAGCCGACCGTCAACACGGTCGAGTTCCGCGGCTCCTCGCAGGCCGAGCCCGCGCCGGGCGTCCTCGACGCGCTTTCCGACACCGTCGTTATCGGCCCCTCGAACCCGGTCACCAGCATCGGGCCGATGCTGGCACTGCCGGGCGTGGCCGACGCGCTCGCCCAGACGACGGTCGTCGCCGTCTCACCGTTCCTCGGCGGCGATGCGTTCTCCGGGCCAGCCGCCGATCTGATGGCGGCCGTCAATGCAGAGCCAAGCACCGCGGGGCTGGCGGCCGCCTACCCGTTCGCGGACGCCTTCGTGATCGACGAGAACGACGACACGGAGTTCGACCGGCCGACGGTTCAGACTGACATCGCGATCGACGGCCGCGAGGACGCCGTTCGGGTGATCCGCGCGATCGAAGCCGCGATCGAGCGAGTGAGCTGAGATGGCCTCGAGGGTCTCATTTTCGCCGCCGCTCGCGCTCGCGAGTCTCAGCGGTGAAGCCGATGCCGACTGGGCGCGAGCCGGCGTTGGGTACGCCGGCGCTGCCTTTCTTGGCGGGATCGCACTCGACGCGGACTCGAGGGCGGCCGCGCGGGAACTCGTCGCGCGCGAACGCACCGAATTCCTCCCCGACGATCCGCTCGCCTTTATCGACCGCGAACTCGAGGCACTCGCGGAGACGCCGATCCAGCCCGCATTCAACGTCCGGAGCGCGACCCCCGAACCGGTCGCGGAAGCTGCCCGCGTCTGCCGGGATCGGGACGCCTTCCTCGAGATCAACGCCCACTGCCGGCAGGACGAACTCTGTGCCGTCGGCTGCGGCGAGACGCTCCTGTGTGACGGCGAGCGTCTCGCCAGCTATGTCGACCGCGCGGCCGAGACCGGCGCGACCGTGGGCGTGAAAGTTCGAGCGGAGGTTCCAGGGGTCGACCTTCCGGAACTCGCCCGAGGGCTCGAGGCTGCGGGCGCGGACTTCGTCCACGTCGACGCGATGGACACCGAGTCGGTGATCGCCGACGTGGCCGACGCGACCGACCTGTTCGTCATCGCCAACAACGGCGTCCGCGACGACGAGACCGTCCACGAGTACGTCGAGTACGGTGCCGACGCCGTCAGCGTCGGCCGGCCCAGCGACAATCCGGTCGTCCTCGAGCGCGTTCGCGACGCAGTGGAGCGACGACTGGGACTCGAGGCGAGCCAGTAGCTGCTGGCGGTACTGACAGACGAGTTTCGAACACCTCGCAAAAACGATCGATGCGGTCGAGCGGCGTCCAGTTTTGAGCCCGACGAAACTACAGCGGCGCGCCGACCAGGATGAGTTTCGCGCGCTCGTCGCCGCGGTTGTGGATCTGGCGCGTTTCCTCGGGATCCAGCCGAATGACGTCGTCCGTCTCGAGTTCGACCGTCTCGTTGGCATCTGTAAGGGCGACCTCGACCGGGCCCTCGACGACGTAGTAGACTTCCTCCTGTCCGGACCCGGACTCGTCGTGTTCCATGCCCTTGCCGCCGGGCTCGAGCTCGAGGACCGAGATGCCGAGGTTTTCGGCGTCGAGGGCCTCTTTGAGGAACCACATGCCGCCCCACTCCTCGTCGATGACTGACTCCGGATCGGTCTTCGCGGCCGTATCGTAGCCCATACGCGAGCAGTCGGCCGTTCAACACTTAAACTGCCGGGACGACGACCGGGATTGCCGCTTACGTCCGCTACTCGTCGCCGTACCCGTCGCCGGGCTCAATCCCTACCCCTAAGCCCTCCCGGCAGCAACTGACCGTATGCGATCACCGGCAGGGAACGCGGAACTGGCGTTACTGTTGGAGGTCGCGGGGACCCCCAAGCCGGGGAACGTCGACCGTCACCGTGACCTCGCGGACCTGCGGTTCGAACACTTCCTCGCCGGCGCGGTGGGGGCCCGCGACGGACTCGAGTCGGCGGCCGACGGCGCGGCGGTCGGACCGGCCTTCGAGCGGGCCGTCGCGGGGATGGCCACACAGGAGGGCGGGAACACGCAGTTCGGGTCGCTCCTGTTGCTCGTCCCGCTCGTCCGCGCCGCCCGCGAAGACCTCTCACAGCCCGTCGCCGAGACTGTCGTCCGGGAGACGACCGTCGGCGACGCGGCGTCGTTCTACCGCGCGTTCGACCACGTCGATGTCGGGGTCGACGACCCGCCAGAAGACATGGCGGCCCTCGACGTCCGCCGCGGCGCGGACGCGATCCCCGCGCTCTTCGAGCGCGGGCTGACGCTGTTCGAGATCATGGAACGAAGCGTCCCCGGCGACGGCGTCGCCCGCGAGTGGGTCCGCGGCTTCGACCGCTCGTTCGCGGCCGCCGAAGGACTCGCCGAGGCCGACGGCCCGATCCCGGATCGAACCGCGGCGGTCTTTCTCTCCGCACTCGCCGAGCGACCGGATACGCTCGTCGCGACGCGCCACGACGAGTCCACCGCCCGCGAGGTGACCGATCGGGCCGCGGAACTCCTCGAGGACGACGCCCTCGAGACGGACACCGAGGCCGTCGACGCCTTCGCCGCAGATCTCGTCGACCGCGGCGTCAACCCCGGCACGACAGCGGATATCACCGCCGCTGGGTTATTCATCGCGCTCGAGCACGGGGCGATCGAGCTATGAGCGACGATCGAAACGCGAGAGCGGAAGACACGGGGCCGGGCGAAAAGACGGCGAGTGGCGAGAACGGAGCGGAGACAGAAACATGGCCCGTCGAACTGTCCGGCGTCACGGAGTCCGTCGTGACGACGCTGGGGCCGAACGGGCTGTGGAACGCCGCCGCGCTCGGGCTCTACGCCGGCGATCCCGTCACCGCGCGGACGTGGGGGAACACCCGAACCCGGCGGAACTTCCGTCGGCAGGGCGAGGGCTACGTCCAGTTCGTCGACGATCCGGTCGCCTTCGCAGACGCCGCCCTCTCGATCGTCGAACGCGAAGAGCCGATTCTCGAGTCCGCGAACGCCTGGGCGCGCGTCGCGGTCGAGCGGGTCGACGCGGGGAGCGAGGGCAACACCGAGTGGGAGGAGTGGACTCTCCGCCCCCTCGAGTCGGCCGTCGAACGCGAGACGGTTCCGACGATCGACCGCGGGTTCGGGGCCGTCGTCGAGGCGACCGTCGCCGCATCGCGACTCGGCGTCGCCGAGTACGACGAGGGCGACCTTCGGGACCGCCTCGCCTACTGCGCCTCGGTCGTCGACCGCGCCGGCAGCCCCCGGGAGCGGGAAGGGCTCGAGCGCGTACGCGAGCACTCCTCGTGGTGAGACACTAGGTCGGATCGCGTCCGGCCTCGCCGGTCGCACCGGCTGTGCTTCCGATCTCCGAGCGGTTCTCGTTGATCGGCTCGTCGGTCTCGGCCTTCTCGACCACGTCGGCGAACCGGTCCGAGCGCTCCGAGATCCAGTCTTGGGTCTCCGCGTCGGGGGCATCACCACGCTGTTCGATGAGGAAGGTCGTGATCACGACCGTCTTCACCCACGGCTTGACGACGCCTGTGTGGACGATGGCGACCAGCCCGGCGACCAACAGCCACGAGACGGCCTCGAGCGCGGTTGGGAGGACACATCGAGCACGACCGCAAACGGCGCGAGCAGGGTCAGGAGGACGAACGACAGGACGTACATTCCGCCGACCACGAGCAGCGTCGAGCCGAGCACTGCTTTCCAGTGTTTCCCGTAGAGGACGATGCCATCGCGGGCCGATTCCCACCGGTTCTCGCTCTCGGCGACGAACATGTATGCGATGATCGCCTCGTCGAGATATCGAACTGCCAGTACAACCGACCGTTGGAGGACCTCGAGCAGGGTCTGTAACTGCTGAGGAATCGGCAGCGGGATCAATTCCTGAAATCGCGCTACGGCGCGGTTGAACTGTTTGAGTACTGCGTCGATCGCGTCGTTGACGACGAACAGCCCGGACGCGGAGGCGAAGTACTCTTGAACCTGATTCATCCCGTAGCTGATCTGATTGTCTGGCGCTTCGCCTTCCTCGACGATGTGTGCGATGACAGCGACGTGGCCGGTTTTGACCATATACAGGGCGTACCGCTGGACGAGTCGCCAGACAGCCCCGAAAGTGACGAGGCCAAACAGCATCACGCCGGCGACGATGAGCAAACTGGCTCCGCCCCCGCCCGCTGCGAACCTGAATCCGAGCCACCCGATGAGCCCCAGATAGAGTACGCCGATCAGTGCGAATGCAACCCCGATACCGAACTGCAAGAGGACGTACGGCAACGTCTTCCGATAGACGTTCGTCGCCTCTCTGAAGTGGAGTACCATCACGGCGGTTTCCCCTCCCGTTCGTATTTAAAATATAGACAAACGGAGACACGAGGAAGGGGACAGAAACGGAGACCACTCGAGTCCGACGGCCGACACCGCGTTCCGGTCGCAAGCGTTCGATTCAATCGCTGCCATCGGCGGGCAACCGTAGCCGGGACCAGCGGCGGCCGGGGGTGGCGCGAAGAGAAAGGGATTAAGAGCCTCTGGACGGAACCGTCCCCTATGGCAATCAAACCGGCCTACGTCAAGAAGACCGGGACCCTCCTCCTGGAGCGGTATCCGGAGGCATTCACGACCGATTTCGAGCAGAACAAAGAAAGCGTCGAGAAACTCACGAACGTCGAGTCCAAGGGCGTCCGCAACCGCATCGCGGGCTACGTGACTCGAAAGAAAGGCGCCGAAGTTCCCGCGTAAGTCGGTTTTCTCACCTCGAGTACTCGCCTCGACCGCGCTCGAGCGACTGCGCCCGGCTTGGGTCAGGTCCCCGTTTCAGTTCGAGTTCGGATTTCGATCTCGATACCAGTCCCGTGTGGTGGTCCTCGCGCCGTGCTGGCCGATGTGATCACTGAACGTCTGAATGCGACCATCACGAAGATCGATCGCGCGGAAACGGTTCTGTAACTGCGTTACTCGTCGAGTCCAGGCCGCATGTAGACCGCGGCGACGAACGCAACGACGGCGATTCCGACGCCGAACAGGAGGCCGATCATGCCCGTTAGGATGTTCAGCTGCATGCCGAGGACCGGGAGCATGCCGTCGTTATAGCCCGTCCATCCGAAGAAGAGACCGACCAGCGTCGCGATCGCTGCGAGGGCCGCCGCGCCCATGCTAAATCGCGTCTCGAGCAGTCCCCGATCACTGGTACTCGTGGTCGAACTCGTCATCGGGACCACCGCCGTCCGGAAGCCGCGAGTCGATCCTGTCGGTAGTGCATCGCTCGATAGCTGGCACTCCCGTTTCTTAATAGCTTCTATCCACGCATAACGCGACGCTACGGGCGACCTGTTCGGTCAACTGCGCGGTATCGACCGGGACTGGCAACTCCGACGATTGACACTCGCTACCGTAAACCCAAACGGTTTTGCGGACACGACTCGGAGTGGCGGAAAATGGCAGTACGAGTAGGCGTACTCGGTGCGACCGGCGCAGTCGGACAGCGACTGATTCAACTCCTCGAGCCCCATCCGGAGTTCGAAATCGCAGCGCTGACCGCGAGCGAGTCCAGTGCCGGCAAGACGTATCGACAGGCCGCCAAATGGCGCGTCGACAGCCCCATCCCGCAGGATATCGCCGAGATGACCGTCACGGCGACCGATCCCGACGCGGTCCCCAACGACGTCGACCTGATCTTCTCCTCGCTCCCCTCGAGCGTCGGCGCGGAGGTCGAACCCGGCTTCTGTGAGGCCGGCTACGTCGTCTCATCGAACTCCTCGAACGGCCGCATGGACGACGACATCCCTCTCGTGATCCCGGAGGTCAACGCCGAACACCTCGACTTACTCGAGGTCCAGCGCGACGAGCGCGGCTGGGACGGCGCGATGGTCAAGAACCCCAACTGCTCGACGATCACTTTCGTCCCGACGCTTGCGGCTCTGACCGATTTCGGCCTCGAGAAGGTCCACGTTTCGACCCTACAGGCCGTCTCCGGCGCGGGCTACGACGGCGTCAGTTCGATGGAGATCATCGACAACGCTATCCCCTACATCGGCAGCGAGGAGGACAAACTCGAGACCGAGTCCCGCAAACTGCTCGGCGACTTCGACGGTGCCGAGCTATCGCACAACAGCATGGACGTCGCGGCCTCCTGTAACCGCATCCCGACGATCGACGGCCACCTCGAGAACGTCTGGGTCGAGACCGAAGAGGACCTCACCGCCGATGCGGCCGCCGAGGCCATGCGGGAGTACCCGTCGCTCGATCTGCGCTCCTCGCCCGACCCGCTGATTCACGTCTTCGAGGAACCCGACCGACCGCAGCCCCGTATGGACCGCACGCTCGGCGGCGGCATGGCCATCGCCGCGGGCGGCTTACAGGAGTCGCCGTTCGGCCTGCAGTACAACTGTCTGGCCCACAACACGATCCGCGGTGCCGCGGGCGCGAGCGTGCTCAACGGCGAACTGCTGCTCGAGAACGGCTACCTCTAGCGGAGAGCAGGCGAACTCGACGCGTTGTGGACCGCAGTGACGGCCATAGTTTTCGTTTGCAAGGGTTAGATAACTACCGCAACCGACCCTAGCAGCCCCATTCTCCGGATCAGCATACGCCGACCCGAGCAGCCGTCGACCGCAGCGTGGACACAGTATACTACGTCCTCGAGTCAGTACATGAGGTAGTAAGCTATGGCCCTTATCGTCGAATTCGAGATCCAGACGCCGATCCTTCGACGCACCGTCAAGTCCGTCTCGCGGATCGAGGTCGAGGAGATCTATCAGTCCAAAACGGGGGAAACCAAGCTTATCTCGTGGGTCTACGGCGAGGATCTCGCGGCCGTCCCCGCGGCACTGGCCGCCGACGACACCGTCGGCGAGTTCACCCTCCTCGAGGAGCCGGAGGACCGTCGCCTCTACAGCGTGACGCTGTCGGCGCGGGGAGAGAACCACCTGACCTATCCGACGGCGGCAGAGTACGATATCGGCTACCTCGAGATTACCGTCACGGGCGCGACCCGGATTCGCGCTCGCGTGCCGACGCGGGAGGCGCTGTTTGCCTACCGCGACGTCTGCCGCGAGAAGGGGATCTCGTTTCGGATCGAGCGGATCTTCGACGAATCGATAGCCACCGGTGATCGATACGGGCTCACCGAGCGCCAGCGCGAGGCGCTGCTAATCGCCCTCGAGGAGGGCTACTTCGACGTACCGCGGGAGACGACGCTCTCGGCGATCGCCGCGAAGCTCGATATTTCCGATCAGGCGCTGTCTGCTCGGCTTCGCCGAGGGCAGGCCAATCTCCTCCGGAACACAGTGAGAGAACGTGCCCCCACTTCATAGGTTGGCCATCCAATCGTGGTCGCTTCCCGCATCGGATCGCTACGGATGGTATGGAAACTGAGCCATCACCCGCCGGGTTGCGACCGCAGGACGGAGCCAACGCGTATCAAGCCGATCCCGACGAACCTCTCAGCGAGGCGGTCATCGCTGCCATCGCCGCGGAATCGTCGTTCGACGCCATCGAACTCGCCGACGAGTTCGGCCCGCTGTACGACTCGATCGACCCGACCGCGCTGGACTCGCTGTTTCACACGCCCGGAGAGACCGACCGCTCTATCGGCTCCGTCACGTTCGAGTACGCCCGCTACCGAGTCACAGTCGACCAGACGGGCTATGTCGCGCTCGTCGATCTGCGATAAGGACAGTTCGTTCCGCACGCTGTCGATTAGGGCTCGTCTCGCGGCAGCGCGACTACCGGAACCGACGCCTCTCTTACCAGCCGTCGGGCTACGTCACCGGTGAGTAGCTCCACGAACCGGTTCCCCTCGCGGGGCTCGAAGACCACGGCCTCGACGTCGCGCTCCGTCGCCGCCTCGAGGATCGTCTCGACGACGTCGGTTCCGAAGAGGATCGCCGTCTCGACCGTTCCCGCCGTCCCCTCGAGCGGCTCGCGGGCTCGCTCGAAGATCTCGGTGGCGTACTCCTCGCGCTGTTCGACCGAGGCCTTGTCGGGTGCCCCGCCCGCCTTTTCGATCACGTTGACGACGAGCACGGTACTCGAGGGGGAGAGATGCGGCGCGAGCGCCGCGGCGGTCCGCTCGCCGTCGTCCGGATCGGCCACGGGGACGAGCACCGTCCCGTCGAACGTTAGCGGCATCGAACCCCTCCGGTGCTCGTCGTCTCGCGTCCGACCCGTCCCGCTCGAGTGACCCCATCGGCTACATATCGGTCCATACCCGCGATTCGTCACAGGGGGTGAAAAAAGTGAGTCGGACGGCTCCGGCGGCGATCGACGGTGGCAGTGCGAGCGGCCGACGGCTCGTCCGGTCAGGGAAGCACCTGATTCTCGAGGTCGGCGTCCGAGCCCGACTCGTCGAACCGGCGGCGGTTTTCGGCGACGATGTCGGCCAGTCGGTCGTAGTACCGCGGCGTGTGACCCGCGTTGTGGGGCGTGATCTGGACGTTTTCGAAGGTCCACAGCGGGTGTTCCTCGGGCAACGGCTCGGGGTCTGTCACGTCCAGTGACGCGCCGCGAATCCAGTTCGAGCGCAGCGCGTCGACCAGTGCATCGGTCTCGACGACCGGCCCGCGGGCGATGTTGACCAGCACCGACTCGGGGTCCATCGTCACGAACGCGTCGCGGTCGATCAGTCCGCGCGTCGTCTCCGTAAGCGGACACGCGAGGACGAGATAGTCCGTCCGCGCGAGCGCGTCGTCGAACCCGTCGCCCTCGAACCCGACGACCTCGTCCGTCGGCCCGCCCTTCTCCGGAGAGTACCGCATACCGATCGTGTCGACGCCGAAGGGCTCGAGCCGGTCACAGACCGACTGGCCGATCGCGCCGAGTCCGACGACGGTGACCGTCGACCCCTGCAGTTCGTGGGCCTTGTAATGTCGCCACTCGCGACGGCGCTGGCGGCGCGCACCGACGTGGAACCGCCGGGTGAAACGCAGAATCGCACCCAGTACGTGCTCGCCGATGTTCGGCCCGTGGACCCCCGAGGCGTTCGTCACTGCGACGCCCCGATCCGCGAGTTCCTCGAGGGGCAGGTGGCCGGTCCCCGCGTAGGCACACGCGAAGACCTCGAGGTTCTCGGCGGCCGCGAGGAGGTCGTCCTCGAGGGTCATCCCCGTGACGAAGCGGGCGTCCCGGATCGCCTCGCGCTCTTCGGCCGGGGTTCGCGCAAGTGCAACGGTGTGGTCGGGCAGTCGCTCGCGGATCGCGTCGGCGTACTGTTCGATCGGCGTCCCGTGGGTTCCCTTCCGGAGGACGAGTACGTCCGGTGTGTCGGCGTCGCTCATGTCCGGAGACTCGTCCAGTGCGATCAAAAACGTTCGTCTCGCGGCATCCGGTCGCTCACGTCCCTGTAATCCGCGACTCACTGTTGGGTCGCCGTGTCACGGCGCGCCATCGCACGGTCGTCAGTCGATCTCGAGGCGGAATGACTGGAACGCTGAAAGTCCACCTCGCAGATTTTATAACGACACACTGAGTCCAAACGGCGTATGGAACGCGTAGACGTCGCGATCGTCGGCGGGGGTCCCGCTGGTGCATCCGCGGCTGAACGGGCCGCTGCCCACGGCGCAGAGACGGTCCTCTTCGAGCAGGGGGTCCCTCGCGAGGACCGCGAGGGGCCGGGGCCGGATTCGACCGACGCCGCCGGGATGCTGGACTACTGGATCGACATCATGGGCTTCGATTATCGGGAGATTCCCGACGACGTCATCCACCGCGAACTCGAGGCGACGGAGTTCGTCGGTCCGAACAGTCGCGTCGAGTTGCGCTCGACCGGCATGGAGGCCAGCTACCCGAAGTTCGGCTACACCTTCCACCGTACGCGCATGGACGACTGGCTCCACGAGCGCGCCACCGACGCGGGCGCGGACCTTCGCGTCGGCGTCGGCGTCAAAGACCTCGAGACCGACCTGCGGGCGACGGGTCCGAAGGGACCGACCCATACGTTGGCGCTCTCGAACGGCGAGCAAGTCGAGGCCCAGTACGTCGTCCTCGCGGACGGCCCCCAGCGTCGGATCACCCTCGACGCGCTCGACCAGTTCACTGCACCTGGCCGGAGCGCCTCCGACTACCTCTCGCCGCCAGAGGCGAACCACATCGCCTACCAGGAGTATCGGGAGTTCCCCGAAGAACTGTTCGCGGAGTTCGAGGATACCCTCAAATTCTGGTGGGGATACATGCCCGGCGAGACCGCCTATCCGTGGGTCTTCCCGAACGACGGCACGGTCGCCCGCGTCGGGCTGACGATGCCGATCGGAATGACGCTGGAAGACGTCGACGACCCGAGTTCGTACAAACTCCTGCGGCCCGACGACGACCGTCTCCCCTCGGGCGCGGAGTACATCAGCCGGCTGTTAGAACAGGAGTACGGCGACGAGTACGACATCGAGGAGGACATCCCGCGCGTCGAGGACCGCGGGAAGTCGAAAGGGACCGAAACCTACCCGATCTCCTCGACCCGACCGATCGAGTCCCCGGTCGGCGCGAACATCGCCGTCGCCGGCGGCGCGATGGGTACCACCTCGGCCTTCCACGAGGGCGGCTACCACGTCGCCGTCCGCACCGGCAAGATCGCCGGCCGACTCGCCGCGACCGACTCGCTCGAGAACTACAACGAGATCTGGAAGAACGCGATCGGCGACGAGATCCTACGGAACGTCGCCTTCGGCGACATCGTCGCCGAGTACGGACCCGACGACTGGGACTGGGCGTTTACCACCATCAACGACATGCAGGGCAACGGAACCGATGATGCCCTCGTCAGCAAGAAGTACACCGCCGGGATCGACGCCGCGAAGATCCTCGCGACGTACAAACGCAAGAAGTTCACCTACCGGGACGGCCGCTACGTCCAACTCTCCGAGGACGACTACTTCTACTGATACGGTCTGCTGTACCGATTTACCGGCGCGACCGCTACCGGCGTGGTGGCGCTGGAAATGACTTACAGCGGTCCGTATGTGCCGTCACACGTGGGATGTAACGGCGGCCTAACTGCCTGTACGCGGTGATCCTTTTTCGGGGTCGGCGTGGAAGCGGCGGTATGGGCTCCGGTCGACGCACCGATCCCCCCGGCGAGTGCGCCCCTCGAGCCGACGGCTCGGGCCACGGCGTTCCCGAGGGACAGGCACCCGAGGAGTACGGCGACCACCGCGGCCGCGGCGATCACGACGATCACAGCCACGACCATCGGAGCCGCTGGCCGCTCGTCGCCGCCGCCGGGGCCGCCGGGCTCTACGGCGGGGTTGCGATCGCCATCTTCGGAAGCGAAACCGACCTCGCCCCGCCGCTGCTCGGCGTCGCACTCGCCGTCGTCGGCACGATCGTCCTCCTGGCCGGCGTCGCGGGCTGGGTCGAACAGGCGTTTCTGGCACCGGCACGCGACGCACAGGGGAATCCGAGTTCCCGCGCGTCGTACGTCTCGACGACGCTGCTCTTTCTCGGCACCGACGTGTCGACGTTCGGCGCGCTGTTCGTCTACTACTTCTTCGTCCGCATCGGAACGTGGCCACTCGAGGAACTCCCGCCGCTGCTGGGCTCGCTCGTCGTCGTCAATACCGCGCTCTTGGTCACCAGCAGTATCACCTTCCACTACGCACACGAGGCGCTCGAGGACGACAACCGAAGCCGGTTTCTCGGACTTCTCGGGGCGACACTCGCGCTCGGCCTCGTCTTCCTCGCCGGACAGGGCTACGAGTACTACGAGTTCGTCGTCGCGGAAGGGTTCACCCTCTCGAGTGGCGTCTTCGGGAGCGCCTTCTTCGGACTGACCGGCCTCCACGGCCTCCACGTCGCGCTGGGCGTCGGCGGGATCGCGGTGCTCTGCTGGCGAGCGGTGCGGGGCCACTACGGCCCGGAACGGGACACGTCGGTCGCGACCGTCTCGCTGTACTGGCACTTCGTCGACGCCGTCTGGCTCTTCCTCGTCGTCGTCCTCTACGTCGGCGCGTCGCTGTGAGACGGGGGTGTGCGGCTACTCGCGAGCATCGCTCCGAGTTGGCTCACGGAATCTCGTCGTGATCGAGATCGGTCGCGAGGACCTGTAACTCGGGCGACTCGCAGTCACAGAAGTTCGATTGGCCGAGCGGCTGGAGACTGCCGTCCGGCCAGACCTGCACGATACCGAACTCCCCGCAGTGCTCACACGTCGCCGCCGCTCGTTGTTTGTCGTCGTTGCCCACCAGGGTCACCTCGGGGATCGGTCCGTACCATAGCCAGTCGGGAAAAACCCCGGTGGCCGAGCGGTGATGACGGCTTCCCCGGTTCGCCGGGATATCACCGCTCGAGCCCGGATTCTATGCCCCGGCCTCGCGCGCATCACTCGAGGCCGACGGTAACGAACTGCCGGTCAGCGGTCTCGGGCGAGTCCCGCACCCCGCCAAACTCGAACGACCGGTTCGGCTCGAGGGTCGCGTCGGACTCGGTAAAGAGGAACGCACGGTACGAGGGCGCGTGGTCGTAAGCGACCACGTTTGCCCGATAGGCGTCGTCGAACCGCGCCGGCTGCCAGTCGAGACCCGATTCGATGACCGTCGCTCGACTGCCCGGGGTGAACTGATAGGGGCGCATCACGCCGTGCTCGACCGGCTCGCCGTCGGGGTCGGTCGATTCCGACTCCGTGGCGGGGGTCACCCCTGTCGCACCTACTAGCGTTCCGGTCGACGCCGCGCCGTACGTGACGAAGGCGCGTCGAGACATCGTCCACGTATCCTTACTCATGCGCTGCTCCCCGACTACCGGTGCCGTTATAATTGTTTGGCATGATGACACAACGACCGAGGGAGAATCCCTCATAGGCCGATATCACACACACACCGAGGCGTCTTCGGCTGTATCTGAACGATTTATATCGAACTATTACTAGTCGATAGAATAGTCACTGCTAGCCGTAACAGTGGTTTATCCGACTGGCTGTGGGGAGGAACCAGTGGATGTTCTTCCAAGAACCGGAACTGCAGTACGAGGTTACCGTCGAGGAACCGGACCCCCACTTCGCGAAACTCCTCCAGCAAGCCATCGGCGGCCAAGAGGGCGAAATGCGCGTCGCTATGCAGTACATGTTCCAGGCGTGGGCGCTGCCCGAGGAGTACGAGGAGTATCGAAACCTGCTGATGGAGACCGCGGCCGAGGAACTCGGCCACATCGAGATGCTCGCGTCGGCCGTCACGAAGAACCTCAGAGGATCACCCAAGGAGATGGGCGAGGAGGCCCAAGACACCGCGGCCGCCGCGGCGTCGATGACGGGCCAGAACCCGCGGCAGTTCCTCTCGGCCGGCCAGTCGGCGATGCCCGTCGACAGCAACGGCGCACCGTTTACCGGCAACTACATCGTCGCGTCGGGGAACCTCGCCGGTGACCTCTACGCGAACGTGATGGCGGAGTCGACCGGTCGCACCCTCGCGACGCGGCTCTGGGAGTACACCGACGATCCCGGCATGAAGGACATGCTTTCGTACCTGATCGCCCGGGACACCATGCACCAGAACCAGTGGCTCGAGGCCCTCGAGACGCTCGACGACCCGGTGCCAGTGCCCGCGAGCTTCCCGCAGGAACAGGAGAATCAGGAGGTCAACTACACGTTCATCTCGACCCGACGCGAGCAACAGCCCGATCCCGGCTACCCGTGGACGCAGGGCGAAGCGCCGGACGGCAAGGGCCAGTTCTCCTACGCCGCCGAACAGCCGGGTGACGGTGAAGTGATCGCACCCGAGCCGGACCCGATGACGAATAATGTGCCGAACCGAACCGCCCAGTCCGGCGAGACCGACACGAACACCACGACCGACTCCGATGCCGCGAACGAGTCGACGAGTACAGACGACTCGAGCAACTGAGATCGACGCGTCTCGTCGCCATCACCGCCGCATATTGTCGTCTTTGCCCTTGTTGAAACGCTTACTGACAAACACGATTGGTGAGTAGCTAGAGGGAAGCTATCGTAGCCGCTGAAAGCCACTGCACACCCGATCGACGGACGGCGTTACGACAGTGTGTCACTCGTTTCAATGGCTACTATCGGTGCTCGCTCGGAGTCACGACTCCGTCGATTCGTTGAACGGGCTCCGGTGCTGGCTCGTCGTGCTGTGGCGCGGCTTTCGACTCGCTATTTACGGAGGTTCACGCTACGCCAACGCGTCGTCCTGGTTTGGCTCGAGGTGAAGAAGCCGACCACGTACCGCGACCTCGTTGTCGAACGCACCGAGTTGCCTCGCATCCGAGATCCCTCGACCTCGGTTCGATCCCACAGCCTCTCGTGTCGTTCACGACGTCGACCGAACGATCAGGTTGTCACGTCCAGCGTACTCGCGGGGTTAACGGCTGTAGACGGCCCAATATCGCGACTGATGAGCGGCAGTTCACGTCGGCTCGGTCTCGAACGGCTCGTAGACTTGGATCCAGCCGTCGCTCCTGATTTTGACGAGATACTCGGTGTAGCGAAATTCGACGGCTCCGGTTCCCTGCCGTAACTTCTCGTCATTGTTCAAGCCGAAGAACGTCTGTTCGATTCCGGCCACGTCAACGGAATCGTACAATGGCGGGGATTTCACCTCGCTCGGAGAGACATCCTCGGCGTCCGCGAGAGCGAACACGATTGCTGTCGTGAGGCCGCCGTCTCGGTCGGGGTCGTAGAGCCGTTGTGTGACTTGCCGCCAGTGAGTGTCGTGGCTGAGCGTCGGATCGTCGTCGCCCTCACTTCCGCCATTATCGCTCCGAGTCATCCATGTCACCACGTGCGTGTGTTTCTTGATTACTGTCGATACTTGCCCCCATCCCTTCGAGCGCCGCCAACACTTGCTCGGCGTTCTCTGCGGGCGTGATTATCTCAGTTGCGTTAGCGAAGGAGACGATGCTCTCATCAACCAACTTGGGGATATGAGCGTGATAGAGCGAGACGTACACCCGTTCCCGTTGGTCGTTCGTCACCGCATGTTCCGGGATGTCGTTCTCCCATGCGGCGATTTTCGTCGCCAGATCGGTCAGCGTCCACCGCGCATCCTCGAGAAGCGTGTAGCAAACGTATCGGCGACGAGGATGACCCAGCGCCCCGTAGACGTGATCTAACTCCAGTATCTCTCGCGGAAGGGGTAGTTCCCCAGTCGGTCGCCTCTCCGAACTGGTATCGACTTCGTCGTCCCTCGTCGGGTCACCATCCATGGTGCCCTCACAGAGGTCGGCTAGCTATTAATTACCTCCGCTCACCCACACGAGAATATCAAAACTCTGAATCCTTATTCTCGACTGAGAGGTTCAACGAGCCCCGTTTTTCCGTCGCCCGGCGTGTTAGCGAATATTCAGTCCGTTCACTCCCGTCGCATCCGCTCTTCGAAGCCAGCCATTTTCCGGTAGATCGGCGGCGTCAGGACGCCAACGATTCCAACGAGAATCGCGATCGCCCCGATCGGGAACAACAGCGGTTCGACGTCGAGACAGGAGTTCAGGGACGTGATCTGGACGTAGTAGTCTTCGCCTTCGTACTCGACGACCGCTCCCTCGAGCAGCGCCGCCCGGTTTGCGAGGTCGCCCTCGACCGTGCCTTCCCTGAGCGGGCTGTCGATCGCTTCCTCGAGGGCCCGTCGCTCGGCCGCCGAGAGCTCCGAGGCGGGGAGCGCCTCGACGGTTGCCGGGACGCCGTCGTACTCGTCGACCGGCGTCGCCGTGATACTGGGATCGCCACAGAGGCCCACGCCGTCCTGAATCACGACGTAGCCGCCGACGATCCCGAGTGGGAGACCCGCGGCGATCAACAGGACGCCGAGAAACGGCGCGGCGTAGGTCAACAGCAGCGACTCAGACCCCGTAGTCGGCTCGAGCGGCCCTGTTTCGTCGGTTGCTGGCGGCTCGGTCCCATCGGAAACGGAGTCGTCACCGGCGCTCATTCGTTACCGTCCTCCCCCGTAGCCGGACGGCGCTGGCGGCCGCCGAGAGACGCGATCGTCCCGGCCAGCCCCAGCCCGTAGATCCAGTGTGCGAGCATGACGAAGAGCAGGTACGTGACCAGTTCGATCCCGGTCTGGCCGGTGTAGAACCCGATTGCGAACCCGGAGGCGATGACCGTCGCGTACCACAGTCCAGTAACCAGGGTGAGCTCGCCCGGCAGGTACTCGCCCAGCGAGAGAAACAGCAGGGGCCAGACCGCCGTACCGGCGATCAGGAACAGGCCGTAGCCGAGCGCCAGATTCGACGGTAACCCGACCAGCGCCGCGAGGGTCGCAATCGACTCGAGGTCGAAGACGCCCAGTGCGACCGCCGCGAGAAGCGCGCCCGACATGAGCAGCGTGCCGATGAAACCGCCGGCCGCGCCCACGCCGGCGTCGTTCGCGACGGTCCGTGCGACCGGCTTGATCCGACCGTAGATCGACAGCGGGCGGTCGCCCTGTGCGGGTACGTACGACGGGCGGACCGTCTCGGGTTCACTGGGCGGCACCCCGTGCTCTCGCTCGAGGCGGTCCTCGAACCACTGCCACTCAGGCGTGAACTGCTCGGTCGCCTTCAGCTCCCACGGGTCGGCAGTTTCGATCGGTGTCCCCTGAAAGTACGACCAGAGCATGTTGTAGAGCCACATGAGGACGCTGATTCCGATGATGAACGCACCGACGGTCGCGACGACCTGTAGCCCCGAGAAGCCGGCGGGATAGGTCGCGTACCGGCGGGGGAGCTCGAGGAAGCCGAGCGCCATCAGCGTCATGAACGTGAGCGCGGAGCCGGCGACCAACAGGACCGACTGGAAGATGGCGAGTCGGCGGTCGTACATGCGGCCGGTGAGCAACGGATACCAGTAGTAGCTCGCGGCGAACATCATGAGCGGGATGATCCCCATCAGAATGAGGTGGAAGTGACCGACGACGTAGTAGGTCCCGTGGTACATGACGTCGACGGGAATGACCGCGAGGAAGATGCCGGTGACGCCGCCGACAATGAACAGGCCGATCGAGCCGACACAGAGAATGGTCGGCGCTGCGAGCCGAACGTCACCGTTCCACATGGTCGTGATCCAGTTGAACACCTTGATCGCGCTCGGAACAGCGATGGCGATCGAAGTGGCCATGAAACTCGCCCGGACGCGGGGATCGACGCCGGTGACGAACATATGGTGGGCCCAAACGCCAAACGAGAGGACGCCGATAGCGATCGTCGAGTAAACGATGAACTTGAATCCGAACAGCTTGCTGCCGACGAACTTCGGCAAAATGAGGCTCATCAGCCCGGTCGCTGGCAGGAAGATGATATAGACCTCCGGGTGGCCCCAGAACCACAGCAGGTGCTGCCAGAGGATGGGGCCGCCGCCCTCGACCGCGAAAAAAGTCGTCCCAAAGTTCCGGTCGAACAGCAACATGAGCAGCGCCGTTCCGAGCAGGGGGAACGCGAAGATTACGATCGCGCTCGTGATGAGCATGTTCCACGAGAAGATGTCGAGGTTCGCCCAGCCGATCGACTCGTCACGCTCGTAGATGATCGTCGTGATGAAGTTGATCGCGCCGATCGTGGTAGCGATGCCACTCAAGTGGAGCCCAAGTAAGAGGAAATTCGTCTGCGGATTCGGCGCGAGCGATAAGGGCGGGTACATCGTCCAGCCGATCGCGGGCTCCTGAAACGCCAGTAAAGCCGAGATCCAATCGTTCGGAACGATGACCGCGAGCACCGCTCCCGTCACTTCGGCGACGATCCCTAATCGAGCGAGCAAGAGCGAGGGCGGCAACAGCCAGAACCCGATCGCGTTGAGCCGCGGAAACGCCATATCGTCGGCCCCGATCAGCAGCGGCAGGAAGTAGTTCCCGATCCCGAAAAACACCGGCGTGACGAAGAAGATCAGCATCGTCAGGCCGTGCATCGTAAACAGCTCGTTGTACGTCTGCTCGGTCCAGAGGTTAGCCTCGGGAGTCAGCAGGTGCGTCCGAATCATCATCGCGTCGATACCGCCCCAGATCGCCGCGACGGTGCCAAAGGCAATGTAGAGCAAGCCGATTTCGCGGTGGTTCGTCGTCGTCGTCCAGCGAACGGCGGCCGCCTTCGCGTCGCCGAGTCCGAACCGCGGCTCGCGGTCTCTCGCGTAGCCGCCGTCCGGCGATGGCTCGGCCCGCAGTCGCTGTGCGAAGAGGACGACCAGCAAACATCCGACGACGACGGCCCCGAACAGTGATACCTCGGCAAGCGCACGGTTCATCGTCCTCTGTCACCACCGGTGGTCCGACCGCACCGCTCGTGGCCGTGCATAGCGATGGACTCACCACCGATCCCAATAAATATGGACCGACAATTCCGTGAGTGTCGCCGGCTATGATACGTCTGCGCTCACTATTTGGCTCCTAAACCCTCACGGGATCCTGACAGTTAAGCGAAGCGTGCAGGCCGTATATCACGCCGGTCGTGAAACTCCCGCCAATGAGTCGCCGGCACACGACCGTCGCCCTCGTCTTCGCAGCCCTCGCGGGTCTCCTCGCTCTCACCGGGACGGCCGTCGCACAGTCGGAAAACCGCGAGCTCATCGACGGCCTCGAGTACCAACTGCTCTACGTCGCACTGCCGCTGACGCTGTTCGTCCTCATGATTCTGGTCTACGCTGCCGTCAAGTTCCACGACAACGACGATCCCCAGCCGACCACCGAGGATCCCGCCCTCGAAATCACGTGGACCGCCGCGACGGCGATCATCCTGCTGTTCGTGGGCCTCTCCGGCTACAGCGTCCTCGTCAATCCGTACGTCTCGCCGTCGCAAGCCAACGACGTGGATACGAACGGGAGCCAACAGGGAATCGAATCGTTCGACGAACTCCCCGAAACCGACGACGAGGTCGTCCACGTTCGCGGCTACCAATGGCAGTGGCAGGCGACCTATCCCGAGGCGAACGTGACGACCGAAAACGAGATCGTGATACCCGCCGACCAGGACGTGACGTTCTGGCTCACCGCCGACGACGTAATCCACTCGCTGTTCGTGCCTGATTTGGGCGTCAAACAAGACGCATTTCCCGGCGATTACACTCGCGCTCGAACGATCGTCTCCGAACCCGGCCGATACGATGCCGTCTGTGCCGAGTTCTGCGGTGCCGGCCACTCCCGAATGAACGCTGACGTCGTCGTCGTCGACCGCGAAACCTACGATCAGTGGCTCGCGGAGCACGAAGGAACCGTTGCCGAAGCACCGACCCCCGACTGAGCGGCGATCGTTTCGGTCGATGCTGCAACTACGGCGACTCGAGCATGGAAGAGTTAAACAGGACCAGTACGTAGGTCGACTGCGTGCCTTTAGTCCCCGTCCGAGCAAACCCATCCGGGTGCGATGACAGCACGGCGAACCCGGGCACGCGACAGTCGTCTTTCGGGAACTCCCACGAGTTTCCCGCCCGGCACGAGGGTTAGCCAGCCGACGCGGCATGCCGCCACGGGATGAGGCTGGACGTTAGTGTTCCGGGCGACATTTTACTCGACCAGAAGCGTCAGTTATTGAATGGCTCGAACTCCGTGGGATAGTTCAGTGCCTCTAAGCCACAACTGTCAGAAGATCGAAATTGAGTATTACTCTGCTAGCGGATGCAGACATCACGTACGATCTGAATAGGGGTCGTGTGAGCGACACAATCGCGACTCTCAGGTTCGATCCCGAACGTCAACAACCTCGAAACATGATGTATCCTTCACTCCTTGTCCGTCGGTTCCGTCAAAGGGTCACTGTAGAGAACGGACTCGGTTGGATTACTAACCACTGGGTCTATTTGCTCGCTCTCTCTTGCACGTGTAACAGTCGGCCGAACTGAATCGAAATTGTCTCCAATAACGACGTCACCACTTCGTTGATCGTACGTAATAATCCCGTGATCGGCGAGCCGCGGCAGATGCTTGTGTATCAGCGATACCATGACCGCCTCTTTCTCGTCGACCGAGACTGACTCGATCGATACGTTCTGCTCCCAGGCGGACATTTGGAGAGCTATCCCCTCAACGTTTACATGTCCGCTTTCTAGGACGTAGTACAGGACGTACCGGCGACGGGACTCGGAAAGGAGTTCGTAAATAGTGTCGAGATCGGGATTTGTTACCCCTTTGTCCATGGCTTCACTCCCAGAGACTACCGGTTAAGCCCCGCTCCAAAAATATTTGGTGGCGTCAGTATTGGGACCTGATCAGAGTCCAGAAGCGTCTGATTCCGAAATAGCGCATCCGCGGTGGTATTGTCTACTGTTCGTTAAAATGCAAAAACCCCAGAGAGTAACTGCCGGAGCAGCCGCTCTCTGAGGTGATGTATGTGGTTGAGTATGAGTGGTGGCGGCGAAACGGATTTCCCAGAGGGTCGCCCACTCCAGTACTGACCGTAACGCAGGCGGGCTTATCTTCCGTGTTCGGGATGGGTACGGGAGGAGCCCCGCCGCTGTGGCCGCCGTAATGCCGATCAACGGATTCGAACCGTTGTGATACCAATATCGGTGTCGGTGGTGTGTCTAAGACCGTAGTATACGTGTAGTCCAGTTTGCGTCCGGACCCGTTCGCGCGTCACGGATCCAATGCGATGTAGTGTATGAGTGTGTGGCTTGGCCGATTAGTGCTCGCGGACTCAACACCTCGTTGCC